>CP016211.1:14027500-15227500 GCA_001931535.1 Minicystis rosea
AGGATGTGGGAGCGCACAGACAACCAGGAGGTTGGCTTAGAAGCAGCCATCCTTTAAAGAAAGCGTAATAGCTCACTGGTCAAGCGAGCCTGCGCCGAAAATATAACGGGGCTCAAGCTCAGTACCGAAGCCACGGGTTCTCGAAAGAGAGCGGTAGGGGAGCATTGGCAGGGAGACACACGCCGGACGGAGACGACCGGTATCGGCCCTGCGAAGAGCTTATGCAGGCATGAGTAGCGATAAACCGAGCGAGAAACTCGGTCGCCGTAAGCCCAAGGTTTCCTGGGGAAGGATAATCCTCCCATGGGTTAGTCGGATCCTAAGCCGAGGCCGAGAGGCGTAGGTGATGGAAAGCAGGTTAATATTCCTGCACCACCAAGGATGGCGTTGACGTAAGCGGGGACGGAGCAGGGTAGGCCGAGCGCGCTGCATGGATGCGCGTTCAAGCCCGTAGGATGGGATGCTAGGACCCGGTAGGGACAAACGGCATCCCGCGTATCCGAGAGGTGATGAGGTCAGCTCCTAGAGCTGGATACTCGGTGATCCCAGACTTCCAAGAAAAGCCGCGTACTGAGCCCCTTTGGTGTCCGTACCGCAAACCGACTCAGGTGGGCGGGGTGAATATCCCAAGGCGCGTGAGAGAACCCTGGTTAAGGAACTCGGCAAAATGACACCGTAACTTCGGGAGAAGGTGTGCCGGTTTTCGTGAAGGCCCTCGCGGCCGGAGCGTAGGCTGGTTGCAGAGAAATGGGGGTTGTGACTGTTTACTAAAAACACAGGACTCTGCGAACTCGTAAGAGGACGTATAGGGTCTGATGCCTGCCCGGTGCTGGAAGGTTAAGGGGACGAGTCAGCGCAAGCGAAGCTCCGAACCGAAGCCCCAGTAAACGGCGGCCGTAACTATAACGGTCCTAAGGTAGCGAAATTCCTTGTCGGGTAAGTTCCGACCTGCACGAATGGCATAACAACATCCCCGCTGTCTCGACCAGGGACTCAGCGAAATTGTATCGGGGGTGAAGATACCCTCTACCCGCGGCAAGACGGAAAGACCCCATGAACCTTTACTGCAACTTGGCAGTGATTTTCGGGATGTTCTGCGTAGGATAGGTGGGAGGCTATGAAGTTGGGCTTCCGGGTTCAGCTGAGCCAACGTTGAAATACCACCCTGGATATTCTGGAAATCTAACCTAGGCCCCTGACCGGGGTCGGGGACACTGCCTGGTGGGCAGTTTGACTGGGGCGGTCGCCTCCTAAAAAGTAACGGAGGCGTGCGAAGGTTCCCTCAGCCTGATTGGAAACCAGGCGTAGAGTGCAAACGCACAAGGGAGCTTAACTGCGAGACCGACAGGTCGAGCAGGTGCGAAAGCAGGCGTTAGTGATCCGGTGGTTCTGCATGGAAGGGCCATCGCTTATCGGATAAAAGGTACTCTGGGGATAACAGGCTGATCGCGCCTGAGAGTTCATATCGGCGGCGCGGTTTGGCACCTCGATGTCGGCCCATCGCATCCTGGGGCTGGAGCAGGTCCCAAGGGTTCGGCTGTTCGCCGATTAAAGCGGTACGCGAGCTGGGTTTAAAACGTCGTGAGACAGTTTGGTCCCTATCTGCCGTGGGCGTAGGACACTTGAGAGGAGCTGCCCATAGTACGAGAGGACCTGGGTGGACGTACCTCTGGTGCTCCGGTTGTTCTGCCAAGAGCATAGCCGGGTAGCCATGTACGGAACGGATAACCGCTGAAAGCATCTAAGCGGGAAGCCGGCCTCAAGACTAGGTGTCCCGGACCGCAAGGTCCCTAAAGACCCCTTGTAGACCACGAGGTTGATAGGCTGGGTGTGGAAGCCGAGCAATTGGCGGAGCTAACCAGTACTAATCGGTCGTGCGGCTTGATCATACTTCTAAGGCAACCGTTGAGTAGGCGCCCAGAGCTCGGGTGACGAGCGCTGGAGAGCGCAGTGCGAATTCGCAGCCATAGGCGCGAAACGAGACATGCACACACACCCACAATTTTCCGGTGGTGATATCGAGGAGGCCACACCCGATCCCATCCCGAACTCGGAAGTTAAGCTCCTTGGAGCCGATGGTACTGCTAGGGCAACCTAGTGGGAGAGTAGGACGCCGCCGGGATTTTTTATGGGCCAGCAAGCTGTAACGGCTTGCTGGCCTTTTTTTCTTTGTCCTTCGGCCTTGGCCTTCGGGCCTCGGCAGCCAAACGCTCTGGGCCAACGCCGACCGGGCGCCTCTGCGAGCCATCGCGGCACCGCCTCCGCGCTGCGGACCTCGGCATGGCTCGCGGTCGACTGCGCGAACCATCCCTGCGATCCGGCAACCACCGCCGGCAGCGGCAGCCGCGAGCGTCAGCGAGCGGACTCATCGGGCGGCTTGGACGTCCAGCAGGGCCTCCTCGGGCCATTGCGCCGGGTGCTGCCCTGTCGAGCCTCGAGGCCAGGTCGTGAGCTGCTGTGGGGATTCGCGCGACGGTTCCGTCAGCGTCGATCCTGGTGGCGGCGCCGATGAGCCGGGGACATGTCCACGCGAGCGGCCATCAGCCGGGGTCGTTCGTCGATCGAGCCCTTTCCGGAGACGATGAGCTGCCCGCCTTGTTGGGAGACGATGTGGCCTTCGAGGGCGCCGTCCACTTCGACGGCTGCCTTCGTTACCACTGGTCGCTCGCTGGGCTGCACGCAGCAGCGCGACGCGCTGGCCGGTGAGCTCGGGCATCCGCTAAAGAACCTCGGAGGAGCTCGGCCTCCCGGCCCTCGGGCGATGGTGGGTCCGCACCCAAGGCCGCGACCGAGCGGGCGATTCCGGGGGCGGATGCGTCGTGGTTTACTTTCCCGTTTGCCGAGCGTTGGTACCCTAGGCACAGGTGATTTCCAGGCGCTTCAAGCTTGCCTTCGCCTCCGGCGCTGCCGTCGGGTTGGTGATCGTGACCGGCTTCGGGCCGCTCGTTCGGTATTCCGCGAACCGCGCAGCGGCGCGCTACGGGGCGACGGTTGCCGTCGCGGACGTGGTGCCTTCGCTGCTCGGCGTGCGGCTGCTCGGGGTGGACGTGACGCTCGAGGAGGTGCCGGCGGCGCGTGTTCACCTCGACGAGGTGGTGGTCACGTACGGGACGTCGGGCCGAAAGGTCGCGCTTCATGGAGGCGTGGTTTCGGCGATCGGGACACGCGAGGTGGTGATGCGTCAGGCCGAGGCTTGGCGGGCACATCATCTCGGCGGTGACGGGGCGGGACGCGCGGAGGGCAGCGCGGGGAGGACGACGGATCTCTCGGGCCTCAAGATCCGCTGGCAGGATGCGTCGGAGAATCCGACGGAGAGCGTGAGCGCCGCGGATCTGCGGTTCACGCGCGAGGGCGGGAAGCTCGCGGTGTCGGCGGCCGAGGCCTCCGCGACCCTCGGTACGGCGACCGTGTCCGTGAAGAACGGGCGCGTCGAGCTGGTGAAGGCAGGGGAGGGCGCGAGCTATCGGCTCGCGGCGCTCGCGACCGACGCGGTGGAGGCCGAGGTGACGCTGCCGCTCGGGAAGAACGGCGGGGCGCTGAAGGATCTCGGTGGGCTGCGGCAGGTGAAGGCCGATCCCGCGGAGCAAGCGGTGGATCGCGCGACGGGCGCCGGCGCCGCGGTGCGCGGGAGCCTTCTTTCGGCGGCGCGCGCGCTGGATTTGTTGATCGAGCCGGCGGCCAAGGTGCGGCTCGGCGGGGTGCATGCGCGGATTCATCATGCGTCGGATGTGCTGAACCTCGGGCCGGGGACGCTCGAGGTGGCGCGGCGTGATGGGCGCTTGGTGGTGGAGCTGACGCCCGATCTGCGCGGCACGAGCGCGCGTCCGGCGACGAGCGCGGCGCCTGCGGCATCGGCACGGGCACCGGGATCACCGGGCGATCACGAGGAGACGCTGACGTTTCGGCTGGCGGTTCCGCTCGCCGAGGGCGGGGCGGCGGGCGCGCAGGAGATCGTGGCCGACGTGCAGGGCGGGCCCATCTGGCTGTCGTCGTTGGGCGTGCGCGAGGGGGATTTCGGGCTGTTCGACGTGGGGCTGACGTCGCTGTCGACGCGATCGCATCTGGTGCTCTCGGCCGATGGACGCACGCTGCGCATCGACGGCGAGGGGAAGGTGCACGCGCTCTCGGTGCGGAGCGCGGCGCTCTCCGATGAGCCGGTGGCCGGATTGACGCTGGCGTTCGGGCTCAAGGGCGAGGTGGATCTCGACGGGTCGCGCGCGCGCATCGCCGAGGGAGAGCTCGACCTCGGCGCGATTCGACTGCTCTTCAAGGGAGATTACGATCGGGTCCGGGGCGGCGAAGCGGCGAGCGCGCCGCAGCGACGGCGGAAGGACGCGAGCCTCGCCGTGCGGGTGGGGGAGGCACCCGCGCCCGCGGGCGGGGAGGATTCGCATCGCATCCGGGGGAGCTTCGAGATGCCGCTCACGGCGTGCCAATCGATGCTCGAGGCCACGCCGAAAGGGCTCGTTTCCAAGCTTCACGGGATGCGCATGGCCGGGTCGTTCGCGCTCCGCGGGAGCATGGATGTCGATACGGCGCACCTCGATCGCGGGTTCAAGCTGGATTGGGACGCGAGCAGCTCCTGCCGCGTGACCGAGGCGCCGCCGGCGGTGCACGTCGATCGCTTCAAGAAGCCGTTTCATCGCACGGCGTACGATCCCGAGGGGCGGCCGGTCGACATCGAGACGGGGCCGGGGACGCCGGATTGGGTGCCGTACACGACCATCTCCAAGTTCATGGAGATCGCGGTGCTCACGACCGAGGACGGCGGGTTCCACCGGCATCACGGCTTCGATCACGAGGCCATCAAGAACAGCGTGCGCGAGAACCTGCGCAAGAAGAAGTTCGTCCGCGGGGCGAGCACCATCAGCATGCAGCTCGCGAAGAACCTCTACCTCGAGCGCGGCAAGACGCTGTCACGCAAGCTCCAGGAAGCCGTGCTCACGATGTACTTGGAGCAGGAGCTGACGAAGGAGCAGATCATCGAGCTCTACCTGAACGTGGTGGAGTTCGGGCCGATGATCTATGGGATCGGGCCGGCGGCTCGACATTACTTCAGCACGAGCGCGCACGATCTCTCGCTCGGGCAGGCGCTCTACGTGGCCTCGATCATGCCGAACCCGAAGGTGCAGCACTTCGGATCGGGCGGCGCGGTGGCGCCGGGATGGATGGCGTACCTGCAAAAGCTGATGAAGATCGCGCGCGAGCGAAACCGGATCGCGGAGGACGAGCTGGAAGAAGGGCTCCGCGAGACGGTGATCCGTGGATCGCCGGCGCCGCAGCGCAGCCCGCAGCCGGCGAACCATGCGCCGATCGATCCCAGCGCTCCCGCGCTGCCGTACGAGCCGATCGAAGAGTTTCCGTGATCGCACGCGGAGGCGCGCGCCGAGTGAGCGTGCGTGATCGATGGAGGCGGCGATCGGGATCGTGATCGGTGGGCCCGTCGAACCTCGTGATCGATGGCGCGGGCGGATCGGATCGGATCGTGATCGATCGGAGCGTGGGCGTGGGATCACGGCCGGCTCGTCCGGCCCGGGGTTTGGGGCCGCTTGCGGCCCCATCGTGAATCAGGAATCAGGCGCGCTCGGGCTCGGGAGCAGGGGCGATCTCGGGCTTGGCGTTGCGGGCGCGGAGCTTGGCGAAGAAGGCTTTGAGGAGGCCGGCGCAGGCGTCGCCGAGGACGCCGGAGGTGACGGCGAAGCGGTGGTTCAGGCGGAGATCACGGCCGATCGTGAAGAGCGTGTCGACGGCGCCGGCCTTGGGATCGGGGCAGCCGTAGACGACGCGGGACACGCGGGCGTTGACCAAGGCGCCGGCGCACATGGGGCAGGGCTCCAAGGTCACGTAGACGGTCGCGCCTTCGAGGCGCCAGTGGCCGAGCGCTGCCGAGGCGCGGCGGAGCGCGTCGACCTCGGCGTGGGCCGTGGGATCTTGGTCGGCCTCGCGCCGGTTGCGGCCCCGACCGATGATGGTCCCGGCCGCGTCCACGACGACGGCGCCCACGGGGACGTCGCCTGCTTCGGCGGCGGCCTCGGCTTCGAGCATGGCCTCGCGCATGAAGCGAGCCTCGGGGGAATCTGCGGCCTCGGCGGCCGGCTCTGCCTGCGTCTCCACGAGGCCGGCATACAACGCCCGGCCGTCGGGCGCCTCCCTCTCGCGCGTCGGCGGGAAATCGGTTGTCATGCGGCGAATGAGCGAGCCGAGCGATCTCAACCCCTACGCCCCGCCGAAAGCCGACACCGAAGGTGTCCGGGTTTCCTCCAAGCAGCGACGACGCGCGAGCGGCGACGTCCAGGAAGCGCTCGCTCGCTTGGACGAGCACCTGTCCGACAGCGGCAACGTGCAGCGCGACGTGGCCGCGGCGGGGGCGCGCGTCCGGACCATCACCATCGTCATGGCCGTGCTCGGGACCGCGGCGATCGGCGGGATCGTCGCCACGGGGACCGGCGGCAGCCGGGTGGATCCGCTGCAGATGGTGAGCATCATCGTCGCCATCTTCTGCGGTGTGTTCGCCATCGTGCTGCTCGTGCTGGACCTGTCGCTGGTGCCGCATGGGCAGCCCTCGACGCCGGAAGCGGCGCTGAAGTCGTTCCTCAAGGCCCTGGCCATGGGCCGCAACGGGTACGCGTGGGCGCGGCTCTGCCCGACCGCGCGCGAGCAGACGGTGCGGACGCCGGTGCTCGGCGAGATCACGACCAACCCGGTCGAGGTCACCCTGAGCAACGAGGCTGCGATCAAGACCTACACGGGCAGCTTCGCGCGCGCGGGCGACGGGAGCATGCGCACCATGCAGGTGAAGCGCGTGACCGTGGTCGACGTGCAGGACGACGTGGCCGTGATCGAGGCCGAGCTCGCGTTTCAATCGTGGCCGCGTTGGGTGAGCATGATCCTGGCGGTGAGCTTCGCCGTCTTCCGCCTGCTGGCCATCGTGGGCCTGGTCCTGTTCTTCGTGCTGCGCAAGAAGCACGACACGCGGGTGCGGAAGACGATGCTCCGCGGTCGCGACGGCGCCTGGTACGTCTACGACGGGGACATCCTGGAAGGCGCGGAGGGCTGACGCTGTGCGCGAGATGGTTTGAGCTCGAACGATTGCGCGCGGCGACGGCCGGCGGCGAGATGGTTTGAGCTCAAACGATTGGCGCGCGGCTGCTTTGCGGGGGATCGAGAGGGCGGGAGGCTTCGGTCGCGCGACCTTCGTGCGGGCGCGGGCGCGCGCGGCGATTCTCGAACAACGGTCTCCTCGTGGACGTGGACGTTTACGTACGTTTACGTGGACGCTGACGCTGACGTCGACGGCCCGTCGTCAGCGTCAGCGTTCACGACCACCATCGCGTGGACACGGCTGACACAAACTGCCGTCCACCCTGCCAGCCCCGTCACAGGCGGGAGTGGCCGTCTGCTCAGACGACACGGGCGCAGAGCACCCGCCGGACGTGCCGAGCGGCACGACGTAGTGCACCCGAAGGTTGGGCTCGTCGACCTCGATCTTCTCGATCAGCAGCCCGACGATCGCCCGCCGGTCGTCCCAGGTACAGCGTTCGAGCCCCTGATGCAGTCGTTCTCTGAGCTGCTGGATCTCATCGACGACACGACGTTGGGTGAGCGCTTGATCATGCCGGTGCTCGAGCTCCGTGAGCTCTCTATGGCAGCGCTGCTTGGCTTCTTCGAGGTGCTCACGCCGCCCGCGTAGCTCCTCGAGCGTGATGGCTTCTGCCTGGTAGGCGTCCACGAGCCGTTCGATCGCGTGCGTGAGCGACCTCGCCTGCCGCACGAGCCGACGCTGCTCAGCGGCGTGAGCCTCGAGTACCGTTCGGATCTTGTCGCGTTGGGCTCCGAGCTGAATCGCGAGCTGCTCGGGCTCCTGAAGCCAGTGTGAAAGGTCCGCCCATACGACCTGCTCGACGTCCTCGGCGCGCACGGGTCGGCTCGGGCACTGTCGGTCACCATGGGCGGCGTGGTGATCCCTTCCATTGCACGCATAGTATCTGCGCTCGTGACGCGTGCCGACGTCGCAGCCGAAGCCTCACATCTTGCGCGCACAGGTGCAACACCAGAGCAGCCCACGCAGCAGGTACGGGTGCTTGACCTGACCGGCCGTTTGGCGCCGATGCTCGAACAGCCGCTCCTGCGCTTTCTCGAAGAGAGCCTCGTCCACGATGGCCGGCACGCGCGCGCCGAGCCAGTCGGCCTCGGGGCGGCGCCGGGAAGAGGACTTGCGATGGCGCCGGTACCGAAGTCTGTCGCGGGGCTCTTTGGGCTCGATGGATTGGTACTTCTGATGATGTGCCTGCCCCACGTACACGCGGTTGCGCACCATCTTGCCGAGCGTGCTCGGTGACCAGCGCTCGCCGGATCTCGGTTTGATGCCGCGCTCGTCCAGACGCCGCGCGACCTGTCGCAGGCGCAGCCCCTCCATCCCGACCCACGTGAGGACCTGCCGAACCACAGCGGCCTCGCACTCCTCGATCACGATGGTGCCCGGCAGATGCCTCTCGCCGCGAATGACCCGTAGACCGTACGGTGGATTGGACCACGAAGGAGGCGCCCCGCTGCGTGCCCGATGCAGCCGTCCACGGCGCGTGCGGTCGAGGATCTTGGCGCGCTCGTACTCGGCAAAGACACCGCGCACCCCCAGCGCCATCTGCTCCTCGGGCGTGCGCGCCGTGCCGCCGTGAACGAAGATGACCTCCACCTGCTTGCGCGCGATCTCCTCCAGCACGACCTGCTGATCGACGAAGCGCCTCGCCAGGCGATCGGGATCGTAGACGATGACCTTGTCGACGGCGCCCAGCGCCACAGCATCGCGCAACGCATCGAGGCCGGGCCGCAACAGCGTGTCCCCCGGCCAGCCGTTATCGATGTAACGGTGCTCGGCATCGACCACATCGCCCGCGGCCGCGGCATGCTGCTCAATGGCTGCGACCTGCGACGCGATCGTGTGATCCTTCTCCTGCCTCCCCGAGGAGACCCGGGCGTACATCCCCACCCTGCTCATGCTCCCCCCCTCGAACGTCGCCTTGGTGCTCCAGCCCCAACAGCCGAGCGTCCGCGAGCACCATGCGCTCGCTCGCTGTCCTCCGCTCCACGAGCCGGCGCTCCACCCTCCACCCGCGCCTTCTTCTGTAGGACACCCCGAGCCTGGAGCACAAGGAACGACGGCGCCGTCGCGGCACCGGCAGAGCGAACTGACTCAGCCAGCGCAGGCGAATTGTGTCAGCCGTGTCCACGCGACCACGTCCACGTTCACGTTCACGAAGGGTCTTCGTCGTTCGAGAATCACGCTCGCTACGCTCGCTGATTTAGCTGCGGGCGACGACGAAGCAGACGGAGGTGGTGGCGCTGCCGCCGATGTTGAGGGTCGCGACTTGCTTCGCGCCTTCGACTTGGTAGGCGCCGGCGGTGCCGGTGATCTGTTTGTGGGCGTCGAGGAGCATGCGGACGCCGCTCGCGCCCACGGGGTGGCCGAGGCCCATGAGGCCGCCGCTCGGGTTCATGGGGAGGCGGCCGCCGAAGAGGGTGGTGCCGGCCTCGATGGCCTTCCACGACTCGCCGGGGGCGGTGATGCCGAAGTGATCGATGGCCATGTACTGCGTGGTGGTGAAGCAGTCGTGGGTTTCGATGGCGTCGATCGCGGTGACGTCGGGGACGCCGGCGCGGGCGAAGGCGTCGGTGATCGCGCGGCGGACCTCGGGGAAGACGTAGGCGCCTCCGCGGCTCGCTTCGAGCTTGTCGGTGAGGGCCATGCGCGCGGTGCGGTGGCCGAAGCCGATGATCTGCGAGAGCGGGCGCCCCGTGCGAGCCGCGTGGGCGCGCGCGAAGCGCTCGGAGGCGAGCACGATGGCGGCGCCGCCGTCGGTGACCTGGCTGCAATCGTATTTGTGCAAGCGGCCGGCGACGCGGGGGTTGTTGGGCGCGTCCTCCGCGAAGCTGTGTGGGCCGAGCTGCCAGCTTCGGGTCTGGGCGTTGGGGTTGCGCCGGGCGTTCTCGAAGTTGCTCTGCGCGATGGCGACGAGGTGTGATCGATCGAGCCCGAACCTCTCCGCGTACGCATCGCCGACGCGGCTGAAGAGCTCGGGCCATACGTGGGTGAGGCCGTCGGTTTCCCGCGGGACCCAGGCTGCGGCGCCGAGCTTCTGCGAGGCTTGGACCGCGGTGCCGTTGCGCATCAGCTCGGCGCCGAGGACGATCGCGACGTCGTAACGGCCGGCCTCGAGATCGGCCATGGCTGCGAGCGCCGCGACGCTGCCGGAGGCACACGCGGCCTCGTGACGCGTGGTGGGGAGGCCGGCGAAAGCAGGATCGGCTTCGACGAGGAGGCCGCCGAGATGGCCCTGCCCGACGAAGAGCTCGCCGGCGAAGTTGCCGATGTGCCCGACCTCGATCGCGGAGGCATCGACCTCAGCGGCGGCGAGGGCGCCTTGGGTGGTCTCGCGGATCAGATCGGCGAGCGTCTTTCCTTCGCGCGTGAGGTTGCGACCGTAGTCGGTCTGATGGCCGCCGAGGATGAAGATGGGCGGCGTTTTACGGGGTTCCATGAGCACTCCAGAGGTTCGGGCGGCGGGTGCGAGGCGACGGGATCGATCTCGATCACGGCATGGATGAGATGCCGAGCGCGGGCGCGAAGTCTCGGACGTCGGCGAAGAGATCGCCGTCCGTGCGTGTCATTCGCGCGGTCTATGACTTCGCCCTCCCTCATGCGACGAACGCTAGGCCCGAAGCGGCGAAGCGTGCTGGAAATCTCGGGTGGATCGCGGGGTGGTGGGGCCCCAGCGGCTTTGCCGGGGCGTGGGGCGTAGGGCGGCGAAGCCGACCCGAAGCCCCACATGAAGACTGGGGCGGCGGGGACGCGAGTCCCCGCCGTGTGAATCAGAGCGGACGCTGTTTCGCCATGTCCGAAGCGGAGATCCAGAAGGCGTGATAGCCGGTGGGGACGCGCTGCGGGATGGGGATGCGGCAGACGGGATCTTGATCGACGTGGGCGGCGTCGAGGATGACGAGCTCGGAGGCGCCGGTGGACTCTTCGGCGACGAAGGTGACGAGGTAGCCGTCGTCTTCGGATTTCGATCCGAGGCGCGGCGCGAAGACGACCTCGCCGCCGAACTTCCCGGAGGGCCAGAGGTGCTCGGACTTGCGGCCCGTGTCGGTGTCGTATTTGGTGAGGCCGTCGAAGAACATCGTCGGCGCGGAGGCGATGCGCGGCGTGTACGCGAAGCGCGTGCGGCGGCCGAGGGCGCGGTTGTCCATGCGCGGGAACTCGCCGAGCACGTCGTCGAGCTGCTCCTCGGTGACGGCGCCGGTCTTCATGTCGAACGTCCAGCGATAGAGGTAAGGCTCGAGACGGAGGAAGCCGATCTCCGGGACGACGCGGCCGATGTCGGGGTTGTCCGTCGCGCCCGCGAGCGGATGATCGATGCGGCAGCCGACGAGGACGACGCGGTCGCCTTCCTCCCACGCATTGATGGTGTGGTACATGTAACAGGCCGACGCTTCGAACCAGCGGATCTCGCTGCCCGGCGCGTGGCGCGGGAGGATGCCGAAGCGCGTGGGCTTGTCGCGGAAGAAGCCGATGCGCGTCTTGCCCTGCGCGAGCAGCTTCGGGTCCCACATCATCGACATGTCGAGGAAGATCGAGAACCGCTCGGTGATGGCCATGTCGTGTTGGAGACGCGGGCCGGGTAGATCGATCGTCGTCAGGTGCGTGAGCTCGCCGGCGGCGTTGGCGACGCCGTAGGTGAGGTAGGGCGGGAAGGGCTTGTAGTCGAAGAACATCATCTCGCCGGTCGCCGCATCGACCTTGGGATGCGCGGAGATGGTCTTCACCTTGCCGCCCCACGTCTCGACACCGCACGTCTCGAGCGACGGGAGGCGGAGCGCGTACGCGTCGCCGCCGAGCCACCACAGCGTCAGCAGGCGGCCGGCGTGGAAGACGACGTCGGTGTTCGAGGTGTCTTTGAAGGGGCCGCGCGGATTGGTGAAGTCGGGGCGCTCGGTGACGCCCGTCCACAAGGCTTCGCCCGCTTGCTCTTCGGCGAGGAAGGCTTGGGTGCGGATCCAGCGGTTGCGATAGCTGGCGCGGCCGTCCTCGAAGTGGACGCCGTGCATCATCCCGTCGCCGTCGAACCAATGATGACGGCCCTTGCCGAGGAAGCGCGGGTTGCTCCCGTTGCGCACGAACATGCCCGCGAGATCACGGGGGATCGTGCCGATGCTGGGGAGATCGTGGGCTTCGATCTCGGTGTGGATGGGGGCGTAGTTGCCTCGCAGGTAGGGCCTGTCTTCCATCGTCTGGGCCGCCATCGCCGCTCCCTCCGCGCTCGCGCGCGGCGCTGTGGATCGGGCGGGAGCCTCGTGGGCAGAGCCCGCTCGTCGGTCGGAACCGTACGGCGAGGCGCGGTTTGCGTAAAGCCGGGCGGCGTCGATCGTGAGGACAGTGGGGCGCGTCTCGACTACCCTCGCCGCCCCGATGAAAAGAGCTGCGTCCTTCCTCGCGCTCGCGCTCGGCGCCGCCGCCTGCGAGCCTGCCATCGAGCCTCAAGTCGCGCCGGCACAGACCGCTGCGCCCACAGAGCCACCGTCGGATCAAAAGAGCGGATCGGCGGAGAAGCCGAATGTCCGCCTCGACCGGATCCCACGGGCCGATTTCAATCGAATCGCCGCGGAGCTGAATCTGCCGCTGTTTTGGATCAGCGACGAGGCGAGCCCGGGCGTGCTCGACGTGAACGAGCTGGCCGTGCTCTGGGGCGCCGCGCCGGAGGGCGGGCCCTTCGTGCAGGGCACCGACTTCACCGCGAAGCTCCACGAAGCGTACGAGGCGATGGCCAAGGTGCACACGGCGGGGCACCCGACGGAAGGGCTCTCGGACGCGGAGAAGAAGCGGCGCGAGACCGTGCGGCTCGAGCTTTCGCAGGGGCGACCCACGCTGGTGCGCACCGATCTGCACGCGGCCTCGACGGAGGATCGCGTGCTCGTGGATCACGTGCTCGCGGCGGCGCAGATCATCGAGCGGATCTACGAGAAGCAGATGGGGACGGCGGGGCTCGATGCGGGGATCCCGAAGGACGATGCCGCGTCGCGGATGATGTTCCACCGGAACCACGGGCCCTACTGTCAGGCGCCCAAGACCGAGAAGGATCCCGCGTGCAGCGCGCTGCCGCAGAAGCCGCCGCGCGTGTCGGGCCTGTATCCGGCGAGCGCGCAGAAGCCCGAGAAGTTCTGCGAGAAGCTCGAGGCGCGCAAGGATCAGAAGGCACTGCTCGGCCCGTTCACCGTGGTGGTGGAGAAGGGCGGCGATCTCGAGGCGGTGCCGTACAGCACGTTCTACAAGGACGAGATGACGGCGGTGAGCCGCGAGCTCGCCGCGGCGGCGGACGCCATCAAGAGCGCGGAGGAAGCGCCGCTCAAGGCCTACCTCACGGCCGCGTCGAAGGCGTTCCTCGACAACAACTGGGAGCCGGCGGACGAGGCGTGGGCGCGCATGAGCGTCAACAACTCGAAGTGGTACCTGCGTGTCGGGCCGGACGAGACGTACGCCGATCCGTGCAGCCGCAAGGCCGGGTTCCACGTGAGCTTCGCGCGGATCAACCAGGACTCGCTGGCCTGGCAGAAGAAGCTCGATCCGGTGAAGCGCGACATGGAGGAGGAGCTCGCGAAGATGGCCGGGGCGCCGTACAAGGCGCGCAAGGTGGCGTTCCACCTGCCCGACTTCATCGACATGGTGCTCAACGCGGGCGACTCGCGCGCGTCGCTGGGCGCGACCATCGGGCAGAGCTTGCCCAACTGGGGCCCCGTGGCCAACGAGGGGCGCGGGCGCACGGTGGCGATGACGAACCTCTACACGGATCCGGACAGCCGCGCGTCGCAGCGCGAGAAGGCGGAGAGCCTGCTCTGCAAGGCGACGTTCGATCCGGCGGCCATCGATCCGGCGCTCACGGTGATGACCACCGTGCTGCACGAGGCGGCCCACAACCTGGGCCCGGCGCACGAGTACAAGGTGAAGGGCAAGACCGACGCGGAGACCTTCGGCGGGCCGCTCGCGGGCATGCTCGAAGAGCTGAAGGCGCAGACCAGCGCGCTCTACTTGGGGCAGTGGCTGGTGAAGAAGGGCATCGTCGAGGACAAGCGCGTGCGGCTCGGGCATCAGGCCGACATCCTCTGGGCCTTCGGGCACATCTCGGAGGGGATGTACGGCGAGAGCGGCACGCCCAAGCCTTATTCGCAGCTCTCCGCGATTCAGGTGGGCTCGTTCGTGAAGGCGGGCGCCATGAAGTGGAACGAAGGCGAGATGGCCGCCAACGGCAAGGACAAGGGTTGCTTCAGCATCGTCGAGGACAAGCTGCCCGCGGCGATCACGGCGCTCGAGAAGCAGGTGCTCGCCATCAAGGCCAAGGGCGACAAGGCCGCCGCGCTCAAGCTGCGCGGTGAGATGGCCGACGCCGACGGCGAGTGGAAGCGCCTGCGCGGCGTGATCACCGAGCGCTGGCTGCGCGCGCCCAAGGCGAGCTTCGTGTACGCGATCGAGAAGTGATGGAGCGATGATCGAGGCCGATCGCGCGCATGCGATCGGCCCGATCGACATCGACATGGAGAGGGCGCGGGGGACGGCGCCCTCTCGATCGGGTCAGCCGGCCTTGGCCTCGGCGTCGGCGGCCATCGCTTGGATCTCTGCCTTGCGATCGAGCAGGAGCGGGTGATCGGGCAAGCGCTCGAGCTGCTCGTCGAGGAGGCCGATCGCGTCCTCGAACATCCCCTGCGACACGAAGAAGTCGACCTCTTCGAGCGCGTCCTCGTCGATGCCCCCACGCCCCGCGAACGAGGCCGGCGGTGGATCGATCGCCGGATCCGAAGCACGTGGCTGCGCCGGTGTGGCATCGACGCCGATCGGTGCGGTGAAGGGCGGCGCGATGGGAGCGCCGATCGGTGCAGCGAAGGGCGGTATCGCGATGGGCTCGGCGAGAGGCGGCGCGATCGGTGCGGCGAAGGGCGGCATCGCGATGGGCTCGGCGAAGGGCGGATCGATCGGTGCGGCGAAGGGCGGCATCGCGATGGGCTCGGCGAAGGGCGGAGCGATGGGAGCGCCGATCGGTGCAGCGAAGGGCGGCATCGGGATGGGCTCGGCGAAGGGCGGATCGATCGGTGCGGCGAAGGGCGGCATCGCGATCGGCGCGGCGAGAGGCGGAGCGATGGGAGCGCCGATCGGTGCAGCGAGAGGCGGCATCGGAGGCGACGCGGGCTCCTCCTGCTCGGGCTCCGGCAGCGGACCGAGATCGAGGCCGAGCGGGTCGTCGGCATCGAACTCGAACAGCGGAGGAGCGGCCGGCTGAGGCGCCGGCGCGGCCGGTTGCGGCGGCGCGATCGGCTGCGGCGACGTTGCGATCGACGGCGCGATCGGCTGCGGTGCAATCGCAATGGGCTGCGCTGCCATTGCGATCGGTTGCGATGCGATGGCGATCGGCGGCGCGATCGGTTGCGGTGCGATGGCGATCGGTGCCGTTGCGATCGGCGGCGCGATCGGTTGCGGTGCAATCGCAATGGGCTGCGCTGCCATTGCGATCGGTGGCGCGATGGGCTGCGCTGCCGTTGCGATCGGCGGCGCTGCCGGTGCGATCGGTGGCGCAGCGCGCGGCGGGAGCGGAGGAGGCGGGGGCCGTTGCGGTACGGGAGGCGGGGCGGCGCGCGTGGGGACCGGCGGCGGTTGCGGTCGTTGCGGCGGCGTCGGGGCAGCGCCGCGTTGATGCGGCAGCGGCGGCGGCGCGGGCCGCGCCGGGGGCGAAGCAGGCGTGGGCGGCGGCGCGGGCGCACGGGCCGGAGAGGCCGGAGTGGGCGCGGCGAGCGCTTCGGTAGGCGCTATCTGTGGAGCCGATGGTTGCGGGGGCCGGGGAGGCGCCGGTGGAGCGGCGACGTCGACCTGCGACGCTGCAGGAGGTTGCGGCGGCGTGGGCGCGCGGCCCGGCGCAGGCGGTGGTGCGGGCTTGGGATCGCGCAGCGAAGGCGGGGCTTTGCTCCACGTGGCGGCGAGCTTGCGGACACCGGGATCGTGCGGGGCGCGCGCGGCCAGCGTCTCCATGTGGAAGTCGAAGGCGTCGAGCTTGTTGCTCGCGAGCGCGACGCGCGCGGCTTCCTTGTGCACCTCGATGGCTTTGTCGGGCTGGCGCAGGACGTAGAGCGCGCGCGCGAGGAGGCCGAGGGTGTCGAGATCCTTCGGGGACTCTTTGTAGAGGATTTGGATTTTGACGAAGGCCGCGGCGCCGTCCTTCGGGAGGCCGCGATCGAGGTAGAGCTGCGCGAGGAGACGCGCGAGCTTGGGATCGGGCTTGGGCGTGGCCGCGAGGGCGCGCTCGCCGACGTTGATGGCGTCGTCGTGTTGGCCGCGCGCGGCCAGGCCTTCGGCGAGGATGGCGAGGTGCGGGCCGGTGCCGTCGACGTCGCCGATGCGGAGCTGCGCGTCGACGAGGCGCTGGGCGCGCTCGAAATTCTGCGGATCGAGATCGACGATCTTCTTGAAGAGGAGGATGGCGTCGCGGTGGCGCCCCGCGGCCTCGAGGCGCGCGGCCGTCTCTTCGTAGAGCTGCACGGCCTCGTTGGGGCGGCGGAGCTGCACGTAGAGCTCGGCCATGCGCGAGACGAGGTAACCGAAGCGATCGGTGAGGTGCGGGACGTGCCGCTGCACGAGCTCGCGCGCTTGCTGATACGCGGAGACGGCCTTGAGCGCGAAGCCCTGCGTCGCGAGGAGCTGGCCGACCTGATCGAAGGTGGCGATGGCCTGCTCGTACTGCTCGGCCCGGACTTGGACCTCACCGATCTTGAGGAGCGTGCGCGCGTCCTTCGGATCGGCGGCGAGGACCTTTTGGTACTCGACGATGGCTTTGTCGTAGCGCTTCTTCTCGAAGAGCGATTGCGCGGTTTCGAGGACTTTGTCGCGATCGAACGCCACGGGGAACAGAAAGCATAGGAACCCGCGGGCGGGGCCGTCAACGCGTCCGGGGGCTCTTCAAGCAACAGACACCTTGTTTGCCCGGGATGCCCACGCGCCCCGGGACGACCGTCGCGAAATGCGGCGCGACTGCACGGGCCCACACTTCGTCGACCGACAAGACCAACATCATGGCCGCAAATGCGGCGACCGCGGCGTCGACGAGTCGGGTGTCACCCCGAGAGGGCTCGTCGATGCGGTGCCAGAGCGGGCCCGCGAGGACGAAATGCGAGCCGTACATCAACGTTCCGAACGACAGCGCGAAAGGGAGGCTGCCGTAGCAGAAGGTGCTCTCCATCCACGGGTTGGCGTTGAGGCCGGTCTCGAGGAAGGCGAGCGCCATCGCCGAGACGACGACCGCGAGCGCGCGCGGGAGGCCACGCCGCACCGCGGCGCGCACCGCGAGATCGAAGAGGACCGCGTAGGTGGTGAAGTAGACGGCTGTGAGCGGATAGAGGAAGACGGGGACGTCGTTCCAATACCAAGCCACGCGGAAGCCGTAGTGCATGTCGAGCACTTCGTAGAAGTGTCGGGTGCCGAACCAGTTGCCGAGGAAGGCGAAGACGGCGACGAAGAGCGAGAGCTTCGCGTGGTAGAGGCGATGCCACGGGCGACCGCGATCCTCGGGCGCGCGCCGCATGAAGCCGGCGCCGAGCAAGGCGATCCAGAGTCCGAAGCCGAGCACGAGGAGCGGGCCATCGCCCCAACGTTCGGCGAGACCGCCGAGCATGACCACGCCGCAGAGGGCGCCCCACACGGGCGTGAACGCCACGTAGACCTGCTGCGCAGCGCGCTTACCGGGGACTTCGGACCAAGGGATCACGGGCAAACGAGGCTCGAGGGCAGGAGCATTGGACGACGCGAGGAGCAGGCGGCGTCGCGATGCGATCGATGCGACGGGTGGGATCGATGACGATGCGTGTGCGCGATCAGGGCTCGGAAGGAAGGGGCGCGCGCGAGCGCATCGAGAAGATCAAGTGATTCATTCGGCCCAAGGCCGCTCGTGGCTCATCATGATCCAGGGCCGGCCGGGGATATGAGGCCATTCGTTGCCCATCGTGATCCAGGGCCGCTCGTTCGGCCCGGAGTTTGAGGCCGCTCGCGGCCCCATCTCGATCACGTGGGCGGCTTGATCGGGGCTGCGGTGGTGGAGCCGGCGCCCCAGAAGCTGAGGCCCGCGGGCGGGTTGGGCATGGGGATGTTGGTGCTCGCGCCGTTGGTCAGATCGATCTGGAAGAGCTGCCCTGAGTCGTCGAAGCCGTAGGCGAAGCCACCCCAGAAGGCGAGGCCGTAGACGGCGCTGTGGCCGAGCGGGCCGATCATCTTCTTCAGGTCGCCCGTCTTGGGATCGACCTCGATGATGCAGTCCGAGCAGCCGTTGCCGTTCACCGTGAGGTAGGTGCCGCCGCCGATGACCGAGACGATGTCGCCGCTGGAGAAGTAGCCGCCGCTGATGGCGCCGATGGGCGTGACCGCGCCGGTCGTGGTGTCGATGCGCACGTAGGTGGATCCGGTGTAGCCGACGAGGGCCTCGACGTTGGGATCGACGGTGCCTTTGGGGACGAAGGAGAGCGAGTTCGGGTAACCGCCGTCGGAGATGTGCGTGCAGGCGGCGTTCTGCTTGTTGACCTTGTAGAGGCCGCTGAACGTCGTGGCGAACATCGTCCCATCCTTGTCGATGGCGATGTCGATGACGCTCGAGCCGCAGCTCTGGAAGTTGCCGATGGTGGTGACGCTCTTGTCGGTGGGATCGAGGCGGTAGAGCACGCTCGCGCTGTGCGCGAAGACCTCGGCCACGTCGGGGGTGATGTCGCCGCCTCCGGTGCCGCCGCTGCCGCCGGTGCCGAAGGTGAAGCCACCGCCGGTGCCGCTGGCGGTGCTGGTCGTGGTCGACGAGCCGCCGGCGCTGCCGGTGGTGGTGGCCGCGCTGCCGCCGGTGCCGCCGGTGTTGCCCCCTTCGCCGGACGTCGCCGCAGAGCAGCCGACGACGAGGAGCGCGAGGCCGAGAAGAGAGAAGCGCATGGGCCGATTGTCGATGCGGCCCCGCGTGAAGTCCAGAAGGGTTCGATCGGGCGCGGCACGGCTGACCGTGTCGCTGCGCGGCACGACGAGGCGCGCGCGAGCCAACGAGGGAGGCCGCGGTGGGCGCCCACCGCGGCCTCCGGCTCCGCTCACGACGCCGTCACGGCGGCGCGCGCGATGCGGAGATCAGAAGCAGCAGCACCGCAGGGCGTGGAGCGGGAAGCCGCCCCAGACCGGCGGCGCGGTCGTCGGGATGAGGGCGCCGAACGGGAAAAAGCCGGCGAACGGCGCGCAGGGGCTGAAGCCGCCGCAACCACCCGCGAAGCCGCAGCCGCCGCCGAAGCCGCAGCCGCCGCCGAAGCCGCAGCCGCCGCCGAAGCCGCCGCCGCAGCACGCTTCGGTCGCCTCGCCGGTGGTCTCATCGGCGTTGTCGACGGCGGCGAGCTCGGTCTGGTTCGTCTCTTCGTCGTTCTCGCTCTGCGCGAGGCAGCCGGTGCCCGCGAGCGCCGCGGTGATGGAGAGGGCGACGACCGAACACATGTTCTTCCACAGGCTCATTGCTCGTTCTCCTCCGTGCGGCTCCGCCGACGTGCGATCATCCGCGGAGCGCAGGCGCGGCCTTCGGGAGCTCCCGGCGCCGCGCGGTTCGACAAGCCTCCTTTCATGTTCTGCGCCGCTCGCCGAGGCCGCCTCGCGCTCGATGGAGCTCGATGGAAGGCGACGAGAGCGTGGATGGTTTCATGCGGGCTCGTCGCGATCGGGGGAGCTTTCCGAAGTGCGCGCGAGTCGTCTGTGTCCGCGTCGGTAACGTGGATTGTCCGGCGCGAATGGCGTCCTGTCCGGTGCTCTACGCGGGTGTGCGCGCGATTCCCAACCCGTCGGCACCGCGCTCACATCGCGCGATGGATGGGCGCCGTTGCGACGCGTTCCTCTCCGCGCGCGATGCTCATTCGGCTTCCTCCATTTGGTCGCTGAAGTGGAACCCGGTTATGCCCCGCCGGGTTCGAGCACAGAGCCCGCCTTCATGCGCGCGAGAAGTGCTGGAGCACCTCCGCCACGTTGGCGGCGCAGCTCCGGCCAGCGTCTCCATCGGCGGCTTCATTGCCGAATTGATGTAATCGAAGCGTGGGCATGGCGTCGGCTCCTCTCCGTGCTGGGCATGAAGAGTCGTTCGAGCACGGATGCGCTTCCCCGAGCTACGACGGTGCGTCTCGCCCCGCGGACGACATCACGATCGACGAAGTCGCTCGGCGCGGGCCGTTCGCCGGATCGTGGGTGATCCCTCGCGACGCGCCCCCCATCGCGCCGCAGGCGGCGTCGGCCGCACCGCAGGCGACATTGAGGGCATCGCAGCAGACATCAGCCACGTCGCGGGCGTCCACCATCGCGCCGCGGGCGGCATCCGCCGCGCCGCAGACGCTCACCGCCGCATCGCAGAGCGATACCGGGCGCGCCGCAGGCGGCATCCGCCGCGCCGCAGGCGGCATCCGCCGCCCTGCAGGCGGCGTCCGGGTCGCGGTAGACGGCCGCGTACCCGCGGCAGGCGGCGTTGGCCGCACCGCAGGGATCGCGGAGCGGTCGCAGGGTTGCTGAAGGCCGCCGCAGGGTTTCGAGCGTCGCCGCAGGGTTGCGGAAGGTCGACGCAGGGTTCGGGAACCCGCCGCAGGGTTTTCGAGGAAGGAACTATGCGGGAGGGGCGGGGGACGGGGCGCCGGGATCGTCGTCGGCGTCCGCGTGGGCGGCGCGTTCGGCGCGGAGCTTTTGATAGTCCTTGTCGCTTCGCCCGAAGGCGCCGGCGAGCGTGCGACGGAACGCCTGGAGCTCGGCGTCGAAAGCCGTGGCGGCGGTGCGGACCTCGGCGAGGACCTTTTGATAGGCGCTGTCCGCCGCCTCGGCCTCGCTCCACTCCTTCTGCGCGGCCTTGAGCGGCGGATCGAGCGCGCCGAGTGCCGCGGCCTTGTAGGACAAGGGCTTGCCGTCCTTGTCTTGGTGCTCGTCGATGACGCTCACGAGGCGCTCGCCATCCTCGATCACGTCGTCTGGGACCGCGGGTTGGTCCGCAAAGGTCGAGGCGTCGAACCCAGGTACGTCCCGCTCGACCCTCGGGAGCCAAGCGCGAATGGCGGCGACCAGCGCGGCGATGGCGCCCTTGCCTTCGCCCATCTCCTTTCGCCACTTCGCCTCGTACTTGGTGGAGGTGTCGTAAGCGGTGATGAACGCGTCCGCTAGGCCCGTAATCGAGGAGTACGCAGCGACCGCCGCGCTTTCGTTCGCGCGGCGGTCATAGACACGCTTGGCGCGCGGAGCGATGCGCCGGAGCTTCCAGAGTGCAGAGCTGGCCATGGTGGCAAAGCCTCCTTCACATGCGGGAGGGGCGAGATTGCCCAATGCATGAGACTACGAGCGCGCGAGCATTTGGCGAGGAGAATTCGTCCAGGGCGACGCGCGCGGCTCAGGATGCTTTGGCGGTCACGCGGGCCGACAGGTCGATCACCTGTCCAGGGCTTGCCGCGGCGACGAGCTCGGCCGAGCCCGTGGCCGCGATGATCTGGTTGTCCCGCCCAAGACCCACGAGCGCATGGAGGAAGCGCACGCGTGCCGACGCGTGAATGTGCAGCTCGGGCTCGTCGATGAGCACGAGCGAGCCATGCAGCCCGAAGTGCGCGAACGCGAGCGCGAACAGGATGCTCTGTCTCTCGCTCTCCGAGAGGTCTTCGAGGCTCAGCTCCTCCCGCGTGCGACGCAGGAAGCGAAGCCCCGTTCCGCCGGACACCTCTCCGGCCTGGAGCCGTAGATCCGGCACCATTGCGGCGACAGCGGCCTCGTACGCGGAAAGGGGACCCGGCTCGCCGCTGCGCAGCGCGACGCCGCTCTCGCGGAGGTCTTGCGCCGCGCGCGCGGCTTCGGCCAGCGCGGCGGCGCGCACGCCCTCCACGAGGCTCGCATATTTGTCCGCCGCTCGGGTCGCGCGTGGCCGTGTCTCGGCCTCCCGGCTGGGACCTCCGAAGGCGGGGGGGGCGCTGGAGCCGAGCACGCGGTTGGCTGGGAAGTATTCGAGCTTGCTGCGTGACGGCGAGTAGGAGTGCTCGGCGAACAGGCGGCGCAGGCCGGGCTCCGCGTCGCAGCGCGACGCGCCCGTACCGAGCTCCCACGTGACGGTTTGCCGAGCGTCGTCGAGGCGCGCGCCATCGCGCTCAGCATCGGACAGCAGCCAAGTCGTGAGGAGCCGCGATTCCCGCGCCCCGCTGCGTATGAGTCGCTTCGGGTCGGGCGGCGTGCCGTAGCTGCCGATGGCCTCTTTCGCGGCGGCGATCGCTTCGAGCAAGGAGGTCTTGCCGGACGCGGGGCCGCCGGTGACGAGGACGACGGGGAGCGGAGTGCCGCTTCGAGGATCGGTGAAGGCGTAGGCGCCGTCCGGTACGCCGCGAACGCCCGTGGTGGCGAGATGGATGAGCTTCATCGGCGCACCTCGTCAGTATGGGTTGCCCGCGCCTGCCGGGTTGCGCGCGGTGATGCCGTGGGGGAACAGCTTATCCATCTCGCGAAAGCGATTGGGGAACAGCGCGCGGGCAGAGGCTTCGCAGGGCGTGCCGAGGATGGTTGCGTACAGGACCATGAACTCGGCGAAGTCCTCCACCTCGTTGCTGTCGCCGTAGCCGGTGACGCTTCGGCGGTCGTCGGCGATCGCTTGCTTCCATGCTTCGCGCGCGGCGGGGTTCTTATCCCAGACTTCGCCGATCGAATACGCGTGGCCGGTCTCGTGCTGAAACGCCCAGTCGACATCGGACTGTGGATGGGCTTCTCCGCGCGGGAAATAGCGGATGGTGCCGTTTCTGTAGTCGGCAACAGGGAGGGCGCCAGTGTTCGGGTTCGGCGTGCCGTCGTGCGGGACGATGTAGACCTCCTTCGTGTTGCGGAGCTGCTCGTCCGAGAGCGTGGCGAGGCCCTTTGCGACGCTGTCCCCGCTCGGCAGCCACTTCCCGGCGGGAGCGCCGCCGACTGGCTCGTAGACCGTCACCTTGTGGCCGCGCACGTAGACATCGCGTTTGATCATCTGGGTCTTGGTTGGATCGCCGGGGATCTTGACGTCTACCGTCGTCGGCGTGGACCAGGCGCAGTTGTCGCGCAGGCGATCGAGCTTGCCGCCCGTGGCCTGGTTGCCGAAGTCCTTGAGGAAGGCGCACTCGTGCGGGATCTGGAACGCTCGTCCATCCGGTCCGACCGGCGGATTGCCAATCAACACGGTCGGCATGCCCACCGCGACGGCCCCGCCATGCGCGAACTTCTCGGTGAGACGCGCAGCCGGTTGATTGCCAATGAGCACGGTCGGGCTCCCGGCGGTGATCGCGTCGGGCCCGCCAGCGGGGCAGAGCGCAAAGTCTCCCTGGCGTGCGGCGGCTTGGCCGCCGATGAGCACGCGTGGGCAGCACGGACCGGCGATCGGCGAAGGACCGTGGGTCGGGCAGAGATGGAGGTCTCCTTGGCGAGCAGCGGGCTGTGCCATGATCTCTCCTCAGTGCGCGTGACCGTAGTAGGTGTGCCTGAAGTGCTTGGGATTCAGGCCGTACACGACGCTGTTCACTTCCCACCCCTCCTTCGGGGGTACGGGACGCCCCTGCTTGTCTCGCGAGGTGATCTCTTCGCGTACGATCGGTACGCGAAGCTTGAAGCGGTCGCTGTCCTGTTCCCACTCGATGAGCCACCGTTGGCTCTCGGGCACGCGCTCCCAAGGAATGTGCTCCTCGACCCCGTTCACTACGAGGATTTGCTCCTTGGGCACTTCATCATCCCGGTAAACATCTTTCGTCGTATCCACGCTCCCCGCCTTTCCGTGCGAGCGGCAGCCGCTCACGGGAGCAGCCACCAACATCATCGCCACCATCCCCAGCCAAACGAGCTTCCGCATCTCCCCTCCTTCACTGGCAGTTGAGCTTCACGAGCCCGCCGTTGACTTCAACGTCGCCCGCGCTCGTGATCTTGATAGCCCCATCGGTGATGTGGATCGACGACCCACCCACCTGGAGATGAATCTCCTCCCCGCCGAACACGTGCACCTTCGGCGCGACGACCTGCACCCCGGAGCGGCCCTTCACGAACACGGCATCCGCCTCGAGCGCGTGGTTGCCTGCCGTCGTGTCGTCGCGGTTCGAGCCGCAAGAGATCAAGAGGTGCGCGCCCGCGTGGATCATCATCCGGTCGTCGGAGGTCATGCTGACCGTGTCGCCGTGGAGCGACAGCGCGCCGGTGGCGTCGATGCTCTTGTCTCCCTCCACGACCTCCGTCTGGTTGCCGACCACCCTGAGCGAGCGATTGCCCTTCACCGTGCGTGACTCGTTCCGCCCGACGATGGTCTCCGCGTCGCGCTCGACGACCTGCTTGAAGTCCCGCTGCGCGTGCATGGTCAGCCGCTCCGCGCCGGCCTGGTCGTCCATGAGGATCTCGTTGTAACCGTCGCTCTTCGGCGTCGAGCGCGAGCGCCACACGCTGATGGCCTTGTCCGCAGGGAGCTTGAGCGGTGTCGTCACGAGCGCGTTGTGGACGCGGCCGACGATGATCGGCTGATCCGGATCGCCGTCGAGGTACGCGACGATCACCTCCTCGTTCACGCGCGGGAGCATCACGAACCCGAAGCCCGCGCCCGCCCAACCCTGCGCCACCCGTACGCGGCGGGAGACGCCGCCAGTGTGCTTGTCGCGCCGGTCCCAGCGGAATTCGATCTCGACGCGGCCGTACTTGTCGACGTCGATCTCCTGGCCCTCGGCGCCGACCACGAACGCCGTCTGTGTGCCGTGGATGCGTGACTTGGGCTGGAGCGTCGGCCGGAACGGTTGAGCGAGGTCCATGAGCTCGAGCTCGTGCGTGCGCTGGTCGTCGCCTTCTCGCTCCGTGCGGGTGCGGACGACGAGGAAGTCGCCGGCGAGGTCTTGGCGCGGGTGGTCGACGAGCGGCATCCGCGTGCCCGGTGGCAGCGCGAAGTTGCTCGTGCAGAGGATGCGGCGGCGCGCGTTGCGGGCAGCGTCGAGCCGGTGGGCGGCGCGAGCATCGCCTGGGGGCTGCGTCGTGAACGCTCCGACCTCGAAGGTATACGCTTCGAGCGGGCTCTCGTTCGTGAACGCGCCCGACGTTCCCGCGTCCTTCTTGGCTTCGAGCACCCGCTCGGGCTTCTCGAAGTCGTAGTCGCGCAGCGTCACCGAGGAGGTCTCGACCGCGGAGCGGATGACGGCGGTCAAGACGTGCGGCGTGTCGGTCTGCCCCTCGACGAGCGCGTTCATGTTCGATGGATCGGAGAACGGGATCGATCCGGTGAGGCTCGGCGCGGCGGCAGAGGTGTCGTCGACCAGCGTCCACGTGCTGGCATTCGCGTGGTCGAAGTAGGTCGCGATGCCCTGGTCGGCCAGGATGCGGAAGAGGAAGTCGTGATCGGTCTCGGCGTACTGCACGACGTACTCGCGTGCGGGCGCGTCGCCGACGCCGCGCGTGTCCGGTGCAGGGATGTGGCCGCCGTACGTGGGATCGGCGAGCACGGCTTCCACGATCTCGGGGACGCTGAGGTTCTGGAAGATGCGATGGTCGCGGCGGCGCGTGGTGAGCCAGAGCGGAGGGACAACGGTGAAGACGTAGTGCGAGCTGCCATCGGGCACGGCGGTGCGCTGCTCCATGCGGCGGACGATGCCGTGGATTTGCTTCAGGAATGGCTCGTCACCGAAGTCGACGTCGACGGGCTGGCCGACGATGGCATTCTCGTCGAGGCTCGGATCTGACGAGAGGACTTCGACTGTCAGCTCGTAGAGCGCGCTCAGCTCTTCGCGGAGCTCGTAGCGGCGGACGACAAGATCGCTACCAGCGGCGCCGGGCGATGATGGGAAGGAGAGTGTGACGTTGAGGGGCATGTTGCTCTTCCTCCTCAACGAGAGCTGGTGAATGGGAGCGTGGGCCGCGGGAGGATCGCGCCGAGCTCCAACGTCTCGTTGGGCGTTGCCGACGGCGCGTGGAACGGGAGCGGCGGGACTGGGAGCGGATGCGACGTTTCGAGCGTGTCGGCGACGGCGGGCGGCGGGGGCGCGCCCGTGGGCCGGGTGGGCGGCGCGGGCGGGATCGGCTGCGCGTCGAGCAGCGGCGGCGGTGTCGCGGTCAGGTCGCGGCCGACGGTCGCAGCCTCGTCGCGCCACGGCTGCGCCTCGGTCGAGAGGAAGGCCGCGCCGGTGGGCAGCGTGTCGTCCACGTCGACCTTGCTCGCATCGCCGTGCTTCACCCGCTGGGTGGTCTCGCGGTAGCTCTTCCCGAAGAGGCGCGCGAGCGACTCCGCGTCGCCGTCGCCGGCGCGCATCCGCGCGATCCAGCGGGCCTCGATCGCGTCCCACGCCTCGGCGTCGAGGCCGAAAGCGTGGAGGATCTCGTGCTCGTCGGCGAAGGGATCGTCGAGCAAGGCAGACAGCTCGGCGAAGCGTTCGATGGTGTCGACGGGATCGGGTGACGTGGGCATGCGGGTCTCCTCCGTGAGACAAAGAGGGGCCGAGGCGCCGCGGAGCGGTGCCGGTCGGGAGGATGAGGAGGCAGGGCGCCTCTCGGCGCGGTCACCTCGACCCCTCACCTGATAAGCGTCACGAGCCCCGCGATGGAGCCGGCTCGGCGCACGATTTCGACACCGGGAGGGGGCCTCGAAGAAAAAACGAAAAAAGTGCTCCTCGGGCCCGGCTCCATGACGGGGCTCGTGACGCTTCCCTTTTAATGGGGCGCTGCCACCGTTCGCGGTCCGTCACCCCCACAGGCTCGCTCATGCTCACCTTCAAACCAGGCGACGTGTTCGGACAACTGGCGATCGAGAGCTTCCTCGGCGCCGGCCTGCACGGCGAGGTCTACGCCGTGCGGCACGTCCACACGGATCAGTCCTTCGCGCTCAAGGTCTCGCACCTCGTGCAGCGCGCCGATGCCAATGCCGTTCGGCGCGCGCTCACGGCGGCGAAGGGCACCTACTCCATCGAGCACGCCAACGTGGTGAAGGTCTTCGACCTCGGTTGCGAGGACGACGGGATGGTGTGGATCCGGATGGAGCTGCTCCAGGGGTGCAGCATTGCGACGCTGCTCGCGTGGCAGGGGCGGCTCTCGCCGCGGATGGCGCTCGCGGTCGCGTACGAGGCGGCGTGGGGGCTCGCCGCGGCGCACGAGGCGCAGATCGTTCATCGCGACGTGAAGCCGGGCAACCTGTTCCTGGTCAACCTCGGCCGCGGGCGGACGGCGGTGAAGCTGCTCGACTTCTCCGTCGCGAAGGTACTGCCCGACTCCGTCGCCACGACGCTCGGGCGCAACGGGCTCGGGACGCCGGGCTACATGCCGGCGGAGCAGATTTTCGGAGCGCCCGCGCACCCGTGCTTCGACATCTACGCGCTGGGCATGACCCTCTGGACGATGCTGGCCGGCTACCACCCTTTTCAGGCTCATCTCCACGACATGCACGTCATCGCGCAGAAGCAGGTGTACGAGCTGCCGCCGTCGCTGGCCGACGCCGGCCTGCCGCCGTCGATCGACGACCTCGTGCGCCGCGCAGTGCTCAAGGATCCCTCCGCGCGTTACCCCTCGATGACGGCCTTCGCGCGGGCGATCGGCGAGGCGCACGTCTGGCTCGCGGAGGAGATCGCGGCGGGCCGGCTGTCGTTCCCCATGCCGCCGATGGAGCCCGCGATCCCCGGCGCGATCACGCACCGCGCGTATGTGCCACCCGTGTCGTTGCGCCAGGCACCGAGCGCACCCGCCGCGCCGGCGGAGCGCGTGATCCTCGCCGGCGTGCCCGATGGCGCCGCGGAGGCCGAGGATGTCGCGGCGACGCTGCCGCTCGGCGAGGAAGGACTCGCCCGATTTTTCCCCGTGCGCGACGCCGTGATCCCACCGGCGCCGCCCGATCGAAAGGAGAACCGATGAGCCACACGAACGCGCCGGACCCGAGCCCCCTCACGCCCGAGGAAGAGGCGTTGATGCAGGAGCAGATCGAGGCCGCGATCGCGCCATATAAGGCGATCACGCCGCCGCACCTCTACGCCGTCATGCGCCGCGAGGCCGAGGAGAAGATGCGCGCGCACCCGGCGGTGCGCCTCCTGCTCGCCGCCGGGACGAAGCGCGCGGCACCTGACACGAGCGCCGAGGTGCCGAAGGACGGCGTGGAGGTCATCGAGCCCGAGGAGCAGAAGGAGGGAGCATGAAGGACGTCGCGCCGCCCCCGCCGCCCACCGAGCGCGAGCAACGGCTCGTGCGCGAAGCGGTGCACGTCGTGGCCGAGTGCGCCGCCGACGTGGCGCCGCGCTGGTCGCGCTTCGTCTCCAATCCGGAGGAGCTCTACGCGGTGGGGACGTTCGCGCTCTACCGCGCGGCCCGCGCGTTCCGCGACGAGATGTGCCCCTCGTTCGTGCTGTTCGCGCGCTGCCGCGTGCGCTGGGCCATGCTCGACAACCTGCGCCTCCAGGCGCGGCGGCACCGGATCGAGCGCGCCGCCATGGCGGCGTCCGATCGGTTCGCCGCGGAGTACGCGCTCGCGGGCTTCGACGTCCTCGACCACGACCAGGACGACATCCGCCGGCACCTCCACGAGTTCGCGAGCCGGCTGTTCGCCGCCACCTTCGCCGCTGGGATTGATGAGGTGTTGCGTGGCGACGATCGGGAGGCCGTCGAGCTGCGCGCGGAGTACGCGCACGCGATCACCTCGCTGCGCAAGGCGCTCGGCGCGTTAGAGCCGAGGGAGGCCGAGGTGGTCGTGCTCGTCTACGGCAAGGGGAAGACGTTGCAGGAGGTGAGCGAGCACGTCGGCGTCGCCTACTCGACCGCACGCGAAAGGCACGCGCGCGCGCTCGACCGGCTGCACAAGTTCTTGACCGCGTTCGGGGTCACGCGCGCGCCGCCGCCCATCGACGCGCCGGGCGTCCCACCCGTGCTCGCTGCGAACGACATCGCGCCCTCATTAGGCGAAGCCGGAGAAGGAGGGCCGCCATGAGCCTTCGAGGCATGTTGTGCAGCGACGGCAAGGCTTCCGCCCGCGTCTTCACGGTGCTCGCGCTGCCGGCGGCCGGGCCGAAGCCGAGGGATGAGCTGACGCGCGTGCTCTTCACGCCTCCGCCCGACGTCCCGCGACGGGCGGCTCCCGTTCAGTCCTCGGGGCCGCGGCAGCCGGATCAGGTGCGCCGCCAGGAGCCGCGCCCGGGGATCGAGTTTCCCGACAACCGCTCGGCCTTGTCGACCCAGCGGTTCATCGTCGATCCGGTTTGGGCCGCCGTGGAGCTGCGGCGCATGTTCGCGGAGGAGCCATGAGCGAGATCAAGCCGGGCGACGTGGTGCTCGGGAAATACCGGGTCGAGCGCGTGCTGGGACAGGGAGCGATGGGCTGTGTGCTCGCCGTGATGAACGTGGACCTCGAGCAGCGCTTCGCGATCAAGCTGATGAAGGCGAGCCGCGCGCCCGCGGAGGCGCACGCGCGGTTCGTGCGGGAGGCGAAGATTACGGCGAAGCTCCGGTCCGAGCACGCGGTGAAGGTGCTCGACGTCGGCACGACCGAGGGCGGCGAGCCGTACATGCTGATGGAGCACCTCGAAGGGCGAGACCTCGCGGACGAGCTGCGCGCCCGCGGGCCGCTGCCTGTCGGAGAGGCCGTGGAGCACATCCTCCAGGCGTGCGAAGCGCTCGCGGAGGCGCACGCGGCGGGCGTGGTCCATCGCGACATCAAGCCGGCGAACCTGTTCCTCGCGCGCGGCGCTGCCGGGCGCGTGGTCTTGAAGGTGCTCGACTTCGGCGTGTCGAAGCTCGCGGGCGACGGCGCGCTCACGGGCGATCTCGCGGCGCTGGGGAGCCCGCTCTACATGTCGCCCGAGCAGATGAACGCGTCGAAGGACGTCGACGCGCGGTGCGATGTGTGGGCGCTCGGGGTGACGTTGTTCGAGCTGCTCGTAGGGCGCACGCCGTTCCACGCCGACACCATCCACGTGGTCGTCGCGCAGGTGGGGCTCAAGGATCCTCCGCCGCTCGCCCCCCTCCGGCCCGACTTGCCCGCGGGGCTCGAAGCGGTGATCCGCGCCTGCCTGGAGAAGACTCCGGAGCGGCGCATGGCGAGCGTCGCTGCGCTGGCGGCAGCCCTCGCGCCGTTCGGGCCGGAGCGCGCCAAGCGCCACGCCGAGCAGGCCGCGGCGGTGCTCGGCGAGCAGGTGGCGCCGGCGCGGCCGACGGTGGAGCTTCCGCCGGCCGAGAGCGCGACGCGCGCGGGCGTGCTGACGGCGCCGCTCCCACCCGCGGCGCTGACGGCGACGACTGGGGGGAGGGCGGCGTTGGCGCAGGCGACGCTGTCGACGTCCGCGCTCACACCGCCGAAGCGCCGGCGTGGGGTGTTCGCCGCGGCCGCGGCGGCGCTCGCGGCGGGCGGCGCGCTCGCGGCGGCCTTGGTCGGAGGACGAGGACGAGCGGTGGGGCCTTCGCTCGGCGCGGGCACGATACCCGAGCCGCCGGCGTCGTCGCCTGCGCAGCCGCGGATCGAGGCTCCGCGTGCGGAGCTGCCCGAGGCGGGCGCATCGAGTGAAGCGGCGATGGATGCAGGCGCGCCGGCTGCCACGGCAACGGCGAGCGCGCGGGCAGCGGAGGCGGCGCCTCCGAAAAACATGCCCGCGGTGCCGAAGGGTGCGCCGAAGCCCGAGCCGCGTGCGCCTGCGGAGACGACGAAGCCCGCGCCGGTGAAGCCGCCGGGCACGACCTACAACCTTTGAGGGGAGCGAGACGATCGATGAAGAGGACATGGAGCGTTGTTGGGATCGCGACGGCGATCGCGATCCTCACCGCGTCGGCGGCGATGCCGGCGCACGCACAGGGCACGGCGGACGAAGCCGCCGCGGTCGCGCTGTTCAACGAAGCGAAGAAGCTCGTGGGGCGGGCAACTACGCGGCGGCGTGCCCGAAGTTCGTGGAGGTGCGGCGGCTGATGCCCACCGCGGGGCTCTTCCTGAACCTGGGGATTGCTACGAGCACCTCGGGAAGATGGCGAGCGCGTGGGGCGCGTTCAAAGAGGCGGAGCGGATCGCGGGGGCTGCGCGGGACGCGGATCGGCTGGGAGAGGCGGGGCGGCGGGCGAAGGCGATCGAGGGGCAGCTCTCCCGTCTGACGATCACCGTCGGCGCGGCGGAGCGGCTGCCCGGCCTGACGGTCAAGCGGAACAACGCCGAGATCGGCGAGGGGCAGTGGGGGTCGGCCCTGCCGGTGGACGCGGGGGAGCACGTGCTCGAGGTCTCGGCGCCGGGCCATCGATCGTGGCTGACCTCGGTGCCGGTGCCGCCGAACGGCGCGACGATCTCGGTCGCCATTCCGCGGTTGATCGCCGATCCCGTCTTGGTGGCACCTCCGGAGGAGCCGCGCTCGTGGTGGACAGGGCAGCGCATCGCGGGCGCGAGCGTCGGCGGAGTGGGCGTCGTCGGCTTGGTGGTGGGCGCGATCTTCGGGGCGCAGACACTCTCGAAGATCAAGGCATCCAAGGAGCAGTGCTCGCCGAGCGATCCCAACTTCTGCAACGACGTCGGCGTGGCGCTGCGCAGCGATGCGAAGACGGCCGGCACGGCGTCGACGGCGGCGCTCGTGGCGGGCTCGGTGCTGGTGGTCGGCGGCGCGGTGCTGGTGCTCACGGCGCCGGCGGCGAAGGCGCCGGAAGAGAAAGCGAGAGAGGCCGTGAGGCTGGAGCTGCGTCCGCTGGTGGGCGCGGCCGAGGCGGGGCTCGTGCTGGGGGCAGGTGGTGACGATGACGACGATGCGACGGATGTTCGGAGGCGCTCTGCTGCTGGTGACGGCGCTGGGGCGGGGTGCTTGCAGATGGCGGGCTACGAGGATGCGCGGCCCGGGTGGACGGGGGCGAGCGCCACGACGAGCGGCAGCACCGGCACCACGACGAGCAGCAGCACGGGTGGCATGGTGGAGCCGTGCGCAAACGGGGTCCGCGATGGAAACGAGACGGGCGTGGACTGCGGCGGCGGGAGCTGCCCGGCGTGCGGGGAGGGGGAGGGGTGCACGTTCGGGAGTGACTGCACGAGCCTCGTGTGTGCGAGCGGCGGTGCGTGTGCGGCGCCTGCGTGCGACGACGGGATCAAGAACGGGGACGAGAGCGACAAGGACTGCGGCGGGAGCTGCGCAGGGTGCGAGATCGGGGAGGCGTGCGTGCACAGCACGGACTGCGCGAACAACGCGACGTGCAAGGGGAGCAAGTGCGCGGACCCGTTCGTGTGGGCGAAGCGCTATGGGGATGCGAGCGATCAGGTGGCCAACGGGATCGCGGTCACGCGTGGCGGTGGGCAGTACGTAGCGCTCGTCGGATCTTTTGCCGGAGCGATCGACTTTGGTGATGGCGCAGCGCTCAGTGGGGGCGGCGACGACGTATTCCTGAGCTATCTCCGTACGGACAGCGCAGCGTTCAAGACGCTTCGGTTCGGTGGCGCGAACTCGCAGCACGGAACTGGCATCGCGATCGGAGTTGCCAACAATGCTCGATTTACCGGCGACTTTCTTGGATCGATCAACGTGGGGAAGACCTACGCGAACAGCGGTGCGTCGCCTGCGGCCTTCGTGGCATCAGTCGACATCTCTGGAGGCACCCATGGGAGCAAAGCCTACTATGCCGGCGTCGAGCCACGGATCGCCATTGCGGCGGATAGTATGGACAACGTGCTCCTCACGGGAGGATTCTCCGGCGCTGTCGACTTCGGGGGTGGCGCGCTCACGAGCCAGGGGGCGGCGACATCTTCGTGGTGAAGCTCGACTCCATGGCAAACCACATTTGGAGCAAACGTTTCGGCGATTCGAGCGGCGAAAGAGGGCACGCCATTGCTGCGGACGCCGAGGGGAACGTGTTTGTAGCTGGGAGTATGGGTGGCGGAACCATCGACTTCGGCGGCGGCGGGATCGACGGCGATCTCTTCGTCATGAAGCTGGATGCGAGCGGGAATCACCTCTGGAGCAAGGGGTACGAAGGCTTCGGGAGTGGGGTGTCCGCGATCGCCGCCGACAGTGCGGGGAACGTCGTCGTGGCCGGCTCCTACTACAGCACGATCGAGTTCGGCGGTGGTCCGCTTGCTGACGGAAATGGCGGCGCCGCATTCGTGGTGAAGCTCGACCAGCACGGCAATCATCTGTGGAGCAAGGGGCTGACCTATTCCGGGGTGCCGTTTGCGTCGTCGGGCAACTGCATGGCGCTCGACGCGTCAGACAACGTGCTCGTCGCCGGCGGGTTCAGCGGAACCGTGGATCTGGGCGGGGGTCCGATCGTGAGCGCGCATCTGCCGAACTCCGGTAAGGTCGACGCGTTCTTGTTGAAGCTCGACCCGGAAGGCAACCACCTGTGGAGTAGGGGCTATGGATGCGACTCGTACTGCGCTGCGTCTGGCGTCGCTGTGGACGAGCTCGGCAACGCGTTCTTGACCGGCTGGTTCGAGGGAACGATCGACTTGGGCGGGGGGCCGCTCACGAGCGCAGGTGGGAAGGACGTCTTCGTTGCGAAGCTGGCGCCGTAGGCGGTGCGAGAGCTCGACGAGGCCGGGCTCCGTAGTCCGGCCTCACGGCTTCAGGCGGATGGCGAAGTTCGCGAGGAACACGAAACCCTGCTTCGCGCCGTCGTTCGTCGACACCTTCGTTCCATCCTCGCTCACCTTGCCGTCGCTCATCTTGGCCCAGCCGGCGTACGGCGCGTAGGTCTGGCCGGCGTCGGTGCTGAGGATCCAGAACTCGACGTCGGCGCCGGGGGCCCAGTCGAGATCGTTGGGCGTCTTCGTCTTGTGCGGCAGAGCGACGGTGACCTTCGCCGCCGGGCAGATCGTCGTGTCCTGCGCGCCCACGCCGTAGAGAAGCGCGAGGTTCGCCGGGGCGCCCACGGCCGGATCGATCACAGGCCCGATGTTCGTGAGCGGGATGCTTACCGCGCGGAACAATTGGTCCTCGCAGGTTGCGTGGAGCGGAGAGAACGTAACAGCAGCATTGGTAGGGACGGCGATGGAAACGTCGCCCGACGTTGCCGTGGTTCCCGGCGTGAGGGGAGCGCCAGGTTTGTCGCTCAACTTGGCGGTCGCGAGCACGTGGCCCGTAAAGTCCGTCGTCGGCGTCGTCGTCGTGTCGGGGAGAGGGATCGCGAGCTCGGCGTGTGCGAGCGAGTCGCCGAACTTGAACGCCGGATTCTTCATGCTGGTGTTTGCGTCGATCGTGACCTCGCCGTTCGAGTCTGTCGGTTTGGCGGGCGAGCACGTGTCGGTGCCGCAGATGAAGACCGTGGCTTTGTCGATGGGAAGGCCGTTCTCGTCGACGATCTTCGCCTTCACCGTGCCACCAGGCACCTTCTCGCCCGTGCGCGGGAGAAGCTGGTGTCGTTCGCCGGGCACGTCGTTCCGTCCCCGAACCCCTCACACGAGCCGCCCGTCCCGCTCGACGTCGTCGTGCCGGTGCTCGTGGTCGTCCCCGACGTGGTGCTGCCGCCGGTGCCACCACTACCCCCGGTGTTGTTGCTCGACGAGCCGCACGCGGCGCTCGCGAGCATCGCGACGGCCGCCGCCGCGAGCAGGCCCGATTGCCGGAGGTGCCTCGTAATCGAAGTGCGCATCACGGTCCCTTCCTATCGCCCGTCGTGCGGGCGCGCGATGGTAGCGCCGGTCGGACTTCAGATCCACGAGCCTCGCGCCCGCATCGTGCTTGCCCCGGTCGCGTGCGTGTTTGCTCCAGAACATCGCGCGCGAGGCGCACCTTCGAGCACTCTCGCGCACGGATCACGAGGTCGGATGCAGGTTGGGTGTGGCCCGTAGGCTCTCCCACCGAATAGAATCGCATCCGAAGAATGATGTCGTCGGACGACGTACGGCACAACGACGCGATCGATCCTGGGGGGACATCGGAGACGTCGGGCATCCAGCCCGCGATCTCGGTGCCCGACCCGAGCGCGCCCGTCGTGCCTCCAGAGCTGGATCTCCTCCAGCGCGCGGTGGACGGCGACGCCAAGGCCATGCGCCAGCTCGTGCGCGGGCTCACACCCGTGATCCGCGCCAACGTGGGCTGGGTGCTCGTGCGCGGACAAGCGCCGGGCCGGCGTGAGGCTCGGCAGGAGATCGAGGACGTCACGCAGTCGGTGCTACTCGCGCTCTTCGCCGATCGCGGGCGCGTGCTGCTCCAATGGGATCCGACGCGCGGCCTGGATTTGCCGAGCTTCGTGGCGCTGCTCGCGCGCCGCGAGACGGTGAGCGTGCTCCGCAGCCGGCGCCGCAGCCCGTGGACCGAGGATCCGACGCAGCACGAGGATCTCGATCGCAATGCCATGCCGCACATGGGCCCCGAGTCGGAGGCCATCTCGCGCGACATGCTGAACGCGCTCTCGGGCGCGGTGCGCGAGCGGCTCTCGGCGCGCGGCGCGGAGATCTTCGATCTGATGTTCCTCGAGGGCCGGCCGGTCGAGGAGGTCTCCTCCATCACGGGCATGTCCGCGGACACCGTGTACGTGTGGAAGAGCCGTCTCGTGCGGCAGCTCCGCGAGATCTTCGACGAGCTCGGGAGGACGCCGCCCACCATCCCGCCGCCCGCCGATCCCAATGATCGCGTGAAGACGGGACCCATTCCGATCGTGCCCCGCGCGCGCCCGTCGTCGCCGGAGAGCGGTCGCACGGCGCCGACGACGGGGACGATCCCCGCGATTCCGCGAGCCCCGAAGACGGGGCCGATCCCTGCGGTGAAGCGCGTCGATGCAGCGCCGAAGACGGGGCCGATCCCCGCGGTGAAGCGCGTCGATTCCGCGTCGAAGACGGGACCGATCCCTGCGGTGAAGCGCGTCGATCCCGCGTCGAAGACGGGGCCGATCCCCACCGTGAAGCGAGAGCCGGCACCGGAGCCCAGCGCGCCCATTCGCGCCGCGGCGGTCGGATCATCGTCCGTGCCGCCGCCGCGCGGCGATGGCTGAGGTCTCGTCAGGGCGGGCGAGCCGGCCTTCGTCACGATGGGACCGCAGGCGGCCCCAAACCCCGGGCTGGACGAGCGGGTGCTCGTCACGTTGGGGCCGCGAGCGGCCCCAAGCGCCGGGCTGGACGAGCACGTGCTCGTCACGTTGGGGCCGCGAGCGGCCCCGTGTCCCGGGTGTGACGAGCAGGCGCTGATCACGGCCCGCTTTGCGACCGCGGCGGCTGCGGCATGTTGGGCCGCGCCGTCGGGAGCGGGATGGCGGCGCCCTTGCGGGCCACGGCTTCGATGCCGGCCTGCGTGCACACGAAGCCCTGCGGCGAGCCCTGGGTGATGGCGCCGAGCGTCGCTTGCATCACGCGATCGCTGTCGCCGTCGGGCGCCTGCTGGAGCCACACCGGCGCGACCACGGCCATCGTCGAGAGGAACCCCTGCGGATCGCCGACGAGGCCGGGCGCGATCTGGTACTTGAAATGCTCCATCGAGAGGCCCGACGCGCGCATCTGCGAGCACACCTCGGCCGGCGTGGGCATCTCGGGGAACGCGGCGCACGCGCGCCCGAAGAGGCGGGCCCACACGCCGTTGACGACGCCGATCCACTCCTCGTAGCCGGGCGCGGCCAAGGTCGTGAGCATGAGCTGGCCACCCGGGCGCAGCACGCGCGACATCTCCTTGATGGCGCGCGCGCGATCGGGGAACCAGTGGTAGGCGCTGTTGCAGACGACGAGATCGAACGAGCTGTCGGGCAGCTCCAGCGCCTCGGCGTCGCCGACGACGAACGTCGCCGCGAGGCCCGCCGACGCCGCCTTGCGCCGCGCGACGTCGAGCATCCCCGGCGAGAGATCGACGCCCACCAGCTTGCGGCAAGGCCCGAGCACGCGGGCCATCTCCAGCAGGTTGATGCCCGTGCCACACCCGACGTCGAGGATGGCCGGCAGCGGCGCGACATTGGCGTAGGGCAGGAGCGCCCACAGCGCGCGCAGATAGATGCCACCGGCCATCTGATCGTAGGCCCGTGCCGATTGGTCGTAGGCCTCGCTCAGCGCTTCTTTCGTTTCCATCGCCATCCCCCTCACCGCGTCACGCGGTGGTCCACGTTGCCAGCGACGGAGGCGATCCGCGCCGGTGCTCCACCCCCGCAAACGTGGGCGACGGGTCCCCGACCGCAAGCCTGTAGGTGCTTCAGAAATCGATTGTTTTCGAGCCTGCGTCCGCAACGCTCGATCAGCGTGCACCGCGAAAAGATCCGTGCGTCACGAGCGCGACCGTCGCAATCGGCGCTTCGCGCGTCGCTCGATCGTGCGCGGCGAAAGCCGTGTGTCGCGCGCGACGACAGCGCATCTGCCGGAGACGGCGCCCCGAGCGTGACGACATCGTGCGCGGCGAAAGCGACGTCGTTGCCGGATGACATCACGCGCGCTGCCGCGCGGAGAGCAACGCGTTGCTCATCACGACATCGCGTGCTGCCAATGAACGGCGACATCGTGCGCGCGGAGAGCAACGCGTTGCTCATCACGACATCGCGTGCTGCCAACGAACGGCGATATCGTGGGCGGTGAAGAGCGACGTGTTGCGGGCCGCGACATCGCGGCCATGCGGCAGCTCGAGCGAGCGATGCGGAACGCGCCGTGGACCACGGCATCGGGCGGCGCGTGTTGCGCGCGCGATGCCGTGTCCGTTCGAGCTTCGGTGATGAAGGGGGGCGTGGAAAGCGTCGGGGGACGCTTCCGTGATCACGCCATCAGATTTCGCTGGTGAGGACGGCGAGGGCGGCGTCGTCGCCCATCTCGGGGAGGCGCGCGCCGGCGACGCCGAAGCCGCGGTTCGTGATTTCGACCTGGCCGCGGTACGGGCCGCCCGCGGTCTTGCCGAGGAGATCCATGTCCTCGATGAGCTTGGCGTTCACGTCCGGGGTGCCCGGCGCGCCGTACGCGGTCTTGCCCTTGAGCAGGTAGAGGTAGACGATCGGCGCGTTCTTCTTCCCCTTCTTCTGGGCCGTGTCGGCGACCGACATCTTGGCGGCCTGCTCGAGGTGGTAGACGAAGGCGCGGAAGGACCAGCCCGTCACGAACATCCCCTTGGGGCCGCCCTTGTCGTCCTTCACGGGGAAGGCGGCGAGCCAGGCCATGTCGGGGCCGGTCTTGGCCATCTTGAGCTCCTTCATCTCCCCGAAGGCCTCGTTGAAGCCGCCCGCGGGATCGAGCGACTTTTTCAGGGGCGAGAAGGTGGCGAGCACGCTCTTGCCCGCGAGCATGTCCGGGTCGGCCTCGCTGCGGAGGACGGTGCCGCTCGCGTCGGCATACGAGAACCACGTGCTCTTGGCGAGCATGAGATCGTTCACGTCGGCGCGGGCGCGGGCGATGGCCTTCTGGAGCGCGGCGTTGTTGCCGAGGGTGTCGGCGTCGAGCAGCTTCCCGAGCTTCTCGGCGCCCAGCGGCAAGCCGCGCTTCACTTGGGCGACGTCTTCCTTCGCCAATGGCAGGACGTGGGCGAGCTCGTCGACGGCGGACTGCTCGGAGGCCTTCTTGTTCTCGTCACAGGCGGACACGACGAAGGCGATGGGGACGAGCGCGGCGAGGATCGAAGAGCGGTGCACGGCCGCCATCCTAGCGCCGATGCCCGTCACGCGGCGGACGAAAGGGCACGTCGGCGCCGAGATCGGGAGGACTGCCGAGGGACATCGTGGGCGCGCGTCCTTGACGGTCCCCGGGGGCACCGAGCACTCTTCTCCTGCCGCTTCGCCGCAGGGTGCCGGATGGGTGCAAAAGATACCGTCGAAACGTTCATTCGCTGTCCTCGATGCCAGCTCCCCCACGCGGTCGGGACGGTGCTCTGTCCGCTCGACGGACAGCACCTCGGCGACCACGACGCCACGATGCGCGACCCGCCGGCCTCCCACGCGGCGACGTTGCCTGCGGCGGGCGCAACGGTGCCGGGCGGGCACGCGACGAGCGCGACGGCGCAGAGCGGGCTCGCGGCGGGGCGCGTCCTCGATCAGAAGTACGCGGTCGGCAACGTCATCGGCTCGGGCGCGATGGGCATGGTGTGCGAGGGGCATCACGTGCTGCTCGGGCGCAAGGTGGCGATCAAGACGCTCGGCCGCATCGAGCCGGATCAGGTCGCGTCGCAGGGCCGCATGCTCGCCGAGGGCCGCCTCCTGGCCTCGATCGCGCACCCGCACGTGGTGCAGATTTACGATCTCGGGATCCTCGACGGGGCCGCGTACCTCGTGATGGAGCGGCTCCACGGCGAGACGCTCGCCGATCGCATCGCGCGCGTGGGCGCGCTGCCGATCGACGAGGCCGTGGTCATCATGCGACAGATGCTCGCCGGTCTCGGGGCGGTGCATCGCCACGGGATCGTGCACCGCGATCTCAAGCCGGCCAACGTCTTCCTCGTGGCCGCGGGGGACGGCGCGCCGCACGTGAAGCTCCTCGATTTCGGGGTGAGCACGCCCATCGTGGCCGCCGGCGACGGGGAGGGGCGCATCATCGGGACGCCCGCGTTCCTCGCGCCCGAGCAGGCCCGCGGCGAGGCCGTCGACGCGCGCGCGGATCTGTGGGCGCTCGGCGTGTGCGCGTACGCCATGCTCACCGGCACGCTGCCCTTCTCGTCGCCGTACCTCAACGAGCTGATGATCGACATCGCCACCGCGGAGCCGCCGCCGCCGAGCGCGCGGCGGCGCGACATCGGGCCCGATCTCGACGCCATCGTGATGCGCGCGCTCGCGAAGCGGCGGGAGGATCGCTTCGCCGACGCGGGGGCCATGCTCGCGGCGCTCGCCGGACGCGACGCGGAGCCCGCGGAGATCCGCGCCGGCGCGCCCTCGGAGCTGGCGCTGGTGGCCGAGCCCGATCCGCACCTGGCCGCGCGTTGGGGCGGCGCCGTGCGCGGGCTCGGGCTCGTCCCCATCTTCACGAGCGACGGCGAGGAGGCGCGCGAGATGATCGCTGCGGTCGGCATGCCGCGGCTCCTCGTCACGAACCTCGCGCTCCCGGGCGAGGACGGGTTCGCGCTGCTCCGCGCGATCCGCGCCGAGGGTCGCGCTTCGTGCGTGGCCATCGCGCTCTCGCCGGCCTCCGAGCTCCGCGCCACGGCGCGCGCCCGCCGCGCCGAGCTGGGCCTCGCGGCGGTGCTCGACAGCAACATTGATCAAGCGGTGCTCGGCGACGTGATCCGGCGCGCGCTCTTGGAGCCCGGCCCCGTCGCCAGCGTGCCCAAGGACCTGCCTCAGCGCCCCGAGCTCGCGGAGACGCGGCGCCTCGATCGCATCGCGGCCATGAAGCTCGTCGACGACGCGCCGCCGGACGCGGCCCTCCAGCGCCTCGTCGAGGACGTGGCGCGCGAGCTCCGCGTGCCGGTGGCGTTGGTCTCGCTGGTGCTTCGTGATCGGCAGTGGTTCAAGGCCCATTTCGGCCTCGCGGGGGCGCTGCTCGCCGATCGCGGATCACCGAGGGAGTGGGCCTTCTGCCGGCACGTGGTGGAGAGCGGCGCCCCGCTCGTCGTCCCCGACGCGCGGCAGAACCCGGTGTTCGCCGCCAATCCGCTGGTCGAGGACGGCACCGTCGGCAGCTATGCCGGCGCGCCCTTGGTGACGCCGACGGGCGAAGTGCTGGGCACGCTGTGCATCATCGATCACGATCGCAACCGCATCGGCCGCGACAAGGTCGACGATCTCGTGATCCTCGCGCGCCGCGTGGCCGGCGAGCTCTCGCTGCTCGCCGAGGGCGGCGCGGGCCCCGCCGGCCCGAAGCGAACGTCGACGGAGCAGCACCGCTTGATGGCGGTGCTCGCCAACCTCGACAGCGCGGTGCTCCTCCTCGGCGCCGATCGGCGCGTGGTCTTCGCCAACGAAGCGCTGGCCGCCCTCGCGGGCTCACCCGTGGCGTCGATCCTGGGTCAATCGCGCGACGCGTTCATCGCGCAGCTCGGCTCGATCTTCGAGGACCCCGCCGAGTACGCGCGCCGCATGCGCGTCCCCCCGGAGGGCCCCTTCGCCGGCCGCGAAGACTTCGTGGCCGCGCGCCCCTCGCGCCGGGTGATCCGCTGGAGCGCCAAGCCCGTCGACATGAAGGACGGGGTCGGCCAGTTGGAGACGTACACCGAGCTGCCCCTGAGCTGAGGGCTCGCGGTGGGCGACGCAGGTCTTCTGTCCATCCTCTGCCCATCCGACGCGGCCTCACGTTCCTGACGCCCTCGGCGGCCGGCGCCCCGAGCCCACCGGTGGTGGCGGCAGACTGCCGCGCGTAGGCTCTATCGATGTCTTCCCGAGCGCCGACGTTGCTTCAGTTCCTCCTCTTCGCGATAGCCACCTTTGCGGCCCCCGCCGCCTGCAGCTCCACCGTCCAGCCAACAGGTGCCACGTCATCGTCGAGTGGCTCGGGCGGCGCAGCGCCGGGCACCAGCAGCGGCAACTCGGGCAGCGGCGGTGACGGGTTGTCGTTGTCGATCGGCGGCGGCGGCGGTGCGGCACCTTGCGGCGCGTTCCCGCCGGGCGGCGATGCCGGGGCCAGCATCGCGTTGCAGGCGTTTTGCGAGCCGGGCGCGATCAACCCCGCGGATTGCCCGGCGACCAAGCCGACGCTGGGTGACCCGTGCCCGAGCACGAGCAACGGCTTGCAATGCGCGTACGAACGTGACGCCCTCGGGTACGTGCTCCAGACGTGTGCCGGATCGTGGAGCTCGACCCGATACATGTGGTGCAGCCAGGACTGCACTTCGTCGGATCCGGGGGTCCCCGTCGCGAGCAGTCCGGCATGTGGCTCGTTGCCCGAGATCCCGTGCGTCACGTTCCCGGAGGGGACCGATCAGGAACGGGCCAACGCGACGCTGCACCAGATCGCCGAGTGCTGCCCGGCGCACTTCGAGACCGAGCTCGTGGTGTGGTTGCAGGACGGGTGCGCCACCGCGTCGGCCGGGCGGCCGGACCTGGTGGCGTGCATGAACAGCCTCCTCGCTGGGCGGCGCATCCAATGCGCCGCCGCACTGTCGTGCGCGGCGACGGAGTGGTCGACGCTCCCGTGACGAAGCGTGACTAAAGCGTTTCGGGCGTGACGAAGACGATCTCGACCCGCGCGTTGCGCCCGCGATCGGGGCCGGCGGGGTCGGCGACGGGGAGCTGGTTGCCGGCGACGAGCGGGAGGGCGCGGAGGGCGGAGGCGCCCTTTTGCATGGCCTTGATGGCGACCTCGGCGCGGGCTTTTTCGGCGTCCTGCTCGCGGGCGCCGACCGGCCGATCGGTGTGGACCACGACCTCGACCGGGAACGTCGGGTGGGCCGCCGCGATCTTGCCGAGCTCGACGAGGCGAGCCTCGATCGGCGGCGCGAGCGCGGCGCCGGAGAAGGCGTTGCGCAGGGCGACGGTGACGCCGCGATCGTCGCGCGCGGGCACGAAGTTGCCGGTGGCGGAGATGGCCGCGAGGAGCGCGTCGCTCGCGCCCGTGGCGCGGCTCGTGGGCGAGGCCGCGCGGCGCAGCGCCGTGAGCGCGGCGAGGCACGAGGCCCGCGCGCGGGTGGCGCCGTCGATCGGCACGGCGGGCTGCGCCGTCGCGGAGAGCTCGCCTTCGAGCTTGGTGACGGCGGCCTCGGCCTCGTCGAGCTGGGCTTTGGTCTTGTCGTCGGGCGCGCCCGCGGCGCTGCCCGCGAGGAGCCGGGCCGCGCCGCAGAGCATGCGCGCCTCCACCGCGAGCGCGCGGGCCGCGGCTGCCCGCGCGCGCTCGCGCTCCGGATTGGCGCGCCCCGAGGGCTGGATCGGCTGCGCGTCGCGCGCGACCTTCACCTTGAGCTCGAGCGCGTCGGCGTCGGCGGCCACGCGCGCTTGATCGGCGTCGATGGTCGCGAGCTCCGCTTCGGCGGTGGAGAGCGCGCTCTTCGACTCGGCGGTGGTGGCCTCGGCCCGGGCGACGCGCGCGACCGCGCCGGCGTGCGCGTAGGCCGCGAGCGCGCGCTCGGCGAGGACCTGCGCGAGGGCGTGCTTGCCGTCGGCGAACGCCGCCTCGGCCTCGCCGCGCAGCTTCTCCGCGCGGGCCAAGGCGTCGGGCGCGTAGCGCTTGGCCTCCTCGGCGGTGGCTCCGGCGCGGATGCGATCGAGCTCCACGAGCTGCGTCGGCTTGAGCATCGGCGCGCAGGCTGCGGCGAGCAGCGCGACCGGCGCGAGGATCTTGGCGAGGCGCACGCTCACTTGCCGCCCTTTCCAGCAGGCTTGCCCTTGGCCGCGCCGCCCTTGGGGGCTGCGGCCGGGGCCTTGCCGCCCTTCTTCTTCGCCGCTTCGATCCGCTGCGCCTCCGCGTCGCCGGCGCCTCGCGCCGCCTCCTTCGCGTCGGCCTCGGCGCGGGCCAGCTCGGCGGCGGCGCGGCCGCGGCGCGCCTGCGTCTCTTCGAGCAGGGCCCGCGCGCGCTCGACCTTCGTCTGCACCTCGTTGGCCTTCTGCGCGGCCACCGTGGCCACGCGCTCGGCGGCGGCCGCGCGCTCCAGATCGCGCGCCGCCTCGGCCCACGCCAGCGCGAGCGCGTCGAGCTCGTGCGCGACCGCGTCGTTGCCGGAGACGCGCGCGCCGTGGGCTCGCTCCAGCGCGCGCTTGGCGCTCTTGATCGGCTCGTCCATCACGTTGGCCGCGTCCGCGTCCTTCGCGGCCTTCTCCGCGAGCTCGCGGAGGATGACCTGCGCGTTCGCGCCGTCGCCCGGCGGCGCGGGCGGCACCTCGGTCGGCATCGTCGACCCGCCCCCGTGCGCGAAGGCGCCGGCGGGTGCGAGGGAGAGGAGCAGCGCAGCGGCTAGGGAGGGAAGGCGCACGTCCGGCTGGTAGCAAAGCGGGTTCGCGCGAGCAAGCGGCGGCGCCGCGGCCAACGCCTCCGGCGCTCCGAGCCGCCGGCAACCTGGTGTCGGGCAGGAGCCAGCCGGCCAACGGGGACATGATTTCGCGTTTGCCAAAACGTCCGCCCGCGTGGACGTCGGGCCCGCCGTGGTAGGGGTAGCGCCCCGTGTTCGACGAGCTCACCAGCGACGCCATCACCGCGAGCTTCCGCCTCCTCCAGCGCCGCCGCGGGCACCGCTTCTCGCTGGACGATCTCGCCACCGCCTGGGAGGCCGCGCGCGCCTGCCCCGCCGCCGCGACCTACCTCGATCTCGGCTGTGGCGTGGGATCGGTGCTCCTCATGGTCGCCTGGAAGCTCTCGGCGGCGCGGGTCTTCGGCGTCGAGGCGCAGGAGATCTCGTTCGCCCTCGCGCAGCGCAACGTCGCGGAGAACGGGCTCGCGGCGCGGGTCTCCCTCGCGCACGGCGACCTGCGCGAGGTGACGCGCGCGTGGGCGAACGACCGCTGCGATCTGGTGAGCGGCACCCCGCCGTACCTGCCGCCCGGCACCGCGCTGATGTCACCCGATCCGCAGCGCGCCGCCGCGCGCATCGAGCTGCGCGGCGGCGTGGAAGACTATCTCGCGGCCGCGGCGCGCGTGCTCGCGCCCGGGGGCCGCGTGGTCGTGTGCGCCGATGGCCGCATGCCCGATCGCGTGGTGCGCGGCGCGGCCGCGGCGGGGCTCGTGCCGCTGCGCCGGCTCGACGTGATCGCGCGCCAAGGCGCCTTCGGGCCGCTGTTCTCCGTGTGGACGTGCACCGCGCGCGCGGACGAAGGGGAGGCGTGCCCCCTCGATCACGAGACCGTCGTCATGCGCGACGCCCGCGGCGAGCGCACCGAGACGAGCATCGCGATGCGCCGGTTCTTCGGGCTCGGTTGATCGATCAGCCCGGCGGGAGCAGCGCGAGCAACGCGCGGGCGGCGGGCTTCTTGTCGAGCACGAGCACGCTGCGCACGAGCTTCGGGCTGCCGAACAGCGCTTCGCCCAGCGCTTCGCCTTCGATCCGCAGGCGGCACGCGAGCAGGCGATCCGGGTAGCGCGAGAGGAGCGCCTCGGCGTCGCGATAGAAGCGCGTGCTGCCATCGTCGGCGAGGAAGAGGACGCGCGAGACACGCGCGTTCTGCGGGCCGTCCTGCGCCTTCGCGCGCGCCGCATCGAGGCCCTTCTGCTCGGCCGCGAGCTTCTCCGCGACGAGCTCGAGCCCCTGGCACGCGAGCCCCGCCGTGAGCGCGGTGCGGAGCTCGGCCGTGAGCGCCTGGGTGATCGGGAGCGTGGCGACGCGATGACGGCCGCCCTCCCACAGGAGATCGGCATGCGTCGTGAGCAGGGTCGTCACCGCATCATGACGGGGATCGGCGACGACATCTTTCGGCAGCTTGAGCGCGGACATTTCGGCGGGACCCTACCAGATCCGAAGCGAGCGCTCGGGCACGGCGGCGAGGTCTTCGCGATCGATCGGCGAAATGGGCTCGAAATCGGCGCGGAAGCGAGAGGCAGAGAGGCAGAAGCGAAAGGCGGAGACCAGAGCTCGGACGCTCGGTCACTCCACCATGCGCTCGCAGACCATCACCGCTTGATCGCTGAAGTCGCCGTCCTCGGCCTGGGGCCGGGTGGGCTGGCAGGCATAGATGAGCTCCTGCCCGCAGCCCGTGGCGCGGTAGACGTCAGGCCCGACCTCGGTGACGGTGAGCGCGTAGTGAGCGCACGCGAACTCGTTCGCGGCCCTCTCGCGCACCGTCGTCTCCGCGACGCGGACGCACGCCGAAAGTGGAAGCACAGCGAGCAGCCCGAAGGCAGCGACCGCAACCTTCATGGCCCATGGATATCACGCGTCGTGGGCGCTCGTCAGCGGGGCATGATGCCTTTTGCGTGGGCGGCGATGACGTCGAAGAGGTCGGGCCGCACGGCGAAGACATCGTTGTGGTGCCCACCTTCCACGGTCACGAGCTTCGCGGAGGGGATCGCTTTCGCCAGCGTTTGCCCCATGTCGTAGGGGATCACCTGATCGAGATCGCCGTGGATCACCAGGGTGGGAACCGTGATCTTCGCCGCCTTGCCGAGGGTGTCGAAGCGATCGCCGATGAGGATCGACGTGGGCAGAATGGGCACGATGCGGCCGGCGACGCGGGGGATCGAGGTGTAGGGCGCGATCAGCACGAGGCCCGCGCCGAGCCCGCGCGCCGCCATCTCGGAGGCCACCCCGGTGCCGAGCGAAATGCCCGAGAGCACGACGCGCTCGCGCGGCACGCCCTCGGCCGCGAGCATCGAGAGCGCCGCCTCGGCGTCGCGATAAAAGCCCGCTTCGCTCGGCGATCCAGGCGCCGATCCATAGCCGCGATACTCGACGAGGAGGACACCGAGGCCGCGCCTCCGCAACGCGAGGCCGAACGACATCTCCGTGCGCAGCGTCTCCGCGTTGCCGTGGAAATGGACCACCGTGGGCGCGTCCGGCGGGGCGGGGAAATGGATCGCGGGCACCGTGATCCCGTCGCTCGCGTGGATCTCGCGCAGCACCGCGCCCGGCGGCGGCACGGCCGCGTCGTCGTGCGGCGCGGGGTAGAGCACGGCGCGGTATGCGAGACAGCCGGCCGCGCAGAGGAAGGCATAGAGACCGGCGATGACGAAGAGCAGCATCTTCGCGAGTCGGGGCGTGCGGTGAGGGAGCGATCCCATGATGCGCCTTCGAAAGGAGCGTGCGTTTCTTTCGTGGGGTGCGCCGAGTATGCTCGCGCCCCGGAGGTCCGGCGATGGGAATGGATTGGCTCAAGGGGTTGGTGGGGTCGAGCGATCAAATGGTGCCGGCGGGGCAGGCCATTCCCGGCGCCGCGCCGTACGGTGCGCAACCGGGCTATCCCGCGCCGGGTGGGCCGCAGTACGGAGCACCGCCGCCCGCCTACACGCCGCCGGGCGCGCCGCAGTACGGAGCGCCGCCGCCCGCGTATCCGGCTCCGGCCGGGCAAGCGTATGCCACGCCTCCGGGCGCGGCCCCGCAAGGCCCGCCGGTAGGCGGCACGCCGTCGAGCCCTGGGGCTTGGGGCGCGTCCCCGCCTGCGTTCACGCCGCCGGGATCCACCACCGTGCAGAGCCCTGCTCCGGCGCAATGGGGGGGCGCGCCGGCGCCCGCGCCGGGCGGTGATGCGGCCGCGCACATCGCCGCGCTCGAGAAGCAGTGCGCGGAGCTCCGCAAGGACGTCGACTCGATCGCGCTCTTCGCGCGCACGCTCCTCGCGGTCCTCGAAGAGAAGCAGCTCGTCACCGAAGCGCAGTTCGTGGAGACCAAGCGCAAGCTCGATCTCCTCGACGGCAAGCTCGACGATCGCATCGGCTGAAGGATCGCGATGCCCATCGTCACGCGCTTCCTCTCCGCCCTCGCAGGGACGGCGGTGGATCGCATGCGCCGCGGCCCGCTCCGGCCCTCGTGGTCGTTCATGTTCGAGGCGTCGATCGCGTTCCTGCGCCGCACCGGCAGGCTCGCCAGCGGCCGCCCGCCGCTCGAGCAACGCGCCGTGTGGGAAGCCCTGCGCCCGCCGCCCGATCCGGTGATGAAGCGCGTGCGCCGCACGCCCGTGGACGCCGGCGGCATCCCCGCCGAATGGTTCGAGCCCATCGACGGCCACGGCGACGCCGTCGTGCTCTTCCTCCACGGCGGCAGCTTCATCTACGGATCGATCGCCTCGCACGCCGAGATGATCGCGCGCATCGCCCTCGCCGCCGGGGCGCGCGTCCTCGCGCTCTCGTATCGCCTCGTGCCCGAGGCCGTCTTTCCCGCGCCGATCGACGACACCCTGACCGCGTATCGATGGCTCCTCGGCCAAGGCGTGGCGCCGGGCCGCATCGTGCTCGCGGGCGACTCGGCGGGCGGCAACCTCAGCCTCGCCGCGCTGCTCGCGATGCGCGATCGCGGCGAGCCGCTCCCCGCCGGCTCGGTCCCCATCTGCCCGTGGGTGGACCCGCCGCGAACCGGCGGCTCGCTCGACGAGAACCAGCGCTTCGACTGGGGCTTCGCCGATGATTTCGCGAAGTGGTGCGCCTTCTACGCCGGTGACGCCGACCCCGCGCAGCCGCTCATCTCTCCCATCCGCGCCGATCTCTCCGGCCTCCCGCCGCTCTGCATCCTCTGGGGCGAATGCGAGATGCTCCGCGATCAAGTGACCGAGCTCGTCACCCGCGCACGCGAAGCCGGCCTCGACGTCACCGCACAGGAGCACCCCGACATGGTGCACAACTGGCTCACGCTCCACGCCCTCACCCCCGAAGCCGAGCGCGCCTTCACCACCATCGGCTCCTTCGTGAAACGCGTGACCGCGGGCTGAGCCACCCGCCTCCCATCACTCGCACGAACGCAGCACGCGAATCCGCAAAGCGCCGTCACGCCCTTTGCGTTTCTCTTCTCCCGCTCACCCCGAAAGCGAAGCCCGAGCGACGCACCGTCGTCGGAACGCGAAGACGCAAAGCCCCTCCCGCCTTTTTGCGTCTCTGCGCCTTTGCGTTTTCTTCTTCTCCCGCTCTCCGTCCCGCCCTGCAACTACGCCGTCGCCAACGCCGGCAACGCGACGCCGACCCGCGCGCCGCCTTCGCCGCGGTTCGACGCATATGCGCGGCCGCCGTGGGCTTCGGCGATGCGCTTCACGAGCGCGAGGCCGAGGCCGAGCGAGCCATTCTCGCCGCGGCGGTAGAAGGGCTCGAACACGCGCGCTTCTTCGCCGGTGGCGAAGCCGTCGCCGTGATCTTCCACCTCGAAGGAGACGTGACCGTTCTCGCGCTTGACCTTGAGCGCCTCGACACCGCCGCCGTGCTTCTTGGCGTTGTCGATCAGGTTCGAGAGCGCGCGCCCGAGCAATGTCGCGTCGGCCTCCACGCGGATGGGCGCGCCCGCGTCGCCGCCCTCGCGCTCGACGACCAGCGCGGTCGGGTCGGCGCCCGCGCGCTCCAGCGCGCGCGTGGCGGCCTCCACCGCGTCGAGCGGACGCCGCGACAGCGCCGCGAAATCGAGGCGCGAGCTGGCCAGCAGATCGCCGACGAGCGCATCCATCTCCACGACCTCGCGATCGAGATCGTCGAGCGTCTTTTCGCTCGTGCCCTGGCCGCGCGCCATCTCCGTGAGGAGCCGGATGCGCGCGAGCGGCGTGCGCAGCTCGTGCGACACCGCGGCCAGCAGCTCGCGCTGCTCCGCGAGGTGGCGCTCCACCCGCGCGGCCATGTCGTTCATGGTGATCGCCAGCGCCGCGGCTTCACCGAAGTGATGGTGCGGGTGGATGTGCACGCGGGCCGCGAAATTGCCGGAGCCGAGCTCCGTCGCCACGCGCGCGAGCTCGCCCATGGGCCGCGAGAGGCGGCGCGCGATTTTGTGCGACGCGCCCCAGAGGACCATGATCACGACGCACATCGCCATCGCGAACTTGAACGCGCCCCCGCGATAGCGATCGGCGCACACGCGCACCTGGCCGAGAGGCGCGCCGTTGCGCGTGACCAGGATCGCGGGCGTGTGCTCGTTCGTCCGGCAAGGCCTCCCGAAGGTGCCGAGCGACGCGCCGCCCTGGTCTTCGAGCGTGACCGTGACGTCGAGCGCCTGGCTGATGGAGCGCGCCAGCTCGTCGCGATCGGCCGGCGCTTCCCACACCCGCTCGAAGCGGCCGCCGACGAAGACCTGCACGCGATCGGCCTCGCGCTTCCAGCTCGCGTTCTCGTTGCTGGTGACGGAGAGCGTGGCCGCGACGGCGCACACCGTGACCACGATGGTCGCGCCGAACCACATGAAGAGCCGCCGCTGGAGGCGCGCGCGGACGTAGCAGAGCAGGGGATTGAGCGGCCCGCGCCCCATCGGGCCGAAGGGCCCGCGCCCGGGGGGCCGAAGGGCCCGCGACCGGGGGTGCCGAAGGGCCCGCGACCGTGGGGGCCGAAGGGCCCGAAGGGATGCGGATGCGGCGGGGGAAAGCGGCGGCCTCTCACATGGGCTCCTTCGTCAGCACGTAGCCGACGCCGCGCACGGTCTTGATGAGCCGCGGCGATCGCGGATCGTCGCCGAGCTTCTGGCGAAGATGGGACACGTGCACGTCGACGGTGCGCTCACCGACGACGACATCGCCGCGGCCGGCCTCGGACAGGAGCGCGTCGCGCGCCACCACGCGACCAGCGCGGCGGACCAGCGCCACCAGCACATCGAACTCGATCCCCGTGAGCTCCACGCCTTTGCCGCCGATGGTGACGGTGCGGCCGGGGACGTCGATGGCGATGTCCCCGGCCACGAGCCGCTCGCCGGTGACCTCCGGCCGGGCGCGCCGGAGGACGGCGCGGATGCGGGCCAGCAGCTCGCGCGGGCTGAAGGGCTTGGCCACGTAGTCGTCGGCGCCGAGCTCGAGGCCGACCACGCGATCCGTCTCGTCGCCCTTGGCGGTGAGCATCACGATGGGGATGTTGCTCTTCGATCGGATGCGCTTGCACACCTCGATGCCGTCCATGCCCGGCATCATGACGTCGAGCAGCACCGCGTCGAACGTCCCGCCTTCGAGCGCCGCGAGCCCCTTTTTCCCATCGGATGCGATGGTGACCGTGAAGCCGTTTTGGTCGAGGTAGCTCGCGAGCAGGTCGTGCAGGCGGGTGTCGTCGTCGATGAGCAGGAGGCGAATGGCCATGAGGTCCATTCGACTTTACCAGCGCGCGAAAGGATCGTCCTGGGGAGCGGCGTTGGGGTTTTTGGCGGCCTCGGCGCAGATGTGGGCCACGTGCCGTTCCAGGGCGTTGCGGCGGGCGTGGGCGCGGCAGCTGATGCCAGCGAGGGCGGAGCCGTATCCGCCGATCGTTCCGAGCGCCAAGAGGGTGATGAGCAGACGTCGTCGCATGATGAATCTCCTTGAAAACCAGGTGTTCGGGGGCCGGCGGCCGGCTCCTTTGCCGGCCGCGCGCGGCGGAGGCTCGTCGGTCTCGTGTCTTCTAGAGGGACGCCTGCCCGCCCCAGGGGCCGCGGAAGAAGCCCGGCCCCGACTCGATCAGGCTCGCGAGCTCGGCGCGCTGCTTCTCGTCGAGCGCGTCGTGCACCTTGGCCAGCGCGCCGATGGTGGCCTTGCGCAGGCTCTCCATCGCCACGTCGTGCCGCGCGAACATCTCGCCGAAGAGCACCTCGTCGATCGCGGGCGAGCGCATGGCCTTGGCGAGATCGGCCCGCGACGCCCGCGCCTCACCGCGCGCCTCGCGTGCGGCCGCGCGCACCTCGTCGATCGCCTCCCGGATCACCTTCTCCTGGCCCGGCGTCGTGGCGAGCCGGCGGAACAGCCCATGAAGCAGCACGCTCGGTCCACCCCAACCGCCGCCGAAGCCGCCGTGCTCGCGATATCCGCCCCATCCGCCGTGATGACCGCCCCATCCACCGTGATGACCGCCCCATCCACCGTGATGGCCGCCGTGCTCGCGATATCCGCCCCAGCCGCCGCCGTCCCAGCCTTCACCGCAACCGCCGCCGTACCGTCCATAGCCTCCGCCGCAACCGCCCCCGTATCCATAGGCCGCCCACGCGCGGCGGCGGCCCCAGCGCAAGGTCTTGATCAAGCCGATGAGGCACAGCGTGCCGATGACAAATCCGAGCATGGTGTTCGTCCTCCGCGGGCCGCGTTCTCGTGGGTGCGCCCCGACGCGAGCCAGGATGCGAAGCGACTGCAAAGGAGCGACGCGCCTCGGCGTGAAGAAAGGTTAAGAGCCCGGGTCCGACCACGATGCGCGAGCGCCGACACGTCATGGCCGCGTTGCGCAAAGGACGCAGAGATCAGCGCTTCTTCGCGTGCTCACGGAAATTCCTGGCGGAACTTCCAGCGCCCGGCACTAGAGTCGCCCCCGACATGGATCTCGAGCTCACCGAAACGCAAAAGCTCATCGCTCGCACGGCGCGGGATTACGCGGAGCGCGCCGTTCGTCCGGTCGCGGCCGAGCTCGATCGCACCGAGCGTTTTCCGCTGTCGATCGTGAAGGAGCTGGCCGAGCTCGGCCTCATGGGCGTCAACATCCCGGCCGAGCTCGGCGGGGCGGAGGCGGGCGTCGTCTCGTACTCCCTGGCGATGATCGAGATCGCCCGCGCCTGTGCGTCGACGGCGGTCACCATGGCGGTCACCAACATGGTGGCCGAGGTCATCGCGCGCTTCGGGACGCCGGCGCAACGCGAGCGACACGTGAAGGCCATCACCTCGGGCGAGCACGTCACCGGCGCCTTCGCCTTGAGCGAGCCCGAAGCGGGCAGCGATCCCGGCGGCATGCGTACCACCGCCGAGCGCACCGACGACGGTTGGATCCTGCGCGGCCAGAAGCAGTGGATCACGAACGGCGCGTACGCCGGCGTCACCATCGTGTGGGCGCGCACCGGCGGCCCCGGGACGAAGGGCATCTCCACCTTCCTCGTCGAGCGCGACAACCCGGGCCTCAAGCCGGGCAAGCCCGAAGAGAAGATGGGCCTGCGCGCCTCCAACACCGTCCCGCTCGTGCTCGACGAGTGCAAGGTCCCGCACGACGCGCTCCTCGGCGAGGAGAACCAGGGCTTCAAGGTGGCCATGATGGCGCTCGACGGCGGCCGCATCGGCATCGCCTCGCAGGCCATCGGCATCGCCACCGCCGCGCTCGAAGAGGCGACCGAGTACGCCCGGCAGCGCAAGCAGTTCGGCAAATCGATCGGCGATTTCCAGGCCATCCAGTGGATGCTCGCCGACTCCGCGACCGAGCTCGACGCGGCCCGCCTCCTCACCCTGCGCGCCGCCTTGCTCAAGGAGCAGGGCGGCGCCTTCTCGCGCGAGGCCTCGATGGCCAAGCTCTACGCCAGCGAGGCCGCGAACCGCATCTGCGATCGCGCCGTGCAAATCCACGGTGGCTACGGTTACGTCCGCGACTTCGCGGCCGAGCGGCACCTGCGCGACGTCCGGGTGACCCGGATCTACGAGGGAACGAGCGAGATCCAGCGCATGGTCATCGCCCGCCACGTGCTCGGCTGATCGGCGCTCGCGATGGGACGACGATTGCGTCGCGAGCGGCTGCCGAGCAGCCCTCGGTGATGTCGAGGGACGAAAACCGACGCCGCGCGGCAGCAAGGGTCGTCACATCTCCACCGTCCAGCACGCCGGCCCGATACGGCAGCACGCCGCCTGGCCCTGAGCTAAGCTCGGCCTCGTGAAGAAGATCATCCGCGAGATCCTGGTCCTGCTCTGGAAGGCGCTGCGGCTCGTCCTGTGGAAGTGGCTCCGTCCGATGCTCGGCCGGATCGTGCTCTACACGGTCCTCGCGGTCGGGCTCGTGATCCTGCTCATCACGATCATGCGTTGAGCCGCGCCCCCTCCGGGGCGCGCTTTCCTTTCGACGGTCGACGCGCCGGGATTCTCGGCGTCGCCGCGCACGCGCTGCGCCCCGCCGCACGCGCGCCGATGATTTGAGCTCCAACGAATGGGCTTCGGTCCGGCGCGCATCGGTGCTCGTGAGCGCCGCGCAAACCGGTGGTTTGAGCTCCAACGAGCGTGCCGTGCTCCGGTCATGCATCGGCGCGCATCGGTGCTCGTGAGCGCCGCACATCGATCGTTTGAGCTCCAACGATCTCGTCGAGACCCAGCACGCGCCTGGCGCGCCTCACGCGAACGCGAGGCGGCGCGCAGCGCGCGGTCACGTCAATCGATGGAGACGGAGACCTTGGAGGCGTAGCTCCCGGGGGAGGGGAACTTGAGGGCGGAGAGGGCGTTGACGACGCAGGAGACGGCGGCCTCGCCGCGCTCGTCGGCGCTGGAGACGCCGATGGAGGTGGGCTTGCCGTCGGTGTCGACGTAGAAGGTGGCCTTCAGGCCCTTGGTGCCGGCTTGCTTGCGGCACTGCGCGAGCGTGCCTTTGGCGTTCTTGTAAGGCGCGCCGAGCTGCTCGGGGGACCACGAAACGGGCGGGCGCTCGTCGCCGCCGGGGGCGAAGCTGAAGGTCTTGTCGGCGAGGCCCTCGCCGCCTTCGGGGTGCGGCCAGGTCACGTTCTTGAGCACGCCGAGCATGCAGGCCTCGGTGTCGCGATCGCCGAGGTTCGAGTCCTTCACGTAGGCCCAGCGGGTGCCGCCGTCCTTCGTGATGCGCACGGCGAGGTGCACGTCGCCGGCCATGTACGGCACGCGCTCCACGCCCTTCGCGTAGCACTCGGTGAGCTTGGCGTTCGCCCGCGCGAAGGCCACCGTGACCTTGGCCTCGTCGAGGCCGCCGATCTCGCTCTCCATCGAGGGACCGCCGCGCCGGCGCCCTTCATCGCTCGCCGTCTCGGCCTTGGGCGCTTCTGCGGGCGGAGGCGGCGTGCTGCACGCCGAGAGCCCCATCATCGATGCTGCGACGACAATATCGAATGCGCGACGCACCAACACGTCTCCCTCGTTCATGCCTCGTGAATCGAGACGATATCGTGTCTATCGGCTTTTCTTCGGGAAGCCAGCCACATTGGTGGACGGCGGAGCGGGGCGGCCAACGTTGTTTAGGCGCCCACGAAGGATGCGAAAGGAGCCCTTTCCGAGGGCTCAAAAAGATCCAGTGGCGCTGAGACCGGCGAAGCCGGGGCCGATGGCGGGGACCAAGGCGGGTTTGCGCTCGTCCTGCTTGGGCGTGCCGCGCGTCGAGAGCACGAAGAGCACGACACCCGTGGCCAGCGCGGCGCCGCCGACGCTGAGGCCGACGGTGGAGACGAGGGCTTTGGTCTTGGCGGAAGCGAGCTTGTCCTGACCACCATTGCCGTTCGGACAAGCATTCTGCGGACAGAGCGTGTCGAGCTTGCTCTTGTCGCTCATGGCGAGGCCGCCCATGACGCCGCCGAGCACGAGGCCCGCGACACCGAGGCCGCCGACCGCGAAGGCCGCCGGACGGAGCGGGCTCGTGGGCGTGGGCTTGGCGGTGAGGCCCGGGATGGTGACCGTGCGATTGTCGTTCTTGTCGCCGACGGTGACCGTGGTTTGCCAGACTTCGTATCCGGGCGCCGTGGCCTCGATGACGTGCGGGCCGGGATCGACGTTGACGGGGCCGCCCAATTCGGCCTTGGAGACGTCGTTGCCGTCGCGCCGGACGATGAGGCCGGGGACGTCGGTCGTGGTGTTGATTTGCAGCTTGGAGAGGACCTTCTCCAGCTCGTCGGCGCGGTGGGTCGCGGCCTTCTCGCCGTCCGGATTGCCGAGCTTCTTGAACTCGACGGTCAGCTCCCGATAACGCGCCCACGCCGAGGCCGTCTGGCCTGCTTGATCATGGCATTTGGCGAGCGCGATGAGAGAGGCAATCTTGGTGTTGTCGAGACGCCGGCTCTCGAGGAACTTGGGACAAGCATCCTTGTAGTTCTTGGCGTCGAGCTGCTTCAGGCCCGCGTCGTAAAGGACTTGTGCCTTTTGCACCGACTCGGGATCGGGGCCGGCCGCAAACACGGTAGCCGTCGTGAACAGCAGCGCTGGGACGAGGCCCGCGGAGGAGAGCAGTTTGCCGGACGTTTTCATCATTGGATTCACTTGTCGAAGATGGTCTTCGGCGGGGCGAGCGGATCGACGGGCTTGCCCTGCGGCGGCGTCGGGGCTTGAGGTGCGGCGGTGGGCGGCGCGGGCGCATTGCCCTTCGGGGCCGGGCCCTTGCCCGTCGGCCCGCCGGGGCGGTGCACGGGGCCGGGGCCCGGAACGGCGGTCGCCGGCGTGGGCGGAGGCGCGGGCTCCTCCGTCTTCGCGGTGGCGGGCTCCGTGGGCTTCGGCGTGGGCTCGGCGGTGACGGAAGGCGTCGGCACCGGCGGCGGAGGAGGCGGCGCCGTGTCCGTAATCACGGGAGCCGGGGGCTTGCTGACGGCCCGCATCGCGAGGCCGGCGACGATGCCGCCGATCGCGAGGACGCTGACCACCACGAGCGCGAGGATCGCGGCCTTGTTGCGCGGCGCGCCCGTGATCATCGGGCCCTTGGCGCCCTGCGCGAAGCTCGCGGCCGCGCGCACGCTGATGGGCGCGCTGTACGGGCCGGGCACGATCTGGTTCGGATTCGTCGGCGGCGGAGGCGCGGGCGGCGGAGGCGCCGGCGGCGCGCCCTGCGCGGTCGGATCCATCACCGGCATGGGCACCGTGGGCCGCGTGCCGAGCAGGTTGGAGGGGGCTTGTTGCGCCGCGGGATGCGGCTCGGCGATGAGCTGCGTCCCAGCCTGCACCGGCGGATGGAGCGGCGCCGGGGGCGGCGGATAGCCTTGTTGCGCAGGCTGCGCGGGATAACCCTGTTGCGCGGGCTGCGCGGAATAGCCTTGTTGAGCGGGCTGCGCGGAATAGCCCTGCTGCGCGGGATAGCCTTGCTGCGCCGGATATCCGGGTTGGGACGGGTAGTGCTGCGGCGCCTGCCCCTGCGGGCTCGTCGTGCTCATCTGCGGAGGCGCGCCGGGGACGCCGCCCGTGGCGGGCGCGCCGCTCGCGAACACGCCGCTCGAGCGCGCTTGCAGATCGGGGATGGGGAGGCCGGACATGCGCGCGATGCGCTCGATCGTCGGCGCGGAGCGGCTCGGCGCGAAGGGCGCGAGGGCCACCACGAGCTCGCCCACGGATTGGTAGCGCTGGCCGCGATCGCGGGCGTACGCGCGCTCGATGACGCGGGCGAGCGGCTCGGGGACGTCGGGGCGCGCCTCGCGGATGGGCGTGGGGATGCCGGTGAGGATGGCGGCGCAGAGCTGCGGGAGCGTGTCGGCGTAGAAGGGCTGCTTGCCGGCGAGGAGCTCGTAGAGCGAGATGCCGAGCGCGTAGATGTCGGTGCGGTGATCGACCGAGCGCGTCTGCTGCATCTGCTCCGGCGACATGTAGAGCGCCGAGCCCATCGCGGCCGTGGTCTTCGTGAGGTTGTCGACCGCGTTGCCGCCCGACTTGGAGATGCCGAAGTCGAGCACCTTCACGATGGGCGAGCCGTCGGGGCGCTTCGACAAGAAGAGGTTCGCCGGCTTGAGATCGCGGTGCACGATGTCGTAGCTGTGCGCCTCGGCGATCGCCTCGCTGCCTTGGATGACGTAGTCGATGGCGTCGGGGATGGAGAGGACGCCCGTCTTCTCCAGCGTGCCCGCGAGGTCGCGACCCTCGAGGAACTCCATCACCATGTAGGGCGCGCCGGTGTCGAGCACGCCGACGTCGGAGACGCGGGCGACGTGCTCGCTCTTGATCTTCACCGCGTTGCGCGCCTCGCGCTGGAAGCGCGCCGAGGCCTCGGGGTGATTGGCGTACTCCGGGAGGAGGAACTTGAGCGCCACCCGCTCGTCGAGCGCGATGTGCCGCGCCTCCACGACGACACCCATGCCGCCTTGGCCGAGGATGCGCTCGACCCGGTACTTTCCGGCGAGGATCGTGCCCGGCACGGTGGGACTGTTGGCAACCGTCGGAGCAGGGGCGTTCGACACGGGCGGGCCATCATCACACCCCCCCTCGATTCCGGCAAGCAGTCCCGCGGCGAGGCCCGGGGCACCGCCGCGCGCGCATCCAGCCATTCCGCGTGGGCGTCACTCCATGGGACGACGACGTCGCTTCGGCGCCGCCGGGCGCGATCCGCGCAAGCATGCGGTGCCCACCGGAGCGTGCTCCCGCGCCGTCACCTCCATGCGCTGTGAGTGAGCCCACCCCACCCGCGGGGGATCGGCGTCACTCAAACCACCCGGGACCCCACCCGCGGGGTATCGGCGTCACTCAAACCACCCGGGACCCCACCCGCGGGGTATCGGCGTCACTCAAACCACCCGGGACCCCACCCGCGGGTGGGGTCGGCGCCACTCAAACCACCCGGGACCCCACCCGCGGGTGGGGGTCGGCGCCACTCAAACCACCCGGGACCCCACCCGCGGGTGGGGGTCGACGCCACTCGAACCACCCGGGACCCCACCCGCGGGTGGGGGTCGACGTCACTGAGAGCACCTCGGACCCACCCACGGGTGGGGGCGGCCGGGACTTTGGGGCGACGTTGGACCGGGGCGCCGGGCGACTCCTTCGGCCCGATCAGGGGGACGGCGGAGGGCTAGTCGCGGTGGCGTTCGTGGAGGCCGGTGCTCGGCGTCTTCGTCGAGGGGGCCGGTTGCGCCGGGAGCTCGATGGTGAAGGTGGCGCCGTGGCCCTCGCCGGGGCTCTCGGCGGCGATGGTGCCGCCGTGCGCTTCGACGAGGTGGCGCGCGATCCAGAGGCCCACGCCGAGGCCGTGGTGCGCGGGGCGATCGAAGGCGTGGGGGCCGTCGAAGAGCTGGGGGAGCGCGTCGCGGCGGATCCCGCGGCCGGTGTCGCGCACGGTGATGCGCACGACGCCGCCGTCGCGCGCGAGGCACAGATCCACGCGGCCGCCGCGGGGCGTGGCGCGGATGGCGTTGCCGAGCAGCTCGGTGACGATCTGCTCGATGCGCCGCGCGTCGCCGACGATCGCGCCCGCGCCTTCGTCGAGCTCGGCCGCGAGCGCGACGCCGGCCGCCTCGGCCGCGGGGCGCGCGGCCTCCACGGCGGAGGCGGCGGCGGGGCCGATCTCGACGGCCGCCGGCTCGACGCGGAGGGTGCCCGTGATCAGGTGGGAGACGTCGAGCAGATCGTCGATCATCCGCGCTTGGATGCGGGCGTTGCGCTCGATGGTCTCGAGGGCGCGGGCGCGCGCGGGCTCGTCGAGGCGGCGCGCGCGGAGCAGCGAGGCCCACCCGAGCAAGGCGTTGAGCGGCGTGCGGAGCTGATGCGCGGCGCACGCCAGGAAATCGTCCCGGCGGCGCGCGGCCGCGGCTTCCTCGCGGCGGCGCGTGGCCTCGTCGATCGCGCCGCGGATCGCGTGCGCCAGGCGATCGAGGCGGCGCGCGGGCACGCAGGCGGCGGCGCCCGCGGCGAGCCAATCGAAGGCATCGTCGAGCGGACCTTCGGCGATGAGGACGACGGGCGTCTCGGGCGCGTGGGCGCGCGCTTCTTCGAGGGTGGCGGGGGGCGCGCAGCCGGGGACGTTCGAGCCGGCGACGACGGCGTCCGCGCGCCCTTCGGCGAGCGCGGATCGCAGGGCGGCGCGCGTCGTCGCGCGGCGCACGCGGCATTCGACGGAGGCTGCGGAGAGCGCGGCGAGGATCCGCGCGGCCTCGACGTCGCCGGCTTCGAGCAACACTAGGACGATGGCGCTCACGGCCCTCTCGATGCGTGATGGAGCGGCCGCGCCGGGCGCCGCTCCGGCGCTCGCTGCGGTGTGCTCGCTCATGGGTCGGATGCCGCGCCCCCGAGACGCGTCCCGCGCGCCTTCGCCGCGCGCCCCGGGCGTATGCCGCGCGCACCGCGGTGCCGTTCTGCGCGTGGATCTCGCGTGTGTTGGACCTGCTTTTCGGGGCGCTCCTTACCCGACGGCGACCGCGCGCAGACTATACCCCTATGGATCCGAAGGAGGAGCCATGGCGACGGTGCGAGGCGCGGTGGGCCGCGCGCTCGAGGGCCTGTTGACCGAGTACGTCGCCGACGCGGCGGATCGGTGGGACCACATTTACGTGCGGGGCCTCGGCGAGGCGCTCGATGGGGCCACGCGGCGCGCGCGTCACTACGTCATCGCCGGCCTCGTCGCCGACGTATCCGGTCACGCCCCGCGCGTGCTCGACGTCGGCTGTGGCTCCGGCTCTTTGTATCGCCACCTGCGCCGCGTGGATCCCATCTACCAAGGCATCGATCCGTCGAGCCGCGCCATCCAGCGGTGTCGCGAGCGGTTCGCCGAGGACAAGCACTGCTCCTTCGAGGTCGCCTCCTTCGACGAGTACGAGCCGCGGGGGACGTTCGACGTGATCATCCTCGACGACACGTTTCTCTCGCTCCCGATGCGGAGGACGCGCGCGGTGATCGACAAGGCCGTCGCGTACCTTTCGGGCCCGGAGAGCGTGCTCGTGATCTCGCTGTCCAATCCCCTCAAAGGGCCGCTCCTCTGGGCGGCGTGCCGGACGGCCTTGCCGGAGCCGCTGCAACGCATCTCCGTGAGCGCGCGGGCCATTCCGTTGCTCGGCGATCGCTGGACCGTGAAGGCCTACACCCATCTCAAGACCGAGAGCGACGAAGACCCGATGGCGCCACCCGTGTCGGGCGTCGACGGCCCGCCGCTGCGCTGGCGCGACAAGGTCTCGTGACGTCGGACAGAGCCTAGAGACCTGACCAATTAGGCCGCAACCCTGGCAAGCTGGTCGGCCACGCAGAGGTTCGAGAGCGCCGCCTGGCGCCGCAGATCGAACAGGTTCCTGCGCAGCCCTCGGTAGCGGGCGCGGTCGCCTTGGCGGTTGTGGATCGTGGCCAGGGCGTGCTCGACCCCGACGCGCTGGCGCAGCGTTGCTCTGCCTTCAGGCGTCTTGGCGTGCGCGCGGAGCTCGACGAGGAAAGGCTCGTTCGGGTGAACCGAGAGGCTGCGCCCTCGCTTGCCTGCGGCCTGCGTACATCGCACACGGAGCGGACAAGCCGCGCAGCGCGTGGCGGGGAAGTGGAGGGTTTGGCCGAGCGCAAAGGGCACCACCACGTCGTTCGGGCAGCGCACGGTGCCAGCGTCGAGATCGATGGTGAAGTCCGCTTTGGAGAAGAGCGCGCCGTTGCGCAGCGGGAACGGCTTGCAGCGCACCGCCATTCCACGGCGTCGATGCGACTCGATGCTCTCGTCGCCGAGATAGCCGCGATCGATGAACAGCTCGTGCACGTCGGCGCCCTGACGCTCGATATCCGCGAACAGCTCCGCTGCTGCGACGCGCTCCGGCTGGTTGGCCGGCGTGAGCGCGACGGCGCACACGAGCCCGGGCGTGTCGAGATCGACGGCGATGTGCCGCTTGTAGCCATCGATGCGCTTCTTCTTGCTCTTGCGGCCGTGGCGCATGTCCGCATCGCTGACGCTGATACGTCGATCCTTGGCGACGCCGTGCTTGATGCGCCGACCGCCGCCATCGTCGGGATCGGGCTCGGTATCCTGCGCGACGAGCTTCTCGACCAGCTCCCACTGCTCTTTGAGCGGAGGTGCGCCGAGGTGCTCTGCGAGCTGCTTGTTCATCCACGCGCCGAGCGCGGACACTTGTGCGAGCAGCTTCTCCAGCGCCCGCTTCTTCGCGCCGGCATCGTCCCAGTCGATGTCGAGCCCCGTCTTGATGCTCGTCGCCGTGACGACCGGGATGCCCGCGTCCTTCGCGACCTCCTCGAACGATCTGCCCGTCAGCTCGGCCGCCGTACGCACCACGTGTTTGGCCGCACGACCGATGAGATTGAACGTGTCCTCGACGCGCCCCGCGCCCCACAGCGGGCTCGCATCGAACGCCGCGCGCAGGTGCGTCGCGCTGAACCCGCCGGTCTCCCGCGCCAGCCGCACGGTCCTGTCGAACAGCTCGCGGTCGAGGTCGTGCTCGATCATGCGCTGGCGGAAGTAGAACAGCGTCCCTTGCGAAAAGAGCGGCTCCTCGGCGCTCAAACAACCGAGCACCATCTGCCAACGCCGATCCATCACCGTCAGCTCGACGACTTCGTGATCCGGCACGCCAAGCGCAGCTTGCAGCAGCGACGCCAGCGCCAACTGCACCGGCGGTACGCGGTCTGCACGCTCGTAGGCCGCGTGCAACTTCCGCTGCATCTCCTCATCGAAGATGAGGTGCCGGAGCTCCCGCAGAAACACGAAGACGCGTCGCTTCCCACAACGTTCGACGATCTTCTTTTCCAACGACGACAGCTCGACCGGCGGCTTCCAGAGCGTGGCCATGCGGCACCTCCAGTTCCGGTTTGATCAGAGGGCCGCGCCGGTGTCGATCCCGCGGTGGGTAAGGGATCGATCTTCCTTGGTTCTTAGTTGATCGGGTCTCTAGATCAGCGAGCGTAGCGAGCGTGATTCTCGAACGACGAAGATCCTTCGTGGACGTGGTCGTGAACGCTGACGCTGACGCTGACGACGGGCCGTCGACGTCAGCGTCAGCGTCAGCGTCAGCGTTCACGACCACGTAAACGTACGTAAACGTCCACGTCCACGAGGAGACTGTTGTTCGAGAATCTTGACCGCTTTGACCGCTGATTTAGCCGTAGACCTCGTCCTGCTCGATCCGCGACAGCACCCAGTCGAACTCGCCCGTCGTGATCTTGGCGCTGCAGTAGCGGCACACGCCGGCCATGCTCACGTCGAGGCCGGCGCCGCAGCTCGGGCACGCCGGGGTCGTGCGCGGCGCGCCCGTGCGATCGACGCCGCGGATCAACGTCCAATACTCGCTGTAGCTCCGCTCGCGATCGTTGTTGCCGGAGACCACCTCGCCGGCCTCGTTCACCGTGTAGTCGAGCCCGGTGGCGAAGACGCGCACGGTGACGGCGTCGAAGCGTGCATCGGAGACCACGCGGCAAAGGTGGATGGCGACGATGCGCGATCCATCGGTGAGGTTCCGGAGCTTCTGCCGCTTGTAGGCGTCGACCCAGTAGAGCTGCGTCTGGAAGAGGTTGTCGCTGAGGAAGGCCCGCACGAGCTTCAGATCCTGCTTCGTCCAGCCCTCGTGGAAGGTGCGGAAGCAGAGCTCGATCCGCGCCGTGAAGGCGCCCCAATCGAGCGACGGATCCTTCTCGACGAGCGCGGTCCAGCGCGCCTTCACGTCGGGCGCGACGATGGTCGGATCGTTCGTGCCCACCTCTTCCACGGTGCCGGTGAGGAAGGGCGGGCGCTCCTCGCGCGAGAGGATCTCGATCGACTGCACCACCCAGTCGTGCTCGCCGTGGGAGACGTCCTTCTGGCAATACCCGCAGGTCCCGCCGATGATCTTGTCGAGCGGCGCGCCGCAGTTGGGGCAATCGACGATGCGGGCCCGCGCCGGAGGGCGGCTCTTCACGCCGGCCGCGCGCGTGAGCGTCCAGCGCTCGGCGGTGTAGTAGGCGTGCTCTTGGCCCTGCGTCTCGACCTCGGCGTAGTTGGCCTCGAATTGCACCACGACCGCGGTGGGCGCGACGATGCCGCCCACCTCGACCCGCTCCACGCGCATGCTCCCCACGATCACGTTCTCCACCGTGCGGCCGCCGCCGAAGCCGAGGACCTCGAGCCCCTCCCGCGTGCGCCGGCCGAGGTACGGCGCGAGGGCGTCGAGCTTGCCGGCGCCGCGCGCGGTGTGCGTCTCGGCGTAGAGCGCGTAGACGAAGTCCTCGAAGAGGACGAAGGAGAACTCGGGATCGTGCTCGCGGATCGCGGAGAGCGCGTCGATGAGCGAGCCGTACGCGCGCACGTGCTCGCGCCGCCGGCGCTCGGCGTCGTCGAGATCGCGGGCGGTGCTCTCCCACTCGGGCCCGCGCAGGCCGCTGTCGGCGCGCGAGAGGAGCACGAGGATGGCCACCACCACGGCCACGAGGAGCAGCATGATCAGGAAGAACCCCGTCATGCTGCGATCGCCCGACGACCGCGCGCTCGATCCCTCGGACGACGACGATCCATCGGACGACGAAGGCGATCGCGTCGAAGGGCTGGAAGGGTGTGACGGCGACGAGGGCCACGACGGGCTCGACGGTCGCGACGGGGACGAAGGGCTCGACGGCCGCGAGGGGCTCGACGGCGACGAGGGTCGCGACGGGGACGAAGGGCTCGACGGCCGCGAGGGGCTCGACGGCGACGAGGGTCGGCTCGGGGCCTTGAAGCTCTGCCCGCCGCCGGGGCGGGCCCCGAGATCGGGCGCGGCGAGCGCGGCCGCGAGGGCCAAGGCGACGATCGCGAGGCGCGGCGCGCGGCGGAGCGAGGGCTTCACGAGGCCACCTCGTCCGAGAGCTCGTTCACGTCGTCTTCGGCGCGCGGCAGCGCCTCTCCGAGGATGGGCCCGAGGCCCTTCAGCGCGGTCAGGAAATCGTCGAGCGATCCCGCGGCGAGCGCGGCTTCGAGCTTGGCTTTGGCGAGGGGCCAGCGCGGGCCGAGCTCCTTCTCGTCGACGCCGATGTCGGCCACCACCTCGACGCGTCGTTCGAGCGCGGACAGGTACACGAGGATGCCGGTGCGCCCCGCGGTGCGCGTGATGCCGCGATCGACGAAGAACGCGCGGGCCGCGTCGTGCACGTTCTCGTCGCGCACGCGCCGCGCGGTGAGCGCCCGGCGGAGCGGCGGGATCTGCGCGGTGGCGAGGGCCACGAACGCGAAGAGCCCACCGAGCTCCAGCGGCAGGAAGGTGAAATCGAACGGCTCCGGGTGGTAGAGGAACACGCACAACGCTGCGAGCGCCGCGAGCCCCCCGGCCGTGAGATCCGCCTGGCGGTAGTGCCCCGAGCCATGGCGCAACGCCACCACGATCTCGGCCGACGACTGCGCCTCCACTTCGGCGACGGCCTCGCGCACGCGCGCCTTCGCGTCGGGTGAGAAGAACGATGCGGTCCCCACGTCGCCGAGCTTAGCCGGTCGCTTTTCCGCTGCGCGCCCAATCGTCGCGGCCCAGCTCGCGAAGCGCAGGAAACGATGCGCGCCTCATGGCTGCGCGCGCTCACTTCCCCTTCTTCTCGGCCTCGTACTGCGCGCGCCCGTCTTTCATCACGCGATCGAGCACGCGCTTCACCTCGTCGGGCATCGGCGGCAGCTCGTCGACTTCGTCGAGCGAGCGGAGCTCGGACCGCGTCTTCTCCGCGCGGACACGCGCCTTCGCCGCGCGCCGCTTGCGCAGGCGCGAGCCGAGGATGGGCAGGATCTTCCACGCCTCGGCGCCGTCGAGCGGGGGGATGGGGAGCAGGTTGAAGAGGATCGCCGACACGTTCGGCCCGAGGAACGCGCCCACCAGCTCGGCCGCGAACATGTGGTGAGGCTTGCCCGTGATCGCCAGCACGCCGAGCGTCGCCACGAGGAGCACGGCCTGCGCGATCACGCCGCCCCACGCGATCATCGCGCGCTCGGTGGGCGTCGGGTAGCCCGTCCACCAGCACAGGCCGCCGAAGCCGTGCACGTCAATCCCCACCGTGCGCTGCCGGCAGCTCGCCACCGCGACGGCGTGCCCGAGCTCGTGAATCAGGATCACCAGCACGAAGCCGAGCCACGCGCCGGGCGCGAAGCGGAAGCCGGTGAACGCAATCACGCCGATGGGCGTCGTCCAGTGGATGCGGATGGGCGCATCGCGAAAGCGTCCGACGACGAGTGAGCCCTTTTCGAAGCGGAGCGCCATCGCGGAGGGCCAGTATAGCGCACGCTTGCGCCGATGCGGCACGACGGCGCGCCGGCCATCCTCTACGATGCGCCTCCCATGAAGCACCAATGGATCGACCTCGGCCCGCTCGCGGATTTCCCGGCGGGCGAGCCCGTCCTCCGCAAGGACTCGGCCGGGCGCCGCTTCGCCTGCGTGCGCGAAGGCGACACGGTGCACGCCGTCGACGATCGCTGCCCGCACCAGGGGTATCCGCTCTCGCAGGGCGATGTCCGGAATGGGGTGCTCACCTGTGCGTGGCACAATTGGAAGTTCGAGACGGCGACGGGCGCCTGCACGTTCGGCGGCGAGCCGGTCCGGCGCTATCCCACGCGGGTCGAGGACGGCCGCGTGCATCTGGACGTGGCCCTCGATCGCGGCGCCGAGGTGCGGCGCCTGCTCGGCAGCCTGCGGGCCGCGCTGGCGCGTGACGACATGGGCCGGGCGCTCCGCGACGGCCTCCGGCTCGGCGCGCTCGGCCTCCCTTCGCCGACCGATGGGCCGGCCTCGGGCGCGGGCCTCGCCACCCTCGGCACCGCGTTCGAGGTCGTCGCGCTCGACGGCGCGGAGCGCGCCGAATACGGCTTCGATCACGGCCTCGCCGTGCTCGCCGATCTCTGCGCCTGGGCCGAGCGCGGCTTCGTCGGCGCGGAGGAAGCCTTCGTGCACGGGGCGCACGCCGTCGCGGAGCCGAGCCGTCACCTCGGCGTCCGTGGCACGCCGCAGCCGGGCATGCGCGTCGATCCCCGCGCCTCGCTCGCGCGCCTCGCCGATCTCGAAGGCAAGGACATCGAGCCCGTCGTCGAGGCGCTGCTCGCCGAGCGTCGCGACGAGGCCGAGGCCCGCGTGCGCGCCGTCGTGGAAGCGCGCGGCCCCGAGGCCGCCGTCACCGCGCTCCTGCCCTTCGTCGCGCGTCACCTCTACGACTACGGCCACGGCGCCATCTTCCTCGCCAAAGCCCTGGAGCTCGCGCGTCGCTTTCCCATCGCGGCCGTCGAGCTCTTCGCCGCGGTCACCGTGCAGCTTGGCTGGGCCACCGCCGACACCGCGTTGCCTCCCTTCACCGCGACCCGCGAGGCCGCCCTGCGCGCCGCCGATCTCCCCGTCTCCGAGGCTCCGCGCGCCCTCGACGATCGCCGCGGCTACGAAGCTTCCGTTCTCGCGGGCGACCGGCAGGCGGTCGACGCCACGCTCGCAGCGCTCACCGCGGGCGTCGATCCGGTGCTGATCCTGCGCGCCGTCGCGCACGCCGCCGCCGTGCGCCTCCGTCGCTTCGACGCCGCGTGGGAGCGCCGCCTCGACGCCGAGGTCACCGTGCTCGACGTCACCCACGCCGTCACCTTCGCCGAGGCCGCCATCGCGCTCACCGCCGGCAAGCCCGATCGCGCCCGCTTCGCCGCGCAGCTCGCCGTCCTCGCCGCCGGCTTCGTCGGCAAGCTCCATCGCGCCGACGCCGCCGATCCGGTGCGCGCCGCCTCCGACGCGAGCGGCCCTTTGATCGACGCCGCCCGCGCGCGCGACGTCACGCGTGCGCTCGGCGTGGTGGCCTCCCTGGATGCGCCCGCGCGCCGCGCGTCCTACGCCGATCTCGCGCCCTTCGCCGCCTTCGACGTCGCCGTGCGCCCCATCTTCTACGCGCACGCCGTGAAGACCACCGAATCGCTCCGTCGCCTCGACGAAGCCGATCCCGAAGCCGACGCCGCCTACCTCGAAGCGCTCGTCGCTTACCTCGTGCCTTCGCGCCCGGAGAGCTTCTCGCGCCGCACCGCCGCCGTCGCCGTGAAGTTCTCGAAGGACGGTCGGCCGCCCGAAGGCCTGTACTGAGAGCGCCTAACAGAATCTCCCATCGCTGGCCTGCGGATACGCGGCGCGCGCCTGCGTTGCTCGGCTTCGGCGTACTTCTGTACGCCTTCGCCTTCGCGCCTTGACGCGCTTGCGTCTCCTTGGCCTGCTCGGTCCGATTCTGTCAGGCGCTCTGAACGCCTCGATCGCACGGGAAACCGCGTCGATTTCGCGCGCTCGCCCGTTCGCTCGCGCGCCCTCTCCCGCGCGCGCCTTGCGTCGCGGACGACGTGATCGTGACGCCTCGAACGGGCACTTCCCGGCGCGGTCCCGTCGATCCGTCCGAACGCATGGAGACGTGCCGACGCACGCATCTTGCACGCGTGACGCGTCGTGGCCTCGCTCGCGGCAAGCGTGTTAGCGTCGCCCCGACCCTCGTCCCCGAATTCGCCCCCTACGGAGCTCGATTTATGGGCAGCGCCCTCCCTCGAACCAGCCTCGCCTTCGGTATCGGCCTCTTCGCGATCGGCACCGCCGCGTTCTTCAGCGCGTGCTCCGACTCGTATCAGCTACCCGGCACCGGCGGCACCGGCGGCACCTCGTCGAGCACCACGACATCCTCGGGCTTCGGCGGCACCACCATCAACCTCGATGGCGGCGGCGGATCGTGCGAGCCGGTGTGCTCCAACGATCTCAAGAGCGTCGTCGACTGCAAGGGCACGGTGCTCACCGCGTGCACCGCCGATCAGGGCTGCGCCAACGGCGTCTGCATCAACGATCCTTGCAAGGCCGCCGAAGAGTCGAAGAGCTCCTACGGTTGCGACTACTGGGCCCTCAAGACGGCGCTGCGCCCGCAGGCCGACGGCGCGTGCTTCGCGGCCTTCGTCGCCAACACGTGGGGCAAGCCCATCCACATCAACGTCGAGTACGGCGGCCTCCCCATCTCCGCCTCGACGTTCGCGTACATCCCGGAAGGGCAGGGCACCTCCATCACCTACAAGCCGTACGACGAGACGACGGGCCTCGACGTCGGTCAGGTCGCGGTGCTCTTCCTCTCGCGCAAGACCGCGGGCGCCTCGGTCGTCAACTGCCCCATGCCCGCCGCGCTCAACAGCGAGACCGGCGTCGCCGGCACCGGCATCGGCAAGGGCTTCCACATCACCACCGATTACCCCGCCGTCGCCTACCAAATGGTGCCTTACGGCGGCGGTCAGGCCGCCGTCACCTCGGCCACGCTGCTCCTCCCCACGAGCGCGTGGGACACGAACTACATCGCCGTCAACGCCTACAAGTCGGCGGAGCCCGACGGCATCACCGGCGGCAATCCTTCGCTCAACGTCATCGCGCAGAAGGACAACACCACCGTCACCCTCCTCCCCAAGGTCGCCATCGTCGCGGGCACCAACGTCGCGGCCGCGCCCGCCAACATGCCGGCCACGTACACCCTCAACAAGGGTGAGTTCCTCCAGATCACCCAGCCCGCGGAGCTCACCGGCAGCCCCATTCAATCGGATCAACCCGTCGGTGTCTTCGGCGCGTCGACCTGCATGGATGTCCCTGTCGGCACCTCCGATTGCGACTCTGCCCAGCAGCAGATCGCGCCCGTCCGCGCGCTCGGCAACGAGTACGTCGGCGTGCGTTACCGCGGCCGCATGGCCGGCGCCGAAGGCGCGGTCCCGTGGCGCCTCGTGGGCGCCGTCGACACCACCAACCTCACGTGGGTGCCGAGCACGCCGCCGGGTGCGCCCAAGGCCATCGGCCTCGGCGAGGTCGTCGAGTTCTCCGCCGAAGGCCCCTTCACCGTGAAGAGCCAGGACGCCGATCACCCCTTCTATCTCGGCGGCTACATGACGGGCGGCCAGACGTACAGCGGCGAGGGTGATCCCGATTGGGTCAACGTCATTCCCCCGCAGCAGTACCTCAATCACTACGTCCTCTTCACCGATCCCACGTATCCCGAGACCAACCTCGTCGTGATCCGCACCCCGTCGAAGGTCGATGGCACCTTCGCCGACGTCACCCTCGACTGCGCCGGCGGCACGTCGGCGAAGATCGATGGATGGCAGCCGATCGGCGCCTACGAGTACGCCCGCGTCGATCTCGTCACGGGCAACTTCACCAGCGTCAACGGCTGCTCCAACGGCCGGCAGGAGATCCAGAGCGCGCTGCCCTTCGGCGTCACCGTGTGGGGCTGGGGGGCGACGCAGCAGACGCAGTACGTCTCCTATGCTTATCCTGCCGGCGCCGGCTTCCAGCCGATCAACACCGTCGTCGTGCCCCCCATCCCGAAGTAGTCGAGGCTTCCGATGCACTCCGTTTCGCGCGCGCACCTCCCTCAATCCCGCGGAGGTGCGCGGCCCGCGCAACGCCGCGGGCGCGCCCTCTTTTCCTTCGGCTTCTCCAGCGTGGCCGCGCTTGTCGCCTTCGCCGCCGCGCCGTCCTCGGCCCGCGCCCAGACGGCCACCTTCGCCGTCGATCGCCTCACCATGGCCGGCGCCCCCGGCGACGGCATCACCGTGTGGCGCCCCGAGATGTCCGAGAAAACCCGCTTCTTCGGGCAGCTCGGCCTCGGCCTAGCGGTGAACCCGTTGCGGGCCGACAACTACGTCGACAACCTCGACAACGAAAAGAAGCTCAAGAACCCGCTCACGACGCAATTCATCACCTACGCCAACGTGGGTGTCGAGCTCTTGAGCCGGGTCTCTCTGCAGGTCGCGTTTCCTCTCGTCGCGTACCAAGCGGGCAATCCCACCAACAACACGATGGTGAACCTGGCGCAGCCCTCGGTGGATTTGAACCACGTCGCGCCCGGCGATCTCCGCGTCGAAGGCCGCGTCATCGTCGTCCGCACCGAGGATCGCTCCTTCAAGCTCGGCCTGAACGCGGCCGCGCTCATCCCCACCGGCAACAAGTATTCGTTCGCCGGTGACGGCGGTTTCGGCGCCTCCTTCGGCCTCGCCGCCGAGTACGACGCGCGCGCCGTCATCGTCGCGCTCAACGCCGCCTACCGCCTGCGCCCCTCCGTCGTCCTCAACGAGCTCGTCGTCGGCAGCGAGCTCACGTATGGGCTCGGTGTCTGGGTGCCTTTGCGCAAAGGCACCATCCGTCTCGGCGCCGAGATCTTCGGCGGCGTGGGCGCGAGCCCGAGCAAGCGCACCGTCTTCACCACCCCGCAGACCACGCGCAGCAACGTGGGCGATCTCGACACCACCCCGCTCGAATGGCTCCTCAACGGCCGCATGTATTTCACGGCCAAGCGCCAAGTCTACGCCGGCCTCGGCGCCGGTTCGCGCCTCACCGGCGGCTATGCGCCCGACTTCCGCACCGTCGCGGTCGTGGGCGGCTCTTTCAGTGTCTCCGACTCCGACCCCGGCTCGCCCGGCGCGCGCTACGTCTTCGAGACCCGCGACACCGCCGACGCCGACAAGGACGGTATCCCCGACGAAGTCGACGCCTGCCCCAACGAGCCCGGCGAGCTCGACAGCGATCCCGAAAAGATCGGCTGCCCCCGCTACATCCGCCGCGTCAAAGGCTCGAACGAGATCGAGGTGCTGAAGCGCATCGAGTTCGAGTTCGACAAATCCACCATCTTGCCGGTCAGCTATCCCATCCTCGACGAAATGGTGAGCCTGCTCCACGCCAACCCCACCATCAAGAGCGTGAGCATCGAGGGCCACACCGATAACCAAGGCACGCCGGAGTACAACCAGCACCTCTCCGAAGACCGGGCCAACGCCGTGATGGCCTATCTGGTGAAGAAGGGAATCGCCCAAGGCCGCCTCACCGCCAAGGGCTTCGGCCTCACCAAACCACGCGCCACCAACGACACCGACGACGGCCGCCAAAAGAACCGCCGCGTCGAATTCCACATCACCGAGCAAATCGGCGAAGGCCCGAAGAAACCTTGAGCGTGTGACCTTCTCGGTCACCTCTCGGTCCCATCGAATCGGCACCTGGAGCGCCATCATCGTTCGATGAGGCGCTCCGGCGCGTGCCGTCATCCCCTCACGGATCGTACGACAGCTTGAGCACCGACTGCTTCGACATCCCATAGCGGATGTCGATCCGCCGCGGGCTCAGCGTGGCCGGCTGATAGAGCGGATCGTAGGTATCGAGCACCAGCGCCACGCGGTGACCGGCCGGCACGTCATAGGCGGCCGCGACGAGCTCGATGGACAGCTTCACGTCCTGTCCAGGCGTCGCGCCGTGCAGCGTCCTCACGCCGTGAGAGATGAGCTTCCCTCCGCCGAGGGCATCCTCGTCGTACAGATAGGCGACGATCTGCGCCGTCGGGTACGTGGGCGACACCCAGACATCGAGCGTCGACACGCCGCGCAGCTTGAGCGGGGAGCTCTGGAACGACGACTCGTAGACGATGGCATTGACGTCGGAGACCGCCGGCAGCCAGGCCGAGACCTCGAGATCGAGATGCGCATCGAGCGCCGCCGACAGGATCGGAATCCCCGTCGTGGCCACCGAATCGGCGCCTGACCAAATCGAGTTCGTGTACGTCGACGTGCTCGGCGAGCTCCGGAGGGCGCCGTCCCCGATCAACCCGCGCGGGCCCAGATACAGTGTCTTCGTGGTGACGCTGGCGCTCGGCCAGCCCTCGAATTCGACGCGCGCGGGCGACGACTGGAGCTCCATCGTCACCGGCGGCTTGCTCATGATGCCGTTGTCGATGCCCTTGAGCCAATAATCGAACCAGTCGTGGACGTTGCTCCAAACATAGTTCGGGAGCCCGAGCAGCCCCGTCGCCTCGGCGCTGATGTGGATACCTTGGTTGACGTCGATCCGCTTCGGGCCGGTGAGGAGCGAATACATCTTGAGCGACGAGTTCGGCTTGAACAGCTCGTCGTTGAAGTTGTTGCTGATGTAGACAGGCGCGTTGCGCGCGTTGATCTGGCTCACGTACGTGAGCGGGGAGCGGACGTTGGCCCAGGCCAGCGCGCTCGAGACGTTGGTGCCTTCCAGCAGATCACCGAAGTACGTGGGGATGTCGCTGGAGATCTCTCCGAGCAGATAGCCCGATCCGACGAGCAGCGTGCCCCACACGAGGCTCGTCGACTCACCGCCGTAGAGCGCGTCCGGGAGGCTGCCCCAACCGCTCAACGACGCTGCCGTCTTGATGCGCGTCTCGTGCGCGAGCCCGAGCAGCGAGAGCCCGGCGCCGTACGACATCCCCGAGATACCGATGTTGGCCATGTCGACCGGCGTATTCGCGTCCAGCCAATCGACGATGGCCGAGAGATCCTCCATGTCCTCGGGCCCGCCGACCGTCGCGAACGCGGTCGACTCCCCCCATCCACGCGCGCTGTAGCTGAGGACGATATAACCGTCCTGGGCGAGCTTGAAGGCTTGGGCCAGATACTCGTGCTCCTCGAGCGCCCAACTGTTGACGAAGATGATCGCCGGGAGCGCCGCATTCGGGCTCGTCGTGGCGGGGGTGAACAGGTTGGCGGCGATCTTGGTGCCATCCTGTGAGGTGATGACGATCCGATCGTTGAATTCGACGGTCTCCGCGGCCTCTGCGACGTGCGAACAAACCAGCCCAGCGACGGCGCCGAGCGCCGCCATCATGAACTTTTTCATGTTCCGCTCCCTCGGTGTGAGCCCCGTGAAAAAGGCGCAAAACGACGCCCTGCGCGCTACCCGCGCGCACCTGTCGTCACCCCGAAATCACTACACGAACGAGGGTCGGAGAAGCCACCGATTTATTACGCACGCGAAGAGAATGTCGCGATGCGTGAGCCGGGATGCTGCCTTTGGAAAAATGCGAGCTCCCAGCAGGCGTCTCACCGGAAGATAGGGCGATTCGTCATGACGCGCGCGGTGAGATCGACCTCTCGGCGACAACGATTCGGCGACCTGCAGCACTGGGTGGATGGTTTCGCACAGGACGTCTCCTTCTCTCGTGTGCACCTGCCAACGTGAGTGGGCATCGTCGCTGCCAGCGACTAACCGCGCTTGCGATCCATCGGCGTCGTGGTGAGCGCTCGCGCGAGCGAGCCATCGGCTCACGCGATGCTGGAGGCGGCTTTGGTGACGATCTTACGGACGTGGACCGAGGCGCTCGATGAGTCCGCTCGCTGGCGCTCGCGGCTGCCGCTGCTGCCGTTGCCGCTGCCGTTGTCGCTGCCGCTGCCGCTGCGGGCTACGGTGGCCGGGTGGCGGGGATGGTTTGCGCGGCGATGCGTTCGGAGGCGCGCGTGCGGGCTTCGCGTGATGCTTCACGCGCTTCATGCTTCGCGACGAGGCTGGGCATGTCGCCCATCGAGCGGCCGTGCTCCACGCTGTTCAGGAAGGTGAGATCGTTCCGCGGCGCGTCGCGAGGCTCGTTCGGGGCGCATCGGCGAAAGCCTTGCTCCGCCGCAGCGCGCCGCTCGATCCGGTCCACTGACGGAGCACGATTGCGCTGATGATGGCGGTCGCCGCGGCTGCTTGCCCGTCGTGTCGCCTTTCGCGACACCGTTTCATCGTGCGATCCGAGGTGGTGCCGAGCACGCGTCGAGGGCCTGAACGCCGCGTGAAATGAAGATCTGCGCGTCGCGCTCGCGGTGCTCGCCCGTGCCTTCGTGACCGGCGAGAGTGCGCTGCGGAGCGGCATCCAGGCCTCGGAAATGATCTGCACGTGCTGGTGGGCACCGGCACGATCGTGCCGCAGTGCGTAGGGATCCCTCGTAAATTCAGGGACATCCTTCGTCTGTTGGCCTTGTCGCCGGACGCAAGCGGCTCTATGACTTATCGGTCGCCCTGATGATTCGCCTATAATTTATAAGAAGATGGACGCCACCGACCTCCACATCATCGACATGCTTCAGCGCAATGGCCGCGCGACTCAGCAGGAGCTGGCCAAAGCGGTGGGGCTGTCGCAGCCGGCGGTGGCGGAGCGAATTCGAAAGCTGGAGGAGCGGGGGGTGATCACCGGGTACGTCGCGCTCGTCGATGCGGCGCACCTCGGGATCGACATCACGGCGTTCATCGGAGTCGGGATCGAGCACCCCAAATTCTTCGAGAGCTTCGCCAAGAAGGTGAAGAACCTCGACGAAGTCCTCGAGTGCCACCGCGTGGTCGGGGACGACTCGTACATGCTCAAGGTCAAGACGCGCAACACCCGCACGCTCGACCGGCTGTTGGTCGAGGTGCTGCGCACGATCCCCGGCGTCACCCGCACGCACACCACCATCGTGCTCGCCTCCGTGAAAGAGGGGAGCCACATTCACGCCGCGAATGCGGCCGAGGGAGAACGATCATGATCGAGCCCACGACCCACGCCGACGTCCCGCCGCTCCGCCTCGCTCGTCGCATGGAGCTGATGCCGCCCTCCGCGGTGCGCGAGATCCTGAAGGTCGCTGAGCAACCCGACGTGCTCTCGTTCGCCGGTGGCTTGCCCGCGCCCGAGCTCTTCCCCGTGGAAGCCATCGCCGAGAGCTACCAGCAGGTGCTCGCCGACGAAGGGCGCGCCGCGCTCCAGTACAGCACCACCGAGGGCTTCGGCCCGCTGCGCGAGTGGGTGTGCGCGCGCATGGCCCGCCGCGGGGTGCGCGTCACCACCGATCAGGTCCTCATCACCAACGGCTCGCAGCAGGGCATCGATCTGATGGCCCGCATCTTCCTCGATCCGGGCGACGTGGTCGCCGTCGAGAACCCGAGCTACCTCGCCGCCCTGCAGACCTTCGCCGGCTGCGAGGCGACGTTCATGGTGGCCGACAGCGACGACGACGGCATGGTGGTCGAGTCGCTGGAGCGCGCCATCCACGAGCGCCGCCCGAAGCTCATCTACATCGTCACCGAGTTCCACAACCCCAAGGGCACGACGCTCTCGCTCGAGCGCCGCCGCCGCTTGGTGCGGCTCGCGCAGACGCACCGCATCCCCATCCTCGAGGACAACCCCTACGGCGAGCTGCGCTTCCGCGGCGAGGCGCCGCCGCCGCTGGCCGCGCTCGACGACGAAGGCGTGGTCATGCACCTCGGCACCTTCTCGAAGACGCTCGCGCCCGGCATGCGCCTCGGCTGGATGGTGGGCCCGCGCGAGCTCGTGCGCGCCGCGACCATCGCCAAGCAGGCCGCCGATCTCCACACCGGCACGCTCGCCCAGCGCGCGGCGGCGCGCCTGCTCAAGACCTTCGACTACGATGGTCACCTCGCCGCGCTGCGCCCCATTTACGGCGAGCGCTGCGTTGCCATGCTGCGCGCGCTCGAGAAGCACCTCCCGCCCGGCACGCGCTGGACCAAGCCGGACGGCGGCCTCTTCGTGTGGGCCGAGCTGCCCGAGGGCATGAGCGCCGACGAGATCTTCGCCGACGCGCTCCGCGAGAAGGTGGCCTTCGTGCCCGGCAGCGCCTTCTTCGCCGACGCGCCCAAGCGCCAGTTCCTCCGCCTCAACTACTCGAACCGCCCCGCGGACCTGATCGAGGAAGGCATGGCCCGCCTCGGTCGCGTGGTCGCGCGGCGCATGAGCTGAAGCCCTCCCCGCGGCGCTCGAGCCCCGCGGGAGATGCAGGCGCCCCGCGCTTGCTCTCGCGAGGCTCGCCGCATCTCGATTCGGATCGCGGCACCTGACGGCGACACGCTGGTCGGCCACCCCGCCGCGATGTTTCGGAGACAGAGCAGCTCTCCGACCTCCCCGACAAGCAGCCTTCGCGAGCGCCGAGAGCGCATGCTCTCGCGCCCGCGCTTCGTGATCGCGTCAGCGTCGATCGCCTCGTAGGGCGCGCGCACGGGGAGGCCGCGCTGTCGAGCGGACCTCCGCGCGTTCACCGCGCGCCGGGCATGCTCAGGCGTGGAAGAGCGGTTCGAGCTTGGCCTTCCCGTGCTTCGTGAGCCAGGCGTCGAACGTGAGCAGGCCCGGGTGCAGCGCGCGCAGCGCGGTGATGTCCGCCTTCGTGCGGTAGCGATCGAGGAACGCGAACACGCTCTCCAGCCCTGGATTCTGCTGGACGAGCTCGCGCGGGAACGGCTCGTAAGGGACAGCGCGATTCACGGTGCGGCTGATCGCGGCGGCCACCTCGTCGCCGGTGAGGAGGTCGCCCACGAGATCGATCGCCTTGCCGGCGTGCGCGGAAGGCGCGCCGAACGCGATCGCCGCGAAGGCGCCGATGTCGTCGGCCGCGATCAACGGGATGGGGTACGTCGGCGCGCAGAAGAACACCACCTTGCCCTCCGCGATCCCGAGGCCCGGTGTGGTGAAGTTCTCCATGAACGCAGCCGGCCTCAGGATCGTCGCGCGGATGCCGATGCCGCGGATGTGCTCCTCGATGTGCCACTTGCTCTCGAGGTGCGGGACGCCCGTCGCGAGCTCCACGCCGTCGACGGACGTGTAGACGAAGTGCTCCACCCGCGCGGCCTTGGCCGCGTCCGCGATGCTCTTGCCTTGTCGGATCTCGTCCTCCGGCGTCACCCCGTACTGCAGTTGCCCGGCGCTCGGCTGGACGCTGAAGACGCCGTAGGCGCCGCGCAGCGCAGCGTCGAGCGACGCGCGATCGTTCAGGTCTCCCGAGACGAGCTCGATCCCCGACGCGGCGAGCGCCCGCGCCTTCGGGCCCTCGGCGTCGCGAACGAGCGCGCGGACGCGCCAGCCATCCCGCACGAGGTGCTTCGCCGCCGCGCCGCCTTGCTGACCGGTCGCGCCGAGCACGACGATGATCTGATCTCTCGTGGTCATTCGATTCCTCCTCGTGGCCCGCCTTGCGAGGCTCACTGGGCTCGTGTCATATGTCCCGCCACGAGGACTTCCAATGTCTGGATCGCCTAGATTTCGATCCGATCGTCCAGGAGGAGAGGGACCCGTGGATCCCCTGACCGACGTGCTCGCCCAGATGCGCGTCCAGAGCGCGCTCCATTTCCGGCTCGAGGCGACGGCGCCTTGGGGCGTGCGCTTCGCGAAGGTCCCGCACGCCAAGTTCGCGCTGGTCGCGCGCGGGAGCTGTCACCTCACCGTCGCGGGCGAGCCGCGCCCCCTCGCGCTTCGCGCCGGCGACTGCTTCCTCATCGCCGATGGATCGGAGTTCGTCCTCGAGGACGGCGCCCGAGCGGCCCTGGTGAGCTGCGAAGAGCTCGCGCGGTCGATGGACGACGGCATCGTGCGTCACGGCGGCGGCGGCGCGGCGACCGTCGTGGTCTGCGGGTGGTTCGCGTTCGACGCGTGGAACGGCGCGCCGCTCGTCGATCTGCTCCCGCGCGTGATCTGCGTGCCCACCGACGAGGCGCAGGCGGCCGCGCTGCGCGCCACGCTCGACCTGCTCGCGAGCGAGACGAGCGCGCCTGCGCTCGGCTCTCCCATCGTGGTGAACCGGCTCGCCGACATCCTCTTCGTGCAGGTGATCCGCGCGTATCACGCGTCCGGCGCGTCCGGCGCCGTCGGGTGGCTCTCCGCGATCGGCAACCCGCACATCGGCGCTGCCCTGCGCTCCATGCACCGCGACCTCGCGCATCCGTGGTCCGTCGAGACGCTGGCGTCCGTCGCCGGCATGTCGCGATCGGCCTTCGCCCTTCGCTTCAAGCAGCTCGTCGGGCAATCGCCGCTCGAGTACCTGACGCGCTTTCGCATGTACAAGGTGGGGTGCGAGCTGCGCGCCGGGAACGCGAGCCTCGCGGAGATCGCCGGCGGCGTGGGATACGAGTCGATCGGCGCGCTCAACCGTGCGTTTCGTCGAGCGCACGGCGTCTCGCCCGCGGCGTTCCGCAAGGGCGGTGCGCCGCGGGAGGGCGCGAGCGCCGCCTCGGGGTGAGGCCGGCGCCGCGATGATGGCCGGCGTGGCGAGCACGACTGCGTCAGGCCGGCGCAACGAGTGGGTCCTGACGAGCAGCCAGACGTGAAACGAGAGCTCGGCGAGGCCGACGAGCGGACCGTTTCGGCGAGCGATCGCCGCGTGGCGATGCTGTCGGCTTCGCCCGCACGCCGGGTCTAGCGAACACGTCGCTTGCTCGGCGAGACGTCTCATGACGCAGTCGAACGAGGGCAGTTACGAGAGCAGCAGATCCAGATCCTCGGCGGTCAGCTCCCGCAACATCCCTCCATCGCCTTCGATCACGCTCTCGGCGAGCTTGCGCTTCCGTTGCTGCAGCTCGGCGATGCGCTCTTCGATCGTGTCCTTGGCGATGAGGCGATAGGCGAACACCGGCTTCACCTGGCCGATGCGGTGCGCGCGGTCGATGGCTTGGGCTTCGACGGCCGGGTTCCACCACGGATCGAGGAGGAAGACGTACTCCGCCGCGGTGAGGTTCAGGCCGAGGCCGCCGGCCTTGAGGCTGATGAGGAAGAGCGGGCAGCTCGGATCCTGCTGGAAGCGATCGACGCGGGCCTGTCGATCGCGCGTCTGGCCATCGAGGTACTCGTAGGGCACGCCGTCCGCGTCGAGGCGCTCGCGCACGAACGCGAGGAGGCTCGTGAACTGCGAGAAGATGAGCGCCTTCTGGCCGTTCTCGCGCAGCGTGGGGAGCTCGGCGAAGAGCGTCTCGAGCTTGGCGCTCTTCTCCTTGCGACGCTTCTCGTCGACGAGGCCGGGATGGCAGGCGACCTGCCGCAGACGGAGGAGCGCTTCGAGCACGTGCATCTTCGATCGCGCCATCCCCTCCTTGGCCACGCGCGCGCCGAGCGAGGCGCGGTAGTGCTTGCGGAGCTCGTCGTAGAGCGTTCGCTGCTTGCCTTGGAGCTCGCACATCCAGGTCTCTTCGAGCCGCTCGGGGAGATCCTTGGCCACCTGTGCCTTCGTGCGGCGGAGGATGAAGGGCTTGAGCGCGCGGGCGAGCAACGACACGGCCTCGGGCGGCACGTCGCGCCCGCTCGCGGCCCCGAGCGCCGACGAGCGGCCCAGGATGCCGGGGTTCAGGAACTCGAAGATCGACCAGAGCTCGCCGAGGTGGTTCTCCACCGGCGTGCCGGAGAGCGCGAGGCGGTGATCGGCGCGGAGGAGGCGCGCGGCCTTGGCCGTGTCCGAGCGATCGTTCTTGATGGCCTGCGCCTCGTCGAGGATGGCGTAGTCGAAGCTCACGTTCGCGAGCGCCTCGATGTCGCGCCGCAAGGTGCCGTAGGTGGTGAGCACGAGATCGTGCTCCGCGAAGCCATCGTCCTTGGATCGGCGCGCGGTCCCCGTGTAGTCGAGGACGCGGAGCTCCGGCGCGAAGCGCGCGGCCTCGTTCTGCCAGTTGAAGACGAGCGAGCGCGGCGCCACCACGAGGGTCGGCTTCGGCGCCTTTGCGGGGAGCTTCTTTCGGCCACGCGGCGGCTTCGATTGCGCGGCCTTGCGCGCGGCCAAGAGGGCCAGCACCTGTACCGTCTTGCCGAGGCCCATGTCGTCGGCGAGGCAGCCGCCGAAGCCGAAGCGCTCGAGGAACAGAAGCCAGCCGAGGCCTTCGCGCTGGTACGGGCGGAGCGCGCCGTGGAAGCTCGCGGGCGCGTCGGCGGGCGCGATCGCGACGGCCTCGCGCAGCTCCGTGCGCGCGCGGGCGAACGCGGCGTCGACCGCGACGTCGGTCTGATCCGCGAGGAGCACGTCCAGCACACCGAGCTGCGATTTGCGGAAGCGCAGGCGCTCGCCTTCGCGCTCGCCGAGGCGCGAGAGGAGCCCGTAGCGCGCGAGCCACGCCTCCGGGAGCAGGCCGAGGCTGCCATCGCCGAGCACCACGGTCGTGTCTCCGCGGTGCAGCGCTTCGAGCAGGCTCGCGAGCTCCGCGGACGCGCCGCCGAAGTCCACGCTGGCCGAGAGATCGAACCAGTCGATGCCCGAGCTGACCCGCATGTCGAACGCCTTGGCGCTGCGGTAGATCTTGCCCGACGCTTCGACGACCCAGCCCTCCGCGATGAGCGCGCGCACCGCCGCGGGCAGATGCGCCGACGCGATCTGCAGCTCCGTGTCGGGCGGCGCGATGTAGGCGTCCCGCAGCGCGATGGGCCGGAGCTCCAGCGCAAGGAGCCGCTCCCGCGCGGCTCGCTCGGCCTCGGGATCACGGCGGACCGCGCGCCAGCGCTCGGCGTCGAAGGCCGCGCGCCCCGCGCGTCGTGCGGAGACGAGGAGCCCGTCGTAGTCGAGCCACAGCGCGCCGAAGACGGGCGCGCGCGCACCGGCTTCGGGGCTCGGCGCGTGCAGATGGAGGCGCGCCGTCGGGGCGACGGTCACCTCGTCGAGGTGAAAGCCGTCGGGCAGATCGAGCTTCGGCGTGCGCGGCAGCGCCACCATCTGCTCGAGGAACGCGTGCCGCTGCGAGGGCGTGACCCGGAAGCTCCCGAGCCTCCGGAGCGGCTCGATCCACGCGCGGGCGCCTTCGTCCTCGAAGCGCGCGACCGCGTTCTTCACGAAGATGGTCCCATCGTCGAGGACGAGATCCGCCTCCGCGAGCGGGACCTCCTCGCCGTCGCGACGAAGCATGCCCGTGATCTCCCACGCGCTCTCCGCCGCGCGGCCTCGCTCGGGCTCGGCGTGCAGGACGAGCCGATACGGCGCGCCGTCGTCCCAGCGCAGCAGGGCCGCCTCGTTGGACGAGCGCCGGATGTAGCAGCGCCCGGTGCCGCACATGCGTTGCAGGAGCTGCGCGTGGGCGATGGGCGAGAGGACGAACTGCGAGAGCCTGCGGCTCAGGGGGTGGGCGTGGCCATAGTCCACCATGCTGCGCGCCCCCAGGACCGCCGCGAGGATGGCCCGGTCCTCGGGATCGCGCAGGCCCGCGATCATCACGTCATCCATTGCGTACAGCGCGAAGCCGGGGACGTGGTCGTGCTTCGTCACCGGCGCGCGCCGCGTGATGTCGAGGGCGATGCCGTCCGACATGCGCGAGCGGCGAACGTCGATGAAATACGCAACCTCGATGTCCTGCGCCGGGGCCTTCGACGGCAGCCCGCTCGCGCCTGTGATCGACGCGAGCACGGTTTGCCATTCCGTGGTGGGCCGGCTCGGGGGCACGTCACGCACGGGCGTCGTGTGCGTGAGCGTCTCCGCGCGCGCGAGCGCGTCCCAGGCGGCGGTCAGGCGCTCGGCGCGCGTCGCGGGCCGCGCCGCGACGCGTGCGCCCACGCTCTTCTTCGGCTTCGGTATGGGGCCCGTGGAGGTGACGTCGGCGAAGTCTTCCTCGTTGGAGGCGTCGTCGACCGTCAGCGGTCCTTTGCCAAGCTTGAGCCGGTCGAGAAATGGAGATGCATCGGCCGCGAGGACGGTGGCGAAGATGTGCTTGCACGGCCCCTGATCCTCGAAATAAGGGCACGTGCAGAAGACCCGCATCGCGTCTCCGTCGGCGGCGGCGAGCGCGACGCGGTAGGTGCTCGTGCCGATCACGTCGGCGGTGAGGATCTCGTCGCTCCCCTTCAAGAGCCGAACGACGCCCCGCTGCCGGAAATACGCGAGCCCGCGGGCGCGAACGGCAGCGGGGAACTGCTTCGAGATGCGCTTGGCGAGAGGCATTCGTCACCGGCTCCAGGCAAGCGGCCTTCTGCGAGGGAGCCTGGTCGGTGTCAAGGAGGCGAGCGCGCGCGGCGCGTGCAGCGCATGCCCTCGATGCCGCTCCGGCGTGCGAGCGCGCCGCGCATCCAGGCGCTCGAGCTCAGTGCTTCTTGAGGAACGGGTTGCGGCGGCGAGGAGGGGCCATGGGGGGCATCGGCTGAAGCCGCTCGGCGGAGAGGACCGCGAGCGTCGTGCGATCTTCGCCCTGGGCGCGGCTCGCCTCGGCGTGCACGAGCACGCCGACACCTCGGTCGTCGTAGCTGAGCGCGAAGGCGTTGCTCGAGCCGGCGTGTGCCGGCAGATCGAGGCGAAACGTCATGAAGCCCGCGCCCACGTTGAAGCCCTCGCCTACGTAGCTGGTCACGCCCTCGTTGCCGAAGAGGTTCTTGGCCTCTGCGGGCGCGGTGACGCGGCAGAGCAGCGTGATGCCGCCGAACGCATCGTCGTACGAGCTGCACGCGTGGCGGTGCCGCGCCTCCTCGAGGCGCAGGGTGGGTGCTTCGGCGAGGCCGATCCGGGCCTTGCCGTCGGTGTCGATGCGCAGCACGCCGCGCACGATGAGCAGCGCGTCGGGGTTCGTCGCTTCCCACGCGAGCGTGTGCGCGTGGGCGCGATCGACTTCGAGCTCCGCCTCGCGATACGCCGTGACGATGCGATCGCCGTCGCGGAGCGTCACGAGCTGCCCCGGCCGCTCGAGGGTCACGTCCCAGCGCTGGCCATCCTTGGTCTTCTCGATGCGCATCGCGAGGTCGCGCGGCGGCTCGCCCGCGATCTCGCGGTAGCCCTGCGCGGGCGCGGGCGCGGCCGTGGCGGCGGTGCTCGTGGGCGCCGGCGCGGGTGCGGCGGCGGTGCTGGTGGGCGCGACGATGGCGAGCGCAGGCTCTTCGGCAGGCGCGGCGCTCGGCGGTGCCGCGCTCGCGCGCGCACAGGCGCCGAGGGCGAGCGTGGAGAGCAGGAGGGCGGCGCGCGCGCTCACAGCGTCCTCAAGAAGGCGAGGAGCGCCTCGCGATCCGGACCGGAGAGCTGCGAGGTGGATCCCATGCGGTCGAGGTTGTCGTCGAGCAGCGCCTCCAGCGTCGCGTAGCGGCCGTCGTGGAAGTACGGCGCGGAGCCGGCCAGAAAGAGGAGCGGCGGCGTACGGAACGAGGCCGTCTCGTCCGTCTTCGTGCGCGATCCCACGTCGTGCCGCCTGCGATCGCTGGTGCCCTGTGCGAGCACGTGGCAGCCGCCGCACCCGGCGGACTCGGACTCGAAGATCCTCTGGCCGCGCGCCACCCGCGCGTCGCCCTCGCGCGCGCCGCGGGGAGGCGCGACCAGGCCGCGCTGCGCGTAGGCCGCGAGCTCGGCGAGCCGCTCCTTCGGCAGGCCCGATCCACCGAGGCGGGTGATGGTCTCGGCCATGTTGTCCGCGAGCCTCGCGTGCTTGGCGAGCCAGCCGTACGGCCCGTGATCGAGCCTTCCGGCGAGGATGGGCGTCTGCCGCGGGCCGCCCCCGAGCTTCCACACCAGGCCGTCGTCGCGGCCGTCGGGGTGGCACGCCGAGCAGGCGCGCCCGTCGCGCGAGAGGCGCCGATCGCGCTCGGTGTGGAAGAGGCGGCGGCCCGCGGCGACCTCGGCGGGAAGCGGATCGGAGGCCACCGGGATGGTCTCCACCGCGCCCGATCCGAGGCTCACCACCGAGAGATCGTGCGAGAAGCGGTTGTAGACCACCGCGATGCCGGTGCGCGGATCGACGTCGACCCCCGCGGGCCCATCGCCCACCGCGATGGTGCGCCGCGGGGACAGGGCGGGATCGAGCGAGCGCGCATCGAGCTCGACCAGCTCGCCGGTGCCGTACGAGGTCACGTAGAGCGCGTCGCCGAGCAACGCCGCCGCCGTGGCCTGTCGGCTCGGTGCGCCCGCGGGCGCGACGTTGGGGCCGAGGCCGGGCGCGAGCCGGATGCGGCCGGCGCCCTTGTCCACGGGCTGCTTGCGGCCGCCGAGCGTCTCGCCGGTCGCCGCCTCGATCACCGCGACGGACGCGACCGAGGTGTCCTCCTCCACCGGGACGCTGCCGTACGTTCCGCGGATCTCGGTGACGGCGTCATCGCCGTTCTGCACCGCGAGGTGGGGCACGTAGAGGCGCGTGCCCTCGTCGTTCAGCACCGCCGCGAACGCGAGCGCCGCCGAGGGATGGAGCGTGTCGACGACCAGCGCGCGCTCGACGTTGTTGCGGAACCGGCCGCCGAGCGTCGCGACGCGCGCCACCCGCGGCGCCGTCGGCTCCGCTGTGCCGTCGCCGGGGAGGTCGACGATGGAGAGCGCATCGCCCACGGCGTGGGTGACGAAGGCGCGCCGCCCGTCGGGGCTCACGACCACCGCGCGCGGCTCGCGCGCGAGGTCGACGGTGAAGCGCGGCGCGAGCGTATCGCCCGCGAGCGCGGTGAGCGCGTGCCCCCACGCCGAGGTGACGAGGACATCGCCGTCCGGCGTGACCGCGAGCCCAAAGGGCTCGGCCGCGACCTCCGCGGCGGCGCTCACCGTCCCTTCGCCCGCCGCGTTCACGTCGACGGCGACCACCCGACCGCAACCGCGCAGCGACACGGCCACGCGCCCCGGCCCGAGCAGCACGACTTGCTCCGGCGCGCAGGCCAGCGGCGTGGTCACCACCTCGCTCGACGAGAGGTTCACCTGATGGAGCGCGTGGTTGTCGCTGTCGGCGACGTACGCGACCAGCGCTTCGCGATCGAGGACGACCGCACCGCCGCGCGCCGTCGAGGCGTCGGCCGACGCCGGGAAGCACACGAGCGCGGCCAAGCAAGCGAGGAGCCGGTTCGGGGGGCGCATGTTCGTGCCCTGAGGGTCGAGGCCGGCGGTCGATGTGTGACCGAGGTGTTCGTGCGGGGGCTTCGGCGGTGTGGGGCGATCTTCAGGGCTGAAGATCGGTGGTGCCGCGTTCAGCGCTCACCGTGAGCTTCACGCAGCGGCGTCGAGCTCTGCGTGCCAGAGAATCCGCACCATCGTCTGGCCTCCTGCTCACTCGGACGGTGCCTCGAATTGCCCCAGCCCGTAATGCGCGCCGTACCCCAGCAGGATCGGTCCGTGCTGCTCTTCCTCGAAGGTGATCTCGAAGCCGGCGAAGCCCGTGCGTTCGTCGTGGCGATCGCGCGTGCGCTGCATCCGGAACGAGAGCCAGCGGGTCTGCCCGGTTTCGCCGGCACCTGGGTCGAAGAGCGCGGCGCCGGCATCCACACTCGGGGGTAGAGGGCGGGAGCGGGAGGCGATGCGCGTGCTCAGGAGGCGTCGCGCCCGAGCGGCAGCGCCACCCGCGCGGGGCTGAAGCTTCCATAGCCGCCTTGATCGCTGCGGCGGATGCCGGCCTCAAAGACGATCGCGATGCCGCGCGCATCGAGGACCTGCGGCGCGACGTTGTCGAGCTCGGGCGAGGTCAGGAGCGCGCGGACGACGGACCGCGGCAGCGGATCGCGCCACAGCGGCCAGCGGAAGGTGCCCGTCTTCCAGCCGCCGTGGCACCCGGTCGTGATGATGGCATCGCCGACCGGCGCGACCCGGAAGAAAGGCAGGCCGCGGAAGGCGAGCCAGTCCGCGCCGGGGACGCCCTGCTTCTTCTCCTTCGATGGGTCGCCCGCGCGGATCGCGTAGTCGCGCGCCGAGGTGTTGTCCCACGACAGGACTGGCAGCGGGCGCGTGTAGCGCCATGGGCCGAAGAGGGCCTCCTCGAGGTCGGCCGGGCGCACGCCGTCGATGAGCTCGCGCACCATCGCCAGGAGCTCCTGCTGGCCGGCGGTGAAATGCAGCGCGGTCGGCTTGGTGTTGCCGCCGCCGTCTCGCGCGACGTCGGTCGCGAAGGACGCCGCGAAGGCGAGGCTGCGGCGAAGACCCTCGTCCACGAGGCGGTCGAGGTATGCGGCGAAGAACCCGGGCGGCGGCTTGAGATCGTGCGCGACGGGCCCGTCGCCGTTCTTGGGGTAGCGCACTCGATCGATCGCCGGCTCGGCCTGGAAGCTCGCCAGGTCCTCGGCGAGGACGTCGAGCAGCGCTGCGCGATCTGGGCCGTCGATGATCACCGGCCGGTAGGTGCCCACCTCGCGCCACGCGAGCCGCGGCTCGGGTCGACCTTCCGGCGTGCGATCGGCGAGCGCGCCGAGCACGCCCAGCGCCGCGAGGAACGCGAGCGGGTTCTTGCCGTCGAGCCCGGTCAGGAGCAGCTCGCTCATCTCGTCTCCTCCATGCGTTGCTCCTCTTCGCTGCGCCGGTGATCCGCGAGCCTGAGGATGGCCTCCAGCCACGCGAGGCCGAACCAGCCGTACTTCTCGACCAGCCGGAAGAAGCGCTCCGGTACGCCGGCGTCGAGCCGCGCGAGGCCGTGATCGCTGGACGCGGTGACGACCCCCTCGTCCGTGCGGAGCGAGAGGATGACGGGCTCGTGATCCGGTGCGACGGGCGCGAACGGGCGGCAGTGACCGTGGTGCGAAGCCACGAGGTGCAGGACCAGATCGCGATCGTGCGCGCTCGCGAGCAGCGACGCGTGCGCCGTCAGGAGCGCCACGGAGGACAGCTCGTGGCGCGCACCTTTCGGGTAGCCGGAGCGCTTGCGCGCCTGCTCACGAGCCTCTCGATCGGCCAGCACGATCTTGCTCTTCGCCAGCGGCTCGGGCGCGACCTCCGCCTTGTAGGCGCTCCCGCCGTGGAGGAGGCGCTGGAAGCGCGGATCGACCTTCCCCGCGTCGTGCCACCGGCCCGCGAGCTCCAGGTCGCGCACCAGCGTGTCTGGCAGCCCGCAGCGCTTCGCGAAGCTCCGGGCCCAATCGGCGACGCCCTTCATGTGCTCGTCGAGCGTCTTCTCCACGCCCGTGTACGAGCCGCCGTCGCCCTCCGTGATCGATTCGCCGAGCGCAGGGCCGCGCGCGACGAGCGCGAGGTAGCCCTCGTCTTTCTCGAAGGTTGCCACGCGCACGATCGCGAGCCTGCGCTTGCCCTGCTCCAGCGCTTCGAGCACTTCGCGCTGCCACGGCTCTCCGGCGTCGCTCTCTCGCTCTTCGAGCCACTTCCGGACGACCTTTCGGTCATCGTCCTCGTCATCCTCGCCCGCCGGCTTCGGCAGGTTCGTCCAGCCCGGTCCGAGGACCGCCTCGTGAAGCCGCAGCGTCGCGCGCCGGGTCTGCTTCCAGCGCGCGTGGTCGCCGAGATCGGTGACGGAGGTCTTGGATGACGGCTCCCATGCGCCATGGTCGTTGATGCCGCCATAGGTGCTCGGCACCACGAGGGTCGCGCCCGGCGGAATCTCGTGGGGCTCGACCACCTCGCTGTCTTCGCCCCGCCACAGGAGCGCGGGCCGCTTGGCAGGGGCGGTGGCGCGACGCTCTTCGGACGACTTGTTGGACATCTCGGCATCGGGGCCTTCGACATCGGCCAGCGCGGGCTCCGCAGCGCCCGAGAGCCACGCGCGCGCTGCGGAGAGAGGCAGCGAGAGCGCCTCCAGACCGAGCGGCGGGCAGACCTCGATGCGATCGAGCAGCGCGTCGTATGCGGCGGGCTCGCTCTTCGCGGCAGCGAGGAGCGCCGCGCTCACGTCCGCGCGCCACACGATCCGTACCTCCGCCTCCTGCTCTCGACCCATGCCGTGCAGGAACAGGGCGACGTCGGGATCGGGGCGCGGCGGCGGCATCGTCTGCGTCCAGAGATCGAGGTGCGCCGGCAGCATCACGGGCGCGTACGCCCGCTGCGTCAGGAGCTCGGCCAGCGCTTCGCCCGCGGGCAGCTCGGGCTGCAGGGCATCGATCCCGAAGTCGCGCCCCTTGCCCAGCCACTGCCACGTTTTCTTCAGCGCCGCGCCGTAGATCGGATCATCCTTCGCGTTCTTCCCGATCGAATCCTCGCTCGCCAGCACCACGCCCGTCCCGTGGCCGAGCACGCCCAGCCGATCGAGGCGGCCGAAGCGCTGGCGAAGCGCGTCGAGCGGCGCGCACTCGGTCACGAGCGCATCGAAGTCGAGGTCCGCGCCCGCCTCGATGCACTGGGTGGAGACGACGACGATGGGCGCGGGCACCGCCGCCGGCTTGCGGTCCCGATCCGAGCCCACGTGCTCGCGCAGCGCCTCGTCGAGCGCGTCGCGATCGAGCGGGCGCATGCGACCGGTCACCAGGAAGAGTCGCGCTTTCTCCCCGAGCTTCTGTCGCAGCAGCGCGTGGACGCCGCGCGCCGTCGCCACGCGGTTGACCACCACGCCCACCGCGCGCCCCGGGCCCGCGAGCTTCGCCGCCTCCTCGGCGCAGTCCTTCTCGAAGGCGCTGCGCTTCGACGGTTCGGCGACGCGGGCCGGCTTGCGCGCGCCGAGCCGGCGGGCGAGCTTCGCGTCGCGCCGATCGCTCTCCTCGAGATGAAACGCACGCTGCGTGTCCTCGCCCGGCGTCGCCGACATCTCCACCACGTGGAAGCGATTGGGCAGGCCTCCGCTGCCCCATCCGCGGTACCGCGCGACCTTGCGGAGCGAATCGCGGAACGGCAGCGAGAGGTGCACCTCGTCGAGGAGGAACAGCGTGTCGTTGCCGAGCAGGCCCGCGTGGATCGGTCGCATCGCTTCGCTCACCCCGTAGCCGCGGAACAGGAGGCGCGAGCCCACCTGATCCACGGTCGAGATCGCGAGGACCGGCTGATCCGGCCGCCGCGCCCACCCGTCGTCGCGCGGCACGCCGCCGCGGAGCTGCGCCACCGCGACGGGTTGTTTCCGCTCGTCGTCGTCGACGAGGTTTCGCAGCCGATCGGCGACGACCTTCAGCACCCCATCCTCGGCGTCTTCGAGCGCCTTCGCGATCTTCTGCGCCCGCGTGAACGCTTGGTCGACGACGGTGCGCCGGTCCACGACCAGCACGATCCGGCGCGGCGCCTTCGCCGGGTCGAGCGCGAGATGGAAGATGGCGACGTCGAGCGCTGCCGTCTTGCCCGTGCCCGTCGGTAGATTCAGAAGCGCCGGCCACTCTCCTTCTTCGCGCGCGACCCGTTCGAGCAGCCGCGCCTGCCAGGGGAAGGGAGCGCTCCCGTGAATCGCTTGGAAGTAGGCGGAGAAGTCCGCCGGGCTCAGCGAAGCCATGACGCCTCCAGCGGTCGGAACAGGCCGAGACCGAAATAGCGCCCGGCGCCGAGCAGGATCGGGCCGCGCACCTCTTCGTCGAACGTGAGGGCCGCGTGGACGAGCACCCGCGGCGTCTGGCCGGTGTTGAAGGGCGGGAAGTGCCGTGTCTTGTCGCCTCCCGCGAGCGGCGCGGCCGGTGTGACGACGACGCTCGACGGACGCGGCAGCCCGATGTGCGCGCACGCGCGCGCCACGCTCTCCGACGCCTCCGCATAGGCTGCCGCCTCCTTGCGCGGATCCTTGGAGCGCAGCTCACCGGGGTTGCGATCGAGCGCGACGGGCGTGGCGCTGGCCCACCAACGCGACGGCGCGCACCACGTCTCGGCCCGCAGCGTCGCGCGTGTCGCCCGTCCCTCGACGCGCGCCACCCACAGCTCGCCGCTCCGGCCGAGCAGGAGCGGCAGCCGCGGGATGTCCTCTTCGTCCCCCTGTTCTTCGCGTCGTGCGCGCTCCCATCGATCGAGCGCGTCGTAGACGGCGCGCCGCTCCTCGCGCGTAGCCGCGCGGGGCAGCACCAGCGCCACGCCGAGGATGGCGCCGTCGGCGTGCTGGTGTCCGACGTTCGGCAGCGGCACGTACGCGACGTGTGGCTGCTCGCTCCGCGCGCCCTCGGGGCGGTGGCCGGAGAGGATCTCGGGCGCGCCCGGCCCGTGCGCCGCCATCAGCGCGTTGCGCAGCGTACGCGCCACGTAGGCCGCGCGCACCGAGGGGAGGCGAGCGCCGTCCATGCGCTGGAGGACGATCCAGTCGTCGCCCAGCACCGGCGCCGGCGCCACCTTCGCGGGCGCTGCCGACGGCCGCGTGTAGCGCTGGAAGGAGGCCGGCATCACCCGGCCGGGCGTGTCGCCCTTCAACGGGTCGGCGTCGTGCATCGCTTCGAGCTGTTCGAGCTGCCCGGCCCCGACCACACGCAGCACGACGTCGCGAGGGTCGGGGCGCGCGTCGCTCGCCGCCGGAACCCAGCACGCCGCGGGCGCTTCGTCGCTGAGGCGCAGGCTCACCAGCGACGACGAGTGCCCGAGCCTCGCCACCCGGGCTGCGAGCGCATCGAGCGCCGCGCGCTCCGCGGCCGACGGCTCCGCGGCCGGCCACGCGAACACCGCGCGCGGCGCAGCGGGCGTGACCGACGGGAAGGTCCGCGGCTGTCGCTTGCGGCGCTCGGGCAGGAGCGAGGCTGCCTCGCTCGGCCCGGTCTTCCCCTCCTTGCCGGCGGGCACGGGCGCGATCGCCTTGCGTGTCGCGTCCGCGAGCTTCGTCTCCGCCTTCGCCAGCGTCTTCTCCGCTGCGGCGAGCACCTTGCCGCCTGCCGCCCGCGCCTCGTCCCGCGCGCGGCGCGCCTCGTCCCGCGCGGCGGCCTCGTCGTCGAGCGAGCCGACCACGCTCGTGTCGTTCACGGGCACGAAGACGGTGACCGCGTCCCGATGGCTCGCCTCGGGCGCGTCGATCTCGGGGGCCCCTTGCCGCTCCAGCCATTGCAGCGCGGCCCGTTCTTCCGGCGCCGGTTCGAGCGCCTCGAAGTGAGCTGCCACGAGCGCCGAGAACAGCCGCGCCGGGTGCGGCGGCCACTCGGCCCGGTCGCGATCGGCGAACGACGTCGCCACGTAGCGCCCCGTGAGGAACGCCACCTCGATGGCGAACATCAGCCCTCGCCCTCGTCCTCGCCGCTCGCGGCGACCTCGCGGCTCTTGCGGATCAGGCCCGAGAGCTTGGGCGCAGGCGTCAGCCACACGGGCGTCGCGTCCCAGCCGAGCCCGTGGTCGCGCGCCTTCTTCTCCGCGGCCGCGAGCAGCGCCGCGGCTTCCGCCTTCGTCAACGTGAAGCGCATGGGCTCGCCGCCGTCGCGCCCCACCAGCTCGAAGACCAGCGGCTCCTTCGCCACCAGGATCGAGCGCGAACGCAGGTCGTAGTCGTTCTCCCGCTGGTAGACGATCGCTGCGAGCGCCAGCGCCGCGAGCGCCGTCCTCGCTGCGGTCTCCGCCGCGTCCCGCGACGCGTCCGGGATGCGCTCCCCCGAAGCGCTCGTCTGGAAGCGCAGTCGCCGGAGCCCCGCGAGCGAGAGCACCGTGGTCTGCACCGCGTGGCTCATCGTCACGCCGCCTGCCTCGGCGTCGATGCTGGGCGGGATGTTGCCGTGGTTGATGGCCGAGGGAGAGCCCTTCTTGCCGTCACCGCCGCCGCTGCGCGAGAACTCCACCGGCTTCTTCTTGTTGTCCAGCTCGGCCTCGGCGGGGTTGACGGTCCATTCCTGCGCCGGATCCTTGGCCTTGAAGATGGGCCCAGCCTTCGTCTGGATGCCCGTGGGATCGATGCGGCTACCCGTCTTCACGCCGAAGGCGACGTCGACCCCGACGATCTCGGAGACGAGGCAGCGCTGGAACTTGGCACCCGCGCCGCCCTTGGGGCCGGTCGAGTCCCAGACGCCGAAGACGAGCGCGGTCGGGCAGTGCTTGAACATCGCCGTCGCGTGGTTCGGGCGCGCGTCGGTGATCGCCTTGCCGATGGGCGATTGCCGGAAGGGCTCCTTGCCGAGCAAGCTGTCCCGGAGCAGCGCGTCCGCTATCCGGTGCGGCGCTTGGAGCGCGGTAATCTGCTCCAGATCCTCGATGCCTTGTTCCTTGGCAAAGTCGACGCCCACGACCGGAAACGCAAGCTCCTTACGGCGCCAGCCATCGAGCAAAGCCTCTTCGAAGCGGTTGGCCTGCGAAGCCACGGAGTCGAGCAGAACCGTTTGGATCTCCTTGCCGCCGATGTGGCGGGTCTCTTGCGCGTACTTCGTCGTCGCGTCTCGCTCCTTCAAGTAGGTCGGGGGAAAGACCTTGTCTCCCGGTCCACCGGCGGGCTCGAGGCGCGTGACGGCGCGAATGGCGGCTGCCCCTGTGATGGCGGCCGTGAGGGAATCGATATCGAGCGTGCTCATGAAACCTCCTGAAGAAGACACAGAACGCAGGCGTCACCCGCCAGAGCGCGGCCCGACGTATTGGGCGGCACGGAGGGTAGTGGGCATCCGAAAACGCCGGCAGCGCCCGCAGGCACAGCGAGCGGCGGCGGTCGGATGCTGATGTACCGAATCAGGCGCTACTGCGAAGGAATCGCTTCAATGGTGCCGACGCGCCGCCGTTCGTCGACCACCCTATCACACGCGCTATGGCGGCAAATCGACCTGAATTCCGAGACATACGAAGCCGATCTTGAGAAATGCTCGAATCTGCCACCCCGATCTGCGGAAACGGTTGTTCATGGCGCCTTTGGATAAGACGCAAGGAGCGGCGGGTCAACAGGACGATGTTCGATTCATTCGCAGTAGCTCCTGGCTCATCTTGGGACTCGGTGGGGACCGTCCCCACGGCCAACTGCCGCCCGCCGTCTTTGGCGCCCACTCACGGTGGTCGCTGCTCGTGTCCGGTCATGACGCCGACACGCGTTGTTTCCCGGCCTCCCCGTCTCCGTCACCACTCGAACACCCCACACCCCACCTTCAGGTGGGCATCCTCGTCGCCGAGTGTCGCGACCCCCCACCCGCGGGTGGGGGTCAACGTCACTGAGTGAGCCGCCCCCCCACCCGCGGGTGGGGGCAGCGTCACTCCCAGCCAAGCCAACCTGTGTTTGGGTGGACTTGTGTCCTACGTCGGCTCACTTCCCTGGAGCCGGCGGATCGGCGGGCTTTTCGGCGGCCTCCTTCGCCCGGGCGGCGGCGAGGCTTTCTCTGGCGCGCTCGTCGGCCTTCTTCTCCGTGGAGCGGAGCAGATCGAAGAGCAGCGCGTCCTTGTCCGCGGGCAGCTCCGCCAATTCGGCGTTGGCCACCAGCGCGTTCACCACGCGGACCCATGCGAGGCGCGCTTTGCTCAGCGCGCCGGCCTGGGTCGCGGCGTTTTCGATCGTCGCGCGCTTCGCCTCCAGCTCGCCGAGCTTGCCGCCGAGGCCGATCAGCTCGTCGAGGTACACCGTGAGGGGCTTCGCATTCGGGCCCGAGCCGATCGGAACGGCGTCCGTCTTGGTGCGGACCTCGGGCGTCATCCGATCCGCGAGCGCCGCAGCCTGCCCCGCCTCGGCCGCATAGGATTTGAGCTGGCTTTGCAGCCCCTCCGGCAAGAGGAAGTCACGCAACGCGATCTGCGCCGCGCCCTCGCTGCCGCCGAGCAGCTCGGCCAGCGCCGTGAGCGTCCCGAAGGCGCCGCGGATGATGGCGTCGTGACGCACATCGAGCCGCCCTTCTTCGTCGATGATCTCCGCAAGGGCCTTGTTGGCCACCGGCTGACCCGCTTTGAGCAGCGCCGTGTGAACCGTTTCGAGCCGCGGCGCGGAGCCGGCGAGCTCCGTGACCGAGAGTAACGCTGCGTTGACGTCGCTCCCCTGAGCCAGCCAGGTCCCCGAGATCAGCAGCATCTCGGGCGTCTGCAGATTCTTGATCGCCATCCCAACCCTCCAACCCCCCACGCCTTCGACGGATGTCGCCGAGGCCCACTGTCACACGTAGCTGATTGAACCGTGCTCCTCAAGGCTTCGTGTCCGCGGCGTATCGAGATGTGGAGTGCACCCGATGGAGCCGTGCTCCTCGAGGCCCCGTGTCCGCGACGGCTCGGAGATGTGCATCGGTATCTCATCCTGCCCGGGAGCCTCCATGCGTACGACTACGCATCCACTCCACCGCCGCGCCTCCGTAGCCTGCGCTTTTCGACAGCCCGCGCGCCGGACGAGGTCTCGTGACGACAGTGGGTGGATCCGCGCCGCCGGAGCTCGTGCCGGCGCGGATGATCAACGAGGTCCTCTACTGCGAGCGCCTGTGTCACCTCGAGTGGGCGCAGGGCGAGTTCGAGGACAATGCATTCACCGTCGAAGGCGCGCCGTGCACCGCCGGGCGGATGTGCCAGGCTGCGCGCTGCCGAAGGGCCGGAAGGCGATCCTGGAAGCATACGCGCGCCACATGGACCAGCTCGTGACCCACCCGGTCTTCGGCTACCGCATCAGCTACCGTCGGGTGCTGGAGGTGCAGGCTCGATTGCTGGGGCGGGTGCTCGTGGGGGAGCTCTCTGGATATCCCGCGTTCCGGACGCGCTGAGCCCGGGAGACGGAGACAGAGGGGGAGAGGGGAAGCGATGCGGCACATGTGGGAGCGGGGACAGGAGCACGACCCGCGGGGCGAACCGAGCTTTCGGGTGTGGGGGGACGCGCGGGCCGTGTGGGTCGCAAGATGAAGGAAGGCCCAAGGGCGTCCGCTTGCGAGCACCTCGGTGACGCGTTCACCCGGGGGCGCTCGCAACGCGGGTAGATGTTTGAAATATATATGAATTTGAGTGGGGGAGGAGGGCGAGGGGCCCGCTCTGGGGGGCGCGGGATGCCGCCCGGAAGGGGCGCTCGCGACGGGGGAGTAAGTGCAGGATGTTGTTGGTAGATGGCGAGAGCCCTATCCGCCGGTGAAAGCCGGCGGCTCCATTGAAGCCCCGATCGCTTCGCCGCGATGATGATCTCGGCGCGGCGCCTATCCGCCGGTGAAACCCGGCGGCTCCATTGAAGCTCGTCGGCGCCGAGGCCCATGCCGCCGCTGATCTGCTCTATCCGCCGGTGATAGCCGGTGGCTCCATGGAACCGTCGCACCTGCCGCGGCTCGCCACGCAGACCGACCTATCCGCCGGAGAAAGCCGGCGGATCCATTGAAGCAGCGTTGGGATCGCGAGGTCCGTCAGCGTGTAGACCTATCCGCTGGTGATAGCCGGCGGCTCCATTGAAGCGCGTGATCGACGCGGGAGGGCCCACGGTGCGGGCCGACGTCTGTCCACCGACGGATCCATTGAAGCACCGGGCCCACGCACCACGCCTCAGCAATGATGATCTATCCGCCGGTGAAAGCCGGCGGCTCCATTGAAGCGCGCCGTCGAGCGGGTGGAGCCTGACGCCCATGCGCGACTATCCGCCGGTGAAAGCCGGCGGATCCATTGAAGCAGGATCTTGTCCACCGCCTCCGCCAGGCCCTTGATGCTATCCGCCGGTGAAAGCCGGCGGCTCCATTGAAGCACCTTCCCGAAGCCGCCGGCCCACCAGCGCCCCGCGGCCTATCCGCCGGTGAAAGCCGGCGGCTCCATTGAAGCACCGCGAACTTCGGGCCGACGAAGATTCCTTTCGGCGGCTATCCGCCGGAGAAAGCTGGCGGCTCCATTGAAGCAAGTCGAAGGCGTTGCGGATGTTGATCGCCGCGGTGAACCTCTATCCGCCGGTGAAAGCCGGCGGCTCCATTGAAGTCCGGTGGTGAACGTCCCGGAGCTCGCTTCCGTGCCCGAGGCTATCCGCCGGAGAAAGCCGGCGGCTCCATTGAAGCAAGGAAGGCTACTTCAAGCACGTCTTCGTCTACCCGCCTATCCGCCGGTGAAAGCCGGCGGCTCCATTGAAGCCACTGCTCACCCGCGCGCTGCTGCGCCGCGGCGAGGAGCTATCCGCCGGTGAAAGCCGGCGGCTCCATTGAAGCGTGGTGCCTTCCGGGACGAACACGATATCGCCCGCGACGACTATCCGCCGGTGAAAACCGGCGGCTCCATTGAAGCTCGTCCTTCTTCGCGCCAGTCGTTGCACTATCCGCCGGTGAAAGCCGGCGGCTCCATTGAAGCTAGACTGCCGCCGCGATGCCGGCGCCCGCGAGCAGGGCCTATCCGCCGGTGAAAGCCGGCGGCTCCATTGAAGCCTCCTGGTGAGCTTCGCCCACGGCTCGCTCAGCGCCTTGCTATCCGCCGGTGAAAGCCGGCGGCTCCATTGAAGCGCGGTGCCGTCGACGCCTGCGCCCGCGTTGAGCGTCGCTATCCGCCGGTGAAAGCCGGCGGCTCCATTGAAGCAACGGCTGGGCGACGTTCCACTTCGTGCGGGGGTGAGAGCTATCCGCCGGTGAAAGCCGGCGGCTCCATTGAAGCAGCTCGCCGAGCAACTTGATAGCACCACCGCCGAGCTATCCGCCGGTGAAAGCCGGCGGCTCCATTGAAGCACGGGACGGCACCCCCAAAGGGGCGAACTCATGTCCCTATCCGCCGGTGAAAGCCGGCGACTCCATTGAAGCCTCACGGTCGAGCCGCTACGAACGAAGGCCGCCGACCTATCCGCCGGTGAAAGCCGGCGGCTCCATTGAAGCGGCCCTCACCAAAACTGGCGCGTACCTGGCCAACGCCTATCCGCCGGTGAAAGCCGGCGGCTCCATTGAAGCCTCGGCGACACATGCCCCGCGGCGCGCGGGCGCGGAGGTCTATCCGCCGGTGAAAGCCGGCGGCTCCATTGAAGCACCGCGCGCATCAGCACGCGCGATCCGGACCGCTTCGACTATCCGCCGGTGAAAGCCGGCGGCTCCATTGAAGCTCCACGACGGCGCGATTCCCTTCGGCCACTGGCCGCTATCCGCCGGTGAAAGCCGGCGGCTCCATTGAAGCCAGCCGGTCTTCGACGCGCTGGAGAAGCTCCCACGGCTATCCGCCGGTGAAAGCCGGCGGCTCCATTGAAGCGCGTACGATCTCGATGCTGGCAACCTGACCCGCGGCCCTATCCGCCGGTGAAAGCCGGCGGCTCCATTGAAGCATCATGAGCGAGAGCGGCTATCTCCAGATCAACGTGGCGCCTATCCGCCGGTGAAAGCCGGCGGCTCCATTGAAGCCGGATGCTCAGGTCTCCGGCACGCAGGTCGGCGTTGCTATCCGCCGGTGAAAGCCGGCGGCTCCATTGAAGCTGGCGCTCGGTCCTACACTCGCACTGACTCCACGACGTGAGCTATCCGACGGTGGAAGCCGGCGGCTTCATTGAAGCTACCGAGACTGACACCGCATGGCCTTCGTCACCTATCTATCCGCCGGTGAAAGCCGGCGGCTCCATTGAAGCCTCGTCCTGAAAAACGGGGTCACGAACGCCAACGGCACTATCCGCCGGTGAAAGCCGGCGGCTCCATTGAAGCTGGCGCCATGTGCTTCCACGCTTCAAGGAGGCAAGACCTATCCGCCGGTGAAAGCCGGCGGCTCCATTGAAGCCCGTCGGCCATGCCGAGGTACATGTCCTGCGGCGGAAGCTATCCGCCGGTGAAAGCCGGCGGCTCCATTGAAGCCCGACGGCGTGGCGGTCTCCCACGCTGCACGGTTGGCGTCTATCCGCCGGTGAAAGCCGGCGGCTCCATTGAAGCGTCCACACGAGCTCGCCGAGATGCACGACCTCGGCTATCCGCCGGTGAAAGCCGGCGGCTCCATTGAAGCTCTTCGCCGCCTCTCTCGACCTCGACGTGAAAGCGAGGCTATCCGCCGGCGAAAGCAGGCGGCTCCATTGAAGCCCGACGGCGTGGCGGTACTGCAGCGGTAGGCGCTTCCAGCTATCCGCTGGTGAAAGCCGGCGGCTCCATTGAAGCTCGTGGCGCACCGGCTCCCAGGTGACCGCGACACCACTATCCGCCGGTGAAAGCCGGCGGCTCCATTGAAGCTACAGGGTGACGGCGGAGGCCGGCGTGGTCGCCGCGGCTATCCGCGGGTGAAAGCCGGCGGCTCCATTGAAGCCTGCGCGACGTCCTGGAACGTGACTCGCTCGACCATGACCTATCCGCCGGTGAAAGCCGGCGGCCCCATTGAAGCAGCTCGTTCGAGCTCACGTAGCGGGTAGGGGCGGGCTATCCGCCGGTGAAAGCCGGCGGATCCATTGAAGCAAGACGGCCGAGGATGTCGAGAAGGCCGGCGCGCCCTATCTTATCCGCCGGTGAAGCCGGCGGCTCCATTGAAGCCAGGCCGCTGGCGATCTCCTCGTCGCCCTCATCCGCTATCCGCCGGTGAAAGCCGGCGGCTCCATTGAAGCCACTGCGGCGAGGACGGCGTCTACACGAGCCTCGCCCTCCTATCCGCCGGAGAAAGCCGGCGGCTCCATTGAAGCGGCACGAGCCACACGTCGGCCTCGCGCGGGTTGAAGTCTATCCGCCGGAGAAAGCCGGCGGCACTCCAGAGCTATCGAAGGCCGATCGTCACGCCGGGTATCTCGAGACCGCCATACCGCCCTCCCGCCTGCTCGGGCCGGCGCGTCAGCACGCCGACGCTGTTAGCCGAGCCCAGCACCAGCACACCGTCCTCGGCAGCGAAGGGCAGCCACATCCCGATGCCGAGGAATGGATGGGCATACTCGACGACCTCGACCTGGCGAAAGACGCCGTCGTGTCTCTCGTAGACGACGGCGCTCACCCCCGAGCGCGGACAGTTGTGGCGCGTGAAGCTGACGAACGCACGATCCCCATCGAGCGCGACGCCGTGACCCCAAGTCACGTTGCAGCCCTGCTCGAGCGGTACGCTCGCTGCGAGCTCGGCGTGGAGGGCAGGGTCTGGTTCGAGGCGCGCTTCCCATGACCACTGGCCTTGCGGTCCGCGGCCAAAGACATGCACCCCACCGGCCGAGACGATGGCGCGGTTGCTCGTCACGTCGAGCGCGCCGATGCGGCGACGCACGTCCACGCTCGGGTCTGGAATCGCAAGCGCGGCGACGGCCTTCCATCCCGAGGCGGTGTGCTCGTAGACCGTGGGGGCATCGAGGGCGACGAGCATCGTCTCGGCCCGCAGCGCGGGAGGAGCGAAGACGCGAGCCGTCCTCTCCTGGTGCTCGATGCTCCAGCCCGCGTCGGAGCGGCGGTAGACGCGAAGCTCACCGGTACGATCACCCGTCGCCGCGGCGACCACGAGCCGATCACCGTCGGCTGCGAGCATGCTTCCGATGAGCCGCGGACGCGGGTCCGCGTCCGTCAGGGTTGCATCGTGGCGCCAGCAGTCTCCCGCTCTCGGCGCGCAGTCGTCTTGGCGGCGGAAGACCTGAATTTCTTCGATCCCGACCGTTCCGCGCCAGTCCCGCTTCGCGTCGGGATGCACGGGGGACAGCGACGTCGCGGCGAGAACCTTCGACGACAGGGCGAGCGTGCCGCCGAATTGATGCCACTCGAGCACCTGAGGCACCCAGCCCGCGCCATCGGTCTCGTGGACGACGATGCGCGACGCGCCGTCGACCCGCATATGGGTCGCAAAGCGCCCTCCTCCCACAGCGACGGTATCGACGCTGGTGTGGTGAGCGGCGGCCGGCGACACAGCCATCCATCCCACTGCGGCTGCCGCCGAGGCTACGACGGTGGCAGTGACGGCGAGCGTCTTCTTCGGCGCATTCAGCGCGCGGAGAGCCAGCCGGGCAAGCATCAGCGTCGCGGCGGAGGGGCGCTTCATCATGAAGCCATAGCAAGGGTGATATCGGGCCACAACGCAGGGACATCATGTCCACGGGGCTTCTACACCGCTGTGCTGCGCGCCATCCTCGGCACCGAGCGTCGCGCCCCTTTCCGAGGGACGCCGACCCGGATATGGGGGCACGTAGCCCATGTCCACCGGCGTCCCTTCGCTGCCGCAGCTGACCGACGACGAGGAGGAGGAGCTCCTCGCCCACGCGCTGGCGCTGCAGGCCAGCAACGGCGACGGCAAGGAGCGGCTGCGCGTCTTCGCCGACCGGAACACGCTCCGGCGCGCCCGGCCCCTCCTCTGGCAGCTCGCGGCGCGGGGGCTCATGTCGCCGCGGCTCCTCGGGCGCATGCTGCCGGTGCTGGCCGACGACGTCCGCCACGCCTCCGATGCCGAGCTGTGGGGGACGCTGACCCAGGTGCCGGCCGGCCTCGGCGAGCTCACGCCTTGCCTGATCGACGACTACCCGATCGCGGTCGACACCCTCTTCATGGAAGCCGCCCAGCGCGCGCCCGCGGTCGCCGCCGTGGCAAGGCTGCCGGCGCACGTGGCGGCGGCGCTCCCGCTGGTGCAGAGGCGGCTCGGCCTTCCGTGTGCCGAGCCCCCGCCGGCGCTGCTCCAGCAGCTCCTCGCCGTGCAGCTCGTGCAAGCAGGCCGGGAGCAGGCGAGCACGGTGACCCTCGCGGCGGGCGGGCTACTGGAGGGCCGCATGGTGCTCGGCGACGAGGTCGAGCAGCTCGTCGCCTTCGCGACGATCTTCTGGCCGGCCGCGACGGTGGAGCGCGCGCTCGCCGCCGAGCTCGCGCGGAAGCGGCGCAAGCGGCTCCAGCTCTGGGCGGCCCTGGCCGCCGCCGACGCCGCCCAGACGGATCGATCGGGGCAGGCGACCCTCGAACGCCTGCGCCGCACGCCGGAGGCGGACACGGCCGAGCGCGACCGGCTGGCCCGCCTCGCAGCCGAGCGCTTCCACGCGGAGGGGCGCCCGCTGCCGGAGGAGCTCGACGCCGCCCTCGTGTTCGCCTGCGCCACGCGCGGGCCGACGCCGGGCTGGCGGCGCGCGATCGAGGCGCTGCGCGCCTTTCCGCGGGACCGGCTGCTGCGGCGCTTCGACGCGGTCGTCAGCGCCGGCTGGGTGGCGAACCGGTTCTCCGCGCCGGTCGCGGCCTTGTGCGCCCACCCGGATCCGGCGCGGCTCCGGCACCTCCTCGAGCAGCAGACCTGGCGCATCGGCGGCGGCGGCGCGGACACCCTCGCGGTGCTGTTCGAGGAGCTCCGGAAGTGCGCGCCCGACAACACCGACCGCGCCGCCTGGCTCCGCATCAACGTGGGCGAGGCGGTCTCCTACGTGACGGAGATCGATCCAGCGTGGGACGACGTCTTCGAGACCATCCACGAAGAGGAGGCGCGCGCCTTCGTGGAGCGGCTCCCGCCCGAGCGCCGCGGCAAGGTGGTGATGCAGGGGCTCCGCAAGGATCGGGACCCGCAGTCCAGCCCCTGGGCGGCCCAGCTCGATCTCCTCGACGACGCCTCCCTCGAGGCGGCCGTCCAGTACCTCGCGATGCGGCGCAACCCGCGCACCTCCGCGCAGAAGGTCGAGATGGGCTTCGCCCGCGCCGGCGCGCGCGTGGAGGCGCCGCTCCACGCCCAACTGACCGGGCACCGCGACGAGGCCGCCCAGACCTACGTGGACGCGGCGCGCATCTCCGAGGAGGCGGCCGCCGCCATCCTCGGCGGCGCGCTGCGGACGGCGGTCGTCGCGGCGCTCCACACCGGCGACGCCTACCTCGACACGCTCACGCGGCGACTCCGCGTCCCGAGGCAGCTCGGCGAGCTCCACCTGCCGTCGGGGCGTCTCGCGCTCGTCTGCGGCGACGCCGGAACCCCCCTGGCGCACGCCGTCGCGCCGGGCGCCTATCCGGTGTACGGCTGGCGCTACTACACCTCCGCCATGTCCGCGGAGGCGACGGCGGGCGTGGTCGCCCTTGCCGTGCGCTTCTCGGCCGAGAAGCCCACCCGCTGGGAGCGGGACCCCGGCTTCTCGTGCGAGATCTCGCTGTGTCTCATGGACGCGGCCCGCGCCCGCGACGACAGCAAGGCCATGGAGGCGGAGCTGGAGCGCGCCGAGGAGGCCTGCTTCACCTGCGGCTTCACCCTGGCCGGCGCGGGCCCGCGCGGCGCCCGCGCGGCCCTGGTGGCGTACATCGGCGAGGTGCCGGACAACGAGCGGCTGTACTGGGGGCTCGACGCGAACGGCGCTCCGGTCATCGCCCTCTGCGGGTTCTGATGCTCACTCCTCTTTGACCGCATTTGACTATCGGGCCCACGCGGCGCGGCCTACCCATGGAGCTCGACGAAGGAGTCTCTGATGGCGAAGCCGACGGCAGCGAGGGCGCCCGAGAAGATGGCCGCAGCGAAGGAGATCGGCGCCCGATGATGCCCTCGCTTCGTGCCGGCACCCTCGGTGGTCAGCTCGCCGCCGGCCTCGGCCCGCTGGAAGCACGCGCGCCTGCGTTGCAGCGGACGGCGCGGATCGAGCGGCTCACGATTCGTGTGGAGGGTGACGAGATCTGCTTTGCGCTCGCCGTCGCCGTGGAGGAGGGCGGAGCGACCAAGCAGCTCACCGCCGACAAGCGCCATCGTCACGATGCTTGGCCCGAGGCCATCGAGCTCTCCGCCGATGGCCGCGAGGCGGAGCGCGCTCGCGATACGCTCGAACGTTGGCTCGGCGAGGAGGGCGCCTTCTACGCCGAGGATCTGCTCGTGGGCTTGCTCGACGCGATCGTGCCTCCCCCTCCCGAGCGGTCGCTCTATGCGTGGGTTGCGCGGCACGGGCTCGAGCGGGTGAACGGCGACGGTGGTGTCATCACCCGCGTGGAGGGGAGCGAGCACGACATCGTGCTGGAGGCCCGAGAGATCGCGCTGGGATCGCGAATGCAGGAGCTCGGTCAGGTCCGCTTGCTGATGGCCGTGGAGAAGCGAGATCGGAAGACTGGGGCGCTCGTCGATGTGCTCGAGCAGGAGGTGTATTGGGGGCGGGTCGGGATGCGCGCGTATCGGTTGCCCGAGCCGGACTTCGGCGCGCCGCCGCTCGCGGGCTGGGTGGAGGCGTGGCGCGCGTACATGACGCGCCGGCTGAGCCGCCTCGTCGAGGAGCAAGACGGCGCGCTCCCGATGCCGATGGATGTGCTCGCGGGGCGCTCGATCTTCAACCTGGCGCAGCTTTGGTTGGAGGAAGGGCCGCTGCCTGACGAGCCTCCGCGGCTACGCATCGAGGCTGGGGCGCTCGATCGCGCGCTCGCACAGGTTCGAGACGTTCCGCTCCCGAAGATCCGCGCGCGGCTCCGCGGGCGAGGGTTGCCGGCGATCCATGCGGCGCTCTCGATCGGCCGGCACACGATCGTGCTCGCGGCGGGGACCGCGTCCGATCGCGTGGGCGATGATCGCGTGCTCCTGCTCTCGGGCGACGAGGAGCCCATCACGTTGCTGCGCGCCGACGACGAGATCCAGAACCGGCTCGCGTACACGCTCGACGGCGACGCCGACAGCATGCGGCGATGGCTGCGGTGGCTCGCGGAGCTGCTCGTGCGCTCCGGCCTCGATCGCGAGATCGTGATTCGCTACGAGAGCGGCTCGGCGCGCGTCGCGCTCTCCAGGTGGCTCGCGTTTGCCGGTGAGCGCGATCCCGACGAGCCGCGCTACGATCCGCGGCTCGACGTCGATAGGCTGGTCGACGGCCATCCGCACTGGGATGCGCACGACGCGTATCTGGCGCCGCCGCCTCCGGCCGAGCAGGATCGGATTCGCCGCGAGCACGTGCCCCGCTATCACGCGTTCCAGCGCGAGGTCCTCGATCCGAGCTTCGTGGGCCGTGTCCCCGAGCCTGCGAGCGCGTAGCGTCTAGCACTACTGCGTCAGGCCGGCGCAACGGGTGGGTCCTCACGAGCAGCCAGACGTGAAACGAGAGCTCGGCGAGGCCGACGAGCGGCCCGTTTCGGCGAGCGATCGCCGCATGGCGATGCTGTCGGCTTCTCCCGCACGCCGGGTCTGGCGAACACGTCGCTTGCTCGGCGAGACGTCTCATGACGCAGTAGAACTAGAGTGACGGAACATGGACCCAATCCTCCGCCACATCGAGCTCGTCCGCGACAAGGTGACGGACTGGAGCGTGCACCCGTTCTCCATTCCGGCGGTCGCTGGGCTCGGCCGGCTTCCGCTCCATCGGGCGGTCACGTTCTTCGTGGGCGAGAATGGGGCGGGCAAGTCGACGCTGATCGAGGCCATCGCGATCAAGGCCGGCTTCAACCCGGAAGGCGGGAGCAAGAACTTCACGTCGAAGCACCGGCCGAGCGAGTCGTCGCTCCACGAGCACCTCCGGCTCGCGCGCGGGGCGCGCCGAGAGAAGACCGGCTTCTTCCTGCGCGCCGAGACGATGTTCAACGTCTCGACCGAGGCCGAGGCCTATCGTGCATATGGCTGGGACGACCTGCACGCGAAGTCCCATGGAGAGGCTTTCTTGTGGGTGGTCCTGAATCGCTTCGGGCCGAACGGTCTCTACATCCTCGACGAGCCCGAGGCCGCGCTCTCGCCCTCGCGCCAGCTCGCGTTGCTGGGCCGGATGCACCAGCTCGTGACCGAAGGGTGCCAGTTCATCGTCTCGACGCACTCGCCGATCTTGATGGCTTATCCCAACGCGCGAATCTGCTTGTTGGGACGCGACGGCATCCGGACCGTTCGCTACGAGGACACCGAGCACTACGCCGTGACGAAGGTCTTCCTCTCCGACCACCAGCGCATGATTCGGGAGATCATTGGAGGCGCTGCGCCGAAGACCGAAGGTGACGAGGACTGAAGGCGGCCGCGCGGAAGAGCCTGTTCGATCGGCCGTCATGCACCGATGAAGGATGTCTTCCGCTCGGCGGCTATTTCTCGCACTTCGATGCGCACACGGTGATGCCGCCCTCGTAGTTTGCGAGCCCGACGCACTGTGGGCGCTCCTTCGAGACCCGGACAGGCATCGAGGCGATTGCCTGCTTGCCACGGGAGAGCAGAACGAGATGGCTCTTCGTCACGTCCAGCCCCGAGACCAGCGTGCCTTTGTCGGGGCGGACCTCGACGGGGGGCAGGTCGTCGATGTGGAAGAAGTACAACCCGCGGGGCATCGGCTTCGCGTCTTCGTCGACCGGGAGCAATGGCTCGCGTCGCACGCAGATGGATCCGGCCCCGCTCGACTGTGCCTCCGAGCGCGAGGTGGCCGGATATCCACCGAGGAGGACGACGGCGGCGACGGCGAAGCCCAGAAGCCATCGAAGAGCAGGCATCGATTGCACCGACATCTTGATGGCGCTTTGGGAGATCGAAGGCCAAGAACCCGGCGGCGCGAGGTTGCTCCGCGTCGTCAGCCGCGCCGGCCGCTCGAGGCTCGTCGCGACGGCTTTCGCCGGGCGCGCGTCAACGCGGCCAGGCCGAAGAGGGACAAGGCGACGCCCATGAGCGATGGAGCCGGCGACGGGTGCATCGCGCACCCGCTGCCTTCAGCCATCGTGCCGGGATCGGAGCCGCCGTCTGCTCCGCCGCTGCCCGCTCCGCCGCTGCCTCCGCTGCCGCCTTCGTTCGCGCTGCCGTCGCCCGGGAGCACGAAGCCGGGATCGTACTTGGCGATGAAGGGATCGATGAAGGCCGCCGAGGCGTCGACGCGGATGTCGTACTGGTGGCCGGTGCACGAGCTCACCTCCTCGACCCACGAGTGCACGCCGGCGACGGACTCGACGCCGTTGCGCACGATGAGCGTCGGGCCGCCGGAGTCGCCGCCGCAGAAGTGGGCCTCGTCGTCGCTGACCGACAGGTGCTCGGCGTCGATGGAGACGATCGCCGCCGTCCCCTGCTTCTTCACGTCGCCCGAGGCCCAGTCGCCGGCCTTCGATTGGCCGTAGCCGACGATACGCACGCTCTTGCCGACCCACTCGGGGCCGAGCGGCGTGCGGTTCATCGGCATCGGCGGCACGCTGACGGCGTCCTTCAGGATCACGACGCCGACGTCGTGCGTCGCGCCGGCCGGATCGTTCGGCGTGGTCGCGAAGAGAGGATCGAACGCGGTCGTCTCCACGCGCGGGAGGTTGTTCGGATCGCTCAGCTGCGCGGACGAGTTCAGATCGTCGCCGAGGAAGACGTAGAAGTCGTAGGGAGGCGTGACCGCGCCGTCGACGACCTCGGGGGAGACACAGTGGGCCGCCGTCAAGACGACGTGAGGCGACACGACGGTGCCGCTGCACGCCGCGGCCTGGGTCGCGTTCTGAACGAAGATCATCACGGCGGCCGGGTCGCCGGTGTCCTTCGTTCCGCCGATGAGCGGCGCCGTGTCCTCGGCGATGGGCTCGGCGCCGACCGCGCACCCGAAGCTCGGGGCGGCGAGCAGCGAACCCCACAAAAGCAGGAAGCGAAGCGATGATCTGCGCACGAATCCGTCCCTTTCTCGTCGGGAGAGCTCGGCCCCCCGCGCCGTGATGCGGCCCCTCGTCGCGGGCGACGTCGTCGAGCGGCGCGGCGGCGTCCGCGCGCGCCGACGGTCGCCGCGAGAGGCGGAGAGATAAGATGGGGCGTCGCTTTCTGCGAGAGCCGCGCGCGCCAATGATGAGATCAGGACGCGCCAACGCGTGTCGCGCGCCCGACCACGCGGTCCCCGCCGAGCACGCGCGCAGGATGCGGGAGAGCATCGAAGCCGCCCCACGCCATGCCGTCGATGACGATGGCGGCGGTGCGGTCGGGCGACGTCGAGCCTCGGGAGGCTCGACGCATCAGCGCCGGTACACCTCGACCTCCGCGGCGCGCGCGCCCGCGAGGATGCGGCGCACGGTGGCGGTGTTGGCGTAGGTGGGGTCGCCCGACACGGTGAGGGCCTTGTTGCCGTCGCGCGCGTACGCCAGCGCCCCTTGGGTTTTCAAGGCGAAGAACGCATCGTCCGGAGGGGACGTGTAGAGGCAAACCGTGGCGCTCTTCCCGTCCTGGTAGAGGGTGACGACGGCCGGCTCCATCGCCGCGTTGGAGTACGCGACGTGGAGCCCGGTCTCGATGACGCTCGCCACCATGTCTGCGCCTGTCCACGCGGCGAGGGCGCTCGCCGCTTGGGCGGAGCGCTTCGGGGGTGTCGCGGGCGGTTCCGGATTGGCGTCGGCCTGCACGTCGACCACGGCGTGGTCGAGCACCGTTTGGAAGGCTTGCGAGAGCCGCTCCGGCCGCGTGGCCACGAGCACGAAGGCACCTGCGTCGATCGCGAACCGGGCCGCTCCATAGAGCGCTTTGTAGCTCGCGGCGAGCGTGTCCACGTGCGCGCGGACGGCGGCCGGCGTGCTGTAGGGCGCGCCGAGGTGCATCAACGCCACCGCGCCCTCGTCGCAGGTCACCGTGTACGCCTCGGCGGTGCCGCCCGTCGCGCAGTGACCGAGCCCGAGCGCCTTCGCGCGCCGGTCGATCTCCGCGATCTCGACATCGCGGAGGCGCTTCGAGAAGGGCCAGCCGCCGAGGTGGTGCTGTACGCCCACGGCCGCGCCGAGCACCAGCGTCGCCGCGCCGAGCGCAGCGACGACGCGGCGCACCCACGGGCGGCGCGGGGCCGGCGCAATCCCGGAGGTGGCGTTCGTCGTGCGCAGCGTGTGGCTCGCCGGCGGCGCCGTCGGATCCACGCCGGTGATGGTGGATGTCTCCGACGGTTGCACGTCGGGCGTCGTCGTCGAGGCAGGCGACGCCGTGACGAGGCCCGAGCCTTCGTAGGCGGCTCGCATCGCGTGCGCGAGGGCCGAGGCGTCGGGGTAGCGGTCCGCGGGGCGCAGCGCGAGCGCTCGGCGGAGCACCGGCTCGAGCGCGCCCACGTCGACGCCGCGGGCCTCGGGCGTCGGACGCACGGGGTCGACGACCGTGAGCATGGCGTCGGCGTCGGTGCCGATGGCGGGCCGTCCCGTGACCAGCTCGACGAAGACGAGCGCGAGGGCGTGCACGTCGGTCCACGGTCCGGTGCGCGCGCCGGCGAGCTGCTCGGGGGCGGCGTAGCGCGGCGTGAAGGGGCTCGCGCCCGACACCGTTTGGGTCGCGCCGCTCCCGGCGGTCTCGTGCGGCGCGACGATCTTCGCGATCCCGAAATCGATGACGCGCGGCTTGAGCTCGCCGCCGCGGTCGGGCTCGAGGATCACGTTTCCGGGCTTGAGATCGCGGTGCGCGACGCCGGCGGCGTGCGCGTGCGCCATGGCGTCGAGCAGCGGCTCGAAGAGGCGCCACGCATCCTCGAGCGCCATCGGGCGGCCGCCGCGCACGTCGAGCGCCTGCTTCAACGTCGGGCCGCTGCACCATTCCATCACGAGGTAGGGGAGCTCGCGCGCGGCTTCGTCCGGCGGCAGGAGCCCCACGTCGAGGGCCGCGACGATGTTGGGATGATGGAGCCGCTTGAGCGTCCGGCCCTCTTCGAGGAAGCCTCCGACCAAGTCGGCGAGCCGCTCGGCGCCGAGCCCTTCGGGGAGCTTCAGCACCTTGAGCGCGACGGGCGAGCCGAGCCCCACGTGAAACGCGCGGTACACCGTGCCGAACCCGCCCGCACCGATGGCGCGCTCGACGCGGTAGCGGGCATCGATGAGCGTCCCGAGGAGTCGGTCGGCGAGAACCGCGTTCACGGCGGCGGACATTCTACAGGGCGCACGCCGCCATGATGGTAGAAGAAGACACCATGGCGCGCGCGCCGGAAGGGGCAGACGCCTCGAGGACGGATACGTGGACGGAGCGCTCGGACGATCGCGACGCCGAGCCGCGCTCCATCCCCGCGCTCGCGGTCGTGCTCGACACGGAGCGCCCCACCGCCGGCTGCTTCGCCGTTTCGCTCGCGGGGATCAGCCGGATCGTGATCAGCCGCGGCCCCGAGCGCCGGGCGCAGCGCCGCGGCACCGAGCTCGGGCTCGAGCTGCCCGATCGCCGGATCTCGAAGCCGCACGCGACGCTCGATCGCGACGGCGACGGCTTCGTGATCGCGGATCTCGGATCGAGCAACGGGACCTTCGTCGGCGGGTTCGGCGCGAGCGAGCGCGTCACGACGAGCCGCGTCGCCTTCGACGAGCCGTGGCGCGTCGGCCACTCGGTGCTCGCGGTGCTCCGCGACGGCGGGCCGGTCCTCGAGCGCGCGCGCACCGGCCGGCCGTGGCCCTTCACGACGCTCTCCGCCTCGTTCGCGCGCGAGCTGTCGCGCCTCGAGCGGGTCGCGGCGTCGATGCTGCCGCTTCTTTTGCTCGGCGAGACCGGGACCGGCAAGGAGGTGCTCGCGCGCGCGGTGCACGAGCGCTCGGGCCGCCCCGGGCCGTTCGTGGCGATCAACTGCGGCGCCCTGCCGGCGAACCTGGTCGAGGCTCACTTGTTCGGGCACCAGAAGGGCGCGTTCTCGGGCGCGCTGCGCGACGAGATCGGGTTCGTGCGCTCGGCGGATCGAGGCACGCTCTTCCTCGACGAGATCGGCGACCTCGCGCCGAGCGCGCAGGCGAGCCTCCTCCGCGTGCTGGAGGAGGCCGAGGTCACGCCCGTCGGCGCCTTCCACCCGATCAAGGTTCGCGTCCGCGTCCTCTCCGCGACCCATCACCCGCTGGACGAGCGCGTGGCCGCCGGCGCGTTCCGGGCCGACCTGTTCGCGCGCCTCTCCGGCTTCTCGTTCCGGATCCCGCCGCTGCGCGAGCGCCGCCTCGACATCGGCGAGCTGCTCGCATCGTTCTGGAGCGACGGCGCGGGGGCGCACGCGCTCCGGCCCGACGCGGCCCTCGCCCTGCTCGCGCACGATTATCCGATGAACGTGCGCGAGCTGAGGCACGCGGTGGAGGCCGCCGCGGTGCTGGCCGAAGACGGCCTGGTGCGCCTCTCCGGCCTGCCCGCGGCGATGACGGGGACACGCGAGACGAAGGCCTCCAGCCCGTCGAGCGCGCCCCTCGATGCGGCCGACGCGGCGATCCGCGACGAGCTCGCCGAGCGTCTCCAAGCCAGCGGCTACAACCTGACGCAGGTCGCCCGCGAGATGGGCAAGGCGCGCCAGCAGATCCAGCGCTGGGTCAAGCGGTTCGGGCTCAAGGAACGGGCCTGAGCCATGCGGTGCTGCGCAAACCGAGCGATCGGTATCTCACGCCGCGCCTCGCAAGCTGCGCGGTAGGATGCGCCGCGATGACGGAAGACAGCACGCAAGGTTCGTTCGTGGGTCGCTATTCGGAGCGCGACGGCGCCGTGGTCTACACGCTCTCCGGCTTCGGCCGGGAGGTCGTCGGCGAGACGGCCTTGAACCCGAGGACGTGGCGCGATCTCGGCGACGGTTACGCCAAGGATGCCGAGCACGTCCTCTACAACGGCGACGCCATCGAGGCGGACGCCGCGTCGTTCGTCGCTCTCGGTCACGGATATGCGAAGGACGCGACGGCGGTGTTTTCGCAGGGCGCGCCCGCGACCGAGCCCGACGACGGACCTTGGGACGCGCCGAGCTTCGTCGTGTTCGGCCCGCGCTACGTCGCCGATCGTCGCGGTGTCTTCTGCATCCGCTACGGCTACGACTGTTACGAAGCCGTCGCGGTCGAGGGCGCCGACCCCTCCGACTTCGAGGAGGTCGGGCTCTCCTTCGGCCGCGCGCCGCGCGCGGGTGTCGTCTACGACAACGGCGTCGTCGAAGAGAGGCTCGACGCCTCGTCGATCGCGCTTCGCGGCCGCTTCTTCGTCGTCGATCGCAACGCCGTCCACCATCTTCGCTACGGCGGGAAGCACACGGACGACGTCGAGCTCCATCGAATCGACGCCGACCCGCGCTCCTTCACCTTGCTCGGTGAGCACTACGCGGCCGATGCGCGGAGCGTCTTCCATTTCCTGAACGACGACGGCGACGCCGACGTGGCCACGATCCAGCGTCTTCCCGACGTGTCCCCCGCGGGATTCGAGGCCCTCGAAGCGTTCGATGGCTACGCGCGCGCCGGGCGGGTGATCCTCAATCACGGCGTCGTCGAGCGCGCGATCGTCGATCCCGCGACCTTCGAGGCGATCGTTCCGAGCCGGCGGCGCGGGTTGGAAGCGCTCGCCCCCGGATGGGCACGCGACCGCCTCCACGTCTACCGCATGCGCCCCGAGCTGCGAGAGATGGAGGGCTTCAAGCTCGAGGTCCTCTCGCCCGAGCTCGTCCCTGGAGCGGATCCCGCCACGTTTCAGCCGTGAGCTGAACGAGAAGCTTCGACCTTCACGCGCGCGTCGAGGTTGACGCGCACGACGATCCGGCATGAGGCGCGCCCGATGCGGGTGCGCCCCGTGCCGCGGATCCGCAGCCTCACGAGGCCGGCGCAGGCTCATGCCGTGTGCATGAACGCGCCGCGATCGATCAGATACCGCCGGCTGCGTTGGCCAGGACCACGCCCCGCTCTCCGCCCACCCAGATGTGGGAGGCGTCGAGGGCGAAGCCGGTGCGGAGCTTTCCTCCGCCGGCTGCGCTGACCTTCTGCGCGAGGTCGCCGCTCGAGCTCTTCCAGGTCGCGCCGCCGTCCTCGGTGCGGAGCATGAGCGCGGTGGACGCGTCGTAGTTGTAGCCGACGATCCAGCCGTGCACCCCGTCGGGCGCGAAGAAGGCGGAGGAGAGCTCGATGGCCTGGTTGGCGACGTCGCTCGGCACATCGACGCGCTTCCAAGTCTTGCCGGCATCGACGGTCCGGTAGATGTACGCGAGCCCGGGGTAGATGTTGTTCGCCCACCACGTGATCCCCGTCGTCGCGTTCGCGAAGGTCACGCCCGCCGGCTTGAAGGGCTGCGCGTCCTCGGGCATGTCGGGCAGGACCTTCGGGAAGAAGCTGTGGCCGCCGTCGGTGCTCACGCAGATCTGCGGGTCGAAATTCGGCGACGCGACGTAGGCGATGAAGTTGCCGTCGGGGCTCACGTACGCGGCGGTGGGCTGCGTGGGCACGTTCTGGCTGTCGGGACCGTCTTGGCATTGATCGGCCGGCACCGGGTCCGGGATCGGCGGGGACGCGGCCGGGGCCCAGATGTCGTTCCACACGGCGTTCGGCCCCGGCGCGCCGCTCGTGACGGCGACGTAGCGAGAGTCCGCCACGAGCAGCGTGCTGCCATCCGGGCGCGAGCGCACCGCCATGACGTCCTCGATCCCGAAGTGATCGCCGGCCGTCGAGCGCTCGATCCCGAACGTCTTGCCGCCGTCGTGGCTGGCGATGACGTCGCACGCATACGCGCGCGCGATGAGCCCGTCCGCGCTCTTCTCGACGCCTCGGAAGTTGATGGTGCCGAGCAGACACAGGCCGTCGCGGTTGCCCCCGAAGAGCACCTTCGTGACCTCCTTCTGCTTGGCCTTGAAGATGGCGCCCCCGTTGCTGAACGTCTGGTCCGCGCCGGTGGTCGTGATCCAGCCGTCGTCGGCCGACGCGAAGTAGATGCCGGTCACGAGATCGTTGCCCGTTCGAAAGACGACGTCGTTCGGATCGGTCGCGTCGTCGATCAGGGGGAAGGCCGTCCAACCGGGCGCGCCTGGGCTGCCGCCGGTGCCGCTCGAGCTGCTGTTGCTGCCGCTGCTCGAGCTGCTGCCGTTGTCTCCGCCGGTGCCGGTGCCGGCCCCCGGTCCCGATCCCGTACCGCCCGTGCCTCCGTGGCCCGGTGTGGTCTCGCCGCCCAGCTTGCAGCCGGCGATCACGCCGAGGAGGACGAAGGGGGCCGCGAGGCGAAGGAGATGGTCACGCATAACAAGTTCTCCGAGTCGAGCGCCGCACCGCGCGGCGCCCGAGCCCTGGAGCAACCGATGTTCCAAGCGCGCCCCGCGAAATCACGCGGAGATCCGGCCCCGTCCCGCCAGGCGCAACGTTGCACGCAACGTTGCGCCCCCGAGGCGCGCCTCGTCGCGAAGCGCGCCGATGCAGCGACGTTGGCAGAGCGCCGCGCCGGCCTCGTCGAGCCGGCGCACGAGGCTCACTTCACCGGCTGAAGCACGCCCGCGTCGTCGACGTCGTAACGTCCGATCCCGCGATACGCGAAGGCGACGTAGATGCGGTCGTTCGGATCGACGGCGACGCGGGCAGGGCGCTCGAGGTCGATCCGAGAGAGCGGCTCGCCGGACGCGCTGAAGGTCCGAATGGTGTCGTCGAACTCGGAGACGCTGACGATGACGCCCTTCCGCGTCACGACGATCCCCGTGATGCTGCCGCCGTGCGCCGCCGCGATCGTCGTCACGGGCTTGCCGCCGGAGACCTCGAGCACCTGCATGGCGCCTTCGTAGCTGCCGAGCACCAGGTGCTGTTCGTCGGGCGTCAACGTCGCCGCCGAGAGGGTGGTGTCCTTCTTCGTCGCTGCGAACACGGTGCTCTTCCCGCGCTCGAGATCGATGCGCATCAGGCTCGGCTCGGAGTACGCGCGCGCGAAGACGAGCTTCCCGTCGGCGCTGACGACGAGCGCTTCGACGACGTCGAGCTTGCTGTTGATCTCCTTCGTGAGCTCCCCCTTCTCCGACCAGACCTGAAGCTTGCTTTGCGTCTCGTCGATCACGAGCACGCGTCCATCGGGGAGGTGGGCGCCGATCCTCCCCGAGGTCGGAAGGAGGTCGAACACCTTGCTCCGCGTGCGCTTCCCGCCCGTGATCGGAAAGCGCCACAGCGCGCCCTTCGCGGCCATGAGGAGCGCTTGCTCGTCCGATGCGACGACGAACGCGGCGGCCACCTTCCGTTCACCCGGGGTCGGGATGGGCGGCGCTGCGGCGCCCGTCGCGAAGGACCATTCCTCGATGGCGCTCGAAAGGGCCACCGACGCGAAGAGGTTTCCCTGCGCGAACACCATGGTGTCGATGAACTGCTTGTACGGCCAGAGCGGAGGCATCGCGGCGGCGGCGGCGTCCTCCGGCGCTTCACCGCGCAGGACCGCGGCGGCCGTGGTGACGAGCTCCGCGGCGCCCTCGCGATCCGCGAACGCCTCGAACGCCTTCTCCAGCGCGGCCGCGGCCTCCTCGTCGGCGCGCTTGGCCGCGCCCTTCGCGGGCTTGGGCTCCTGGTAATCGTAGTCGAAGCCCTCGAGCTCGCCGTCCGCGAAGGCGTTCGCGCGCCGCTTCTTCAAGAAGGTCTCCACGCTCCGGAACGCGAGCGTGATGCTGGGATCGTCGTGGAGCAGGAGCGACAGCCGGCCGTCGAGCGGGCCGCCGACGTGCAAGACGAGGAGGTCCGAGCCGTCGTTCGTGTAGAGTGGGAGGAGGCCGCCGAGGCTCTTCAGGAACGGAGCCTCCTGCGCGTGATCGAGCCAGCCCTCGTCGAGATCCATCTCGAGCAGCTCGGCCGTCGATTGGAGCCGCCACGGCTTCGAGCCGGCCCGTTCGCCGTCCGCCTTTTCGTAGAGCGCTCGAACCTCGGGGGACAGCGTGACCTTGTATCGCTTCTCGACTTCCGCAAAACGCGCGTCCGTGACCTTCGTCGGCATGCGCCCCTTTACCAGACGAGCGGACGGAAGCGCATCAGCCCTGGACCCGAGGGCCGCTGATCGAAGCCGTCACGTCTACGCTTGCCTCTCCGCTTCACCAGCGGCCCGCACGCTCACCGGCACGTGCTTGTGATACGGCGTGCGCGCCAGCGGATCGCAGTGATCGCTGGCCGTGAGGCGGTTGATCTGCGGCCCTTGGGGAGCGCCGCCGCGATAGCGCATTCCATAGCCGTGCGGCAACGTCACCATGCCGCGGCGGACCGTGTCGTCGATCTCGATCGTGACGAGCACCTCGCCCGTCTGCGAGGTGCACACCGCGTGGGAGCCCTGCGCGAGCCCGAGCGCGCGCGCGTCCTCCGGATGCATGCGCATGGAGCCATCGGGATCGACCTTGCGCCATGCGGGGTCGCGGTAGATCTGGTTCGCGTTGTACGAGCGGCGCTCGCCGGCGAGCAGCACCAGCGTGTGCGTGTCTTCCGGCTCGTCGCGGAGGGCGCGGAGCGCGTCGAGCATCTCGGGGATGTCGAGGTGGATGCGCCCGTCGCGGTGGCGGAGGAAGGACCACGTGTCCTCGAAGCGGTGCCGCGTGACCATGGTGCCTTCGGATCGATCGAGGATGGCGCGGAACAGCGACATGCCGAGCGTGAGGCGATTGCCGCGATGCCCGGCGCGGCGGACCGCGGCGGGCTCGCGGTTCGCGAGCTCGAACGCCAGCGCGAGCAAAGGCGCGGCGGCGGCGGGCGGGATGCGCGCCGGATCGGCCCGCGGGGTGCGGAGCGCGCGGCCCAGCGTGCGGTAGACGACGGAGGCGGCGAAGGGCCGGAGCCGCTTGTCCTTCGCGAGCTTGGCGAAGAGCGCGGCGAGGAACGCGAAGTGGTTCGTCGCCTCGGGCTCGTGCTGCGCGATGCGATCGAGCACGGGGAACGAGCGCGGGATCTCGCCCATCGCTTCGAGCAGCCGCGTGTAGATCTCGGGCTCCGGCAGGGCCTCCGCGCGCGGGGGAAACACCGGGTGGCGCAGGTGGAAGGCGTTGTCCGGGAACTCGAGGTTGAAGCCGGTGCACTCCCATTTCTCGAACTGCGTCGCGGCGGGCAGCACGTAGTGCGCGAGCCGCGCCGTCTCGCTCATGGCCACGTCGACGACCACCAAGAGATCGAGCTTCGCGAACGCGCGCTCGTAGGCCGCGGTGTTCGCGCCGGTGAGGACGGGGTTGGCGCTGTCGACGAACATCGCGCGCACGCGATCCTCGCCGTCGTGCTCGATCTCGCTCGGCAGGATGTTCGGCGGATAGAGGCCGGCGATGGGGTACATGCCGTGGCGCGCGGTGCGCGGGTGCTTGCTGTCGCGCTCGTCGGTGTTGCCGAGGATGGGCAGGAAGAACGAGTGGAAGTTGTTCCCGCCCCGCTTGCCGAAGTTGCCGGTGACGAGGAACAGGAGCTTCTCCAAGTACGAGTTGAGCGTGCTGTGGAGGCTCTGCTGGAGGCCCAGATCGATGCGCACGCAGGCGGCGTTGGCCTTGGCGAAGGCGCGGGCCACGCGCTCGACGTCGGCGAGGGGGACGTCGGCGCGACGCACGTAGTCCTCGACGGGGACCTTGCGGAGCTCGGCCTCGAGGGCCGCAAAGCCGGTGCTGCGCGCCGCGAGGAAGGCGCGATCGTGGAGCCCTTCGCGCACGATGATGGCGAGGATCGCGGCCATCAAGAACGCGTCGGTGCCAGGCCGGACCTGGAGGTGCACGTCGGCTAGGCGCGCGGTCTCGGTGCGGCGCGGATCGACCACGACCATCAGGCGCTTGTCGTCCTTCTTGAGGCCGCGCAGCGTGTCACGCGCGTTGGGGATGCCGTGCGCTTGGAAGGGGTTCGTGCCGATGAAGAGCACCACGTCGGCGTGCTCCACGTCCTCGGTGAGGTGGCATCGTTGATCGCCGAAGAGGCGGCCGTTGACCCAGAAGTCGCCCGTCTTCTCCTGCGCGAGCGCGCTGTAGACGAAGCGGCTCTTCATCGCCTTCATGAGCTGCCGGCTGTACGCGCCGCCGAGGTGGTTGCCCTGGCCGCCGCCGCCGTAGAACGCGAACGCGCGCCCCCCATGCTGCTCGCGGATGGCGAGGAGCCGCTGGGCGATGTCGGCGAGCGCCTCGTCCCAGCTCACGCGCTCGAACGTGCCATCCGGCGCGCGGCGCAGCGGATGCTCCAGGCGATCGCCGTTCTCCTGGTAGTGCTGGAGCCGCGCCGCCTTCTGGCAGATGTAGCCCTTCGAGACCGGGTGCGCGTCGTCCCCGCGGACGCCCGTGATGCGCGTGCCCTCGATCTCGACGCGGATCCCACAGTTGCGAGAGCACAGGATGCAGGCGGTCTGCTCGACGGTCATGACGGGCTCCTTGCCGATGGGATAACGAACGTTATCATATCCGGCCCGATGCGTTACCCGGCCGATCAGAAGGCGCAGTCGCGCGAGAAGCTCGTGCAGGGGAGCGCCTCCCTCGCCAAGAAGGAGGGCTTCGCCGGGAGCGGGGTCGACGCGCTCGCGCGGGCCGCCGGGGTCACGAGCGGCGCGTTCTACCGGCACTTCGAGGGCAAGGCCGACTTGCTCGCGGCCATCGTCGAAGCGGAGCTCGACGCCACGCGCGCGCGCTTCTCGGTGATCGAGCCGCGTGTGGAAGAGCAGCTCTTCCTCGCGGTCGATGCGTACTTGAGCCTCGCGCACGTTCGTCATCCCGAGTCGGGGTGCATGCTGCCGTCGCTGAGCGTCGAGATCGCCCGCGCGCCCGTGGAGACGCGGACCGTGTTCGAGCGCGCGCTCGGCGAGCTCTTGGCCCTGCTCACCGATAAGATCGGCGATCCGAGCGCGGCCTCCGCGCTCCTCACCCAGTGCGTGGGGGCGGTGATGATCGCGCGCAGCCTCGCGACGGACGCCGCGAAGCGCGAGGTGCTCGCGGCCGCCCGCAAGAGCGCCCGCGCGCTCATCGCATCGGCGCTGGCGCGGCCTCACACCTCCGTCTGAGACGCGCCCGCGGATCACGGGCGTTCCCCCATGCTGCCAATCTCTGGCAGCATCTCCCGGTGTCCCGCGCCAACCGCCTCCTCCGCCTGGTCCAGGTCCTCCGCCGTCACCGGCGGCCGGTGAGCGCGGCCGTGCTCGCCGAGGAGCTCGGTGTGTCCGTGCGCTCCATCTATCGCGACATCGACGCCCTGCGCGAGCAGGGGGCCACCATCGAAGGCGCGGCGGGCGTGGGCTACGCGCTGCGCCCGGGCTTCATGCTGCCGCCGCTCATGTTCACCGACGAAGAGCTGGAGGCCATCGTGCTCGGCCTCCGGCTCACCGCGGAGCACGGCGACGCGGCGCTCGGGCGCGCGGCCGCCGAGGTGGTCGCGAAGCTGCGCGCGGTGTTGCCGCGCGATCTCAAGACCCTCGTGGACGAGACGGCGCTGCTCGCGGGGCCTGCGCGCGAGCGGCCCGCGGAGCAGATCGATCTGGCCGAGGTGCGGCGCGCCATCCGCGAGCAGAAGAAGGCTCGGATCGTCTACGCCGACGCGCGGGGCCAAGAGACGACCCGGCTCGTGTGGCCCATCGCCCTCGGCTTCTTCGAGCGATCGCGGGTGGTGGTGGCGTGGTGCGAGGAGCGGGTGGATTTTCGTTCGTTTCGCGCCGATCGCATCGCGCGCTGGACGACCACCACCGAGCGCCACGGGCGCCCGCGCGCCGCGTTGCTCTCCGAGTGGAGGGCGCGCGAGAGCATCCCTCCGCAGCTTCCGGGTTGAGCCGAAGTCCCGCGATTGCGGTGGCGCGTGCGTTCGCGCTTTGCGCTTCGCGGTCGATGTTTCGCGTCGAGGAAGACGACCGCCGATGGGTGTTCTTACCGATCTTCGCGGCGGCTTGGTGATGGCGTGTCGCTTGCCAGATGTTGTGGGCGTTCGCAGGCATCGTGCGGTGTTTGCCAGCGGCGGTGTCGGAGCGCGTCCTCGCGTCGAGGACCGCATTGCCAGAGGTCGAGCCCATGAAAACCAGCCAGAAGCGAAGTCGCGGAGGAGCCTCCGGCGCGGTGAAGAGCGCCCCCAAGAAGGGCCGCGCGCGCCCCACCAAGGAGCGCCGGAAAGCGACGGAGATCACTGAGACGCGCGCCGTCGACACCTCGCTCGCGCCCGCCGCGAATGCGGGCCGCGGCGTGCCCACGTTGGGACGCACGCCGCAGGATCCTCCGCTGTTGCATTCGCAGACCGTGGGACAGCGCGGTCCGGTGCTGGAGCAGGACGCCGTGCTGCACGAGACCCTGGAAGCCTTCGTGCACGAAAAACTCCTGGAGCGGCCCGTTCACGTGAAGGGCTTCGGCGCGCTCGGGTATTTCGAAACGACGCACTCGATGAAGGAGCACACGAAGCTCGCCTTCGTGCAGAACCCGGGTGACCGCGTTCCCGTCGCCGTGCGGTTCTCGCTCGCGGTGAGCACCAAGGGGACGCCGGACACGTCGCGCAACGTGCGCGCGCTTTCCACCAAGTTCTACACGGCGGACGGCATCTTCGATCTGCTCTGCAACCACATCCCGGTGTTCCTCGTGCGGGATGGCATTCGCTTCCCCGAAGCCATCCACGCGTTCCTCCCGTCGCCCCAGACCAACCTCCTCGATCCCTCCCGCCTCTGGAGGTTCGTGGCGCGCGCGCCGGAGGCCACGCACTTCATCCTTTGGCTCTACTCCGATCTCGGCACCGTGAAGAGCCTGCGCCACATTCGCACCTACGGCGTGAACACCTATGTCTGGCGAAATGCGGAGGGCCGGCGCAGCTACGTCAAATATCATTGGCGTCCGCTCGAGGGAGAGCAGCACATCGACCGCAACGAAGCGGTTCGCCTCGCCGGCGAGGCCCCGGACATCGCGGGGCAGGACCTCTTCGACACCATCGCCGCCGGCAAGCCGGTGCAATTCGAGCTCAACGTGCAGCTCATGGATCCCGAGGACGCGGGCAAGCTGCCCTTCGATCCGCTCGACGACACCAAGGTTTGGGACGAGGATCGTCATCCGCTCCTCCCCGTGGGCCGGTTGGTCCTCGATCGCAACCCGGACGACTACACCGCTCAGGTGGAGAAGATCGCTTTCTCGCCGGCCCATCTCCTCGACGGCGTGGAGCTGTCGGACGACAAGATGATCCAGGCCCGCACCAACATCTATTGGGACTCGCAGCGCCGCCGCCTCGGCCCCGAGTTCCGCGAGATTCCCATCAACCATCAGGAAGGCTGGTCGCCGGATCGCCTCGTGACGAGCGGCGAGGGCCGCGTGGTCTCCGGGCCTCTCGTGCGTGAGGACCTCCGTGATCCGGATGATTTCTCCCAGGCCGGGCAGAAGTATCGATCGCTCTCCGCGATCGACCAAGCCCACTTGGTGGACAACCTCGCGGTCGATCTGGCGGCCGTGGAAGGCGACACGCTGACCATCGTGCTCGGGTATCTGTCGAAGGCGTCGACCGAGCTCGGCGATCGGGTCGCCCGGCAGATCGTGCGCTACCGGAAGCGCTGAAGAACGGCTTCGCGCTGCGGCTCGGCTGGGGCCGCAGCGCGGCCATCGTCGCCTCCTGACAAAATCTGTCACGAGCAGGGGACATGCTCTCCTCGTCCGGGCCACCTACCTCCCCGGGCTTCTGGAGAGCGCCATGTTCGATCCCTCCTTCGTGCTGCTGTATGTCGAGAGTCCCGCGGCGAGCGCCGCGTTCTACACGACCCTCTTGGGGCGCGCGCCCGTGGAGTCGTCGCCCACCTTCGTGATGTTCGCGCTCGCCTCGGGGGTGATGCTCGGGCTGTGGGGGCGCGATGGAGTCGAGCCTCCGGCCACGGCGCCCGGTGGGGCCGAGATCGCCTTCACGGTGGCCGATGCGGACGCGGTGCGGGCGACGCACGCGGCTTGGGTCGAACGTGGTTTGACGATCGCACAGGCGCCGGCGCGGCTCGATTTCGGGACCACGTTCGTGGCGCTCGATCCCGACGGTCACCGCCTGCGCGTGTTCGCGCCGGAGGCCGCGTGAGCCGGGGTTGGGTGGCGGTCGCGTCGGCGGAGCACGTGGCCCGCGGGCGCGCCGGCGGATTCATGCAGGTCTGTCACGGCAAAGCGGCTCCGCTCCGGCGCGTCTCGCCCGGTGATTGGGTCGCGTATTACTCGCCGACCGCGTCGTTTCAGGGCCGCGACCGGCTCCAAGCCTTCACGGCCTTCGGGGTCGTGAAGGCGGGAGAGCCTCATGCCTTCGACATGGGTGGAGGGTTTCGCCCGTTCCGTCGAGATGTCGAGTGGCTCGCGGCCCGCACCGCCGAGATTGGGCCGCTGATTCCGTATCTCGATTTCTCGGCCGGGAGCCGCCATTGGGGATATCGCTTGAGGGCGGGGCTCTTCGCGGTGAGCGCGCGTGACGTGGAGACGATCGCGCGGGCCATGGCGGTGCGGTGGCCGGCAAGCGGGCTCGAAGCATCGGTTGCTCGGCAACAGACGATGTGACCGGCGGTCGTTCTCAACCATGCTGCCGAGCACGGTTTCCTCTCCTGGATGGTTGCTTGCTGCGGCCAGGCCCCTTTGCCATTCCGATGCGGTATGGCTATGCGGGGAGAGGGAGAGTCGTCATGACCCTGAAGGTCTGTCTGGCGGGCGCGACCGGTTGGGCCGGCTCCGAGCTGGCCCGTGGCATCGCGGCGACCGGAGACATCGTGCTCGCGAGCGCCGTGGCGCGCAGGCATGCTGGGCAGACGCTCGGCGCCGCGCTCGGTGACAATGGCCTCGACACGCCGGTCTTCGCCACGGTCGTGGAGGCGCTCGCGCGGCCCTGCGACGTGCTCGTCGAATACACCCGACCCGAGAGCGCCAAGGCGAACATCCTTTCGGCGCTGGAGCGCGGCGTGCACGTCGTGGTGGGCACCTCGGGGCTCTCCGACGAGGACTATGCGGAGATCGACGGTGAGGCGCGGGCGCGGCGGCGCGGCGTGCTGGCCTGCGGGAACTTCGCGCTCACGATGGTGCTGTTGCAGAAGTTCGCCGAGAAGGCGGCGAAGTACATCCCGAGCTGGGAGATCATCGACTATGCCCACGCCGGCAAGCCGGACGCGCCGAGCGGCACCGCGCGCGAGCTGGCTGCCCGGCTCGGAAAGGTGCGCGAGCCCGAGGTGGCCGTGCCGCTCGCGGAGACGGCCGGTGTCCGCGAGGCGCGGGGCGCGACCCTCTCCGGCACGCAGGTGCATTCGGTGCGATTGCCGGGCTTCGTGATCGGCGCGGAGGTGATCTTCGGGTTGCCGGATCAGACGCTGACGCTGCGCCACGACGCGGGCAGCAGCGCCAAGCCTTATGTGGGTGGAGCGCTGCTGGCGATTCGCAAGGTGTCCACGCTGGTGGGCGTGCACCGCGGGCTGGATGTGGTGCTCGATCTTTGAAGCATCGATGTCGGGCTCACGGCCACGGGCGAGCGCGCCGCGCGGCTGTCGTCATCACACCTGCGGATAGATGATGACCGTGGCCGTCTGTCCGTAGACCAAGACACCCAAGGGGCCGACCACGCCCACGTCGCAGTGTTGAACGGGGGGAGCACCGGATTCCAGAATCTGAATGATCGCGTCCGCGACGGCGGCCTGTCGGTACTGGTGCTTCTTGCGTACCACGATCACGGTGCCGCCGGCGCGCAGGTTGGCGATGTCCCGCGCGCGGCTCGTGCCATTGCAGTGCGCGAGAATGGCAGTGTCCCCTTTGAGCACGATGACGGGCACGGAGGGAGCGAAGGAGTCGGCGCAGAGGAGATCATGGCTCGGGGCCTCCACGACGCGGCCGATTCCCACGAAGGTGCCCGGGATCTGGCGCACGATGATGGGAGACTCTCCGAAGGGATCGGCGGGCGCGCCGTAGGGAGGCTGTGCTCTTTGGCTCATGAGCCACACGCGGGGAGCGGAGGCGCCGGTGGGGATCGGCATCTTGGTGATGAGCGCATCCAAGGTGCCATGTTCGACGCTCGCGCTGATCTCGCGGGACATGTGCCCTCATGGCATCGAGGACGCGCCGCTCTGTCAACCCGAGAATGGCAATGGCGCGCGGCGGACGGCCGGACGCGAAGATGAATGGTCCCGATGTCGCATCGCGATCGAGCGGGAGGAGGGCGTGCGCTCTCGCGTCACGAGCAGAGCTCGCCGCATGCCATGAGCCGAACGGATGGGGACGCGGCGACCGGGCTCGGGGAGGGCGAGGCGCCCGCGCGCGGAGAGGCGAGCGGCGTCTTCCCGGCGCCGCGCGAGGAGCCCGATCAAGGTGGGCGGCGCGGTGACAATCCTTTCGTTGGGGCCCAGCCTCTCGATGCGGATCGCGTGTTGTTCGGGCGGGATCGGGAGCGGCGCGAGATCGTCGATCTGGTGATCGCCGAGCGCATCGTGGTGCTTCATGCGCCTTCGGGCGCGGGGAAGACATCGATTCTCCGCGCTCGCGGAGGCGTCGCCGATTTGCTGCGAGGCGAGGGGTTTTGCGTGCTGCCCACGGCGCGCGTCGGGTTGCCGCACGCCGGGGCGGGGAGCGAGAACCGCTACGTCGACAGCTTCATCGCGTCCATGGAGCCGGCGGGCGCGCCGGTGCCCGGCTCGCTCGATGCGTTTCTGAGCAAGCTCGGCGCGGCTGCTGCGGAGTCCGTGGGCACGGTGCTCATCATCGATCCGCTCGAAGAGATCTTCACGGTCGACCCCGCCGCCGCGGCTCCACGCGATGCGTTCTTCGCCGAGCTCGGGCGTGTGCTCGCCGACCGGAGGCGCTGGGCCATCCTCGCGCTGCGCGAAGAGTATCTCGGGGCGCTCTCGTCGTATCGAGAGGTGATCCCGGAGCACCTGCGCGCCACCTACCGGCTCGATCTGCTCGGCCGCGCGGGAGCGCGCGAGGCCATCGAGCAGCCGGCGCGTGCAGCCGGTGTCCCCTTCGCGACCCATGCGGCGGAGAAGCTCGTGGACGAGCTCTGCACCGTCGCGCTGCCGCGCGCGGATGGGACGGTCGAGCGCAGGATCGGCCCGAGCGTGGAGCCGGTGGAGCTCCAGGTCGTGTGTCATCGCATCTTCCGAGAGCGCGATCCGGCGGCGCGCGAGATCACGGAGCAGAGCATCGAGGCGCTCGCCAGCGTCGATACCGCGCTCACCGACCATTACGACGCGGCGGTGGCGGCGGCGGCGCGCGGCGACGTCGCGAGCGAGCGCCGGATCCGGGATTGGATCGAGCAGGGGCTCTTCACGCGCTCGGGCATTCGCGGCCAGGTGATGCGCCAGAGCACGCGGGAAGGCGGCATCCCCGACGAGGTCATCCGGAGCCTCATCGACGCGTACATTCTTCGCTGCGAGGTGCGGCGCGGCGTCGATTGGATCGAGCTCGCGCACGATCGGTGGGTCGGGCCGATCGCCGCGAGCAACTTCGCGTGGCGTCGCGATCACCTCGACGTGACGCAGGTGCAGGCGGCGGTCTGGGAGGAGCACGCGCGCGACGACGCGCTCTGCCTGCACGGTGCAGCGCTCGAGCATGCCGAGCGTTGGGCGAAGGAGCACGAAGCCACGCTCACGCCGGTCGAGACGGCCTTCCTGGCGGCGAGCCGCGCGCGCGAGGCCGCCGCGCAGGAGCGGTTGCGCATGCGCGTGGCGCTCGCGGGGATCGTGGCGCTGCTCCTCGGTGTGCTCGCGACCCTGACCTGGCACATGCAAGCCCGGGAGTTCGCGGAGAAGCAGCGCGTGCGTCTTCGCGGGGCGCGCGAGCTCGTGGCCCGCGGGCAGCCGGCGCCGGCCATGAAGCTGTTGCTCGAGGTGGATCCCGCGGAGCGGAAGCGCATCTGGATCGAGCTCGCCAACGAGGCGCTCGCGGTCCGGGGCCCGCGGATCACGCTCCGCGGTCACAGCGACGTCGTCACCGTCGCGGTGTGGAGCCCGGATGGAACACGGATCGCCACGGCCTCCGATGATGGGACGGCGCGCATCGTGAGGGCCGATGGATCCGGTGTGCCCATCGTGCTCTCGGGACATGACGAGTTCGTCAACACGGTCTCTTGGAGCCCCGATGGCAAGCGCGTGGTCACGTCCTCCTACGATGGGAAGGCGCGTGTCTGGAAGGCCGACGAATCGAAGGCGTACGTCGTCCTCTGGGGGCATGAGGGGCCGGTCGTGTCGGCGCTGTTCAGCCCGGATGGGCAGAAGATCGTGACGGCCTCGCTCGATGGAACGGCGCGGGTGTGGAACGCGGATGGATCGGGTGAGCCCGTGGTGCTCGACGGGAAAGGGGGCGACGTGTGGTCGGCGCGCTGGAGCCCCGATGGCAAGCGGGTCGCGACGGGGGCGAACGATGGGAAGGCGTGGGTGTGGAACGCGGATGGATCGGGCGCGCCCGTCGTCCTCGAGGGCCATACGGAGGCGGTGAAGCGGGTCGCGTGGAGCCCGGATGGCACGCGCCTCGTGACGGCCTCCGCCGACGGCACGGCCCGCGTGTGGAACGCGGGTGGATCGGGGGAGCCCGTCGTCCTTCGCGGGCACGGCGGGAAGGTGGTCGCGGCCAGCTTCGATCCCAGCGGGACGCGGATCGTGACGGCGTCCTCGGACAAGACCGCGCGGGTGTGGAACGCCGATGGATCCGGTCAGGCCATCGTGCTCTCGGGGCACGCGGAAGCCGTCACCTCCGCGCTGTGGAGCCCCGATGGCATGCGGATCGCGACCGCGTCCGACGACAACACGGCGCGCGTGTGGAGCGCCTTCGACGCCGATCTGCCCCTCGTGCTGCGCGGGCACGGCGAAGGCGTGCTCAGCGCGCGGTTCAGCCCGGATGGCCGGAGCATCGTGACGTCGTCGTACGATGGGACCGCGCGCGTGTGGAGCGCCGGCGTCGATGCGCGCTTCGCCGCGACGCATTTCCCGGCCGGCGCCGTGCCCCAATTGAGCCCGAGCCTCGACGAGGTGCTCACCGTCGACACGGAGAACGGGGCCGTGCAGGTGTGGAGGACCGATGGGATCGGCAGAGCCATCGTCCTGCCCGGTCACGATCGAGGCGTGCGATCGGCGGTGTTCAGCGCGGATGGGAAGAAGATCGTGACGGCCTCGGAGGATGGAACGGCGCGCGTGTGGAACGCGGATGGCAGCGGCGTTCTCGTCGTCCTTCGCGATCACAAGAGCGAGGTCGCCTGGGCCGCGTTCAGCCCGGATGGGCGGAAGGTGGTGACGGCGTCGTTCGACAAGACGGCGCGCGTGTGGAACGCCGACGGCAGCGGCACGCCCATCATCTTGCGCGGCCACGGGGGCAAGGTCGTCTGGGCCGCGTTCAGCCCCGATGGGCAGAAGGTGGTGACGGCGTCGTACGACAAGACGGCGCGCGTGTGGAACGCGGATGGAACGGGCACGCACGTCACCCTCATCGGTCACGCCGACAAGGTCACTTCGGCGGCGTTCAGCCCGGATGGGCGGAAGATCGTGACGACGTCGTTCGACAAGACGGCGCGCGTGTGGAACGCGGATGGAACGGGCACGCCCATCCTCTTGCGCGGGCACGTGCTCGGCGTCTTCTCCGCGGCGTTCAGCCCGGATGGGCGGAAGGTCGTCACCGGATCCGCCGACGAAACGGCGCGCGTGTGGGACCTCGACGGTCGCGAGAGGCCGACGGTCCTGCGTGCGAATGCCGATGTCGTCATCGGCGCCGCGTTCAGCGCCGACGCGCGCTCCGTCGTGACGCTCTCGTACCCGAGAAGGCTCAAGCTCTGGTCTCTCTCGGTGCCCGATCTCGTGCACGCGCTCGAGACCACGAATGTCGATTGCCTGTCTCCCGACCTGCGCGCGAGCTATCTCCGCGAGCGATCAGAATTCGCCGAGGATCGTTTCGATGCCTGCGAGATCGCGTACGGGCGCGTGCCACCGCCGAAGAAGAGCCCTTGATGCAAGGGCGAGCGCGAGGTGGGCCGAGTGAACGAGCGCGCATCAGGAGATCCACCGACATCGCGGGGCACTCGCGTGCGGGCGCGTCGCAAACGTGCGCTTTCGCCGCCGTGGTTGACATGCACGAAAGTTCTGACGTTTCCTTGTAGGTATGAAGCGACTTTTCGTTGCCGGGCTGATGATGGTGGGAGCGCTCGCGAGCGTCGGGTGCAAGGGGAAGCAGGCGGATCCCGAGCCGGCCGCCGAGAGCACCGCGGCCGCTGCGGCCGAGGCGTCGGCGGCACCGACGGAGGCGCCCGCCGAGGCGCCCGCGCCGCCCGCTCCGCAGGAGGAGAAGCAGACCGCGGCGCCGAGCTCGAACCACGTTTGGAGCAAGGGTTACTGGCGCTGGCAGGGCGGTCGCTACGTGTGGGTCCCGGGCACTTGGCAGGCGCGTCGCGCGGGCCGTCAGTGGATCGATGGCCACTGGGAGACGCGCCGCGGCCGTCACGTCTGGGTTCCGGGTCACTGGCGCTGAGATGTCGGACGGGGGGTGCGTGGTCGCGGCCGATGGGTCGGTGACCTTCGTTCATCGGGATGCGGCGGCGAGCAAGGTGCTCGTCGCCGGCGATTTCACGGGCTGGGAGCGCGCGCCGATCGCGCTCGCCCGCGCGGCCGGCTCCGATGTTTGGACGGCGCGCACCGGGCCACTCGCGCCCGGGCTCCACACCTACAAGCTCGTCATCGATGGTCGCTGGGTGGGCGCGCCTGCGGGCGCGCTCGGCTACAGCGATGGATTCGGTGGGCGCAACGCGGCCTTCGTGGTGGGCGCGCGGCCGCTCGGCGAGCCCTCGGCGGTGCGCGTCGCGTCGCTCAACCTGCACACGTATCAAGAGCGCAATCCGCTCGACAAGATCGAGCAGATCGCCGTGGCGATGGCGGCGATGGATGCCGATCTCCTGCTCTTGCAGGAAGTCGGTGAGCACGTGAGCGATCCCGCGCGCCCGAACGCGGGCGAGGTGCTCCGCCGTCACCTCGAGGCCAACACCGCGAAGACGTGGCACCACGTCTGGCGCGAGGCCCACATCGGGTTCGACGTGTATCGCGAGGGACTGTCGATCCTGTCGTCGGCGCCCATCGACGACGTCACGACGGTACGGCTCAGCGACAAGGGGCTCGCGCGGATCGCGGTGCTCGGCACGACGGAGCTCCGCGGCATCAAGCTGCGCGCGGGGACGACGCACATCTCTTGGGAGCCGGCCGACGGCGAGGCCGAGGCGCAGCGCCTCTTGGCCGCGCTCGACGCGGCGCCGGGCCGAGGGATCGACGCGATCTTGATCGCGGGCGACTTCAACACGGGCGCCTCCGGGCGGCCGATTCAACGCTTCGTCGCGCAGGACTTCATCGACGTCGGCGCAGCGGCCGGCGTCGTCTCGGAGACCTTCCTGGACGCGCCGCGCGAGCGCATCGATTACCACTTCCTCCGCCGCGCCATCGGGCGCGCCGCGCCGCGCATCGAAGGCTTCGCGCGGACCTTCGACGGCGACACGCGCCGAGGGTACCAGCCGCGCGTGAGCGATCACGCCGGGCTCATCGGCGCGTACGCTTGGGGGTGAATTGCAGTGGTGCTGCGGACTTCGCTAGCGCTGCGGGAAACCGGCCATGCGGCCCGCCCCTGTCGACGGCAGCGCTTCGGAAGGCGTAGGGCCGCCGAAGCGATGGGGCCCGCTCGCTGGCGCTCGCGGCTGCCGTTGCAGTTCGAGCGGCGCGCGTCGGGCCGCTCGCCTCACAAGAGTGGGGCGAGCAGCCGGGTCGCGGCTTCCATGATGCGGCGCGGGAGCTTGTCGTTGGCGAGCTCTCCGCGCGTGACGCGCCGGGCGTGGGTGAGATCGCGCTCGTAGATCTCGGCCAGCATGCGGCACGCGTCGGGGCCGTAGAGGGCGGCGGTGACCTCGTAGTTGAGGCGGAAGCTGCGGCCATCCATGTTGGCGCTGCCGACGGCGGCGAAGATGTCGTCGACGACCAGCGTCTTCGCGTGGAGCATGCGCGGCGTGTACTCGTAGACCTTCACGCCCGCGTGCAGGAGCTCGTCGAAGAACGAGCGCGCCGCCGCGGTGACGATGCGCGAGTCGCTGCGGCGCGGCACCAAGACGCGGACGTCGACGCCGCGGAGGGCCGCGGTCAGGAGCGCGGTGAGCACGGCCTCGTCGGGCACGAAGTACGGCGTCGTCACCCAGACGCGATCACGGGCGCCCGCGATGGCCGAGAAATAGAGCTTTTGAATGGCCTGCCACGGCTCGTCCGGGCCCGAGGCGAGGATCTGCACGGCGTGGGGGCCGTCGACGCGGCACTCGGGGAAGTAGGCGTCGTCGACGGGCGCGGAGCCGGTGGCGTAGCTCCAGTCCTCGAGGAACACGAGCTGGAGCCAGCGCACGGCATCGCCGTCGAAGCGGAGGTGCGTGTCGCGGTAGGCGCGCGGCCCATTCGCCGAGGCGCATTGATCGTCGGTCACGTTGATGCCGCCGGTGAAGCCGATGTCCCCATCGACGACCACGATCTTGCGGTGCGTGCGGAAGTTGACGAGGCGCGCGCGGAACCGGAAGGCGCGCACGCGACCGAAGAAGGCGACCTGCGCGCCGGCCGCGCGGAGCGGCGCGAGGAAGCTCCGCGTGAGGTGATAACCACCGACGCCGTCGACGAGGAGGCGCACCTCCACGCCGGCGCGGGCGCGCTCGACGAGGAGATCGCGGAGGCGCGTGCCGATGCGATCGGGCTCGTAGATGTAGTACTCGAGGTGGACGTGATGCCGCGCCGCGCGGATGGCTTCCTCGATGGCGGCGAAGGTGGCGTCACCGTCCTCGAGGATGCGAATCGAGAGCGCGGAGGAGGGCGCGGACGCGCTCACCTCGGTGGCCAAGGTCATGAGCTGGCGCGCCTCGAAGCAGACGCTGTCGCGCTCGGAGACCGTGGGCTTCTGATGCAGGCGATCGCGGGCCGCGCGCAGGCCGAAGCGCGCGCGGAGGCGCTTGAAATGGCTGCGCTTCACGCGGCGATGGCCGAGCAGGTAGTAGACGATCGGCCCGGCCACGGGGAGCGCGAACACGAAGAGGATCCAGGCGAGCGTCGCCACGGGCGGGCGCTTCTCCAGCGCGATCCAGGGGATCAGCGTGAGCGTGATGACGATCTCCGCGATGGTCAGCGCCGTGGCGAGCATGCGTGATCCGCGACCTTAGCCGAGATCGCGCCCGGACGGCGCGCTCGATCCGGGCTGCGATCACGCGGCTCCACGCGAAGGCAGCCTGCGCGGGCGCGGCCGCAGGCTCTCGATGAGGGCGATCCAGGCTGGAGCGGGTGTCGATCCATCTCGGTGCGCCTTCGTGATCGAGGTGCGTCGATCACCGCGAAATCGCGCTGGCCCTGGGCGTGCAATTGCCGGTCGTCGAGGTGAACGGATGACCGTGATGGACGAGCGCGGAGGGACGGCGAGCGGGAGCAGCAGCGTCGGCGGCGAGCATGCTCACGGAGGCGGCACGAACGCGATCGGGCCGCGGGCGCGCTACGACGGGGGATGGCGCGCGGGCAAGCCGGCGGAGGATCCGGAGAAGCTCAAGCGGTGGGGCCGCCTCAGCGCGCGGCCGAGCGAATACCTGATCCACATGCGCCGCGGGAAGGTGCTGCCGGCGACGAGCGGGCAGGGGGCTTCGTGCTTCAAGCTGCCCGGCGACGCGGTGGCGGTGGTGCCGACGACGGTGCAGAAGCTCCGCTTCGTGGCGGAGCAGGTCACGCGCGAGCGCGTCGGCGTCGAGGTGACGGGCGTGGCCGTGTACCGCATCGCGGATCCGTTGATCGCGTTTCGGATGGTGAACTTCTCGTTCCCCGAGCGCGCGCAGGAGAAGCTCGAAGAGCTGCTGGGCGAGATGTTCGTGGGCGCGGTGCGCCGCCTGGTCGCGAACCTGAGCGTCGAGGAGTGCCTCTCGCGCCGCAAGGAGGGCATCGCCGAGGAGCTGATGCGCGAGATCGTGCCCGTCGTCACCGGCAAGGGGCGGCCCGACGACGTGACCGACGCGGGCTGGGGCATCGTCATGGATACCGTCGAGATCCAGGACGTGCGCGTGCTCTCGGAGGCGGTGTTCGCCAACATGCAGGCGAGGTTCCGCAAGGAGCAGGAGCGCGAAGCGCGCGAGGCCGCGCTCGTCACCGAGCGCGCCGTGAAGCTCGGCGAGGCGGAGGCCGAGCGCACCATCGAGCTGACCCGCGTCGCGGCCCGCATCGACGTGGAGAAGCAGAAGCGCGAGGCCGAAGAGGCGACTCAGCTCGCCGAGATCGCGGCCACCGCGCGCGTGACCGAGGCGCGGCTCGCGCAGCAGCGGGCCGCGCAGAAGGCCGAGATCGAGGCCGCGCAGCAGGCGAGCTTGATGAAGCTCGCGGCCGAGGCCGCCGTCGGCGAGCGGCGGCGCGCGGCCGAGGAGGCGAGCAAGCTCGCGGCGATCGCGGCGGAGACCACCCTCGGCGAGCGGCGGCGCGTGGCCGAGGAGGCGAGCAAGCTCGCGGCGATCGAGGCTGCGGCGCGGCTCCGCGAGGCCGAGGCCGCGCACGAGCAGCGCGCGGCCGCGCAGCACGCGGCGGCCGAGGTGGAGCGGATCCGCTTCGAGGCCGAGGCCGCGGCGGTACGGCACACGGCGCGGATGGACGAGGCGCGGCAGGAGCTGGAAGAGCACGAGGTGCGGGCCCAGATCTCCGCGGCGCGGCGCCGCATCGCGGAGAGCGAGCTCGGCATCGCGGAGCTCTCGGCGAAGCAGACGGCGCTCGCGCAGGACGTCGAGATCGCGAAGCTGCGCGCGGTGCGCGAGATCGAGAACCTCATCTCGCCGACGATGATCGAGCTCACGGTCGCGCAGAAGCTCCCCGAGCTGGCGGCGGCCTTTCAACAGAACATGGGCGAGATCCACGTCACCGCGATCGACGGCGCGAACCCGTTCGGCTTCGTGGCGGCGGCGGTCGACGGCGTGCTCGGGCTGGCGCGATCCGCGGGGCTCTCGGTGCCTTCGCCGCGCGCGCGTCCGCCCGCGAAAGACGCGTGATCGGGAGCGCGGACGCAGCGCGGCCGATGTGATATCCAGGCCTGAAGGTCATGGAAACGACGATCCTGTCCCTCGCCTCGCTGGCCTTCAACGAGCTCGAGGCCTTCGTCGAGCTGATGCTCCTGGCCGCCTACACGGACGGCAAGGTGACCGACGTGGAGCGGGCCGCGTTCCGCGGTCAGGTGGTGAAGGGCACGCACGGCCAGCTCGACGGCGCGCTCGTCGATCAGATGCTCGGCTCGGTCGAGGCGCGGATCGCCGACGTCGATCGCGACGCGCAGCTCGAGCAGATCCGCGCTCGCCTCGCCGATCCCCGCAAGCGCCACGCGGCCCTCGCCCACGCGGCGCGCGTCGTCCTCGCCGACGGGGTGCTCGACGTGAGCGAGGTGGAGTTCATGGATCGCGCGGCCGCGGCGCTGGGCGAGCCCAAGTCCGCCGTCGAAGAGATGCTGCGCGAAGCCCGCGAGGCGTGATCACCCGGCGGCGCTCGCGCTCTTCAGCGCCGCCGGTCCGTGCGCGACGATCCAATCGACGAGCGCCCGCGCCGCGGGGGACATGAGCTTCCGCTCGGCGAACACGATCGAGACGCTGCCTTCGAGGCGGAGCGCTTTCGGCATCACGGCGACGAGCTCGCCGCGCGCGATCGGCGCCGCCGCGAGCGACGCGGGGAGGAGCGCGATGCCGAGGCCGCGCACGGCGAGCCGCAGCACGAGGTGAGGATCGTCGGCGAACGCCGCGCCTTCGAGCGCCACCTTCTTCCCTTCGACCTGCCAGTGCGTCTGCGCCCGCGTGTCGCGACCGAGCGACATCAGGCAGCGATGACGGCGCAGATCGGCGAGCGTGGCCGGCGCGCCGCGCGACGCGAGGTACGACGGCGACGCGACGCCGACGAGGCTCACCCGCGCGAGCCTGCGCGCGACGAGGCCCGGCGCGAGCGCGCCGGTTGCGCGGATCGCCGCGTCGAAGCCCTCGCTCCGGAGATCGACGACGCGGTTCGAGACATGAACCTGGAGGCGCACCTCGGGATGCGCGAGCGCGAAGTCGGCGATGAGGTCGGGCAGGCCCGTCCCGACCATCGGCGGCATCGAGAGCCGGACATCGCCTTGCACGCCCTCTTCGCGACGGACGCTGGCCTCGGCGAGCCGCACGGCTTCGAGCACGTTCTGCGCATGGCGATGGAGCGTCCGGCCCTCGTCGGTCAGCGTCATCCGCCGCGTCGTCCGCTGCATCAGGCGCACGCCGAGCTTCTCCTCCAGGCCGGCGAGCTTGCGGCTCACCGTGGCCCGCGGGACCCCGAGCTCGGACGCCGCGCGCGAGATGGAGCTCGTCGTGACGACTTTGAAGAACAACCGCAGCTCTTCGGTCTCCAGCATTTGGATCAAAAATGGAACGAACCTTCCCATTGTTCAAGAATTGAGCGAACGGGGAGGCGAACGCATCCTCTCGGGCATGAAGATCACCCTCTGGGCCACGCTCTCCGCCAACGGTAACTACGCTCGTTCGACCCCCGCGCACCCGCCCAAGCGGGAGGCGCTCGAAGACTTCGCGGCCGAGGTCCGCGCGCACGGCAACTTCATCGTCGGGCGCCGGACGTTCCAGGAGTTTCAAGCGCAGCCGGCGCGCAGCGCGAGCGACGCCGGTCCCGCGTTCGCGTCGGCCGACGTCGTCGTCGTCTCGCAATCGCTGCAAATCCCCGGCGTCACCTTCGCCGGCACGCCCGAGGCCGCCGTCGCCCACCTGCGCGCGCGCGGTCACGGAAAGGCGCTCGTCGCGGGCGGCGAGAGCCTCCACAACGCGTTCCTCGCGGCCGATCTCGTCGACGAGCTCATCCTGAACATCGCGCCCACGATGGAGGACGAGGGGCTCCGCATCGTGCTGCCGAAGGGAGGCCATCGCGACGTCACGCTGCTCGCGACCAAGGAGCTCGGCGGCGGTGTGGTGCAGCTCCGCTACGCGCTTCCGCGTGGGTGATTCGTGAGCGGATGCGGTCCGTGCCGGTGATCCCCATCGTGCACGGACCGCGCGATCGCGACGCGCTTAGGCTGCCTTCGCCGCGCGCGAGAGTTTCTGAGCGAACCACTCGCCGGAGCGCGCGGCCACGCGATCGAGCGCGCCCGGCTCCGCGAAGAGGTGGCTCGCGCCGGGGATGACCTCGAGGCGCCGCTCGCAGGGGAGATACGCGTATGCGCGCCGGTTCAGCTCCAGCACTTCGTCGTCGAGGGCGCCGACCAAAAGCAGCGTCGGTGCCAGGACGCGGGGAAGCCACGCGCACGCGAGATCGACGCGGCCGCCGCGCGAGACCACGGCGCGCACCGTGGCCGGCCGCTCGGCCGCGGCGATGAGCGCCGCGGCGGCGCCGGTGCTCGATCCGAAGGCGCCGACCAGCAAGTGCCTCGTGCCTTCGGTGCGCGCGAGCCAGCCGATCGCGCCCACGAGGCGGCGGCCGAGCAGGTCGACGTCGAAGCGGATCGAGGCGTCGCGCTGGTCGCGTCGATCCTCTTCGGGCGTGAGCAGATCGAAGAGCAGCGTGGCCAATCCGCGTCGATGGAACGCGGCGGCCACGCTGCGGTTGCGCGGGCTGCGATGGCTCGATCCGCTGCCGTGCGCGAAGACGACGATCCCCGGCGCGTCGGGAGGGATGGTGAGATCGCCCGCGAGGAGCACGGTCCCGGTGTCGACTTCGATCGCCCGCGTGTTGTCGTCGTCGTGCATCATCCCGTCCTCCTCGTCAGCGCGCGCGCGATCACCGCGAGATCCGCGACGAGCTGTCGCGTCGCCGCGCGCCGCTGCTCCTCGTCCGGCGCGCGCAGGATCGAGGACGGGTGCACGGTGGCCATCACCAGCGGCGCGAGCGGCGAGGGCAGGAGCTCTCCATGGTGCGCGGTCACGCGGAAATCACGGCCGAGCAGCGTTTGCGCCGCCGTCGCGCCCAAGCAGACGAGCGCCTCGGGTTGGACGGTCGCGAGCTCCGCGTCGAGCCACGGACGGCAGGCCGTGATCTCGGACGCCACGGGCTTCACGTGGAGACGGCGCTGACCGCGTGGCTCCCACTTGAAGTGCTTCACCACGTTGGTGACGTAGGTCTCGCGCCGATCGATCCCGGCATCGGCCAGCACCTGATCGAGGAGCCGGCCCGCCGGCCCCACGAAGGGATGCCCACGGCGATCCTCGCTGTCGCCCGGCTGCTCGCCGACGAGCATGACGCGGGCGTGCGCAGGCCCTTCGCCGAAGACGGTTTGCGTGGCGTGCTCCCACAGGTGGCAGGCACGGCAGCCGGCCGCGGCGCTCTGGAGGCGCGCGATCGTTGGGCGATCGGGCACGAGCGGCGCGGCGGTCTCCTTCGGGCGCCGCGACGCGCGGGGCGCATGCAGCGATGGCATGATCCTTCTCTAAGGCCGCGACGCGCGGCGAGGGGGCCCCCATTTCATGCGCCGAGCGCGCGGCTATGATGAGCCCGCATGCGCCGCTCGACCTGCCTCGTCCCGGCCGCGCTCCTGTTGGCCGTGGTGGGGGCGGGCTGCGCGAAAGATCATCGAGTCGATGGGACGCGCTCGGCCGCTGCGTCCGCGAGCAGCAACGCGCCGAGCGCCGCGAGCGCCCGCGATCCACGAAGGCTCGTGCGCATCGACGCCGGCATGAGCGAGGCGCGCGTCACCGAGCTGCTCGGCCGGCCCGACGAGATCCGCACCGACGACGGCCACCATCCTTGGATCGCGGGCGCCGCCGCCGCGTGGGCCTACGGCGTGGATGTGCCCTTCGGCTTCGCGTTCGGCGGCGTGGTGCTCTTCGACGCGGATCGCAACGTGTTGATGACGCGATCGCCGATCGACGCGGCCACCGTGCGTGTGCGCAAGCTCCGGTGGAGCGACACGGCCGACGTGAACGATCGCGGTCTCTCGTGTCACCTCGCGATCCAGCGCGCGGAGCCGAGCGGAATGGATGCCGAGGTGAGGCTCCGCAACGACGGCCCCGCCGCCTTCGAGCGGCGTCACGGGCACACGGGGATCGCCTTCGATCTGGTGGTCGAGCTGTTCGACGAGCAGAAGCGGCTGCTGGCGCGCTACGACACGCTCTCGCTCTTCTCGCCGCATGCGCCGGATGACACGGCGCTGATGACGATCCCGGCCGGCGGATCGATCGCGGAGCGCGTGCGGATCGGCGCGCCGTGGGCCGATCTCGGCGCGCTTCCGCGGGGACGCTACCTCGTGCGGGTCGCGTTTCCCTTCGAGGTGGGGAGGTTTTCGGTGTCGGAGCCGGTGGCGGTGCGCGTCGAGGGGTGACGCGCGCCGATCACTCGCCGCCGGCAGGCGCCGGATGGGGCTCGGGCTCGGGCTTCTTGGTCCCGAAGATCCGCGCCTTGGCGTTCTCGATGGCGAGGTAGAGGACGGGGATCACCACCAGCGAGAGAAGCGTCGAGCTGATCACGCCGCCGATGACGGCGATGGCCATGGGCGCGCGGAACTCGCTGCCGTCGCCGTTCGACGTCGCCGTCGGCAGCATGCCGAGCACCATCGCGGCGCTGGTCATGAGGATGGGACGGAGGCGCTCCGGGCCGGCTTCGAGGATGGCTTGGAGCGGTGACTCGCCGTGCTCGCGCACGCGCACGATGGCGCGGTCGACGAGGAGAATGGCGTTCTTCGTCACGAGGCCCATCAGGAGGATGATGCCGATCATCGAGCCCATGGCCACGCTGTTCTTGGTGAGGAAGAGGCCGAGCACCGCGCCGACGATGGCGAGCGGCAGCGTCATCATGATGGTGAGCGGGTGGATGAAGCTCTCGAACTGCGAGGCCAACACCAGGTAGATGAAGACGATGCCGAGGAGCAGCGCCACGCCGACCGACTCGTTGGACTCGGTCATCTGCTTGATCTGACCGTCGTAGTAGAAGGTGAGGCCCGGGCCCGCCTTGGCCTGCATGGCGTCGAGCTTGGGCTGGAGCTCCTTCACGATGTCGCCGAGCGAGCGGCCGTTGGGCGTGGCCCAGATGGCGATCTGGCGCATGCGCGCCTCGCGCTCGATGACCTGCGGGCCTTCGCCGCGCGAGAGCTTGGCGATGTCGGCGAGCGACACGAGGCCCTTCGGCGAGCGCAGCGAGATGCGCGACAGATCCGAGGCGCCCGCGCGATCCTTGCCGCGGAGGCGCACGCGGATGGGCACCTCGTCCTTGCCCTGCCGCATCTTGCCGGCCTCTTCCCCCTCCATCGCGGTGCGCAGCGCCATGGCCACCTGCGACACCGCGAGGCCTTGATCGGCGGCGCGCTGGCGATCGATCTCCACGCGCATCTCGGGCCGGCCGGGCGTGTACTTCACCTGCACGTCGACGACGCCCGCGGTGCTGCGGAGCGCGTCGCCGATCTGGTTCGCGTAGGGCGCCAGCGTCTCGTAGCTGTTGCCGCGGGCCAGGATCATGATGGCCGCCTCGGTGCCGGCGCCTTCGACGAAGGGCGGATCGGTGATCACGATCTTCGCGTTCGGCAGCTTGGCCATGGTGATCCCGCGGATCTTGTCCTTGATGGCGAGGAGGCCGATGGTGCGCTCCTGCTTCGGGATTGTGAGGATGCGGAGGCTCGACTTGTTGACGTCGCCGCTCGGCCCGATGGTCACGAAGGCCGTCTTGATGAGCGGATCGGCGAGGAGCGCCTGCTCGACCTCGTTGCTGCGGCGGCTCGTCTCCTCCAGCGAGGTGCCGGCAGGGAGCTCGATGTCCATGACCATCTGGCTCCGGTCCTCCGCGTTCACGAAGTCGGCGCCCATGATGCCCATGACCTGACACGAGCCGAAGAGCGATCCGAAGGCCAGGAAGCCGACGATGATCTTATGCTTCAAGGCCCACTCGAGGACGCCGCGGTACGTGTCGTCCATGGCCTTGAAGACGACCTCGAACGGGCGCTTCACGCCCTTCCACGCGTCGGGCTTCGAGTGATCGACCGGCTTCGAGAAGCGGGACGAGAGCATCGGATCGAGCGTGAAGGCGACGAAGAGCGAGATGAGCACGGCGCACGACACCGTGAGGCCGAACTGGCGGAAGAACTGCCCGACGATGCCGCTCATGAAGGCCACGGGCACGAACACGGCCACGATGGTGAGCGTGGTCGCGAGCACGCTGAGCGCGATCTCTTCGGTGCCGCGGAGCGCGGCCTCCTTCGCGGGTACGCCGCGCTCCAGGTGCTTGAAGATGTTCTCGCGCACCACGACGGCGTCGTCGATGAGCAGGCCGATGGCCAGCGACAAGCCGAGGAGCGTCATCATGTTCAGCGTGAAGCCGAGCACGTACATGAGGAAGAACGTGGCGATGACGCTGGTCGGCAGCGCGAAGGCGCTGATGATGGTCGACCGGAGGTCGAGCATGAAGACGAGGATGATGAGGATCGCCATGGCGCCGCCGAAGACGATGGCGATCTCGACCTCGTGCGCGTTCTCGCGGATGAACGAGGACGTGTCCATGATGAGCGCCGTCCGCGTGCCTTCGGGGAACGTCTTCTCCAGCTCGGCGAGGCGCTTCTTGGCCGCGTCGGCGATGGCCACGGTGTTGCGGCCGGACTGCTTCACGACCTCGAACGAGACGGCTTCGTCGCCGTTCGAGCGGATGCGGGTGCGGAGCTCTTCCCAGCCGTCCTCGACCGTGGCGATGTCGGCGAGGCGCACGGCCGAGCCGTCCTTGGCGGTGGCCACGACCAGGTTGCGGATCGACTCGACCGTGTTGAGCTCGCCTACGGCGCGCACCGCGATCTCGCGGGTCGACTCGTCGTAGTGGCCCGCGGGCACGGTGAGGTTGCCGCCGCGGAGCGCGGCCACGATGGCCTCGGGCGAGAGGCCGAGCGCGTCGAGGCGCGAGCGATCGAGATCGACGTGGACCTCGCGATCGGCGCCGCCCTTGATGTTCACGGCCGCGACGCCCTCAACCTGCTCGAGCGCTGGGCGGAGCACGTCGTCGGCGAACTTGCGGATCTGGCTCAGCGATCCCTTGCCCTGCAGCGTGTAGATGAGCACCGGCGTGGCCGCGGGATCGAGGCGGCTCACGGCGGGCTCCTTCACTTCGGTGGGCAGCTTGAAGCGCGTCTGCGCGACGCGCTCGCGCACCAGCGTCGCGCCCTCTTGGATGTCGATGCCGAGCTTGAAGAAGATGATCGTGGTGGAGAGGCCCTCGCGCGAGAGCGTGCGCACGCGGTCGAGGCCGTTGAGCGAGACGACCGCGTCCTCGAGCGGCTTACTGACCTGGTTCTCCACCTCGGCTGGGCTCGCGCCGGGGTAGACGACGTTGACGACGACGACGGGGAACGAGACGTCCGGGAACAGATCGGTGCCGAGGCGGGAGAGGCCGACGGCGCCGAGGACGAGGAGGGCCACCGTGACCATCACGGTGAACACGGGGCGCTTGATGGCGATCGCGGACAGGTTCACGGGTAACCTCCTCGTGCCGGCGCGGCGCCGAGCACGGGCTCTTCATCTAGCGGCGGAGAGCGCGGCTCACACGCCGCCGGATCCACGTGGATCCGGCGGGGAGCGCGTCACTCTGCGATGGGGCCGAGCTCCTCGCCGTCGCGAACCTCGGGGCTCGGGCTGGCGACGATGGCGTCGGCCGGGGTGATGCCGCTGCGGATCAGGAGCGATCCGTCGGGCGCGGTGGCGAAGGCGATCTTGGTGAGGCGCGCGCGGCCGTCGACGTGGACGACGACCTCGTCCTGCGAGCCGGGCCGGAGCGCGATGCTCGGCAGCTCGAGGACCGGCGCCTCGCGCCCCGAGACGATGGTGGCCCGCACGAACGCGCCGGCGAGCATCGGCGGCGTGGTGCCGTTCGGGATCTCCGCCATCATCGGCACGCGCCGCGTCTGCGCGTCGAGCGATCCGAGCACGGCGGTCACCTTGCCGGCAGCGCCGTTCTCGCCGTCGATCGAGAGCGCGTCGCCGACCGCGATGAGACGCGCATCGGCCTCGGTGAGCGTGGCCGTGAGCTTGAGGACCGACGTGTCCTGCACGTGGAACATGGGCTCGCCGGGGCTCACGATCTTGCCGACGCCGTCGGGCGCGCGGGTAACGAGGCCGGCGAACGGCGCGGGCAGGCTGCCGTTGCCGACGCCCACCGTGGCGAGCTGCGCCTGCGCGCGCGCTTGCTCGAGCTGCGCGAGCGCGAGGGCCGCGCGGTTCAACGTCGCCAAGTTCTCCGCGTCGCTCACGGCTTTCTGCTCGAACAAGGCCACGGTCCGCTTCTCGGCGTCCTTGGCCATGTCGTAGCTGACCTGCGCGGCGCGCACGGCCGCGCCCGTCGCCGCGGCCTGCGCGCGCGCTTCGGACACGTCGAGCGACGCGAGCAATTGCCCGGCCTTCACGTGGTCGCCGACCTTCGCCGTCACCGTCACGAGGCGCCCGCCGGCCTTGAAGCCGATGTCCGCTTCCTGCACGGCCGCGAGCGTGCCTGTGACCGGGATGGTCGGGCGCCACGTCTTCGGCTTGGCGTGCAGCACCTTCACGCCCGCGCGCTTCTGCGCTTCGCTCTTCTTTTCGGCCATGGCGCTCGTGAGCGCCTTGCGGTCGGCGAGTGTTTCGCGCACCCGCACGCCGATGAACGCGAACAGGCCCAAGCCCATCGCGACCGCCCCGATCTTGATCGCGCGGCTCGTTCCCCCACCTGTGGTCGTCGTCATGTCTTCCTCGTTCGTCGCACGTGAAGCCCCGACTCGCGGGGCTTGGGGCTACTCCGTGTCCCCTTGAGAGGGCCGGTCGCTTGCGCCCCCATCGTGATCGCAGGCCCTTTCAGCGGGCCGGGGGCCGCCTGCGGCCCCATCGTCAGCGGCGCGGTCGCCTGCGGATCGGGGGAGAGCCGAACGCCGTCGGTGCCCGTTCCGCGCGCCCGCGCGTCGTCGCTGACCTTGCGGTCAACAACCGCGAGCGCCTCCGCCGTGAGGAGCCCGCGCACGAAGAGCATCTGCGCTTGCCGCGCCCACGCGTCGATGTCCGGCCGGCGCGGCTGCTTGATCATCTCGCGCACGAGGCGCTCGTACGCGCCGGAGATGAGCGCGGGGAGGACCGCGGGATCGACGTCGCTCCGATAAATCCCCGAGGTCACGAGGATGCGTCCGATGTGCTCGATCTGACTCGACTGTCGCTCGGCGAACTCGTCGACGAGGTACGCGAAATGGGCGCCGCCGCCGCCGGTGAGCAAGAGGCGCATGAGGCCGCGGTTCTGCCAGCAGAACTCGAAGATGCCGAGGTCGTGCGCGTGCCACTCGTCGAGGTGATCGGCGAAGACCTCGGCCGTGATCACGGGGCCGCGGAGCGGTGAGAGATCGAGGCAGGCGGCGAGCTTCGCCACGAAGGCTTCGATGATCTGGCGGAAGCAGTCTTCCTTGCTCTCGAAGTGCAGATAGAAGGCGCCCTTGGACACGCCGGCCTGCGCGGTGATGTCCTCGACCTTGGCCGCGGCGAGGCCATGCTCCACGAACACCGCTTCTGCGGCGCGAAGCAGCTCGATCTTGGCTCGGCGGTCGGCGGGACGCGGCATTATTGACTCGGCGGTCAACTCTAGGCCGGCGAGCGGTCTCGTCAAGACCACACCCGGGCAGAAAGCCGCGGGATTCGCCCCGGTCGTCGCGGGCTCGGCCACCGCTCTCCTTAAGAAGAGGAAGGGCACCGGCGACTGCGTTCAGTCCACGGTGCAGGAGCGCGTCGATCGCGAGGATCGCCGAGCGTGGAGGCCGGGGAGAAGGTGATCTGCCGCGGGCGCGCGGTGGCTCTCGACCTCGACGTCGCGGCCGCCTATCCTCGGCCGAGCTTCGCGGGCGGAGGACATGGAACCGGCCATCGACCTCGAACGATTCGCGGCCCTCAATGCCGAGCTGGATGCGGGGACCCCACGCGACGAGCTGTGCGCGCGCGAGGGCATCGCCGTGGAGGCATGGGTCGCCGCGCAGGAGACGTGGCTCGCGCGGTTGGCCGACGACACGGCCCGCAAGCGCTTCGTCCTCACGAACCAATACAACAGCGTCTTCGTGGCGCGCCGGCGCGCGATCACGCACGGCGGTCCGCCGAAGCGAAGCCGTGCGGTGCAGAAGCCGGTCACCCCGCCGTCGGTGATCGCATCGCCTGCGGTGGTGCCGGCGCCGTTGCCGCTCGCGCCGCCACCGATCGCATCGCCGTCGATCGCGGCTGCGCCCGAAGCGCCGCTGCCCATCGCGCCGTCGTACGATGCGCCGTCGTTTGCGAAGGCGGTCGATCCGGTGCCGCCGCTCGTGGCGCCCGCGTTCTTGGGGGTCGATCCTGATCCGGTGCCGCCGATCGTGCCGGCAGCGCCCGAGATCGTGGGGAAGAAGTCTCGGCCCGCGACGGTGGCGATGCCTGCCATCACCGATGTGAGCGCGGCGCTTCCCTTCAAGCCCGGACCTCCCGCGCCGCCTCCGCCTGCACCGCCGCCGCCCGAGCCGCGCGAGCCGCGCGTCGATCTGGGCGGCACCACCGTCGGCGCCATGTCGCCGTTCGCGGCGTCGAGCATGGCGTTGCCGTTCCAGCAGCAAGGCGCGCCCAAAGCAAAGCCTGCCGAGGCGGCGCCGGCCGCGTCGCCCGAAAAGCCCGAGGCGGCGCCGCGTCCGCCCGTGGATCTCGGCGGCACCGTCGCGGCCGTGATGTCGCCGTTCGCTTCGCCTTCGACGTTGCCATTCCAAGGTGGAGGTTCGGCGCCGGCGCGGCCCGCGGGGCCGCAGGCGAGCGGCGGCCTTCCGTTCCAAGCGACGCCTGCGAAGCCGGCGGAGGCGTCGGGATCGCCGGCGGCGAAGCCTTCGGGGAGCGCTTCGGGCAAAGCTGCGCCGAGCATTCCGCCGATTGCCGGTGCATCGGGGCAGGGGCCGCGTCTCACGCTCGAGCAGTTCGCTTCGTTGAGCGCCGAGATCGCGGTGGCGCCGCAATCCGCCGCGCAGATCCGCGCTCGCTACGGCTTCGACGAAGCCGGGCACCGCGCCGAGTCCGAGGCGCACAACGCTCGATTCAATTCCGACAAGGCGCTCTACAACCGGTACCTCGAGCTGTTCCAGAGCTACCGCGCGTACGTGTCCCGATCGCGGCGGTAACCTCCGCGAATCCGCACTGGGCGGCCGCGCGAGCGCGTGCCTTTCCGCGCCTCGGGCGCGCGGGTACCCTTTCGTTCATGCATCGCTTGATCTTCTTACTCGTTGGTATCTTCGTCGTTGCTCTTCCGCTGCCCGCGCTCGCCTCGCCTCCGTGCGACTGCGAGGTGCCGTGGCTGACCCCGCGCGCCGGATCTTCCGGCGTCCCGCGCAACGCGCGGATCACCGTGACCGACGCTCGCGTCGATCGCACGGGCATCCACCTCTTCAAGCAAGAGGAAGGCGGCGGCACGCCCACCGAGATCGACGTGCCCGTCCACGTCGACGACATCATCCCCGGAGGCCCGTTCGCGATCGTGCCGGATCAGGAGCTCGAGGCCGACACCACGTACGTGGCTCGATCGGGCGAGGGCGGCGAGATCACGCGCTTCACCACCGGCGCGTCGAGCGACACGGCGCCGCCCACGTTCAAGGCTGTATCGATCGTCGGCAACGGCGCGGGCGGCGCGTGCCCGCGGAACATCGCCGCGATGGTCCTGCTCGATCAGGGGGCGGACGACACGACGCCCGAGACCGAGCTCGCGATTCGTGTCGATCTCTCGGCGCCGTCGCGCGCGCTGCTGCTCTCGCCGAGCTTCCCCTTCCTCGGCCGTATGCTGGCGGAGGAGGAGCTCGCCTGCCTGAACAACGTCCCCGATGCGGAGACCGGCGAGACGTTCACCGGCACGATCACCGTGCTCGACTGGGCCGGCAACGCGTCGGTGAAGACGCCGTCGACCTTCGAGTACACCGAGCAGGGCGGCCTCTGCGGCTGCGTGCTCGTCGGCGGTCCGGCTCCTTCGGGGCTCGGCATGACGGCGGTGGCGTTCGCGATCGCGCTCCTCCGGCGGCGTCGTACGCGCTGAGCGTGTCGTGCTGCGCGATGACGCGCGCATGCGCGGTCGCGCGGTTCGTGGTGTGAGGCGCGCTCTCGATCGACGTGATCGTTCGTCGAGAGCGCGCTCGCCTCGATGTCGTGCACGCGTGTGTCGTGTCGTCTCATCGCCCATTTCGTCGATGGGGCGTGCTGCACGTGATGCGCTCGGGCCCTGCGTTGACCCGCTCGGGGCAGCGGACTAGCCTCCGGTTGCACGTGATCGAGCTGCGCCCCGACGCTCTCCTCGCGGAGCGCTACCGAGTCCAGGCCCTGCTCGGCGAAGGGGGCATGGGGGTCGTCTGGGCCGCCGAGGACATCGCCACCCGAGCGCCGGTCGCGCTCAAGCTCATCAAGGGAGCGGCGGACGATCGCGAGGCGCGGCGGCGCTTCGCGCGGGAGGCGCGCGCGCTCATCGCCCTCACGCACCCGAACGTGGTGCAAGTGCGCGAGGTCTTCGAGCTGTCGGATGGCTCGCCCGTCCTCGTGATGGAGCGGCTCTTCGGCGAGCCGCTCGGCGCGCGGTTGCGCAGGTCGGGGCGGCTTCCGCTCGCCGAGGCCGCGCGCCTGCTCGTGCCCGTCATCTCCGCGGTCGGAGCGGCGCACGCGCAGGGGATCGTGCATCGCGATCTCAAGCCCGAGAACATCTTCCTCTGCGAATCGAAGGGCGGGGAGATCGTCAAGGTGCTCGACTTCGGCATCGCCAAGCTGGAGCCCGAGGCAGCGGTGTCCGGCGCGGGGACCACGACGACCGGCGCGATGATCGGGACCCCGGCGTACATGGCGCCGGAGCAGGTCTTCGGCGACAGGGATCTCGATCGTCGCGTCGACGTCTGGGCGCTCGGAATCATCGCGTATCAATGCCTCTCCGGAGAGCTGCCCACCGCGGGGGAGCACGTGGGGCAGGTGCTCAAGCGCGTCGTCGCTCGGCCGATCCCGGCGCTCGCCGGCGTCGTGCCCGGGCTCCCGCGCGAGGTCTCGCAGATCGTCGATCGCATGCTGGCCCGGGAGCGGGAGGATCGGCTCGCCGATCTGCGCGAGGTGCACGAGGTCTTCGGTCGCCACGCCGCCGTCTCCACGCCGAGCTTCGATGCGCCCGCGTTCGTCGATCGAGGTGACGATCGCGAAGGTGCGCCGCTGCGCCGCCGGCGCTGGCGGCGGCTCGTGCCTTGGCTCGCGGGCGCGGCGATCGTCGCGCCCCTGCTCATCGGCGCGCGACACCGGCCGAGCAAACAAGGACACGTCGCGCCGCCTCGAAGCGCGCCGCTCGCGGAGCCGACGTCGGTGCTGGCCTGTCCTGTCCTTCGCGTCTCGGCGACGGATCGTGGTTGGCTGGGCGCGGCGGCGGCCACCATCGTGTGCGAGCGCGCGCGGATCCTCATGGGTGGGAGGCCCGAGCGCACGCGCATCCCGGCCGAGCTCCTCGATCTGCCACGCGGCCCGATCGACGGCTTCCCGGCCGATCCCTACGGCGCGCCCGATGCGCGCGAGCGATCCCTCGCGGCCGCGAAGGCGCGGAGCAGCGCGCACGTCGATGGAGACGTTGCCGAGGACACGGGCGGGTTTCGCATCTCGCTGTCGGTCCGCACGCCGGATGGAGCGACGCTTTCGAGCGGGAGCGGGCAGGGGCGTGGGCTCTACGAAGCGGTGCGCGAGGCCATGGATCCCCTCGTGCGAGAAGGCGCATTGATCCGCGCGGAGAGGCTCGACCCCGCGATCGCCGAGTGGTCGCGGACGCGCGAGGTGGACGCGGCGCTCGCGCTGCTCGACGTGCAGCTCGCGATGGCCAACAACGCCGGCGGGCTGCCCGCGGCGTGCGCGAAGCTCGAGCCGCACGCCGCCGCGATCGCGGAGCTCTACGCCGGTGAGCGCTGGCGCTGTGCCTACACGCTCGGGCTGCCCACGCCGCGGATCGAGGCGCCGCCGCTCGACACCGCCTCGTCCGGTGCGCTGGCCGCGAGCGCGCGTGTGGGGCTCATGCTCAACGAGGCCGCCGATTACCGCGACACGGCGGCGCGCATGCACGGGATCTTCGAGCACGAGCCGAACGCATGGGGGCGCGCCGTGCTGGCGGCGACGGAGTCGTGCCTCCTCCAATCCTCCGCGCCGGAGCGGGCCCGTGAGCTCGCGCTCCTCGCGGTGCAGGCCGATCCGCGCTGCACCGATGGCCAGCTCTGCAGCCCGTGGGAGCAGCTCCTCGCGGCGACGAGCGACACCTCCAGCGCGGGCGCCGCGCGGCGCGCGATGCAGGCGTGGACGCCGTGGGACTCCAACGCGTGGAGCGCGGAGGCTCAGGCCTCGGACGATCCCGCGCGCGCCCTCGCGTACGCGCGGCGGGCCTATGCGCTGACGCCCTTCGACACGAACGCCGTCGACATCCTCGCGAACCGCCTGCTCGCAAGTGGGGAGCGCGAGGAGGCGCGCAGCATCGCGCTCGCGGTCGCCCTCGGCGGTCATCCGGTGCACCGGGTCGAGAGCGAGCTCGTGCTGGTGCGCATCGAGGCGAGCGAGGCTCGCTTCGGCGCGGCGATCGAGCGGGCCATGCGCGCGCTGGAGACCACGCCGGAGGATGGCGGCTACGTCCGCGTGCAGCGCATCGCCGTCGCCTTCCAAGCGCTGGAAGCGGCGATCGTGGTGCGCCGGCAGGCCGAGCTCGCGGACCGCCTCGCGGCGCTCTTCATCGAGCCCGAGCCGCCTCCGCTCGACTGGATCTACACGGCCGTTCCGCCGCGCGCCGTGGGGATCTGCGCGCTCGCGTCGAAGGCCGCATCGCGCCGCTGCTTCGCGCGCCTCCGCGTCATCTTCGCGCGCGGGCAGTTTCAGAGCAGCATCCCGGGCCTCGACGCCTTCATGCAGGGCGCGGAGCGCTACGCGGAGGGCGATCTCCCGGGCGCGGCGGCGGCGTGGCGACCGCTCCAGAGGAGCCGCGGCGCCCTCGTGGACGTGATGCCCGACGCGATGGCCGAGGCCTTCGAGCGCGCGGGCGAGGACGAGCTCGCGGCCCGGATCGATGCGCCTCTCCTCGCGCGCGGCGGCACGCTCAACGGCGCGAGCCTCGCCCACGTGCGCGCGGCGCGGCGAGCGCGGGCGCGCGGCGATCGCGAGACCGCGCGCGCCCTCGCCACCCGCGTGATCGAAGCCTGGAGCGTGGCCGACGTGAAGGTCCCCGCCGTGGCGGAGATGCGCGCGCTCGTCGCCAAGATGCGCTGACCTCTCGGCGATCGCTCACTCGCTCGGCACGTACCCGTTCGGGCCTCCCACACGGCACGAGGCGGGATAGGAAGCGCCGGGCGCGAGCACGACATCGCACGGGTGGTTGAGGTAGGTCGTGACGGGAGAGCTCCACTGCGAGCTGCCCGTGCGATCGAGGCAGTCGTCGTAGTCGCCCACGCCGGAGGCATTGGCGACGGCGCAGCGATGGATGGGATCGCTCGCGGGCGCCGTCGAATACGGCCCGCGCTCGGTGCACGCGCCGGTGATGGGGATCAGGCAGCCCCAGCCCGGGCCGGCGCAGAGCCGATCGGTCATGAGCGCCATCGCGTTGGACCACGCGGCGCTGTAGCAGGCGAACATGCGGCCGTAGATCGTCGGGACACCGTTCGCGACGTTGGGCCCGTTGATGACGTTCCCCGCAGCATCCACGACGCGGTCCATCCCCGCCGCGAGCCCGGCCGGATCGAAGACGTCGCCGTAGAACGCGCCCTCCGCGTACGTGAACACCTCGGTCTCCGAGGCCGGATAGCTCCCGACGTCGGCGGCGACCGTGACGCTGCCGGCGGGCACGCTCGCGTCGTAGCTCGCCACCATCACGCTGTAGTAGCCGTAGCGGCCGAGCGAGAAGTGCGCGGGATCCACGTAAGGCCCGTTGGCGGGGCACGTGAAGGACACCGAAGGTTTGAGCGTGCCGCAGGTGTCGTCGTTCTCGGCGAGCACCGCGGCGTAGCCCGTCGCGAAGCTCGGCGTCGTGGGATCGCAGCCGCCGATCCCCTTGCACACGCGGAGCACGTGATCGCCGCTCGACTGACCGAGCGGGCTCGCGCAATCGTGCACGTTCGCGCCCGCGCCGATCGTCACCGTCTGCCCGGCGATGCAGCGGCCGACGTAGGCCGGCTCGAAGCCGCAACCCCGGCTCGGCCCATAGCTCGCCGCCTTGCACGCGAGCAGGCTCTTCACGGGATATGCGTTCTTGTAACCCGCGTCGGTGAGGATCGCGGGCTGCATCGGATGAAACGCGGGGTCACCGCGCAGCGAGAGGGAGACGCGCGCGCCGACCTCGTTCACGCGCGCGAGGAGGCACGCCGAGACGCGCTCGAGGCAGCTCTGCGAGGGCGGCGCGTCGGCCCACGCCGGGCAGAGCCCGAGCTCACCGGTGAAGTTCGTGCTCGCGTGAGGCGGGAGCGGATCCGTGTACGGGAGCCAGGTACCCTCCGGCAGCGCGCACGAGGTCACGTAGCGCATCACCTCGAAGGCCGCGTCGTCGTGCAGTTGGTAGCGCATCTCCGGGTACTCGCCGAAGACGACGCCCTGCGTGACCTCCCTCAGGCTGTGGTTGCGCAGGATCGCGAGCGCCTGCCGGTTCGCCGTCAGCGCGTTGTGCCCGAGCGTCTCGGCGCTGAGGTTGTTGTGACCGTTCATCTCCTCCGCGGCGATCGCGGTCTCTTCGGGGCTCGCGCTGTCGGCGGGATCGTCGAGGGAAACCGTACAGGCCGTGGCCAGCGATGCGAGTGTGGCAACCAGCCCCGACAAGCGAGATTGAAGTGAACGCACGTCTTCCTCCATGGCGCGCTCGAAGCGAGCGGCGCGCCGCCATAGCAACGCGAAGGCCAGGAAGGATTCGGGCTGCGGCGACGCGCGGCGGGAGCAAGAAGGCCGTCGCGGAGCATGACGCGGATGGCGGACCCTCGCTCTGCGCGGCGCATGATGCGCAGCCGCTTGCGCATCACGCGCGGCTCGCTGCGCAAGCCGGGGATGGGTAGGATGAAAGCGGTGCTCGGCGCTCTCTTCGAGGTCATCGTCGTCGCAGGCGAGCAGGTCACGACCCATGCCCTCCCGGAGGCCGGGAGCGTGAGCATCGGCCGCGGCGAGGACTGCGATCTCCGCATCGATCACGGCTCCGTCTCGCGCCGTCACGCCCTCCTGCACATCGGCCCGCCGCTCCGTATCGAGGATCTCGGCAGCGCCAACGGCACCTTCGTTTGTGCTCCGGAGAAGCCCGGCGATCCGGCCGGTACGCAGCCGATGCGCCGGTTCTCGCGCCAGTCGGTCGACATCACCGTGGGCGAGCAGGTGAACGTGGGCGCGGCGACGCTCGTCGTCCGGCGATCGCCCGCGAGCAGTGCGAACGACGGCGACATCGTCCTGCGCAGCTCGAGCATGCGTCGCCTCTACGAGCAGGCCGAGCGCGCGGCGCAGGGGCCCATCAGCGTGCTCCTCTTGGGCGAGACCGGGGTCGGAAAAGAAGTGCTCGCCCGCGTCATTCATCAACGCTCTCCACGCGTGTCGGGCCCTTTCCTCGGCCTGAACTGCGCGGCTCTCTCCGACTCGCTGCTCGAGAGCGAGCTCTTCGGTCACGAGAAGGGCGCCTTCACCGGTGCCGCGCAGGCGCGTCCCGGCCTCTTCGAGTCGGCCGACGGCGGCACGGTCTTCCTCGATGAGATCGGCGAGCTGCCGATGGTGGTCCAAGTGAAGCTGCTCCGGGTGCTGGAGGAGCGCGCGGTGCTGCGCGTCGGCGGCCGCACGCCGCGCCGGGTCGACGTGCGCTTCATCTCGGCGACGCACCGCGATCTCGAGGCCGAAGTCGCGCGCGGTACCTTCCGCGAAGATCTCTTCTATCGCCTCAACGGCATCGCGCTCCAAATCCCACCGCTCCGCGAGCGCACCGAAGAGATCGCCGAGCTCTCGGCGCGCTTCGCCGTCCTCGCCTCGCGCCAGCTCGATCGGGCCGTCGTCCCCACCTTCGCACCGGAGACGCTCGCCTTGCTCCAGCAGCACGCTTGGCCGGGCAACGTCCGCGAGCTGCGCAACGTCATCGAGCGCGCCATCGTGCTCTGCACCGGCGCGACCATCCTGCCCGAGGATCTACCCACGCGCATCGCGCTCGGCCCGCGCCGGCCCACGACGGCACCCGAGCGAATCACGGAGCCGCCGCCCGCGAGCAACAGCCCCTCGATGGCCGGCGCCAAAGCGAAGCTCCAAGGCGAGATGGCCGATCTCGATCGCCGCCTCATCGTCGAGGCCCTCGAACGTTGCGGCGGCAACCAGACCAAGGCCGCCGAGCTGCTCGGCATCTCCCGGCGCACGCTGGTGACGCGCCTCGGCGAATATCAGCTCCCGCGCCCGCGCAAGCGCGACTGAACACGCGCGCGCCGTTTCGATCACGCCCCGGCCGGCCGCGCGTCTCGATGATCGCTGGTACGTGCTGCGCGTCTCGCCAAAGCGTTGCCGCTAGCATCTCGCACGGCTGGGAGACGGCGTCGTGCCCGCGCCCGACCGCTGCATCGAGCGCGCGATCGAACACCGAGCGCGCCATCCCGAACCTATGCGCGCAACCCGCCCGAAGCGTGCAACGTCACCGTGCAAGCCAACGCCAGGCCCGAAGCGGCGCAACGCTCTCTCCCAAACCCACGCGCGCAACCCGCCCGAAGCGTGCAACGTCACCGTGCAAGCCAACGCCAGGCCCGAAGCGGCGCGACCCTCGAGTCGGCGCGGGTGGATCGAGGTATGGGGGGCCCCAACGGGCTTTGCCCGTTGGGGGGAAAGGACGCGAGTCCTTTCCCGGGACTAAAGGCGCACGATCTTCTCGCGGTTGCCCTCGACGTTTCGCAGCGCATCGCGCGTGTCGACGACCACCTTCGCCTGTCGCAGCATGCGGGCGTAGTCGACGCCGGCGTGGTCGGTCACGATGACCACGGCGTCGTATTTCCCGTAGTCGACGTCGGCGGGCACGCTCTTCATCTTCGTGCCGTGCTCGTCGAGCTCGGGCACGTGGCGGTCTTCGTATTCGACGCGCGCGCCCAGCGCGGTGAGGCCGTGGATCACGTCGAAGGCCGGTGATTCGCGGTAGTCGGCGACGTCCTTCTTGTAGGCCACGCCGCTCACCAGCACGCGCGCGCCGTTGGCGGCCTTCTTCTGTTGGTTCAGGGCTTCGACCACGAGCTCCACCACCTCGCCGGGCATGGCGCTGTTGATGGTGTCGGCGAGCTCGATGAAGCGGGCCTGGTATTTCAGGCTGCGCATGCGCCACGAGAGGTAGAGCGGATCGATGGGGATGCAGTGCCCGCCGAGCCCCGGCCCTGGATAGAACGGCATGAAGCCGAAGGGCTTGCTCGCCGCCGCGCGGATCACCTCCCACACGTCCACGCCCAAACGGCGCGACATGAGGGCCACCTCGTTGACGAGGCCGATGTTCACCGCGCGGAACGTGTTCTCGAGGAGCTTCACCATCTCCGCGGCGTCGGTGCTGGAGACGGGGACGAGGGTCTCGATGATGGCGCCGTAGAGCGCCTTCGTCATCTCGAGGCAGGCGGGCGTCGTCCCGCCGATCACCTTGGGCGTGTTGCGCGTGGCGAAGCGCGCGTTGCCCGGGTCCACGCGCTCGGGGCTGAAGGCCACGAACACGTCCTCGCCGAGCGTGAAGCGCCCGCGCGTCAGCTTGGGGACCATCACCTCGCGGGTCGTGCCCGGATAGGTGGTCGACTCCAAGACGATGAGCATGTTCGCGTGCTGGCGCTTTTCGATCTCGTCGCTCGCCGACGCGATGAAGCGCATGTCGGGATCCTTCGTCTTGTTGAGCGGCGTCGGCACGCAGACGATGACCGCGTCCGCCGTCCCGAGGACGTCCGGATCCGCGGAGGCGCGCAAATTCCCCGCGTCGACCAAGGGCGCGAGCGCGGAGGATGGGATGTCTCCGATGTACGAATCGCCCTTCGCGAGCAGGCGGACCTTCTCGCGATCCTTGTCGTATCCGGTGACGGTGAAGCCCGCGCGGGCGAGCTCGACGACGAGCGGCAGGCCCACGTAGCCGATACCAACCACGACGACGTTCGCCGTGCGTGACTCGATCTTCTGGAGCAGAGGGTGCACGTGCCGTTCGATGCTGCGTCACCTTCGAGCGACGCGGATCAACGTGCGAGACACGCTCGTGCGGCGTCCGTGATTCTGGAGCATGCTCGGAACGTCGGAAAGAACGGGATCGCAAGGAGCGCGCGCGCCGAGCAATCCGGAGGACCGGACGAGCTGTGCTGAGGATGGTGACAACCTGCTGAAATGCGGGTGAGCGCCATGCGGGACAGAGCGATTCATCCCCGAGCGGGGCTCTTCTTGCCTGAAAGATGGAACATCGTTTAGGAGACGCTTTGGCAACGAAGCGTGTCGGGAGCAGACAGCGTGAGATCAGAGTCGATCATTTCAGCGCGTGAATGGGTCTTCGTGCGATGAGCCGCGTCCCCAACGGCGTTCCGGCCGGCATCTTTCTCGTCGACACGATCACCAAGCTGCACGACCACCACCGTGATGCGGTCGTGGTCAGCGGGTCGCATGGCGGCATCTATGCCGGCTACTGCGCCGCCAAAGGCCATGTTCGGGCCGTCATCCAGAACGACGCCGGCATCGGAAAGGATGGAGCGGGCATCTCGTCCCTCGCGTTTCTGGATGGGATCCACCTCGCGGCCGCCGTCACCGATTCGACGACCTGCCGGATCGCGCAGGCCGATGACATGTGGGCGCATGGCATCATCAGCCACGTGAACGAGACCGCCGCGGCGCTGGGCTGCAAGCCGGGCGACACGGTGCCTGTCTGCGCCGAGAAGCTGCTGAAGGCCGTGCCCTCGTCCGATCCGGTGCCGGCCATCGGCGAGGGGCGGTTCGTGGTGAGCGAGAGGCCGGGCGAGCTCGTGGTGATGGGGATCGATTCGGCCTCGCTCTTCGCGCCGGAGGATGTCGGGCGCATCGTGGTGACCGCCTCCCATGGCGGGCTCGTGGGCGGTGCGCCCGACACGACGACACCCGACGTCTATGCGGCGACCTACAACGACGCGGGCGGCTGCAAAGACGGTACTGGCTATGCCCGCATGACGGATTTCGATCGCCGCGGCATCGCGGCGGCAACCGTCTCCACCATGTCGGCCAGGATCGGCGATGTCCGCTCCCACCTCGCGGACGGCATCGTCTCACACGTGAACGAGACGGCGACGAAGCGGGGAGGCGCGGTCGGGCAGACACTGCAAGCCTTCCTCGCGGCCATGATCGAGGCCAAGAAGGCCGGGCTCTGAACCGTCGACCATGGCCTCAGGCGCGCGCCGGCCATGGTCAATCCTTCACTCCGGCTGGGCGCTCGGCGCGGCTCTCATCTTCGCGTCGTCGAAGTAATACACGTACGCTCCGCTCGTGGCGCTCGCCCACCACGACTCCATCCGTTGCTCGTCCATCGTGCTCCAGTCAGGAGCCTCCGTGAGGAGCGCCCGGCCCAGGGTCTGGCCCAGAGCAATCTGCTGGTCCGCCTTGATCCGCATGTCCTCGTTCCATGCGTCCAGCGCCGCCTCGATCGACGGGTGCGACGAGAGCGCGTGAGCCAGCGCCACCGCCTGCTGCTGCGCCTTGAGCGCGCCGGCGGCCACGTGCGGGCGCGCGATGGAGCTCGCGTCGCCCAAGAGGCAGACCCGCCCCCGCACGAAGCTCGGCACGCGCAGATCGAACGAGACCTGCATGAAGGGCTCGGCGGTGGCGACGATGGCGTCCGCGAGAGGACGGCGCAGCATCGCGCGCGCGCGATCGCGCAGGAAGCGCTTGTGCTCGTCGCTGGCTCCGCCACGAGGAAGAGAGCCGTCGTGTCGACGGTGGTGTCGATCGGTGAGGAGCCATGGCAACTCCTGCGGACGAGCGAGGTTGTACCAGGCCCAGTTCATGAGCCTGCGTCCGGAGGCGAGCTCACCCCGATGTCCAGGGACCAAGTAGGCGATGCACAGGCCCCCGGAATGGACGGCCCACTCGCACATCCCCGGCTTGCCGAGCTCCGCCGGCGCATACCGCTCCTCCACGAGCCCGCGAAAGACGACGTATCCGGTATAGGCCTTCGTCGCGTCGGGGAAGAGCGCTGCCCTGCCGAGCGAGTCGTAGCCGTCCGCGAAGATCAGGAGATCGAAGTCGAAGCAGCGTCCATCGGAAAGCCGCGCCACGACCGAGCCCCCCGGCTGTTCCTCGAAGGCCGAGACACTGCATCCCTGGTGATAGACACCGTCGGGTACCCGCTTCCGGTGCTGGGCGTGAAGATGGGACCACTTCACGCCACCGGCAGCCATGGGGCTCTGCCACAACGCGCGCCCCTCGTGCTTGGGATCCGCGCCCGAAGTCCAGCGTACGATCTCGATTGGGACGAACGATAGATCGGTATCGACGAGGTCGTGCGCCTTCAACCACTCCAGGTGAGCGAGGGGCGAGGAGATGCCGGCGCCACGCTCCTCGAGCACCCCTCGCGAGCGCTCCAAGATGGTCACCTCGCATCCGATGCGCGCGAGCACGATGGCGGCGGTGCACCCTCCAATCGACCCTCCGACGATGCCCACGCGACAGCCCCTCGCGCAGCCGGCCAGCGCCGGCTGGAGGTCGGTTTCGGGTGTCGTCGTCATCACCTCGTTCATGTTCAGTCGCCATCTGGTCTGAAGACGACCACCGAGATGTTGCCACCGAATCCGAGGCCCATCTGAAGGGTGACACCGCGGCCGTAGCGCAGAGGATTGCGCGCGAGCTGCGGATGAGCGTCGGCGCCGGCGGCGAGCTCGGGCACGGGGAGATGACCTTCGCGATACGCTTTCGCGAGAGCGACCGTGTCGAGCAGCGACGCTGCACCCATGCAGTGCCCCATCAGCGGCTTGAGCCCGTATCCGGTGACCTGCGGGCCCAGGTGGTTCAGAACGGCGGCATCTGCCTCGTAACACAGAGATGATCCTGAAGCGTGCGCGGCGAAATACCGGACGTCGGACGTGCCGACCTTCGCGAGCTCCAGCGCCTCATCGACGATTCGAATCATCTCTCGGTGATCGGGGTTGATGGAGACGGGGTGATAGGCATCGTTGCCCATCACCGAGGACAGCACGGTGACATAGCGAGAGGGGGTGGGCTTCGACGTCAGCACGACGGCCGCGACCCCTTCACCGAGCACGAAACCTCGCGAGTTGGTCTGGAAAGGACGGCAGGCCTCTCTGGGTGGAGCGTCGTAAATCAGAGGGCCGAGGGATGCGAAAAGCCTCATCTCCTCTCCGTCGAAGCCGACGTCGGCGCCGACGACGATGACATCGGTCGCGTCTCCACACGTGAGCAGTCGTTGCGCGACCGCCATCGCGTGCAGGCCCGAGGCACAGGCAGCGCTGACGAGCATCGCAGGCCCGTTGAACCCGTGTCGTACCATCACATCTCCGGAGGGCTTCGTCCACGCCTGCTCGACGTAGGCGCGACGAGGTCGGAGCGTCTCCCAGGCCAGGTATCGCGCGCGAAAGAGCTCCAGATCTCCTCGTGTCGTTGCGTGCACGATACCGACACGTCGACCCGCGACCCAGCCGGCTCTTCGGGCATCGGAGAGCGCTTCGTCCACGGCGTGAGCGAACGCTCGCTGGTATCTGGTGGAGCCGGTGCTCGGAGCGTCCTTCTCCGGAACCCTCGTGTCCTCTGGAACCCTGGCGAACCAGCACGGCGCAGGAAATCGGTCGCCCAGGTCGGGGTGAAGGGTCGCCGCGGACTTCCCACTCTCGAGCCCGGACCACAGCGCATCGAGGCCCCACCCGTACCCCGTCACGGCCCCGACTCCAACGATTGAAGCATGATTGATGGACATGAGTCGATGTCGTCTCCGTTTGATACTTGTCGCGCGTCACGGCTCGTCTGCGCCGACTGCCCGGTTCGCTCCCGAAGTGGCCGCGCCGTGCGTGCGTGCGTGCACGGCGCGAGCGTTCGAGCTTCGGGAGCGCGAATTGAGTGCCGGCCAGCACGCCCCCGGTGGCCGTGCTGGCCGACAGAACCTTTCGCGCTCAGGGCCTCACGGATCGTTCACGAAGTTCATGTGGCTCGTGCAGGTGGTGGCGTTGAGCGCGTTGGGGTCTGCACTGATGTTGAAATAAACGTGGTCGCCCGGCTCGAGATACAAGTTGGTGTACGCCCCCACGTACGTCGTGCTCGTGCCGGCGTGCGAAACCGTGTAAATGCCCGTTCCGTACTGCCAGATGTAGTACGGGGTATTGTTCGTCAGCTTGACGAAGGGCGTGGGCGATACCGAGCTGATGATGCAGGGCAAGGTAGCGACGAGCGCCTCTTGGGCCTCGCCGACCTGCGGCTCCGCCTCGTCCGGCAAGTCGATGGGTGTGGCGCAGCCGGTCGTCATGCAAAGGCCCATGACCGTGATCATGGACAGCACACTTTCGATCGTTTTGATGCTCATTCGAATCCTCATTCACATGGCTCCAATGGATGAGTCGGCGAGCTTCGCGGGAATCGATACCTGCACGCGTGAGCCATCCACTCCCGCGCATCGTCGATGCGGGGGCCCGGCGGTCATCGCCGGGGGCCAGTGCAGTAAGCGCTTTCAGATGGCTTTCGGCCATTCCCCGAAACAGGGGAATGACGCGGGACGCGCGTGCACGGACACCCGGCCCTCGGAGCGCGCGCAGAAGCGCTTCGGCTGCCAGGCGGCCTTCGCCGACTTCAGAAGCGCCACAATTGCGGCTCGTGGACCCACGTCACCGGCGCGCAGGTCTTCGCCGCGCCGCACCCGCTCATCGACGGTAACGGCCAGTCGATCATCGTTTGCGACGCGATCCATCTCGCGCCGTTCGTGCAGCACGGCCACGGGATTTGCGACGCCGGTGGGTGCGCTTACCGGGGCTGCAAATCAACCCAGGAATGTGACGCGTTCAATCAAAAGCCCACTCCTGTGGGCAAGTGACAGCGCTCCTCGGCGTGGATGGCAGCGAGGTGAGCCGGTCGTCCCAGCCTGGCTCAACCACCCTCGATGCGGCCTTCCAAGATCTCTTTGGGGCCTTCGATGAGCAGGAAGGTCGCCTCTTCCTTTCCTGCCATGTCGTTGAGCTTGCCGATGCCTTCGGTGACGTCCGCGACGTCCTTCACGGCGTGCGCGTCGCTGCAGGCGGCGTGGTAGTAGCCGGCCTCGACGAGCTGCTCGGCCGCTTTGCGCGGGGCGCGCCCGTACTTGCCGGCGAGCGCGGCGACGTCGAGCAGCAGCACGGCGCCGCCGTCGAGGAGCGGGTCGAGGATCGCGGGATCCTTCCACACCGGCTCGTAGCGCTCGGGGTGGGCGATGACGGGGGTGATGCCGCGGCGGGCGAGATCGAAGAAGCGATGGGCGACGCGCGTGGGGAAGGCGCGCGTGGGGAACTCGACGAGCGCGGCGTGGCCGCCGGGGTAGGGGAGCGCCTCGCCCTGGAGGAAGCGCTGGAACACGACGTCGTCGAAGAAATGCTCGGACGAGAGATCGAGCGCCGGCAGGCCGCGCGTGCCGCCGATCGCGGCCACCGTGGCCGCGTAGGCGCGGCGCAGATCGACCGCGGTGTTGTCGAACATGCCCGGGCGCATATGGGGCGTGGCCACCACGCGATCGAAGCCGGCCGCGGCGAGCCCGCGCAGGAGCGCGATGCTGTCGTCCACGCTGCGCGCACCGTCGTCGATGCCCGCGACCCAGTGGCAGTGGAGGTCGATGAAGCCGCGCATGGAGCTCGAACCATAGCGCAAAGTTGGCCGGGGGGCGCGGCCTCCACCATGCTCTTCGGCCCGGAGGTTATCGCTTGGTTCACGCTGACGCCCCGCGCACGAGCGCGCTTCCGCAGGTCGGTGCCGATCGCCGCCGCCGCCGGAGCGACGATCCCATCACTGCGCTGCACTACCAGCTCGCGCACACGCGCGCCGAAGGCGGCCTCGACGCCGTGGTGCTCGTCGACGACGCCGGTTGCCTCGTCGCCGGCGCGGGCGCTTGGCCCGCGTGCGAAGAGCTCGCCGCGTATGCGCCCCTCCTCGCCAACCGCGCCGCCATCGGCAGCGCGGCGGTGGGGTCGCGCATCGCCGCGCTCGAGAGCGAGGTCCTCGTGCAAACGCTCACCGTCGACGGCTGCGAGATCGTCGTGTGCGGCCGCGGCGGCGATGGATCGCGGCAGGATCTCCTGGCCCGCGCGGCCGCCGGCTGCCGCCGCATCCTCGCGGGCTGAGAGGCGGTGACGGGGCTCCCGGCGAGCGGTACGAAGGGAAGCATGGCGCTCCTGATCCGCCGCGCAGAGCCAGCCGATCTCCCGATCGTCGTGGGCCTCTTCGCCGTCCTCGACATCGACGGTCGCAAGGGCGAAGAGCCCGGCCCGCCGCTCCCCGCCTGCTACACGGACGCGCTCGCCGCGATCGCCGACGATCCCAGGAACGCCCTCATGGTGGCCGAGCTCGACGGCCGCGTGGTGGGCGCGTTCCACCTGACGATCATCCAGTACGTCGCCTACCGCGGCGGCAGGGTCGCCCAGATCGAGAACGTCATCGTCGATCCCGACGCGCGCGGCCGCAGCGTCGGGGAGGCCATGATGCGCTGGGCGATCGACGAGGCCCGCCGGCAGGGCTGCTTCCGCGTCCAGCTCACCACCAACAAGGCGAGGAAGCGGGCCCATCACTTCTACGAGCGGCTCGGCTTCGTCGCGAGCCACGAGGGCATGAAGCTCATGCTGTGAGCGGTGCCGTCGTTCGCCGATGGGGGCGAGGCCGGCGTTCGTCCCGCCTCTCCATCGTTTCGTGATGGGCGTCGTCGCGTGTTGTGTCTTGCGTTGCCGCTGACGCCGGTCAATCCTCGGTCCTGCTTCTGGAGGTGCCCATGACGACCGTCTCCCGCGTCTCGAAGGCTCTGCTCGTCGCCGCGCTCGTTTCGTTGCCCTTCGCCGCCGCCGCCGATGACGGGTGGGTGGCCGACGCGAACGAGCAGGGCGTCGCGGTGACCATCAAGACGGAGCCGGGCCGGGACCTGCCGATCTTCCGGGGCGTGGGTACCATCGACGCGAGCGTCTTCGAGATCCTCGCCGTGCTCGACGATCTCCCGCACTTCACGCAGTGGATGTCGTCGTGCGTGGGCGCGCGCGTGGTGAAGCAGATCAACGAGTTCGAGCGCATCGAGTACAACCGCACCGGCGCGCCGTGGCCCGTCTCCGATCGCGACGTCGTCATCCGCAGCTCGGTCGAGGGCAACGCGAGCAAGGGTGAGATCTGGGCGCGCTTCCAGTCCACCACCTCGCCGGACGCGGGCCCCATCTCCGGCGTGGTGCGCATGCCCAAGCTCGCCGGCTTCTATCACCTCGAGGCCATCGACGCTTCGCACACCAAGGTGACGTATCAAGTCGACGCCGACCCCGGCGGTCTCCTGCCGGCTTGGCTCGTGAAGCTCACGACGAAGAAGCTCCCCATCGAGACGCTGGTCGGCCTGCGCAAGCAGGTGGCCAAGACGCGCGGCCAGCACGAGGCGTTCCTCAAGAAGTACGACCCGAACAAGGGCGGCAAGATCCCCGATCGCTTCCTCAAGTGACGCGCCCGGATTCGAGCGGCGCGTGATGCGCGCGCCTCTGCGTTCGCCGCCTGCTCGGCGCGCTTCGCTTCGTGCCGCCGGGGCCGCTCTGCAAACGGCGAACGCTGGGATCTCCGTGAAATGCGCGCCATCCGCGCGGGCCATCGGGCGGCTTCGCCGCGAGCCCACGCCGCCCGGCCCGCCTCGTGCTAAAGGCGGCACGTGTCCCCAGCATCTTCGACACCGTCCGGGCTCGGCCAGCTCCTCGACACCCGCCGGGTCGTCCTCGTCGTTGGTTGCGGAGGCGTCGGCAAGACGACCACCACCGCCGCGCTCGGCCTCGCCGCCGCGCGCCGCGGCAAGCGCGTCCTCTGCCTGACGATCGATCCGGCGCGCCGCCTCTCGCAGAGCCTCGGCTTCGAGGAGATGACGACCGAAGCGCAGAAGGTCGATCCCCGCCTCTTCGAGCGCGCCGGCATCCACGTGCCCGGCTCGATGACGGTGGCCATGCTCGACACCAAGGGCACCTTCGACGGCCTCATTCGATCGCTCGCGCCCACGCCGGAGAAGCGCGACTCGATCCTCAACAACGTCCTCTACAAGTACATCTCCACGTCGCTCGCGGGCACGCAGGAGTACATGGCGATGGAGAAGCTCTACGCCGTGAAGGGCGACCCGGCGTACGACCTCATCCTCCTCGACACCCCGCCGACCACCAACGCGCTCGACTTCCTCGACGCGCCCGAGCGGCTCATGGGCGCGCTCGACAGCGCGGCGATGCGCTGGTTCGTGCAGGCCTTCCAGAGCTCGGGCAAGCTCAGCTTCAACCTTCTCGCCAAGTCGACGGCCGCCATCCTCCGCGGCATCGGCAAGGTCACGGGCGGCGGCTTCCTCGAGCAGGTCGCCACCTTCATCAACGAGATCAACGAAATCTTCGGGAGCTGGCGGGCCCGCGCCGACGAGGTGGCGAGCGCGCTGCGCGGCCCCGACGTCGCCTACGTGCTCGTGACCACGCCCGATCCGCTCAGCGTGCGCGAGGTCCTCTTCTTCGCCGATCGCCTGCGCGAGCAGAGCATGCGCCGCGACGCCTTCGTGGTGAACCGCGTGCACCCCGTCTACGGCAAGCTCCCCTCGATGGAGGACGTGTCCGCCGAGCTCGTCGAGCGCGGCCTCACGATGGATGGCGGCGCCGCCGATCGCCTGCGTCGCGCCGCCGACGACGAGACCCGCCTCGGCAAGCTCGACGCCATCCACCTCTTGGCGCTCGAAGGCGCGCTCGAAGACGAGACCACCGGCGGCAGCCTCGCCGTGCACGTGCCCGCCTTCCCCTACGACATCTACGATCTCACGCGCCTCTCGCGCGTCTCCGATCTGCTCGCGCCCGTGTAGCGCGGCTCGGCGTCACCCGTGTCGTTCGCTCGCCTCCTCCTCGCCGTCGTGCTCGCGCTCCCCGCGTGCGAGCGCGGCGCGCCCGAGCCTCCTCCGGCGCCGGCCCCGACCGCCGCGCCCGCGCCCGCGGGTGATCCCGAAGCCGCCGGCGTTCGCTACCTCGAGCGCCTCACCGGCGGCGCCTCGGCCACCGATCGCTTGCCGCTCGTGATCGCCATCCACGGCTTCGGCGATCGACCGGAGAGCTTCGCGCCGCTCTTCGGTGGCCTCGGCGTGCGCGCCCGCCTCATCGTGCCGTACGGCGATCCTTGGCGCGACGGCTTCAGTTGGTTTCCGCCGGGCTCGCTCGACGATCCGGAGAAGCTCGCCGAGGGCACCGCGCGCGCCGCGGATCGCCTCGCCGCCATGATCGACGCCATCGCCCGCACGCGCCCGACCGCCGGCAAGCCCATCGTCACCGGCTTCTCGCAGGGAGGGATGCTGAGCTTCACCCTCGCCGTGCGCCATCCCGAGGTCGTGGGCGCAGCCTTCCCGGTCGGCGGCCTCCTCGCGCCCTCGTTGATCCCCGCGTCGTGGCCCATGGCCTCCGTGGCTCCGTCGATCATGGCCTTCCACGGCGACGCCGACGAGCGCGTGCCCGTCACGCGCGATCGCGACACCATCGCCAAGCTCCGCGCCCTCGGCCTCGACGCTCGCATCCACGAGTACCCGGGCGTGGGCCACAGCATCCCGCCGGCGATGCGCGCCGACCTGCTGCGCGCCGTCGGTGAAGCGATCACGCGCGCGGCGCAGTGACGTCGAGCGGCGCAGCACCGAAATGGTGACCCCGTTACGGAACGGCGCCCCTACAATGTTGCCCCTTCATGCCCCTGACGGCGCGCTCGACCGGCCCGTGGCTCGATCGCTATGACGATCCTCTGCCCATTCGATCGCGGGGCAGCTTTCATCTCGTCTCCGCGAGTCGGCGCGCGACGGGCCGGCGGTGCGTCGTCGTCGTTCCCGGCCCCGGCGCCGACGTGCCGCGTGTGGAGGACGCGCTCGCGGAGATCGAGCGTGTCCACGGTCTCCTCGATCACCCGCGCATCCCGCGGGTGATCGAGCGCGGTCGCGCCGGCGAGGTACCGTTTCTGGAGCTGGGCTCGGACGCGATCGTCGACGGCGCCGAGGTCGTGCGCATCATCGCCGACGCCGAGCAGAAGATCCCTTACGCGCAGGCCGACGGATTCATCGCGGGCGCCCGCCTCGCCTTGCAAGCGGCGCACGCGGTCACCGATCCCCGCACTGGCGGGCCGGTGTGCATCGGCCGGATCTCGTACGCCAATTTCCTCTTCGCGGAGAACGGGCGCTGGTCGCTCGTGGGCTTCGGGCACAACTTCCCCATCACGCGCGACACCGGCGCGCCGGATGGGTGGGTGGCCTCGTTCCACGCGCCCGAGATGTCGACGGGCGGCACCGCGACGCCGATGGGCGACTACGTGGCCATCCTCCTCATCATGCGATCGCTCCTGCCGTTTGCCGACACGGCGGGCACGCTGGGGCGGATCCTCCGCGGCGAGTTCGTCCCTCGCGATCGGGAGCTGTTCGAGCACCTCCGCTGGTTCGATCAGCACGTGATGGGGCAGCTCCCGCAGCTCCGGCCGCCCATCGAGGAGGCGGTGGCCGTCTCCGATCGCATCCGCGCGTTGCTCGGCGTCACCGTCGACGGCGACGGGTTCGATGGATTCGTGGCCTCGCTGCTCGAACGCCAGGAAGAGCCGCGCCGCCTTGAGGACAGCGTGCCGCCCGGCGGGCAGGCCGTGATCCTCGGCCGCGACGCGGCCTTCATCGTGGCCCCCGACGGCCGCCGTCACGAGCTCGGCCGCGCGCAGCGGCGGATCATGAAGGCCCTCGTGGAACGCCATCTTCGTGATCCCGCCGCCACGTTCAGCATGTGGGAAGTGCTGGAGGCCGGCTGGCCCGGCGAGCGCCCCATCTTCGAGGCCGGAGCGAACCGCGTCTACGTCACGCTGGCGAGGCTCCGGCGCCTCGGCCTGCGCGACGTCATCGAGCGATCCGACGAGGGCTATCGCATCTCGCCGCGCGTGACGGTGCGCTGGGCCGACTGATCTCGTCTGCGCGCTCAGGAGATCTGCACGAACGTCGGCGCAGGGATCGTGAGGCCCGTCATCGGGGCGCCGTTCACCGTCGCGATGACGTTCGGCGTGGTGCCGCTCGTGAGCGCGACGTCGACGGTGTTCATCCAGTCCGCGCGCAGCGCACCCGCGGGCAGCACGACGTCGACGATCATCACGAACCGGCCCAGGATGCCGGACGTGGCCGTGTTGACCTGGAGGAACAGGGTCGCGATCCGCAGGTGGAGGCCCTGCGCTGCCGCGATGGCCCGTGGCACGGGCGCGGCCGGCGCGGGCGTGGCCGGCACGAGCGTGGCACCCGTCAGGTTCGCCAGTGGATCGATGCGGCCGAGGGTGTCGGCGTAGAGGGACGTGTTGTTGCTCGGGCCCGTGCTGGAGACGACCACGTTGCCGTTGGCGATGAGGGTGTTCGGCGGCGCCATCAGGAAGGCCAGGTTCATCGTCCCCGGGACCGCGTTCGGCAGCACCTCGCCCGCCCTCTCGTTGACGGTGACGAGCTGCGCCGGCAGCGGCGCCACGGTGTTTGCGTCCTGGAAGGCCATCACGGTCGTCGACTCCACCGTGGTCACGACGCCGTTGATGGCGGAGGTCCCTGCGGGGACGAAGGAGATGTTGTTCCCCACGGGCTGCGGGATGAGCGGCTGCGTCACGGGCAGGCCGTTCACGTTCACCACGAGGCCGGGCTGGTACGCGTGATACGCGCTGGGCGCGGCGCGCCGCCGCTGCGTGACCAACGTGAGCATCGGCCACGGGAGCGCGATCGGCGACGCGGTGCTCGGCGTCGCGCTCGGCGTCGCGCCGGTGCTGACGATGTTCCACACGAAGTCCTGGTAGTAGGGGCCGCTGTCCCCGGCGCTCCGCACGAGCAGGACGCGGCCCGGATCGGTGGCGGCGAGCGCGTTCAGCGCGGTGCGCGTGGCGATCACGGCGGCGCTCGCGGCCTTCTGCAGCGTCGTCGTGGCGCTGTTGCTGGAGGGCACGCGGCCGTAGACGCTCCCGTCGACGTAGACGGCCTTCATCTCCTTCACGTAGCTCGCCCACGCGGCCGGGGAGCGTGGGTTGCCCCCACCGTCGAAGACGGTGCCGGCGACCACGCGCGAGATCGCGGTCGCCGCGTTCGCGCCCACCTGGACCACGATGACTGCCGTATCGCGGAACTCCATGTCGCCGATGTCGTCGTCCTCCGCGGCGGCGCTCCCCGTCGCGCTCGGCTGCGCGGTGAAGCGGACCTTCTCGCCGCCGCTGTCGGCCTCGAAGCTCGTCATCGCGCCGCCCACGCGCTGGATGAGCTCCGGGATCGTGCTGCCGCCGGCGAGCAGCCCCTCACCGCCCTGCTCCGTGCTCTTCACGGAGCCGCCGCCGATCTGGGTGCGGATGAGATCCTGCTTCAGATCCTGGCGCAGCGACGCATCGCCCTCGCTCGGGAAGGCGCGATCGATGTTGTCGAGGATCTTGTCCCCGTTGAGCATCGCCGCCGCCGTCTGGGCGATCTCGACGGCCTTGTCGGCGTAGTGCTTGGCCGCGTCGGTGTTGGCGAGCAGGCTCTGTAGCGCGAGGCCCTGCGTGCCTTCGAGACCGGTCAGGTCCTTGAACAGGCTCGCTTGCCCGAGCAGGTTGAGCGCGGCGCCGAGGCCCGTCGGCGCGGGCGCGGCCGGCGTCGCCTGCATCTGCACGACGGGCGCGGGCAGATCCTTGGCCGTCAGGTTCGAGGGCTCGGCGCGCCGGCTGCTCGTGTCGATGGGCAGGATCTCGGTCGGGCTGTCGGGGATCGGCGACTCTTCCCAGCGCCAGTAACGGGTGTCGTCTTTCTTCTCGCAGGCGTTGCACGCGCCCCGCACGGCCTCGGCGAAGACACCGCGGGTCGGCACGCTCACGCGGAAGGGCGCCGCCCGGAAGCCCTCGGGAGGCATGTAGTGGTTCATGAGCCGCGAGATGCGCCGCCCGTCGACCTCGATCGTGTCGTCGTCCCAGCGGAACACCGGATCGAGGTTGAGCCCGCGCGCGACGGGCATGACCAGGCAATTGCCCACGATGCCCAGCAAGCGATTCTCCACCACCGAGGTGAGGCTGCGCCGCGTGGCCGGCAGCGTCTGGCCGGGGTTTCCGGGATCGGCGCGGCCCGGCACCTCGACCTCGAAGCCCTCCAGCATCATCACGCGCCGCTCGGGCGCGAGCGAGCGCCACACGGCGGCGTGCGCGGCCTCCAGGTTCCGGTTGATCTCCGCGAGCAGCTCTCGCGCGCGCTCCGCGTCTTCGCGGCGCACGTCGACGAGCTCCGCCGCCGTGAGCGGCGTGGCCGAGAGCGCCGCGCCCTGGCTCGTGAGATCGAGGGTGCCGCCGCCGCGCAGGAGCGGCGCCGTCGCGTGCGCGGTGCCGTAGTCGATTTGGAGCGCCTCCACCGCGACCCGGCTCCCCGCCGGCGGGCGCGCGTCGATCGCGATCTCGAGGAAGGCGATCTGCGCCCGCACCGGCAGCGGCGCGCCCGCCCGCGCGCGCAGGCTCACGCGATGGCGCCGGCCGCCGCTCACCGTGGCGTTGGTGCGCGCAGCGTCGTCGCTGGAGACGATCGCGAGATCGACCTGGAGCGGCGTGCGCGCGCCCGACGCGGAGACGGCGGAGACACGGATCCGCTCGAGGATCACCTCCGAGGCACGTGCGGCCACGATCTCCCGCTGAAAGGTGGCGTCCCGCTGATCGGTGGGCTGGGAGAGCACCCTCGTGCGGATCGACGGCCAGCCCGTGAGCCACCCGAGCGTCTCCTGCCACGCCGTCACATCGATGGGCGACGTCAGCGCGATGGTGCCTGCGAGCGTGGGATCGCCCATGGCCACCTGGGGACCGAAGGTCTCCTCCGGGCGCTCCACGTGGAGGCGCAGCACGAAGGATCCCTGGAGATCGATCAACGCCTCGTCCGCGTAGCGCGCCGCCGGAAACGCGGCGTAGGCGGTAGCGTCGCCGAGCTCGTGCTCGCGATGATGGCGATCGAGCGCGTCGAACGCCCGGGTGCTCTTCGCCCCCGCCGCCCTATCGGCGCCGCCGAGCGCGCGGGCGAGCGGCGCGCGAAAGCGGAGCGCCGCGGCGGCGTCGAACGGGCGCATGAGGAGCGGCACGAAGAGGCACTCCTGCACGTCGGCGAGCTCGTGATGGAGCGCGAAGTGCCGGAGGATCTCGAAGTACTGAATGGTCAGCGCGTGACAATGGTTGTAGTTCGCCACGTGCTCCGTCTGCACGCGCACCTGCTCGCTCTGCTCGACGGCCTCGACCACGGTGGCCCGTTGGGTGCGCACCGAGGAGGCGCTCTGCAGGGTGCGATCACGCAGGGATTGGAGCGCGTCGGCGGCCAGCGCGCGGGACGCCTCCTGCCACGCCTCGCTGCTCGCCGAGGCGCTGCCCGTGGAGAGCCCCGCCGCGTGCCCCGCCGTTCCTCCGAACTGGAAGGTGCCGTAGCTGCCTTGGCCCGCGGCGCCGCCGGCGAGGCCGAAGCCGAAGGAGGTGCCCTTCGTCTTGCTCGTGCTCCGGCCGTGAATCGACTCGTCGACGACGGTGTCGAGGATCTCGCTCACGTCCCGATCGTGCTCGAGCGCCGCCGAGAGCGACTCGTTCACGTCGAGCGACTCGGTGCGCTGCGCCGTCTCGCGCCGCCCCCAGTCGACGATGGCGATGCGCTTCTTCTGCCCGGGCGCGAGCGGAAGGCTGTAGACGAGATCCCCCATCGAGTACCCGTCCGCGCGCCACACCTGCTTGAAGTGCAGGAGATGCCCGTGCGCCAGCGTGGTGACCTGATGCAACGGCTGCTCTTCTTCCCAGGCGATCGCGTTGGCGGCCGAGAGCGGCGCGCGCGACGTCGTGAGCTCCGCCTCGACGGCGTGACGCCGGGCCTTCAGCGCCGCGATGCGTGCCTGGAGCGCCTCCAGCGCGCTCGGGGCCTCGTTCGTGCTCGCGGGCGCGCCCGCTTTGGCGAGCCCGGGCTCGGCGAGGAACGCCGCGAGCGACGCGTACGCCGCGCGCAGCTCGGCGTCGATGCCGCACAACTGCGCGCGCAGCTCATGCAGATGGAGCGGGCCGATCTGCGGATCGGTGGTGCGCACGCAGACGTGGAAGCTGAACTCCTCCAGCGCGCGGTTCGGCGTGGTGAAGTTGACGCACCCCGATCCGATGTCCTGCGTGTACGCGTCGCTCCGCACCAGATCGTCGCCGTCGGGCAGCCGCGGCGTCGGCGCGCCTTCGCAGGCGCAGACGTCGTGCGCTTCTTCTCGCAGGTCCGCGGGGATGGACTCGGCGACGAGGTACACGAAGTCGGGCAGCTCTCCGGCGGCCGTGAGTGCGATGGGGATGCTCTCGTCCGGCGCGGCTCCGACCACGGCCCACGCGCTGCTGAAGGGCCCGGCTGGGATCTCGCCCATGAAGCCGCCGAGCGCGTCGGTGACGGCGATGGCGACGACGCGGGCCCCACCGCGGGCCTCGTCGCGCGGCTTGGCATAGAGCAGGACTTGATTCTTGCGGAGCACGATGCGGCCGCGCTTGTCGACGGCCTTTCCACGGATCCGGCGGGGGAGAGTCGCGACGAGGCTCTGCGAGGGAATCGGCATGTTCGCTCCGTTCTTCCGCCCGATCCGGAGCGACGGCTCCGGAGACGCGGATCGGACGCGAAGCTGAGCAGACCGCGGCGCGCGCCGGCCCTTACCGATCCTTACAGTCGCTCGCTCGTGGATGGACTGAACCGCTGCATCGCCCGTCACCCAGGTCTCGCGATCGTCACGGCGCTCGTGCTCCCGCGACTCGGCCCTTCACGTGGTGTAAGGCCCCGGCCGTGCTCCCGTTCTCGGCGCCACCCATGAAACGCACGCTCCTCCTCGCCTTCGCCGTCCTCGCTGCATGCACCCCCGCGCAACCCGGCAAGGAAGCGGCGACCAGCAACGCCGACGACGAAGAAGGCTGGGTCCGCGAAGCGAAGCTGCAGTTGAAGCAGGAGCAGCCGCCCGAGGCCTCGAACCACGCGCAGCTCGAAGACCTGCTCAAGAACCCCGATCCGCCGGCCGCCACCGGTCCGGAGCTCGAAACGAAGGCGCCGCCCGCCGGCGAGATCGCGTGGCCCGCGCCGCCGCCGAGCGCGTTCTCCGTGCGTTATCGCATCCCCGGTGGATGGTGCGGCGTGGTGGCCTCGGAAGGTTGCCACCTCGCGGCGCTGTGCCCGATCGAAGCGTCTCCGTCGGCGCATCCGAGCGCCGAGGTCGTCACCGCCACGCGGCTCGAGCCGATCCGCGTCGACGCCCGCCCGCTCCGTCCCGAGGTGCTCAACGTGCCTTCGGCGCGCTGCGAGCTGCGGCTGTACGCGTCCGATCAGCACGGGGCGACAATCTGCACGGCGCGCGTCACCAAGCTCCCGAGCGCGTGGGAGGCGGGCAAGGCGATCGATCTCGGGGAGCTTCGGACGACCGACAAGACCTGCGTGCGGGATCCGCTGGCCTCGCGTTCGGTGCTGCGTGGGGATCTGGCGCGGAGCTTCCGGCGCCGCACCCAGCGGTAGGCGGCGGAAGCCATCGAGGATCGTGAGGGAGCGCCGCCGGTCACGGCGGCATCGGTGATCTGCGGACGGGTGGAGCACGGGCCGCCGGCGCAGCTCGTCGGCGATCCCGGCACCCGACGACACGGGCGTTCCTGGGCGAGGCCGGGAGGGCCTGAATCCTCAGGACAGCACCCGGGGAATAATCGCGAAGGCCCGGGGGGCTTCGGCGCGTCGCGCCGAAAGGATCCCACGCGTGAAACACGGCCATTCGCTCGCGCTCTTCGTCGGTCTGCCGCTCGCCTTCGCCGCATGCTCCAACGGCTCACAACCTCCGAGCCCCTCGTCCAGCTCCCAGCCCTCCGCGGCTGCGAGCTCGTCGGGCCTCACGACCGAGCTCATCATCGGCGATTGGCAGATCATGATCGGCGGCGCCTTCGCACCTCCGCACATCGGACAGGCAAAATACGATGCGATCAACGAACGCGCTCGCGCGAACGCGGACATGTACCTCGATGTCTTCGAGACACGGATCTTGCCGGGGCTCGAAGCTTCGGCGGAGACCAGCGTCTCTCTCTCCTTCGTCCCCTCCGTGCTCGACGCGCTGCGCCCCCATGCCGCCGAGCACGTCGAGCGGCTCGCGCCCAAGGTCATCGATGTCTACGATCGCGTGATCGTCCGGTTGGAGTCGCTCGCGGCGGATGCTGGGAGCGCCGCCCGGAGCGAGCACGCGAAGGATATGCTCAGGTTGCTTCGGGGCGCGCGGGGCGCGGTTCTCCGGCTCGTGCCCCGCGCCGGCGATCAGGCGCCCTCACGCTGAACGCTCGCGACGATCGAATCCATCTTCTCCCAAAGCGGGTCACACAGCTCGGGCCGATACGCCGCCCGCCGGAAGCTCGGGTGCTCGCCGGCATCTTGCGCCTGCTCGGAGAGCACGGGTTGCTCCCGAGCACACCCGCGTGATGTCGCCGAGCACGCGATCACGTAGCCTGGTTCTCGCTTCGCCGGCTCACCCACGCACCGGAGGAACCATGCCCAGACTGCTCCGACTCCCGCTCATCACCGCCCTCTCGGTCACGACCCTCCTGGCCTGCGGTGGCGGCGGCGGGGGCAACACGGGGGGCGGCGGCGGAGACACCGGCACCCCTGGATCGACGAGCGGCAGCGGATCGACGAGCAGTGGCGCATCGACCGGCAGCGGATCGACCGGCACCGGCGGGACCATCGACCCGGGCGACGGGCCGCCTGCAGGCAACCCGAACGCGGAGGCCACGTGCGCCGTGCCCGCCGAGGCCGGCGCGGCCGACGTCTCCAACCCGAAGACCGTGGTCGGCGACGGTACGAAAGCGAGCTGCACCAGCGCCGCGGTGGTGAGCGCGGTGGCGAACGGCGGCATCATCACCTTCGATTGCGGGCCGGATCCCGTCACCATCACGCTCGACGAGACGGCCAAAATCTTCAACGACAAGGGCCCTGACATCGTCATCGACGGTGGCAACCTGGTCACGCTGAGCGGCGGCGGGCAGCGTCGCATCCTCTACATGAACACCTGCGACGAGAAGCAGGTGTGGACCACGTCCCATTGCGACAACCAGGATCACCCGCGGCTCACCATCCAGAACATCACCTTCATCGACGGCAACTCGACATCCGAGACCGAGAACGACGGCGGGGGCATGATCTGGGCGCGGGGCGGCCGCCTGAAGATCGTCAACGCACGCTTCTTCCGCGGCACCTGCGCGGACACGGGGCCCGATCTCGGCGGCGCCGCGGTGCGCGCGTTCAGCCAGTACGATGGTCTCCCCGTGTACGTCGTCCACTCCACCTTCGGCGGCAAGGACGGCTACGGCGGCAAGTGCGCCAACGGCGGCGGCATCAGCAGCATCGGCGTCTCGTGGACGATCCTCAACAGCCTCTTCTCGTACAACCACGCCATCGGCAACGGCGGCAACCCAGCCCAGCCCGGGACCCCCGGCGGCGGCAGCGGCGGCGCGATCTACAACGACGGCAACACCATGACGCTCTCGCTCTGCGGCACGCGCATCGAGCACAACGACGTGGTCCAGCACGGGAGCGCGATCTTCTTCGTCAGCAACGATCACTCCGGCAACATCCGCATCGAGAAATCGGTGATCACGAACAACACGGGCGGCTCGTGGTACGCCGTGCGGCCCCAGATTTCGTGTCACGACGACACGCCCATCGAGGTCATCGACTCGGTGATCGAGTAGCGCGCCGGCGGGATCACCACCCGCGGCGTGGTCGCGAGATCTCCCTCGACGCCGGCAGCCCCGGCGGTCCAATCCACGGAGATCATCCAGGGCTCGCTGCCGCGAGCCCCGTTTCCGATGGTTGGGATCCGCATCCGCATGATACGCGGATAGGTTCACCGTGGAGCAACCTGGGAGGATGTGGCCACATGGACCGTGTTGGGGAGCTGCACGTGCACGACGCCGACGATGAAGCGCATCGCCGCGCGTTGCTCGCAGCGATGCTCGGCGTCTACGCGGCCGCCGAGGCGCCCGTGGACTTCGCCCGCATGCTCCCCGGAGAGGCGCGCCCCATGTCCGCGCGGGCGGCCGTCCAGACGATCAAGCGGGCCCGCGGGGCGTTGCGTGATCGCGCGTTCCGCGTGTGCAGCGCGCGGCTCGCCGTGGGCGCGTACCTCGAGCGACGCGATGATCTCCACCAGTGTCTCATCGATCTCGCCGGGCACGAGGTCGATCGGGCCATCGCGAAGAAGCTTTCGGAGCAGGATCGACTCACGCAGGGCATCGTGATGAACCACGCCTACGACGTGCTCGGCGAGGTGGTGCCCGCGAGCGCCTCGGCGCACGCGTCCAAGGAGCTGGTCACGCAGTCGAACCTCGACATCCGCACCATGCAGACCACCGTCGAGGTGGCGACGGAGGGCTCGGGCGACTTCCAGCGCCTCGCGGAGTGGATGGATCCTCGGAGCTGGCAGTCGTCGCCGTTCTGGATCGCGTCGCGCAAGGTGATCGAGGTCGGCGGCCGCTTCGTGCCGGATCCGCACCAGCCGCCGCTCGGGCAGAGCTGGGAGGGGTACTTCTACGAGTACATCCGGTGGGCCGTGAACGAGAGCGTGATCTCCGCGTTCCAGTGCTACCTCGACGTCGATTTCCAGGTCGACGCCGTGCGCCGGCGCGTCGAGCTCTCGTTCTCGCTCCACTCTTGCGCCGGCAGCATGCTCCTCGCGCGCATCGCCGAGGGCGGCGTGGAGATCGACAGCGGCGGCTCGACGGCGGCGCCGATCGGACGGCCGAGGTCGCCCGGGCGCTACGAGGTCAGCTCGCTGAAACGCATCCGCTATTCGGATCGGCTCACGCGCAGCACGCCGAACCAGGGCGGGGATGGCGCGGGCCAGACCTTGAACTACATGGCGCCCGCGGTGGTGGCGCTGTGGATGAACGATCTCGTGTACGAGAGCGTGCTCGCCTGGACCCAGGGTGGGAGCGCGCCGCGCGTGCGCTGAGCGAGCGGGCCCATCGAGGATCGAAGCGACAGGAGGCAGCGATGACCGAGCGGCGGAGAGACGAGGTGAGCTTCAGCGCCTTGGGCCAAGGCCCGGCGCTCCAGTACTGGAACGATCTGGTCAACGTCTCGGTGACGCTCTGGAACGAGCAGATCCGGCGCTGGGTCGGCGCGTGGCAGCGCGTCGCGACGCAGCAGGAGACGCCGGAGCAGTGGATGGAGGACGTCTCGCAGCTCTGGCGCGGGTGGATCTCCACGATGACGGGGTTCTCTGCGTTCCCGCTGGAGTGGAGCGTCCGCCGCTTCATGAACGTGCCCAACCTCGTGTTCATGGTCGACGACGTCGCCCAGACCACGCCCTCGCAGTCGGCGTTCACCAACATCACCGCGGAGGGGCTCGTCGTCGGCGCGACCGCGCTCTCGCGCGTCGGCGGCCGCGAGCGCGTGCCCGCCGACAAGGTGCAGGTGGATCTGCTCGATCGCGGCAACCGCGTACAGGTCACGCTGGTGAACCTGGCTTCGCGCCCCGGTGCCAAGGAGAACAAGCTCGTGCCCGGCCTCTACCTCGGCGTGGCCTACGCGTACGAGCGCCCGAGCATGCGACCGCTCGCGCTGATCTACCTCTACGTCGATGGGCACACGGAACAGCCCTGAAGGCTGAAGATGTGTCGATCATTGCGTCGCGAGCGCCCCGCCGTTAGGGCGGCCGACCGAGGAATCCTCGGCGATTTTGAGGGAGGAAAGCCGACGCGGCGGGGCGCGTATCAGCAATGATCGACACATCTTGAGCGCGGCGCGCGCCCCCGCTCGACGAGGAGGCGCACCGGAGCGCGGGGAAGGTGGAGAAGAGGTGCAGGCGATCGCCGTGACGGCGATCGCCGTCGCCTGCGTGTCAGCGCATGACGCGCACGTAGGTGTGGGGACCGACGCGGACGACGTAGCCGCGGGGAGCCGTCGGCTCCGCGTGGCGCGGCGGCATCCAACCCGAAGCGTCGACGCGCATGACCCTCGGATCGATGGGGGAATCGCTCCAACCGCCGCCCTCGACGAGCCGCTCCTCCGAGCGGGCCGTGAGCCACACGAAGCCGGCGACCAGCACGAGCGACGGGTTGCCCAGCGCGATGCCCGCGATCGCCATCGGCACCGCGATCCAGCGCGCGACCTTGGCGGCGGTGCGCGTCGCCTTCACCAACCCGCTCCGCTCGCGGAGCAGGCCGCGCAGGACGCGCCCGCCATCCATCGGGAAGGCCGGGAGCAGGTTGAACAAACCGAGCATGAGGTTGGCGCTCGCCAGCGCGACCATCGCTGCGTGCAGCGGCGGCACCGGCGCCGTGACCGCCGCGCCGATGGCCGCGAGCCCCGCGAGCGCGAGGCTCATCGCCGGCCCCGCGAGCGCGATCACCACCTCCTGCTTTCCGTTCGCCGGCTGCCCGGCGATCTTGGCCACGCCGCCGAGCGGCATGAGCAGGATCTCCGTCGTCGCGATCCCGTAGCGACGGGCCGCGAGCGCGTGCGAGAGCTCGTGCGCGACGATCGACGCGAACAGAAGCCCGAGCGACACGAGGGCCGAGGTCAGCCCCAAGAATCCGCCGCCCCAGGAGAGCAGCATCACGAGGAACAGCATCGTCCAGTGCACACGCACCGGGATGCCGAGGATCTTGCCGAGCTTGAGGGAGGATTTCATCGTTCTCTCGATTGGCGAGGCCCCGACGGACGGGGCACTTCTTGCGTGTTTGCGCATCGCCGCATCCCCTCGCAACCCGTGCAGGATCACGGGCTTGGCAACCCTCGACACAGTTCTTCACAGAGCCGCGCCGCGCCGGATGCCCCAGGTGCCGCACGAAGCCTCCCCGCTTCGCTGTGAACCGCCCACCCGCCACCGATTTCGGTGGGGTGGCTTGCCGTGAAGGCACCCAGCACCGATTTCGGTGGGATCGGCTTGCCGGGAAGGCGCCCAGCACCGATTTCGGTCGGGGATTGCTTGCCGGGAAGGCAAGTCGCACCGATTTCGGTCCGAGGTTGCTTGCCGGGAAGGCACCTCGCACCGATTTCGGTCCAAGGTTGCTTGCCGGGAAGGCACCTCGCACCGATTTCGGTCCGAAGTTGCTTGCCGGGAAGGCACCCGGCACCGATTTCGGTGGGATCGGCTTGCCGGGAAGGCACCCGGCACCGATTTCGGTGGGATTGGCTTGCCGTGAAGGCTCGGGGAGCCGATTTCGGGCTGGTTACCGTCAGGGTGCACGGTCGCGAGCGTCGCGCGTCGCTTCCGTGGCCGGCGGTCAGCGCATCGCGTCGCGGACCTCGGCGAGGATCTCGTACGAGCGCTGGCAGGCTTGGGGATCGAACATCATCGAGGTGACCATCAGCTCGTCGGCGCCGGTGCGCGCGAGGAAGGCTTCGATGTCGCGGCGCACGGTCGCGGCGGAGCCCACGGCGACGCAGGAGAGCATCTGCTCGAGGAGCATGCGATCGGGCGGGGCGAGGCGTTGCTCGAAGCCGGCGATGGGAGGCTTGAGGCGGCTCGGCTGGCCGGTGCGGAGGTTGACGAAGGCTTGCTGCACGCTGGTGGCGAGGACGCGGGCTTCCTCGTCGGTGTCGGCGGCGAAGACGTTGAAGCCGAGCATCACGTACGGCTTGTCGAGCTGCGCCGAGGGGCGGAAGCGGCGGCGGTAGAGCTCGATGGCCGGCATCAGTTGTTGGGGCGCGAAGTGCGACGCGAACGCGTACGGGAGGCCGAGCGCGGCGGCGAGCTGGGCGCCGTAGAGGCTCGAGCCGAGGATCCACACGGGCACGTCCTGCCCCTCGCCGGGGACGGCGCGCACGCGCTGGCCGGGCTCCGCGGGGCGGAAGTAATCCATGAGCTCCGCCACGTCCTGCGGGAAGGCGTCGACGTCGCTCGCGAGGTTGCGCCGGAGCGCGCGCGCCGTGAGCGGATCGGTGCCCGGCGCGCGCCCGAGGCCGAGCTCGATGCGGCCCGGATGAAGCGCCGCCAGCGTGCCGAACTGCTCGGCGATGACGAGCGGCGCATGGTTCGGCAACATGATCCCGCCCGCGCCGATCCGGATCGTCGACGTGCCCGCCGCCACGTGCGCGATCACGACGGACGTGGCCGCGCTGGCGATGCCCGGCATGTTGTGATGCTCCGCGAGCCAGAACCGGCGAAAGCCGAGGCGCTCGACGTGGCGCGCGAGCGCGAGCGTGTTGCGGAGCGCGGCCGTGGCGTCGGCACCCTCGACGATCGGCGCGAGATCGAGCACGGAGAAAGGGACCATCCTTCGCTCCTAGGGGGAGGCGGAGGATGATTTCAATGGCAGGCACCTGCGACGCCCGCCCGCCGACGTAAGCCGCCGCCCGATATCCAACCCCGAGCCTCGCTTGGTACCCTCGCCGAGCGGCCCTCCCGGCCGCCGATCGGGGGACTCATGACGCTCGCGATTTACCAGCCGAACCAGTTCGATCTCTTCCGCAAGGATGTCCACGTTCAGTACGCGACCACGGGGATCGATGGCCTCCCGAGCCTCGATTACCGCGATCGCAAGATGCACAAGAGCTTCCGCGGCGAGGCCATCAGCGTCGAGGAGACCTCCATCGGCCGCCTCGTGTCGGTGACGATCGGCTACGTGCCCGACATGCAGACGGTGACCTTCAGCTTCTTCCTGCCGACCCTCAACGTCGAGCGCGAGACGCACGTCGTCACGGAGGCCATCTACACCACGCAGCGCACCAGCATCGCCGGCCCCTCGCTGGTGAAGGGACAGATCGAGAGCTGGCGCAGCATCACGCTCTCGGGGATGGCGCGGCAGGTTCAGTTCTAAATCAGCGAGCATAGCGAGCGTGATTCTCGAACGGCGAAGACCCTTCGTGGATGTGGACGTGGTCGTGAACGCTGACGCTGACGACGGGCCGTCGACGTCAGCGTCAGCGTCCACGTAAACGTACGTAAACGTCCACGTCCACGAGGAGACTGTTGTTCGAGAGTCTTGACCGCTGATTTAGGTCCCTTCACCGGGGCGCACGCCGACGCGACTGTCGCGGTGCGTTGCATGTTGCGACGCCGTGTCGCGAGCCGTGCCCGGAGATGGCTTTTCGGAGGCGGCTCGCGGTCATCGGTGACAAGCGGGCATGGGGCGCGCAACGCGCATCGGCGCCGGCGTGGGACCGTGATATGGATCGCGGAAATCCACCCTCGACCAGGGAGCTTGCCATGGCCAACCGTGAGATCGCCGACGCCGCCGAGAACTGGATGCGCACGAATGGGCACGTGAGCCACGACGTCATCGACTGCTCGCACTTCGTGACCGCCGTCCTCCAGGCCGCCGGCTACGGCGCCTTCCGCTACATGACCGCCGACGACATGTCTCGCTCGCGCGCCTTCTCGCAGGTCGACGAGCCGGAGCGCGGCGACATCGTCCACTGGCCGGGCCACGTCGGCATCGTCCTCGATCCGATCGCCGGCACCTTCATCGGCTCGCAGAACTCCACGGGCGTCGACGTCGCCAACTACAAGACGAATCCGTACTGGCGCGCGCGCTCGCATCGCACCTACCTGCGCTACACGCACTGATCGCGGGCGCCGCTCGGCTCGACGTGGCCGGCGGGATCCTCGGTGTCGCCGCGGGCGGCACCGAGGTGAAGGTGAGGGGGGCCGTCTCGCCGGATCGCTTCGATCCGGCGAGCGCCTCGTTCACTTCCTGCGAATGTCGCGAACGCGACCGACCAGCTCCTTGCGGCGCTTCTCTTTGTACTTCACCCGCACCGGCACGCCGTCGAAGCCGAAGGACTTGCGGAGCTGGTTCATCACGTAGCGGCGGTAGCTGAAGTGGATCTTCGTCGGATCGCTGGCGATGATCACGAACAGCGGCGGCGAGGTTTCGGCCTGGGTGATGTAGTAGAGGCGCGGCGCGCGCCCGCCTGAGGTGGGCGGCGGGTGCGTCTCCAGCACCTGCTCGAAGAAGCGGTTCAGCTCGGCGGTGGGGACGCGGCGGCGATAGGCGGCGGCAACGCGGCCCACCGTGTCGAAGAGGACGTTCATCCCGCGGCCGGTCTGCGCGCTGACGTGCACGATCGGCGCCCAAGGCGTGAACGAGAGCTTGTCGCGCGTCTCCTCGTCGAGGTTCTTCGATCGGGTCTTGTCGACCAGATCGATCTTGTTCATGGCGATGACGATGGCGCGCCCGCGATCTTCGGCGAGCCCGAGGATCTTCGCGTCCTGCTCGGAGGCGCCCTCGGCGGCGTCGCACATGAGGAGCGCGACCTCGCAGCGCTCCATGGCGCGGATGGCGTGGAGCACGCTGACCGCCTCGACGACGTCGTTCTCCTTCGTCACCTTGGCCTTGCGGCGGATGCCGGCGGTGTCGACCAGCACCCAGGGCTTGCCGTCGCGCTCGATGCGGAGATCGATGGGATCGCGCGTGGTGCCGGGCCGCGAGTCGACGAGCACGCGCTCCCCGCCGGCGAGGCGGTTCACGAGCGACGACTTGCCCGCGTTGGGCCGGCCGATGACGGCGATGTGCACGGCGCCGTCGTCGATCTTGGGGGCGACGGGCTCGGGCGCCGGGAGGACGGCGTCGATGGCCGCCTCCAGCTCGTCGATGCCGCGGCCGTGGAGCGCGCTCACGTGGATGAGGCGCTCCATGCCGAGGCGGTAGAGATCGGCGGCCTCGTTCTCGAGGCGCGGCGAGTCGGCCTTGTTGGCGATGAAGATGACGGGCTTCTGTGCGCGGCGGAGGAGGGCGACCTCCTTGTGATCGGCCGGCACGATGGCCTGCGCGGCGTCGAGCACGCACACGATCACGTCGGCTTCGGCGACCGCGAGCTCGACCTGGCGCTTGATGCCCATGCGCATGGGATCTTCGCTCTCGGGATCGAAGCCGCCCGTGTCCACGAGCGTGTAGCGCCGGCCCCGCGAGAGGACGTCGCCGTAGTGCCGGTCGCGCGTGACGCCGGGCTGATCGTGAACGATCGCTTCCTTGCGGCCGAGGAGGCGGTTGAACAGGGTGCTCTTGCCGACGTTGGGCCGCCCCACGAGGGCGACGATTCCACCCACCATCTGCGCGCGCGGCGCTTCGTCCGCTTCGTCGATGATGGACTCTTCCACGGTACTGCTCACGACGCTTCCTCCGACTCGCCGTCGGCTTCGTCGAGATCGGACGCGTGCGCGTCGTCGGTCTCGTCGAAATCCGGGGCTTCCATGATGGCCACCACATCGGCGGCCCCGCCCGATTTCGGGCTCTTGTAACCAAGCTCCTCGAGCTGCGTGGTCGATTGGCGCCACGAGGGGAGCACGCGCACCCACAGCTTGAGGTTCACCTTGCGGCCGGTCAGCTCCTGGATGCGCATGCGCGCGTCGGTGCCGATGCGCTTCAACATCTCGCCGCCGGTGCCGATGAGGATCCGCTTCTGCCCGGGCCGCTCGACGCAGATGGTGGCGTCGATGTGCACCGCGCCCCGCGTGCCCTCGGCCGGCTCGACGAAGCGATCGACCGAGACCGCGGCCGCGTGCGGCACCTCGGCCTCGGTGGCGCGGAGGATCTGCTCGCGCACGTACTCCGCGGCGAAGAAGCGCACGGGGCGATCGGTGAGATCGTCGGGCGCGTACTGCCAGCCGCGCTCGGGGCAGAGGGCGGCGATCTCGTCGAGGACGCGGAGGACGCCGTCTTCTTTCAGCGCCGAGATCGGGACCACGGCCGCGAAGGAGCGGACCTTGGTGAGCCCCTCGATGAGCGGGAGCATGAGGCCCTTGTCGCGGACGCGATCGATTTTGTTGACCACGAGGATCGTCGGCTTGTCGGCGGCGATGTCGGCGAGCAGCGTGATGTCGCCGAGGTGTGGCTTGAAGTGAGGAACCTTGCCGGCGGGCACCTTCGTGCGATCGGGCATCTCGGTGATGAAGACCACCACGTCGGCGGCGCGGGCCGCCTCGCGGGCGGTCTGGTTCATCACGCGGCCGAGCTCGCTGCGCGGGCGGTGCAGGCCGGGCGTGTCGAGGAGCGCGATCTCGGCGCCGCCCCGGTGCACCACGCCGAGGATGGCGTCGCGCGTCGTCTGCGGCGTGGGCGAGACGATGCTGAGCGGCTGCTCGAGCGCAGCGTTGAGCAGCGTGGATTTGCCGACGTTGGGGCGCCCGACGAGGGCGACGGTGCCGGAGCGCAACGCGGCCGTCGCTTCGGTGGAAGGCGCAGCGGATCGCTTCTTCTTGCGCCGGTTCGGAGGATTTCGCGGGGCAGCCACGGGCGGGGCACTAGCAGACAGGGCTCGGGACCACAAACGGTTCCGAGGTTCTCCGCTCGAACGTTGCTCCCGTTCCCTCGCCGCGCGGGCGGCGCGATGGCGCATGGCTCCCGCCGTCCGGCCGCGGTAAGGGGCGGGGCGATGGCAGCCAGTCGAGAGGCAGAGACAGGCGAGCGACCCGATCCGCAGGCGAAGACGGGCGATCCGCTCTCACGCTCCCGCATCGTCGCGCTCGGCGCGGCCGTGCTCGTGCTCTTCCCCGCGCTGGCCTGGAGCGGAATCTGGGATCCGTACGAGCTCGACGCCGGCGATCTCGCGCGCCGCATCGCGCTGCGCGTCTTCGGCGCGCGCGCGCTCGATCTGCCGAACGCCGTCAACTCGCTGCCCACGCTCACCGATCTCCGCATGGGCGAGCTGCCGTTCACCTCGATGGCGCTCGGCTTCAAGCTCTTCGGCCTGCACGATTGGACGGGCCGCCTGCCCCTCGCCCTGTGGGGCCTCGCGGGCGTGGCCGTGCTCTTCGAGTTCCTCGCGCGCCTCGTCGATCGCCGCGCCGGCATCTACGCCGCCGTCGCGCTCGTGACGATGCCGCTCTACTTCATGCAGGCGCGCACCATGCTCGGCGACATCGTCACCATGGCCGCGCTCTCGCTCGCCTTCTGCGGGCTCGCGGGCGCGCTGCTCGACGGCGATCGCCGCACCGACGGCGTCTCGCGGCCGCAGATCGCCTGGCTCGCGATCGGCGTCGTCGGCCTCGTGGCCGGGTACTTCTCGCGCGGCGCCCTCCTCGGCGTGGCCGTGCCCGCGCTCTCCGCGGGCGCGACCTGGGTGATCCTGCGCGGCTCGGGTGAATCACGCCCGTGGAGCGCGCGCGACGCCATCGGCGCGCTCGCGCTCGCCGCCGGCGTGGCGGCGCTCGGCGTCGGCATCCGCGCCTTCCTGCATGCCACGCCGGAGGCCCCGCTCGCGCGCGTCCTCGGCTTCGCGGTGATCAAGAAGCCGCCGACGGAGGCCACCTTCGATCTGGTGGTGCGCCAACTCGGGCACGCGCTCTTCCCGTGGAGCGCGTTCCTTCCCTTCGCCTTCGGTCGCCTCCTGCGCGCGCCGGTCGAGGCCGACGTGGACGCGCGGGAGCGCGAGATCGGCGTGCGCGTCGCGCTGCTCGTGGGCGCGGCCACGGCGTACGGCGCCTACGCGATGATCGCGCCGCGTACCGGCCCGCTCGCCTTCAGCGGGCCGGCGTTGCTCGCGGGCGTGGCCGCGCTCGCCGTCTTCGATTTGGAGCGCGGCGCGCCTGCGTCGCGGGCGCTCGCGCTCGGGAGCGGGGTGTTCGGCGCGGTGCTGCTCGCCGACATCCTCCGCGAGCCGGAGAAGGCGCTCGCCGCCTTCGTCGTCGACAAGCCCCAGTTCCCCAAGAGCTTCGAGGCCGACAGCGCGCGCCGCCTCGTCGCGGTCTTCGTGCTCTTCGTGGTGGTCTCCGCGCTCGTGTGGATCGAGACCCAACCGCGCGGCTGGTTCCGCGGCTTCGACGACTACTTCGCCGAGCGAAGGCGGGAGTATCGGTCCATCTGCACCGCGGTCGCGCGCGTGTGGCAGGGCAACCTGCTCTTCGGCATGGTCGTGGTCGAGGCCGCGCTCGTCGGCCTCGGCGCGATGATCTTCGTCGGCCGGCGCGTAGGCTGGGCGCCCGTCGACCGGCTCCCCAAGAACTTCGCCGACCTCGGCGTGAACCTGTGGTGGATCGCGCCCGTCGCGATCCTCGCGGCCTTGCCCGTGTGGTGGCTCGATCGCGATCTCTTCCGCGGCCTCGTCGACGCGACGCGCCTGCCGCGCGCGCGCTTCGTCGTGATCGGCGCGCTCCTCGCCGGCGCCGTGCAGAGCTTCTGGTACTACCCCGCGCTCGCGGGGCAGCTCTCGCCGAAGGAGGCGTTCGACGCCTACGCGCACCTCGCGGCTCCCGGCGAGCCGCTCGCGCTCCTCAGCGTGCGCAGCCGCGCCGCGGCCTACTACGCCGGCTCCGACGTGGAGAGCTTCACCGACGCGACGCGCGCCTTCGCCTGGCTCACCGAGCGCAAGGATCAGCGCCGCTTCCTGCTCGTGAAGGCGGACGACCTCCCGAAGCTGAACCAGCTCTACCGCGCGCACGCGGGGAAGAACCTGCCCATCCTCGACGGCCGCTCGAGCCAGATCCTCCTCGCATCGAACGTCCTCGGCGATCGGCGGAACGAGAGCTGGCTCTCCAAGCTGGTGCTCGACGAGCCGCCGCAGCCCTCGGTGTCGATCGACACCTCCTTCGACGATCAGCTCACCGCCTTCGGCTGGGAGGTGACCGACAAGACGGGCCGCGTCGTGAACAGCGTGGTCCCGGCCACGTCGTATCACCTCCGCGTCTACTACCGCGTGCAGAAGCCCGTCACCGGCACGTGGAAAGCCTTCGTGCACATCGACGGCTTCCAACGCCGTTTCAACGGCGACCACAATGTCCTCGACGGCAAGTACGCGATGAATCTGTGGCGTCCCGGTGACGTCGTGGTCGACGATCTCCCGTTCCAGCTCGAACCGAACTTCACGCCGGGGGACTACACGGTCTACTTCGGCTTCTTCTCCGGTGACACCCGCTTCAAGGTGACCCGGGGGCAGCATCATGACAATCGCGCCATCGCCGGTGTCATTCACGTGCGGTAGCGCCCTCGACGCGGACTTCGAAACGGGCTACGCCCGTGGGCATGAACGGTCGGGGTGACTCCGAGAGGCCGGTGGAAGACACCGCGCTCAGCGCGGTCGTGCCGCTGCCGGAGTCGGAAGATGAGCGCACCACGCCCACGCCGGAGAGCGGCGCGCGCAACCGGCGATCAGCGGACCGAATCGACGTGATGTGGTCGGTGGATTGCGAGACCGAGGAGACCTTCCTCTATGCCGCCATCACCAACATCTCGGCGATGGGGATCTTCGTGCGCACGACCGAGCCGCTCCCCGTGGGCACGCGCCTCATGCTGCGCTTCGCTCCGCCGCACGCGCGCGAGCCCTTCGCCCTGAGCGGCATGGTCCAGTGGGTGAACCCGCTTCGCCCGCGCGAAGACAACCCGAACCCGGGCATGGGCATCCGCTTCAGCAGCCTCACCCTCGCCGATCGCGAACGCATCGTCGAAGCCATCCGCACCATCGCCTACCTCCGCGAGGAGCCGAAGGAGATGGACCTCGCGGAAGGCGGCAACTAGCCGCGAAGCAGGGCACGACGGCGAGAGCGCGCTGCGATCACGAGCCCGAAAGGTGTTGCTCCTCGCGAGCACATCGCCGTCGCGAACGCGCTGCGACACGAGCTGCTCACAGCGAACGCATCAGCCTGCAGCGACGACGCTGAACGCCGCGGGCTCGCGCGCGATCGCCTGAACGTCCTCGAGCGCGCGCCGCGATCAACGTGTTCGTGATGCTCGAAGCGCATCCGCGAGCGAGCCGCAATGATCACGCTCGCTGCGAGCACGCGCGCGCGTGAGCCATCGCTCCGCGCTTCACTGCGTCGGCGCCGGGAACCGCCGGACGAACACGCCGTGGTGGTCCGCCGAGCCATCTTCCCAACCCACGACGGCGTAGCTCCCGAGCGCCACCGCGGGGCCGCGCCGGTCGCCTTTGATCTTCGCGTCGGTGGCCACGAACTCGTCGTTCTGCCCGCTCACGCTGTTGTAGCCGAAGCCGCTCGCGCCGCCGACGAAGCGGGCCGCGATGTCGTTGCCGTTGGGAGCGGCCACCTCCCACGCCACGAGGTAGAAGCCGCTGCCCGCGGCGACGACGGGGTGCCGTTGATCGATCGCGGCGCCGATGCCCGTGGTGTTGAGGGGCGCGTCCTGATCGCCTGCGATGGGCTTGCCGCTGCTGTCGAAGCGCTGGAAGTGCACGTCGCCGCCGCTGTGCCAGGTCACGAGAGACGCGCCGTCGGCGAGCATGGCGATGTCGGGTTGGTCCTGCAAATCCTGCTTGATCGTGTTGACGAGGACGGCGCCGCCGACCTCGCCCGCGACGCTGACGGGCGCGATGTAGATGCCGTTGGGATCACCGGCGCCCGTGCCTTGGTACACCACGCGGAAGCCGCTCGCGCTGCCGGCCACGCGCGGCGCCGATCCACCGGGCGCGATGGTGATCTCGCCGTCCGGAAAGAGCGTGCCGTCGGTCTTCCAAATCCGCCCGAAGACGCCGTCCTTCCGCGTCCACACCACGAGCAGCGTGCCGTCCGGCCCGCGCGCGACGCTCGGCGCGGAGCAGCCGCCGGAGGCGACGTTGAGCGGGATCGACGTGGCGCAGCGGTTCGTCGTGGTGCTGCAGCGCGTCTGGCAATCCGCGTCCGTGGTGCAGGGCTTGGCGTCGGTGCAGCCGTCGGCGAGCTGCGGTGTGAGGTGGACGTCGTAGTCCTCGCTGCCGAGCTTCTCGTCGGTCAGGTACACGAGCGCGACGGTGTCGCTCGAGGCCGTGGCCATCACGGGGTGCTGCTGCTGGCGGATGATGCCCGGGCTCGCGAGCACGTTGTCGCAGGTCAGCGGCAAGCGGAGTTGGTACGAGAGCGCGTGCGGCTTCTCGATGGGATCGAGGCTCTCCGCCAAGTAGCGCAGGTTGATGTCGGAGTTGCCGACGGCGGCATCGTCGGAGCTCACGTACGCCGCGCGCAGCACGATCGCGTTGTCGATGCCGCCGGGCCCGAACGCGAGCGCGAGGCTCTGCTTGGATCCCGCCGGCCCGTTCTGGAGGGCCTTGGCGTTCTTCGGATCGTTGTCGATGGAGAGCAGGATCTCCTGCGCGGTGCAGTCGCACGAGCACACGTTGTTCGGCTCCATGCCCGAGCAGGTCCCCGCGGCGCCGTCGCACGAGAAGGCGACGCCCGTGTCGCACTGCTCCCCGGGCTCGAGCACGCCGTTGCCGCAGCACTTCGGCGGCGTGTAGCGGTGCGCGCGGATCTCGACGGGGAGCGGATCCTGATTGACGACCTGCGTGGTGCAGCCTTCGGCGATCGGCGCGCCCGCCTGGGTGGCGACGACGGCGAACATCTTGTTGCTCCCGTCCTTGTCGAGCCGGATCGTGGTGCACCACTTGTAGGGCGCCGCGCAGCCCTTTTGATCGAGCGGGAACTTCTGCGTCGCGTCGCCGGAAGGGATGGCGTCGACATGGCCGGTGTCGGCGTCGCACTTGGCGAGGCTCGCGTCGAAGACGTAGAGCGACATCGCGCTGGCTTGATCGATGAGGCCCTGCGGGAAGCGCATGTCGAGGTTGATCCCGACGCTCGGCGTGTCGCACGCGCCCACGAGCACCGCGACGGGGACCGCAGGGACGAGGCCGAGGAGAAGGCGCAAGCGCATCCCGCGAGTCTAATCCGCGCGGCCGCGGGTGTGCGCAGAAACCGCGGCCCTTGCAGGCCCACGTGAGACCGAGCTCCGTTCGACGACGGCCCTCACGCCCTCCCATCCAAGGTCGAGCTCGCTCGCATGGCCGCGGCGTTCTCGCTCGCCGCGTGCGCGTTCGAGCGGTGCGTCGATCGCAGCTCATTCACACGGCGGATAACCTTGTCCGTGATCGCGTATCTCGATGCGACAGAGCCTAGGCCCGAAGCGGCGAAACGCCCTGGAAATTGCGGGTGGATCGCGGGGTGGTGGGGCCCCGGCGGCTTCGCCGGTGGGGCGGCGGGGACGCGAGTCCCCGCCGTGTGAATCAGAACGCGGCGTCGCTGCGCACCGGCGCGGGCCGCGCCCGCGAGGCCGGAGCCGCGGGCGCCGCGGGGCGCTTCGCGGCCTTCGATCCCGCGCCGGCCGCGCCGGCTGCATCGGCGCCTGCGCGCTCCTGCGCATCGGCGAGCGATCGTGCGCGCGGCGCGGCCTTGGGCGCAGCCGGCGCCGCGGCCGCCGGCGCGCCTGCGGCGGCGCGGCCCGCGACCTGTTGCTGATTTCCGTAGCCGTTGCTGTTGTCGTCCCCGAGCTCGGCCTGCGCGCGATCGCGGTAGCCCGTGGAGCGGAGCGCCAGGAAGATTTGCTGTGCCCGCGCGCGGTCACCCATCTGCTTGTAGCAACCGGCCTCGGCCCACATCGCGTCGGCGGCGGCCTGCGTGCCCGCGAAGCGGACCGCCACCGCGTCGAGCTTGCTCACGGCGGCGGCGCAGCCGGAGGAGTCACGGACCGCGATCGCTTCGGCGAGCGCCGCGCGCGCATCGGCGCCGCTCTCGGTGCGACCCGTCTCTTGTTCGAGCGCGCGCTCCTCGTGCTTGGCCTTTCCTTCGGCGGCGGCGACGGGGCTCACGGGGGCGGGGCCCGCGGCCACCTTTGCGGGGGCTTCGGCGGGGGCATCGGCGGCGGCCGCGACCGGCGCGGCGGTGGCTGCGGCGGCCGCTTGCTGTTGCTCGCTCGTGATCTCGGGCGCAGGCGCGCCGACCTCGGAGACGCGCACCGGGCCGAGCGTCCCGGGCCGCGCGCGGAGGAGCAGCAAGCTCGATCCGATGACGAGGAAGAACAGCGCGGCCATCGCGAGCTGCGGCCGCATCGCGTGGCTGCCGGCCCAAGCCAGGCCGCGCAGCACCTTCTTGTGGAGCGGCACCGTGTTCTGTGCGAGGGCGACGGCGCCGAGGATGCGATCTTCGAGATCGGCGGGCGGCTCCTCCAGCGGAAGGATGCCGACCTCGCGCGTCGCGCGGAGCCCGGCCCATGCCTCGGCGCAGCGCGCGCAGCCCTCCACGTGACGCTTGAGGGCGGCGAACGTGAGCTCGTCGAGCTCGTCGTAGAGCGCGTCGATCACGTGCTGGTCGAACTTCTCGCAATCCATGGTCCGCTCACTGCTGCCGTAGGCCGTTCGTGCTCTTCGTCCGTCGCCGCGTCGCTCCCTCGTCGTGTCTCCTCATCGTAGTTCGCTCTGCGGCTCAGCGCAGGGCCCGCGCATAATCTTCGTACTCGGAGAGGTTCTCCTGGAGGCGCTCGAGGGCGTAGCGCATCCGGCTCTTCACCGTGTTCTCGGGCACGCCGGTGATCGCGGCGATGTCCTTGAACGGAAGGTTCGCCACCTCGCGCAGGAGGAAGACCTCGCGCTGCTCTTCGGGCAGCGCCTCCACGCTGCGCGTGATGCGTCGTCCGAGCTCACCGCCGATCACCGATCGCTCCACCGCCGCGCTCGGGTGCACGTCGGCCGTGCGATCGAGGAGCGTCGGACCATCCGGCGAGTCGCCTTGCGCTTGATCGAGCGAAGGATGTTGTCGGAACGACATCTTGCGCAGATGATCGATGCAGATGTTCCGCGCGATGGCGTAGGTCCACGTGGAGAAGCGCGACTCGTGCTTGAAGTCGACGGCGTTCTGCACGACCTTGACGAAGACGTCCTGCGACAGATCCTCCGCGGCCGACGTCGATCGAACGAGCCGCAGGATGAAGTTGTAGATCGCCGTCTTGTGCCTCCGGACCAAGCTCGCGAACGCAGCTTTGTCGCCGGCCTGGAAGCGCATCATCAAGACCTCGTCGGTCACCTCCTCGCGCGGCCGTGAAAGGATGGGGGCCATGGCTAACCGTGGCCCCGGTGTCGTCGGCGACCGGCCCGAGGCCGTGCGCGACACCCCATTCGACGCGCGTCGAGGCGCGAGGATCTATCCGCTCGTCCCGGCACGCGGCCACCTTAGTACAGGTCGGCCTCGGGCTGCGACCTCATCGCCTCGATTCGCGCGGCGACGGGAGCGTGTCCGCTCCGTGATCCTGGGGCAACGGGTCGGGTGGAAAGGCGTCTCACCACGGAGGAGAGCACGATTCCCGCGAAGGCCGAGCACACTTCCGGCGAAGTGTCCTCGGCACGCGTGTCGGGCGGCCGTCAAGCTTTCCGCGCCCTGATTTCGAGTACGGCTGGGGCTCCAGCGCGTGGGCGGTCCATCGTTGCGCGACTCGGGGACGGCCCACTACACTGCCCGACGAGGACTTGGTTAGGCGCCCTCCCCGGGCGAGAGAAGGATTTCTTCGATGCGACTCAAGAAAGCGCTGGTCGGGTTGGGAGCGGCGATGCTGCTCGCGCTTCCTCTCGCAGGCCAGCGTGGCGCCGAAGCTGCGCCTCCCGCCGGCTCCGCTGCGCCGAAGGCCGGCGCTCCCGCGAAGAAAGGTGCTGCTCCTGCGGCGAGCGCCGCTCCTTCAGCGCAACCCGCCGCGCCTCCCGCGGGTGCGCCTCCGACCGCCGCGCCTGCATCTCCCGACGCTGCGCCTCCTCCCGGTGCTCCTCCTGCGCCTCCCGGTGCTCCTCCTGCGCCTCCCGGTGCTGCAGTGCCTGCGGGGCAGCAGCCTCCGGGCAAGGCCGGTCCTCCTGGTCCTCAGCCGGTGGCGGCGCAAGGCGCGCCGCAGGGGCCCGCGATGGATGGCCCGACGTACGCGGTGCGCCTGCGTGATCTCGAGCAGCGCATCGACGAGCTGAAGGAGCAGATTCGGCGCAGCCACACGCGCCTCTCGCTCCTCAGCGACACCATCCTCTCCGGCGGCGGCGCCGGCTCGCGTGCTTCGATCAAGTTCCAGAACGAGCTCTCGAGCGCGTTCCGCGTGACGCGCGTCCTCGTCGTGCTCGACGGCGCCGTTCAATACAACAAGACCGATCAATCCGGCGCGCTCGCCGATCAGGCGGAGATCCCGGTCTTCAATGGATCGGTCCCGCCCGGTGATCACACGCTTCAGGTCCTCGTGAACCTCCAGGGCAACGGCTACGGCGTGTTCTCGTACCTGCGCGGCTATCGCTTCGAGGTGCGCTCGAGCCACTCGTTCACGGCCGTCGAGGGCAAGACGATCAACCTCCAGGCGGTGTCGTACGAGAAGGGCGGCGTGACCACGCCGCTCGAGGAGCGGCCCGCGGTTCGTTACGTCGAGAAGGTCGTCGCGGGTCTCGTCGACGCCTCTGCGCAGCCCGCGGCGGCCGCGCAGCCGGTGCAGACCATGCCGGCTGCGCCTCCGCCCACCAAGTGAAGCTCGAGACGACCGAGGCGACGATGGGACAACATCCGGTTCGGTGGGGCAGGGGCTCGCGCGCCATTGCGCTCGCGGCCTTTGGATGCGCGCTCTTGGGCGCGCCGCGTGAGAGCCACGCAATCGACGCGGAGCAGGCCTTCTCGTCCGCGTCCCAGCAGATCTCTGCCGTGGCGCAGGGGCTCGGCGGCATTCAGGCAGCCATCGCTGCCTCCAAAGGCCGCGAGAAGTCACCCGAGCAGCGCATCGCCGACGCGGTGCTGTTGATCGGCACGAAGGACTACACCCGCGCCATCAGCGTGCTCAACGAGGTGATCGAGAAGTACCCGAAGCACCCGACGGCGTACCCCGACGCGCTCTGGCTGCTCGGCGACACGTACTTCCGCGCCAAGCAGTACTACTCCGCGCGCCGCAGCTTCAAAGAGATCGTCGATCGCAGCGCCGATCCGCGCTTCGGGCAGAACGTGGGCAAGGCGCTCGGCCGCCTCGTCGACATCACCCTGCGCCTCAAGGACTTCGACAAGCTCGACGCCATCTTCGCGTCGATGAACAAGGTGCCGCCGCAGGCCGTCGGCAGCGGCCTCGCCTACGCGAAGGGCAAAGGCCTCTTCGCCAAGAAGGATTGGAACGGCGCCCGGACCTCGCTCGGCAGCGTCGATCCGAAGAGCGAGTACTACCACCAGGCGCAGTACTTCCTCGGCCTCATCGCGGTGAAGGAAGCGACGCCGCCCAAGGTGGTCCTCCCCGAGGGCGAGGCTCCGCCGGCCGCGCCGAAGGATCGCTACGTCAAGGCCATCGACATCTTCGCGCGGGCCGCGCAGCTCCCGCCCGACACGGCCGAGCACCGGCAGGTGATCGACCTGTGCTGGCTGGCGATCGGCCGCCTCCTCTACGAGGCCGATCAGTGGGCGCAGGCGGTCCAGGCCTACAACCACATCGATCGCACCTCGCCCGAGTTCGGGACGATGCTCTACGAGCTCGCTTGGGTGTACGTGCGCCTCGGCGACGTGGAGCGCGCGCAGCGCGCCCTCGAGGTGCTCGCGGTCGCCGACCCCAACAGCCAGAACATCGCCGACGGCTCGCTGCTCCGCGCCGATCTGATGCTGCGCGCCGGGCAGTTCGACAAGTCGCTCAAGGTCTACGAAGGCGTGCGCACGACGTACGATCCGATGCGCGCCAAGGTCGACGCGTTCCTCGGATCCACGAGCGATCCGGCCGTCTACTACGACAAGCTCAGCCAAGAGCAGCTCGAGGCGCTCGACAACAGCTCGATCCTCCCGCCGCTCGCCGTGCAGTGGGCGCGCGAGGCGGAGGACGGGCCGGCGGCGTTCGCGGTCATCGACGACGTGAACCAGTGCCGCGATCTCATCAAGCAGTCGAACGAGATGATCGAGAAGCTCAACGCGGTGTTGAGCTCGCCGAACCGCGTGCGCGCGTTCCCCGAGCTCAAGGCCGGCGAAGAGAAGGCGCTCGGTCTGTTGAACCGCGTCGGCCTCGCGCGCCTCGCGCTCGGGCAGGGGATGGATGACGTGCAAGACGGCTCGCTCTCGGGCGAGATCGGCTCGTGGCGCGCCAAGCGACGCTCGCTCGAGAAGCGCCTCGCCATGGTGCCGGTCACCGACGGCGACTTCCAAGATCGCGAGAGCCAGGCCCTCAAGCAGTGGAACACGGCCTCGCAGGGCCTCCAGCGGTTGAACCTCCAGGTCGACACGCTCCAGGCGACGATCAACGGCCTCCGCCGCATGCTCCGCGAAGCGCCGCAGGCCGGCGTGGTGCGCGATCCCGCGAGCGTCGCCCGCTTCGAGCAGGAGCTCGCGCAGAACGAGCGCGACCTCGTCGCGTACCGCGCGCAGATGGACGCGCTCCGCAAGATGGTGTCCGCGGGCCGCGTGCAGGTCGGCTTCGGCGATCAGCGCTTCGTCGAGGACGCGCAGGTGCGCGCGGCCTATCGCGAGGCGCTCGGCAACGAGGTGCGGCTCGCGGCCGCGGGCGTCGGCGGCGCCAAGCTGCAAGCGTACGCCGCGCGCATCGCGCCGCTCGTGCGCACGGCCGAGGAGACCGACGCCAAGCTCGACGCGGCGATGGTCGAGCTCGAGCGCGAGGTGCAGAAGAAGAGCGGCGAGGCCCGTGATCTCGTGACCCGCGAGACGCAGGCCATGGTCGGCTACCAGATCCAGCTCGACAAGCTCGACGGCGAGGCGCGTCAGGTCGTCGGCGAAGTGGCCATGCGCAACTTCGGCCTCGTGCGCGATCGCCTGCGCAACATCGTCCTCCGCGCCGACGTCGGCATCACCGAAGAAGCGTGGGAGGTCCGCGAGGAGCAGATGACCCGCGTCCGCAACCTCCAGGTCGAGCGCGCCCGCGAAGATCGCCTGCTGAAAGAGGAGCTCAACGAGGTCCTCGACGACAGCGGCGACGCCGAGGAGGAAGGGAAGGAAGGGAAGTGATGATGAGGAGTCATCGGCCTCGTTTCGCGTTCGCGCTCATCGCGGGCCTCGCCCTCACCCTCGGGATCGCGCCCGGTGCGCTCTCGCAAACGGCACCGAAGGGCGGCGCCAAGGCGCCCGCTGCCAAGGGCCCCGCTGCGCCCAAGGGCAACAAGAAGGACGCGAAGAAGGATCAAGCCCCCGCGCCGTCGGCCTCCGCGTCGGCATCGGCCGCGCCCGATCTGCCGCCGCCGGCGCCGAGCGCCTCTGCGTCCGCATCGGCCGAGCCCGCGCTTCCGCCGCCCACGCCCACCGTCGTGCGCAAGCAGGTGCCGCCTCCGCCTCCGCCCAGCGCGGAGAAGCTGGCTGCGCTCGCCGAGCTCGAAAAAGAGGCGGACGCGTACGAGAAGGGCGCGCGCGACTACCGCTCCACGATCACGAACATCGTCCGGCACCACTACGAGGATCGGAAGCGCCGCATCCTCTCGGCGCTCGACACCGAGATCGCCACCGAGAAGAAGGGCCTCCGCGACGCGCGCGAAGAGGCCATTCGTCGCCTCGAGGCCTTCGTCGCCAAGTACAGCGGGCCGAACGCGCATCCCGAGAACTCGCCCGACGCGATGTTCCGCTTGGCCGCGCTCTACGAGGAGCGTGCCCGCACCGACACCGACTCGAGCGAGGATCTCGCCGTCGGCCTCAAGCCCGCGATCGCGCTCTACAAGCGCATCATCAAGGAGTTCCCGCAGTATCGCGAGCTCGCGGGCATCTACTACTACCTCGGCCACGCCTACAACGACTCGAGCCGCCTGCCCGAGGCGCAGCAAGTGTGGCGCTCGCTCGTCTGCCACAACAAGTACGCGTACCCCACGGCGCCCGACCCGAAGGATCCCGAGAAGGACACCGTCGTGCGCCTCCCGCAGGATCACGATCGCGACTACTGGACGGGCTGGGAGAACCGGCACCCGACGCCCATCGGCGGCAGCGCCATGGGCGGCGGTCGCGGCAACAAGCCGGGCCGCGCGCTCCCTCCGCCCGACAAGAAGAAGGGCAAAGGCAAGGGCAAGGAGAAGGAAGAGACGAACACGTCGCTCGACGACGAGACCGCCTTCCGCAACCCGTTCACGAGCGACTGCCAGCCCATCCCGCAGAAGACGCTGCCGGGGCAGGAGCCTCGCTACATCGCCGAGGTGTGGTGGCTCATCGGCGACTACTACTTCAACGAGGTCGATCCGGCGGGCGGCGCGTTCAACTACAACCGCGCCGAGGCGGGGTACCAGCAGTCGGTCAAGTACAAGAAGCCGCCGGTTCACGGCGTCGCGATGTACAAGCTCGCTTGGACCTACTTCAAGCAGCAGCGCTACGAGACGAGCGTCCGCGCCTTCATCGATCTGCTCCGCTACACCGACGCGGAGGAGAAGCGCACCGGCGATCCCGGCACCGATTTCCGCGCCGAGGCCTACACGTACATCGCCGGCTCGCTCACGTACCTCGACTTCACCGGTCCGGGCGCGGACGAACCGTTCGTCCCGCGCAACGACATCCTCGACGTCGAGACCGACCCGCGCATCGCCGAGCAGAAGATGCGCATCGCCATCGATCGCGTGCAGGATCCCAAGCTGATCCCGCAGAACGAGAAGTGGACGGTCGACATCTACAAGGCGCTCGCCCAGGAGTACCGCGAGCTGAATCAGCTCCGGAACACGGTCGAGGTCGACGAGCTCATCCTCAAGAAGTGGCCGATGCACCGCGACGCGCCCGTGGTGCAGAACGAGATCGCCGACATCTACGACAAGCTCACGGCGCAGTCGCGCGAGGGCACCGCCGAGCGCAAGGAGAACGCGGCCCGCGCGCTCGACGCGCGCACCAAGCTCTCCGCGTACGTCGGCGCCACGCGCTGGGTCGACGCCAACAAGAACGATCCCGAGGCCCTGCAGACGGCCGAGCGGCTCGTCCACGGCGGTCTCCGCCGCGCCGCGGCCGATCACACGAACGCCGGCAGCGCCCTCGTGCAGCAGGCGCTCTCGATGGGCGACAAGGACTCGCGTGATCCCGTCTTCGAGCGCGCGCTCACCGAGTACAAGCTCGCGGCGCAGGGGTGGGAGGGCTACCTCGCGCAGGACGAGAACGCCTCCGACGCCTACGAGAGCCGCTACTGGCTCGCCGACGCGAACCACAACATCATCGTCATCCTGGTGGCGATGGAGCGCTCGCCCACGCCGAACGAGGTCGAGGCCTCGCGCCGGACGGCGGTCGCGGTGCGCGACTCGAACGAGGACGACAAGTTCCTCCAGCCGGCCGCGTTCATGGTCGTCGACACCGCGCAGCAGGTGCTGAACGATCAGTACCGGCTCTACGAGCGCAGCAAGGGCGCGCAGGGGCTCGAGCGGCGCGATCAGGTCAAGACGACCGGCGAAGGCGACGCGGTGAAGGTCGTGAAGGAGACGATCCCGCCGCCGGCGCTCGCCGCCGTGGCCGCGCGCGACGAGTACATCCACCGCGTGCCGCCGCACGTCGACGTGGCCACCTCGGCGAAGGAGGGCGGGAAGAACGCCGACCTCTACGCCTTCCAGGCCGCGGACATCTTCTTCCTCTACGGCAACTTCGAGGAGGCGACGAAGCGCCTCGAGCCGATGTACCGCGAGCAATGCGGCAAGAGCGGTTGGGGCTACAAGGCCTGGAGCCGCATGATGGACATGGCCGCCCTCTCGCGCGACGTCCCCGGCAGCCGCAAGCTCGCCGAGGAGTACGAGAAGAAGCCCTGCGCCATGAGCGAGGAGCAGAAGGCCGTCGCCAACCGCAAGGCCAAGGACATCAAGTCGAGCGGCTACTACATCGACGCGGCCACCGCTTACGAGAAGGCCGAGAAGATGCCGGACGGCCCGGAGCGCATCAAACAATGGCGCGAGGCCGGCGCGCTCTACCAGGCCGCGCTCAAGAACGCGCCCGCCCGCGACGAGGCGCCCGAGGCCGCGATCAACGGCGCGCTCGCGTACAAGCAGGTCGGCGACTACGACCAGGCCATCGAGATGTACTCCCTGTTCATCAAGGAGTACGGCAACGAGGAGAACCTCAAGAAGCTCGAGAAGGGCGACCACGCCGTCAACCCGCCGAAGCCCGCCGATCCGAAGAAGTACGGCGAGCGCGTGAAGTTCTTGAAGCGCGCCTACGACGATCTCTCGGCGGCGTACGTGCTCTTCTTCAACTACCGCACGGCGGCCGAGACGTTCGACACCATCTCCAAGAACCCGCGCTTCGAGAAGCCCGCGCGCCGCGAGGCCGCGCTCCAGGCCGTGATTCTGTACTCGAGCATCGGCGACAAGGAGAAGATGCTCGCCACGCGGCAGTCGTTCTACAGCCTCGATCCGCCGGCCGAAAAGAAGGCCGAGATCGACTGGCGCGTCGCCGAGGCCGATCTCAAGACCTGGGACGAGCACGGCCTCGACGAAGGGACGAACCGCGGCGAACGCCTCAAGGCGATCACCGCGATGGACGCCTACTACAGCCAGAACAAGACGAAGAACGAGGCCGCGCCCTACGTCGTCTTCGCTGCCTACCACGCCGCCAAGCTGCGCAAGGCCGGCAAGGATCCCAAGGCCGTCGAGTGGTGCAAGAGCACCATCTCGGCCTTCGAGAAGTTCCGCGGCACGGCCAAGGTCGGCGAGGGCGGGCGCAACTCGGCGCTCGGCTCGACCCAGGCCGACATGGCCGCGGAATGCGCGTACGGCGCCATCGACGAGCGCATCCACGCCGACTTCGACTACGACACCGGCCACCACCGCTACGCGGGCGTCATCGACAAGGTGGTGAAGGCGTACACCGACGACCTGAAGAAGGCCGAGAAGTACTTCAACGAGCTTCAGGACGTGGTGAACAAGTTCGAGTCGCGCCCGTGGTCGGTGGCGGCCAAGGCGCGGCAGGGCTCGCTCTACGACTCGTGCCGCACGGGCCTCTACAACGCGCGCCCGCCGGCGCTGAAGCTCTACTCCGACAAGGAGGAGAAGCTCCTCAAGCTCGCCGAGACGAGCGGTCGCGACGATCTGCAGGAGACGGCGGACGCCCTCCGGCAGAAGCGCCGCGAGGACTGGCGCGCCGCGCGCGAGCGTCAGCTCGACGACGGCGACAAGCCGATGATCAAGTTCTACACGGAGGCGGTGGTCTACGGGCGCGCGTTCAAGGTCCGCAACGCGGCCGTGGACACGGCCATCCAGCGGCTCGCGTTCTACACGAATATCCTCGGTGACGCGAAGCTGCGTGACCTCACGCAGGGCGTGATCGATCCCGAGACGAAGCAGCCCTTCGTCTACTCGGACGGCCTGTTCCTGCGCACGCGTCCCGGCATGGCGCCGCAGCTCAAGAGCGACGAGCTGCCCTCGCCGCTCCCGGTGGCGCCGTGATCCCCTCCGATCGGAAGATGGCCATGAGATCGACCCATCGCTCCCTCGCCGTCGCGTTTGCGCTCGCGATCCTGCCCAGCACGATCGTGGCCTGCGGCGACAACCCGCAGCCCCAGACGCCGGCGCAACCGTCGCTCGCCGGAGGCAACCCGACGCCGGGGCAGGCGCAGATCGCCATCAGCGACACCCCGAGCTCGGTGCGCACCGGCGAGCTGCCGCAGGCCCCGCGCGCGGGCATGTCGGGGCAGGCGGTGGGCACCTACCAGCAGGCGCTCCAGGCCTTCGCCAACGGTGATCTCGCCACCGCGAAGGGCCTCTTCGAACAGGCGACGCAAGCCGATCCCCGCGCGCACCAAGCCTTCTATTCGCTCGGCGTGGTGCAGGAGCGGCTCAAGGATCCGGGCGCGGGCGCGAGCTATCGGCAGGCCTTCACGCTCGTGCCCGACTACGAGCCCGCCATCATCGCGTACGCGATGCTGCAGGCGAAGAAGGGCAGCCTCCCCGAGGCCGAGCGCTTCCTCACCGAGAAGCGCGGGCAGATGCCGAAGAGCGCCGCCGTCGCCGCCACCCTCGCCGAGGTGAAGAGCCTCCAGAAGGACACGGGCTCGGCGCAGCGCATCGCGCAGGAAGCGCTGAAGATCAACCCCGACTATCGCCCGGCGATGGTGATCATCGCGCGCGATCACTACCGCAATCGCCGCCTCGATCTCGCGCTGTACGCGCTCCAAGCGATCCTCGACGGCTTCGGCGACGAGAACCCGCCCCGCGACAAGGACAACGGCGAGGCGTTCCTCCTGCGCGGCTTGATCCTGCGCGAGCAGGGGAACCGCGTGGGCGCGCTCGATCAGTTCAGCAAGGCCGTCCAGCGCCGCCCCGATCTGGTCGAAGCGCGCGTGCAGCTCGGCGCCGCGCTCGTGCAGGCCGGCAACGCCGCCGAGGCCGCGATGATGCTCGAAGGCGCCGTTCGCTACGACGGCGACAACGTGGCCGCGCGGCTCAACCTCGGCGACTCGTATCGCCTCCTCGGTCGCTACGCCGAGGCGAAGCGCGAGTTCGACTGGGTGCTCGCGCGCGACGCGAGCATGCCGCAGGTGCACTACGATCTCGCGTTGCTCTACCTCTACGCGCCGAGCATCCCCGGCATGACGGCGAAGCAGCAGATCGGCGAGGCCATCCGCGAGCTCACCAAGTACCGCGAGGTGAAGCCGCGCGACATCAAGGACGACTCGGAAGAGCTCCTCAACGCCGCGAAGATCAAGGAAGGCGAGATCAACGCCGCCAACGCACCCGCGGCGCCGCCTCCCGCCGCACCCGCGGCGACCGGCGCGCCCGATGCCGGCGCACCCGCCGCTCCACCCGGCGCGGCTCCTCCCGGTGCAGCGCCCGCACCCGGCGCGCCTGCTGCTCCGCCCGGCGCGCCGGCTGCGCCTCCCGGTGCACCTGCTGCTCCGCCGCCTGCCCCTGCGCCCGCGCCGGCGAACTGACGAGGCCGAACGATGAAGACGACCACGATCCGCATCAGCTTGATGGCCTTGGCCGCGATCGCGTGTCTCTCGGCGAGCGGCGCGGCTGCAGCCCAAGAGAAGGGCAAGCAGCGCGGCGTGATCACGCTCGCCGAGGTGACGATCACGGGCCGCATCCAGAAGCCCATCGCCGCCGTCGACGTGAGCCGCATCGCGCCCAAGCTGACCTTGGCCGAGCTGCGGCAGCCCTTCCTCGATCGCATCGAGCAGGCGATCTACCGCGATCCCTTCTGACGCGTGACCGGTGCTCTCTTTCTCGCTCCTGCGCTCGTGCTCGGCGTCGCTTGCACGATGCTCGCGTGGGCGCACGTCCGTCGCGTGACGGGCGCCGTGCGCGGTGATCTGGAGGCGCTCTCGCTCGCGTTGAAGCGCGTGCCTGCGGGCGAACGCGCGCAGGCCTTGCTCGATCGCACCGAGGCCGGGAGCTGGGAGCACGATCTCGCCGCCGACATCCTCACTACTTCCAACGACGACGCCAAAGTCTCCATGGTCAACTTGGCCCTCGCCGATCTCGCGCACGTCTTGGAGCGGAGCGATCGCTGGCCCGCGACGGCGCTCCGGATCGCGTTGCTCGGCGGTGGTGTGCTGGCTTTCCTGGCCTTCATCACCGAGCCAGATCGCCTGCGCTGGCCGCTGACCATCGCTGCCATCTCCGGCCTCGCGGCCCTAATCGCCGCGCAGGCGCGCCGCACCGGCGTGCTCCATGCCGAGCGTCAGCGCCGCGCCGTCGATGCGCTCGTGACCGCGACGCTGGCGCTCCCCCCCGAGGCGCATCCTCCCTCACCCGTGCGTGGAGGCCCGTCGGCGCCTCGGCGTCGGCACCGAGCAGGATCCTGAGTGGACCGCTTGGACGGCTCCGTGTACCCTCTCGGGAACTTTCGATCGTCCCGCGTGACTGACTTCTTCGTCCGCCGGTTCTCCGCCGGCGTTGCGTCGGAACAAGCGCTCGCACGACGCCTGCGTCGTCGATGCTCCGGAGGCTTCTCGGAATGACCCAGCAGCAGACCCAAACGAGCTCTCGACCCGGGCAGATGACCGCGGTCATGCGGGCGATGCCGCAGGCCACTGGCCCCAAGGTCCTGCGTATCGGTCTCGTTCAGGGCGGCAAGGTGATCGAGGAGCGCGTCATCAAGCAGCGGACGCACGTCACGATCGGCCCGAGCGAAAAGAGCATGTTCGTCATCCCCAGCAAGAACATCCCGCCGAATTTCCGGGTGTTCGAGCTCGTGGGCAACGACTACTACCTGAACTTCCTCGACGGCATGACCGGCCGCGTCGCGCTGAAGACGGGCATCTCGGATCTCGCCGCGCTCCGCGGTCAGGCGAAGAAGGTCCAGGTCGGCAATGTCCAGGCCTATCAAGTCCAGCTCAGCGAGGACGCACGCGGCAAGGTGATGGTCGGCGAGACGACCTTCCTCTTCCAGTTCGTCGCGCCTCCGCCGGCGCAGCCGAAGCCGCAGCTCCCCGTCTCGGTGCAGTCGGGCCTCGCGAGCGACATCGACTGGACGACGACGATCATCGCGGCCTTCTCGTTCCTGTTCCACTTCGGCGCCGTCGGCTCCATCTACTCCGATTGGATGGACCCGATCGTCGACGACGAGGTCAGCGTCGCGCAGCTCCTCGAGTCGGTGAAGCAGCTCCCGCCGCCGCCTCCCGTGGAGACGCCGAAGGAGAGCGAGACGCCCGTGGCCACCGCCGCTGCGCAGCCGTCGGAAGCACCGAAGGCGCACAGCTCCGGCGGCAGCGTCGGCAAGAGCGCGGGTGGTCCGGCGAAGGGCAGCCTCTCCGACGCGAAGGCCGCAGCGATCTCGCACGAGCTCGCGCAGCTCGACATGGCGATGGTCGGCGCGCTGAACTCGAAGGGCGGCGCCACGTCGAGCGTGCTCGATCGCGGTGACACGCCGACGGGCCTGCTCGATGCGGCTGCGGCCGCGGGTGCGGGTGCCGGTGCAGGCGGCGTCGCAGGTCTTCACCTCGGCGGTGGCGGCGGCGGCGTGGTCAAGCCGGGCAGCGCGGGCGGCGGTGGTCTCGCATCGATCGGTGACCGCGGCGGCGGTGCGCCGGCGAGCGCGGGCTCTGCACAGAAGGTGAAGGGCCCGGTCGGCAGCGCGAGCATCGGCGGCGCGGCGGTCTCCGGCGGCAGCGTGTCGAACGCGTCCGCGGTCGTGGCCGGCATGGCTGCAGGGTTCCGGCGTTGTTACAACAAGGGCCTTCAAGAGGATCCGAACATGAAGGGCTCGGTGCGCGTCACCGCGAAGATCGGGCCGAACGGTGAGGTCCTCTCGGTCAGCCCCTCGGGCAGCGGCCTCTCCGGCACCGTGGTCTCCTGCGTTGCTGCGCGCGTCTCCTCCGCGCAGTTCGCGCCGCCCGACGGTGGTGGCGCGACGATCGTCATTCCCGTGACCTTCGTCAGTCAGTAACGATGGGGCCGCAAGCGGCCCCAAACCCTGAGTCACGATGGGGCCGCAAGCGGCCCCAAACCCCGGGCCGGGCGAGCCGGCCCTGATCACGATGGGGCCGCAAGCGGCCCCAAACCCCGGGCCGGACGAGCCGGCCCTGATCACGACGAGTCGAGCTTGATCACGATGACCCGGCCGTGATCGTGATCACGGTGACCTGGCCGTGATCGCGACGAGTCGATCGTGATCACGATGACCTGGCCGTGATCGCGACGAGTCGACACTGACCACGATGAGCCGGGCCAGATCACGACGAGTCGAGCTTGATCACGACGGTGTTGTTCGCTGCACAGCATCGTCGCGCCGTTTCGCTGTGCGCTCCGTTGCCCCGTGCATTTGCTCATCGGCGAATGAACGTCTCCGCCTCGACGAGCAACAAGAACCAGTGACCAACCCTGCGCTCTTTCCCGACGGAAATCACGAGGAGCGGGCACGGTGGTTGCGTTGACACCCCGTACATGGCCCCATATAGTGGGCCCGGTCTCCCGGAGGGTTGAATGCGGCGTCAAAGGATCCTCGGCTTCACTGCAGTGGCGGCCTTCGCGCTCTTGATCGGCCACGGAATCGCGGCCGCGCAGGCGCAGGGACAGGCCCTACCGCAGGCGCCGGATGCGACCGCGGGCCTGACGCGTCAGGTGAACCTGTCGCCCCAGGAGCAGCTCTCGCAGGGCGACTCGTTCCTCGCGCGCATGGATGGATCGCGCACGGTCGTTCGTCAGGCGCTGGAGAAGGCGCGCATCGCGCGCGACGTCGTGAAGACGCTCTGTCTCAACGACAAGCTGAACCAACTCGACGTCGCCATCCGCTCCGCACGCGAGCGGCGCGAGTCGCTGGCAGCCGCGGCGCAGCGCAGTGACGTCGATCTCGCGAATCACGAGTTCACCATTCTGAGCGTGCTGCGTCAGCGCTCCGAGCAACTCACCGCCGAGGCCAACCAGTGCATCGGACAGGAGGCGGGCTTCGTCGGCGACAGCGCGGTCTCGTTCACGGTCGACCCTGGGATCGTCGATGATCCTTCGGTCCTCGAGCCGCAGCTCGGCTCCATCGTGGCCGATCCCCCCAACTGCACCAGCTGCGTCAAGTAGCACGGGCGCGCAGGCTGCTTACTTCCCGCGATGAAGGCGACTGCCCGAGCAGGCGATGAAACCTAGTGTATTCCTTTCGGCGGTGGTTTGCGCGACGTTGGCGCTCCCGGCCGTCGCATCGGCTCAGGATCAAATCTGGCTGCGTGATCGACGGTACACCGTAGGTCCCGGCTATCGCGCAGGCGACTTCGAGATCCACCCTGGGGCTGCCGCAGAGTTCGGCTTCGATTCCAACTACCTGCGGCGCTCGGCGGGTGACGACCAAGTCCCGGTCCTCTCTTCGCTGCGCCTGCGCATCACCCCGTCGCTCTCGGTCACCACGCTCGGTCTGCAGCGTCGAGATGACGGCGCCCAACGCCCCACCGTCGAGTTCAGGGCCGGCGCCTCGCTCACGTACAACGAGTTCTTTCCCGTCGCCGCGCCCACGGCGGCCACCGCCGAAATCATGCGCGCGCAGCGCAACCTCGGGGCTGCGGCCGATCTCGGCCTCGCGATCCTCCCGGGGCGCCCGTGGTCGGGCGTCTTGAACCTGAGCTACATGCGCGCGATCACGCCCACCGATCAGGGCGCCGAGTTCGTCCCCAGCACGAAGCAGGTCGCCTTCAACCGCGACCTGCCGCGCGCCAGCGCGGAGCTCGTGTGGACGCCGGGCGCGGGGCTCTTCGAGTGGCGGCTCGGCTACAGCTTCGCGGGCACCGTCTTCGAGGATTCGGACTTCGGGCAGCTCACCAGCATCACCAACGCGATCACCACGCGCGGCCGCTGGCGCTTCCTCCCGCGGACGTCGCTCATGTACGACGCGTCGTTCGGGTTCATCAACTACACGAATCCGGAAGCTGCGGGCCAGGGCGGCAAGCTCTCGTCGCATCCGATGCGTGCGCGCCTCGGCATCAACGGCCTGATCACGCCTTCGTTCTCGATCCTCGCGCTCGCTGGTTGGGGCGCGAGCTTCTACAAGGTGACGCCGGATGCGCCCGATCAGAACTTCGACAGCGTCATCGGGCAGCTCGAGCTCAAGTGGTTCCTCACGCCCAACCCGTCGGCGAACACCACTCAGGCGTCGCCCTCGCTCTCGGCCATCTCGGTCGGCTTCCTCCGCGATTTCTACGACAGCTACATCGGCAACTACTTCGAGCGTGATCGCGGGTACTTGTCGTTCTCGTACTTCTACGGCGGGAAGTTCCTGATCGTGCTCGAGGGCGGTGCGGGCCCGGTCATCTATCCGAAGTTCCTCTCCAAGGCGGCCGGCGAGCAGGAGGGGTTCACCGACATCCGGTTCGATGCGTCGCTCTTCGCGGAGTATCGCTTCAAGGACCAGTTCGGCGTGAGCGCGTCGGTGCGCTACAACGAGAACGTCAACAAGCATCCGATCCCGGTCTCGGACGGGAAGTCGGACGATCTGTCCTTCCGTCAAATCGAGACATACCTCGGCTTTCGCTGGCTGATGTGAGGCCCGCCGCCGCGCGGGCGGCGGCGATCGGGTTCCGGTTGAATCGCGCCGGCGGTAAGCGCATCCAACCGCGACGAGGTCTTCGTTGAGGCACGCATCACGATGGAATCGAGCCGCGGCGCGAGGCGCGGCGCTGTTGCTCCTGCCGCTCTTCGCCGTCGCGTGCGGCGGGCCGCCGCGGCCGCTCAGCCTGCCGCCGCCCGTCGAGGTCACGAGCCTCGGCATCGGGGACACGCTGGAGATCCGCGTCGTCGGCGAGGACAAGCTCCCGGTCCAGTACACGGTGGCGCCCAACGGCACGATCGACTTCCCCTACGTGAAGCGCATCTCGATCGCCGGGCTCGAGCCGCAGGAGGTCGCCGATCTCGTGAGGCAGAAGCTCATCGAGAAGCAGATCCTGAGCGATCCCAACGTCTCCGTGAACATCAAGGAGTACAACTCCAAGCGCGTCGAGGTGATGGGCGAGGTGCAGCACCCGGGCTCGTTCCCGATGGCATCGGGGATGACGTTGCTGCGCGCCATCTCGATCGCGGGCGGCTTCAATCCGCTGGCGAAGCGCAGCGAGGTCACCGTTCGCCGGCGGATCAAGGGCGAGACGCGCGCGGCGACCATCTCGGTGGAAGACATCATCGACAATCGCATCCCCGATCCGCCGCTCCAGGCTGGGGATTCGATCAACGTCCCGCAGAAGGTGTTTTGAGCCCTGTTGGGCGTCGCGCTGCTGCGTCTCCGTTGCCAAGGTTCGCGGGCGCTCGCGTGAGCGTCGATGTCCGTGGGTTTGCCCCCGGAAAGCCGGTTTGCTAGAGCCCGCGCGATGGAGCGCGATCTGGCCGCGGAGGCCGCGCCGCCCGCGGCGCCCGTGATGGAGGTGCCGCTGCCTCCTACGCAGGGCGGTGTGGCGGGGCTCATTCAGCGCCACGGCGTCAAGCTGCTCGCGTCGATCCTGCTCGGCGGCGGGCTCGCGTGGTTGCTGGCGCGCGGCGGGCTGCCGCTGGTCCCGCCGGCGCACGCGTTCGCGAAGGTGAAGCCCTGGACGGTCGTCGTCTACGTGGCGTCGCTCGCGATCGTGCACTTCTTCCGAGCATTTCGCTGGCGTCATCTGCTCCGGCCCGTGGGGCAGGCGTCGGCGCGCAGCGTGATCGGGGTGTCGTGGATCGCGTTTGGGGCGATCCTCCTGTCGCCGCTTCGCAGCGGCGAGATCGTGCGGCCGTACCTGATCACGAAGCGCAGCAACGTGCGCTTCTGGGAGGCCGCGGGCACCGTCGGCGCGGAGCGGGTCATCGATGGGCTCGTGTTGAGCGCGGTGCTCTTCGCGGGGCTCTCGCTGGCCACGCCGCTCAGCCCGTTGCCCGACCACGTCGGCAACTTGCCGGTGCCCGCCGCCGCGGTCCCCAAGGCGGCGTACGGCGCGCTCATCTTGTTCATGAGCGCCTTCGCGCTCATGGGGATCTTCTTCTTCGCCCGCGATTTCGCGCGCCGCGCGACCTTCGCCGTGATCGGGCTCGTCTCGCGTGATCTCGCGGCCGCGTTCGCGCGCATCGTGGAGCGCGTCGCCGATGGGCTCCGGTTCTTGCCGTCGGCGCAGCACACGATGCCGTTCCTCGCGGAGACGCTCGCGTATTGGGGCGTCAACGTGCTCGGCGTGGCGTTGCTCGCGTGGGGCGCGGGGCTCGAGAGCATCACGCTGGCGCAGGCGGCGGTGACGGTCGGGTGCCTCGGCGTCGGCATTCTGGTGCCGGCGGGGCCGGGGTACTTCGGTGCGTTCCAGCTCTCCACGTACATGGCGCTGGCCATGTACTTCCCGGAGGCGATGCTCGTCGGTCCGGGCGCGGCGTTCGTCTTCCTCCTCTACGTGGCGCAGGTCGGCTTCCACGTCGCGGCGATGTTGTTCGCGCTGGTGCTCGATCGCCTCGAGCCGCGGGCGATCACGGCCTGAGCGGCGATCTTCGTCGAGAACTTGGCCCGCGTTGCGGGGGCGCGCTACGCGCCGGTGGATGCGGAAGCTCGCGCACGTGATTCTCCTCGCCGCGGCCTTGGCGGCGCCGGCCTACGTCGCGCTCCGGAGCGAGGAGGCCTCCGCCAACGTGGCCTACGACTCGCCGTACTCGTTCGAGCAGACCTACGGGACCGCGCTCCGGTTGGTGCGGGTCGATCTCGGATGCAAGGTCACCGAGAAGGACATGGACAGCGGCTACCTGCTCTTCGAGTACACGAGCCTCGAGAGCGGCAAGCGGGCGCATCGTGGATCGATCGAGGTCGTGCGCAACCGGCAGGGGACGCACGTGGCCGTGCAGCTCCCGAGCCTGCCGCGCTACCACGAGCAGATGATCGTGGATGCGCTGGCGCGGAAGCTCATCAGCGAGCACGGCGAGCCGCCTCGCAACAAGCCCGCCTCCCCGCCGCCTCCGCAGGAGGATGCGGGCGCCGGTGACGCGCAGTCGCCTCATGGATGACGAAGGCGAGCGCGCCTTCGCTCATGTGCATCCTCGTGGCGGAGCCGTAGTGCAGCGCGATCGATCGTGTCGATCGATCACGGCGCGGGATGCTGCGCCGCCCATGCGGTCACGAGCGCGCGCTCGTCGTTGGTGAGCGCGAAGGCTGCGGCCACGAGATCGTCGAGGGCGCGTTGCTCGTCGGGGGTGATGCCGTCGTTGCGCCGGCCGAGCGTCGCGCCGAGGTCGGCGAGCGCGGCGAGGTGACGAGGGGCATCCTCGGGGAGCCGGGGGATCGAGCGGAGATGCGCGACCTTCACCTGAGGCATGCCTTGGCGCGCGTCGCGGTGGCGCATGAAGTGGAGCCAGCGGATGGGGCCCGCGTTGAGGTACGCGAGCAGCGCGTCCTCGCCGTAGGGACCGGCGGCGAAGCAGGCCAGGACCGAGTTGCGGAAGGCGATGCCGTCGGCGCGCGCGGCGATGGGGAAGCGCGCGGTTTGGCGAACGAGCACGCGCACCTCGCGCCACGAATCGGGCGCGCGCAGGCGGCCGGTGAGGTCTCGGGGATCGAGGTGGAGCCGCGGCGGCAGCGCTTGGAACGCGCGCACGTCGCCGCCTTCGCGGATGGGCACCACGAAGGGCGGCATCGCGTGCGGCGTGGGGCGGAGCTTCTTCACGTCGTCGCCCGTGGTCTGGAAGCCGCGCTCGCCGAAGCACTCGGGCGGCAGCGGCGGCAGCGCCGCGAGGCGCGCGAGCAGGCCGCGGGCGATCTCGTCGACGTCGTCGCGCGCGACGCGCCACGGCGCGCTCTTGCCCGAAGGCGCTGCGGGCTCGGCGCGGCGCGTGGAGAGCAAGCCCATCGACGGTTGGAAGACGCCCACGAACGCGTCGCCGAAGTCGGGCAGCTCGTCGTCGATCACGCACAGCGCGTCGTGCGCGCGCCGCGTCGGCTCGTAGCCGCCCAGATCGGAGACCGACGTCGGCACCACCAGACCGAGCCGCCCACCGGGCGCCAGCAGCGACGCCGCCCGGTGAATGAAGAGCCCGTGCAGCGTGCGGTACCCGAAGAACGAGGGGTAGTGGCGGAGGTAGAAGTCGAAGAGCTCGTCCGGGAGCGGCTGCGCCGCGCGACCCGCGTACGCGACCCACGGCGGGTTGCCCACGAAGGCGTCGAAGCCGTTGCGGGGAGGGGACAGTACCTCCGCGAAGGCGTCGAGCCAATGAAATGGTTTGAGCTCAAACGATTTTTCGAGAGCCTCCGCCTCGGCGCGGATCGGGCCGGCGCTCGCCCCGGCGCCGACGAGCGCGTCGCCCGCACGGAGGTGCGCGTCGGCGAAGTCGAGGCGCAACGTCGGCGCTCCGACGGTGAGCCACAGGGCCACGCGCGCGAGATCGACGGCCAGCGGATCGGCATCGACACCGCGCAGGCAGCGCGCCGCCGCGAGCCGTGCGGACTGCGTGTCGAGCGTGGGATCCACTTCGCGCAGGCGGTCGGCGAGGCGACGGCACGCTTCGACGAGGAAGGCGCCGGTGCCCATCGCCGGATCGCAGATGCGCAGATCGAGGATGCGCGCGGGATCCGATCCGGCGCGCGCGAAGAGCGGGCCGAGCGTGCGATCGACGAGCGGCCCCGTGAGCGCGCGCGGCGTGTAGTGCGCGCCGGCGCGCCGCCGAGCCTCGCCCGGCGCCACGTAGAGCGAGCCGGCGGGGACCCTCGCGGGCCACCGCGGCGAGGCTCTCCGCGCGAGCGCCGCGGCGAGCGCGTCGATCGATCCGGCGCGCGCCAGCGCATCCGCGAGGCGCATCCCCGCAGAGCCGCCGGCGCGCTCGACGACCCATGCGCCTCGTTCCTTCGGCGGGACGCGCGCGAGCGACGCGAGATCGATCGCGGCATGCTGGGGCAGCACCACCACCGTCTCGGCGTGCGCCACGCGCAGCTCGAAGCCGACGAGATCCTCGTAGGCGCCGACCACGTCCTCGACATCGAGCTCGGCCCACGCGATGCCATGCCCGAGCAATCGATCCAGCACGCCGAGCGCGCACGCGTCGTCGAGCGGCCCCGCGAGGAAGGGGAAGCGCTGCGGATCGAAGAGCGCGCCGCCCAGCGTGGTGTGCAGGACGTCGAGCGTCGCCAGCACGCGCGGCCACGCGTCGGTGGAGCCGCGCGCGACGCGCGAGGCACCGACCTTCCTGCGGGCCTCCATGCGCGCTGGGCGCGCGACGCGTGCCGACGCTCCGGTGTGCTCCGATGCGCGCGCGCGGCGTGATGCGGGCGTGCCCCGCGCGGTGAGCTCGGCATGGATCGCGGCGAGCGTCTCGCCCGCGGGCGCGAGCGCACGTGCTTCGAGGTGAGCGCGCACGACGAGACGCATCAGCAGCGTCGTGAGGCCGGCGAGCAATGGACGTGGAGCGAGCGTCCCGCGCGATCCGAGCAACGTCCCGGAGGCGCGCACGTCCGCGCGATCGACGCCGCGTGCGAGCTCTCCCAATGCATCGGGGAGGAGCTCGCGGAGCCTGACTTCGGCGTGGGGGCGCTCGCCGCCGTCCGCCATCGGCCCCGAAGTTACTTGGGATGGAGAGTTACCGGTAGCGGGAATGGTCACCCGAGATGCGGACGCAGGACAACGTCGAGGGGAGCTTCTCCGACCTCGCGTTCACTTTTTTTGCGCTCCCCGCTCGGGAAATTGGCCCAAACGTCTACCTTTGGACTAGGGTCGGCGAGCCATTGCGGCGGGCACGTGCGTCTAGCTCTGTGACTGACGCGAACGTGTGGATCTCGACGTCGCTCGTAAAGTCCGCTAGGACGCGGGCCGCAAACACCTCCAGGAGAGTTTACGCATGAACATGAGGCGCTTCTCGTACGGACTGTTGGTCACCCTCGCCGCCGCCGTGATGGTCGGGTGCGGCGATTCGACCCCTCCCGCGGAGACGCCGGCCCAGCCGACGGCCGCTCCGGCGGAGACCGCGGCTCCGGCGCCCACGCAGGCTGCCACCGCCGAGCCGACGCCCCCCCCGCCGCCGGCCGAGCCGCCGCCGCCCCCGCCGAAGCCCGCGAAGGAGAAGTTCGTCGGCAAGTTCTCGCAGGACTTCGCGGGTGAGATCGCCGACGCGGCGAACGCTGCCGCGCAGAAGGCGGGCGGCCCGAAGAAGGACCAGAAGAAGATCGACGCGGCCCTCGAGAAGGCGAAGAAGGCGTTCGCGGACGCCGGCTCCTCGCTCGAGAACACGGGCGACACCATCACCTGGAGCCTCAAGGGCAAGGCCGCGCACACGGTCAAGTACGAGGTCTCGGGCAAGGCCGACGATCCGACCAACCTCACGCTCAAGCTCCTCAAGGACGGCAAGACCGACCTCAAGGGCAAGGAGCTCGCGATCACGTTCAAGGACGACAGCACCTTCGAGTTCACGGATCCCTTCGCGAAGAAGGATGCCAAGAAGCTCGTCTTCAAGAAGTGAGTCGAGCATCGTGACGATGAGGTCGGCATTGCCGGCCTCCGTCGCGCGATGAGGCAAGGGCCGGCGCTGCCGGCCCTCGTCGTTTTGTGGTTTTGTTTTGATGGGGCCGCGAGCGGCCCCAAACCCCGGGCCGGCCCTGATCACGATGGGGGGCGAGTGGCCCCAAACCCCGGGCCGGGCGAGCCGGCCCTGATCACGTCGTGCGTGAGCGCGTGTCGCGGCGGCGAGTGGCCGGGCGAGCACGATGGGGCGGGCGAGCACGATGGGGCCCTGATTCGTGTCGCGCTGACGAGCGCGACGGCACGTGCCGGTGCGATGCGCGCCGCGATAGGATGATGTCGTGGGCTCGGCATCCGGCGGCGCGACGAACGGCTTGCGGCTCGGCGTGGCCCTCACCGGAGGTCTGTCGCGCGCGCAGCTCGACGAGCTGTGCGCGGCGCTCGCGGCCGAGCTGCGGGCGCCGGTGAGCGGCGTCGGGGTCTGGTACTACCACCGGCTCGTCGAGGCGATGGCCATCGGGGACGTCGACGTCGCGTGGCTCCCGCCCATCCCGGCGGCGCAGGCCATGTCGCACGGGCACGCGATCCCGATCGCGTTGCCGGTGCGTGGGGGCGTGACGTCGTACTCGACCGCGCTCTTCACGCGCACCGACGCGCCGTGGCGCACGGTCGCGGAGCTCGTGGGCGTGCGTGGCGCGTGGGTCGATCGCCAGAGCGCGTCGGGGTATCTGCTCATTCGCGCGCACCTGCGCGCGCTCGGGCTCGATCTCGAGAGAGCCTTCTCCGCCGATCGCTTCACCGGATCCCACGAGGACGTCGCTGCCTCCGTGCTCGATGGATCGGCGGACGTCGGCGCTTCGTTCGTGCACCTCGATCCGGTCGACGAGCGCCCGGTTCGGGCCGCGTGGGGATCGCTGCCGGTGCGCATGCTCGCGCTGGCGGGGCCCATTCCGGCGGACGTGATCGCGGTGAGCTCGAGGCTCGATCGGGTGCAGGTCGAGCTCGTGCGCCGAGCCTTCATCGATGGCCGCCACGCGCTGCTGCGCTCGGCCGCGCGCAAGCTCCTCGGCGCCGAGGGCTTCGTGGCTCCCAGGCCCGGTCACCTCGATGCCGTGGCGGCGCTGCTCCCGAGGCTGGACGACAACGCCATCCCGCGGCCCGCGAGCTTCCCGCGCTATTGATGCGTCACGCGCGCAGCGATTCGCCGCTGATCGTCGCGCGTGATCGAGGCTGGCTCGGGCCCGCTTGCAGCCCCATCTCGATCAAGGGGCTCGTCCGGCCCGGGGTTCGGGGCCGCTCGCGCCCCCATCGTGATCGCGCGTGAAGCTACGGTGTTTCCTGCGCCGGCGGCGCGCTCTTCTCCACCTGCTTGAGCGCGGCTTCGAGGCCGTTCTCGTCGATGAAGCCGACGTGCCGGAACGCTTCGCGGCCCTGCCGATCGAGGATGACGATGCTCGGCACGTGATGGAGCCCCGCGAACGGGCCCTCGCCGGCGATGGTCGCGGCGTCGGCGAGCGCGAGCGGGTAGGGCAGGCCCATCGTCGCGCCGAACGCCTCCACGAGCGTCTTGTTCTCGGGCGCCTCGAGCATGATGGCGGCCGCGTTGATGCGCGGCGTGTGGCGCTTGGCGACCGACGCGAGGAAGCGCGCCACCACCTGCGAATGCACGTCGTACGTGGTGAGGAAGGCGATGACGCTGATGCGGTTCTGGAACGCTTCCGTCGAGATGGGGCGGCCGTCGACGCCCTCGTAGGCGAAGCGCATCACCGGGCCGCGCGCGGCGGCGGGCGCGGTCGCCGGCGGCTTGCGATCGCTCGTGCCCTGGCAACCGGCGCAGCCCGCGCCCGCGGTGATCGCGAGCGCGAGGAGGAGCCGCACCGGGGTCGAGCGCGCCAGGGTGATCATCCGCCCACGAGATCGTCATCGTGCACGTACGCGCCGCCTTCGTCGACGCGGGCGTCGAAGAGGTGCGCGAAGAGGTGCAACGGTTCGGGCAGCGCGCGGCCGTGGCGACGCTGCGCCAGGACCGCGTGCGCGAGCTCCTCGATCACGGGCGTGATCGGCGTCGCCTCGAGCACCACGTCGTCGAGGCTCGCCCCATCGGCGGGCGCGTCCTTGTCGGCGAGGATGGCGTCGTGGCGGACCCAGGTGAAGCCGCCGTCGACCGCGTAGCGGCACCAGAGCACCTCGACGAAGCGCAGGTACAAGGGGCTCACCAGCGCGATCACGCGCTCGCCGCCGGGCGCGATCCCGCGGAGCGCACGGGCCCTCCGCGGATCCGAGCGCGGGCTCACGTCGCTCACGATGGCTTCCACGATGCGCGCGCGCCGCGCCGGATCCGACTCCACCGCGAGCAGCGGCGCATAGACGGCGACCGCGGGCACCGCGAGCTCCGGCGAATCCTCCATGAGCGCGTCGAGCCACGCGTCGCGCGCGGCTTCGTCGAGATCGCGATACACGTGCGCCGCCGCGAGCGCCGCGTCGGCGTCGGTGGCGAGCGCGCGCAGCCACTCCTGCCAGGCCGCCATCAGCCGCGGATCGGCGATCGCAGCGTCGGGCAGAGCACGCAGGTACTCCGGAGCGCCGCCTTCGGAAGGGGGCGCGGCGCCGTCACGTTTCTCCCGCGGTCCGGCCGGCTCGGCCATCATCGATCCTGCCGGTCCGTGTCCCATCGCATCCCTCCGGGCGCGTCACCGAGGCGCGCACCGATCTCCACTTCGAGATCCGCGAGCAGCTCGGAGAGCTCCGCCTCGCGGCCGTACGTCGTCGCGAGGAACAGCTCACCGCCGCGCTCCGCGAACACCGACGCGAGCCCGTCGCTCGCCTCCACCAAACCCTTCACGAACACCACGTCGGGAGCGCGCACGCTCACGGCGCGCACGAACATCCCCTCGCTCGCCGTCGCCATCGGCAGCGCCGCGCGCGCGCGGCTCGTCGGCCCCGGCTTTTGCGGCGCACCCTTCGGCCCTCGGCCCCGGCTCCCCTGCGCGTTCGTCGCGTCGTTCTTCGTCGGCTCGATGCCGCCCGACAGCGGCTCGGCGATCACGTCGTGCGGGCGCGGCCCAGCCTTGGACATAGGCCCGCACCTAAGCACTGCTTCCGCGCGGGATCCAGCGGGCGAACGCGGCCTCCTCGCGCCGGCGCGCGAGCCCTCGAAAATGCCGAGCGATGAAGCAAGTCGTGGTGCCGACGCGCCGGCCGATCTCGGCGCGCGCGTCGCGGCGAGCGCGTCAGGCCTCGATCATCCCCGTGCGCACGGCGATGCGGGTCAGCTCGACGGCGCTCTTGCAGCCGAGCTTCGTATAAATGCGCACGCGGTGGGTCTCCACCGTCTTCGGGCTGATGGTGAGGCGCGCCGCGGCCTCGCGTGTCGACACGCCCATCGCCAGCAAGCGGAGCACCTGACGCTCGCGCGTGGTGAGCGCGTCGAGCGCGCCCGAGCCTTGCCCCGAAGGCTTGCGCATGGCGCGCACCACCGCGCCGGCGATGCGCGGCGAGAGCGCGGCGCCGCCGGCCGCGCTGCGGCGGATGCCGTCGATCACCTCGGACATCTTCGACGTCTTCACGAGGTAACCATGCGCTCCCGCGCGGAGCGCCTCCGCCACACGAAACTCGTCGTCGTACGCGCTCAGCACGAGCAGCTTCACGTCGGGAAGCCGCGCGTGCAGGGCGCCGACTAGCTCGATCCCGTCGCGATCGGGCATGTTCAGATCGACGAGGATCACGTCGGGCGTGGCGAACGGCGCGCCCTTCAGGGCCTCCGCCGCGGTGTCGGCTTGACCGACGACGACGATGTCGGGTGCATCGGCGAGCGCACGGGCGAAGCCCTCACGGACGATCGGATGATCATCGATCAGATAGACGCGCACCTTCCTGCTCCCGCTGTCTTGCATGATGTCGACCTCACCGTTTGACGGGTTGCTCCGTAGGTCCCCAGCCTAACGAAAAGCCGCTCTCATACCTCGTCGGGAATGGCCTCATGATCGTGTCGTCACGGCGCTTATCGCGCGCGGGGCAGCGCGTTCGATCGCGCCTCGACACGATCGTCACGATCGTGTCGAGGCACGATGAGCGAGCGTCGCGACACGCTTGATCAAATCGTTTGACCTCCGACGATTCCGTCCTCGGGGATGTGTGAGGTCCTTGACCTCAAACACGGTGCGGGCGTACGGTTTTGCCGAGGAAAACCCTGTGATGGCCGAAGATCTTGCCACTCCCCGCCGTGTCCGGATCTTCCTGATCGACGATCATCCCGTCGTGCGAGAAGGGCTCGCCCGAGCCTTCGCTGCGGAGGGTGATTTCGAGATCGCGGGGGAAGCATCGACGGCGGCGGAGGCGCTCGCGCAGACCCCTTCGGCGCATCCCGACCTCGTGGTCGTCGATCTCCACCTGCCCGATCGCGACGGCCCCGATCTCATCGCCGCGCTGCGCGCCGTGTTACCGAACGCGCGCCTCGTCGTCGTGAGCGGCTACGACGACGAGTACCGCGTGACCGAAGCGCTGCGCGCCGGCGCGCACGGTTACCTCCTCAAGACTTCGCCGCTCGAGCAGATCGTCGCCGGCATCCGCGAGGCGGCCGCGGGCGGCACGCCCTTGAGCCCGCAGCTCACCGAAGGCGTGCTCCGCGCCATGCGCAAGACGGGGCGCAACGGCGGCCCCGGCGCCATCGACGTCCTCACCGCGCGCGAGATCCAGGTCCTGCGCCTCTTCGCCAGCGGCCGCTCCACGCGCGAGGTCGCGCAGAGCCTCGGCATCAGCCCGAAGACGGTCGAGACCCATCGCATCCGCATCTACGACAAGCTCGGCTGTAAAGGCGTCGTCGATCTCACGCGCATCGCCGTGCGATCGGGCCTCGTCGAAGCCTGAGCGCACCACGCGCTCCGTTGCGCGCGTTCTCTTGGGCGGCGAGAGCGCGTGCTTCCTTCCGCGCGCGGCGCCCGGAGCCGCCATCGGCGTGCATCCGCAAGGCGTCGGCACGTGCAGCCGAGGCGTCGGCACGTGCACCCGACGAAACGTGGCGCGTCGACTTCAAGGGGCCCTTCGCGCTCGGGGACAAGTCGCGCTGCTCCCCGCCGACGCTGACCGATCAGGTCAGTCGCTACCTGCTCGAGCGAGCGTTTCGCGAGCTCGGGCGGCCTCGTCGCATCCGCTCGGACAACGGTCCTCCGTTCGCGACGACGGGCATCGGCGGGCTGAGCGAGCTCGGCGTGTGGTGGATCAAGCTCGAGCGGATGCACCGCACGCTGAACGATGACGATCTGACGGATCCGCTTGCTGGAGGAGACGGTGGCTCCCTCGAGCCCCGGGTTCGCCGCTCCTTCTCGATCCTGGGCATTGGTCATGCCGCCTTGACGACCCCGGCGCGCGCCGGTTCCATGCCGGCGCCGCATGCGTCCCGATCTCCATGCCGGCCTCGGCGTTCGCGCCCGTCGCGCCTGGGATCGCGCGCGGCCTGAGGATCTCGCGCTCGCGGCGGGCCTCTGCGTGATCGTCGCCGTCGCCTTCCGCCACTTCGCGCAGCACCGTCACTACCTCTTCGACGACGCCCACATCACCTTCCGCTACGCGGAGAACCTCGCCCACGGCCACGGTCTCGTCTTCAACCCCGGCGAGCGCGTGGAGGGCACTTCGGCCTTCCTCTTCGCGCTGATCCTCGCCGTCCCGATGATCTTCGGCGCCGCCCCGCTCCCCGTGGCGCAGATCGTCGGCGCCCTCTCCACGACCATCCTCGTCGCCTACGTCTTCGCCACCGTCCGTTTGCTCACCCGCGACGCGCGCGGCGGCCTGCTCGGCCTGGGCGCGGCGCTCGCGACCGCGTGGGCCACGCCCATCGCCGCGTACGCCATGAGCGGCATGGAGACGAGCCTCTACGTCTGCCTCCTCGTCACCGCGATCCACCACTACCTCCGCGATCCCGCCTCCCGCGCGTGGGCGCTTCTCTTCGCGCTCGCCGCGCTCACCCGCCCGGAGGGCGCCGGGATGTACCTCGTGGTGCAAGCCCTCGCCTTCCTCCGTGCCCTCCGTCGCGGCGACGATTGGCGCGCGGCCCTCCGGCCCGCCGCCGCGTTCGCGGCCGTCTTCGTGCCCTTCCTGCTCTTCCGCCTGGCCTACTACGGCGAGCTGGTCCCCAACACCGTCGTGGCCAAGAGCACCTTCCAGCAGCGCCTCCTCGCCATGCCCCGGGCGCAGGCGCTCGCGGCGTTGAGCGCGAGCGACGGCGCGACGATCCTCCCGGCCTTTCTCGACCTCGCCTTCGGACCGCTCGCGCTGATCGGCGGCGCCGCGCTCTTCGTGCGCCGCACGCGACACGCCGCGATCGTCCTCTTCGCGTGCGCGCTCGCGGTGGCGCTCGTGTGCCTGTGGAACGAGGGCGACTGGATGCCGCACTACCGCCTCCTCGTGCCGCTCCTGCCGCTCGTCTTCATCGCGCTCGCGCTCGGGCTTTCAGCCTTTCTGGAGATCGATCCGCGCCGGGCCGCAGGCCGCGCCGCGCCGCTCGTCGCCGGTCTCGCGGTGCTCCTCTTCGCGGCGCGCCGCGCGCACTACGACGCGGGGCCGGGCAAGCGTTCGCTCGACGCCGCGGAACGGCACCTCGTCGACCTCGGGCAGAAGCTCGGCGCCGTGCGCCGGCCCGACGATCTCCTGGCCACCGACATCGCGGGCATCATCCCGCTCCACTCCCGCATGCGCACGCTCGACATGCTCGGCCTCTGTGACCGGCACATCGCCCACCACGGCACCAACGGCGGCAAGATGGGCAAGTGGGATCTGCCGTACACCTTCTCGCGGCGCCCCACCTTCTACGTCATCAACTTCACCACCGTGCTCCGCGACCTCTACCGGCACCCCGCCTTTCGCGACGCCGACGCCTACTGGGCGGTGCGCACGCCGTACGATCGCGATCCGAAGAACCCGACCCGCGACAAGAAGGTGGTCCTGGTGCGCAAGGATCGGCCCGGGCTCGACGCCGTGGTGCGCAAGCTGGACGCCGAGCTCGTCGACCCGCGCAAGCTGATCCCCGGGACGCGATGAAAGGGCCGTATCTCGAAGCGTCCATACGCTGCCATCCAAAGTGTCACCCAAGGACCCGGCCGCACCGGCGTGCATCCGCAAGGCGTCGGCACGCACGGCCCACGCGTCGGCACGCCGCCGAGACACGTCGAGGCGTGGAGGGGAATGGATCGGCACACGGCCGAGATGCGTCGGGGCACGGCCGAGACCCGTCGGGACACGGCCGAGATGTGTCGGGACACGGGGGGAGATGGATCGGCAAGTCGCGATCGGGATCGGCAAGCCGGGGGAAGGGATCGGCAAGCCGAGTTTTGCCATCGGCAACTCGGGTTGGGCACCGGCAGCCGGGGGCCGGCACGCGCGACGCGCAGCCTGGGAAGCTGCGCGTCGCGGTGAGGAGCTCAGGCGGGGGTTGCGGCGGGCTTTTCGGCGGGCTTGGCCGTGCCGTTGCGCTTGCCGAGGAGGCGGCGCGTGGCGATGGGCACGAGGCGCGGGATGGTGGCGTCGACCTCGTGCGCGGCGTCGAACGCATGCACGATTTCGCCGAGGATGTGGATGTTGATCCCGTCGAGGAGATCGATCTCGCCCTGCGACGTCTTGCTGGTCGTCGCCCTCCCCGTGGCCGCGGCGGAGGTCGTCTTCACCGTTTCGCCGGCCTGCGAGAGCTTGTCGAGGTAGGCCGGGGAGAGCCTCGCGAGCTTCGCGCGCGCGGAGATCGGCCCCGTTGGGACGGCCAGCCATTCCTTGCCCAACGCGACCAAGCGCTCGATGCCCTTCACGAGCGCGGCGGCGTCCTCCGCGGTGCCCAGCGCGGTCTGGAGACGCGCGCGCAGGACGGGATCGCGCCCGGCGATCCGAGCGAGCGCGCGCTCCGCGTGATCGCGCAGCGTGAGCCCGCGCTGGAACGCGACGCGCGCCTCGGTCTGCCGGTGCTTCAAGGTCGCGGCGTCGAGCTCCTCGGCGTCGCCGGTGTCCGCCGTGATCTTGTCCAAGGCGAGGGCCCGATCGACGCCGAGCGCGAGCAGCTCGGGCGAGAAGCCGACGAGCGCGTCCTTCTGCTCGTCCGTGGCCTTGGACCACACCGTGAAGGCGAGCGCATAGATGCGCCGCACATCCGTGATGATGCGGGAGCTCTTGATCTGGCGGCCCACGTCGATCAGGTCGTCGTGCGCCTCCGGAGGAGCGATGGCTTCGAGCAGCTCCGGCGCGGGCGTGCCGAGCGATTTGCCGAGCTGTTCCAAGGTGAGATCGTCAGGGTTCACGATACCTCCGCAGGGGGTGGAGGCGGCGTGCGTGCCGCCTGATCCGTTTCTACGAAGGCCGAGGCGAAATCTTCCCTCGGGGCGGACCGATTGTTCGATTTGGTGCGACAACGGCGGCGAGGCGACGACATGAAGCGCGGCTGCGCGAGGTGATGAGCACCGGGCGGTGTCGCCCGACGCACCGGCGAGACGAGGTCACCGCCTGCGTGGGGCTCTCACGGTCCGCACATCGTGCGCTCGGGGGCGGGGACGGCGGCGTTGGCGCCGGTGGAGAGGCCGCGCGTCACGCAGAGCACGGGCTGGCCTTGGTCGACGTACTTGATGGTCGCGGTGTCCGCGGTCCATTCGAGATCGGTCCCGCCCAGCGTGAAGGTCGGCATCGCGTCGCGCACCGAGGGATCGAGGTCTTTGCTCGCGACGAGATCGTCGAGCACGTCGAGGCCGATGGGCACGAGGCGCACGCGCATGGTCACGCGATCGGGCATCGCGATCACCGCGGGCGTCGACGTCGGCCGCGGGAAGGTGCGGAGCACGTGCGTCAGGTAGTAGTTGGGATCGGTCTGCACGTTGGTGACCGGCCCCGGGAGCTGGTTCGAGTCGTAGCTCGCCGCTTCCCAGAACATGTGCACCTCCTTGCCGTCGCCGTCGAGGATGCAGTCGCGGATGAGCCACAGATCGGGATCCACGAGATCCATCACCGACGTCCCGTCGGGGACCACGCCGCTCTGGTACACCGGCTCCTCGTTCGCGTACGCCACGAGCTCGACCCACGCGCGTCGATCCTGCGTCGATCCGCTCGGCCACGCGTGACCGGCGCCCACGTTGTCGAGCACGACTTGGAGGGTGGCGGCGCCGGCCGAGCCCTTCACGCAGAGCGCGGCTTGCAGCGTCCCGTCGAGCGACGATTGCACGGCGGCCTTTTGCGCATCCATCTCGGGGAAGGGCGTGAGCGCGGTGTCGACGCCCGGGAACGTGTGCCCGTGCACGCGCCGCACGCCGACGTCCGGCGCCTGCGCGGCGAGCCCCTCGCGTCCGGCCATGTGGCACTGGCCGCAGGTGAGCCCGAGCGTGTCGTGCGAGAAGAGCGTGCCCTGCCACTCCGCGAAGGTGCGTTCGATGTGCGCGCCGAGTGGAGAGACCACGTCGTGACAGCTCCCGCACAAGGTCGCGGACTCGGGGCGGTCGCGATCGTGGATCGGTGAGTACTTCGACGCGTGCGCCTCGTTGGCCACCGGATCCGTGATCCCGCCGCGCAGCGCGCCGTCCGCGGCGAGGTTGATGGGCGCGTTGTGCGTGTCCGTCACCTCGTCGGCGGAGTGGCAGAAGTAGCAAGTCACGCCTTTGAGGTGCTGCGGGAGATCGGCGATGTTGGTGCCGTCCGTCGTCGCGCCCTCCGCGAGCGCCACGGGCGCGTGGCACTTCACGCAGAACGATCCCACCGCGCCGTTCGTCTCGCGCTGCGCGCGTGCGTTCATGGCGATGAAGACGGGATCGTCGGCGGCGTAGGCGTGCATGCTGCCCGACCACTCCCGGTAGTGATCGGGGTGGCACTGCTGGCACTTCTGCGGATCCATCAGCTCCGCCTTGGTGAACTGCGGCGTGGGCGGCGCGGAGTTGCCGCACGAGGCCGCGATCACGGCGATCGCGAGCGTGCCCGTGAAGGCGGCGAGGTCGGATCTCATCGCTTCGCTCCTCCGCGGATCCACTGCTCGATGGCGCATCGCTCCGCATCGGGGAGCCGCGCGCCGGGGGGCATTACCTCGGCGGCATCGGTCGAGGCGATGCGCCGGAACAGCTCGCTACAAGCGTCGCCCGGCGTCACCCGCGCGTCGCCGTCCTTCTCGCCGAGGAGCAACGCATAGGCGCTGTCGGCATCGGTGAACGCGAGGCCGCCCTGGTTGCCTTCGGCCGCGTGACAGCCGGTGCCCGGAGCAGCGCACGTCGGCGCGAGCGTGCGCGCGAAGACCTGATCGAAGGTCGGCTCGTAGAGCGGCGCGCAGTCGGCCGGTTGATCCGGCGCGCACGAAGACCCTCCACAGCCGTTCGTCACCATCGCGAGGCCGATCGCCGCGAGGCCGATCGCCGCGGCGACGCGCGGGACAGAAGCAAGTCGCATCGCGGACACGCTACCACGCCGCGATGGTGGCGGCCGCGCGCGCCGGTGGGTATGAACCGCACGTGAGGCTCGATTCGTCATCCGTTGCTCGGCTCGTCGCCGTCGTCCTCGTTGCCGTCGCCGGCGGCTGTGGCAGCGAGAGCGGCGCATGCCCCGATGATCTCCCCGCGAGCTGCCCCTCCGATGCGCCCGGCTACGCGGCCACGATCGCACCCTTGATCGAGGCTCGCTGCGTCACCTGTCACACCACCGGCGGCCAAGCCTCGGACAAGGCCTTCGGCACGCATGCCGAGGTCCACGCGCAGCGGACGGGCATCCTCAGCCAAGTCTACGGTTGCCGCATGCCGCCCGCCGGCGCGGTGCAGCTCACGGAAGACGAGCGCTCCGCGCTGCTCGCCTGGCTCGTCTGCGGCGCACAGGACAACTAGGCATCGTTTGACGGCTTCGAGAGAGAGAGAAGGAACGCAAAGGCGCAAAGGCGCAGAGACGCAAAAAGGCGGGGGGATCGAGGCTCGTCGCGCGCGCTTCTCGCGCTCGATCGAGGCCCGGAGATGCAAAGATGCTCGGCGAGATCACCGACCCCATGCGCCCGAAGAGCCACCGGGCACGGTGATGCGACCACCCCTTTCTTTGCGCCTTTTTGCGTCTTTGCGTCTTTGCGCCTTTGCGTTAAATCCGCCGCACACCGAGCGGCCACCCTTCAGACCGGCCTCGGCTTCCCGATGGACGTCGAAGCCTGACGGGCGAGCGCTGGTGATAGAAATACATCGATGACCTCCGGCCCTCCGGATCCCACGCACCGCGCCCACGCACCGCTGCTCGCGCTCGTGGTGCTCGTGGCGGCGTGGCTCTCGCCGCTCCGTGCGCGTGCGGCCGACGGCGTCGCGGACCACGCGTCGGGCCACGTGCTCGCGCGCGCGTCGAGCGTGGTGTTCCTCGCGAGCGCCATCGTGGTGACGGCATTCCTGGTCAACCGCTTCGCCCCCAAGCAGCGCCGCCGGATGCGCGGGACCGTGATCACGGGCCTGTTCTATCTGCTCGCGTACGCGGTGCACGTGGGCCTCGCGATCCTCGGCGTGCCCGAGCCGGGCGGCATCGCCGCCGAGCTGACGCAGCTCCTCGGCCTGCTCACCGCGATCAACCTCGGCGTGCTGGTCGTCTTCGACTTCGCCCTCGCCGCCGTCGGCACCACCATGGCGCCGTTCCTCGGCAGCCTGCTGGTCGTGATCGGCAACATCGCGGCGGTGGTGATCACGCTGCGCCACCTCGGCGTGGAGCTCTCCGGCATCCTCGCCACCTCGGCGCTCCTCACCACCATCACCGCGTTCTCGATCCAAGGCACGCTGAGCAACGTCGTCGGCGGCTTGGCGCTCCACATCGACGACTCGATCCGCGTCGGCGACTGGGTGCAGCTCGAGAACGGGAAGCAGGGCAAGGTCCGGGAGATTCGCTGGCGCTACACCGTCATCGAGACGCGCGATTGGGACACGATGATCGTGCCCAACGCCACCATCCTCGGCAGCACCATCACCGTGCTCGGCAAGCGCGAAGGGCAGCCCCTCCAGCACCGGATGTGGATCTACTTCAACGTCGACTTCCGCTACAGCCCCGCCGACGTCATCGAGGCCGTGAACAAGGGCCTGCAGAACGCGCCCATCGAAGGCGTGGCCTCCGAGCCGCTGCCCCACGCCATCTGCATGGACTTCGCCAAGGATGGGCGCGACAGCTTCGCGTACTACGCCGTTCGCTACTTTCTCACCGATCTCGCCAAGGACGATCCCACGAGCTCACGCGTGCGCGAGCGCATCTACACGGCGCTGCGGCGCGCATCCATTCCGCTCGCCGTGCCCGCCGGCCGCGTGTGGGTGGAGCAGGACGATGTGGAGCGCCGCGAGCGCAAGAAGCAGGCGGAGGTCGATCGCCGCCACAAGGCGCTCGCCGGCGTCGAGTTCCTCCGCACGCTCCACGAAGGCGAGCGCGACTTCGTCGCGGACCGCCTGCTCTACGCGCTCTTCGCGCCGGGCGAGACCATCACCAAGCAGGGCGCGGTGGCGCACTGGCTCTACATCATCGTCAGCGGCGTCGCCGAGGTGCGCATCTGCATCGACGGGACGAACCGCGCCGTCGCCAAGATCCAAGCCCCCGGCTTCGTCGGCGAGATGGGCCTCATGACCGGCGAGCCCCGCACCGCCACCGTCGTGGCCCTGACCGAGGTCGAGTGTTACCGCCTCGACAAAGAGGCCTTCAACAAGATCATGGCCGACCGGCCCGAGATCGCGAAAGAGATCTCGAGCGTGCTCGCCGCCCGCAACGTGGAGCTGCAAGCCGTGCGTGAAGACCTCGACGAAGGCGCCAAACAGATGGCGCTCGAAGCCGAGCATCGCCGCATGCTGGGCACCATCCGCCGCTTCTTCGGCCTCGAGGAAGACACCGCGCCGAGCTCGCTGAGCTGAGCCTCACCCGAACCCTTCCAGCATCGTCACGACGCGGTCGATGGCCGATCCCCTCACGCGTGTGCGCATCTTGTTCTTCCTACCCCGACGCGGTGCAACGTAGCCCATGGCCTCGCTCCAAATCCTGCTCGGTCAACTGGCCCCGTGGACGACGCTCGTGCCACCCCAGGCAGAGCTCGGAGGCCGGTTCTCGTCGAAGAAGGACGTGTTCGAGCCCGGCGGCTTTCGCCTGACCTGGGTGCTCGACCCCGCCGACGAGAGGGTGCTCGGCAGGCTCGAGTACGTCTTCCGCGAGTCGTCGCTGGAGGCGGTGGCCGAGCGGTTCACCGCAGCAGCCGCGCGACTCGGGATCGACGTCTCCCGCGAGATCGACGATGTCTTGGCGAAGGCGCGAGCGTTGCCCGGCGATCGGACGGAGCTCTCGCTCGCCGACCGCTTGATGACCACCTTGCTCGCGCGGGATGAGTGGCGCGGGTTCGTCAAGGTGTACGCAGAGGACGATCTGTGGATGAACGAGCTGTGCCTCTTTCGTCCGGCGTTCCGCGCGGCGCGGGACTCCTGATCCGACGTTGGGCAATGGCTGTTCGCTTAAGCCGTCCGCGGGAGGGTGACGTCGGTGAAGGACTGTGCCGCGGCCCGGGTGGCGTGAACGGCTACCGAGAAGCGTAGACGTCGCGCCGATCCGGCACGTGCTGTCCCGCCGCGAGCCACCAGCGCCCGTCCCGTCGCGCGAGGACGAAGAGCGCGAGCTCGTCGAAGCCGCCCGCCTTCCCCGGGGTCACATCGGCGGCGCTCCGCTCCACGCGGGTCCGGCGAACATAGGCAAGCGCGACGTCCTCCGAGAGGAAGCGGACGTGCTCGATGGTGTAACGGGACGCGCCGGGCGACCCCGCCAGTCCGTCGAACATCTTTTCGTGGATCGCGTGGATGGCCTCGTACCCTGCGACGACGGCGCCGAACGGGCTTCCCCAGAGGACGTCCTCCGCGAAGCGCTCGTTGAACCGAGCGGCGCTCGCGGTGTCGATCGCGTCCTGCAGCACGCGGACGAAGTCCCGCACCGGCTCGTCATCGTGCGCGATGCCTGCGCTCGGGCGGCTCGACATGACCCACTCCTACTCGTCGTGTGCAACCTGCGCAAGGCGTGCATCGGCAGCAGCTCGCCGCGGGGGAGGGCGCGGCCGCGGTACGCGTTGCGCTGCGCCGTGGTGACCTCGAGCCCCGCGCGCCATCAGGAAGAATGCGCTCGTGCTCGCAGCGTCCCTCGGACGGCTCTCATGGGGCCAGGTGCGGGCGCACGCGGGTGAGGAGCAGATCGAGGAACTGCGCCGGCTCGCAGAACGACGCGAAGTGCGTCGCGTCCACGATCCGCGCGAACTCCTTCGCCGGCGCGTGCACGTCCGCCACGTACTGCGCTGCGAGCGCCGCCGGCGTGAGCACGTCGTGCTCGCCCTGGAAGACGAAGAACGGGATCTCGAAGCGGGTCCCTTCGCGCCGCGGATCGACGTCGAGCACCTCGGGGTACAGCCGCTCGGAGAACGACATCCCGGCCGCGAAGTCCCGCAGGTCGCGCAGCCCGTGCCGCGGCGAGAACCACAGCGACGGCATCACGACGTCGCGCATCACCGCCCGCAGCCGCGGGTCGCCCTGAGCGCGGAGCCGCGAGCGCGTGGCCCAGTCGCGCGCGCTCCACCGCACGGGATCGCGCCCCATCCGCTCCATCGCGGCGGCATCTCGACGGCGACCTTCGGCGCGCAGCTGCGCCACCGCGGCGTCGTGGTCCGGGTCGTCCCCGCCGGGGTGGCCGAGGTTCTGGTCGGTGCCCACGTACGCCGCGAAGAGGTCGGGGCGCGTGCGGGCCAGGCGCAGCCCGAGGATGCTCCCGAACGAGTTGGCGAGCAGGACCAGCTTCTCTTTGCCAAGGCGGGCGCGGACGTGCTCGGCCACCTCGACGGCGTCGGCGAGCAGGCGCGCCAGCGACAGCTCGCCTTGCCCCGCGGCGCCGCCGCGACCGAACGTCCGGCCTGCGCCGCGCATGTCCCAGCGCACGACCGTGAAGTGCGCCTCCCACGACCGGGTCCGGGTCGCGAAGATCGTGTTCGACGCGCCCGGGCCGCCGTGGATCTCCAACAGCACGGGGTTACCGCGATCGTCGCCGCGGATGTCGATCCACTGCTCGACTCCGCCGATGAGGACGAAGCGCTGCTCGTCGATCCCGTCGGGCGCGTCGATGACCAGAGCTCGCGCGGCCCGGCGGCGACGCCACGCGCGGTGCGCGAGCGCGCCGGCGGCCGAGAGCGGGAGCACGGCGGTCAAGGCCGGCACGAGCACGGGCACCTTCCGGAGGAAACTGTTTGGGCCATATACGAATCTGTTTATGGAATACGCGGTTTGCGCGGACTGTCAACGACGCGCTGGCGCCCGACGGCCCGCGCTACCGGGCGCCGCGGCGCTTTCGGGGCGCGCGCTCGGCCACGAGCGCGGCAACGCCGTCGAGCACGCAGCGGAGGCCCGGCGCGAGCGGGTCGCGCGGCTGGACGCCGAACGCGTCCGACGCGAGGATCGCGGTGAGGTTGGGGAAGCGGTCGGGGTGGTCGCGCAACAACGCCGCCGTCGCGGCGCCCCACTGATCGCCGCGGAGCGTGCGCCGCCCGCGCGTCGCGCCGATCGAGAACTGCGCAGCGATGCGCACCTGCCCGTTGACCGTGAGCACGGCGTCGAGCAGCTCTCGCCCGCCGAGCCCCGTCTCCGCGAGCGCGCCGAGCGCCGCGTCGAGCCAGCCCAGCTCGTTCGGCCCCATGAGTCGCAACCGTCCGGTCGCCTCCAGCGTCCACGGGTGCCGGACGAACCGCATCCAGAGCTGTCGCGCCCACGCCTCGAGCCGAGGGCGCCACCCGCCGGCCACCGCATCGAGCGCCGGGGGCGCGCCGATGGCCACCTCGGCCATGAGCGCGACCAGCTCGGACTTGCCCGGCACGTAGCGGTAGAGCGCCATCGTCGTGACGCCGAACGACGTCGCGACGCGCTCCATCGACACCGCCGCGAGCCCCTCGGCATCGGCCACGTCGATCGCGGCGCGCGCGATCCGCTCGATGCTGAGCGCGGGCTTGGGGCCGCGGCTGGGCCGCGCCTTCGGAGTCCAGAGGAGCTCGACCTCGCGCCCGGGCGCGCCGAGGCCTCCACGCTTCTTCGTCGCCATCGGTGCTCTCGTCGACCGCGACCGCGGTCGACAACTGTGTATACCGAAAGCAGATCGGCCGCACCGGCCGCGCGCTGCGTTTCGTGCGGACGAGAGCGCGCTGCACCTGCTGCCGTCGCCGCACGTGCCGGTGCTACGTTCTCGCCATGCGGCGCGCCGTCTCGTGTGTCGTGATGACGTTCCTCTGCGCGTGCCAGGGGAAGGCTGTTGAGTTGCCCCCGGCGGCGCCGCCGGCGATCGCGACGAGCGCGCCCGAGCCGTCGAAGGTCGTCGAGCACGATCCTCCGAGCAAGCCCTCGCCTGTCGCGCCGAACGCAGCAGCGGACGGCGGTGCGGGGGAGGTCTCCCTGTGGTCAGCGGCGGTCCCCGAGAATGCGCGCGGGCCCTTCGTGCCGAGCGACGCGGATCGGATGGAGGTCGCGCGGCTGCTCTGCGAGTCGCCGGCGGTGACGCGCCGCGGGGCCTCGTTTCGATGCGCGAAGTGCCCTTCGTACACCGAGCTTCGGGGCATGGAAAATGGCCTCTCGCTCACGTTCTTTCCGGGGCGCTACTCCGGTCCGGGGCGGGAGGAGATGGTCGTCGCCATGCGCGGCGGTTGCGAGACCGGCGCGAGCTCGAGCCACACCGACGGTGCCCGCGCGGTCGTGCGCAAGCTGCCCGGCGGCTGGCAGCGCACGTTCCATCGGCCCGGGGCGCTCGGCGAGTGCACGCCGATCCACGCGTCGCGCACCGGCCGGAGCCGGCTCGTGTGTCGCGTCGTCTCGGGCCACATGGGCTTGTACTACGACACTTTTTCGTTGATCGGCTTCGACGAGCCCGAGGGCGAGACCGACGAGCGCGCGGATACCTTCCTGCGGCTCGTCTCGCACGACGTCGCGTACCTGCGAGCCCAGACGCAGGGGCCTCTGTCCGTGTTCGTCGTCCAGCGCTTCGTGGTGCAGGGGCGCGAGGAGGTCCAAGCGGGGGACGACAAGGCGCTCGCGGTGGAGATCGCCCTGCGGAGCAGCCTCGATTGCGCGGGCGGCGCGTCCGGCTGTCCGGGCGTCGATCGCCGTACCTTCGACGCCGCGCTGCGCTTCGCGTTCGACGGGGGGACCTTGCGCATCACCCCCGAGACGCGGGCGGCCTTCGATCGGGTGCAGGCGCGCAACGACGAGTGAGCGTCAAGATGTGTCGAGAATTGCTGCTACGCACCCCGCCGCGTCGGTTGGCCTCCCTCAAAATCGCCGAGGATTCCTCGGTCGGCCGCCCTAACGGCGGGGCGCTCGCGACGCAATTCTCGACACATCTTCAGTCGCTGAGCTCGACGCTGGAGGCGGCCTCCTCCGTCGAGCCGAAGATCGAGGCCGCCGCACCCGCCATGATTTCACGGACGGTGCGCGCGCCCGGCTCGGCGATGCGGGCGGCGATCAGGGCCGCGGCGCCGCGCAGCGCCGACGAGCCGGCGAAGAGCAGGCCGTAGCCCGACACCGCGCCGCCGAAGAGGTGCACCCGATCCGGGAGCGACGCCGCGATGGCGCCGCCTGCGATGGACGCGAGCCCGAACACGAGGCCGTTCGCCATCCCGAACGCGGCCAGATAGAAGGGCAGCTTCTCGCGCGGCGACACGCGGAGCGGGAGCGTCATCGAGCCCAGCATCTGCCCCGCGTCGAGGCCGCCGGCCACGAGCGCGTCGATGGCCAGGATCCAGAGGAACGACGGCGACGCGAAGACCCAGCCCAGGCTCACGACGGCGATGCCCGCCGCCGTCAGGATGAGCACGGGCCGCACGCCCACCCGATCCACCGCGCGGCCCCAGAGCGGCGCCGCGAACGTGCGCGCGAGCGAGCTCGTGACCGCGTGCAGCGTCACGCCGAGGAACCCGATCTTGAGGTTCTCGACCATGAAGAGCGCGTAGAAGGTGCACGCGAGGCCCGTGGCCGCGCCCCACACGGCCTGGTACGCGACGACGCCGCGCGCGCGCTTGTCGGCGAGCGGGCGCACGGCGTCCGACCAGTGGAGCGAGGGCGCCTCCGCCGGCGCGGAGGGCAGGTGCATGCGCGAGAGCAGGAGCCAGCACACCACGCCGGTCACGCCGACGATCGCGGCCAGCACGCCGAGCGAGATGCCCACGTGCCCGAGGCGCCGCCCGCCGTCGAGCACCGCGCCCGTGACGAGCGCCGCGACCGCGCTGGCGAGCGTGCACATCGAGGTGCGCCGCCCCAAGTAGCGCCCGCGGATCGACGGCGGCAGGAGGTTGCCCATCCACGCCGACCAACCGTTGCCGCCGAGCACGTTGAGGATCGCGGCCAGCGCCGCCACCACCACCAGCACACCGCAGCGCGCGTGGTTGCCGATGGGGAGGAAGGGCACGAGGACCAGCCCGAAATAGAGCTGCCGCGATCCCGCGATGCCCGCGATGGTCGCGCGCTTCACGCCGATGTGCGTGGTCACGTACGCGATGGGGATCTGCGCCGCCTGCGCGAGGAACGGCATGGCCGCGAGCAGGCCGAGCATCCACTTGCTCGCGCCGAGATACAGCGCCCACGCGGTGAGCGCGCTGGCGCCGCAGCACGCTGCCGCGAACTCGGTGACGACGCCTTCCGCGGTGCACGCGGCGAGCGACGATCGCAGGGGCGACCCGCGCTGGGAGGAGCGCCGGCGTGAATCGGAGACAGAGGCGACCGCGCGGGCCGCAGGTTGGGTCCGAGGTGTCATCGGGGGGATGGCTCCGGGCACGCGCGCTGCCGACGCATCTCGCGCAGCAGGTACGTTCGCGGTCCACTATTGACCGGTCGGTGGGGTGGGCAAGGACGCCCGAGCACGAATTCGGGGCCCGCACTACTTGCGACCCGCGCCCCGGTGAGGCGAGCCACACGAATGGATCACGCTCCGTCGTCACAATCCCGGCAGCGATCGATCGTCCGTGATCGGGCCGCCTCGACTGCGCGATCACGTGATCTCGGCCGCGCGGTGAAGACGAGCTTGCGGCGCGATCGAGCGGACCGGGCGCGGGCGCTCGTCGAGGCCGCCGGCCTTCGCGCTACACCATCCCGTTGGCGCGGAACCAATGCACCGCCCGCTCGATCGACGTGCGCAGCGGCGTCGACGCGAGGCCGAGCTCGGTGCGGGCCTTGGTGGTGTCGAACCACACGTTGCGGAGCAGGTACGAGATCGACTTCGACGTCGCGCGCGGCTCTTCGTGGGTCACGTAGTCCGACCACGCTTCCATCCCCATCGCCACGCCGCGGCCCACCCACGCGGGGATGTGGAGCTTCGGCGCCGGCACGCCGCCGATCTCGGCGACGGCCAGGCAGAACTCCTTGAACGTCACGTTGTGGCTCCCGAGGATGTAGCGCTCGCCCACGCGCCCGCGCGTCTCGGCCGCCACGTGCGCCTCGGCGACGTCGTCCACGTCCACCGCGCAGAACCCGCCCGGCCCGAGGCCCGGCACCTCGCCGCGCAGGATCGACAGGATGATCTTCCCCGTCGGCGTCGGCGCGAGATCACCGGGCCCGAACGGGAACGCCGGATTGACCACCACGACGGGGAGCGTCGCCGCGAAACGCAGGGCGATGCGCTCGCTCAGCATCTTGGTGAGCAGGTACTCGTTGGCGATGTCCCAGAGGTTGAACTCCACCGTCTCGTCCGACGGCCGCCCGTCGCTGCGCAGACCGACGGCGGCGATGGAGGACGTGTACACGACCCGACCCACGCCGGCGGCCTGCGCGGCGAGCAGGCTCGTCGTCGTGCCCTCCACGTTGACCCGATAAATGGCGCGCGGATCGGGGTTCCACAGCTTGTAGACGGCGGCGAGGTGGTGGAAGGTCGAGCAGCCGTCGAGGGCGCGCTTCATCCCTTCGAAATCGCAGACGTCGACCGGGATTCGCTCCACGGCGCCGGGCGGGAGCGCGTCGAGGTTCTTCGTCGAGGCGTTGGGCTCGACCAAGGCGCGCACCGGGCGGCCGGCCTCGAGGAGCTTGCGCACGACCGCCGAGCCGATGAACCCGGTTGCTCCACTCACCGCTGTCAGCATGACGCGAGGGTACCCCCGTCAGCCGGCGCCGGGAATCGCCGGAATGGAGACGAAGGACGCGATCTCGATGCAACCCGCTCTTGACCTCGTGTGCCGCCCCGTACTCTCATCTCACGCGATTATGACGACTGCCGAAAAGCTCAAGGTGTTGATCGCCGAAGACGAGCCCGCGATGTTGAGCCTGGTTTCCCGCCACGCGAAGAGCCTCGGCTTCTCCGTGGTCGAGGCCTCCGACGGCGATGCCGCCTGGGAGATGGCTCAGAAGCACCACCCCGATCTGGTGCTCCTCGACGTGATGATGCCCGGCATGAGCGGCTGGGAAGTGTGCAAGCGCATCAAGTCGAACACGGCGGCCTTCGGTCACACGGGCGTGATCATGTTGACCGGGATCGGCGAGTCCCTGAACGACATGACCTCGCCGCTGTTCAAGGCCGACGGCTGGCTCAACAAGCCCTTCGACTTCGCCGATCTCGACGCCAAGGTGCGCGAGGTGCTCGAGCTGCACGATCGCGAGCTCCCCTCCGCCCACGCCGACGAGGACCTCGAGGCCGCGCCCGCGAAGAAGCCGGCGGCGAAGAAGGCTGCCAAGAAGCCTGCGGCCAAGAAGCCCGCCGCGAAGCCGGCCGCCAAGAAGCCCGCCGCGAAGAAGAGCGCGGCCAAGAAGACGGCCGCGAAGAAGCCTGCAGCGAAGAAGCCTGCAGCGAAGAAGGCCGCCAAGAAGACGGTCGCGAAGAAGGCTGCGCCGCAGAAGGCCGCTGCGAAGAAGCCGGCCGCGAAGAAGAGCGCGGCCAAGAAGACGGCCGCCAAAAAGACGGCGACTCGCCGTCGCGCGTGATCGCGGCCACTGCGCCCGGGAATGCAAAGGCACTCTCGGGCGTAAGATGGCTCGTGCCGCTGCGTTCCCTTCCCGTCACGCTGGCCGAGCCCATTCGTTGGAAGTCGTGGGGCCGGAGGTCGCTTTCCGCGCTCTCGGCCCACCGCCCCGGCCAGCCCAAGGCCTGGAACTTTCGAGCGTCCCAACCGTCAGCAGCTACAATGACGCGTCCCGACGGGGCTCCCGGTTACGATGGGACCCGAGGCGGTCTTGGAACTCACGCCCGCCTGAGCCGTCCGCTGTAGCGTCCGTATCAACCGCGGGCCGGTCGGTCACCGTGCCCCCTTCGCTCGACGCCTTCGACCCGTGAGCCAAACCCACCGAAAAGAGCTTGGGCAGATTCGGCGCGCGGCTTCGGCCGTGGAGATCCGGATGCGCATCGCGCGCGGTCTCGTGGTGCTCCCGACCGCGCTGACGCTCGCGTTGGCCGTCGTGGCGGGCACGCTGGCCGTGCGCAAAGCGCTCCCGGACTTCCTCGCGAACCGGACCGCGTGGGGGATCTTGATCGGCGCGGGCATCGCCGTGCTCGGCGCCGTCGCGGTCGCCATGGCGCGCCGCCTGCCGCCGAGCGCGGGCACCATCGCGCTGGATCAGCATCATCGGTTGAACGGCCGCCTCACCAACGCGATCGCGTTCGCGGAGAGCAAGGACGCGCCGACGCCGCTGATGGAGGTCGCCATCGACGACGCCTGCGAGCACGGTGACAAGCTCGATCCGCGGCACGCGGCGCCGCTCCCGCTGCCGCGTGATCTGCGGGGATCGCTCGCCGCCGCCGCGGGCGTGGCCTTCGTCGCGATGCTCCACGTGCCGCCCAAGGCAGCTCCGCCGCCGCCCGTGGCGAAGCAGATCGACGCCGTGCAGATGAGCCCCGACGACGTCGAGCTCTTCCGCGACGCCGCCAAGGAGCTGGAGAAGAAAGATCAGAGCCCCGAGGTCAAAGCCGCGGTCGAGAAGTTCAACCAGCTCATCGAGGACATCGCCAACAAGCGCCTCGATCGCGAAGAAGCCTTCCGCCGCATGGAGCAGATCGAGCGCGAGCTCTTGAGCGGGCAGGAGGCCGACGCCAAGGCCTTCGACGAGGCGCTCAAGCAGACCGCCGAAGAGCTCCAGAAGAGCGATCTCGGCAAGCCCGTGGGCGACTCGCTGGGCAAGAAGGATCTCGAGAAGGCCAAGAAGGATCTCAAGGAGCTGGCGCAGACGCTCAAGGCCGGCGGGCCAAAGAAGCCCGACAAGGCCGCGCTCGACAAGCTCAAGAAGGCGCTGGAGCGCGCCAGCGCGAAGAAGAAGGAAGCGCTCGCCGCGCTCAACGAGAAGCGCAACGAGATCCGCGAGCAGCTCCTCCAGAAGAAGGCGCAGAAGAAGAACGATCCCGACGCCGGCGCGCCGAACCCCGAGGACGAGCGCCTCCTCAAGAAGAAGGAGCGCGAGCTCGAGCGCCTCGATCGCGAGGCCGAGCGGCAGGAGGCGGCGCAGCGCAAGCTCGACCGGCTCGATCGCGAGCTCGCCAAGGCCGCCGAGGATCTGATGAAGGATCTCGGGCTCTCCGCCCAGGATCTCGAGCAGGCGGCCGAGGACATCAACCGCATGCAGCAAGAGCAGATGTCCGACAAAGAGAAGGAGGAGCTGCGCCAGCGCCTCCAAGAGCTCCGCGAGATGCTGCGCCAGCAAGGCCAGGGCGGAAAGCAGCGGATGGCGCGCATGCTCAAGTTCGGCAAGCGCGCGCGCGGCGGCCAAGGCGGCAAGGGCCAGCAGCCGGGCCAAGGCGAGAAGGGCCAAGGCCAAGAGCAGGACGGCCAAGACGGGCAGGACGGCCAAGACGGTCAGGACGGCAAAGACGGTCAAGGCAACGGCGGCCAAGGCAAAGACGGCCAGGGCCAGATGCCCGGCGGTTCGGGCGGCCAGAAGATGCTCGTGCTGGAGAAGGGCTCGGGCCCCGGTCAGGGGCCGGGCGCGGGCCCAGGCTCAGGCCAGCCGGGGCAGGGCGATGGTCAAGGCGGGCCGGGCAAGGGCGTCGGCACGCAGCACGACGGCAACCTCACCGGCAAGCGCACCGACATGAAGGCCGGCACCACCGACGTGCAGGAGCAGGGCGTCGACACCAAGCAAGGGCCGTCGAACAGCGAGGTGATCCTCACGGCCGCGGAGCGCGGGTTCAAGGGCCGCGGCTACAAGAAGGTGTTCACCGACTATCACACGCAGGCCGAGAAAGAGATCAGCAAGGACCAGGTGCCGGACGGCTACCGGTTCTACGTGCACCGTTACTTCCAGCTCATTCGGCCGCGGGAGTAGCGCCGTTCGTTGTCGTGCGGCCGCGAGCGGCCCGCATCCTCGCCCCCCGTGGGGCGCATCGATCAACCCTCCGCGCCGATGCGCGCGGCCCCGCGCTCCGAGCGCGTCCGAGAGAGAGAGACATGGCGGAGAAGAGCAAAGAGGCGGCGCGCGCCGAGGTCGTCGACTTCCAGAAGAGCATCGCGGAGCTCCGTGAAGAGGTCGGCAAGATGATCGTGGGCAACCGCGACGTCGTCGATGGCGTGCTCACCTGCATGCTGGCCGGCTCGCACGCGCTCCTCGAAGGCGTGCCCGGCCTCGGCAAGACGATGCTGGTGCGCACCATGGCCGAGGCGCTCGACCTCGCGTTCTCGCGCATCCAGTTCACGCCCGACATGATGCCGGCCGACATCCTCGGCACCACGGTCATCGACGAGACGCAGGCCGGCGCGCGGAGCTTCAGCTTCCGCAAGGGCCCCATCTTCGCGAACATCGTGCTCGCCGACGAGATTAACCGCGCCACGCCGAAGACGCAGAGCGCGCTCCTCGAAGCGATGCAGGAGCACCGCGTGACGGTCTCCAAGCAGACGTGGACCCTCGACGAGCCGTTCTTCGTCCTCGCCACGCAGAACCCGCTGGAGAGCGAGGGCACCTATCCGCTCCCCGAGGCGCAGCTCGATCGCTTCTTCTTCAAGCTCCAGGTCGGCTTCCCCGGCCGCGAGGAGCTGAACGCGATCTTGGAGCGCACCACCGGCGCGGCTTCACCCAAGGTGTCGCGCGTGGTGACGCGCGAGCGCTTGCTCCAGATGCAAGCGCTCGTGCGCGAGGTGCCCGTCGCGCGCCACGTGCAGGACTACGCGGTGCGCCTGCTCCAAGCGACGCACCCTTCGGACAAGGGGCTCGAGACGGTGCGCCGCTTCGTGAAGTTCGGCGGCTCGCCGCGCGGCGCGCAGGCGCTCCTCCTCGCGGCCAAGATCCGCGCGCTGATGGAGGGCCGCTTCGCCGCGGCCATCGAGGACGTGAAGGCCTCGGCGCTCCCCGCGCTGCGCCACCGCGTGCTCCTGAACTTCGAGGGTGAGGCCGAGGGCATCAAGACCGACGACCTCATCCAGGAGATCCTGAAGGGCCTGCCCGAGACCCTCAAGTAGGGCGGCATTTCATGGGCGTGCTCGACTTCTTCAAAAAGGCCACGTCTCCGCTGTCTCGGCGCTTCGTCGCGACCGGCGGCGACGACGATCTCTTCGACGACGAGTTCCAGCGCAAGCTCGACTACCTGGCGATGGTGAGCCGCCGCGTCTTCTCCGGCGCGATGCGGGCCGAGCGGCGCACGAAGAAGACGGGCTCCGGCGTCGAGTTCGCCGACCACCGCGAGTACACGCCCGGCGACGATTTCCGTTACCTCGACTGGGCCGCGTTCCAGCGCTTCGATCGGTTGCTCATCCGCCTCTTCGAGGAAGAGGAGGACTTGTCGATCTACTTCATCGTCGACACGTCCTCGTCGATGGGCTTCGGCGACGGCGAGAAGCTCCGTCAGGCCAAGCGCCTCTGCGCCGCGCTCGCCTACGTGGGCCTCGCCAACCTCGATCGCATCGCCATCGTCACGGCCACCGACGCCATCAGCGGGCGCATGCCGTCGACGCGCGGCAAGGCGCGCATCTTCCGCATCTTCCGCTTCCTGCGCGGCGTCACGGCCTCGGGCCACACCGATCTCGGCGAGGCCATGAAGACCTTCGTGGCCCAGCACAAGCGCCGCGGCCTCGCGGTGCTGCTCACCGATCTCTACGATCCCGAGGGCTTCGAGCGCGGGATCAACGTGCTCCGTTACAACAAGTACGAGCCCTTCGTGATCCACGTCGTCGATCCGAGCGAGGCGCGGCCCGATCTGCGCGGCGACGTGCGCGTGTACGACTGCGAGACGGGCGACGAGCGCGAGGTCACCGTCACCGCCAAGGTGCTCGAGCGCTACCAAGAAGCGTGGGAGGAGTACATCGAGGAGGCCAAGCGCTTCTGCACCGCGCGGCAGGTCAGCTACTTCCGCGCGGACGTGAACGTCCCCTTCGACGAGCTCATCCTCCGCGTCTTCCGCCGCGGCGGCTTCCTCCGGTAGCCCATGCACTTCACCGGCGTCCCGCTCACGACCTTGATCCAGATCGGCGCCTTGGCCGGCGCTGCGGTCGTCGTCTTCTACATCTTGAAGCTGCGCCGCCGGCCCGTGCCGGTGCCCTTCTCGAAGATCTGGAACCGGATCCTCCGCGACAAGGAGGCGACGAGCCTCTTCTCGCAGCTCAAGCGCCTGCTCTCGCTGCTCCTCCAGCTCGCGCTCCTCGCGCTCCTCCTGCTCGCGCTCGGCGATCCGCGCACGGCGGCCAACGTGCTCGAAGGGCGCAACATCGTGGTGCTCATCGACGCGAGCGCCAGCATGCAGGCCACCGACGTGATCCCGAGCCGCATGGACGCCGCCAAGGAGCGCGTGCGCGCCATGGTGCGCGGCCTCTCCGGCACGGACCGGATGCTGATCGCGCAGATGGACGCCGCGGCCACGCCCCTCACGACGATGACGGGCGAGATCTCCGAGCTCGAGGCCGGCGTCGCCGCGGTGAAGGCCACCGATGCGTCGGCCGATTTCCCCCGCGCGCTGCGCTTCGCGGCGGACAGCCTGCGCGGGCTCTCGGCGCCGGAGATCATCGTGGTCTCCGACGGCGCGCTGGGCGAGGCCGCCGACGTCGCGGGTCCCGTGCACCTCGGCGACATCAAGCTGAGCTACGTGCCCATCGGCGAGCACGCGAAGAACGTCGCCATCACCACCTTCTCGGTGCGGCGCTACCCGCTCGACAAGAGCCGCTACGAGGTGATGCTCGAGGTGCAGAACCTCAGCGAGGATCCGGTCGAGGTGGAGCTCTCGCTGCTCGGCGACGGCCAGCTCACCGATCTCACGCGCCTCCGCCTCAACGCGCACGAGAAGCTCCCGCGCTTCTATCCGAACCTCTCCGGCGCCTCGAAGACGCTCGAGGCCAAGCTCGCGCTCGCCGACGGGACGCGCGACGATCTCCCCGCCGACGATCACGCTTTCGCGCTCCTCCCCGAGCGGCGCCGTGCGCGCGTGCAGGTGGTGACGCCGGGCAACATGTTCCTCGAGGCCGCGCTCCTGCTCGACGAGTACCTCGACGTGACGAGCGTCGCGCCCAGCGCGTATCCGGCCAAGGGCACGTTCGACGTCACCATCTTCGACAGTGTCGCGCCCGTGGTCGCGCCCGGCAGCGGCAGCGTGCTCTACCTGAACCCGTCGGGCACCGACGCGCCGTTCGAGGTGGGCAAGGTCGTCGAGGACGACGACAAGAACTACAAGCTCGGCTTCGACGAGATGGACGCGAAGAGCCCGCTGCTCCGCTACCTCGCGCTCTCGGACGTGAACATCGCGCGCGCCCGCGTCCTCAAGGGAACGAAGGAGGACAAGGTCATCGCGTCGAGCTACAAGGGCCCGCTCCTCCTCCAGGGCCGACGCGCGGGGACGAAGTTCGTGGCGCTCGGCTTCGACATCCGCGAGAGCGATCTCCCGCTCCGCGTGGCGTGGCCGCTCTTCCTGCTCAACACCATCAACGATTTCGTCGAGGAGGACACGAGCTACATCTCGTCCTTCCGCACGGGATCGGTGTGGAACATCCCGGTCGCGTCATCCGCGGTGGAGGCGACGTTGGAGCTGCCCTCCGGGGAGAAGCGCAAGGTGCCCGTGAAGGACGGGCGCGCGGTGTTCCTCGGCCAGCACGCGGGCTTCTACAAAATCTCGACGGGCCCGTCGGCGGAGGAGACCTCGATGTTCGCGGCCAACCTCTCCGACGTCGCCGAGAGCTCCATCAAGCCGCACGAGACCCTCGAGGTCGATGGGCGCGCGGCCTCGGCGGCGAGCGAGTTCAAGATCGGCGTGCGGCGGGAGATGTGGATCTACCTCCTCATCGCCGTGCTCCTCGTCACGACCATCGAGTGGGTCACGTACCACCGGAGGATCACGGTATGAGCCGTCGCTTCCGCATCGTCGCGTGGACGATCACGTGCGTCGCGCTCCTCGGCATCCTCGCGTGGGCGTACCGGCGCTACGTGCTCCTGCACCCGGATCCGACGCTCTCGTGGGCGCGGAACGGGATCACGTACGAGCTGCTCAACCCGAAGATGCTGGGCGCGATCCTGATCGCGCCGTGGTTCGTGGGCGTGCTCTCGCAGTCGCTCGCGGATCTGCCGTGGCCGCAGAAGGTGCTCAGCGTCCTCTTGCGGATCGCCTTCGTGGCGCTCGTGGCGCTCGGCCTCTCGCGGCTCGCGCGCACGGCGACCACCGAGAAGGTGTGCACCGTCTACATGGTCGACGTCTCCGACTCCGTGCCGGAGGAGGCGCTCGGCGACGCGCGCGCGGTGATCGCCCGCGCGTGGGCCGAGAAGCCGAAGGACGCGGTCATCAAGGTCGTGACCTTCGCGCGGAGGCCGCGGCTCGTGCCGCCCGACGAGAAGGCGCCCGATCAGGCGCCGCCGATCGAGCGCCACACGGACACGAAGGGCCAGCGCGGCGAGCTCGGCGCCGGCAGCAACCTGCAGGCCGCGGTGCAGCTCGCGTACGGCCTGTTTCCGCCGGGATATTTGAAGCGCGCAGTGCTGCTCTCGGACGGCGTGCAGACCGACGGCGACTTCCTCGCCGAGGCGAACCGCGCGCGTGATTTCGGGATCCGCCTCTTCACCATCCCGTACCGCCGGCCGGTGCCGCCCGAGGTCGCGGTGCGCGGCCTGCGCATGCCCGACAAGGTGAAGGTCGGCGAGACGTTCGAGATCCACGCCGATCTCTACGCGAGCCGCGCCACCAAGGCGCACGCCAAGCTCTACCAGGGCGAAGCGCTCAACGGGCTCGAGGGCGTGCGCGATCTCGATCTCAAGGCCGGACCGAACGACATCGTGTTCCGCAGCGTGAACCGGCAGGCGGGGCAGGTGACGTACCTGTTCGAGCTCGACGGCGTCGCCGAGGACACGTTCAAGGAGAACAACCGCTACGCCACCACCATCGACGTGCCCGGCCGGCCCGCGGTGCTCTACGTCGAGGGCACGCCGCAGCACGCGGGCCCGCTCTCGCGCGCGCTCACCGCGCAGCAGTTCGACGTCGACGTGCGGCCGCCGGCCGGCTTCCCCGGATCGCTCAAGGAGCTCGAGCGCTACGACTTCGTGATCCTCTCCGACACGCCGCGCGAGGGCATCTCGCTCGACGCGCAGGAGCTGATCCAGAAGTACGTGAGCGAGCTCGGCGGCGGCTTCCTCTTCGCGGGCGGGGAGGCGGGCTACGGCCTCGGCGGCTGGGGCCACACGACGATGGAGCGCATCCTCCCGGTGCGCATGGACAACGAGCGCAAGAAGGAGATGCCCAGCGTGGCCATGAGCCTCGTCATCGATCGATCGGGATCGATGACGGGCCTGCCGCTGGAGATGGCCAAGGCCGCGGCCAAGGCCACCGTGGGCGTGCTCTCGCCGGACGATCTGGTCGAGGTCATCGCCTTCGACACGGCGCCGGTGCGCTACGTGAAGATGCAACCTGCGCGGAACCGCTCGCGCATCGCCGGCGAGATCGCGCGCATCGCGCCCGGCGGCGGCACCGAGATCTTCCCCGCGCTCGACGCGAGCTACCAGGACATGACGGTGACGCAGGCGCGCAAGAAGCACGTCATCCTGCTCACCGACGGGCGCGCGCCCACGGGCGGCATCCACGATCTCGTGACCGCGATGGCCAGCGAGTCCATCTCGGTCACCACCGTGGGCCTCGGCGGCGACGTCGACGATCAGCTCCTCAAGATGATCGCCGACACCGCCGGTGGCCGCTTCCACGCCGTGCAGGATCCGAGCAGCCTGCCGCGCATCTTCACCAAGGAGACCGAGGAGCTGGTCCGCAAGGCGGCCGTCGAGGAGTGGTTCCAGGTCCGCGTGGTGGGCGAGGCCTCGTTCCTGCGCAGCATCGACGTGGGGCAGGCGCCGTATCTGCACGGGTACGTGTCGACGAAGGTGAAGCCGCCGCCGGCGCAGGAGCTGCTCGAGAGCAAGGACACCGGCGAGCCGATCCTGGCGCGCTGGCACGTGGGCCTCGGGTGGACGCTGGCGTGGACGAGCGACGTGAAGTCGCAGTGGGCCGTCGAGTGGACGAGCTGGGCCGGCTGGGAGAAGTTCTGGGGCCAGCTCGTGCACGAGCACATGCGCCAGAAGCACCGTCGCGAGCTCGACATGAAGACCGAGGTCGTGGGCGGTCAGCTCCACGCGGCCATCGATGCCTTCGGCGCGGACGAGCGCTTCGAGAACAACCTCACCTCGCGGCTCTACGTGATGGGCCCCGAGCCGGTGAAGGAGCAGGGTTGCAAGGTCGACGCGGACTGCACCGCGCTGGTCTACGGCGAGTGCGACGCCAAGGCGCACGTGTGCCGGACCAAGGCGCTCGAGATGAAGCAGACCGCGCCGGGCCGTTACGAGGCGACGCTGCCGCTCGACAAATACGGCTCGTTCCTGCTGCGCGCGGAGCACATGCACGAGGACAAGGACGGCCAGCTCCGGCAGGTGGCCGTGAGCTACGGGCACGTCTCCAACCCGTATCCGCGCGAGTACGCGAGCTTCGAGCCCGACCTCGCGACGTTGGAGAAGGGCGCGGTCGCCACGGGCGGCGGCGTCGATCCGGCCACGGTCGCGGCCATCTTCGATCCGGCCGGCGAGAAGGTGACGTTCCACGAGGAGCTGTGGCAGCGCTTCATTTATGCAGCCATCGTGGTCTTCCTCCTCGATTTGTTGGTGCGCCGGGTGCGTATCTTCGATCGCAAATTCGTGCCGCGCGGCGGGCCCAAGGGGCGGCCGCCTTCGCGGCTCGGGTTCTCGCAGTGATGACCGGAGCGTCGGGCGGCCCACGGGGAGCGCGCACGAACCACGGGGCGAGAAGGGGATTTCGCCCCTGAATGTTGTGTCCGGCACCCCGACTCATGCACGCTGAGCCCGGGAACACCTCCGATTTCCGATGTCCCCCGTGGGGGATGCGGAGTACGCTGAGCCGACCCGCTCCAAAGCCCCGATCCTCGTGAGCGCCTCTCACCCCCTCCTTTCTCGCCTCGACACGGGGCGTCCTTTGCTCATCGGCGGCGATCCTGTCGCCGGCTTCCGAGCGCATGGGATCGCGCTCCAGGCGCCGGCCGCCATCGGCCGCCTCCTGCGGGAGAACCCCGAGGCCGCGCGCGATCACTATCACCAGGAGATCGCCGCGGGCGTCGACGTCCTCTGCTGCCTCACGTTCGACACCATCCCGCGTGCCTTGCAGCAGATCGGCATGGCCTTCCGGGCCGCGGCGCTCACCGGATGCGCGGTCGACCTGGCCCTCGATGCGGCCGACATGACCCCGCGACCGCTGCTCGTGGCCGGCGTGCTCGGCAACGGCGACGTCGCGCCCGCCGCGGAAGATCGCATCGGCGAGGAGCTCGGCACGCACGCGGCCCGCCTCGCGGCGGCCGGCTGCGAGCTCATCATCGCGCGCGGCTTCGGCCTGCCGGCGGATGCGCCGCCGCAGCACCGCGATCCCGCGCTCGTGCGCATCGCGCGGCGCGCCGCGGTCATGAGCGGCGCCATGACGCATGTCCCGACGTGGGCCGTGATCCCCGTCAACAACGCCGGCTTCACCATCGACGGCGAGTCCGCTGTCGAGTGTGCGCGTCACGCCGGCGAGGAAGGCGCGCAGGTGGTCGTCCTCGAGATCCCGATGGTCGAGGTCGGGTTCGCTTGGCTCGATGGCCTCCTCGAGGGACGCGCGCGCATCGGCTTCTCCGTCGCAGCGGGCAGGCTCGAGCCGGAGGAGTGGGCCCGCGAGGCGAAGCGCTTGCTCGATGCCGGTGTGCGCGTCCTCGGCGGTGGCCCTGGGACCACGCAGAAACATCTCGCTGCGCTGTCGACACTTCTGCGAGCGAATGAGCGCCAGTCCATCTGGCCCCATGCAGTTTAGGGTGCCCACCCGGGCAAGGATGACGTAAGGGAACGCTGCCCGTTCTGTTCCGGGCACGACCCCGTATCTCACTGACGGTGAACGATGGCCGACACCAGCCCTGCGCACGCCCATGATCCCAAGGCGCAGCCCATCAGCTCGTTCGATCAGCTCCTCGTGCCTTTCCTCGAGGCGATCAAACCCGAGGAGCACCATCGCATCGGCGCCGAGGCCGAGAAGTTCGGCGTCGACGCCGTCACGGGGGCGCCGCTCCCTTACGAAGGGGACCATCGCAGCGTCCTCACCGTGCTCGAAACCCTCGTCGATCAGCACGGCTGGCAACCCGATCGCGAGACGCCCGGCGGCCCGCTCATCGCGCTCCTCCGCGCCGGCGCTTCGGTCACGCTCGAGCCGGGTGGCCAGCTCGAGCTCTCCGGCGCCCCGCTCGAGAACATCCACCAGATCTGCGCCGAGATGACCGGCCACCTCGCCGAGCTCCGCGCCATCAGCAACGAGCTCGGGGTCGTGTGGCTCGGCGTCGGCTTCCATCCCTTCGCCAAGCAGTCGGATCTCACCTGGGTGCCGAAGCAGCGCTACGGCATCATGCGCCGCTACCTGCCCACGCGCGGCGAGCACGGCCTCGACATGATGCGGCGCACCTGTACGGTGCAGGCGAACTTCGACTACTCCAGCGAGGAGGACGCGCTCCGCAAGGTCAAGGTCGCGCTCCGCCTCTCGCCGGTGACCACCGCGATCTTCGCCAACTCGCCCTTCTACGAGGGGCGCCTCTGGGGCGGCCTCTCGTACCGCGCCAAGGTGTGGCTCAGCGTCGATCCCGATCGCCAGGGCCTCGTCCCGCACGTGCTCGAGCGCGGCCGCCGCTTCCAGGACTACATCGAGTGGGCGCTCGACGCGCCGATGTTCCTCGTGAAGCGCGGCACCGAGATCGTCGAGAACACGGGCCAGTCGTTCCGCAGCTTCATGAAGCACGGCTTCCAGGGCCACCGGCCGACGCTCAAGGATTGGGAGACGCACCTCAACACGCTCTTCCCCGAGGTCCGCTTGAAGAAGACCATCGAGGTCCGCGGCGGCGACTCGCTCCCCGCGAACCTCGTCTGCGCGCTCCCCGCGCTGTGGACGGGCCTTCTCTACGACGCGAAGGCGCTCGATCAAGCCGAGGAGCTCAGCGCTTCCTTCACCGCCGCCGAGCTCGACGCGCTGCGCCCCGCCATCGCGGAGAAGGCCCTCGCGGCCACGTTCCGCGGCGCGCCGCTCGCCGATCTCGCCCAGCGCGTCATCGAGATCGCCTCGGGCGGTCTCTCGCGGCGCGCGCGCCTCAACAAGAACGGCAAGGACGAGCGCGTCCACCTCGCGCGCATCTCGGCCCTCGTCGAGAAGGGCTGCTGTCCCGCCGACGCGCTCGTCGAAGGCCTCGGCAACAGCGATACCGACCTCCGCAAAGAGATCCTCGCCCGCGCCCGGATCTGACGATGTGACCGCGCCGTCGCGGCGACCTCGTCCGCTGCAGCGGTGAAACGTGCTCGTCTCCGCGGCATTTCGTTGTCGCGCACGGCGGTCGTCCATCGTCGCGCGGACGCGCGCATCTCCGCCGCCGGCCAAGGCACTTGACCGGGCGCGGCCGCGGGAGCACGCGGTGAGGCGAGCCCCGGGATGGGAGGGGCCTCGCCCGCGCAATGCAGACGCTCCTCTACATCGCCATCACGATCCTGCTCGTGCTCCTGAACGCGTTCTTCGTCGCGGCGGAGTTCGCGCTCGTGAAGATTCGCCCGACGCGCCTCGAGCAGCTCGTCCGCGGCGGCGATGCTCGCGCCCGCTTGGCGCTGGCCATCTCGCATCGGCTCGACGCCTATCTCTCGGCCACGCAGCTCGGCGTCACCTTGGCCTCGCTCGGTCTCGGCTGGGTCGGCGAGCCGGCCATCGCCCATGCGCTCCAGCCCGCCTTCGCGCGGCTCGGCGCGTGGGCCGTCGAGGCGTCGCACGCCGTCGCCATCGTGGTGGCCTTCGTCATCATCACGGCCATCCACACCATCATCGGCGAGCTCGCGCCCAAGTCGCTCGCCATCCAGCACACCGAGCAGATGGTGCTCCACTCGGCGCGCCCGCTGCATTTCTTCTACCTCCTCGCGTGGCCGGCCATCTGGCTGCTCAACACCGGCGCCAACGCGTTCATCCGCCTCTTCGGCATCGAGCCGGCCCGCAAGGAAGAGATCCTCCACACCTCGGAGGAGCTGCGCATGCTCCTCACGAAGAGCCCGGCGGGCCTCGATCCGGCGCTCCGCAGCATGCTCGTGCGCATCTTCGATCTGCGAAGGCGCACCGCGCGCAACGTCATGAGCCTGCGCAGCGACGTGCAGGCCATGAGCGCCGACATGACCATCGACGAAGCCGTGCGCTTCGCGGGCGACGCGGGCTACTCGCGCTATCCGGTGCTCGACGAGGACGACGCCGGCAAGGTCCTCGGGTACCTGCACCTGCGCGATCTGTTCGAGGTGCTCTCGGGCCGGCGCAAGGCGGGCCGCGTGGTGGAGCTGCTCCGCAAGCCCATCTTCGCCAAGGAGGACACCTCGGTCGAGCGCCTCCGCCTCGAGATGCAGGCGCGACAGATCCCCGTGGCCATCATCACCTCCACGGCCGGCGAGTTCGTCGGCCTCGTGACCATCGAGGACTTGCTCGAAGAGATCGTCGGCGAGATCCGCGACGAGAACGACGAGGAGGTCCCGCCCATCCACCGGCGCGGCGGCGGCATCGTCGACGTGGACGGCCGCGTGCTCCTCGCCGACCTGGAGCGCGACGTGGGCCTCGTGCTGCGGCCGGAGGTCAAGTCCGTCGAGACCGTGGGCGGCTACATTCTGGCGCGCTTGGGGCATCCGGCCGAGACCGGCGAGCGCCTCGAATGCGATGGCGTCACGTTGGTGGTGACGGACGTCGCGGGGCGCCGGGTCCGCCGCGTCCGCATCGTGCCGATGGACGGGAGCGCGTGATTCGCTGATATGCTGCGGTGACCATGCGCTCTTCGCTCAAGGTCGCGCGGTCCATCGCTTCGGGGGAGAAGACGGTGACCGATGGGTACGCGCCGCGTGCCCGGAAACGCGGGCCGATCCGGTCGTCCGTCGCCGCCCTCTGCCTGACCCTCGGGCTCGGCGCCACCGTCTTCGGTTGCTCGCTGACCAACGTGTCGCGATCCGACTGCACCAGCGACAACGACTGCGCCGCCGCCTTCGGGGCGGGGAGCAAGTGCTCCGCCGGGTTCTGCAGCGATCCCAAGGGCTGCACCACCGGCCACGACTGCCGCGCGCTCCAGGGCGGCGGGGCCTGCGTGGAGGGCGGCTGCGTCAACACGATCCCCGTGGACGCGCAGTGCAACCTCGACGCGGTGCCGCCGGAGCCGCCGGATCTGTTCAGCCAATCGCTCACGGGGCGGACGCGCCGCTCCTCATCGGAAGCATCTTCTCGCTCGAGTCCGCGCGCGAGATCAAGCTCACCCAGGCCGTGCGCCTCGCGGTGCAGGAGATCAACCAGGCCGGTCTCGACGGCGGGCAGAAGCTCGGGGTCGTCTTCTGCGACAACGGCGGGGCCGGCAACATGACCTCCGGCGCCGAGCGCGAGAAGCTGAACCAGCACGCGGTCGACTACCTCGCGGGCACGCTGGGCGTCCCGTACCTCGTCGGGCCGCTGACGTCGGACGACGCCATCGCGCTCGTCAACCAGATGCTGAAGAAGCAGTACCCGAGCGTGATCATCTCGCCCGGCGCGACGAGCCCGGGCCTCACGCAAAACTCCGATCGGCTCGATCCGAAGGACCCGTACGGTCTCTTCTGGCGCACCTGTCCGAGCGACGAGATCCAGGGGAAGGTGCTCGCGAAGAGCGTCATCTCCGAGGACAAGACCATCCTCAAGGTGACGGTGATCTACGTCGACGACGCGTACGGCCAGGGGCTCTCCCAGGTCTTCCAGAAGGAGTGGCCGGGCGACGTCACCGACGTCATCCGCGTCCCCTACGAGGCCGCGGCGCTCGACGACGCGACGGCGCTCGCCAAGCTCGTCGACGACGCCGACGCGGCCAACGGGGACGCCGTCCTCGTCGTCGCGCACCAGAAGGGCACGGAGGACAGCGCCGCGCGCAAGATCCTCGACGCCATGGAGGGCAAGACGATCGCGACCAAGCCCTTCTTCTTCACCGACGGGACCAAGTCCAAGGCCTCGTTGTTCAAGGCGCCCATCCCCATGCACACGCAGACCATCCTGCTCGCGGCCAAGGGCACCGCGCCGGCCAATCCCTCGGGCCAGAACTACAACATCTTCGACACGAACCTCTTCGCTCGCTTCGGCATCCACGCGAGCGACGAGTCGTTCCTCGCGCAGTCGTACGATGCCGCGTACATCGGCGCGTTCGGCGTGGTGTACGCGACCCAAGGCAAGAAGGCGTTCACCGGCCTCGACGTGGCCGAGGGCCTGACGAAGCTGAGCGCGGGCACGCTCGTGGATCTCAACGGCGTCAACGCGTGGACCACGGGCAAAGGCCTCATCGCGCAGGAGGGGCAGATCGATGTCGAAGGCGCGTCGGGACACTTGCAGTTCGATCCCGCGACCGGCGAAGCCCCGGGCCCGATCGAGGTGTGGGGCGTCGACGCGACGCTGACGGATTTCACGCAAATCAAGATCGTCCCGCCGTAGGCGTGCACGCCGCGTGAAGCGCGCGTGGGGCCGCGATCCCGAGGCCCCAATCCAACGAGGACGCGCGGCGCGCGCGGAGCTGACGCGCGAAGTTTTTGCCGACCGTCCGTGCGCGTCTCGCGGCACGTCTCGTCGCGGCGCCGGCGGGTGTGGGCCGGGCTGCCGCGCGGGCGCCATGATGCGCGACCTGCCGCGGTTTTCGACGAGGTCGCGCACGAGACCAGGTAGACGCCGTAGGGGCGGCCCGACTAGAGTCTTCCGTCTCGTGGAAACGCTCGCCGAACGAATCGTCCGCGATGGCCCAGTCAACGAGCTGGATGCCATTGGTTGGGCCATCCGGCTGGCGAAACGGCTCGAGGCGTTGCATCAGCTCGGCGTCGCGCACGGCAGCGTGTCGCCCGCATGCATCCTCACGGCCGGGCAGGATCGCAACGCGCGCGCCTACCTCGCCGACGTGCAGCACACGACGCCGACCCCGGCCTATCAATCGCCGGAGCGCATCCTCGGTGGCGACATCTCCACCGCCGACGACGTGTGGGCACTGGCCGCGACGCTCTACGCGCTGCTCACCGGGCAGAGCCCCTTCGCCGGGCAGGGCGACGGCGAGGTCCGCCAGAGGATCCTCGCCGCGTCGCCCGCGCCGCTCGCGGTGTTCGACGTCGGCGACGACGATCTCCAGCACATCCTCGATCGCGCCTTCGCGCGCGACCTCGGCGCGCGCACGAACAGCATCACCGCGTTCCGCCGCGCGCTCGAGGAGTGGCATCCCGATCGCGGCGTCGCCAACCTCCCGCCCCTCGAGGACGAGGACTCGACCAACGACGACGAGGACGTGGCCCACACGATGATGGTCCGCGACGCGTCGTCGTACATGGCCCAGAAGCTCAACGTCCAGCCCGGCCCTGCGCCTGCAGCAGGCGCGATCGCGAGCCCGGGCTTCGCCCCCATGCCCGCGAGCCACGAGGGGGGCGCGCCCGGCAAGCCGGGCTTTGCGCAAGCGGTGGTCCCCAAGGTGAACCAGGACGACGACGACGATGATGACAACGTGCGCACCGTGATGCGCGCGCTGCCTCAGGACGACCTCGCCTCGCTCATCGCCAAGGCGAGCGCGGGCGGTGCTCCGGCGCCGGCAGCGCCGCAGCCCGCGTTCCCCCGTCCTGCTGCGGGTGCGCCGGCTGGGCCTGCGTTCCCCCGTCCTGCTGCGGGTGCGCCGGCTGCGCCCGCGTTCGGTGCGCCCGCCCCCGCGCCTGCGTTCGGAGCTCCCGCCCCTGCACCTGCGTTCGGAGCGCCCGCGCCTGGATTCGGAGCGCCTGCGTTTGGAGCGCCGCAGCCGCCGGGGCCACCGCGTCCTGCGGCGGGTGCGCCGGCCGCGCCCGCGTTCGGGCCGCCGCAGCCGGGCGCGTTCGGTGGGCGTCCCGCACCGGCCCCCGCGCCGCCGGTGCCTGATGACGACGACGATGACGACAACGCCCGCACCATGATGCGGGCCCCCGAGCAGTTCGATGCGCCCCCGCCCGGCCCCGCGGCGCCTCTGCCGGCGGCCGGCCGCCCGGGCAACCTCGGTCCGGCCGGGGCTCGCGCGACGGCGCTCGGCGGCTTCCAAGCGGGCGCCGCGCCCGGTCCCGCGCAGGGGTTCGCCGCACCCGGAGCGAGCGCGATCGGCCCGCAGCCGGTGTTCCCCCAACCGGGCCCGCCCGGACCGGGGTTCGGCGATCCTCATGCTCCCATGCCCGGCCCCGGCGCCTGGTCACCGGCGCATGCCGGCCCCGGGCCGGCCGCCACGATGGCCTTCCCCGTCTTCGACGGCCCCAACTTCCCCGAGCCCAACCTCGGCGGCGGCACGCAGCCCATGGGCGGCCCCGCCATGGAAGCCGCGCTGGCGGCCATGGCGGCGCAGCGCCAGTCCGGCACCGGCCTCGGCGCCCCGGGCATGATGGGCCCCGGCGGCCCCTCCGCAGTGATGCCCGCGCCCGGCGGCCCCGGCGGCCCCGGCATGATGAGCGGCGGCCCCGGCATGATGGGCGGTGGCCCCTCCGCGGTGATGCCTGCGCCCGTCGTCGGCGGCATGGCTCCTCCCGGCGACCTGAGCGCGCTGGAGCGGCCCGCGGCCGGCACTCCCTACCCGGGCACGCTCGGGGCTCCGCCTCCTCCGTTCAATCCCAATGTCGCGATGGCGCCGGTCCCGGCGAAGTCGAACAAAGCGCTCCTGGTCGTCGCGGCCATCGTGGCGCTCTTGATCGCAGCCGGCGTGACCTTCGTCATCCTGCGCGCCCGCTCGGGCTAATCCCCTGCTCCATCGCGGTTCGAGCGAACGCGGCGCGCGAGGATGCTCGCGTTCACCAGGCCAATGACGTTGGGAAGGGTCGAGCATCTCGCGTTCTCTGGGCCAGGGGCGTGGGCGGCTCCGATCCTGTCGCGTTCACGAGACCCGTGACGCGGGGCGGCTCCGATCCTGTCGTGTTCACGAGAGCAGTGACGCGGGGCGGCTCCGATCCTGTCGTGTTCACCAGACCAGTGACGCGGGGAAGGGTCGATCATCTCGCGTTCACGAGACCCGTGACGCGGGGCGGCTCCGATCCTGTCGTGTTCACGAGGCCAGTGACGCGGGGCGGCTCCGATCCTGTCGTGTTCACGAGGCTCCGAGCCTTTCGCGTTCGATGATGGCGTGCGCGTCGTCGCCGCTGCGCTTGCGGGCGCGTCAGCGCTTCTTCACCAGCACCTGCATCTCGGCGGCGAAGCCGCCCATGTCGACTTCGTAGGCTTCGGCGAGCGTGAGGCCGCGGGAGGCGGCGACGTCGCGGGTGCGGCGGGGGAAGGGGGAGATCCAGACGAGGCGACCGCCCCTCACGAGGAGGGCGGCGGCGTTCTCCACGAAGCGATCGAGGAGGCCGCCGAGGCCGGCGCCGCGCTGCACGCGGCGGCCCAGGGGCGGGTTGCTGATCACCAGCGTCGGCGGAGGGCCGGGAGGCCGGAAGCTCGTCGCGTCGCCCACCAGCAAGGTCGCGCCGCGGATGCCGGCGGCGTCGAGGTTCTTCTCGGCCACGGCGAGCGCGCGCGGATCCACGTCCGAGCCGATCAAGGCGCGGTAGGGGCCGGCCAGCGCGCGCTCGCACAGCTCGGTGCCGGAGCCCATGAAGGGATCCCACACCACGTCGTCGGGGCGCACGCCGCCTGCGCGCGCCAGCGCGGCGGCGATGGTCGGATGCGACGCGGCCGGCACGTCGCCCGCGCGGTAGGTGAAGCGCGGATCGACGATGGCCGGCAGGAGCTCGACGCGCACCCAGCCGGGGCCTCGAAGACCTGGGCTTCCCAGGGGCTCGACGTCGGGTCGTTGACGAGATCGGGCGCGCGGGCCGCCACCTCCGCGGCCACGCGCCACACCGCCGCGCGCCGCTTGCCGCCGCCGCGAAACGAGAGACGGAAGCGCAGCGGCCCTTCGGTGAAGCGCCGCAGGATGGCCTGCGCCGGCGCCGACACCAGCGACGCGACGATGGCCTCGGTGGGATCGCCGTCCACGCGCGCGGCCGGAAGCGGGAACCCGAGCGAGAGGAACGTGCGCGCTTGGAAGAGCGAGATCGGCGCTCCGCGCAGGACGCCCTCCACGCGCAGGCCACCCGGCTCGTCGTGCACGATGCGCGCGCCGAAGGCCGCGGGCAGCTCGTTTTGCAGGATCGATTGCAGGCCCGAGCGGCAGCGCAGGGCCACGAGGAGCGACCCCTCCGCCGTGCGATCGGCCGCGATCGCCGACGGCGTCTCGCGCGCCAGCGAGCGGGTCGCCATCAGCTTGGCGCGGCCGCGCTCGCGCTCCGTCTCCGCGCCGGCTTCGCCGCCGAGGGCCGCCAGCGCTTCGTCGCCGCCCACCTTGCCGAGCGCTTCGACCAGCGCGCGCCGGGCGCTCGCGTCGGGCTCGCGCGCCAGCGCCGCGGCCAGCGCGCCCGCGGCGCCCGCGGGCCGCACGCGACCGAGCGCGCTCCCCGCTGCGCGACGCACGCGCGGATCACCGTCGCCGAGGCCGGCGAGGAGCGCCGCCGTGGCCGCGGGATCGTTCACCTCCACCGCGAGGCGGCCGAGCAGCCGCAGCGCGGCTGCGCGCTGAGCGGCGGCCTCCACCTGGGCCCGCGCGACGGCTGGGGCCACCGCCGCCGCGCCGAGCCGCAGCAGGGCTCGCTCGGCCGCGCGCGCGTCATCATCGCCTTCGGTCAACGCATCGAGCAGCTCGCCCGCGTCGCCGACCCGCGGCGTGAAGCCGGGATCGTGCATCGCCGCGCGCACGTCGAAATCGGTGGCTCGCTTCTTCGCCATCGGCGAGACGCTCGTACCATGCGGCCCCCGACGCACGCACCATTTGTCGTGCGTCGCGCGGTGATCCTCGCGATCGTGAGGGGCCGTTCCTCCTCGTGCGCCGCGCGTCTCGTCGCGCCGCGCACCTTTCATGGGGCACCTGCGCCGTGGCCTCGCTGCACGCTTCGGTTGCCCGGGGCTTTTCTCTGCTAACTTCAGCCGCCATGTCCGCCGCCGCGCCGCTCCTGCCTCGGACTGCGCCGCCGCACGAGGTCCTTCGTGCGGTGCTCGAGGCGCTCGATCGCGGCGCGCGCGTGGTCCTCGCTTCGGTGGTCGATCGGCGGGGATCGGCGCCCTCCACGCCGGGGCAGAAGCTCGTCCTCCTCGATGCCCGCACGGCGATTGGCACCGTCGGCGGCGGCGCGGTGGAGCGGGTCGTCCTCGAACGGATGCAGGCGGCGCTCGTCGATCGCGACGCGCGCCCGCGCCTCGAGACCTTCCGGCTCGGCGCGTCGCTCGGCATGTGCTGCGGCGGATCGGCCGACATTCTCATCGAGCCGATCGAGCCGCCGCTGCACGTGCTCGTCGTCGGCGCCGGGCACGTCGGTGTCTTCACGGCGCCGCTGCTCGCCTCGCTCGTCTTTCGGGTCACGCTCGTCGACGCGCGCGAGGCGGCCGCCGATCCGGCGCGCCTCCCGCCGGTGCCGGCTGCGCCCACCGGCCTCGCCGAAGGCGTGCGCTTGGTCCACGGCGATCACGACGATCCCGAGACGCTCCACGCGTTCCCCGCCGATCTCGGCCGGGCCGCGGCGCTCGTCATGACGCACGATCACGCGCTCGATCAGGTGGTCATCGAGTGGGCGCTCGGGCGCGGGTTCGGCTTCGTCGGCGGCGTCGGCAGCCGCGCCAAGGCGGTGCGTACGCGCGATCGCCTCGAAGCGAAGGGGTTCTCCGCGGCCGACATCGCGCGGGTGCGCATGCCGGTCGGGGTCGACATCGGCGCGCGCGCGCCGGCCGAGATTGGGGTGGCCATCGCGGCCGAGCTCGTCGCCTGGCGGGCGTCTCGCGGCCGCGGCGTCGAGGCTCGCGCCCGCGAGGACGCTGGCGCCCCGAGCACATTCGAGGGAAGGACGGAGACGTGAAGTCGATCGCTGCGATCGTCCTCGCCGCCGGCACCGGCAAGCGCCTCGGCGGCCCCAAGGCACTCCTCGCCTGGCCCTCGGCCAAGGGCAAGGAGATCCCCATCGCCGTCGCCCACGCCGAGGCGCGCCTCGTCGCCGAGTGCGCGCGCGTGCTCGTCGTCACCCGCAAGGCGATGATGAAGCCGCTCCTCGGCCACGTGCGTCCGGGCCTCGATTTGCTGGCCTCCGACGCGCCCGACGAGCAAGGCCCGGCCGGCTCGCTCGCGTTCGCGGTGCCGCGCCTGCTCGACGCGGAGATCGTGATCGTGACCCCGGTCGACACGCCGCCGGCGAAGGCGGAGACGGTCCAAAAGCTCCTCGCCCAGCTCGAAGCGAACCCGGCGCTCCTCGCGGCGCGTCCCGTCTACAAGGGCCGCGCCGGGCACCCGGTGGCGCTGCGCCGCGCGGCCCTCGAGCGCTACGCCGCGCCGGATCCGCCGCCGCTCCGCGATCACCTGCGCGCGCTCGGCGACGCGGTCGGGGACGTCGAGGTGAGCGACACGACGGTGCTCATCGACCTCAACACGCCCGCCGACGTCATGGGCCTGTTGCGCACGCTGCCACGCTTCGTGATCCCGGCGGCGCCGGGGTCGAGGCCCGGCTGACGGCTTCTGCGAGCGTCCGCTCGTCGGTGCAAAGCCGTCGAGGCTGCTTTCGAGCGCACGAGCGAGCCGGGGTGCGCTCCTGAGCATTGCTGGTACGAACTTCAGGGTTCACCCGATGGCGAGGGGTGTGGCCTTCTCTCAGCATCGTCCGGCCGATGACGACCTCCGGCCGTGCATTGCCCGAGCGATCTGCCCAGCATGAGGCGGCGTCTTCGTCCGAGGTCGACGACAGGAGCGAACGCCGTCCGCGCACGGGGGACTTTCTCATCGGCGGCGGCGAGATGGGCGAGCGCATCCGCACGCTCGATTGGTCGGCGACGGCGATCGGGCCCATCGCATCGTGGCCGCAGAGCCTCCGGATCGCCGTCCGCATGATGCTCACCTCGCGCTACGCGATGTGGATGGGCTGGGGCCACGAGCTCACGTTCTTCTGCAACGACGCGTACCGGCCCACGCTCGGCATCAAGGACGCGTGGGCGCTCGGCGCGCCCGCGCACGAGGTGTGGGCCGAGGTCTGGCCCGATGCCGGCCCGCGCGCCGAAGCGGTGATGCGCACCGGCGTGGCGACGTGGGACGAAGGGTTATTGCTGCTCCTCGAGCGGAGCGGCTACGTCGAGGAGACGTACCACACGTTCTCGTTCAGCCCGGTGCCGGACGATCACGGCGGCGTCGGCGGCATGCTCTGCGTCGTCGCCGAGGACACCGAGCGCATCATCGGCGCGCGGCGCCTCGCGCTCTTGCACGAGCTCGCGTCGGGGCTCTCCACGACGCACACCGAGGAGGAGGTCTTCGCCGTCCTCCGCGAGAAGGTGGCGGCCGAGCCGCGTGATCTCCCGTTCGTGCTCACGTACCTCTTCGACGCGGAGGGGAAGCAAGCCCGGCTCGCCTCGGCGATCGGCATCGAGGCCGGCGAGGAGGCCGCGCCGGCGCACCTCGATCTCGCCGCGCGCGGCACGCCCTGGCCGGTGGAGGCGATCCTCGCGCGCGGCGCGCCGGTGACCATCGACGATCTCGCCGATCGGTTCGCGTCGCTCCCCACCGGCACGTGGAACCAGCCTCCGCGACGAGCGGTCGTCATCCCCCTCGCGCACCAGGGGCAGGAGCGGCCCGCGGGCTTCCTGGTCGCGGCCATCAACCCATACCGGCCGCTCGACGCCGCGTACCGCGGCTTCCTCGATCTGCTCGCGGGCCAGATCGCGTCGGGCCTGGCCAACGCGCGCGCCCACGAGGAGGAGCGCCGGCGGGCCGCCGCGCTCGCGGAGCTCGATCGCGCCAAGACCACCTTCTTCAGCAACGTGAGCCACGAGCTGCGCACGCCGCTGACGCTGATCCTCGGGCCGATCGAGGACGCGCTGGCCGCCGCTCCCCTCGCGGGATCCGCCGTCGCGCCGTCTCGCGCGCTCGCCGGCGAGGAGCTCGCGTCCGTCCATCGCAACGCCCTCCGCCTCCTCAAGCTCGTGAACTCGCTCCTCGAGTTCTCGCGCATCGAGGCCGGGCGGGCGCAGGCGTCGTGCGAGCCCACCAATCTCGCCGCGCTCACCGTCGATCTCGCGAGCGCGTTCCGCTCCGCGATCGAGCGGGCCGGCATCGCGTTCGAGGTCGACTGCCCGCCGCTCTCGGCGCCGGTCTCCGTCGATCGGGACATGTGGGAGAAGATCGTGCTGAACCTGCTCTCGAACGCGCTCAAGTTCACGCTCGAGGGCGCGATCGGCGTCGCGCTCGTCGATCGCGGCGCGCACGTGGAGCTCGTGGTGCGCGACACGGGCATCGGCATCTCCGAGGACGACCTGCCGCGCCTCTTCGATCGCTTCCACCGCGTGAAGGGGGCGCGCGCGCGGACGCACGAGGGCACGGGCATCGGCCTCGCGCTGGTGCACGAGCTGGTGCGCCTGCACGGCGGCGCCGCTCGGGCGACGAGCCGGCTCGGCGAGGGGACCACGTTCACGATCACCCTCCCACGCGGGGGCGCGCGCTTGCCTCCCGTGCCTTCGGAGCACGTCGGCGCGCGCGCGGCGCCGGCCTCGACCGCGTTGGGCGCCGCGCCCTTCGTGGAGGAAGCGCTGCGCTGGCTTCCGGGAGCGAGCGCCGGCGCCGAAGCACGGCCTTTGCCCATCGCACCGCAACGCGCCGAGAACGACGCGGCTCCGCGCAAGCGCATCCTCGTCGCCGACGACAACGCCGACATGCGCGACTACGTGCGGCGCCTGCTCGAAGGGCGTTGGGCCGTCGAGGTCGTCGCCGACGGCGCGCTCGCGCTCGCGGCCGCGCGGCGGGCCCCGCCGGATCTCGTCGTCACCGACGTGATGATGCCGGCCCTCGACGGCTTCGGCCTGCTCCGCGAGCTCCGCGCGGATCCGGTCACGCAGCGCGTCCCGGTGATCATGCTCTCCGCGCGATCCGGCGAGGAGTCGCGCGTGGAAGGCCTCCTGGCCGGCGCCGACGACTACTTGGTCAAGCCGTTCTCGTCGCGCGAGCTCGTCGCGCGCGTCGCCACCCACCTCCAGATCGCGGCCCTGCAGCGGGCGACGGAGCAACAGCGCGAGCAGCTCTACGCGCTGTTCCAGCACGCGCACGTCGGCTTCGTCGTCGTCCGCGGCCCCGAGCACGTCATCGAGATGGTGAACCCGCGCTACGAGACCCTCATGGGCGGGCGGGCGCTCGTGGGCCTGCGGATGCGCGACGCGTTCCCCGAGCTCGCGGGCACGCACGCGCTCTCGCTCTTCGATCACGTCCGCGCCACGGGGGAGACGTTCGCTGTCGCCGAGTACCGCGCCGACATCGATCGAGGGCGCGGCGCGCCCGAGGAGTCCTACTGGAGCTTCCACGCGCACCCCGTGCGCGACGAGGGCGGCACGGTGGAGCGGATCATGGTCACCACCGCCGACGTGACCGAGCACGTGCGCGCGCGGCGGCGGCTCGAGGACGCGACGCAGGAGCGCGAGCAGCTCCTCGCGCGCGAGCAGCAGGCGCGGCGCGACGCGGAGGGGGCGAACCGGGCCAAGGACGAGTTCCTGGCCATGCTCGGTCACGAGCTCAGAAACCCCCTCGCGCCCATCACCACCGCGCTCTACCTGATGCGCCTCCGCCACGCCGGCGTGGCCGAGAAGGAGCGCGGCGTGATCGAGCGCCAGGTGGAGCACCTCACGCGCCTCGTCGAGGATCTGCTCGACGTCTCCCGTATCGCGCAGGGCAAGGTCGAGCTGAAGAAGCAGCGGATCGAGGTAGGCGAGATCGTCGCCAAGGCCATCGAGATGGCGAGCCCTCTCCTCGAGCAGCGCCGTCACCACCTCACGGTGTCCGTGCCGTCGCGCGGCCTCGTGGTCGACGCCGATCCGACGCGCCTCGGGCAGGTCGTCTCCAACGTGCTCACCAACGCAGCGAAGTACACCAAGACCGGGGGGCGGATCGATGTCGAGGCCGCGCGGCAGGGGAGCGAGATCGTCCTCCGCGTGCGCGACGACGGCATCGGCATCGAGCCCGAGATGCTCCCGCGGATCTTCGATCTCTTCATGCAGGAGCGACAAGCGCTCGATCGATCCCAGGGAGGCTTGGGCCTCGGCCTCTCGATCGTGCGGAGCCTCGTCACCCTCCATGGAGGCCGCGTGCGCGCGCACAGCGAGGGCCGAGGACGCGGCAGCGAGCTCATCATCCACCTCCCGGCGGAGGCGCAGGGCATCGCTCCGGCGCCTGCAGGCGTGGAAGCTCCAGCGGCGCCTGCCCCCACGGGGCTGCGCGTGCTGATCGTCGACGACAACGCCGACGCCGCGGCGCTCCTCGCCGACTCGTTGAACGCGGAGGGCCACGTGACGCGCGTCGCCCACGACGGTCCGGCCGCGCTCCGAATCGCGCCTGCGTTCCAGCCCGACGTGGCCTTGCTCGACATCGGGCTCCCGGTGATGGACGGCTACGAGCTGGCGCGCCGCCTCCGCGAGCTGCCGGCGCTCGTGCGCGTGAACCTGATCGCGGTGACGGGCTACGGGCAAAGCGAGGATCAGCGCCGCTCGCGTGAGGCGGGCTTCGACGCCCACCTGGTCAAGCCGGTGCAACACGAGCGGCTGCGGCCGTTGCTGGCCGGCGCGCGGGCGCGACGATGACGTCGGAACCCGAGCCGGCATCGGCGCGCTCGATCGCCGCGCGAGATCGTCAGGCCGCGCGATAGCGCACGGGCAACCGCACGAACCCGTTCGACTGGAGGCCCTTCGTGACCTCGAGCGGCTCGCTCCCGGCGAGCGCCAGATCGGGGAGCCGTTCGAGGATCGCCTGGAGCGCGATCTGTGCCTCCAACCGCGCCAGCGATGCGCCCAGGCAGAAGTGGATCCCGCTGCTGAGGGCGATGTGCGGGTTCGGGCTGCGGGTGATGTCGAAGCGATCCGGATCCGTGAAGTAGGCCTCGTCGCGGTTCGCCGATCCGATGAAGGCGACCACTTGCTGCCGCGCCGCGATCGCCTCCCCACCGAGCGTCACGTCCTTGGCGGCGATGCGGAACCAGGTGTTGATCGGCGGCCGGAAGCGCAGCACTTCCTCCACCGCCGAGGGCACGAGCTTCGGATCCGCACGGAGACGTTCGAGCTCGCCTGGATGCTCCAGCAGCGTGACCACCGCGTTGCCGACGAGGCGCGATGTAGTCGAGTTCCCCGCGACGAGGAGCAGCTTCATGAAGGTGAGGATCTCGCGATCGTCGAGCCGCTCGCCGTCGAGCTCCGCCGCGATGAGGCGGGAGGTGAGGTCGTCCCGAGGATCGACTCGGCGCTCTTCGATGATGCGGGAGAAGTAGGCCTCCATCGCCTCCTGCGCGGCGTTGCTGGTGGGCGCGCCGCTGACGATGGTGTCGAAGGTCTCGAGCAGCTCCAACGTGAGGCGGCGGAAGTGGGCGTGATCGGCGCGCGGGATCCCGAGGATGTCGGCGATGATGAGGAGCGGCAGGACGCCCGCGAAGTCCTCCATCAGCTCGCAGGCGCCGCGGGGCGCGAGCTCGTCGAGGAGCGCGTGCGTGGTGCGCGCGATCTCGGGGGCCATCTCGGCGATCGATTTGGGCGTGAAGGCCCGCGACACCAGCCCGCGGAGGCGCTGGTGCCGCGGCGGATCGGACGCGTTCATGCTGCCTTGATGGATGCGATCCAGCGCCGACCCAGGCGCCATGGCGCCGTAGTCCGCGGAGAAGCGCTCCCAATCCGTGAGGACGGTCCGCACGTCGTCGTAGCGGAAGACGCAGAAGCTCCGGTAGCGCGGGTCGAAGAAGACGGGGCGCTTCTCGCGCATCGCGCGGTAGAGATCGCGGGTCTCGGGGGCGTCGCAGTCGGCCATCGCGGTGTGGTCACGCTAAAGACCGCGGCATGGCGCCACAAGGTCGAACCTCCCCCAACGCCCGCGCGCCGAGGCGAACGCGCTCACGCCGATGATTTCGCAGCGCTTTCGGCCCGCGACACGTGACGGGCGGAGCGGTGCTTCTGTAAAATGATGCCCATGAGCTTTCGTCCCTTCCGACTCGGCCTTTGTGCATCGCTGACCGCATGGCTGTGCGCCGCGTGCGCCACCGGCGCCACGGACCCGGGCATCGGAGGCGCCGGCGGCGGTGGCTCCGACACCACGAGCTCGACCTCGTCGAGCAGCGCGAGCAGCGCCAGCAGCGCTTCGAGCAGCAGCTCGTCGAGCGCATCGAGCAGCTCGTCGAGCGCATCGAGCAGCAGCTCGTCGAGCAGCAGCAGCTCCAGCGCATCGAGCAGCAGCTCGTCGAGCAGCAGCTCCAGCGCTTCGAGCAGCAGCTCCTCCAGCGCCTCGAGCAGCAGCAGCGCCAGCTCTTCGAGCAGCTCGTCGAGCGCTTCGAGCAGCAGCAGCTCCAGCGCTTCGAGCAGCAGCGGCAGCGTGGGCGTGTGTGGCAACGGGATCGTCGAGGCAGGGGAGGCGTGCGACGACGGAAACACGGTGGTCGGCGATGCGTGCAGCGACTGCAAGCTGCCGGGCACGCCGGTGTGGACGCAGACCTACAACGGGTCGAACGGCACGGGCGACAGCTGGCTCGGGGTGAAGACCGATCCTTCGGGCAACGTGATCGTGGCCGGCGTTCGGTTCGTGGGGCAGTCGTCGGACGCGGTCGTCGCCAAGTACGACGCGAATGGCAACCAGCTCTGGGTCCAGACCTACAACGGCGGCTCGAACGGCGATGACGCGGCCTACGGCGTCACGACCGACGCGCAGGGCAACATCATCGCGGTCGGCTACGAGACGTCGCCCGGTTACGACATCGACAACAAGAACATCTGGATTCGCAAGTACGATCCGAACGGCAATCCTCTCTGGACCAAGACGTACGTCGGATACGACACCCTCTCGGTCTACGACGAGGACGACATCGGCTACGGCGTCGCGACCAACGCGGCGGGCGACGTGTTCATCACGACGACGATCGGGTACGACGGCGCCAGCGGCGACTTCGACATCCTCGTCGCCAAGCTGTCGGGGACGAACGGATCCATCCTCTGGAACGACGTGCTCGACACCGCCAATGACGATGAAGGCAGCGCCATCACCGTCGACGCGGCGGGGAGGGTGATTGCGGCCGGTTACACCGTGACCTCGGCCGGCGGCACGGACATGTGGATCCGCAAGTACCAGGACGGCGGCTCCAGCAACACCATCCTCTGGACCAAGACCTACGACGACGCCGCCCACGGGAACGACTTCGCGTTCGGCGTCACGGCCGACGCCTCGAACAACGTGGTGGTGGTGGGCGCGGAGCCGGTGAACGGCCAGTTCGACGCTTCGATCCGCAAGTACGACGCGAACGGCAACCTCCTCTGGACGCAGCGCCACGCGGGCGCGGCCGGCCAAATCGACCTCGCGGCGGGCGTCGCCTGCGACGCGGCAGGGAACATCTACGTGGGTGGATCCGAGGAGACGGCAAACGCCACCGCCAACACCTGGACGGCGAAGTACACGCCTGCCGGCGCCATCGTCTGGAGTGATGTGTACAACGGCTCCGGCAACGGCGACGACTACGCCAACGGTGTGGCCGTCGACGCGAATGGCTACGTCTACGCGGCGGGCTACGCCACCGAGCAAACCGAGGTCGCCTGGCTGCGGAAGTACGTTCCCTGAGCCACGAATCGACGCGGCGCCGCGGCTCGTGTGCGAGCGGCGGCCCGCGGCGGATCGCGCGGGCCCTTGGTCGACGGCCGAGCTTGCGCTACGGTGCGCCGCGTGAAGCGGGAAAAGCAGCTCACCAAGCGCGAGCGCAAGGCGCTCAAGGGCCCGCGGCCGAACACGCCGCACCAGCACCAGCACATCCACTGCATCGCCTGCGGGCGGCACCTCGACGAGCACGAGTTCTCCTCGGCGCCGCCGACGGCGACGCTCCTGCGCTGCCAGCATCGCTCGACGTTCCCGTCGTGCGTCGACTGCCAGGTCATGTCGCAGAACCTGCTCGACACGCACGATCGCACGGGCCAGCCCGTGCAGACGGCCGCCGCCTGGCACTGAAGCGCCTCGTCGTCTGACGACGGCTCGGCCCGCCCGCGTCGATTCGTTCGAATCGTACGCCGGCGGGCCGCGTGCTCATGGCTGCTGCGAAAGCCAGGCGATGGCTTCGTCGAGCTCCGGATCCTGACCCGCGGCGAAGGCGGCCGCCGTCAGCTTCGTCTCGGTGTCGGGCACGATGCCGACGCCGTGGAATACGCTCTTCTCCGCGTCGGCGTGGCGCACCTCCATGCCTGTGAAGCTGAAGGAGAGCGCGCCCGGGAGCTGCACGCCGGTGATGTTGCCGTTCGTCGCGGCGCTGCGGCGGCCCATGACCTTCACGCGCTTCGCGTCGACCAGCATGATGGAGAAGTTCTCCGCCGCCGACACGGTGACGTGCCCGACGAGCAGCACGATCGGCCCCGCGAACGAGGGCGTCGCGAGCGGCGTGAGCGTGTAGGACCCCTCGTCGACGGAGCGCAGATCAGGCCCGTCGAGCACCGGCGTGCGGAACACCGGGGACGAGAAGCTCTTCTGGATCAGGCGCTGCGCGACGGCGTAGTGATCGACGCCGGGGTAGCCGCGCATGTCGAGCACGAGGCCCGTCGCCGTCGCCGCTTCGCCCAGCGCCGCATCGAATTGCGCGACGCTGCTCAGCACCTCGCCGGTCAGGTTGATGTAGTAGAGGCTGGGCGCGCCGAGATCGGCGAGGGGGCCCGCCTTGCGCAGGCTGGGCGCGAAGCCGATCGCGTTCGCGTCGGCCTGGGATTGCGGCTGGAAGTCGATGGTCTCCTCGGTGCCGTCCGCGTGCCTGAGGCCGAAGGCCGTAGGCCCTTCGAGCGAGAGGTAGCGCCGCGTGGCGATGTTGAAGCGATAGCCGTCGGTGGCCGCCGAGGTGCGCGCGAGCTCGGTCTCGTACCACGTGGCCGCGGGGACGCCGCCGATGGACGTGATGGTGTCGCCGGGGCTCACGCCCACCGCGAGCGAGCGGCGCACGACGGGCTCGCCGTCGATGTCCTCGATGAAGACCGGGAACGAGCCGGCCGACGTGGCAGTGTAGTCCGTCACGAAATTGTGGCCGTCGTGGAGCGCGTTGCCGAAGCGGCCGAGCGCATGGAAGGCAGCCTTGCCGTCGGCGGGCGGCTCGCTCCCGAGGTCCGCGAGCGTCTCGACGAGGCGATCGTCGATCGTGTCGCCGACGGTGGCGAAGTACGGAAAGAACGTGCGCGCCGCGCCGTGCGCGATGACGAGCGCCGCGCGGGCCGTGCCGAGCGTGGCCACGGCCGCTTGAAGCTGCTGGTAGCCGTCGAGCGGCTCGATGGACGCGCGCGTGATCGCGCCGCCGGTGAGCGCCGGCGGCACGCCCATGTCGACCAGGCGATCGAGCAGGCACTCGGGGTGCGTGCTGCGAACGTCCGCGGGGATCGTGTCGGGCCAGCGCTTCGCCGAGCTGATCGCGATCTCGCTCCAGCGATACGCGACGCCGGCCTGGCCTACGCCCTGCCAGCGGGCCTCGGCCACGTCGGCGCGCACGTCTTCGCCGAGGATGAACGCGCGCCCCGCGAGGCGCAGCGATCCCGCGAAGGCCGCGGCGTCCGGCGCCATCACGGCGTCCGTGAGCAACGCGATCGGTCGATCCACCGCGCCTGTCCCTTCGAGCGGCGGCTCATTGATGAGGTGCGGCTCGTTGCCGTAGACGTTGTCGGCGCTGAAGACCTCGTCGCGCAGCCCTACGTGCCTGCGCACCCGCCGCTTCCCTCGGCTCACGGATCCCGTGATCGCTTTCGCAACGGCAGCGTCGAGCGCGCCGGCGAGGCCGTCGACGGCCGGTAGCCTGCGCAGATCGACGGCCACCGCCTGCGCGCCTTCGGGGATCGTCACCTCGCCTTGACCCGGATGAACCACGGCCACGGCGCCGACGAGCTCCACGCTCGCCGCCGGCAGCGTGCTCGTGGTCGCGGCCGGTAAGGCGCAGGCGACGCCGGGGAGCGCCGCGGCATAGGCTGCGAGATCGGGCTTTTCGAGCGCGTCCTCGGCTTCGAGAGCGGAGGCCAAGGCTTGATCGGCGTCGGCGTAGCTCGCGATCGGCGAGAAGAAGCGCACGCCCGCATGAGCCGCCGAGAGGTCGACCGCCACCGTGCGTGCGCCGCTCGGCCCGGCGGCGATGCGTGCGCAGAAATCCGTGCTCGCAGGCGGCGGATCCACGTCCGAGGCGCATGTCTCGGGGCCGCCCGAGGACGAGGATGTGCCGGTGCTCGTCGAGGACGGGCTCGTGTCGACATTGGAGCAAGCGTGAAGGAACGCGACGGCGAGGAAGGCGCCGACGAACGGGTGCACACGCATCATGGTCGAGCTCGACCGGCAACCCATGTGCCTCGGCGTTCGCGTCGTGAGATCGGGCGGTGTGCGCGCGGACCGATGCTCCGCTGACGGTGCGGCCGTCAGAATCCTCGCGGTTGGGATCGCGCGCGGCGCGACATGCCGATGGGCGCCGCGAGAATCCTCGCGGTGGAGGATCGCTTCGCGACGCGGTGTGCCGTCGGTGGACCGATTCGACCCACCGTGCGCGCGGCTCTCGCCGCGACGACGCTGGAATGGATCGACAATCGCCGCATGATCGAGGCTCGACGCACCTCGTCATGGGCGCGCTCGCCGACGTGGATGGCGCGCTCGTCTTCATCTCGAGCCCGGCCGAGCGCTCCGCATGAGAGCGCTCGCTGGGCGAAACCCCGTCTCCACCCTGGAAATCCCCAGCGTCTCGCCTAGAGTGCCCCGCCGATGAAGCTCGGTACTCTCCGCGATGGCACCCGTGACGGCGCGCTCGTCGTGGTCTCCCGCGATCTCTCCCGCTTTGTGCGCGCTGCCGCGATCACGCCCACCCTCCAGGCTGCGCTCGACGATTGGGCGCGCGCGGAGCCCGCTTTGCGCGCGCTCGCCGAAAGGCTCGAAGCGGGCGCGATCACCGGCGAGCCGTTCGATCCGCGCGCGATGTCGGCGCCGCTGCCGCGCGCGTACGAGTGGGTCGACGGATCGGCGTTCCTCAACCACGTCATCCTCGTGCGCAAGGCCCGCGGCGCGGAGCCCCCGCCCACGCTGCGCACCGATCCTCTCGTGTACCAGGGCGGCTCCGGCGTGCTCCTCGGGCCCACCGACGATCTCGTCCTCCCCGATGTCGCGTGGGGCCTCGATTTCGAGTCAGAGGTGTGTGCCATCCTCGGGGACACGCCGCTCGGCACCAAGGCCGAGAAGGCCAAAGAGCACGTCCGGCTCTTCCTTCTCTGCAACGACGTGACCCTCCGCAACCTCATCCCGAACGAGCTGGCCAAGGGCTTCGGCTTCTTCCAGGGCAAGCCGGCCACCGCGTTCTCGCCGGTCGCCGTCACCCCGGACGAGCTCGGCGCGGCCTACCACGACGGTCGCGTGCACCTGCGTCTCCGCAGCGTGCACAACGGCGCGCTCGCGGGCGATCCGGAGGCGGGGCCGGAGATGCATTTCTCCTTCTTCGATCTCATCGAGCACATCACCAAGACCAGAGCATTCACCGCCGGCACGATCCTGGGCAGCGGCACGGTGTCCAACGCCGACCGCGCCCGAGGGATCTCGTGCCTCGCCGAACGCCGGATGATCGAGACCATCGAGACGGGCGCGCCCATCACGCCCTTCATGAAGCCGGGCGACACCATCTCCATCGAGATGCTGGACGAGCGCGGCCATTCGATCTTCGGCGCCATCTCGCAAACCGTCGTCGGAGCATCATGAGCAAGGCATCCCCCATCGGAATCAAGCGCATCGAGGCCCTCAGCTACTACGTGCACGATCTCGAGCGCACCAAGCGCTTCCTCACCGAGAAGCTCGACTTCGCGGAGATCGGCGCGTCGAGCCCGGAGATCGACAAAGACGGCCGGCAGCGCGCCGCCGTGGTGCGCGCCGGTGACTGCACCATCGTCCTCATCCAGCCCATCGGCGAGGGCGGCCGCGCCTCGCGCTTCCTCCGCAAGCACCCGGAGGGCGTCGGCACGCTGACCTTCGAGGTCGAGGACGCGGCGCGCACCTTCGCGCTCATCGAGGAGCGCGGCGGCACGCCCATCACCGACGTGCAGCGCTTCCAGGACGACGGCGGCACGCTCGCCATGTTCTCGATCACCACCGCCTTCGGCGACACCACGTTCCGCTTCGTGGAGCGCAAGGGCTACCGCGCGCTCTTCCCCGGCTACGTGGCCTTCGACGAGCCGAAGGGCGGCAAGAACCGCTTCGGCTTCGGCGCCGTCGATCACATCACGGCGAACTTCCAGACCATGGCGCCCGCCCTGCTCTGGATGGAGCACGTGCTCGGCTTCGAGAAGTACTGGGACGTCAAGTTCCACACGCGCGACGTGTCGCAGGCCAAGGACCACCACGGCTCGGGCCTCAAGTCGATCGTCATGTGGGACCCGTCGAGCGGCGTGAAGTTCGCCAACAACGAGCCCTGGCGCCCGTTCTTCAAGGAGTCGCAGATCAACATCTTCTCCGAGGATCACCGGGGCGACGGCGTGCAGCACGCGGCCATCACCACCACCGACATCCTCTCGACGGTGCGCGGCCTGCGCGCGCGCGGCGTGGAGTTCATGCCCACGCCCGGCGCCTACTACGACATGCTCCCCGAGCACCTCGATCGCATCGGCGTCGGCTCGATCGACGAGGACCCCAAGGTCCTGCGCGATCTCGAGATCCTCGTCGACGGCAACGCGACGCGGAGCTACCTGCTCCAGATCTTCCTCAAGGAGTCGGCCGGCCTGCACAAGGATCCGGAGGCGGGCCCGTTCTTCTTCGAGATCCTCCAGCGCAAGGGCGACAAGGGCTTCGGCGCGGGCAACTTCCGCTCGCTCTTCGAGAGCATCGAGCGCGAGCAGCGCCGGATGGGGAAGGTCGGATGATCGAGCGCCTCGTGATGGGGTCGGTGCCTCGCAAGCACCACATCGCGCACCGCGACGCGGAAGGCCGCCTCTATCACGAGGAGTGCTTGACCCGCGACGGGTTCGATGGCCCGTACACCATCCTCTACCACCAGCACCGCCCGCACGCGCAACACGTCGAGCAGACGACGCACGGCTGGGCGGTGCCCTCCGATCCGATGCCGCGGCGCCTGGCCAAGCGGCACTATCGATCGGGGGCGGTGAAGACCGAGGGCGGAGCGCCCATCGATGCGCGCGTCCCGCTGCTCTTCAACGACGACGTGGTCGTCTCGATCGTCCAGCCGACGGCGCCCGATCCCGTCTACTTCTCGAACGGCGACGCCGACGATCTCTACTACGTGCACGAGGGCAAAGGCCTCCTCCGCACGATGCTCGGCGACGTCCGCTACGAGCCGGGCGACTACGTCTTCGTGCCGCGGGGGCTCATCCACCGCTTCCTCCCCGAGGTCGGGAGCCCGCAGTTCTGGCTCTCGCTCGAGTGCATCGGGGGCGTGCACCTGCCGCGGCAGTGGCGCAACGAGGTCGGTCAGCTCCGCATGGATGCGCCCTACTCGCACCGCGACTTCCGCCACCCGGACTTCATCGGCCCGCGCGACGAGGGCCTGCGATCGCTCGTGGTGAAGCGCGGCGGCGCGTTCCACGGGCTCACCTACGACACGCCGCCGCTCGACGTGGTGGGCTGGGACGGGGCCGTGTATCCGTGGGCGTTCCCCATCCTCAACTTCCAGCCGCGCGCGGGCCTCGTGCATCTGCCGCCCACGTGGCACGGCACGTTCGCCGCGCGCGGCGCGCTCGTGTGCAGCTTCGTTCCGCGCGTGGTCGACTTCCATCCGGAAGCCATCCCGTGCCCGTATCCGCACTCGTCGGTCGACTGCGACGAGATCATCTTCTATTGCCGCGGCAACTTCACCTCGCGCCGGGGCGTCGGCCCCGGGAGCATCTCGCATCACCCCGCCGGCCTCCCGCACGGCCCGCACCCCGGCGCCTACGAAGGCAGCATCGGCAGCCGATCGACCGACGAGCTCGCCGTGATGCTCGATCTCTTCCGCCCGCTCGCACCCACGCCCGCCGCGCTCGCGGTGGAAGATCCCGGCTACCACCAAAGCTTCGTCTAGCCTCGGCTCGACGACTGCTGCGCGCACCTCGCTCGCGCTCCGTAGTTGCGGGGCGCGAGCGACGTCGTCGAACGGAGCCCAGCTGTGCGGCATCCGTGTCGCCGGACCCTCGGCGTCGATGCACGGGTGCGTCTTGCGAGCCCGAAACGTGACATCTGTGTGTCCGACATGTGAGCTAGCTCTGTAATCAGGATTGCCCCGTAAGGGGCCGTACGGGTACCATCCGTGGCGTTTTGCGGCATGGCGTAGGGTCGTGCCGGTACGTGAGGTACCCAATGCTTCGACGAGCATGGTGTGTGTGGTCCGTCGTCGCGCTCGGCGTCTTGGCCGGGTGCGGGGGCGGCAACGGTCCGGGGACGGGAGGATCGGGCGGGGGCGGGGGAGCGACATCATCGTCCTCGAGCTCGTCAGGCACAGGCGGGGCGGGCCCTGCTTGTGGGGACGGCAAGGTCGACGCAGGCGAGGCGTGCGACGACGGCAACACGACCGACGGCGACGGCTGCGCGAAGGACTGCACGATCGAGAAGGGCTACACGTGCACGGGCGAGACCTCGAGCGTGTGCACCACGACCTGCGGCGATGGAACGACCGCGGGCGACGAGACGTGCGACGACGGCAACACGACAGCCGGCGACGGTTGCTCCGCGAGCTGCGAGACCGAGCAGGGCTTCTCCTGTGCCGGTGAGCCGAGCGTTTGCACGCCGGGCTGCGGCGATGGGAAGATCGTCGGCTCGGAGGCCTGCGACGACAGCAACATGGCGGACGCCGACGGCTGCTCGGCAGCGTGCGCCATCGAGGATGGCTGGTCGTGCGACGGCGCTCCGAGCATCTGCGCGCCGGTCTTCGGCGACGGGAAGATCGTCGGCAGCGAAGAGTGCGACGACGGCAACACGACGGACGGCGACGGTTGCTCCGCCACCTCCACGAAGGAGCCCGGTTGGTCGTGCGACGGCGCGCCGAGCGTGTGCATCACGACCTGCGGCGACGGCATCAAGGCCGGCACGGAGACGTGCGACGACGGCAACGCCACGGACGGCGACGGCTGCTCGGGGACGGCGTGCACGATCGAGGATGGCTGGCTCTGCGACGGCGCGCCCAGCATCTGCGCGACGACCTGCGGTGATGGCATCAAGGCCGGCCTCGAGGTCTGCGACGACGGCAACGCCAACGCGGGCGACGGCTGCGACGCGAGCTGCACGACGGTGGAGAACGGCTGGACCTGCACGGGCGTGGGCCCGGGCAGCTGCACGACGACCTGCGGCGACGGCATCGTGGCCGGCGCGGAGATCTGCGACGACGGCAACGCCATCGCGGGCGACGGCTGCGACGCGACCTGCGCGACGGTGGAGAACGGCTGGACCTGCATGGGCGCGGCCCCGACCGTCTGCGCGACGATCTGCGGCGACGGTATCGTGGCCGGCGCGGAGACCTGCGACGACGCCAACAAGGCTGCGGGTGATGGCTGCGACGCGACCTGCGTGCTCGAGGACGGCTGGTCCTGCACGGGGACGACCTGCGCGCCGATCTGCGGCGACGGGAAGCTCAAGGGCACGGAGACCTGCGACGACGCCAACAAGGCCGCGGGTGACGGCTGCGACGCCACCTGCAAGACGGAGGTCGGCTGGACCTGCTCGGGCACGGGCCCGGGCAGCTGCGTGTCGATCTGCGGCGACGGCATCACCGTCGGCTCGGAGACCTGCGACGACGGCGCCACGACGCCCGGCGACGGCTGCGACGCCACCTGCCACACGGAGAACGGCTACGCGTGCAGCGGCGCGCCCAGCGTCTGCGGCCCGGTGTGCGGCGACGGCATCAAGACCGGCGGCGAGAAGTGCGACGACGGCAACCTCGTGAGCGGCGACTGCTGCTCGGCGACGTGCCAGGTCGAGGCCGGCTGCGAGATCGAGTCGAACGACACCTTCGCGACGGCGAACGACTTCAGCGCCATCTCGGCGGGCAACAAGATCAAGGGGACCATCAACCCGACCGCGGACCTGGACGTGTTCACCGTCACCGTGCCGGCGGGCAAAATTGGAATGGTGACGGCGCAGACGTTCGAGCTCTCCGGCGGGCCGACCTGCGCGTCCTTGGACCTCGACTCATACCTCACGGTCTACGACGCGGACGGCAACAGCGTCGGCGAAGACGATGACGGAGGTGACGGCTTCTGCTCCCTGATCACGGCGGGCGACCTCGTGCCGGGGACCTACTACGTCGAGGTGTCGCGCTCCACGGCCGGCGATCCGACGTTCCCGTACCTGCTCCAGATCGACGTCGCCCTCGCGGTCTGCGGCAACGGCATCCGCGAGGCGTCGGAGAATTGCGACGACGGCAACACCGTCAACGGTGACGGTTGCAGCTCGACTTGCAAGTACGAGCAGGTCCACGAAACCGAGCCCAACGACACCTGCGGCGCCACCGCCAACGGGCCGGTCGCCCTCCCGCCGAACGCGCTGCTGGCCGGCACCTCCGCGAGCACCTCCGATCACGACTGGTTCGCGATCACGATCCCGAACTACGCCGATCTGCAGCTCCAGACGTTCGACGCCGACGGCCCCGGGTATTGCGACACGATCGACACGGAGGTGCGGCTCTACAACTCGTCTTGCACCGCGCTCGGCGCGGCCGACGACCAGGGCGGCATCAACAGCTGCTCGCTGCTCGACCCGACGCTCCCGACACAGGCGTTCATGCGGCACCTCGCGCCGGGCACCTACTACGTGGAGGTCTTCCCGTACCCGTTCACGTCGACCACGCCGTTCGACTACACGGTCCTCGCGACCCTGACCGCGCTTTGCGGCAACGGCATCACCGAGGGCTCGGAGCAGTGCGACGGCACCCCCGGCTGCGGCACGGACTGCATTCTCGCGCAGGTCTGCGGCAACGGCCTCCTCCAGGCCGGTGAGCAGTGCGACGACGGCAACACCACCAGCGGCGATGGCTGCAGCGCGACCTGCCAGTTCGAGACCCTCTCCGAGGCCGAGCCCAATGGCACCATCGCGCAGGCCGACACGGCGCTGCCGATCATCACTGCGGATGCCAGGATCGCCGGCGCGATCACGCCGAACGGTGATCTCGACACCTTCAAGTTCACCGTGGCGACGCAGGGCGTGGTTCGCTTCGAGGTGTTCGACTCGAGCGGCGCCGACTGCGTCGGCCTCACGGCGACCGCCCTCACCCTGCTCAGCTCGACGGGGACGCAGCTCAAGACGGACGCGCCGGACACCGTGGCGGGCGGCATCGGGAGCTGCGCCGCGCTGCTCGTCGATCTGGCGCCGGCCGACTACTACATCCAGGTGAAGAAGTCCGCGTCCGGCACCATCGCGGCGTACCAGCTCCAGATCAAGTACGAGACCAACAACGGCGCCAAGGTCGAGCCGAACGGCACCATCTCGACCGCGACGCCCGTGGTGGGGAAGGACTTCTTCGTGTACGGCGAGCACCAGACTGGTGCGGATGTCGACGTCTACGAGATCACCATCCCGCCGGGCTTGCCGCGCTCGCTCCGGGCGGAGGTCGTCGAAGGCGACGCGTCGGAGACCTGCGAGTCGTTTGGCATCGACACCTACCTCACCCTGTACACCGCGTCGGGCGTGAGCCTGGTCGTCGACGACGACGACGGGCGCGGGTTCTGCTCGGCGATCGACGGCACCGGCGCTACGCCGCGCGACAGCGGCGCGAGCAAGCTGCTGCCGGGCAAGTACTACCTCGAGTTGCAGCGCTCGCCCGATTACTCGACGCCGGGCGACATCTTCAACTACAAGCTCGCCATCACCATCCGCTGATGGCCTGCTGATCCCTGATGTGCGGGCCGCCTCCCCGGCGGCCCGCGTCAGGAGCTCGTCTCTTCCACCGACACGGCCGTTCCTGCCCTCGCTCGCGACGTTCTGACGGACGCCGCGGGCCTTCGCTCGAGCCTTTGGGGCGAGCCGCGCAAGCGCGGCGTCGACGTACACGCCCGCCGCGAGCGCACGCGCGTTCGTGAACGCGCTCGTTCGAACCTGAACGATCGCGTCTACTTCGCGAGCTTGCCCACGAACGTGGCGATGTCGCCGATCACCTGCTCGTCGACGTGGCCGGGCAGCTGGTACTCGCTCGGGCCCGGCGTGCCCTTGCCGGCGATGAAGAGGTGGTTGAGCGCCGGATACTGCTTGATCGTCACGTTCGGCTTCTTGCCGAGCGCGTGTTGGAAGCGCGCGAGATCGGGCGCCGTGACTTGGTAGTCGCGATCGCCTTGCAAGAGCAGGATCGGGATCGACAGGCCGGCGGCGACCTTCGTGGGATCGTAGCCGCGCAGCGAGAGGAGGTAGGTGCCCTTCAGCGTGCCGGCGCCGCCGGGGAAGGAGACCTCGTCGTCGGGCTTGAGCCCCGGATCGTCGAGCCGCTTCTTGAAGGCTTGTGCTTCGGTGACCTTCTTCTTCGCCTCGGTGTCGTCCGGCGCGAGCTTGGCGAAGTACGTGAATTGATCGAGCACCAGATCCTGGAGCGGACGCGACGGCGCCGCGAGCATCACGATCGCGGCCACGCTCGGGTTCTCCACGGCGATCTTCGGCGCCCACTCCGCGCCTTCGCTGTGGCCGATGACGACGACGCGCTTGGGATCGAGCTCCGCAGTCCCGCGGCAGAGCTCGACCGCCGCGCGCGCGGCGTCGAGGATCTCTTGCTTCACGGTCTCCACGCCGGCCGGCGAATGGCGCGTGCGCTTCACGTAGCGCAGCGTGGCGATGCCGCGGCTCCCGAGGCCCCACGCGAGATCCTTGAAGACCTTCGCGCCGCCCAGCGATTCGTCGGCGTCCTGCGGGCCCGATCCATGAACCAGCACCACCACCGGGAACGGACCCGCGCCCTTCGGCAACGTCAGCGTGCCGGGCAGCGCGGGCGCGTTGCCGACGTTCACGGCGCGCTCGGTGAACGCATCGGCGCGCACGTACGAAGCCGGCTGCCACGCGGCCACCGACTCCGGCGGCACGAAGAAGAGCCCGGCGACCTCGGCCTTCACGTTGAAGACCACCTTGGCCACGAGCTTCGTCTTGGCGAAGCGGCACGTCACGAGCGCATTCCAATGCCCGCGCTCGCCGCTGACCTGGATCCCTTCGATACCCTCGAACGCGCCCGCCTGGGTCGTGAGCGCGCTCCACACCGCGGTCAGCTTGGGCGCGGGCAGCGCGCTCCGCATCGTGGTGTCGAAGTGGGCCGTGGCGCCGTCGATGTCGCCGCGGGAGAGCTTCTCGACGAGCTCGCGCCCGCGGATCTCGAGGTCCTCGCTCACCGGACCGCGCCAGAAGCCGGTGATCTCGCTCTTCTCGTCGACGATGACGTCGAGGCTCTGCCGGAGCCCTGCGAAGCGCGTGATCACGTGCACGCGATGGAGCGCGCCCGCATCCTCGATGGTCGCGCGCTCGATGGCCTGGAACGGGCCCGTCTCCGCGATCATGGCGCTCCACACTTCGGCGAGCTTCGCGTCGGGGAGCGCGCCGCGCATCTTGTCGTTGAAGCGCTTCTCCGCGGCGGCGGTGCGGCCCGCCGCGAGATCCTCGACGAAGGCGCGGGCGATGGCTTCCGGCCCCACGGGGGCCGCAGTTTGCGCGGGTGGGGGAGGGGTCGTCGTCATGGCTGTCTGCTCGCTCGCGGCACAGGAGATCGCCAGGAAGGCCGCGGCTGCGGCCGGTACGAAGGTACGCATGATCATTCCGCAGCCTCGGCCAGACGCGCCGCCTCACGCCGCCGCTCGACCGCGAAGAGGATGGCCTCGTGCGTCGCGGGCGCCGGCAGCGCCACCTCGCCGCCGTGCGCGCCGAAGGCCGCGATGGCATCGCGGATGGCTTCGCGCGCCGAGATCGCCAGCATGAACGGCGGCTCGCCCACGGCCTTGCTCCCGTGCACCGTGTTGTGCTGCGCCGCGTCCGGCAGGAGCCGCACGTGAAACTCCCCGGGCGCGTCGCTGATCGCGGGGATTTGATACGTGCTCGCCGAGTGCGTGAGCAGGCGGCCCTTCGCGTCCCAGAGCAGCTCCTCGCCCGTCAACCAACCCACGCCCTGCACGTAGCCGCCTTCGATCTGCCCGCGATCGATGGCCGGGTTGAGCGAGTCGCCGACGTCGTGGAGGATGTCCACGCGCCGCACGCGCTTCATGCCCGTGTAGCCGTCGACCTCGACCTCGGTCACGGCCGCGCCGCCCGCGAAGTAGTGGAACGGCTTGCCGTGCCCCTTCTGCCGATCGTAGGCGAGGTTCGGTGTGCGGTAGAAGCCCTGCGCGGAGAGGTTCACTTGCGCGAGGTACGCCTTCTCGGCCACGTCGGCGAAGGGTACGCTCGCGCCGTTCGCCGAGCATCGTCCCTCCGCGAAGATCACGGCCTCGGGCGCCACGGCCGCGCCGCTCTTCTCCGCGAGCAGCTTGGCCGCGACGGGCGCGATCCGCTCGCGCAGCGTCTCACACGCCGCCTTCACCGCGGCGCCGTTGAGATCCGCGCCGCTCGACGCGGCCGTCGCCGAGGTGTTCGGCACCTTGTCGGTCGAGGTCTTCATGACCCGCACCATCTCGGCGGTGAGCCCGAGCTCGCGCATCGCGATGCCGCGCATCTTCGTGTAGAGGCCCTGGCCCATCTCGGTGCCCGCGTGGTTCACCTGCGCCGTCCCATCGCGATAGACGAGCACCAGCGCGCCCGCCTGGTTCAAGAACGAGGCCGTGAACGAGATGCCGAACTTCACCGGCGTGATCGCGAGCCCGCGCTTGATCCGCGGGCTCTCCGCGTTCCACCGCGCGATCTCGGCGCGCCGCTCGGCGAAGCGGGCCTCGTCCTTGAGGGCGTGCCACATCTTCTCGATGCGGGTGTCCTCGATCAGCTGCCCGTAGTGCGTCGTGTTGGTCTCGCCGGTGCCGTGATAGAGGTTTCGCTCGCGGACCGTCTCCGGTGACAGGCCGAGCGTACGCGCGATGCGGTCCATGATCTCTTCGATCACGACCATCCCCTGCGGGCCGCCGAAGCCGCGGTAAGCCGTCATCGAGACGATGTGGGTCTTGGCCACGCGCCCCGAGAAATCGACGTTGGGCAGGTAGTACGCGTTGTCGAGATGGAAGAGCGCGCGGTCGGTGATCGACTCCGAGAGATCGAGCGCCCAGCCGCCGTTCGACACGAGCTTGACCTCGAGCGCGCGCACGCGACCGTCGTCGTCGAAGCCGCAGGCGAAGTCGGCGTGGAACGGGTGCCGCTTGCCCGTGAGCGCCATGTCGACGTCGCGATCGAGCTGCACGCGCACGGGCCGGCCCGTCTTCCACGTGGCCAGCGCCGCGAGCGCCGCCCAGGTGTTGCCCTGCGTCTCCTTGCCGCCGAACCCGCCGCCCATGCGCGGTGACTGCACCACCACCTTGTTCCGCGGGATGTGCAGCACGTGCGACACGATCGCTTGGATCTCCGACGGGTGCTGCGTCGACGAGCACACGAACACGTCGCCGTCCTCGCCCCGCTCGGCCCACGCCGCCTGCGTCTCCAGGTAGAAGTGCTCCTGGCCGCCGATGGAGAGCGTCCCGCGCAGGCGATGCGGGCTCTCTTCGAGCGCGCGGGCCGCGTCGCCGCGGCGGATCACGTGCGGCGTGTTGTGATAGCTGTCCGCCGCGATCGCGTCCTCGGCGGTGAGGAGCGCCGGCAGCGGCTCGTACTCCACCACCACCTTGGCCGCGGCCGCGCGGCACGCGTCGTACGACTCGCCCACCACCACGGCCACGATGTGCCCGTGGAACATCACCTCGGTGTCGGCGAGCAGGATCTCGTCCCGCCGAAGCGCGCCCACGTCGTTCACCCCGGGCACGTCCTCCGCGGTCAGCACCGCGACGACGCCCGGCATCTCCCGCGCTTCCGTGACGTCGCGCCGGAGGATCTTGGCGTGCGCGTGCGGCGCGCACACCGGCCAAATCTCCAGCATGCTCCGGTGCTGCGCTTGATCGTCGACGTAGACGGCGGTGCCCGTGGTGTGCAGCGCGCCGCTCTCGTGGGCGAGCGCCTTGCTCGGATCCGCGGTGCGCGGCTCGGGCTCGATCGTGTACGTCGGCGGCCGATCCTGCGCTTCGCTCCGGGCCTCGTCGTAGAACTTCTCGAGGAGCCGCTTCACCAGCGTCTGCCGGTAGGCCGCGCTCCCGCGCGCATCGCTGATGGGCTTGATCTCTTCGTCGAGCGCGCTGCATGCGGCCGCGATCGCTTCGTGTGTCCACGGCCGTCCGAGGAGCGCCTGCTCGGCCTTGCGCGCGCGCACGGGCGTGGCCGCCACGCCGCCGTACGCGAGCCGCGCGCGCTGCACCACGCCGGCCTCGTCGCGGTCCACCGAGAAGCACGCCGCCACGATGCTGATGTCGAGCTCGCGCCGCTTCGAGACCTTGTACGACTCGCGCCGCCGCGTGACGCCCGCGGGCGTTCCGCGCGGGAGCACCACGGCGAGGACGATCTCGTCGCGGGCGAGCACCGTCTTGCGATACCCGGTGAAGAACGACTCGAGCGGCAAAACCCGCGTCCCGCGCGTCGATCCAAGCTCCACCTGTGCATCGAGCGCGAGGAGGACCGGCGGCATGTCGCCGATCGGCGAGGCCGTCACGATGTTGCCGGCCAAGGTCGCGCGGTTTCGGATCTGCCGCGACGCGAAGACCCAGAGCATCTTGTCGATCTCCGGAAACTCACCGCCGAGCGCCTCCTCCAGCGCCGTGAGCGTGGCCGCGCCGCCGATGCGAAACGCTTCGTCCGTCTTGGTGATGGCGCGCAGCGCCTCGACGCCTTCGGTCGAGATCAAGAACGGGTACCTCTTCCCCTTCTTGTTGATGTCGACGCCGATCTCGGTGGCGCCGGCCACGAGCTCCGCCTCGGGGTGCGCTGCGCGCAGGGCGAGGAGCTCCGCGATCGACGTGGGCCGCAGGAACGTCTGTCCCGCGCCTTCGTAGGCCACGTGATCCGGCGTGGTCGCCGGCTTCTTCAAGAGCTGGCAGAGCGCATCGCCGCGCCGCGCTTCCCGACAGCCGAGGGCGTCGGCCATGGCCTCGCGGATGGGGCGATAACCCGTACAGCGGCAGAGGTTGCCGGCGAGCTGATCGGCGACCTGCCAGGGCTCGGTCACCTCGTCGCGATAGAACGCCTCCGCCATCGAGACGGTGAAACCGGGCGTGCAATAACCGCACTGCGAGCCGTAGTGCTCGACCATGGCGCGCTGCACCGGGTGCAGCGTGCCGTCGGGGCCGGCGAGCCCCTCCACGGTGAAGAGCTCGCGGCCGGCCGCCATGGGCAGCAGCGTGATGCAGCTGTTGATGGCGCGCAGCGTCCGCTCCCCGCGCGCGTTCGTCTCGACGATCATCACCGTGCAGGCGCCGCAGTCACCTTCGTTGCAGCCCTGCTTCGAGCCGGTCAGGCCGGTCGATCGCAGATAATCGAGCAGCGGCCGGTTGGACGGCTGTCCCTCCACGTGGACGCGCCTGCCATTCAGCGTGAAATCGAACCCATTGCCCATGACGTGCGGCGCAGGGTACCACGCCGGATCGAATGGGAGGCCACCGAGCTGCCCCTCGGCGCGCCCTCACGACATCATCGTGCCTGCGCACTCCGCGCCTGATCCTCGAGCGCTCGTCCGTGCACGTGGAAGCGCCGCACGTCCTCGTCCGTGATCCGCAGTGGCGCGCACGTCTTCACGACATCCGCCCGCGGCGTCGACGATGATGCAGGCGCCCGCGCTCGGCCGTGATCAACGCCGGCTTTGTCGGCATGGGGTTTGCGGCCGCTCGCGGCCCCCAATCGTGATCAGGGCTGGCTCGTCCAGCCCGGGGTATGGGGCCGCTTGCGGCCCCATCGTGACTGGAGTTTGGGGCCGCTTGCGGCCCCAACTCAGAGCAGATTGAGGAAGCGCTTGGCGCGCGCTTCGGCGTGCTCGACGAGCCCCTTGGACTCGTCGCTGGGGATGCGCAGCTTCTCACAGAGCGCGTCGATGAACTGCTTCTCGGCCTCGGCCTGCGCGCCGTCCACGAAGGTGAGCAGCACGGCGTGCTGCACGAGCACGCGGCGATCGTCGCCCGAAAGCTCGCTGAGCGGGATGTCGTCGATGGTCCGCTTCTCCGCGGCGTACGCGCGGATTTCCTTGGCCTCGGCCTCGTTCGCCTCGAAGGCGGCGATGAGGGCCTCGACCATGTCTTTCTCCTCGTCCGCGAAGACGCCGTCCGCCCAGGCGACGCTCACGAGCGACTTCAAAATCGCCATGTTTTGTTCGTGCATAGGTCCCGCGGGCGATGATTCCACAGTCAGCGGGGCTTTTCTACTGAGAGGGAAGCACGGTGATCACCGCATCTCCGAGAGCTTCCACAACGATCCATCCCGCTGGCTCCCTGCATAGAGCTCGTTGTCCAGCACCCCGAGCGGCGCGGCGCAGAACAGATCGAGGTGCTCGAACGGTGACCGTCCATCCATCGACGTCACCGTGGCCACCGAAGCGGGCGTGTCCCCATCGAGCCGCCACAAACCGCGCTCCGTCAGCGCCACGATCACGCCGCGGAAGCGCGTCACGTCGGTGGGCGCGCCGGCGTTCTTGGGAAACGTGATGGCGCGCCACGTGTCGCCGTCCTCCGTCACGCGCAGCTTCGTGCCCTCGCGGCCCTGCGCGATCCAATAGAGCTTACCCCCGTCGGCATACCAGCGAATCGTATGGTGGCCGCCGTGATCGGTGACGCGCACCGGCTTCACGTCGTGCTGGGAAATGGTCTTGTTCCCATGCGGGGTATCGAACACCACGTAGTCCGTGGGATCGGTCCCCTCGAAGTCTTGGATGCCCGCGTACAAGCGCCCTTTGAAGCGGATCATGTACGTCAGTCGAGAGACTCCATCTCTCCACGGGTTCGGATAGTCGACTTCGTAGGTCCAGCGCGACATGTCTTCTCCGGCCACGTGGAGCGCGCCGGGCGCGGGCCCGTGCCAGGCACGTTGTCCGGGAGGCACGGAGCCGGTGGAGGCATGGAGCCTCCCGCGAAAACGGATCACGTCGAGCACGTGATAGGCTCGCGGGAGGATGCCGGCGCCGGGCTGCGAATCGCTGGGCGGAGCGGGTAATTGGTGGTGCGGCATGCGCGCGGGCGCGAAGTTGCCGGCGGTGTCGGAGACGAAGACGTAACCCTCGGTGCCGGGCTCGGTGATTTCGAATCCGTTGTACGGCGGATCGGCGTCGGGCACGAAGAGCCGTCCGCCGATCGCATGGACGCGTAGAAATCCCTGCCCGGCGCCGCCGTTCTTGGCCGGCTCGCCGGGGCGATTCCAATCGAAGGCCACCGAGAAGGGCTCCTTCGCGCGCGGGTCGTAACGCGAGATGGTCGCCCCATCCATGTCGAGCGGGATGATGGCGTGTGCCGCGTAGAGCGCGCCGTCGAAGGGCGTCAGATCGCAGATGCGCCGCAACGCGAGCTTTGGCTTGCCGACCTTCTCGAAGCGCGCGCGCTCGGGAAAGGGGCCGCTCCCGGTGTCGCTCGGATCGTCGTCGCCGTCCGGATCGGGCCCGGGCTCTGTCGCGATCGGCGCGACCGTGGATGCCGGGCGTGCGCTCGCAGGCAGGCTCGTGTCGCGCGCGATGGGCGCGCCGCCGTCGTCGAGCGCGTGGGGCGCGGGCTTGTCGGCGCAGGACGTGAGAAGCGTGACGGCGACGAAGGCGGCGAAGCGACGAGGCATCGAGGTTCCTTCGGCGAGGAGGGCCCGATCGTGACAGGCTCCGCGCGCCGATGTTCCGGCGGCGCGGAGCTTCCAGCCTCGTGGTCAATCTGTGATCGCGACGGCGCGGAGCGTGACGCGCTCGCTCAATCCCACTTGCGGGAGAGCAGCTCGCGCATGCGCGCGACGCGCGCCTCTCGCACCTTCATCTGATCGCCGAACCCATGCAGCAGCGCGGGCAGCGCTTGCCGTGAGAGGGCCAGGATCGCGCGGCGGCGCACCTCGGGATCGACGCGCCCCGTGAGGATCAAATCCCCGAAGCACAGCGAAAGGATGGCCTCGTCGCGCACGAGCAGGCCGAGCTCGTCGTCGGCGCCGAGCGCGTGCACGTCGGCCTCGTCGACGGCGTCCCAGCCTTCGTTCTTGACCTCCCAGCCTTCGAGCAGCGCATCGAGGAGGGCGAGCGCGCTCGCGCGGGGATCGTCGTCGCGGAGATCGCGGAGCGCTTCGTAGACCTCGAGGGCCGTCTCGTTGCCGAAGGGCCCCGTGGGGTCGCCGGCGTTCCAGAAGAAATCGTCCGTGAGCGCTTCGCGAGCCTTGGGATGCGCTTCGTCTCGGTCGGGCGCATCGCGGTGCAGGCCTGCTTCGGAAGGCTCGGGGCCGCTCGTGGCTCCGTCGTGATTGCGATCGTCGCTCATCCTCGGTCGCTCCCCAGCCGTTGGGGTTTGGGGCCGCTTGCGGCCCCATCGATACGCCGCACGGCCAGGTATTGATCCGGCCACGGCTGGTCCGCGTGACCATAGCGCACGGCCGCGTGCATCGTCAGGTAGGGATCGCTGAGGTGCGGTCGCGCCAGCGCGCAGAGGTCGGCGCGCTCCGCCGCGAGCACCGTGTTCGCGTGATCGGCGCCCTGAATCGCGCCGACGGCCATCGTGGGCACGCCGGCCTCGTAGCGGATCTGCTCGGCGAAGGGCACCTGGTACATGCGCCCGTACACGATCTCCGAGTCCGGCGAGTTGCCGCCGCTCGACACGTCGACCACGTCGCAGCCGCGCGCCGCGAGCCAGCGCGCGAGGATCACGCTCTCCTCGATCGTCATGCCGCCGTCCGGCACCCAGTCGGTGGCCGAGATGCGCACGCTGACGGGCTTGTCCGCGGGCCACGCCGCCCGCACCGCGTCGAGCACTTCGAGTGGGAAACGCGCGCGATTTTCGAGCGAGCCGCCGTACGCATCGGTGCGCCGGTTGGAGAGCGGCGAGAGGAAGCTCGACAGGAGGTAGCCGTGCGCCATGTGCAGCTCGACGAGATCGAAGCCGGCGCGCAGGCTGCGGCGCGTGGCCTCGGCGAAGTCGGCGATCACGCGTTCCATGTCGGCGCGCGTCATCTCGCGCGGCGTGTGCCAGCCGTCGTCGAAGGGCAGGGCCGAAGGCCCGATCGTCTCCCACGCGCCTTCGTCGGCGCGGAGCGGGCGATCGCCCTCCCACGGCCTCGTGCACGATCCCTTGCGGCCCGCGTGCGCGAGCTGAATGCCGATCTTCGCCGCCGAATTTCCGTGGACGAAATCGACGATGCGCTTGTAGGCCGCCTCGTGCGCGTCGCCCCAAAGGCCGGCGCATCCATGCGTGATGCGCCCCTCCGGCGAGACGTCGGTCATCTCCGTGATCACGAGCCCCGCGCCGCCGACGGCGCGGCTCCCGAGGTGGACGAGGTGCCAGTCGGTGGGGACGCCGTCGACCGCGGAGTACTGGCACATGGGGCTGACCACGATGCGGTTCGCGAGCGAGAGCCCACGCAGCGCGAAGGGCGTGAACATGGGCGCGGGGGCCTTGCCGCTCGGCTCGCGGGGCGCGCCCGTCGCCTCCGCGAAGCGCTCGGTCGCACGCTGCACCAGCGCCGGATCACGGAGCGCGAGGTTGTCGTAGGTGATGCGCTTCGATCGCGTCATCAGGTTGAACGAGAACAGCACCGGATCCTGCTTCTGATAGCGGGCCGAGGTCTCGAACCACTCGAGGCTCGTCTGGGCCGCGCGCTGGAGCCTGCGCGTCTCGTCGTAGCGAGCCGCCTGATAGGCCGCGAGCGCGGCGGGCACGTCGCGGGTGCCGTGCTTCTTGAAGGTGTCGACGAGCGCGATCGCATCCTCCATCGCGAGCTTCGTCCCCGATCCGATGGAGAAATGCGCAGTGTGCGCCGCGTCGCCGACGATGACCACGTTCTCGTGGTGCCAGCGCGCGTTGACGACGGTGGGGAAGGTCCGCCACACCGATCGGTTCGACAAAAGTCGGTGTCCGTCGAGGTACTTGGCGAAGAGCTTCTCGCAGTAGCGGACCGTGTCCTCTTCGGTTGCGCCGTCGAGGCCGGCCTTCTTCCACGTCTCCTCGCGGCACTCGACGATCCACGTCGAGCGCCCTTCTTCGAAGGGATAGGCGTGCACCTGGAAGAGGCCGTGCTCGTTCTCTTCGAAGACGAACGTGAAGGCACGCAGCGTCTTGTCCGTGCCGAGCCAGGAGAACTTGCACTTCCGATGATCGAGCGAAGGCTGGAAGAACTCGGCGTAGCGGGCGCGCACGCCGCTGTTCACTCCATCGGCGCCGATCACGAGATCGGCCTCGCGGCGGAGCGCGTCGAGGTCCCTCACCTCGTGCCCGAACTCGAGCTTCACCCCGAGCTCGCGTGCGCGATCTTGGAGGATGCGGAGGAGGCTCTTGCGCGAGAGACCGCAGAAACCATGGCCGGTCGACGTGACGACCTCGCCGCCGTAGTGCGTCTCGATCTCGCCCCAGTAGCGGAAGCTCGCGCGGATGCGGGCCATGCTCTCCGGATCTTCGCGCTCGAAGTTGCCGAGCGTCTCGTCGGAGAAGACGACGCCCCAACCGAAGGTGTCGTCCGGCCGGTTGCGCTCGAGCACCGTGATGTCGGCTTCGGGCTTCGCCTTCTTCATGAGCAAGGCGAAGTAGAGTCCGGCCGGTCCACCGCCGATGCTGACGATTCGCATGGCGAGGCTCTAGTCCGAGGCGCGGGCGGCGTCATGGGCTTCTGCGCGGCGCGGCTCGGCGCGCTGGAAGCGCTGGAGATCCGCGCGCATTGGAGGCGAGACGACGATGTGACCGTACGTCATCGCGGCCACGCGCACGTCGAGCTCGACCGCTTGCAGTATGCGTGGCGCTCTCTCGGCATGTGCGCGCGGTTGCCCTGAGCTCGATTCGTGACAACGGATGCTGTCACGAATTGGATATCCCATCTCCCATCGGAGGTCGCTCAGGCTGCCCTGAGAGGAATCCTCGATGGCGAGCCTTCGACGCGCGCCCACGGTCTCCCACCGTGTCTGCGCGCCTCATCGCCCCGGCGTTGCGTGCGTATGCGGCCCTCCGCGACGCGGGCCTCATGCTTGCAGTCGGCGCCGCGCATGAGCATGAGACGCCTCTTTTCGCTCCTCCTCGGCGCGAGCCTCACGGCCCTCGCGAAGACCTCGATCGCCGCACCGCCCGACCCTCCTAAGCCTGCAGATTCAGCGGCCTTACCTGCGGGCGCAGTACCCGCGGCGACGACGCCTCCCAAACTGTCGACATTGACGTGGGATACACGGACGCAACCCCCGCCGTACGCGGACGCCCCTTTGCTCGACTACGCATCTGGGTGGAACGGTGCGAAGCCGGCGTCGCAACGGTACTGGTATGGCTGGGAGATCCTCAGCACCTTTTTCGTCTCTGGCATCGTCGGCGTCGCACCGACTGTGACGGGGGCTTATCGGGTGGGCGTTCCACTCGGTCTCAGCGGCTTTGCGTTGGGCGGGCCCATCGTCCATTGGGCCAACGGGAACCTGACCAAAGGCTTCATCAGTCTTGGGCTCAACGCCGGCTCGATGGCCCTGACTGGTGCCCTGGGCTACGCGTTGGGCTGCAGTACCGGAGGGTGCGGAGGATATCTCGAATTCGGCGGGGTCATGGGGCTGGGCATCGGTGTGCTCGTCGGCGCGTCGGCGGCGGCCGTGGTCGACATGGCGGTGCTCGCGTGGGGAGAGCGCAAGCCACGCCCCGCGACCACGGGTGCCTCATCTCTCTTACCCAGCGTGGATGTGCAACGCGGTCGCGCGGTGCTCGGGGTGATGGGGAGCTTTTGAAGGAGCCGTGTCGGCGACGCGTTGTCAGGGGCGGAGAAAGCGTCGCGAGCGCTGCGCGCAGCAGCTCCTCGGTCACATCGTCAGCGTGCGCTGGCGTGTGCTCCGTCGATCGTCGTGGTGGGGGCTTGGGCGCCGCGCGGGTCCGCAGTGGTCGCGGGCGGCGCGGCCTTCGGCGTGATGGGCTGCGCGGCCGGCGGCTGCGTGTCTGCGGGGCGCCCGACGCCGAAGAGATCGGGACGGAGCCGCACGAGCGCGCCGCCGCCGGCGACGCCGAGGAACAGCACCAGCAGCGTGACGGCGAAGCTCGGGAACGAGCGGCGACGCGGCGCGCGAACCGGGAGCGCCTCTTCCACCCTCGGCTCGTCGAACGGGAGTGTCGCGGCGCTCTCGATCGGCTTTCGCTCCGCGATCGGATCCAAGACCACCGCGTCGGGCAGCGGCGTCGCCTCGATGCCCGCGATGCGCCGCAAGCTCGCGGCCGCTTCGCGCATGCTCGCGTCGTCACCGCACGACGCGGTGAAGCTGGCCAAGAGATCGTCCGCGCGGGTCCTCACGGGAGCTTGCTCGATGATCGCGACGGGGCGGGCCTCGATCGCCACCGGCCGCACGGCCGGCATGCGCGGCTCGTTCTCGTCGGAGGGCAGGCGCGCCTCGGGCAGCGCCTGCTGCGCCGCGACGACGCGTGCTTCGGAGGGCGGCGCCGAAACCTCGCGCGCGAGGGCGCTCGGCGCGAGCGCGAAGGGCGGCGTCATCGGATCGGCCGGAGGCCGCGGCGCGCGCGCCTCGATCTCGAAGGCCAGCTCCGCCGGCTCCGTCGGCTGCGCGATCACGTCGGGCTCGGCCATCACTGCCGGCATCGGCGCCGTCCGCACCGGAGCGGGCACGCTCTCCTCGACCTGCGCGTCGAGCGTGCTCTCCTCGCAGATCGCCACGATCGGGAGCGCTTCGATCACCTCGACCGGAGGCTCGACGACCCTCTCGACTGCGGGGGCGGCGATCACCTCGATGGCAGGTGCATCGAGCGCTTCGATGGGAGGCGCGACGATGATCTCGATGGCAGGCGCATCGAGCGCTTCGATGGGAGGCGCGACGACCATCTCGACCGGAGGTGCATCGAGCGCTTCGATGGGAGGTTCGACGATGATCTCGATGGCAGGTGCCTCGAGCGCTTCCATCGGAGGCGCGACGATCATCTCGACCGGAGGCGCGAGGATCGTGTGCTCGTCCTCGTGCGGCTCCACCGCGACCGGCGCGGGCGTCCGGAGTGCTGCTGCCATCGGCGGCGGCGTCGGCGTCCAGCGAACGGGCATGGCGGGCGCCGGCGTTCGGCACGACGGCGGCGCGTTGATGGTGGCGGCGAGCGCATCGATCATCGCGGTCGACGCGAGCTCGGGCACGGGGCCGTCGATCTCCACGACGCCCATCCCCAGCACCGTCGGCGTCGGCTCTGCCATGACCGACGCCGGCATGGGCGTGAGCACGACCGGCACCGGCGGCGGCGTCGGCAACACCACGAGGGGGCGGGTCTCCACGATCGGCTCGAAGATCGCAAACACCTCCGAAGGCGCCGGCGTGGCGGTCGGCGCGATCGCCGCGGCCACTGCGTCCGCGAGCGCGACGACCGGCGCGGCAGGCGCATCGATCACGCTCGTGATCGGTGCGGCGTCGATCGCAATCGACGCCTCACGCGTCTCCGCGCGGCGAAGCACGGGCTCGACCGGCGGCGGGGTGGTGGCCTCGTGCACGAGCTGCGGCGCCGGGGTGTGATCCAGGGCGACCGCGTGCGGCGGCGCGGCGACGGGCTCGGGAGAGATCGTTTGAGCTCCAACCGTTTGAGCTCCAACCGTTGGAGCTCCAACTTTCGGCGCGACGACCTTCTGCACCTCGACGCGGATGACTGGGATCGTCGGCTTCGGGGCTTCCGGCTTCGGCGCTTCGACCTTCGGGGCAGCCTCGGGCGGGCGCGCGGCGGAGCGCCGCAGCTTGCCTTGCTCCTTCGCCTTGATGGTCTCGCGCGCCAGGCGAGCGAGGGCGCGGCGGGCGGCGGCGCGGTTCACGGGGATGAGCGCCGCTTCGATCTCGTCCACGACCGCGTCGACGCCGCGATCCGACTCCTCACGGGCGCGACCGGCGGTGGCGAGCGCCGGCATCGTCGTGCCCGTCGAGGCCGCGAGCAGTCGCGCGAGGATCTGGCGCAGCCCCGCGGCCGCCTGCTTGGGCGGGAGCATCTCGCCGCGCTTCGTGATCCCGACGTTCCCTTCGGTCGTCAGCATCACCGCGCGCTCATCGATCGCGAAGGGCAGGCGCGAGGTCGCGTCCCCGATCGCCAGCGCCAAGTAGCCGCTCGTCTCCGACACCAGCGAAGCGGCGCGCACGGACGCCGCGCCGAAGACCTCGTCGAGCGTCACGCATCCATTCGTCATCGCGCACCTCCCGCCGTCGCGAGCTCTCGTCGCACCGCGCGCACCGGCACGCCGTGGTCGGCGAGGTACGCCTTGGCCTCGGCGATCGTGTGGACGCCGTCGTGGAAGATCGAGGCCGCGAGGGCCGCGTCCGCGCCTCCCTCGACGAGCCCGGCCCGCAGGTGATCGAGCGTCCCCACGCCCCCCGAGGCGATCACCGGCACCGTCACCGCGTCCGAAACGGCGCGGGTGAGCGCGAGATCGTAACCCATCATCGTCCCGTCCCGATCCATGCTGGTCAAGAGGATCTCCCCGGCCCCGTGGCCCACCACCTGCGCGGCCCAAGCGATCGCGTCGAGGCCCGTGTCGCGCCGTCCCCCGTGGGTGAACACCGTCCACCCCTCCGCGTCGGGCCGCCTGCGCGCGTCGATGGCGACGACGATGGCCTGCGATCCCCAGCGATCCGTGGCCCGGCGCACGAGCCCGGGATCGCTCACCGCCGACGTGTTGATGCAGACCTTGTCGGCGCCCGCATCGAGCAACGCCTTCACGTCGGCCTCGCTGCGGACCCCGCCGCCGACCGTGAGCGGTGTGAAGATCGTCTCCGCGGTGCGCTCGACGACGTCGAGCAGCGTGCCGCGATCTTCGTGCGAGGCCGTGATGTCGAGGAACGTGATCTCGTCGGCGCCCATGGCGTCGTAGCGCCGCGCGGCCTCGACGGGATCGCCCGCGTCCCGGAGCCCGACGAAGCGGACGCCCTTGACGACGCGCCCGTGCTTCACGTCGAGGCAGGGAATGATGCGCTTCGCGAGCATGGTTCTCGCGCTTAGCGTACGGCGCCGGAACGGGCCAACTTCATGCCGAGCCGCCCGTCGGGCTCGCTCGGAGCGCGCAAAAGCGGGAGAGCGGGCAGGGCTCGTCACGGGCATGACGCAGCCCGAAGGCCGGCGTCACGCGCAGAGCGAACGCGCTCGATGCGAATCGTTGGGATGGGTGCGTGATGGATCGCGGCGAGCGCGCGATCGCCGGCGGAGCGACGAGGTCGCTACTTGAGCTTGGCCTCGCAGGTGAGGCACTTCGGGGGCACGGCGTCCTTGTGATAGACCTCGCCGCACTTGCCGCAGAGGCGCGCGTCCTTCTCGAAGGCGATGAGCTTGTCGGTCGCCTTGCAGCGCGCACCGGCGAGCTGCGGCGCCTCGAGCGGGAGCACGGTGCCCTCGGTCTCGTCGAGCGCGGGGATGGATTTGGCGTCCACCTCTTCGAGCTTGGCCGGGATGCGGGCGCGGGCCTCGGCCACGATGCACGCGGCGGCCTGCGGGTTCTGCGCGAGCGGGACGACGAAGGTCGTGCCGGGGCTCTCGATCGTCAGCGCGTCGCCGCCCGCGAGCACGATGCGCGAGACGTCGCGCCACTCGATGCGTTCGATGTCGCTCGCGTCCTTCTCGCGGCCGATGCCCGCGTCGCCCACGCGGATCGGCGTGGCCGCGCGCGGCCCGAAGAGGGCGATGGCGATGAGCAGCAGCGCGCCGCCGAGCAGCAGCCACGGGGCCGCCTGGTGCGGGCCGAGCGGCTCGGCGCGGAGCCACTGCGCATACGTGCCGGCGCCGAGGAGGACCGCCCCGACGGAGAGCCCCACCACGGAGATCACCGCGGACGTCGACGCCTTCGGCTCGAAGCGGCGCTCCTTGCGGGGATCGCTCGTCAGCCGCAGCGCGCTCCCACCGTCGCCGCCGCCCGTCGTCTTCTGCTTGCGCTTGGTCGTCTTCTCGCCCGCCATCGGGCCGCTTCGTATCGGATGATACGCCGCGACGCAAAGTGAACGTCGCGCCCGCGCGCTATGCTCGCGGCGCATGAGCCCCGCCGGCCGTCCGTCCCTTCGCTCCGATCCTCCGGCGGAGCCCCCTCGTCCGCTCTCCGAACGGGCCGCACGCATTCTGGTTTTCGCGCTCCCGGTCTTCTCCGTGATCGTGGCCGCCCTGGTCTTCCTCGGTCCGGGCGCGCTCCGTCCGGCGACCACGGCCCGGGTCCGCGGCCTGCCCGCGGAGGGCGCGCGCGCGGCCGCGCTGCGCATCGAGGTGGTGCAGACCTACTACGACGTCGTCGACGCCGCGGCGGCGCGCGATCTCGTGGTGGAGGCGAGCGCGCCCGGGCAATCGCTGACGACGTGGCGCGGTGCGGCCGGGACGGGCGGGATCGTGGACGTCACGCTCACGGCCCCATCTCCGCTCCATGGCCCGCTGGCCTTGAAGATCGCGGAGCCCGGCCCGCGCGGGACACGCCTCCTCGCCGGCGGCGAGATCACGCTGCGCCACCCACCGCCTGCGTTCGTGCAGCTCGGGGCCATCGCCGGCACGGCCAAGGGTGATCTCGTCGTGCGCGTCGACGCGGCCCGCGGCGTGATGGCGTCGCCGTTTCCCGAGACGCTTCGGATCTCGGTATCGCCTTCAGGCGCCGACGTTCCGCTCGGCGAACGCGCCGAGCTCGAGCTCTCCGGCGCGGGGATGGATCTCGTTCCAGATCGAATCACCACCGACGAGCGCGGCTCGGCCTCGGTGCAAGTGAAGGCGCTCGCTCACAACGTGGAGCTCACCATCGCCGCGCGCGCGGGCGACAAGCGCGGCCGTTGGGAGGGCCGCTTGCCGGTGATCCCCGGCGCCATCTGGCTCGATCCCGCGAGCCCGAGCGGCGTCCTCTCGCTGGTCTCCCCGTCGCCGCGTGATCGCGCCTTCGTCTCGTTGTGGAGCGAGGAGGGCCGCCTCTTCGGCGCGGTCGTGCCGCTCGTGCGCGACGGTTACGGGTTCTTCCGCGGCGAGGTGCGCGCGCCTTCGCCGCCCGCCGCGCGGCTCGTGTATGCGACGGTCGCCGGCGATGCGCTGGAACAAGGCAGCGGCACCGTGGCGTGGCCGCTGCGCCCGGCGGAGGGCGCGGTCACCGCGGCGCCGGGGCTCCCGTTGTTGCTCGACGGTGTGCCGGCAGCGCTCGCGCGCGAGCAGCAGCGCGCTTGGGCCGCGCGCCGAACGGGCCTCATGCTCATCGGCGCCGCGGCCCTCGCGGAGATGCTCCTGCTGCTCCTGCAGAGCCGCGCCTCACAACGTCGCCTCGAAGCGCACCTCGCGTCCGCCTCGGCGGCCGGGCAGGGCACCGATGCCTTGCCGGCCGCCGATCGCGCGCGCCTCATGAGCGCCGCGCGCGAGCATCCGGTGCTGCGCGCGGTGTTGCTGGTGTCGCTCGTCGGCCTCGCGTTCGCGATGGTGGCAGCGCTCGCCACGTTCCGCTGAGCACTGTGCGGCGTGCGCCGAGCGTCGCCCTCGCCGTCTACTTCGCGTGCGATCGCATCGTCAGCACCGGGCACGGCGCGTGGCGCACCACGCGCTCGGCGACGCTCCCGATGAGCAGATGCGAGAGGCCCGTGCGTCCATGCGTACTGAGCACGATCAGATCCGCCGCTGCATCCCGTGCATATTCGACGATCCCTTCGGCCGCGCTCGTGTGCTGCTTGACCGAGAGCTCCACCTTGTCGATGCCTTGGAGGCGCTCCTCGCGTACCCGTTGCAGCTCGCGGAGCACGCTCTCTTCGTAGGCGCGCGGCTCTTGCACGGGGGCGCTCAGCGAAGGTGCGCCCGGCACGAGGTGGAGCGGGCTGAGGAGCACGGGATCGTAGATGTAGAGAAGGTGGATCTCGGCGGCGAACTGCTTCGCCAAGAGCGCGGCCGCGTCGATCGCGAGCGCGGAGGCCTGCGAGAAATCAGTGGGGGCGACGATCTTTTGCGTGAACGACATGGCTCCTCCTCGGGGCGGGGAGATCAGAGCCTGCCACGACCGGCGCGGGAGCGTCGAGGGACGATTGCAGGACCGCTGGCGGCGCGCGCGAGGTTCCGCTAGCGGATCGAAAAGGACGGCGGCGCCGTTCGGGAGCGCGTGATGTCGAAGCCGGTCAGGACCTTGGTGCTCTGGGCCCTGCTCCTCATGATGTTCGTCGCCATCTGGCAGTTTCTCTCGCCGGATCCGGCGCCGCACGCCGCGGCTCAGGCCGAGCCCGCGGGCAACAGTTGGCAGATCACCGCCTCGATCGCGGGCACGATCCTCGCGCTCCTCTACGCGTTCCGTCGCTACACGAGCGCGGTGCAGATCCACAACCGCGCGCTCAATGCGGTCGCGATGCTCCTCGAAGGCGGCCGCTTCGACGAAGCCGAGCGGATCCTCGCGCCCGTGCTCGCGAGCCGCATCGCGCAGCTCCGTTGCGCGGCTCTCGTGCAGCGGGCCGAGATCGCGCTCCGTCGCGGGGATCGCGACGCCGTGATCCTCCGCGCCGAGGAGGCCCTCGCCGTGCCGCCCGGCCGCATCTTCAAGAACCCGAGCGTCCGTCTCGATGCGCGCTCCTTGGCCGGCTTCGCGCGCGCGTCTGCCGGTGACGAGGCCCGCGCCCGCGCCGACATCGAGGCCGTGCGCGCCGGGCGCGAGCCCACGGCCGTGGCGCTCGCCCGGGTCGCGATCGCGGAGCTCGTGCTCCTCGATCGCGCGGGCGATCGGCAAGCCCTGCGCGACGCCTTCGAGCGTCACCGGAGCTTGTGGCTCGTGTCCTGCCCGCGCCGCGAGCGCGTCCTCGTGCGCGCCTACGAGGCCATGCTCGATGCGGGATCCGCCCCCATCTACCGGCAGAAGGCCGCCGCCTCCGAGGCCCAGGATCGCGTCGCCCTCGCCGAGTGGGTGGCGAGCTTCGCGCCGAACGTCGCGCCCTTCGTGCGCGGCACGTCGCTCGATGCGCCGGAGTCCGCTTCGGCATCGCCCCCCGAGCCCGCGCCCACCGAGGCCGGGAAGCGCAAGGTCGAGGCCGCGCGCCCACAGATCCCGCCGAAGAAGAGCGGATCGACCCAATCGCTGCTCCTCTGGATGCTGATCATCGTCGCCTTCATCGCCGTCTGGAACGTGGGCAGCTCGTCGCTCCTCGGCGCGCTCGGCGTGATGGCCATCTCCGCGCTCGTCGCCTGGGCCGCCGTCGGGATTCGCCGCCAGCGCGCCGACGGTCGCCGCATCAAGGAGGGCATTCACGCGTATGGCCTCGGCGATTTCGAGCGCGCCGACGCGGTGCTGTCCTTCACGCCCAAGAGTGCTTCGCAACGCGTGCACGCCCACCACTTCCGCGCCGACATCGCGCTCTGCCAAGGCCGCATGGCCGACGCGCTCGTGCAGGTCGACAAGGCCTTCTTGGCGCTCGCGGAGGCGCACGGTGGCAAGGTCGCGGCGCCGCAGCCCGTCGCGGAGGGCGTGGTCTCTTGGGATTTCCCGCGCGTCCTCACCGCCCAGCGATCGCAGGCGCTGGCCGTGCTCGGACGCCACGACGAAGCGCGCGCCGAGCTCGCCTGGGCCAACGGCCTTCCCTCGAAGCTCCCGAGCTTCCGCGTGCGCCTCATCGAGATCCTCGCCGGGCACGACTACGAAGGCGCCGCGCGCCTCGTCGAGACCCGCCCCGTCGATCTCGCGCCGGCCGCGCGCGACGAGGCGCTCTACGATCTGATTTGCTTCGTGGCCCGTCCTTCTGCTCGCAGCGAGGTCGAAGCCGCGCGTCTCCGCTCCGATCTGCGGCGCACGGTGACCCTCCGTCCCTGGATCGAAGCCGTGGCGCCGGGCCTCGTCGCGGCGTTCGAGGCGGCCGCTTCCGAGGGCGCGGACGGCAGGCAGATCGCAGCCACGCCCTGATCGGGAACAAGCCCTGGGCTTTCGGGCTCTCCTCGCCGTGGCCTCGCGACGCTCCCCGGTCTACCCTTCGTCCGTGCGTCCTCACGCCCTGGCCGCCCTGCTCGCGCTCTCCTTCGCTGCGCCCGCGTTCCTCGCGCGCGACGCGCACGCCGATTTCGACCCTTCGGGGCGCGGCAAGCGGAAGCCGGGCCCCGCGAAGCCTGGACCTGCGAAGCCCGGTCCCGCGAAGCCCGGTCCGTCGAAACCAGGCCCTACGCCCGAGCCTGCGAAGCCCGGCAAGAAGCCGCCTCGCGACGACGAGGGCGAGACCGGCAACCGCCCCACGCCCGACGCCCTCATCGCCCGCTACACCGCCATCGCGCTGAGCCAACCCAGCCAACCGTTCCCGCTGCAGCGGCTCGCGCAGGCCTATCGCGAGCGCGACGGCAACCTCAAGAAGCTCGTCGAAGACTTCGAGAAGCGCGTCGCCCAAGGCGGTGCCGAGCAGTGGGCCGCGCGCGTCGTGCTCGCCGGTGTCTACAAGCAAGACGGCCGCTACGACGAAGCCATCCGCACCTACCAGCAAGCCATCACCGAGAAGCCGAAGGATCCGGCCGCCATCCTCGCGCTCGCCCAACTCGAATCCGATCGCGGCGACAAGGCTTCCGCGCGCACGCATTTCGAGCAGGCGCTCCCGCTCCAAAAGGCACCCGCCGAGGTCGAGCAGACCACGCGCACGCTCCTCGCGATCGCGCTCGATCTCGCCGACTACGAGGGCGCCAAGCGCTACCACGAAGCGCTCGTCAAAGCGGGCGGCGGCTCGCTCTTCGTCAAGGCCGAGCTCGGCCGCGAGCTCTCCGCGCGCGGCCAGTACGAGCGCGCCGAGGCCGAGTTCCGCGAGGTCGTGAAGGCCGCTTCGGGCGACAACCGCGCCCTCGCGCCCGCGCTCCGCGACCTCGGACAAGCCCTCGCCAAGCAGAAGAAGATGGCCGAGGCGCTCACCACGCTGAAGCGCGCGCTCGCCGTGGCCGGCAGCGCCGCGGGCGTGCGCTCCGAGATCCTCCTCATCATGACGGACGCCTTCCGCGCGGAGGGCAAGCTCCCCGAGCTCATCGCCCTGCTCGAAGCGGAGAAGCCCGGCGACTTCCAGCGCCTCGCCATGATGGGCTCGCTCTACGAAGAGACGGGCGACGTCGACAAAGCCATCGCCACCTACCGCAAGGCCCTCTCCACCGACGGCAAGCAGATCGAGGTGCGCGTCAAGCTCGTGCACCTGCTCCAGACGGCCGGCGATCTCGACGCCGCCATCAAGGAGTACGAGGCCCTCATCCGCGCGGCCCCGAGCAACCCCGACTTCGTCTTCGAGCTCTGCGAGACGCTCATCCAGCGCGGCGATCGGGCCAAGGCGCTGAAGCTCCTCGGCGAGCTCGAAGGCCGCGCCCACGAGCAGGACATCCTCGCTGCCGTCGCCGACTTCTACGAGCGCGTCGAGGAGAAGGACAAAGCCCTCAAGGTCCTCCAGCGCCTCGCCGGCGCGGCCGGCGGCGATCCCAGCCACATCATCGATCTCGGCGATCGCTACTACCAAGCCGGCGACAAGAAGAAGGCCCTGGAAACGTGGGCCCGCGTGAAGACCGTGGTCACGAACCGCGCCCGCGCCGCGGCCACGCTCGGCGAGGTCTATCTCGATCACGACATGGGCGTGGAGGCCTTGGCCGCCCTGCGCGAGGCCGTGCAGCTCGAGCCCGCCAACGTCCGTTACAAGAAGGCGCTCGCCACCGCGCTCGAGCGCACCGCCGCGTCGCTCGGCAGCCCCGCGCTGCGCTACGGCGAAGCGCGCGCGCTCTGGGAAGAGCTCCTCGCCGGCGCCGGCCAGACCGACAAGATGCTGGCCCGCGAGTGCCGCACGCACATCGTCAGCTTGTGGGCCCTCACCCGCGAGCTCCCCTCGCAGGTCACCCCGCTCGCGAGCCGCTTCAACGCGAACCCGCCCAACCTCGAGGCCGGCCGCCTGCTCGCGGAGGTGCAGCGCAAGCTCCATCGCCTCCCCGAGGCCGAGGCCACGCTCCGTCGCGTCGTTTCGCTCGCGCCCGGCGACACCGAGTCGCTCCTCGCGCTCGAGCGCGTGCTCGTGCAGCAGCAGAACCTCGAAGGCGCCATCGAGGTCCTCGGGAAGCTCGTCGAGGCCGAGCCCAAGCGCGCCCGCGAGTTCTACCAGCGCATGGCCCAATACGCGGCCGAGCAGTACCACGACGACGACGCCATCAAGTACGCGGCCCGCGCCGTCGAGCTCTCCCCGAAGGATCCCAACGGCCACCAGAAGCTCGGCGAGATGTACAAGCGCCGGCAGGACGTGCCCCACGCCATCGCCGAGTTCCGCCTCGCGCTGGCGCAGAACGATCGCCTCTTCCCCGTCTACTTCGAGCTTGCCGAGCTGCTCCTCTCCACGGGCCAAGTCGACGAAGCCGATCGCCTCTTCCGCCGCGTCGTGCGCGCCTCCATCGACGAAGAGCTCGTGGCCCGCGCCGCGCGCATGAGCCTCCAGGTCAACCTCGGCAAAGGCACCCTCTCCGAGCTCGAGCGCGAGCTCCTCCCGGTCGCCGTCGGCAACCCGCAGAAGACCATCTATCGCCGCCTCCTCGTCGAGCTCTACGGCGCCATGACCTTCCCGCTGGTGCAGAAGCTCCGCGGCGCCGATCCGCGATCGCCCGCTGCCGCCGCGGCCCGCGCCGAGCTCGCGCGCATCGGCGCCCGCGCGGTCAAACCGCTCCTCGACGCGCTTGCCGACGACAAGGAGTCGCAGCAGAAGATCGCCATCGAGGTCCTCGCCTACGTCGAGAACAAGAGCGCCGGCCCCGCGCTCTACAACTACGCCACCGGCACCGCCGACAAATCGCTCCGCGTCCGCGCCATGCTCGCGTGCGGCGCGCTCCGCGATCCCGCGCTCCTCCCGCGCTACGAGCAGATGCTCGCCCCCAAGGAGGGCGCGGCCACCGTGCTCCCGAGCGACTCCATCGCCGTGGCCGCGGCCTGGGGCGTGGCCCGCATGGGTGATCGCAAAGCAGAATCGTTGCTGCTCAAACTAATCTCCTCCGCCTCGCCCGACGTGCGCGCGCTCGCCGCCATCGGCCTCGGCCTCACCCATGATCGAAAGCACGCGCCGGCCCTCACCGCCCTGGCGCGATCGCCCGAGGCCGGTGCTCCCGCGCGCGCGGCCGCCACGCACGCGCTCGCCGAGCTCGGCGGCGGCGGCGATCCCGCGATCCTCCTCGCCAACGCCGGTTCGGTCGACGTGCTCCTGCGCCAAGCCTCGCTCCTCGCCATGGCGCGCCTCGGCACCCGCGAAGATGCGGCCAAGACCACCGGCGCCGCCGAAGCCATCGCCGCCGGCGTCTTCTCGACCGACGACTCGCTGCGCGCCGCCGCCGCGCTCGCGGCCACTTCGCTCGCCACGCACACCTACAAGCGATCGCGCGAAGCGCTCCCCGTGCCCGACGGCCCGCTCACGCTGCGCGACGTCCTCCTCGGCCTCGCGCCCGACGCCTCCGGCCCGAACGAGCGCGCCGCCGCCCTCGTCGCGCTCGGCCCGGCCCTGCGCAAAGCCGCGATCGCCGCCGTCTCCACCTCGCCCGAGCGCGCCCGCGTCGTCGCCGACGCGCTCCTCGCGGGTCACGACAAGCTCACGCTGGCCCCCTTCTACACCGGCGAAGCCATCGAGGCGCGCACCCAAGCGCAGGTCGACGAGACCATCGAGTCCATCGCGTCCGCCGTCGTCCCCGGCTTCGCCGCGCTCGAACGTCATCCTTCCGTCGAAGTGCGCTCCCGCGTCGTCGAGCTCCTCGCGCGCCGCCCCGAGCCCGAAGCCCAAGCCGCCGTCGTCGACGCGCTCGGCGATCCCGAAGAGAGCGTGCGCCGCGCCGCCCTCGCCGCCGCCGGCCCCGTGAAGAACGACAAGCTCGTCGCCGCCGTCGGCAAGCTCGTCAAAGAGTCTCCGAGCTGGCCTCTCCGCGTCCGCGCCGCCGAAGCCCTCGGCCGCCTCGGCGCCGGCGGCGGCGGAGGCCCCATCGTCGAAATCCTCTCCGACGCCGCCTGCAACGACAGCTACGCCCTCGTCCGCGAAGCCGCCGCCCGCGCCCTCGCCGCCAGCGACAAGACCGCAGCCAAACCCGTGCTCGAACAAATCAAATCGAAAGACAACGAGCCTCGCGTCCGCGAGACCGCCGGCGAGCTCCTCAAATAACGATTCAAGGCCTCAGGGGAGGCAACGTTGGAAGATCCTCTCGTGGGCTCTTTCAACGTTCCTTCGCTCGAGATGTGATCGCTCTGGCGCGGTACTCATCTGTGACTGGTCGCCGAGCTCCAAGGTCCATCCACAATCAAACCTCAGCAACGAGGACGCGCAGCGCGTTCACGCCGCCTCGGCAGAGGCGCTCGCCGGTCGCGCATCGAGCGTGCGAGCCGCGGAGGAGCCGCGTCGACGAGTGACGCTGGAGACGCATCCTGCCATGGGCCAACGCGTCGAACCATTCCACAATTGGAGAGTTCATGCGTCTCGGAGTCTCGGTGGTGGCTGCGCTCTTCTGTTCGGGCTGTGCCACGTTCGTCACTGTCGATGGCTACAAGGTCTACGAAGGCGAATGGAACCGCGCGAAGGCGGAGATCAGCCGCCGGGCGGCCTTCGACCTCAAGTGTGACGCCGGAGCGGTGCAGCTTTCGGTGTTGAAGGCGTCGTGCCACGGTCTCACGACGACCGTCTGCAACCCGGAGCAAGTGGGTGTACAAGGATGCGGGCGGCAAGCGGTGTACGTGAATCTCCGCACGACAGGCTGGGTTATGAACAACGCCGCCGGCAATTAGCTCTGCCCGCCGAGGTCTGGCGACGATTGGCCAGACCTCAGCGCCGTTTTGCGCTCGTGAATCCCTATCGCTTTCGATGGGGCGCACGCTGAGGCTAGGAGTGTCGACTTCGCCGACCTCACCCAAATCGATCTCGCGCAATTCGTTCCCTTCGTCGTCGGAAGTGGATGACTGGCTTGCTCTTCTTCGGGGTCGTCAGCACATCAGAGACTCTTGGGGCGCTTTTCAGCTATGACGCCCGCAAAGCTTCATCGCCTTTGCTGCATCGCGGCCAAAGCTCCCCGATGGGTGAGGTCGACTCCTGAGCCAAACAGGCTTGTCTTCGTTTGCACCGCAGCGGAGCGTCGTGCGGAATCGTCGCGGGCCTACGGACTCCCACGGAAACGCTTGACATTCATGGTTCGGATCCACTCACCTGTGGTGATTCCATCATGTCGAATTCGTCGGCATCGACTGTGAGCGAGTGCACAGGCGTGGTCCATCTCGACGCGGCGCATCCATCGGGTGAGAGCCGCGCTGAAGGCGCAATCGTCGCGCGGATTCGTCGCCGAGCGCACCGGCCTCGATGAGATGGGGAGTTCCGTCATCAGGTGTGCTCCGGATAGGGCCCCTCCGAGCTCGGGCAGCTCACAGGATGGCGGATGGCGAATGACGATTGGATGATCTCCGCCGCGGCGGGGTGGTGATCGAGGATGTTCTCCGGCGCGCCGGAGGCAGGGTTTGCAACGAGGAGACGAGGACGTGTCGGAGAGCCTGAGCTTGGAGTTGTTGACGCAGATGCTCGAGCGGATGCCGGGCGTGGCCTTCTGTTCGCGGATGGACCCTGCGACGGGCGTGCGCAAATGGGTCTACATCAACGCGCGGGCGGCGGAGTTCTACGATGTGCCCGAAGAGCAGCTGCGCGCCGATCCCAACGTGGTGGTCGAGCGCGTCCTGCCGGAGGATCGGGCCCGCATGCAGGCGGCCGTCGCGCAATGCGTGCAGAACGGCGCGCCCCTGTCCATCGCCATCCGCATGCGCCGGCGCGACGGATCGATCCGCTGGATCGAGACCCACGCCAACGTCGAGCGCGAGCCGGACGGCATGTTGCTCTGGTACGGCCAGGTCCTCGACGTGACCGAGCGCAAGGATCTCGAGAAGTCGCTGGCCGACTCCGAGATGGCGCGGGAGCGGGCGGACTCGCTCTATGGTCAAGTCCTCGATGCGCTGCCGCTCGCCGTCTCGGTGCTGACCCCGACGGGTGAGTTCCTGGTCATGAACCCTGCGAACCGGCGGCTCCTCACCGGGTTCTCGCACGAGCAGACCGACGGCACGCCCGGCGCTTACCGCTCCTACCTGGCCGACGGCGTGACCCCGGTCGCGCCGGACGACAACGGGATGGTGTACGCGCTGCGCGGCGAGACGACGGAGGAGGAGATCGTGCTGCGCAACCCGAACCTCGACGGCGACGTACGCCTGCGCGTCGTCTGGACGCCGCTCCGCGACGACGACGGCAAGGTCTACGCGGCGCTCAGCACTTCGCAGGACATCACCCGGCAGCGCGCGCTCGAGAACGAGCTGCGCGCGCGCAACGAGGAGCTCGGCGCGAGCGAGGCGTCCAAGGCCGAGCTGATCGAGCGGCTGCGCTACTCCATCGACGAGCTGTCCAACCCCATCCTCCAGGTCTGGGACGACGTGCTGGCGATGCCCATCATCGGCGTCGTCGACTCGCGCCGCACCGCCGACATGGTGCAGCGCCTCCTCGGCGAGGTCGCGCGCACGCAGGCGAGCTTCGTGATCATCGATCTCACGGGCGTCGAGATCGTCGACACCAAGACGGCCGATCACCTGATGAAGCTGATGCGCAAGGTGGAGATCGTGGGCGCGCGCTGCGTGCTCACCGGCATCCGCCCCGCCGTGGCCGAGACGCTGGTGGACATCGGCGTCGACTTCGGAAACCTGAGGACGCTGCGCAACCTGAAGTTCGGCCTGCGCGAGGCGCTCCGCAGCGGGCGGCGCGAGAGCGCGCGCGACCTCGATTTCGAAGAGCTGTCGGGCGAAGGCGAGAAGACCCGCGCGCACCTCTCCAAACGGTGAGCGCCGTCGTGCCGTCGTGATCGCGCGGCATCCAGCGCGGCGCGCAGGACGGCATGACGAGGTGTATTTGCCAGATCGATGAATGCTCTGCCCTCGTCGAGGACGGCGGCAGAGCGTTCCTCTCATCGACGTCGCGGAGAGCGACCCTGCATCATCGAGGATGTGTGATCGCCGAGCTCGCGCTCTCGATGGCGACGACACGCCGGCGATAGGCGAGGTAGCTCTCCTCGCCCGCGAGGTCGGGCTCGATCTCCACGAGCACGTCGAGGATCGCGAACAGGAATCGCGCCCACTCGCCCAGGAACTGGCCGGCCGCGACGGGGAAGACTCGTTGCGGAAAGCCCTGGAGCCCCGGTGGAGCGGTGCCGACCCTGAGCTCGACGAGCACGAGGTCGGCGCGGCGCTCCAGCCAGAAGGCGGCGTCGATCTCCTGCTCCTGGAGCTCGATCGTGACCGGCTCTTCGGTGTCCACGAGGAGGCTCGTGAGCCTGTTCGGGAGGTCCTCGAAGATCAGCGAGAGATCCTCGCAGAGGTCGAAGACCGCTTCGAACTGCGCGACGCGAACGGTGAAGTTGCCCTCGTACAGCGCCTCGAAGCGCATCAGCGCGTTGATGACACGCGCCCCGCCCGCGTATTGGAACGGCTTCCAAGGTTCCGCGCGCTGCTTCCATGCGTAGGAGATCTCGAAGCTCTCGGACATGAGGGGACCAGTTCTTTCAGTTGATGAACGGGAACGCCGAGATGACCTGCATGTCGGCGCCACGGACCATCTTCACGACCGAGATGTTCTCGATCACCTGCCCGTTCGGCAAGATGATCCTTCCCACCGGCTTACCCATGTTGATGATGTGCTCGCCTTGCTCCAGCGGGCACCGCCGTTCGGCCTCGACGATGAACGCGTCATCGGCCCACTGTCCTTGCGGGCCGCCCCTCTTGCGAGCGCGATTGGCCATTTGCTCCGTGGTCAAACTGGATCCGTGTGTCTTTGCGCTATGACCATAGGCCGGCGATTCGGGGTTGCCCCACTGAAGATTCTCGACCTCCTTGGGGACGCCCTCGCCGGCCCGACGCAGCGGCGGACCGGAGGGCGGTTCGTGCAGGATCTTGGCGAACTCCTCCTGTGTCAGGATCCGGCTCTTGAGGTTCGTCGTCAGGTTGCGCTGCTGCAGATAGTGGTTGTATCGAATCTTGTCTCCGATCGGCGTCCCGGCCGGGTGCTTCTTCATCTCCTCCGTGAAGCGCTTGATGTACTCCTCGGCGTCGGGCTTGGGCTTCACACCGACGACGTGCTCGAGCCCTGGTATGCCGCCGGCGTCGCTGGCCACGACGGTGCCACGTATCTGTTGCCCGTTTCGCTCCAAGATCACCACGTCGCCCGGTTGGGCACCGGCCGGCAGCGCGCTGTGCTCGACGATTTCTCCGGCCTCGTTGACGAACCACCCCTGTTGCACCTTCGGCCCGGCCGCCGCGGCGATCGATTGGCCCGTTCCGGCAAAGCAGTCGCCAATCTCGCTGAATCGGCACAGGCGGCCTTCTTTCGTCCGCTTCCACGTGTGCCCGTTGGGGAGCTCGACCTCCTCGACGTACGGCCCTTCCGTGATGGGACGCCCCTTCGTCCGCTCGACGATGCTGAGCTCCGTCTGCAGCTCCTCGCGGGTGAGCGCGCTCCCGCGCTTGCCGGCGGTCGCCTTGAGGACACTCTCCTCCTCCTTGACGAGCGCGCGATCGACGACCCCGGCCTCCCTGGCTGCCGCGGTGCCCCTCGTTGCCACCGCATCTTGGACGAGCTTCTCGCCGAGCCCCTCCGCGATCTCGTTGCCGCGCTTCGCGAGCAGCTCGGCGGCGCCGGCCTTCTCGAGGATCGCGGCGCGCCGCAGCGCCGCCAGCGTGTGGAACGCGTGCGCCGCGAAGCCGACGTCGGCGATGGTCCCCGCGATCTGGACGGCGAGCCACAGGAGCGAGGGCTCCTCCTGCGAGATCGCCAGCGCGCGATCGAAGTCCGTGCCCGCCTGCGCGGACTGAAGCGTGTACGCCTGCAGGCTTTGGAGGCTCTGGGCGACGCTCATGATCGCTGTCCCCGCGAGCGCGGCGGTCGCGATGAGGCTGGTCCCGCCCGTGGGGATCGCCGAGAGGAGCCCGAGCGCGAACGTGATCGTGCCGACGATGAACTCCTTGAGGCTTTTCTTCGCCTCGAGGCGATTTCGGTACTCGCTCACGACCTTGTCGTGCATCGAGAGGGGCTTGACCATCATCTGGCGCAGCGTCCCATCGACGATGGCGGGGAGATCCCAGATGGTGAACTCGTTGTTGAGCGCGGCCCGGACCTTCTCGATGTTGGCGAGCTTTTCCCGGATCTGCTGCTGCATGAGCGCGGCCGTCTCCGGCGACAGGCCCTTTTGGCCCATGGTGGCGAGAGCGCTCGGATCCTTCTCGAAAGCGGCCAGGATGGGGTACCTGCGGTACGTGTCATCCCGGAGCGCGAGATACTTGCGCTCGGCGTCGTCGACCCACGGCAGGTTGAATCCCTTGTATGCATTGAGCGCCTTGCCCGCGTCGTAGATCTGCCGGCTCTTCGCGTGCTCGGCCGAGGCGCGCGCTTCGGCGAGCTTGCCCGCGGCGGCCACGAGGCCGCTGTCCTGCGAGTTCCACTCGATGGAGTAGCTGTACGGGCTGTCCGATTCTGGGGCCGGCGCCGCCGCCGCGCCCTCCGCGCCGCCCGTGCCGAGCGATCGCTTGAAGCCGTACCGCTCGCGCTCGCTCTCGACGGTGCTCTGGCTCGCGTCGAGAATCTGGAGGAGCTTCGCCTCCGCCGTGCTCTGGAACGATTGAAAGAACGTCTCGTTTTCGAACTTGAGGCGCGCGAGCTCGTCCTCGACGACGGGGATGATCTCGGCCACGAGGTCCGCGTTCGCCATCCGGTCCTGCGTGTGCCAGGCCTCGAGCGCGTCGGGGTTCGTGTGGACGCGCGCCGGATCCGTCGCGGGGCTGCTCACGAAGCCCTCGACGAACTCCGTGACCGCCGCTTCGCCGCGCGTCGCCCAGAGGCCCTCGAGCTGATGGGCCACGAACTCCCGATCGGTCGAGAGCATCATGTGCTGGTACGTCACCGTGTCGCCGGTGGGCATGGGGTGAGCGCCGAGGAGCTTTGGCGGCGCGGGAGCCTCGCTCTTGTTCGGCTGAGGCATGCTCGCCTGCACCCCGTCGTCGCGCTGCAGCAGGCCCGTGTGCACGGGCGTGAGTGAGGGGACGACGCGGCCGTCGAGCGCCGCGTCCGCTGCTGCCGTTGCCTCGACTTCGTATCCATTGGTCGAAAGGCCCATCCCCTGAACGGCGCTCGCGCTCCCTGCCTGTTGCACCACGTGCGCGAGCTCGTGACCGATGAGCCGATCGCCCTCCCGCGTCCCCGGGCGAAACTCACCCGGCGCGAAGGCAACGTGCCGTCCCATGGCGAACGCCCGCGCGCCGAGATCGCGCGGGAGCGCGCTGTCGGCGTGGACCCGCACGTCGGACAAGTCGTGGCGATACGCGTTCGAGAAGCGCTCGGTCACCTGGGGCGGCAGCACGCTCCCGCCCGCGAGGCGCGTCTGCACGGCCTCTGGATCCACCCGCGCGGGCGCGCCGCCCGCCGCGTCACGCTGGATACCAAGCGCGCGCAGCTTGTGCTCCATCTCGGCGTCCTCGTGTTTGCCGTGCTTCGATGCCGAGCACTTCGCGCACTCGCAGCTCGCCGCGCAGGCGAGCTGGATGGTCGCGAGCTGCGGCACGCTTGCCGGTGAGGCCGTTGGAGCCGGCGCACCATCCTGCGGCTTGGCCTGCTCCGCGGGCGCCGTCGGGGGCAGAACCAGATGCTCGTATCCCGCCAAGGGGTTTTCGGCGCGCGTGCGAAGGGCGTGGAGGCTTTGCTCAGCTGCTCTTCCCGGCAATACACGCTCGTATCCCGCCAAGGGGTTTTCGGTGCGCATGCGAAGGGCGTGGAAACCACGTTCCATTGCACTGCCTGGCCAAAAACGAGTCGTGGGGCTCACCGGCGGCGCAACGGCGGAGCGCGTCGGCGATGGGACCGGTGCGTGCAAAGGCTCGTCAGCGTACTTGCGCATGTCGCAATGCCTCTAGGTTCGCGTTTCCCACTTTCGCCGCGGGGAGCCGGCGGGCTCGAGCGCGCAATGCACGGGCCCTCGGCTCCGTTCAAGCGTGCAGGGCTGCCGTTCGGAAACGTGCAAGGAGTCGAAGAGACTCAACCATGAACGAGGAATCTCGCGGGGCTCCTCATGATCCAAGGTGCGAAGTTGATCTTGGATTGGGGTATCAGTAGCTCAGCAGACGGGCAACGATGAAATGACATCATGCTCTGATGCCTTGATGAGACACCGGTGGTTGCCCATGTCGATCCTCCGATACGGCCTTCCCATCACCCGATCTCCCCATTCACCACCACCCTTGCTGGCGCTGGGTGATCTCCCCCGACTTCGTCCGATTTCGCGGGGCCTGAGGAGGCGCGATCCAGAACGAAGAGGAATCGACGAGCGTTCTGCGCAAGGCTCGAGGCGCTGCTGCCGTGCTACGTGGGTGACGGACAATCGAGCACGTGGCCAAGGCCCTGCGCCTGACGGAGCGGCGCTGCGGGAGTGGGTGAAGCGTGAAGCACGCTTCCGTCGTCGCGAAGGAGGATGGACGCCTCTCCGCGACGCGCTGCGAACAGCAGCTCTTCCGCCTGTCTTCAGCCCACGTCCACGTCGAGCGCGGCCCGCTCTTCTTTCGGGCCGGTGCCGAGCACGCCTTCCCAGCGTGCGATGACCGCGGATGCCAGCGCATTGCCAATCACGTTGATGGTCGTTCGCGCCATATCCATGATCTCGTCGACCGCCAGAATCATGGCCACGCCGGCCTCGCCCGGGAGGCCGAAGCTCGCGCACGTCCCGGCGATGATCACCAGCGTTCCGCGCGGCACGCCGGCCACGCCCTTCGACGTGAGCATGAACGTCAGCATCATGATGATCTGTTTCGAGAGCGGCATTTCGATGTGCGCCGCCTGGGCGATCGTCATGCTGGCCAGCACCAGATAGAGCGTCGACCCATCCAGGTTGAAGGAGTATCCGGCCGGGATGACGAAGCTCGCCACGCGCCGCGGCACCCCGAAGGCCACCATGTCTTCGAGCAGCCGCGGGAGCGCGGCCTCGCTCGAGGCCGTGGAGAAGGCGGTCACCGCCGGCTCGCGGATGGTGCGGAGGAAGGTGCGGACACGCAGCCCGCAAATCCACATCACGGGGACGAACACCAAGACGAAGAGGCAAATCAGCGCGAGATACAGGCTCCCGACGAGGCGCGCATATTGGCCGAGCAGAAAGAAGACGGCCGGCCACCCTTTGAGGCCGCTCCCGTGATGGCCGGCCGCCATCTGGCTGACGTTGTAGGCCATGGCGCCGAACACCCCGAGGGGCGTCAAACGCATCACCATGTCCGTGTACTTGAACATCACCTTGGCCACGCCCTCGAAGAAGCCGAGCACCGGCTTTCCGGCGTCGCCGGCGCGCGTCAGCGAAATCCCGAACAACGTGGCGAACACCACCACGGGCAGCAAATCCCCCTCTGCCGCGTGGTGCACCAGGTTGTGGGGAAACAAGTGCAGCGCGATCTCCCAACCACTCTTGGGCGCGGCCGCCTGCACGGGCCCATGGGCGCTCAGATCGAGCGGGAGCGCGGCCCCGGGCCTCAGCACATTGGCAATGACGAGCCCGATGACGAGCGCCAGCGTGGTGACGACCTCGAAATAGAGGAGCGCTTTGCCACCCATCCTCCCGACGGCCTTGAGATCTCCGGTCTGGGCGATGCCGACGATGATCGTCGACACCAGGAGCGGCACGATGAGCCCCTTGATGAGCTGGATGAACGCCTTCGAGAGGAAGCGAAACAGCTCATAGGCCTGCGGATACTGGTCTTTGGGGAAGAAGCCGCCGAGCACGACCCCGAGCACGAGGCCCACGAAGATCCAGAACGTGCTCGATCGATACCAGCGTTTGCCCTCGGCCATGCGCCGAGGATAGCCCGGCCCGCGCGCCCCGTGCAGCTTTGCGTATCCACCGTCGCACGCACCCCGAGCCGCACGCACCGCGCGCCGCGCTCACGAGACGTTCGCACGCCGATGTCGCAGGCGTGGACGGGCGAGACCGATCATCGGCCGATCCGATAGGCATGCTCCGCGCGCCGGGCCGTGGAGCATCGGAGTCGGCTCGGAGCCCATCGCAGACACGCTTCATCTGCCTTCGTCGCCCTCGCGCCTCGGCGGGCCCTTGGGCTACGGGTGCCACATGAACCGTGGTTCACGATATCGAGGTGGGGCCTCGTTTTGTCGATGGGACGTCTTGGCCTCGTCTGTGCTGACTGCGCGAACATGAACCGAAATTGGCTCGATGTGCTTTCCGTTGGTTGGGTGTTCATGGCGGTCGCGTGCGGGGGCTCGGCTCCGGCGGCCGATGGCCCGAGCTGCGTCGGGGTGAGGGATGGAGTCCCGTTCTGCTCCGACTTTTCGGGCAGCATCACGAATGCCGAGGTCGAGGAGGGGTGCGTCTCCAAGCTCGGGGGGACCTTCTCCGAGAGCCCGTGCGATCGCACCAACGCGGTCGGTGGCTGCGAGTTCTCCCAGAATGGGCAGGAGTCGATTACCTGGTTCTACGCGGGAGCGGGGGTGACGGAGGACAGCGTCTCGCAGGCCTGCGCCCAGGTGGATCAGAGCTTCGTGAAGCCCTGAGGAAGATTGAAGCCGTGAGCGCTCGGCGCGTCACGCGCACAGGCGCGTGACGCGAGCCGGACAGCGCGTCAGTTGCACCAGCCGAGCGTGTTGCAGACTCCGCTGCAGCACTGCGAGTTCTTCTGGCAGGTCCTGGCCGGGTTGAGGCACGTCATGCAGATGCCGTCGCAGGCTTCGCTGCAGCAATCTGCGTTGGACGCGCAGACCTCGCCGAGCGGCAAGCACTCGTAGCACACGTGCGTGTAGAAACCGCAGTGCTGGCCGCAGCAGTCGCTGTCGAAGAGACAGGGCTCCTTCTGCACGCAGCACACACCGTTGTTGCACGTGCCATTGCAGTTGCCGCAGCTCCCGCCGCAGCCGTCGCTGCCGCAGTTCTTCCCATTGCAATTGGGGGTGCAGCAGGTGCCGCCGTTGCACACTTTGCCGGCGGTGCAGTTGCCGCAGCTCCCGCCGCAGCCGTCGGAGCCGCAGGTCTTGCCGACGCAGCTCGGCTGGCACTGACACTGGCCCTGCGCGTTGCAGATCTCGTTCGAGGCGCAGTTGCCGCAGGTCCCACCGCAGCCGTTGCTGCCGCAGACCTTGCCATTGCAGCTCGGCGTGCAGCACGCGCCGGCGTCGCACACCTGGCCTCCGGGGCAGGAGCCGCAGGTGCCGCCGCAGCCGTCGCTGCCGCAGACTTTGCCCGTGCAGTCGGGGATGCATTGGCAGAAGCCTTGTGCGGTGCACGTCTGGCCGGAGGGGCACGTGCCGCAGCTCCCGCCGCAGCCGTCGGGGCCGCAGTCCTTGCCGGTGCACGAGGTGCAGCACGTCCCGGCGACGGCGCACTTCTCGGTGCCCGGACAGCTCCCGCACGAGGTGCCGCAGCCGTCGTTGCCGCAGATCTTGCCCTCGCAGCTACAGCACGTGGGGTAGGTCGGGCCGCCGAGATCGTCGTAGCAGACGCCGTTGAAGCCTACGTTCTGCGCCTCCACGAAGCCGTTGCACACGAGGCCGGGAGCGCAGTCGCCGTCGCATTGGCAATCGCCGACGCAGGCGCCGAGATCGCCGGTCCCCGCGTCGCTCGCGAATTGGAGGAAGCAAAGGCCGGTGCCCTCCTTCTCTCCGCACGATTGGTATTGTCCGATCGTGCAAAGGCCCGAGCAGTAGCCGGTCGTGCAATTGGCATCGTTGCAGAGGCAGAAGCCCGCGCAGGTGTTGAGCGCTTTGGGATCGCAGGCCTTGCCCATCGGATCTCCCTTGAGCGGGAGCGGTTGGCAGAAGCCCGTGCCGTAGTTGCAATAGAGCCCGGAGCCGCAGCCCTCGTTCGAGGTGCAGGTGGGGAAGCAGGCGGAGCCGCCGCCGCCGTTGAGCGCGGCGCACGCCATGTCGTGACGACCACGGCACTTCTGGGCCGCGGGCACGTTCGAGCCATCGGTACAGGTCTGCGTGCAGTACGACTTGGCGCCGAAGTCCGCGCAGATGCCGCCCGAGGGACAGTCCGCGTTGCTGTTGCACGTCTTGGTGCACAAGCCGCCCTGCGGCGCGGTGCCGTTGATGCCGAGGTTCGCCGTCTCGAGGCACGTGAGCGGGCCGCAGGTGGCGTCGGATGTGCACGGGAGGCCGAGCTGCGCGGCGCCCTGCACGGGGCCTCCGCTGGAGGAGGCCGTCGCCGACGAGCTGCTCGACGAGGTCGTGGTGCTGCTGCTCGACACGGAGCTGCTGCTCGTCGTCGCTGACGACGAGACCTGCGAGGAGCTGGCGGCGCCGCCGGCTCCACCCATGCCACCGGCACCGGACGGGTTGTTCGGGGCGCCACAAGCCATCAGCAAGGAGGAAGCGGCGCCTAGGGCGAGGAGAGATCGCAGCTGCTCTGCGGTGATCATGCGCCGCAAGCTATCCGGTTTCATGGGGGCTCGGAAGATCCCGCCGGGTGTGCGCACGATACCGATGCTCGCGTGCGAGTTCGTATAGGATGGCCGCGGTTCGTTCGGAGCACCGGCGCGGGAGCGCCGGCTCTCAAAAGGGATCCTCCATGTCGTCTCTCTTCGTACGGCCGGCGGCGCGCAGCGGCGCTCTCGCCTTGCTTTGGATGCTTTCGCTCGCCGCGGCTTGCGGCACCTCCGACACCGTCGTGACGAGCGGAGGGAGCGCCGATCCGCCGGCGACTCCACCGTCGTCGCGGGCCGCATCGACGAGCGTGTCCGCGCCCTTCGATCTCGGCGGGATCATGAAGCAGGTCCACTTCGCATATCGCGCCGAAGGGGATGGCTTCGCAGGCGGTCACCGCACGTACGAGGTGCGCGCCTCTGCGAGCGGCTTTGCGTTCACGCCCGCGGCCGACGGCGCCTCCGCGTCGGTGCCGGCTCGCTTCGTCACGACGTCGATCGCGCGCGGGCAGGGACAGCCGGCGCCGGCCGCGGGCGAGCCCCGCGTCGCGCCCGATGGTCACCTCGCCGTCGCGCGCGGCGCGATGACGGAGCACCTGCGCAACGATCGCGACGGCGTGGAGCAGAGCTTCGAGATCCCGACGCGCCCCGAAGGCTCGAGCGATCTCGTGGTCCGCGTGCGCGTGACCGGACAGACGTACGCCGGCCTGACGGCGGGCGGTCACCACTTCCGCGATCCGGCGACGGGGCTCGGCACGCGCTACGGCAGCGCGACGTGGATCGATGGGCGCGGCGAGCGCACGCCGCTCGACGTCGTGTGGACGGGTGAAGAGCTCGCCATCACGGTGCCGGAGAACGTGATCGATGGATCGACCTACCCGGCGGTGCTCGATCCCACCGTGTCGCCGGAGCTCGGCATCGACACGCCGGTGCCTCAAGTCGCGCAGGGTGATCAGACCATCCCGGCGGTCGGCTTCGACGGCACGAACTACTTGGTCGCGTGGCACGACACGCGGGTCGGGGCCGGCCGGCTGATGGCCACGCGCGTGAGCAGCGCCGGCGCGGTCCTCGACAGCACCGGCATCGCCGTCGCGGCCAAGGCGTACGTCGAGGTGGGGACCAATCGGCCGGCGATCGGCTTCGATGGAACCAACTACCTGATCGCGTGGGCCAACTCCTCCTACGGGTATCTCCGTTCGGTGCGCGTGAGCACCTCCGGCGCGGTCGTCGACAGCACGCCCCTCACGCTCGCGGGCACCTATGTCTCGTCCACGCCCAGCGTCGCGTTCGACGGCACCAACTACCTGGTCGTCGGAGCCACCTCGACCACCGTCGGCGGCATCCGCGTCAGCAAGGCAGGCGCGCTGGTGGGCAACGCGATCACGATCTCCAACGCGACCGGAAACCAGACGGCGCCGGCGGTCGCGTTCGACGGGACCAACTACTTCGTGGTCTGGCAGGACAATCGCGGCGGGTTCAACTACGACATCTACGGCACGCGCGTCTCGACGGCGGGCACCGTCGTCGATGGGGCAGGGACCGGCATCGCGATCTCGACGGCGGCGAACGATCAGCTCGCGCCGACGATCGCGTTCGACGGGACGAACTACCTGGTCGCATGGAGCGACGGACGCTGGGGCACGCCCGACATCTATGGCGCGCGCGTCAGCCCGGCCGGCCTCGTCCTCGACACGTCCGGCATCGGCATCTCGTCGATGACCGCGGATGCTCAGACCGTGCCGAGGGTCGCGTTCGATGGGACCAATCACGTGGTCGTGTGGGCCGACGCGCGAGCCGGAGGCTCCGATGTCTATGCGGCGCGCGTCTCGCCCGCGGGTGTCGTCGCCGATCCGAATGGCATCGCGATCTCCGCCGGCACGGCCGGCGAGCAGGCGCCCGCGATCGCCTGCTCCAACGCCGGGAGCTGTTTCGCGGCCTGGCAGGATCAGCGCGCCGGGACGTGGGACGCGTTCGGCGCGCGGATCAGTGGCGGCGCGGTCACGGATGCGCTCGGCATCGAGCTGACGCGCGCGGCCAACGACGAGGTCACCCCTGCGGTCGCGTTCGATGGCACGAACTACATGGTCGTCTGGCAGGACCGCCGCAATGCCACGAACTGGGATGTCTTCGGCGCGCGGGTCAGCGCGACGGGGACGGTGCTCGATCCTTCGGGCATCGCCATCTCCACGGCCACGGGCGATCAGATCACGCCGCGCATCGCCTGGATGCCCTCGAGCTACTTCGTGGTCTGGGAGGACAAGCGCAGCGGGACGGGCGACATCTACGGCGCGCGCGTCGACGCGAGCGGCGCCGTCCTCGACGCGGCCGGAATCAGCATCTCGGCCGCGACGAACGAGCAGCGGACGCCGTCGGTCGCCGGTGATGGCACCAACTACTTCGTCGTCTGGTCCGATGCTCGTTCGGGCGTCTTCATGGGCTACGGCGCGCGCGTGAGCGCCGCCGGTGCGGTGCTGGATTCGACGGGGATCTCGTTCACCAACGCCGGCACCGTCACCTCGCCCGCGGTCGCCTACGACGGGACTCGCTACCTCGTCGTGTGGTCCGCTGGGACGATCCGCGGCAACCGCGTCACGACGGCGGGCGCGATGCTCGACGGCGCGACCGGCTTCCAGATCAACGCGAGCGGCACCGCGCCCTCCATCGCCTTCGACGGCCTCAACTTCCTCACCGTGTTCGAGCGCAACTCGGGCGTGTTCGGCGCGCGCGTGACCGGCGCGGCGGCGGTGCTCGACACCACCGGGCTGCCGATCGCGCCCTTCGTGAGCTACATCCGCGATCAGCCCGCCGTCGGCTGCGATGGATCGGCGTGCCTCGTCGCGTGGCGTGCCGACGGAGCGGGGGCGATCTACACGCTCTACGGGAGCTTCGTGGACCAATCGGGCACCGTGCTCAACGCCGGTGGCTTCGGCATCTCCACGAGCGCCAAGGATCACGCGACGCCGGCCGTCGCGCGCGATCTCGCGGGGCACGCGCTCGTCGTCTATCAATCGCTCGACATCGATCCGCCCGCGGGGAGCCAGCGCATCCATGCGCGCCTCGTGACGTCGCTCGGCCAAGGCCAGGCCTGCTCGGCGGCCACCGACTGCGCGAGCGGCTTCTGCGCGGACGGGGTTTGCTGCAACTCCGCCTGCGGCAACAGCGCGGACTCCGACTGCCTCGCGTGCAGCGTGGCCAAGGGCGCGACCGCCGACGGCAACTGCACGGCGCTCACGGGGACCTCGTGCAACGACGGCAACGGCTGCACGCAGACCGACACTTGCCAGGCCGGTACCTGCATGGGCGGCTCGCCGGTCGTCTGCACGGCGAGCGATCCGTGCCACACGGCGGGCACCTGCAATCCCGCGACGGGCACGTGCTCCAACCCGGCGAAGGCCAACGGCTCGGCCTGCGACGACGGCAACGCGTGCACGCAGACCGACACCTGCCAGAGCGGCGCGTGCGTCGGCAACAACCCCGTCACGTGCCCCGTGGCCGCCGCGTGCCAGCAAGTCGCCGCCTGCGATCCCGGGACGGGCATGTGCGCGGTGACGCCGGTCGCCGACGGCACGTCCTGCAACGATGGCAACAAGTGCACGGCGGGCGACTCGTGCCAAGGCGGCGTCTGCGTCGGCGGCGCGCCCATCGTCTGCACGGCCCTCGATGGATGCCACGACGCCGGCGCCTGCAACCCGACCACAGGCGTTTGCACCAACCCGCCCAAGGCCGACGGCGCGGCGTGCGACGACAGCGATCTCTGCACCCAGACCGACACGTGCAAGTCCGGTGTCTGCGTGGGCGCGAACCCCGTCGTGTGCACGATCAAGGATCAGTGCCACACCAAGGGCACCTGCGATCCGACCACCGGCATGTGCGACGATCCCACGAAGGCCGACGGCGCGGCTTGCTCCGACGGCAACGGCTGCACCGAGACCGACACCTGCCAAGCGGGCGTCTGCACGGGCGGCGCGGCCGTCGTCTGCACCGCCAAGGACGAGTGCCACGAGGTCGGGACCTGCAACACTGCGAACGGCGTGTGCTCGAACCCCAACAAGGCCAATGGCACGCCCTGCTCGGGCGGGGCCTGCCAGGGTGGCAAGTGCATCCCCGACACCGGCACGAGCAGCAGCAGCTCGTCGAGCTCGTCCAGCGCATCGAGCGCATCGAGCGCGTCGAGCGGTACGCCCTCGACGAGCAGCAGCAGCAGTGGTGGCACCGGCGGCGCGGGCGGCGCCGAGCCTTCGAGCAGCAGCTCCGGCGGTGACGGCGGCAACGACGGCGGCGGCTGCGGTTGCCGCACGGCAGGCGAGGGCGAAGGCTCCGCGAAGGGCGGCGTCGCGATGCTGCTCCTCGGGCTCCTCGCGACCCGGCGTCGCGCCCGATCGGCTCGCCGCGCGGCGTGATCACGAAGCGTTCATCCCCGGCTCCTCTCCACGCACGTGGAGGACGCCGGGGATGAACGACGCTCTCGATACGGGGCTTCGCGCTCGCGCGCTTCAAAGCCCGGACGGCATCGCCGTCACGCCCTCACCCAACCAGCCTCACCCCATCGGGAAACCGAGGCTCGAATAATACCCCTCGATGATCCCCCGGCAGGATGCCAGTTGCTCTTCGAGGAGCCGTGTATTCTCCGGGCCGTCGAAGGCCTTGTTGACGGTCCCGCCGAACAGGTAGGTGTGATAGGCACCCTCGTCCTCGGTGAAGGCCATGTAGAGGCGGGCGTGCATCTTCGTGCCGAGGAAGCTCGTGTCTCGTCCGGGCAGGCTCTCCGGCTCGCCGAACGTCAATCGCCACATGGGCGTGAGGATGGTGTTCTCCACGAGCTGCGCGGCCCCGGGCGCGCTCGATTGGTAGGCGCTCACGGCCGAGAAGCCGTCGAGATCGACGAGATCCCATTGCGAGCGGCCCACCTTCTCCCGGCCCATCGTCGCGCAGCGGACGTCGGGATCGGGCGCGTCGTAGGGGACGATGGCGTCGAGGGGAACGCCGTACATCCAGTTGGAGAAGTAATTCCAATCCGATTTGCCGATGCGCAGTACCTCGTCGTACCGCACCGCGGGCGCGCTTCCCGCGATGTCGTATCCGAAGGGGCGGCTCCAAGACGGTTTGGGACAATCGATCTGGTAATAGCCCGCGAAGACGTTGAACCAAGGGCTCGTCGGGTTGCCGTAGAGGCCTGGGCCGCCGAGCGAGAACGCGCCCACCGAGAAGCACACGTTGAAGAGGAAGTCGGGCACGTCGGCGAAGAAGGTCTTCTTCACCATGCTCCCCACCTCGGACCCGAGGCGAGGCACGGTATCGATCGGAATCCGCATGATGGTGCTCACGATCGAGCGCGACGGGCCCGCGCTGGGATCGTTGATTTGCGGCGGGTGCGCTTGGATGCTGCCGCCCACGGCGCCGATGGTCGGGCTCCAGGCCACGAGCACGTGATCGGTGAAGCGCGTGCACGCCCAGCCGCCGAGGCCACGCACGCAGAGGTCGCCGCCGATCGTGATCTCGCCTTCGCGCAGGTCGATGGTGAACGTCAGATCTTCTTTGAAGAGCCCTTGATGACCGCTGAATCGCTCGGTCAGCTTCTCTTCGTCGAGCGAGGCGCGGAAGACGACGAGCCCGTGGAAGAGCACCTCGAGCACGGCGCTGGCGCGATCGTGCGCGAGCGACAGCGCCACCTCGACGCCGGGCACGAGCTCCTTCCGGCCGAGGTCGATCCGTGTCGCGGAGAACCATGACCATGGATCGGGCGCGGGAGCTTCGAGCCCGCCCAGCCAAGGCAACGTATCTTCTGCGACAGTGACTCGTGACATGATCGACCTCCAGGTCAGAGAGCGCCGTGGTCATGCTCGGACGCGTCCCCGTCCAGATCAAGCCTCGCGCGCGGCGTGGGGCCGCATGCCATCGTGTCATGGACGCGCGTCACCGTTCTCCGAGCGCCGCTTCTCGCGTACGATGACGAAAGCCCTCCGAGGGGAAACATGAAGCCCGCCCCGCGATCCACAGACGTAGAGCTCCTCGAGCGCGAGCCCATCACCGGCGGCCGAGCGCGCGCGCCGATGCCGGCGGGCGAGGCGTGCATGGCCGGCGCGGTGATGACCACGGGCCGCGAGGTCACTCGGCAGCTCATCGGCGACGCCGCTTACGAGCGGGCGCTGGCCTCCGTCCCGCCGCACATCGCCGCCGAGTACCGCCGCGTCACCTCGGTGACGTGGGTGCCGCTCAGCATCATCGAGCCGGTCATCATGGCCATGGGCCAGGCCGCCGGGCGCGATCCCTTCGCCCTGCAGGACGACGTCGCGCGCACCACGGTGGAGCGCTCGCTCCGATCGATCTGGCGCATCTTCCTCCGGTTCACGTCGAACGACGCCATCCTCTCGAGGGTGCCTATCATCTTCAGCAAATCGTATAGCCGCGGCCGGCTCGTCACGGGCACCACGCGCGATGGCCGCACCCAGGTCGAGCTCCTCGACTGGCCCAATGCGCCAATGCACATCCTGCGCAACACCCGTGTCGGCCTGGAAGCCACCTTTCACGCCGCCGGTCGCCCCAATGTGCATGTCTCGCTGGAGCGCACACCGAACGGCGCGCTCTACGTCGTGAGCGGCCTGCGCTGAAAACGCGCGTACGCCCCGAATCGCCAGCACACAGCGGCTTGACCCGAACGGGAGCAGAGGTGACCATCCGCCTCCCGCCGGCGGTCGACCGTTCGATTGGCTCGGGGTCGTCGGGAATGCACGTACATCGATGGAGTGCTCCATGATCACCCCGAGTCGGCTCCGATGACTTCCACGCACACATGGCCTGTCGACATCACCTCTCTCGGAGAGGCGATGGCTGGAGCACGCGTGTGGAGCAGCCGGGAGCAGCCGCGCGTCACCATCGTCGTGAAGGGGACCTTCGCGATGGTCCACGGTCACGAGCTCATGCCGATCGCGCCCGCGCCGCTCGTCGTCGACGACGAGCACTTGGGCGGTCGCCTCCAGCGTGGCCTGCGCGCCGCGGGCGAGCTCGCGCCGCACGTGCCGCGCGTGGACGTGTGGCTCACGGGCCACGCCCACGCGGCGCCGGGCACGCCCACGACCAGCGCCATCGCGCGGCTCGTGCTCGTGCGCGATCGCGAGGTGCTGATCAACAAGTCCATCCGCGTGCAGGGCGACTGGTCGGAGGGGAGCGCCGAGCCGATGCAGTTCCAGCACATGCCGCTCGTGTACGAGCGCGCGCTCGGCGGCCGCGGATCGGAGGAGAACCCGGCCGGCGTCGGCCTCACGACCGCGCGCATGCCGAACCTGCTCGATCCTCGCGGCCTCCCGCGCGCCGCGTGCTTCGCGCCCATCCCGCGGCGCTGGCCGGTGCGGGCCAAGCTGCTCGGCGATCTCGATCCCGCGGCGCTGGACGCACCGAGCCCCGAGCTCCCCGCGACCTTCGATTGGAGCTACTTCCAGGCGGCGCCGGCCGATCAACGGATCGACGGCCTGCGCGGTGACGAGCTGCTCGTCCTCGATGGCCTGCACACGACGCTCGCGCGCGTGGAGGCGCGGCTGCCGTCGGCGCACGCGGTCGCGAGGTTGTACGGGCCTGGGCGCGCGCACGAAAAGGGGGAGCCGATCGCGCTCCGGCTCGACACGCTCGGCATCGACGTGACCGGCCAGACGTGCACGCTCCTGTGGCGCGGTCACTTCTCCGCCGAGGGGATGGACCTCTCCGAGATGCACGTGGTCGCCGGCATCGACATGCCGGATCGCAAGGTGGTTTGGCCGGAGCATGCGCCCGCGCCGCGCGCGCGCACGACACCGGCGAGCGCGCCTCCGGTGCCGTCCGCGCCCTCCGCGCCGGCGTTCAGCGCGGAGGAGATCGCGCAGCGCTTCACGGCCGCGACGGCGCCGGTCGATCGCCCGCGGCCGATGGCGGGGCGCAACGCGACCATCCGGCTCGACGCGAGCGACTTGGCGCGGCAGCTCGCGGCCGCGGGGCTGCCCGTCGCGCCGGAGGCGGCAGGGCAGGGCGGTGGCGAATCACCGCTCGGAGCGACCGTCCGGCTCGATGCGAGCGACGTGGCGCAGCAGCTCGCGGCCCTGGGTTTCCCGGTCGATCGTGAGGCGGCTGCGCCGGCACAGACACCGGCCGGGGCCACCCTTCGCTTGGACGCGAAGGAGGTGGCGCGGCAGCTCTCGGCCGCCGCGTTGCCATTCGAGCGTGAAGCCGCGGCGCCGGCGCGCGGTCAGGCCCCAGTCGGATCGACGCTCCGCTTGGATGCAAACGAGGTGGCGCGGCAGCTCGCGGTCGATCCTTTGCCCTTCGATCGTGATGCTGCACCGAGGATCGGCGAAGCTCCGCCCGACCCAGCGCGCGCACCGCTCCCACGCGTCGGTGGATCGACCATCGATTTGAAGGCGGAGGACGTCGCGCGGATCTCCCCTGCAGACGCGCTCCCGTTCGCGCCGGCGCGAAGGCCCGACGCGCCTTGGGAAAGAGCCACGCTCGAATTGAAGGCAGAGGACATGGCGCGAATCTCCCCCGCGGACGCGCTTCCTTTCGAGCGCGACGCGGCCCCGCGGATGGGGCCGCCGCCACGCGTGAGCGCACCATCGATAGCGATAGGGCCCTCGATACCCATTGTCCCCTTGTCGCCGCCGGATCCGATCGCTCCACCGCCCTTGCAAATGGCGGTCGAGCCCTCGCCTCCGCGCGTCGTCGTCGAGCCGCCGCTCATACACGGCGCAGTCGAGCCTGCGCTCGTGCACGCCATCGAGCCCCCGCTCGTGCACGCTGTGGAGCCTCCGCGCGCCGTCGCCGCGCCGCCGGTCGTGCTCGGCGCCGTCGAGCCGCCGCGTGCTCCCGTGGTTGTCGAGCCGCCGCCCACGGGCCTTCGTGCGACCGTGCTCGCGCGGGTCGCGGCGCGCGAGCCGATGCTCGATCTCGATCTCGCCGGCGCCGATCTGAGCCGCCTCGATCTCTCGGGCGCCGTGCTCTCCCGCGCGAACCTCGCGGGCACGCGGCTCGTGGGTGCGAAGCTCGTCGGCGCGCGGCTCGCGGGTGCGAAGCTCGGCGATGCGGATCTCGGCGGCGCGGATCTCTCGGGCGCCGATTTGAGCAACGCCGATCTCTCGCGCGCCACGCTCTCCAAAGCGCGGCTCGACGAGGCCGTCCTCACGGGCGCGAACCTCACGGGGGCGCAAGGCGTGGGCGCGAGCTTCGTCGGCGCCACGGCGCCGCGTGCGAGCTTCACGCGCGGGCAGTGGGACGAGGCCGACTTCACGCGCGCCGACGCGAGCGCCGCCGACTTCAACGCGGCCTCGATCGCGGGCGCGCGCTTCGAGGGCGCGATCCTCGTCGACGCTCGCCTCGACGACGTGCGCGCGCGCGGCGCCGTGCTCGACGGAGCGCGGCTCGCGCAGGCGCGGGCCGTCGGGGCCACGTTCGCGGGCGCCTCGCTCCGCGGCGCCGACGCGGCCGGCTCGGTCTGGGAGAAGGCGACGCTCGACGGCGCCTCCTTCGCGGGTGCGCACCTCGAAGGCGCGAACTTGAGCCGCGCGAGCAGCATCGACGCGAGCTTCGCGGGCGCCGCGCTCGGCGGCGCGAACCTGCAACGCCTCACCGGCGACGGCGCCGATCTGCGCGACGCCAACCTCGAGCGCGCGGACCTGCGACAAGCTCGCCTCCACGACGCGCGCTTCGAGCGCGCCGTGCTGCGCGACGTCTCCGCGCTCAAGGCGGACCTTCCGCGCGGCCGCTTCGACCACGCGGATCTCAAAGGCGCGAGCCTGCGCAGCGCGCGGCTCGCGGGCGCGCGCTTCGTGCGCGCCGAGCTCGACGGCGCCGATTTCCGCGACGCCGATCTCGATGGAGCCAACGTCTTCGGCGCGTCCCGCAAGACGGCCAAGCTCGGCGCCAACGTTCGCGGTCTCGTCGACACCGATCCTGGTGGCGACGAGCCGCCCGCGCGCAAAGGCCCATTCCAGTAGACCCACCTTCCGAGCGCGTATCCCGAGGACACAATCGATGTCACCGGCCTCGACCGACGATATCGACGCTGGACGTGTATGCGATGTTGGGAATCTCGATCGAGCGCGTCGATCCGAAATCGACTCGATACCTCTGCTCGAGGTTCTCTCCGTCGGTGAGCTGGCTTATGTTCCGGCGCCCGTGATACCGCCCGAGCACGGCGGCGCGCGCACGGACGAGGAGAGGACGGCCGCGGATGAAAGACTTGTTCCACGTCAGATCGAGCACCTTGCCCGACACGACGCGAGTCGCCGGTTTCCGGGGAGTGGAAGGCATCTCCCGACCCTATGAGATGAGCCTCTTCCTGCTCCTGGGATCCGAGGGGCAAGAGCTCGATCTCGGCGACGTGATCGGCGCCAAAGCGACGCTCGCGATCGATCGGGACGACGGCCGCGCGCCCTTCGTCTTTCATGGCATCTTCGCGGCCTTCGAGCTGCTCCACGAGAGCGAGGGACAATCCCTCTTCCACGCCACGTTGGTGCCGCAGCTCTGGCAGCTCGGCCAAACCCTTCACAGCCGCGTCTTCACCAACCTGAGCATCCCCGACATCCTCCGAGAGGTGCTCGAGGACAGCGGGCTCGGCAGCGATGATTTCATTCTCCGCCTCGCCGGCGACTACCGGCCGGAGGAGCATGTCTGTCAGTACCAGGAGAGCAACCTGGACTTCATCTCGCGCTGGATGGAGCGCGAAGGGATGTATTACTACTTCGAGCAGGGCGACGCGTCCGAGCGGCTCGTCATCGCCGACAACAAGTCGTTTCACGGCGCGCTCGAGGACGCGAAGGTCCGCTATTTCGCGCTCGCCGGACACGATGCCAGCGCGAAGGAGGCGCTCCACACCTTCACGTGCAAGCACCGCGCGCTCCCCGCCGGCGTCCGGCTCAAGGACTACGACTATGCCCGACCGACGCTCGACGTCTCCGGCAGCGCCTCGGTGTCGAAGACGGGCCTCGGTGAGATCAACGCCCACGGCGGGCGCTTCTTCTCCCCGGAGGACGGCCGGCGCCTCGCCACGATCCGCGCGGAGGAGCTCCTCGCTCGGCAGGTCGTCTATCGCGGCGCCGGCACCGCGCTCTACCTGCGCCCCGGCTATTGCTTCGCGCTCGAGGATCACCCCCGCGCGGCCTTCGACACCAAATACCTCGTCGTCCACGCCGAGCACCAAGGCAATCAAGGCATCGGCTCTCCCGAAATACGCGCGCTCACGGGGATCGAAGGCGATCGGGCCTATTGGGTGGAGATCGCCGCCATCCCCGCTTCCGCGCAGTTTCGCGCCGAGCGCAAGACACCGTGGCCGCGTGTCCATGGCTTCGAGAACGCCGTCGTCTGCGGGCCGATCGAGAGCGAGTATGCCCAGATCGACGCCGCCGGCCGATACCACGTCAAGCTCCAGTTCGACGAGAGCGAGCTCAAGGATGGCAGGGCTTCCACCTGGGTACGCATGCTCCAGCCGCACGGCGGCACCGTGGAGGGTTGGCACTTCCCGCTGCGCAAAGGGACGGAGGTCCTCATCACCTTCCTCGGCGGCGATCCGGATCGGCCGGTGATCGCCGGCGTCGTCCCCAACCTGCACACGCCGAGCCCCGTCACCCAACAGAATCACACCACCAACATCATCCAGACCGGCGGGCACAACCGCTTCGAGCTGGAAGACAAGGCCGGTCACGAGCGCATCACGCTCAAGACGCCTTACGCCAACAGCATGCTTCGTTTGGGCGCGCCCAACGACAATCACAACTTCATCGTCAAGACGGACGGCAACGGCCTCCTCCACTACGGGACCAACCTCGATCTCAACGTCGGTGGCTTCACGGCGAACCTGTTCATCGGCGGCACGGCCTCGGTCACCGTGGGGATGACGGCCGAGGTGTTCGTCGGCAGCAAGTTCTCGGTCAGCGTCGGGCCCGAGTTCGGGGTCAAAGCGCTGAAGGTCGAGAACTCGGACCTCGAGATCCTCAAGATCAACACCAAGACCGAAGAGTCCAAGGTGAAGTCGGAGGACCGCGGCACCGACATCAAGATCGCCGGGCTCAGCATCACGATCGCCGGCCTCAAGCTGTTCTGCTGAGCGCGTGCCCCGATGAAGATCATCAAACCGCAGAAGCTCGGCATTCTTCAACGCACGTTCGAGTCGGCGGGACGCGTGCGCGTGTGTCTGACGGGGATCGTCGGCGCGCCCTTCGACGATCCCGCGAAGCTCCTCCACGAGGTCAACCTGTGGAAGACGCTCGCCGCGGAGCTCGGCAAGGACACGGCCCCTGATCTCGCCATGCCCAAGGCGCGCCCCGAGGTGCTGGTGATCGGGAGCGCTCATCCACCCGAGGGACCGCAGCCGTCGTGCTCGGTGCGCCTCCGCATGGGCCTCATCGACAAGACGTTGCGGGTGTTCGGCGATCGCACGTGGAGCGCGGACGGCGCCGCATCGGAGCCCGTGCCCTTCACGGCGATGCCGATCACGTGGGCCAACGCCTTCGGTGGATCGGGCTACACATCGAACCCCGTGGGCAAAGGCTTTGCGCCCGTCGCCGGTGAGGACGGCGAGGTCTTCGCGCTGCCCAACGTCGAAGACCCGAAGCACCTCATCCAATCACGCGATGACCGCCCCGAGGCCGCCGGCTTCGGGCCGTCCGATCCGAGCGCACCCGATCGCATCGCGAAGACGGGCACGTACGACGACGCCTGGCTTGCCGAGCAATCCCCCGGTCTGCCGCACGATTTCGATTTTGCCTACTACAACGCGGCCCCTCTCGATCAGCAGCTCGACGCGCCCTTTGCCGGCGACGAGGCCTTCGCGCTCGAGAACATGCACCCGTCGATGCCCTTCCTCGAAGGGCGGTTGCCGGGCTTCATCGCGCGCTTCTTCGTCAGCCTGCGGGGCGGTGAGCTGCGCGAGGTGCCGATGCGGATCGAGACCGTGCAGCTCTTCCCCGGCGCGCGGCTCGCGCTCATCCTCTTTCGTGGGATCACGATCGTCGAGGAGGACGACGCGTCCGACGTGCTCCATCTCATCGCTGCGTGCGAGAAGATCGGCGCGCCCCGTCCCGTCGCGCACTATGAGGCCGTCCTCGCCGAGCGCCTCGACAAGAAGCGCGGCGCGCTGGCGTCGCTGCGCGACAGCGATCTCATGCCGCCCGGCCCGGCCGCCAAGGTGTACCTGGACGAGGTGGCCGATCCGGATCTGGCGTCGCCTTCCGCCGATCTCCAGCGCCGGAACCTGCGTGACAAGACGGAGCGCGAGCGGGAGGCGGCACGCGCGCGCCTGCGGGAAGCGGGGCTCGATCCCGACGAGCACCTGCCGCAGGATTCGCCGGCCGCCGAGCCCGATCCGCGCGGCCCGGCGCTCGACGAGATCGAAGAGATCGTGACGCGCGCGAACGCGGACGGCGCGAAGCAGAAGGCCGACGCCGACGCGCGCATCGCCGAAGCGGAGCGCAAGGCGCGCGCGGAGTGCGAGGCCGCAGGCCTCGACTACGATCAGAAGCTCGCCGAGCAGCAGAAGCAACAGGGCGGTCCACCGAAGCTCTCCGCTTCCTACGATGGAATGGAGATCACGCCCGAAGCGCGGGCGCAGCTTCTCGCGGCCGAAGAGCGGATGCGCGACGCATACCGCCGCCACGCCCATCTCCTCCCGGCCGCGCCCGTCGCCGAAGCCTCTCGCGCTGCAGAAGCTCGCCTCGAGCTGTCCACCGGCGTGCCGGCAGGCACGAGCTTCGCCGGCCGCGACTTCACCGGCGCGAGCCTCGCAGGGCTCGATCTGCGCGGCGCCGATCTGCGCTCGGCCTTCCTCGAAGGCGCGAGCCTCGCCGGCGCGAACCTCGCGGGCGCCGATCTCACGAACGCGGTGCTCGCGCGCGCCGATCTCGCCTCCGCCGATCTCACCGGCGCGAAGCTCGCCGGATGCAACATGGGAAAGGCCAAGCTCACCGGCGCGAAGATCGAGGGCGGCGTCGATCTCACGCGCGCCATCCTCGCGGGCGCCGATCTCACCGGCGCGAGCTTCCGCGGCGCGCGCCTCGATCGCGTCGATCTCGGAGAGGCCATCTTCCACGACACCGATCTCCGCGGCGTCTCGGGCGAGAACGTCACCTTCATGAACGCCGATCTCCGCGGCGCGAAGCTCGCGGGCGCGTCCTTCCCGAAGTGCAACTTCATCGAGGTCGATCTGCGCGGCGTCGATCTCTCGGGCGCCGATCTGACCGCGGCCACGTGGGTCCACGTCGATGCCGCGGGCGTGGTGCTCCGCGGCGCGCGTCTCTCCAAGCTGCGCGTGGTGTCGGAGTCGTCGCTCCCAGGCGCCGATTTCACCGACGCCGTGCTCGATGGAGCCAACCTGCGCGGGACGAAGCTCGCCCAAAGCCTCTTCGTCTGCGCCTCTCTCCGCGGCGCGGACCTGAGCGGCGGAGATCTCTCGGGTGCCCGCTTCGATCGCGCGATCGCGCCCGAAATCCGCCTCACCAAGGCCGATCTCACGCAGGCGAGCTTCGCCGGCGCCAACCTGATGCTCGCCCTGCTCGACCGCGCCACGGCGCGCGGCACGAGCTTCCTCGGGGCCAATCTCTTCCGCGCCGATCTCGGCAGGATGATCGTCGACGACGCCACGGACATGCAGGACGCGCACACGAAGCAGGCTCTCATCACCGCACCGCGAGGTTCTCATGGAGCGAGCTGAGCTCATCGATCGCGTCCGCAGCGGGGACATGATCTCCGGCGAGGACTTCACCGGCGCCGATCTCGCGGGCGCCGATCTCTCCGGCGCCATCCTCGAGAACGTTCGCTTCGCCGGCGCGGATCTCACGGGCGCCACGTTTCAGGAGTCGGTCCTCACGGACTGCGATCTCGCCGGCGCGAACCTCACGGGCGCGAACCTCGCGCGCGCGGTCTTCCATCGCTGCTCGCTCGCGGGCGCCGCGCTCCGCGACGCCGACCTGCTCAAGGCGAAGATCCTCGGAACGAGCCTGATGCGCGCGAACCTCATGGGCGCGAAGCTCGCGCTGGCCTTGCTCGAGCGCGTCGATCTCACGGCCGCGCGGCTCGATCGGGCGAACCTCGATCGCACGACGATCCTCGAGGCCACGCTGACCGATGCCTCGCTCTCCGGGGCCAACTTGAAGCAGACGACGCTCCTCGCGGCCGACCTCACCACGGTGTCGCTCCACGGCGCGCGCTTCGAGCTGGCGGTGCTCCTCGGATCGAAGCTCGCGGGCCGCGATCTCAGCGGGATGGATCTCTCCTGCACGCAGCTCACGGGCTGCGATCTAACGGGCTGCGATCTCTCCGATGCGACGCTCGCGCAATGCAACTTCACGGGCGCGAGCCTCGCGGGCGCGAACCTCGAAGGCGCGCGCGCCGAGCGGTCCATCTGGACGAACGCCAAGCTCGTGGAGGCGAAGCTCGCGCGGGCGCACCTCTTCCAGTCGCACTTCGGGGGCGCCGATCTCTCGCTTTCGGACTGCTCCGAGGCCAACCTCGAGCAGTGCATCTTCACCCACGCGACGTGCCACGGGACGCGCTTCGTCGACGCGCGGCTCACGTACGCCGACTTCTCGTACGCGGACGTCTCGCGGAGCGATTTGTCCGGCGCCACGCTGCGCGGCGCGCGCCTCCACCGCCCCAAGGACGAGGGCACGGTGTGGGGAGACCGCTCCGCGGCGCTCGGCGACGACGAAGATCTCGCGGCCGCGGAGCAATGGCAGCCGACCCACGGCGAGAGCGCCGAGACCGAAGAACGAAAGGCGGAGACATGAACAGCCCGGTGCGCAGGATCCACGACAAGCGGGTGACGAGCCCCGACTTCGGTCACGACGGCGCCGTAAGCGGCCCCAAATCCCAGGCTGATCACGTCGTCGAGGAGACGGGGCGCGTGCTCGCCGTTCGGTCGGACGGCGCGGCGCAGGTCCGCACCGCTTCGGGCACGTACGAAGTCGAGCGGGCGGTGAGCTGCCTCGTCGCGGCCGAGGTCGACGATCTCGTGCTCGTCGCCCGCTCGCCGCACGAAGGCGCGTTCGTGCTCGCGGTGCTGCGGCGCGAGACCAGCGCGGCGACCACGGTGGCGCTCGCGGGCGATCTCGACGTGCGCCTCGGCGGCGGCCGCTTCCGCGTCGCCGCGCAGGAGGGCGTGGATCTCCTCTCCGCGCGCGACGTCAACGTGGTCGCCTCCGGGCTCCGCGTGAACGCGGGGGAGGGGAGCCTCGTCCTCAAGACCCTCTCGTTCTTGGGTGAGGCGGTGAGCGCCGAGATCGATCGCATGAAGCTCCTCGGGGGCCGCTTCGACGCGGTGCTCGATCGCTTCTCGCAGCGGGTGCAGCGCTCGTATCGCACCGTCGCCGAGACGGATCACCTCCGCGCGCAGCGCATCGATCACACGGCCGAGAAGACCATGAGCCTGCACGCCGAGCACGCGCTCGTCACCGCCGACGAGCTGGTCAAGGTCGACGGCGAGCAGATCCACCTGGGTTGAGGAGACCATGTTCGCGAACACGCAAATGGCAGGGCTCGACTTCGCGTTCCCCGACGTGCTCCTCACGCCGATGCCGGCGCCGGTGCCGGTCCCTTATCCGAACAACGGACAGGGCTCGATGGGCGCGCCTCCTGTTTCCAACGTCCTCATCATGAGCATGCCGGCGCACAACATGGCGACGAAGGTGCCGCTCACCGACGGCGCCAACCCCGGCGTCGCGGGTGTCGTCTCGGGCACGGTGCGCGGCCCGACGCGACCGGTGACGGGCGTGTCCAGCATCCTGCTCAACGGTATGCCCGCCACGCGCATGACCGACACGAGCCGCCAGAATGGGATGAACGCCACCGGCACCCGCATCACCCCGAGCCAAACGAAGGTGCAGCTCCTCGCCACCTGACGCGCGCTCGATCGCGGACGGCGCAGCGCACGAGGCTCGCGGCGATGCGCGAGCCTCGTGCAACACGCCGCGACGTCGCGGCTCGCTCGGCTCTTACGGCTTCTTCGCTGCGATCGTCGAGTGATACGTGAGCTTCCGATCCTTGATCTGCACGATCACGATCGCCTTGTCCGCGTTCCGCTCCGCGTTGATCGTCGTCGCGCCCGTCGCGCCTTGGAAGCCTTTCGTCTCCGCGATCGCGTCACGGATCGCCTGCGGCGTGTCTCCCTTCGCGCGCCCGATCGCGTCCGCGAGGACGAGCGTGGCGTCGTAGCCCAGCGCGGCCAGGCTCGAGGGCGCGTGCTTGTACCGCTCGCGGTACGCGTTCACGAACGCCTGCGAGCTCGACGACGGCACGTCGGGCGCGAAGTGGTTGGTGAAGTAGGCGCCGTTCAGCTCGACGCCGGCGTCCTTCAGCAGCGCCTCGGCATCCCAGCCGTCGCCGCCGAGGAAGATGTCGCCTCTCACGCCCGCGGCCGCGGCCTGCCGCGCGATCGGGATCATCGAGTTGTAGTAGAGGGGCGCGTAGATGATGTCCGGCGACGCCGCGGCGAGCTCGCTGATGTACGTGGTGAAGTTGGTCTCGCCCTTGAGAAACTGCTTCTCCGCCACGATCTCGAGGCCAATCCTCCGGGCCTCGTCGCGGAGCTCGGCGGCGAGCCCGGATGAGTAGAGATCGTCGGCCGCGAAGAGGATCGCCACCCGCTTCTTCTTCAGCGTATCGGCCACGAAATGCGCGGCGGCGCGGCCCTGCGCGTCGTCGGTGAAGCACACGCGGAAGACGAAGGGCCCGATCCTGGTCACGTCGGGGTTGGTCGCGAAGGGCGTGATCATCGGCACGCGCCGCCGGTTCGCGACGATGCCGCCCACCTTGGAGCGCGACGACGCAATCTCGCCGAGCACAGCCACGACTTTGTCGCGATCGATGAGCTGGAGCACCTTGTTGGAGGCCTCCTGCGGGCTCGATTTGTCGTCCTCGTACAGGATCTTGAGGGGCTTGCCCTTCACGCCGCCGGTCCCGTTCACCTGCGCGACGGCGAGCTCCATGCCCTCCTTGGTGTCGATGCCGTACTGCGTCTCCGGCCCGGACAGGCTCAAGTAAGCGCCCACGCGCCACTCCTTCGCAGCCTCTCGCGACCTCCCGCAACCGAGCCCGATCGCACCGAGCCCCACGAGCCCCAACACCCCGAGCATCCGCCGCCGTCGTTCGATCATCTCCATTCCCTCGCCGCCCGCACCCCCGCGGCAGGCGGGCGCAGCTTGGCACCGACGCGCGTTCAGCGCTCGTGCCTGGAAAGCACGGCGAACGTGGTTCGAGCCTTCCAAGGTGATGAAGGCCGCGTGTTTCGATTCCGAGAGGGAGAAGGAACGCAAAGGCGCAAGGGAGACGCAAAGACGCAAAAAGGTAGGGGAGAATGAGCCTCTTCGCCTTTTTTGCGCCTTTGCGTCTTTGCGACTTTGCGTTGAATCCGGTCTGACGCGAGCGAGCTCGACCGGCTAGCTCAGGGCGTCCCGCTCACGGCCTGTTGGAAGAAGCCGTTGTAGCGAGGATCGTTGAAGCGCTCGTAGTCGATGATGAAGGGCGAGAGCGTGGTGGCGCCGTCCTGGTGCTTGATGGTCAGCGCCATCGGCGTCACTTCGCGGTAGTTGCTGGTGAGCGGGAGATCCGCGTTGTTCTTGCCGCCCGCGGAGAACAACGTGAAGAGGCGCGCGTCGCCCGCGTCGTAGACCTCTTTGAAGCCCTCGATGATGCGCTCGTGCCCGCGGATCATCGTGGTCGCGCCGATCCGGTTCATGAAGCTCTTGAATTGCCGGCGGCCGAAGGGGAAGCGCGCGTTCTCCTTTTGCAGCTCGTCGGGGATGGCGTCGGCGTCGCTGGGATCGCTCCACAGCATCTGGAAGCGGATCTCGGGATCGTTGAGCGACGAGAGATCCTTGTAGCGCTCGGCCACCGTCACGTCGCGCGGGATGCCGGCGTGCACGAACAGGGTCCGATCGAAGAAGAGCATGTTGGGCAGCGACTCGAAGAGCCGCATGTACGAGGCGAAGACCTCGTTCGGCGCCACGTCCGCGAGCGCCATGTACGCCTCCGCGGGCCGCACCGGCGCGAGCGTGCGCCCCTTGAGCTCGACGTAGTACTCGTGATTCCCGCGAATCAGATACACGTGGTCGGGCACCGCCAGGAAGAGCTCCATCGCCGTGCGGAGGATGCCGGCGTAGCTGAAGCGGCCGCGATCGATGTAATCGCCGAGGAAGACCAGCTTCATCTCCGGGTTCTTCACCGGATCGTCGTGGAAGGCCTGCACCTTCCCGAAGAAGTCGGCCTGGAGCAGCGCGGCCTTGAGGCACGAGTAGCAGCCGTGCAGATCGCCGAGGACGAGCAGCTCGTAGGCGCGCCCGGGCTTCGGCGGCACCACGTAGGTGTGCCCGTCGAGGAACGAGTCCTGCCCGGCGAACGCGCCGATGTCGGTCGCGTTGGCGAGGCGGCCTTTGCCCTTCTCGTTCTGCTCCGCGAGCTTGTCCATCACGCGCGTCATGAGCGCGAGATCGGCCTCGGCCTGCTTGGCGAAGGTGGCTTTGTCGCGCGAGTGCTCCCACTCCAGGCTGCGGAGGAAGGGGTGATCGTCCTGCCGCGGCTTGAGCGCTTGGGTCACGCCCACGATCACGGAGGGCGCGGGCATCTCCTCGAGCTCGCCTTCCTCGAACTCGAGCGGCGCATCGATGAGCCGGAGCAGCTCGTCCCGGAAGGCCACCTCGTGCGGGTGGACCACGCCGTCGGCGTGCATCAGCTCCTCGACGGTGGCGAGGAGGCGGCCGCGGTTCTCTTCGTCACAGCTCTTGAAGAGCTCGAAGCAGCGGAGCTTCAGCTTCGCCTGCACGAACTTGAGCTGGTTCTCCCCGTCGGCCACGCTCTCGGTGAAGAGCGCTTGGATCTCCGCGGAGATCTCCTCGCTCACCTCGAGGAAGTGCTCGGTCCAGCGGGCCACCACGTCGGCGCGCGTCTCCGCGTCCACCTGCGCCTCGTCGGCGCGCTTCTCCACCAAATTGGCGATGTAGTTGCGGACGTAGGTGCGCTCGCTCTCGTCGTAGTTGCCGTCGATGTACCCGAAGGCGGTGAGGTAGAAGATGATCGCGTGCATCTGCTGCTCCGCGAGGCGGGGGTCGTAGCTGAACGAGAAACGAGCGAACAAGCGATCCTCCATGCTCCGCGAGGCGAGCCTCGTCCGTACGCTCGCGCGGACCGCGCCGTTGCGCAAGCTCCTCGTCGCCGGGGCGACGGTGCGGCCGCTCCTGTGATACAGATCTCGGGATGCTGAAGGTGGGTGACCCCGCGCCCCCGATCGACGCGATCGCGAGCAATGGCAACCGATTCGTCCTCGACGAGCAGCCCGGCCTCTGCACCGTCATTTATTTCTTTCCCAAGGCCTTCACGCCTGGGTGCACTGCCGAGACGAAGAGCTTCCGCAAGAACTACGTGGAGCTCGATCTCGCGAGCGCCAGCGTCGTCGGCATCAGCACCGACGAGCCCCAGACGCAGTGCCGCTTCGCCGATTCGCTGGGCGTCCCGTTCCCCATCATCGGTGACGAGGATCGCAGCATCTCCCGCGCCTACGACGTGCTGTGGCCGCTCGTGGGCCTGGCCCAGCGCGTGACGTACGTGGTCGGGCCTCGGCCCGATGGGCCTCCGGGCCGCGTGGTCGAGGCCGTCTTCCACCACGAGCTCCGCGTGTCGGCGCACACCGACGACGTCCTCCGCTTCGTCGACGCCAAGCTCCGCGCCAGCCGTCCTCAGGGGTGAGCGCCGTCCTCGCCCGACAGGGCGATGGACCGCATCGCCGCGCCTCCGCGATCCGTCTCGCGCGCCCCTTTCATCGATTCACCGGTTCATCGATAGCGCGCGCGTGCGGGATCGCATCGGACGGAGCGGCTCGGCGGGGCCGCTGTCAGTGCAACATTCCGTGACCCGCGCGTGAGGGACCGGACTACGATGCGGCACCATGACCACGGAAACCTTCCTCGTGCTCTCCGCGCTCGGCCCCGATCGGCCCGGCCTCGTGGCGGAGGTCACCGAGTATCTCACCGGGCGCGGCGTCAACGTCGAGGATAGCCGCATGGCCGTGCTGGGCGCGGAGTTCGGCATCCTGGTGCTGGTCTCGGGCACGCCCGATCAAATCGGCGCCGTCGAGCGCGAAACGGATTCCCTCGCGCAGAAGACCGGCCTCGGCATCACCCTGCGCCGCACCAAGAGCCCGGAGGAGCACCGCCGCGCCGCCGTCATCCCCTGTCTCGTGACCGCGGAAGCGCTCGATCAAGAGGGCATCGTGCGCGCCGTCGCCCGCGCGCTCCACGGCGTCGGCGTGAACATCGTCTCCCTCGAGACCAGCGCCTACGAGGCGCCCGTCACCGGCTCTCCGCTCTTCCGCATGGAAGCCCGCGTCGACGTCCCGCAGACCACCGGCATCGGCAAGCTCCGCAAAGCCATGGACGAAGTCGCCGCCTCCGAGAACCTCGACATCGACGTCCGCTCCCTCATCGCCAAGGGCGGTTGAGCCGAAGCGCGCTCGCGGCCCACGAGCCGAGTAGAGAGCCTGATCCCACGGGCTGCGCGCGAAGACATCTCATCAGCTTCACGCACATGCGCGCTCGGCGCATCTCTGTTCTCCGTGTCGGAGACTGCGCCTCTCGGCGGGCAAGGCTGCTAACTTGGCGCCTCATGAAACGACCCCTCACAACCTTGTCGAGCGCCCTTGTCCTCCTCGCCCTGCCGGGTTGCGCGGACGAGGTGCTCGTCGCCGACAAGCCGGATTACGGCTTCGTTTGGGTCCATCAGAGCCCTCTTTCTCCCGGCATGAGCGCCTCGTTCTGGGACAAGCTCGGACGATCGCGCATCGAGGGGATCGAGAGCGACAGCGCATGCCAGATCGAGCACTGGGCCAAGCCCGAACCGAGCAACGATGGGCCGCCCCTCGTTCTTCTCGACGCAGGCGAGCTGCGTTTGACGGGAGGGCTCAAGGATCTCACGCTGGACTTCGAGAGTGGGTATCGGCTGGACGAGCAGGGGGCGATCTTCGAACCCGGTGACGATCTCACCCTGGAGGTCGAAGGCAGCGATGACGTCGCCCCCATGTCGGTCACGGTCACCGCGCCGCCTGCCCCCGTGATCACGCCTCCACCCGAGACGCTCGACATCGGTGAAGACCTCACCGTCACCTGGACGAGCGCGCCGGGGAAAGGCCGTTTGCAGTTCGCCGTCGGAACGTATTGGGACGGCGTGAAGAACTCTGCTTCAGGCGAGACATTTCACCCTCGAGAGATCGTGAGGTGCTTCGCCGACGTGTCCCAAGGCGAGCTGACGATGCCGGTATCGCTGCTCTCTCAGCTCTCCACGGACGCTCCTCGGCCCGCGAGCTTCTTTGCCCTGGTGGACAACGAGATGGTCCACAAGGTCGGTAACTCCACCGTGCGTTTCCTCGCGGAATCGATTGCGCTGACACCGAGCGGAGACGTTTATTCCTTCGATGCGGAGCTGAAGGAGTAGAGCATCGCCGCGCGCCCTCCCATGTGACCACACGCCGAAAGGGAGAGACGCACCCCGAGCCTGCGGCGAAGTGGTTGCAACGTTCCTGTCACCGAAGACTGCGTCTCTCGGATGGCGCAATAGCTGCTAACATCGCGCCGTATGACACGACCCCTCTCAGCGTGGTTGAGCGTCCTTGCCCTCCTTGCCCTGCCAGGTTGCGCGGACGAGGTGCTCGTCGCCGACAAGCCGGATTACGGCTTCTTTTGGGTTTCTCGATCTCCTCTCGTCCCTGGCGACGTGGGGGCTGTGTTCTCCAACCAGCTCGCGCGACTGGGCGTCGAGGTCGTCGAGAGCGACGGCGTCTGCCAGCTCGAGCACTGGGCCAAGCCCGACCCGAGCAATGACGCGACGGAATCCGTTCCTCTCGACGCAGGCGAGCTGCGTGTGACGGGAGGGCTCGCGGATCGCGCCGTGGGCTTCGCGAATGGATATCGGTTGGCGGAGTCGGCACCGATCTTCGAGGCGGGTGACGAGCTCACGCTGGAGGTCGAAGGCAGCGACGAAGTCGCCCCCATGTCCGTTACGGTCACCGCGCCGCCCAGCCCCGTGATCGCTTCGCCGCCCACGATGCTCGACATCGGTGAAGACTTCTCCGTCACCTGGACGAGCCCGCCCGGGAAAGGCACGTTGCAGCTCTACCTCCAGGTGTCTTGGGACCCCGTGAAGCCCGGCCCTTCGACCATGAGCAGTGGCCCTCGGGACATGGTGAGGTGCTTCGCCGACGTCTCCCAAGGCAAGCTGACGATGCCGGCGTCGCTGCTCTCTCAAATCTCCACGAGCGGCTCCGAGCCCGCGGTCATCGCCGGCGTGGTGAGCAACGACGTGATCCACAAGGTTGGAGGCTCGCTCGTGAGGTTCTCGGTGCAATCGACGCCGGTCACACCGGGCGGCGAAGGCTATTTCTCCAATGTGGACCTGAAGAAATAGAGCTCCCGAGCAACCTCGGGAGCGCGCGCTTTGCTATGCGAAGGCGCGTGACGCCTCGGCTCAATGCGCTTCGACGGGCGCACTGACCTCGCGGGCGAGCTTCCCCGCCCACACATAGAGCACGATGGGCCAGGCCGCGCTGAACACCGTCCCCATGACGAGGCCGGCGATCGTCGCGATCATCGTGACCATCGACGTGACCTGCTTCACGTCGAAGGGCGGCGTCGCGCTCCCCGCGGGCGTGGCCGCGAGCACGCTGTTTGCGATGGTGCGCTGGTATTCGAGCGTCGCCGGCACGGTGATGAAGAGCTGAATCGCCGCCGACACGACGACGACGCCGAGCGCCGCGAGCGCCCATGTCCGCGCCGATTGCAACGCCGCGCCGTCGCCCTTGCGCAGCCGCAGCGCGATCCAGAGGAGGAAGCCCGTGGCGACGACGAACGGGATCGTCCGGAGGGCCTCCCAGATCGCGATCGTCTTCATGAAGTGCTCGGCGGCTTCCATGACGCCGCTGGTGGGAAAGGACCCCCGAACGAAAGAGCGCTGCGCGTTGAGCATGGCCTTGCTGAAGAGCGGCGAGACGAGCCGATAGATGCAATAGATCAGCTCGGCTATCGACAACACCAAGCAGGTCGTGCCGAGCGCCTCGAGGCGTTTGGCGGGCGACGGCGGCGGCGGTCCGGCGCCGGGGTGGTTCCACACGGGAGGCGGTGCGGTCGTCATCGTTGCGACCGGTACACCAAACGACGCCGATCCTCCACGATGAGCGCCGTCGCGGACGGGGCGATCGATCGTGGCGCGGTGGTGATGAGGATCACGCGAGATCCAGACGCTCCCGATGTGCGGAACGGGCGCGCGCACCTGAGATGATTCGGCATACGCGTTCGCGTATCGATCCACCTCCGCGGGCAGGGTACTCTAGGCCACGTGAACGACGACGAGAAGACGGCTCGGGGTGGGTATGGTCCCCCGCGCGCGGGGCCGCGCGGAGGTCCGGCGCCCGGCGTGCGCACCACCGCGCCGGTCGGCACGCCCGTCGATCCCGCGGCGTCGCGCGTGAAGAGCGATCGCCCCGGCCCCGCGCCGATGGGGCCTGCAGCGGGCGCGCCGCCCGCGAGCGTCGGGCCGGGCCTCGCGCCATCGCGCACCGTCGGTGGACACACCGCGCGCTTGAACGTCGGTGACGGCGAGTCGGCGCTCTCGATCCCCGTCACCGTCGATGTCGCACGTGATCCCAGCGCGCCCACCGCCCGCGCCATCGGCGGCACGTTGCGTATGCAGACCACCGAGGGACCTCCGAAAGCGCCTCAGCCTTTGCCTGCGCCCGCGCCGCCTCCGGCGCTCGCGCCCGTGGTCTCCGGCCCGGCGGATCCGGCGCTCGGGCTCGCGTGGACGTCTCCGCTCACGGTCGCCGTCGGGCTCGTGTTCTTCGCCGTCGGCAGCATGATCGCGCTCGCGGCCTCGGGGCGTCTCGCGGGCCGCGCGCCCGCCGCGCCGATGGAGTCGAGCGTGGCCGCGAGCGCGAGCGCCGTGCCTTCCGTCAAGCCGACCACGACGCCCACGACGCCCACGGCAGCAGTGACCGCGGCGTCCACGTCCACGGCGGCGGCGCCGAACGTGGCCACGACGCCCCGCCCGCCATCGGGTGCACCCCGGGGTCCGGTGTCGCCCCAACATCCGGCCCCGCAGCATCCGAAGTCGGGCGGTTCGAAGCCGCCGCCGCCGCTGCCCCTTCCTTTCCAGTGAAGAACCGTTCGGAAACCGTTGACGAAGCGCCCTCGGGCGCGCGAATCCCATAGGACCGATGGATCGTCGCTGCTGCCCGCCCCCTCGTGCTCGCCGCGTCCTCACGCTCGCATCGGTCGTCGTGCTCGCGCTCGGCGTCGCCTCGCCGGGCGTGGCCTTCGCGGGGCCGGGCGCCGGCACGAGCGACGCAACCCGCGCGCGCGAGCTGCACATCAAGGGCAAGCAGGCCTATCAAGCGGGCGACATGCGCGGCGCCTACGAGGCCTACGCCGCCGCGTGGGCCTTGCAGAAGACGTTCGACGTGGCCGCCAACCTCGCCGCCGTCGAGCTCGCGACCGCGCGCTTCCGCGACGCGGCCGAGCACCTCACCTTCGCGCTCGCGAACCTCCCCGTGTCGGGCGAAGGCGACAAGCAGCGCCCCGTGCTGGTCGGGATGATGGCCGACGCCAAGAAGCAGATCGGCACCATCACCATCAAGGCCAACGCCGACGGCGCGAGCCTCACGCTCGATGGCCGCCCCGTCGGCACCTCGCCGATGGCCGACGAGATCTTCCTCGATCCCGGCGAGCACACCGTGGGCGCGACGGCTCCTTCGTTCGCGCCCGTGGAGCAGAAGATCCGGGTCGACAAAGGCGCTTACATCCCGGTCATCCTCACGTTGAAGAAGATCGGCGAGCCTCCGCCCGTCGTTCCGCCGCCGTCGGGCCCGAGCCCGATCACGGTCGCCGGCTTCATCACCGCCGGCGTCGGCCTGGGCGCGGCCACGGCGCTCGCGATCGTCTCGAAGACCAAGGCCGACGACGCGAGCACGCAGCTCTCCGCGCTCGAAGTGAAAGGCCGGAACGCATGCGCGGGCGCGTCGCCGTCGCCTGCATGCGTGATGCTCCACGACGCGCGGGCGAGCCGCGACACCTTCGCCAACGCGGCGCTGTGGACCTTCGTCGGCGCGGGCGTCGTCGCCGCAGGCACGCTCGTCTACACCTTCGCCGTTCCTCACACGCCCGCGACCAAGACGACCGGCCTCTCGGCCTTGCCCATCGTCTCCCCCGAAGGCGGCGGGCTTCTGATAAAGGGGGCCTTCTGAGAAGAGAGGAGCGCCGCATGCCGCCTCGTGCGCGAGCCGTGATCATGTCTTTGGGCCTCGTCTCGGCCCTCGCGTTGGCCGTATCGCCCGTCGCTTCCGGCTGCGTCTTCAACTCGGCCGACGACTGCCTGCTCACCCTCGGCTTCGGCTGCATGACCAGCGGGAGCGGCACCGGCGGTCACGCCGGCGGCACCGGCACCGGCGCCGCATCGGCCAGCACCACCGGCACCGGCGGCACCGCGTCCTGCACCGACACCGATGTCTCGAGCTGCCCGGACGACATCATCCCCGAAGGCCCGTGCAAGTCGCTCGCGAAGAAGGTTTGCGCCAAAGGCATGTGCGCCGTCGCGTACGACGCCGGCCTCGCCCCGTCGCAGCCTTACGGCACGTGCAAAAAGAGGTGGTGCGACGCGAGCGGCTTCGCGACCGACGAAGCCAACGACCAGAACCTCTACGACGACGGTAACGTGTGCACCGACGAGATGTGCACGGATGGTGTGCCGAGCCAGATGCAGCTCACCAACACGACGTGCGTGCTCGGCGCCGCCTCCGGCTTTTGCTTGGCGGATCCCTACAACCCCGCGGTCATCACGTGCACCGAGTGCATGCCTCCGGGCCAGTCGACGTGCATCGGCACCGCCTGGTGCTCGAAGGGCAAGTGCGTGCCCCAGCACTGCGGCAACACCATCAAGGATCTGGGCGAGACCGACGTCGATTGCGGCGGCGCGACGAGCGGCTGTCTCAAGTGCGGGGCCAACAAGGCATGCTCCAATGGCCCGGCGGATTGCGCCAGCGGCCTCTGTCTTCAGGGCAAGTGCGCGCCCGTCGGCTGCGACGACGGCGTGCAGAACGGCGACGAGACCGCGGCCGATTGCGGCGGTGACACGTGCGGGAAGCCCTGCGCCGACGGCCTGCATTGCCTCGCGCACACCGACTGCACGAGCGGCGTGTGCAAAGGCAACGTCTGTCAGGTGCCGACCTGCCTCGACGGCATGCGCAACGGCGACGAAGAAGGGGTGGATTGCGGCGGCGTGATGAGCGCCTGCCCGCCCTGCGGGATGTGACGCGCTCGCTCGGCGATGCTCTTTGCTCAACCGGCGATGCAGGGCTCTCCGCAGTCGTCGGGCAGCGCCTACGCCCGCGCCGGGAGGCCGGGCGGCATCCACGTCTCGCCCGTCTCGCAATCGACGTGACGCATCGAAACGCGCTGCCGTGAGATCTCCACGACCCCGAGCACGATCGGCAGCGAGAACCGGCGCGGCCCGATCGAGCCCGGGTTGAACGCGGTCAGCCCGCGATCCTTGCCCAGGAAGGGCACGTGCGAGTGCCCGCAGAGCACGAGCGCGGCGTCCTCCTCCTTCGCCATGCGGGCCACCTCGGCGCGGATCTTCCCGCCGTAGAGCGCGATGTGGAGGAGCAGCGCGGTGATCAGCGTCCGATCCCCGTCGCGGAAGTCGAGCGTGATCACGTCCGGGATCTCGGGCGCATGCACGTCGATGTTGCCGCGCACCGCGGTGAGCGGCGCGAGCTTGCGCAGATCGTCGAGCACCGAGAGCGCGCCGATGTCGCCCGCGTGCAGGATGTGATCGGGCGCGAGCGCAGCGATTCGCCGCGCGGTATCGGGGTGCGGGTGGCTGTGCGTGTCGGCCACCACCACGAGCCGCAGGGATCCATCGCGGAGGTCGATCGTCTCTCGGCGGTGCGTACGCTTGGCCATGCGCGGGCCGTTCTACCCAGAATGCCCGCGCCTTTCCACGCCCGTGCGCCGGGCGGCCGAACGCGGGCGCTCAACGCCGCGCGCGGGGCAGCAACAAAGGATGCGGCTCCCCGCGGCCGAGGCGCGCTTGGCCGGCGACCTGGTATGCATCCGCCGATGCCGCGACGTGTTGGGTCGCCGCATGCGCATCGCGGAAACATCGCTGCAGCGGGCTCGACATGTAGAGCGCCCCGGCGCCGCCGGCGCGGTACGCGAACGCGGACACATCCGCTGCGGTCTCGGTCACGTGCGCGATCACGAGCCGGACCGCGTCGCTCTCGCGGAGCGGCAGCTCCTCTCCGGCGCGCGCGCGATCCCAGATCGCGCCGATGGTCTCGAACGCATAGGCGCGCGCGGCCGCGAGCTTCGCCTCCGCGCGCCCGAGATCCATCTGGAAGCTCGGATCGTCGGCGAGCGCGACGCCCGTCCACAACCTTCGTTTGCTCGGCGCGAGCGCGGTGATCTCGTCGAGCGCGCGCCGCGCGATCCCGAGCGCGAAGCCGATGTGCGCGGGCGCGAGCAAGGCCATCACGGGCAGCGTGAAGAGCGCGCCCCCGCGCCGAGGCGGCGCGTGCGGGAAGGGGAAGACCTCATCCTCGGCGACGAGCACGTCCTCCAAGCGATAGTGATGGCTCCCGCTCCCACGCAGGCCGGCCGCATCCCACGTGTCTTCGATGATCGCTTTGCTCGAGGGCACCACCACGCTCACGAGCTCGGGTGGGCCGCTCGGCGCGGCGCCGGTGTCCACGACCGCGCCCGTCACGATCCAGTCCGCGTGCCGCACGCCGCTTCCAAAGGCCCAACGACCGCTGACCTGGTATCCGCCCGGCACGCGCCGCGCGATCCCCGAAGGTTGAATCAAACCGGCGAACACGGGCCTCTCTCCGCCGAACACGCGTGCCGCGCCCGTATCGGGCAGGTACGCGCCCGCGAGCGCGGTGGTCATCGCGCCGATCATCAAGCACCACCCGGCCGATCCATCGGCCCGCGCCATGGCCTCGAACACCTCGAGCTGGCCGAGCGGATCGCACTCCGCGCCGCCGAGCGCGCGCGGCGTGGTCATCGCGAAGAGCCCCGCCTCGCGCAGCGCCGCCACGACGGCCGGCGCGAGCGTGCGCTCACGTTCGGATGTTTCGGCATGGGCGTCGGCGAGCGCGCGGATGCGCTCCACGGCGGCGAGGAGGGCAGGGGTCTCGGGCGATCGACGAGGCTCGGTCATGCTGGGAATCCTTTCGCTGGGCCGGCGAGCCGGCCACGGGGCGCGATGATGACAGCCGCAACATCCGAAAGTTTCTCCTGTCTACATTGGCCGTCCACGGCGGCGTGGTAGCCTCGCGTGGAGCCCCGTGACCCAAGCCCCGCGGCGCCGCCGCGCCCCCGAGCCTCCGCCGCGCCCTTATCACCACGGTGATCTGCGCCGCGCCGTCCTCGACGATGCCCTCGTCCTCATCGAGGAGCGCGGCCACCTCGACTTCACGCTGCGCGAGGTGGCGCGCCGCCTCGGCGTCTCCCACGCCGCGCCGTACCGCCACTTCCCCGACAAGCGCGCGCTCCTCACCGCGCTCGCCACCGAGGCCACGAGCCAGCTCGGCGCGCGCATCGGCGCCGCGCTCACCGCGACGCGAGGCGATCTACGGGCCCAATTCCTGGCGGCGGGCCACGCCTACGTGCGCTACGCCGTCGACGCTCCGGCCGCGTTCCAAACCATGTTCTCGCGCGACATCGACGAGCAGGATCCCAGCCTCGTCCTCGCCAAGGAGTCGTGCTTCGGCTTGCTCCTCCGGTACATCGACGACGCCCAGCGCGCCGCCGTGCTCCCGCGCGACGATCCCATGACGCTGGCCCGCGCCATCTGGGCCATGCACCACGGCCTCGCGGCGCTCGCGGCCGCCGGCGCCTTCCCGGTGGAAGATGCCGAAGCGCTCCGCGCCATCGTCGACGACGCGCACGGTCGTCTGTACGACGGCCTCGTGCGCAAGCGTCGCTGACGGCGCGAGCTCTCTTCGGCGCTCAACCCCTCTCGCCCACGAACCGATTCAAGAGCGCGCCTCGCGTCTCGATCAATCGCTCCGTCACCGCCTCGAAGAGCGCGTCATCCACGAGCACCCCGTCGACGCGCTGGCCGCGGAACGAGTGGCAGAGATTGGCGGCGCGCACGGGGGCGCCGAGCTTCTTCATGTAGATCTCGAGGCGCGCCTCGTCGCCTTGGCGGATGGCCGCGAGCAGGAGCGGGCTCAGCACCGTGAACGACGTGAGCAGCGGGAGCGGCATGGCCTGCGAGAGAATGGTGAGGAACCGCGTTCCGACATCGAGGTTCCCCACTGGCCCGCGCGCCTCCCGGACGATGGACTCACAAGCATGGATGTAGAAGTCCACGAAGGGATTGTCCCGGCAGAGCACGAGCGCCATGTTGTTGGCCCGGCTCGACCACGAGAGATGTCCTTCCGGCGTGCGCGAGAGCCACCCTTCGCGGCAGAGGGCATATCCGGCGGGCGCCTCGATCTCGAGCCGATCCGGATCGAACACCACCACGTCCGCGTCCACCCAGACGGCGCGGTCGTACTGTTGGAGCAGGCGCTTGCCGACGTGGAGCCGCGCGAGGTCCGACATGATGACTTTGTGCCCGCCCACCTTTTCCCGAAACCACGTGGGCACGGTGTCGAACAGCGCATCATCGACGAGCTCGTAGGCGAAGCCGCGATCGGCGGCCCAACGTCGCACCGTCTCGAGGGCGCGGGAGATCCACGGCGCGACGGCGGTGGTGCGGTAGGACTGATAAACGACGGTCTTCATCGGCACCGGCGATCGCAGAGCAATCGGAACGCGCCGCGAGCGTCAACCTCTTTCGCGGGGCCGCGTCATCACCACCACGAGGCCTGCGCACGGCCCCGTCATTTCGGGAGAGGGACCGGCACCGGCGCGGGACGATCGGTGGTGGTGCCGTCGCCGAGCTGGCCATCGTCGTTTTTCCCCCAGCAGAAGACATCGTTGTACGTCGCGGCGCAGACGTGTCGCGGGCCGGCCCCGAGCGTGACCATCGGGCTCACCTGATCCAGCGCGAGACGCGGCTCGCCGAGGCCGCGGTGCGGCCCCGTGGGGAGGCCCAAGGCCGGCTCCGATCCGAAGCAGAGCACGTGCTCGTCGGCGCGGATGAAGCAGGCGAAGCGATCGCCGGCCACCACGGATCGTGCGCTCCAATAGCCCGACACGAGCGTCTCGGGCTTGTGCGATCCGGTGCCGCGGAGGCCCGAGAGATCGCCCCAACACACGATGCGTCCATCGAGCTGCACACCGCAGGCGAAGCCTTTTCCCAAGGTGAATTGCAACAGCGTTTGCAGCGTGCCCCCGAGCGGCGGTGGATCCTCGGGAGGCGTGATGGGCCGGCCGAGGTGATCGTCGTCGTGCGCGCAGCGGATCGATCCCGTGGTGTGGCCGCCGTAGCCCGCGCGCGAGATGCAGAGATTGTCACCGCGCCCGGCGCCGCCGGTGAACCACTCGGTGCAGAACGAAGGCGGTTTGCAGGACGCGTGCGGGAAGATGCCGGGCGTCGAGCAACGCGCCCAATACCCCGACTCCTGCGGCTGCACGAGACAGCTCCCCGAGGCGTTGAGCAGCCAGCGCTCGCCGCGCTCGGCCTCGAAGGGCGCGCCGTTCAAGAGGGCGCTCGGCGTGACCGGCGAATCGCGATCGATCCGCGTGCCGTCTCCGAGCTGCCCATTGGTGTTGCGACCCCAGCAATGCGCGTCGGCGCAGGTGTGATCGCCGCCGGCCGCGAGCGTGGAGACGGGCTCGGCAAACACCCGCACCGGACTTCGCCGCGACGTGCGCGTGCCGTCGCCGAGCTGTCCATGATTGTTCTTTCCCCAGCACCACACGCCTTGGGACACGAGGCTCGCGCAGGTGTGCGCGTCGCCGAGCGCGAGCGATGGAGTCGAGACGCTGGGCTTCGGCGCGGGCTCCGCGGCGGGCGGAGGGGACATGGTGGCCGCCGTGGACGGGCACGGCGGCGGCGCGATCGGAGGCGTGACCGCGCGAGGCCCGCAGGCGATCCCGAGGGCGGCGATGGTCGAGAAGACGGCGATGCGGTGCGGTCGCGGCACAGGCCCATGGTCGGAGAAAGGTGGTGATTCGTGACGAGGAGCGAGCGAACGAGCCCCGCGTCACGAGCGACGATAGCGCGTCTCGATCAATCTTTGAGCACGCCGGCCACACTTTGGTCAGCTCCCCGGAGGCACGCGGGAGAAAACGGCGAAAGGCTCCTTCCACGCTGGCATGACCAGTGCTCGGGGCGGCGTGGGAGCGAGAAGACATCATGAAAGCCAATCGCGTTCATCGGTTCGGTCCGCCCGAGGTCATCGTCTTCGAGGACGTGCCCGAGCCCGTTCCCGGTGAGGGGCAGGTCCTCGTGCGCGTGAAAGCGGCTGGGGTCGGTGCGTGGGATGCGTGGGTGCGAGCGGGCAAGAGCGTCTTGCCACAGCCGCTGCCGTTCACGCTCGGCTCTGATTTCTCCGGCGTCGTCACTGCGGTCGGCCCAGGCGTGGAGGGCCGCAAACCGGGGGACCTCGTCTACGGCGCCACCAATGCGCGCTTCACCGACGCGTATGCCGAATACACGCTGGCGTCGGCGAAGATGATCGCCGACAAGCCTCGATCGATTGGGCACGTCGAGGCTGCCTCCATGCCCGTGGTCGCGGTGACGGCCTATCAGATGCTCTTCGATGATGCCGAGATCGTCGCCGGGCAAACGGTGCTCGTGCACGGCGGCGCGGGGAACGTGGGTGCTTATGCGGTGCAGCTCGCGCATCGGTTCGGGGCGCGCGTGATCGCGACCGCGAAGACCGAGGGCATCGCCGACGTGCGCCGCTTCGGTGCCGATCAGGTCATCGACGTGCGCACGACCCGCTTCGAGGACATCGCGGGCAAGGTCGACGCCGTGATCGACACCGTGGGCGGCGAGGTGCAAGAGCGCTCGTTCGCCGTCCTCGCGCGCGGTGGCATTCTGGTGTCGGCCGTTTCCGAGCCCGACGCTCGTTTGGCGGAGCAGCTCGGAGTGCGGGCCAAATTCATGCTCGTGGAGGTGACGACGGCGCGCCTCGCCGACCTCGCCGCGCGCGTCGACGCCGGCAAGCTCTCCATCCGCGTCGGATCCGTGGTCCCCCTCGCCGATGCCCGGAAAGCGCACGAAATGCTCGAAGGGAAGATCCCGCGATTGCCTGGCAGAATCGTGCTCGATGCCGGGTGAGCCTCGAAACGGCCGCGCCATTTCGCCCAAACGGCCCGCACGCGCGCGAGCCTTTCGAGGCTTCGGCGCCGGTATCGTTTGCATGCGTGATAACGTGCGCGGCTCGACGAAAGGCCTCGTCCACCATGCGCATCAATCGTTTCTTCCTCCTTCCTGTGCTCTTCGTCGCCGCGTGTGGTGGGGCCACGCCCGACGCCAAGGAGCCGGTGCCGGCCGCGAGCGCCGCGCCCGAGGCCGCGTCCTCCGCGTCGCCGTCGGCCGCGCCGGCCAAGCAGAGCATCGACGCCGACGATGCTGACGGCGCCCGTCGTTGGGCGGCGTGGGACGGGCCGAAATCGGGGGCGCAGGTCACCACCCCCCGCGCTTGGGTGATCGCGCCGAACACGATGTCTGCGGGCTCCGACAAGCTCTCTTTCGGCTCCGTCCATCTGCGCCTCGTGACCGTGGAGAAGGCCGGCGCCGAAGAGGTGCTGTTCACCGATCGCAACCACAAATACGCGGTGCCCGCGGCCCTCGCCTGGCCGGTGGAGGCGCCGAAAGGGCTCGCCAAGGGCGCGGCGGTGCGCTGCTCCTTCGGTGGCAACACCACGGTTGCGCGGGTCGACACGGCCGACGCGAAATCGGTGACGTGCGCCTTCCGATTCATGGATGCGACGCGCCGAGCGAAGATGCCGCTCACCGACGTGCGGCGCCTCTCGGGCAAGGTCGAGCCGGGCGCGCCGGTGGTGGTGCATTTCGGCAGCGATTCGAGCTCCCATTATCTGGGCATGGTGGTGGCGAGCGCGGAAGATGCGGTGTGGGTCAAGGTCGATACCACCTTTGCCGACGGCGACGCGCGCGCCGGCCGCGCCGTGCACAAGCTCAAGCCCGCGAGCGTCGAGGTCATCGACTTGAGCAAACCGCTCAAGGTGGGTGATGCGTGCCTGGCGACGGACATCTCCACGCTCGTGCCTTGCAAGGTGAGCAAGGTCGTCGAAGGCGGCCTCGCCTACGTGGTCGAATTCGAGGGCGGCGCCGCCGGTGGCCGCAAAGAATGGTCGTTCGACGAGGTCGTCCCCGTGAAGAAGTGAGGATGCGCGTGTCTCCGCCAGGGGGCGGCGGAGACACTCTCGTTGGGGACGAGGCTTTGGAACGAGGCGACGGTATCGTCGACGAGTGGTGGAGCCGCCGTCGGGGCCACCGCTTTCCGAGCGCAGCGACGACGGGACGGCCGATCTGCTCACGAGCGACGTCGTCCGCACCAACGAGCGCCAGGTGTGGTTCCTCAGCGAGCACCTCGTCGACACGCCGCTCGTCCGCGCGCGCTGAGCCGCTGTTCTCTCCATGGAACGAAGTCCTTTCCCTCCTCGAGGCCGGCGCGCAGACATCGAATCTGCCCGCCGGCCTCTCTCGTTTCGCGCCCCGCCGATGTCGACATCCACGCTCGCGCGCGCCCCGCGACGGCAGGCGATGACAGCGGGTGGTCACGGTGGCCGCGATGTGGCCACCGGCGGTCATCGACGTCTTCGGTGTGCGAGAAGGATGGCGACTCCGAGTCGATGGCATGTGTCGTGCTCGATGCGTTCGGCGGACCGGAGACGACCCAGGCCCTACGTTCGACGATTCGTTTCAACCACTCACCATTTCTCAAAAGGCCCGAGCTCGTCCCCTCGACGCTGAAGGAGATTCGAATGAAATCGATGCCGCTCCTCGGCCAACAGGCCCCGAATTTCTCTCTGCAATCGACACCCGATCAGCGCGTGAGCCTCGCGGACTTCCAGGAGAGCCCGCTCATCGTCGCCTTCTATCCCGCCGATTGGAGCCCGGTGTGCGGCGACCAAATGGCGCTCTACAACGAGATCCTCCCCGAGTTTCGGCGGCTCTCCGCGAGCCTCGTCGGGATCTCGGTGGATGGCATCTGGTGCCATCTCGCCTTCGCGGAGGCGCGGCGGCTCAAGTTTCCCCTGCTCGCCGACTTCGAGCCGAAAGGGGAGGTGGCGCGACGCTACGGTGTTTATCGCGCCGCCGACGGGACGAGCGAGCGCGCGCTCTTCGTCGTCGACGGCGGGGGCGTGGTGCGGTGGAGCTACGTGTCACCCGTGGGGGTGAATCCAGGCGCCGACGGCATCCTCGCGGCGCTCGAGCAACTTCGAGGTTGAGGAGAGGTTCATCATGTCGACGAAGATCCATATGCCCGTCGGGGAGCGCGATCACGCGCAGGGGCCTGCCAATGCCCCCGTCACGCTGGTCGAGTACGGTGATTACGAGTGCCCGCATTGCGGGCGGGCCTATCCCATCGTGAAGGCCATTCAGGAGCGCCTCGGCGACGAGCTGCGCTTCGTGTTCCGCAACTTCCCGCTGCGCGAGCTGCACCGCCACGCGGAGGCTGCGGCCGAGGCGGCGGAGGCGGCCGGCGCCCAAGGGAAATTTTGGGAGATGCACGATCTGCTCTTCGAGAATCAGCTCGATCTCGGGCCGGCGTCGCTGCGGCGCTACGCCGAGCACCTCGACCTCGACGCGCACCGCTTCTCGCGTGAGTTGGAGTCGCGCGTCTACGCCGAGCGCGTCCGGGAAGATTTCATGAGCGGCGTCCGCGGAGGCGTCAATGGAACGCCCACGTTCTTCATCAATGGTCATCGCCATGATGGCCCTTTCGACGAGGAGACGTTGCTGTTCGCCATCGCGTCGACCGTTCGGCGCGCCGGCCTTTGAGTACGGCGACGCTCGGTCCCAGCTCACGCTTTCATCGAGCGCTTCCCGCTCGGTGAGCACGAGCCCGCGCGGCGCGCCATCGCGGTCCGACTTTGTGCATCGCGCCTGGCGCGACTACGCTTCGGCGCCGGTGCCTCCCGATCTCTCCTACGATCTGCCCTCGCTCGGAGCCCGCCTCGCGCGCCTCCCGCTTCCGGTCCGCTCCACGGAGCCCATCGCGCGCGCCGCGGTCGCCGCTGTCCTGCGTGATCCCGGCGGCGGCCGGGACGCCGAGATCCTCTTCATTCGGCGGGCCGAGCGCGACGGCGATCCCTGGTCCGGGCACATGGCGTTCCCCGGCGGGCGTTGCGACCAGGCCGACGCCACCCTCTTCGTCACCGCGCTGCGCGAGACCCGCGAGGAGGTAGGCCTCGATCTCGAGGCCCATGGCAACCTCCTCACCGAGCTGCCCGAGCTGCACGCCATCGCCCACGGCCGGCGGGCCGGCTTGCTCATCACGCCCTTCGTGTTCGCGCTGGAGCGCGACGTCCCCCTGGTGTTCTCCGACGGCGAGGTGGCCGAGGCGCTGTGGGCGCCGCTCGGCCCGCTCGCTCGGAAGGAGGGCGCCGAGACCATCTCCTACACGCTCGACGGCCGCACGCTCGAGCTCCCGAGCCTGCGTGTCGACGGCCGCGTCGTGTGGGGGCTGACGTACCGAATGCTGGAGATGCTGTTCGAGGCGCTCGCGCGGTGAGGGAAATCGAGATCGTTGGTGCTCCAACGATTTCGGCGCTGGGCTGGGGAGAGCGAGCCGGCGTGATTGTTTGAGCTCAAACCATCACGCCGCGGATCACTTGGCGACGGCGAGCTTCTTCCCGGTCGCCTGCTCGATGCCGGCGAAGAAGTCGTTCCCCTTGTCATCCACCACGATGAAGGCGGGGAAGTCCTCGACCTCGATCTTCCAGACCGCTTCCATCCCGAGCTCGGGATACTCGAGGACCTCGACCTTCTTGATGCAGTCCTGCGCGAGCCGCGCCGCGGGGCCGCCGATCGAGCCGAGGTAGAAGCCGCCGTGCTTCTTGCACGCCGCGGTCACCTGCGCGCTCCGGTTGCCCTTGGCCAGCATCACGCAGCTGCCGCCGTTCTCCTGGAACTGGTCGACGTACGCATCCATGCGGCCCGCCGTCGTCGGCCCGAAGGAGCCCGACGCGTAGCCCTTCGGCGTCTTGGCCGGGCCGGCGTAGTAGACCATGTAGTCCTTCATGTACTCGGGCATGCCCTCGCCGCGATCGAGGCGCTCCTTGATCTTCGCGTGGGCGATGTCGCGGGCCACGATCATCGGCCCGGTGAGCGAGAGGCGCGTCTTGATCGGGTAGCGCGAGAGCTCCGCGCGGATCTCGCTCATCGGCTTGTGCAGATCGATCTTCACCACGTCGCCGCCGAGATCCGCGTGGCTCGTGTCGGGCAGGTACTTCGCCGGATCCGTCTCGAGCTGCTCCAGGAAGACGCCGTCCTTCGTGATCTTCCCGAGCGCCTGCCGGTCGGCCGAGCACGACACGGCGATGCCGACGGGGCATGAAGCGCCGTGCCGTGGCAACCGGATCACGCGCACGTCGTGGCAGAAGTACTTGCCGCCGAACTGCGCGCCGATGCCGGTGCGCTGGGCGATCTCGAGGATCTTCTGCTCGAGCTCCCGATCGCGGAAGCCGCGCCCGAGCTTGTTGCCGTCGGGCGGGAGCGTGTCGAGGTACTTCGCGGACGCGAGCTTGGCCGTCTTCAGCGTGTGCTCCGCCGAGGTGCCGCCGATGACGACCGCGAGGTGGTACGGCGGACAGGCCGCGGTGCCGAGCGCGCGCAGCTTCTGCTCGACGAAGGCGAGCAGGCTCGTCGGGTTGAGCAGCGCCTTGGTCTCCTGGAAGAGGTAGCTCTTGTTGGCCGAGCCGCCGCCCTTGGCCATGAAGAGGAATTTGTAGGCGTCGCCGTCGGTCGCGTAGAGCTCGATCTGCGCCGGGAGGTTGTTGTTGGTGTTGACCTCCGTGTACATGTCGAGCGGCGCCGTCTGCGAGTAACGCAGGTTCGCCGTCTGGTACGTGTCGAACACGCCGCGCGCGATGGCCTCTTCGTCGCCGCCGCCGGTGAAGACGTACTGGCCCTTCTTCCCCATCACGATGGCGGTGCCCGTGTCCTGGCACATGGGGAGCACGCCGCCGGCCGAGATGTTGGCGTTCTTGAGCAGGTCGAGCGCCACGAAGCGATCGTTGCTCGAGGCCTCGGGATCTTCGAGGATGCGCGCGAGCTGCGCCAAGTGCGCGGGCCGGAGCAGGTGCGCGATGTCGCGCATGGCCTCGCGCGTGAGGAGCGTCAGCGCTTCGGGCTCGACCTTCAGGAAGGTCTTCCCCGCGGCCTCGAAGGTGCTCACGTGATCCTTGGTGACGAGCCGGTAAGCCGTCTCGTCCTTGCCGAGCGGCAGCATGTCCTGGAAGGCGAATTCAGTCATGGCGGGCGCGAGCATAGGCGGGCCGCCACGGGACGCCAGCCCCGAGCCCACGCGGCACGTTCTCGAAGGATTCCGCGGCGCGAATCGCACCGGAAATCGCGGCCCTTCGCCGATCTGTCCCGGCTCGCACCCACGCTCCCGGTGAGCTTCTCGGCAGCGTCGTTGTCGACGCCACCGACGGCCGGCGCACGATCGCGCAAGCGAAGGCTGTCTCAGAAGAGGCCGATCGAGAAGTGGAAGGCGCCGAAGTCTTCCCAGGATCGCCGGAGCAGGTTGATGCCGTAGTCGAGCGCCAGCGGGCCGATGGGCGTGCCGACGCGCACGCCTGCGCCCAGCGCGTAGCGGAGCGTGGCGTTGATCTGCGCGGGATCGACCCAGAGGTTGCCCGTGTCGAGGAAGGCGCCGAGGTTCAACACGCCGGTCACCGGGATGCGCAGCTCGAGACGTGGGTTGATGGCTGCGTCGCCGCCGCGGAGGGCGACGTCGTCGATGCTCCAGGCCTGGCCGGTCTTCGCGTTCTTCCTCCGGTGGAGGATGAGCTCGGCGACGTCCTGCGGCACCACCGAGTCGGCGAGGAAGGCGCGCAGCGAGTCGACGCCGCCCAGGAAGAAGAGCCGATCGGGGTACGTCTTGCTGCCGTTGAAGAGCTGGAGGTTGTAGCCGGCGCTCAGGCTCAGCGCGAGCGTGGTGCCGCCGGGCGTGAGCCGGATGTAGCCCGCGATCCTCCCGGTGAAGCGGAGGAAATGGCTCTTGGTGCTGCTCGGATCGATGGTCCCCACGGGGAACGCGTTGACGTGCTCGAGCGCGGTGGAGAACAAGACGCCGCGCGTGGCGTTGAGCGGCGTGTCGCGGTAGTCGGCGGTGAAGCTCGTGCGTTGGGCCAGCGCCACCGTCTCGCCCTGCGGCGCGCGCAGCAGGTTGATCGTCGCCGACTGGGCCTCGTCGTTGAAGATGCTGACGTCGTTGAACTCCGCGGAGGCGCCGAGCTGCGCCGTGATCTGGCGGAAGGGCCGGTACGTGATCGTGGGGACGATGGCCTCTTTGCTGATGCCATAGTCGCGCTGGTTGTCGCGGAGATCGACGGCGTCGAGCGAGAGGCTCACGAGCGGCCCCAGGCCGATCTCGGGGAAGTTGACGGACAGGGTGTTGCGCCGCTCCAGGCGCTTGACCACGGTGCCGAGCTTGCTCGTGTAGTTCGCCTGCACCTGCGGATCGACGATGAGGAAATCGAAGAGGTAGCTGAGCTGGATGCGCAGCGTCAGCGAGATGGCGAGACCGCCGAGGTTTCGGTGGCCGAACTCGAAGGTGTAGCGAACACCATCGCCCGTCGAGAAGCCGCCGCGCTGCTCCAGCGAGATGGTGGAGTTCTCCACCACGGTGATGACCACGCGCTTGCGCCGCGCGGGGACGTCGGCGTCCTCGAGGCTGACCGAGACGCTGGAGAACGTGCCCAGCGTGGCCACGCGCTCCTCCGTGCGACGCGCCAAATCCTGCCGGAAAGGCCCGTCCGTCTTGAGCGCGACGCGCCGGAGGATCAGGCTCTCGTTGGTCTTCGTGGCGCCCTTCACCACGAAGCCGCTCACCACCACCGGCTCGCGCTCGGTCACGTAGAAGCGGATGCGCGCGCGCGTGCGATCGGGTGACGGCTCGGCGTTGGTGCGCACCTCGGCGTAGGCGAAGCCGCGCAGCCGGTACGCGTCGAGGACACGGATGCGCGCCGCCTCCAGCCCGACGCTCGAGATGGGCGTGCCCAGCGGCAGCTCGGCGATCTTCGCGAGCTCCGCGCCGGCGAGCGAGCGGTTCCCTTCGAAGGCCACGTCCCACAGCGTCGTCTGCGGCCCGAGCGCGATGGGGATGCGCACCGTCATCTCCGGCGAGCACTCGATCCCGCGCGCCGGATCGGGCTTGCACGTGTACTCCTCCGGCACCGCCGGCTCCGCCAGCGGGATGCCGAGCGAGTCCGTCAGGCAGCGCGCCGCGAGCGGCGTCTTCGGCGCGACCGGGATGCATTCGCCCGCGAGCGAACGCTTGCTGCACGTGGCCCGCACGGTGCTCACCGGGCCGATGACCGCGTTGAGGTAACCCTTGCTGTGATAGAGGTCGCGCAGGTGCTTGAGGGCGCGCTCGTACGTCTCCGGCGCGTACGTCACGAGCGGGTGCAGCTCCGCCGGCGCGCCGCGCCCGCCCGAGCCTTGCTTGGGGCCGAAGAGGTTCACGACACCGCGCGGATCCGGCGGCCAAAAGGTGTCGGCGCCGGGCAGATCCTCTTCGAGGAAGCTCCCGATCTCGCGCCCCACCTCGTCGGGTGAGAGCTCTCCGGTGAGGCAGGGGAACACGCGCTTCGTCACGCGCACCTGCCGGTTCTCGCGCAGCGTGAAGGCGAGGTAGTGGACGGTGTCCTCGGGCCGGCCCTTCTCCACCATGCTCACCTCGACGTCGAGGAAGCCGCGGGCCACGTAGAACGTGCGCAGGCGATCGGTGAGCTCGCCGGCGCGGTGCTCCGGGGATTTTTCGAGGTTGAGCGCCTGCTCCAGATCACCGGCGTCGAAGGCGCGGTTGCCGTCGAACGCGGGCACGTAGCGCGGCCCCGGCGTGATGTAGACGTAGAGCCAGCTCCACTCGCCTTGATGGCGGAGCGCGTGCTTCACCTCGGCGCGGAAGAACCCGTGCTGCTTGAGCCACTCGCCGAGCTCGCGATCGGCGTCGCCGAGCGAAGGCTCGTCCACGCGCGAGCCCGCGGTGACGCGGTACGCCTTCTTGAGATCGCCGACCTCGCGATCGGCGCGCGGGTCGATGACGAAGACCCGCTGGCGCACCGTGCGCGGCTTGCCGGGGACGATGTCGATGGAGACGACCACCTTGTCCGGCTGGTCCGTGTCCGCCGCGTCGGCGCGCACCTCGGCGAATGGGAAGCCATGCTTGCCGTAGTGATCGCGGATGCGCGCCGGCACGTCGGCGAGCTGGGGCGCGGTCACCTCGCCGCCCACGGTGAGGCCCGCGGCCTCGAGCATCTCGCCTTGATCGAGCGCGCCGCCGTTGACCTTGATGGTGGCCACGAGCCGCCGGGGCAGCATGTTGACCCGCAGCACCACGCCGCTCTCTTCGGCGAAGGCCTCCACGTTGGCGCGCGAGATCTGCCCGGCGGCGAGCACCTCGCGCAGGATCCGGCGCGCCGCTTCGGACGTCGCGGGATCGCCGACGCGCACGCTCGCGATCGCGGGCGTCGTCGTCCAGCGCCCGCCCACGGTGACGAGCTCGATGCGCCGGATCGGCTTGCCCACGAGGTGCGGCGCAGGGGTCTCGCCGAGATCGGGGATGCTCGTGCCGAAGCCCTGATCCTCGCCGGCCAGGAGCGCGGCCGCGCCCGGCGTCTCGGCCGGCGGCGGCGCTGCACGGGCGCCCGTCACGATCGTCAAGACCGCGCATGCGATGATCGCGAGCAGGGCGCGGAGGAGACGGACCGGTTGGATCAAGGGAGAACCATCGCGGGTGAAGGGAGCCCGACGCGGCGGGCCGAGGTTACCGTGCTCTTTCCGGGGCTTCCAGCGGGGGAGCAACTTCTCCACGCCCCCCGTTCGCGGCGCTACGGCCCTGCGCGGACGCGTGGTAGGGGGGATCCATGAGTGACGCCACCATTCTTCTCGGCGCCGTCGCCTACGACGTGAAAGTCCTCACGCTGTGGGATGGGCTCCGAGAGCATTTTCGCGCGCAGGGTGTCGCCCTCGATTTCGCCTTGTTCTCGAGCTACGAGCGCCAGGTCGAGGCCTTGATCGACGGGCACATCGACGTCGCCTACGACGACCCGCTGGCCCACGTCCGCGTCAAGCGCCGCACCGATGGACGCAGCGTGTCCCTCGCCATGCGGGACATCGATCGCGACTTCACCACGAAGATCCTGGTCCGCCGTGACGCGGGCATACGCGCCCTCACCGATCTTCACGATCGCGCCGTCGGCGTGGGCAGCAAGGACGCGGTCAAGTCGCGCATCCTGCCCCTCTTCTTCCTCAAGCGCGCGGGGGTGCAGATCGATCGCCTCAAGCTCAACCCGTTCGAGACCGATCCGGGCAAGCACGGCGACACGCCCCGGAGCGAGCTCGAAGTCCTGGCCGCGCTCCACGACGGCCGCGTCCAGGCTGGCGCCATCGGCAGCATCGTGTGGCAGCAGGAGCTGGCGGCGGGCCGCGTCGACCCGCACCGCGTCGAGACGCTCTGGACCACGCCCGCCTACGATCATCACGTCCTCGACGCCCTCCCCACGATCTCCGAAGAGAAAGCCAAGGGCCTGACGCGCGTGCTCTTCGACATGCGCTGGAACAACCCGAAGCACCGCAAATTCCTCGAGGTCGAAGGCCATCGGCAATGGATCGCCGGCCGCGACGACGGCTATGCCCAGCTCGTCGCCGCGCTCGACGATCAACGCGGCTGGTGAGCGCGCGATTCGTCGAGCACGCGCCGGAAGCATCGTGATGCGCTGAAGAGCGACAGCGCAACGGTGGCGAACAGACACGTCCCCCGAGCCTCCGGTGATCGTGCTTTAGCGACGGCGGCGCATCGAGGGTGCGGGCGCGCGTTCGTGCTAACGTCGTTTGCACTTCGGGCGCTCGGCATGCACCGAGCGCGAGAGGCCACCGTTGAAGCAGCTCGGGCTCTTCTCCGACGCAGCGCCGCGACCGCTCCCCAGCTTCGAGGCCGAGGAGCGCCTCGCCGCGCAGCTCCCCGCGTGGATCCACCCCGGCCCCTCGACATGGACCTTCCCCGGTTGGGAAGGCATCGTCTATCCCACGGGCGTCACCAAAGAAGAGCTCGTCGATCACGGCCTCGGCTGGGCCGCCCGCTTCCCGCTCTTCCGCACCGTCGGGATCGATCGCTCGTACTACGCGCCCATCGAGGAGGCCGATCTCGCGCGCTACGCCAAGGACCTCCCGGCCGGCTACCCATGCGTGATGAAGGCGTGGAGCGCCGTCACCACGCTCTCCGATCCGCGCACGGGCGCGCCCAATCCACGCTTCTTCGATGCGGCGGCCTTGGAGCAGCACGTCCTCCGTCCCGTCGCGCGCGTCTTCCGTGATCACGCCGGCCCCATCGTCTTGCAGATGGCGCCCATCCATCCGCGTGATCTCCCGCACCCCGATGCCTTCGCCGAGCGCCTCGATCGTTTCCTCGGGGCCCTGCCCACCGCGCTGCCTTACGCCGTCGAGCTGCGCAACCGCGAGCTCCTCACGGGCACGTACCTCGACGTCCTCGCCCGCCACGGCGTCGCGCACGTGCTCAACCTCTGGGAGCGCATGCCCACCATCGGCCGGCAGCTCGCGATCCCCAACGTCCTCACGGCGCCCTTCGTGGTGTGCCGGCTCTCGATCCCACCGGGGCAACGTTACGAAGAGCAGAAGGCCGCGTTCGCGCCGTTCAATCGCATCGTGAAGGCCGACGAGACGGTGCGCCTCGACATGGCCGCCGTCGCCCGGGCCTGCGGCGAGCGCCGCAAGAAGCTCTTCTTCGTGGTGAACAACAAGGTCGAAGGATCGAGCCCGCTCACCGTGCGCGCGCTCATCGAGCACATGATCGCGGGCCTCGGCCCCTCGTCACCGTGATGAGACGGGGAGCCCCGCACGCAGGATCGCCTCGTCGTGCGTCTCGCGGCGAGCCAGCTTTTGCGCTGGGAGCGGTAGAGGTGTAGGACGTCGCTCGTGCCTTCTGCCACGAAGCGCGTCGTGAAGATCGTGCTCGGCGCGCTCGCCGTCACCGGCGCCGCGGGGGGCGGCGTCTACGCCTATCGCGTCGCCACCAAGCCTGCCGAGCTCACCTACCGCACCGTCAAGATCGAGCGCGGCAACATCGTCGCGCGCGTCGCCGCCACCGGCACGCTCTCCGCGCACGTCACCGTGCAGGTCGGCAGTCAGGTGTCGGGCCGCGTGCACCAGCTCATGGTCGACTTCAACTCTTCGGTGAAGAAGGGTCAGGTCATCGCCAAGATCGATCCTTCGATCTTCGAGGCCGCCGTCGCCCAGGCCCGCGCCAACGCCTACGCCGCGCAGGGCAACCTCACCAAGGCCAAAGCGCAGGCGCTCGATGCGCAGCGCAAGCTCGAGCGCGCCAAGCAGCTCCGCGCGGACGGCCTCGCGTCGATCGCCGACGTCGAGACCGCGGACACCGCGCTCGAGGTCGCCAAGGCGCAGATCGAAGCCTCGAAGGGCGAGCTCGAGCAGGCGCGCGCCTCGCAGCATCAGGCCGAGGTCAACCTCGCGTACACCACCATCGTCTCGCCCATCGACGGCACGGTCATCTCGCGCAGCGTCGACGTCGGCCAGACCGTGGCGGCCTCGCTCCAAGCGCCGGTCCTCTTCACCATCGCCGAAGATCTCCGCAAAATGCAGGTCGACACCAACGTCACCGAGGGTGATGTCGGCAAGCTGCGCTCCGGCATGCCCGCGACCTTCCTCGTCGACGCGTACCCGAACGAGCGCTTCCGCGGCACCATTCAACAGATCCGCAACGCGCCGCAGACGGTGCAGAACGTCGTCACCTACGACGCCGTGATCGACGTCGAGAACGAGGAGCTCAAGCTCAAGCCCGGCATGACCGCCAACGTGACCATCGTCTACGATCGTCGCGAAGGCGTGCTCCGCGTGCCCAACGCCGCGCTCCGCTTCCGCCCGCCGCCCGCGCTCGCGAGCGCCTATCCTTCGGCCTCCGCGTCCGCGCCGCGCCCTTCGTGGAACGGCCCGCCCTCCCTGCCTTCGTCCGATGCGCCGAGCGGCAGCGCCGCGCCCGCAGCGAGCGTGAGCGCTGCTCCGGCATCGAGCGGCAGCGCCGCGCCCGCGCCGAGCGGCAGCAGCGGCCGCCGTCGCGGTCGCTTCGGCGGCGGCTTCGGCCCCGGCGGCGGCAGCTTCGGCCCCGGCGGCGGCGGCGGTGACGATGCCTCCGGCGCCAAGACCTTGTGGGTCATGCGCGGCGAGAAACCGCAGCCCGTCGTCGTGCGCGTGGGCCTCACCGACGGTACCAGCACGGAGATCCTCTCCGGCGACGTCAACGAGGGGGACTCCATCGTGCTCGAGGCGCAGAGCAGCGATGATCCGGCGCCCTCGCCGAGCAGCCGCCCCGGCGGGGCCGGCGGCCCGCGGATGAGGCTATGAGCTTTCTCTCCACCCTCCGGATCGCCCTCGTCGCCATCCTCCGCAACAAGACGCGGAGCTTCCTCACGACGCTCGGCGTGATCATCGGCGTCGCCGCCGTGATCGCCATGATGGCCATCGGCGAGGGCGCGAAGAAGCTCATCGAAGAGCAGTTTGCCGCCATGGGCACCAACCTGCTCATCGTCATGTCCGGATCCACCGCGCAGGGCGGCGCGCGCGGCGGCGCAGGCAGCATGCCCACGCTCACCTGGGACGATCTCAAAGCCATCCAAACCCAGGTGGGCAGTGTGGCCGCCGCGGCGCCCACGCTCCGCACGAGCGGTATGGTGATCTCCGAAGACCAGAATTGGGGCACCACCGTTTACGGCACCACCCCGGAGTATTTCGTCATTCGCTCTTGGCCCATGTCGAGCGGCGTCGCCATCACCTCTTCGGACGTCGACGGCTCCGCCAAGATCGTCGTGCTCGGCCGCACCGTGGTCGACAAGCTCTATGGCCCGAACGCCGATCCCGTGGGCCAGGTCGTGCGCATCAAGAGCGTGCCTTTCCAGGTCGTCGGCGTGGCCGCCGCCAAAGGCCAGAGCGCGATGGGGCAGGACTACGACGACGCCGTTTTCATCCCCGTCACCACGTTCCAGACCAAGATTCAGGGCGGTCTCCAAGCCTATCTCAATGGCACCATCATGGTCGCTGCCACGGCCTCGAACACCGTGTCCAAAGCCGAGCAGGAGATCATCGATCTGCTCCGCGATCGACACCACATCCGCGTGGGCGCCGACGACGACTTCTCCATTCGCAACCTCGCCGAGATGGCCAGCGCCCAGCAGGAAGGCACGAAGACCATGACCACCCTGCTCGCCAGCGTGGCCGCCGTCTCGCTGCTCGTCGGCGGCATCGGCATCATGAACATCATGCTCGTGAGCGTGCGCGAGCGGACCCGCGAGATTGGCATTCGCATCGCCATCGGCGCCAAAGCCCGGGACATCCTCGCCCAGTTCCTCACCGAGGCATTGGCGCTCTCCCTCTCCGGCGGCCTCATCGGCATCGCCATCGGCGTTTATGCCGCCACCTACATCGCCCGGCGCTTCCAATGGCCCGTGCTCATCCGCCCGGACATCATCGTCATCTCGGTGGTCTTCAGCATGCTCGTCGGCGTCGTCTTCGGCCTCTATCCCGCGCAGAAGGCAGCCAAGCTCGATCCCATCGAAGCCCTCCGCATGGAGTGAAGCTCACGAGTCCCGCGTCGATGACGACGGCGCTTCAGCGACGGCAGCATTTGAGCGGCGGCCGTCGACGCTCCCTCGCGGTCACGGCCGTCATTGCTTTGAGCAGCTTCGGCCCGGGCCATCGATCAGCGCCGGCTCGCCGGCGCGGGGTTTGGGGCCGCTTGCGGCCCCATCGCGACCACGGCCGCTTGCGGCCCCATCGTGACTAATAAACCACGCGATACGCCTGCGTCCACGCGCGGGCCCCGCTCGACGCGGTGATGCGTGCTCGCACGTAGTCCTCGCCGCCGCGCAGCCGGTACACGTTGGGCCGCTGCATCCACGGGTCGACGTTTTGCCGGGCCAGCACGGTGCCGCCGTGCCCGATCCATTCCACCACGCCGCCTGCTGCCTGGGGCAGCACCGAAATCGTGTCACCTCGGACTGTCAGGCGGGTGAGGCGCACCCCGTTCGAGGCGATGAACCAGCCCTGCGACATCGCATTGCAGATCTCCTGCTCGTTCGCCTGCTGCGCGAACACATCGATCCAGCCGCGGCCGGGGCCCGAGTGGCGCGGATCGCCCTCGGCGCCGAGGTTGTGCATGTCGTCCACGGCGGTGGCGGCCAGATCCATCCCATTGGAGAGCGACGTGTCCCACATGGTCTCGACCGAGGGATGACGCCAATCACCGTCCGGGTGGACGTGCGGATGGCCGCTCCACACCTCCAGCATCCGCGCGCCCTTCGCTGCGGGGAACGCGTCCGCGTCGAAGGCCCAATAGAAGTTGGGGTGATTGACCAGCGCGATCCCGCCCTCTTGCAACGTGCGCTGCACGCCCCAGCGGAGCGCCTCTTCGACGCTGCCGAACCGCTTTCCCCCGATCCGCCGCCGGTGGCAGAGCGCGTTGACGTGAACGTGGTTGCCCCCGCCCTTCAACGTCAGCTCCTCACCGCGGACGATCACGAAGCCCGGCCGCTCCACGTGGCGATAACGCCGCGGGTCGGTGAGCTTGTTGTGATCGGTGACCGCGAGGAAGTTGTACCCGTGGTCGCGATACCACGCATAAACGTCCTCGGGCTCGTGATCGCCGTCGCTCTCGCGCGTGTGCGTGTGCACGTTCCCGCGCTGGAACGTGGTCGCGTCGATCTGATCGCGGAAATGCCCCCGCTGGCCTCCGGGGATGTGCCGGGCGCTCTGGCTGTGCGTGGTCTCGCTGCACCCCGCCAGGCTCGAGAGGCCCACCATCGCGGTGGTGACGAGCGCGCCGAGGCGCGGCCGGAGGGCGGAGCGAGGTTGGGCGGAGATCATCGATAAGCCTGCTAGGAGCCAGCAATATCTTAGGTGCGGGCCGCCCATCAAGCGCGAGGGATGGCGAGATCGTGCTCACATGGAGACGGCCGCGCCGACGTTCTGCTGGTATGAAGCACCACACGCGAGCTCGCGGCCGACTCGCTCGTTCCTTCCCATGAACATCCTCGTCATCGGTGGCACTCGCTTCTTCGGCAAGACCCTCGTGGATCGCTTGGTGTCCGCCGGACACGCGGTCACGGTCCTCTCGCGCGGGCGGATCGCGCCGCCCGCGGGCGCGGCCCACGTCGTCGCCGATCGCGCCGATCCGGCCGCGCTCGCGGCCGCGCTCGCAGGGCGCACGTTCGACGCGGTGATCGACAACGTGGCCATGACGGCCGAGCACGTGCGGGCCGCGCTCGATGCGCTCGGCGCCGGCGTGGGGCATTACGTGCTCACCACCTCTCTGGCCGTCTACGGAGACGTCTCGTCCGGTCGCCAGTGGCGTGAATCCGATATCGGCATCGCCGATCTCGAGCAGCCCCCGCCGGACGGTCATCCCTACACGATCGGCAAGCGCGGCGCGGAGCTCGTCCTCTTTCGCGGTGAGTACCCGCGCGTGCCCTTCACCATCCTCCGCCCCGGCTACGTGGTCGGCCCCCACGATCATCTCCGGCGCATGCAGTTCTTCTTGCAGCGCCTCGACGACGGCGGGCCCATCGTCCTCCCCACCGGCGCCGCCGAGATCTTCCAGCTCGCCTGGCACGCGGACGTGGCCGCCGCCTTCGCGCGCGTGCTCGGCGATCAAACCACCTTCGGCCGCGCCTACAACGTCGCGGGTCACGAGCTCTTCACGTATCCCACGCTCGTGCGCGCGCTCGCCGCCGCCGCCGGGCGGAAGATTGCCTGTGTCGAGGTCCCGCGCGGGCTCCTTCGCCGCGGTATGCTCGCCGCGCACGAGCTCCCCTTCGGCGAAGATGGATCGATGTGGGCTTGCGACGTGGGGCGACTCCATCACGATCTCGGCATCACCGGGACACCGTCCGCAACGTGGTTGTCGGAGCTCGCGCACGCTCCCATTCCCGAGCTCCCGGCCTCCGAGCGCGTCGCGCGCGCCGTCGAGATCGAATGTGCGCGCAGGCTCGGACGATGGCTCCCTCATCCTCCGTCGCGCCTGCGATCCTGATCGCGCGCGGCTACATGCGAAGGTTGATGTCGGCGTAGGGAGCTCTCCGATGCCACACGGGACGAGCCTTGCCGCGCGTCATTATCGAACATTCGTTTGAGCCGTATGGGCCGCCTCGTGGTACCGAGGAACAGGAACGATGAGGACCCCGATCCATCCCCCGGCGGCCCGTGTATTGCTCCGGTGATCCGGGGCGGCGGCCGCCGGCGGCCGCGGTGATTCGGGCGCGCTGCACGAGCCGCGCGTCGGGCCGCGTTGCATTTGCCCTCTCGTTCATCACAAGCCCAAGCCTGCGATCGTCCCGCCCCGCGTGCGCGCGTCTCGAACCGCCCCCACGCACGCCGTTCCGGTGATGTCGGCGACGGCGTCCCGGATCGGCTGAAGAGGTCGGCGGCGGCGCGCTCACGGCCGCCGTGCCGAAGGCCACGGCTCGGACGCTCACCCTCCCACGCTGGGCCGGGTGCGAGGGAAGGTTCTGCGCATGCCTCGACTCTTGATCGTGTCCAATCGCTTGCCGATCACGATTCGCGCGGCGGACGATGGGCTCACCGTGAGCCCGTCGAACGGCGGCCTCGCGAGCGCGCTCCGCGGGCCTCATGAGAAGCTCGATGCGCTCTGGATCGGCTGGCCGGGCGACCTCTCGCGCGTCTCGCCCGACGAACGGCGCGCGCTCGACGAGGACTTCGCGCGCCGCCGCATCGTCCCCGTCGACCTCTCGCAGACCGAGGTCGAACGCTATTACGACGGCTTCTCCAACGGCGTGCTGTGGCCGCTGTTCCATTACCTCCTCGAGAAGGTGAACCTCGATGCCCGCGGGGACTGGGACGCTTATCGCGAGGTCAACGAGCGCTTCGCCGCCGTCGTCGCCGCGCACCATCAGCCCGGCGACACCATCTGGGTGCACGACTATCAATTGATGTTGTTGCCCGAGCTCCTCCGCCAGCGCCTGCCGGACGCGAAGATCGGTTTCTTTTTGCACATCCCGTTTCCCGCCTCCGACGTGTTTCGCATCCTGCCGTGGCGCGACGAGATCCTCCGCGGTCTCCTCGGCGCGGATCTCATCGGCTTTCACACCGCCTCGTACAGCCATCATTTCGCCTATGCGGCTGCGCGTGTGCTCGGCATCGAGATCGAGCCCGAGAGGGACGGCATCGTGCTCGACGGCCGCCGGATCGCGCTCGGCGTGTACCCCATCGGCGTCGACACCGAGGAGCTCGAACGGCTCGCCGAAAAGCCCGAGGTCCAGGCCGAAGCGCAGCGCATTCGGGCCGAGGCGGGCGGGCGTCGCATCGTGCTGGGTATCGATCGACTCGACTACACGAAGGGCATCCAGCGGCGCATGCTGGCCGTCGATCGCCTCATCGAGCGTGAGCCGGAATTGCGCGACGCCGTGCGCTTCATCCAGGTCGGGGTGCCGACGCGGGAGCGCGTGAGCGCTTATGCCGAGTTCCGCCGCGTGGTCCACGAGATGGTGGGCGACATCAACGGTCGTCACGGCACCCTCGGCGCCATGCCGCTCCACTTCGTGCATCGCGCGTTCTCGATGGAGCAGGTCGTCGCGCTCTATCTCTCGGCCGACGTGATGCTCGTCACGCCCCTCCGCGACGGCATGAACCTCGTGGCCAAGGAGTACGTCGCCGTGCGCGGCGACGACACCGGCGCGCTCGTGCTCAGCGAGTTCGCGGGCGCCGCCGCGGAGCTCAGCGAAGCGCTGCAGGTGAACCCGCACGACGTCGACTCCGTCGCGCGCGCCCTGGCCACGGCCCTCTCCATGCCTGAGCCCGAGCAGCGCGTGCGCATGGCGGCCATGCGCCGCCGCATCAAGGACAACGACGTCAAGCAATGGACCGCATCGTTCCTCGACGATCTCGAGCGCGCCGTCATCGATCGCGGCGGCTCTCCCGTCCGCGCACACGTCATCGGTCAGCCGCTCGACGACGCCTCGAGCAGCGCGCGTGACACCCCCGCGTTGTGGGTCCTCCTCGACTACGACGGCACCCTCGTCCCTCTCGCGCCCATGCCCGATCTGGCGGCGCCGGACGACGAGCTCCTCTTGCTCCTCCGCGACCTGTCGGAGCGCGCGCACGTGCATCTCGTCAGCGGCCGCTCCCGCGAGGATCTGAAGCGCTGGTTCGGCGCGCTGCCGATCGGCTTGCACGCGGAGCACGGCTTCTGGTCACAGCCTCCGGGCGGCACGTTCGAGCCCCTCGGGCAGCTCGCCGCCGAGTGGAAAGGGAAGCTCCGGCCGCTCCTCAACAGCGTCACCCGGCGCACGCCCGGCAGCTTCGTCGAAGAGAAGACGGTGACCCTCGCCTGGCACTACCGCGCTGCGGCCGTCGAGCTCGTCGTCGAGCGCTCCCGCGAGCTCTGCGCGCGCCTCGCCGAGCGCTGCGAAGGCGAAGATCTCGAGATCGTCGTCGCCGCCAAGGCCATCGAGATCAGGCCGCGCGAGCTCCACAAGGGCCGCGTCGTCTCATCCATTCTCGCGGGCGCGCCCGCGGGCAGCGCCGTGGTGGCCATCGGCGACGATCGTTCCGACGAAGCGCTCTTCGCCGCGCTCCCCCCGTCGGCGCTGACCATCCACGTCGGCTCCGGCGTCAGCCAAGCCTCCTACCGCTTGCCGAGCCCCGCGGGGGTGCGTCGCTTTTTGCGATCACTCCTCCCGTGATCACCAATCCGTAGGCATGTAGTCCTTCAAGAACTGCCCCCAAACATGCTTCCCCGTGAGCATCCCGGAGAAGATGGGGTCCACGATCCGCGCCGCTCCATCCACGATGTCGAGCGGCGGGTGGAAGCGGTGCACCTCGCGCTTGCGCGCCGCCAGCGTGGCCGGATCCTCGTCCGACACCCACCCGGTATCCACGCTGTTCATGTGGATCCCATCCTGCACGTAATCGGCCGCCGAGGTCCGCGTCAGCATGTTGAGCGCCGCCTTGGCCATGTTGGTATGAGGGTGCTTGTCCGTCTTGTGATCTCGGTAAAACTGCCCTTCCATCGCCGACACGTTGACGATGTGCTTATCCATCGTCCGGTGCCGGAGCATCAATGGTTTGAGCTTCGACGACATCACGAAGGGCGCCACCGCATTGACGAGCTGCACCTCCAAGAGCTCCACCGTGGGCACCTCGGCGAGCGTCAGCCGCCAACTGTTCTGCGGCCGTAGATCGATTTGCTGGAGATCCGCGTCGAGCTCACCCGCGGGGAACAAATCGACCCGCCCGGCGAGCGCCCGATCCTCGGCCGTGAGCGCCGCCTGCGAGAGCAGCGCGGGATCGTCGTTCACGCCGCGGCGGGCGCGGCGATCGTCGTGATGGCTTTGGAGCAGCGGCCGCACCTCCGGGGGGAGCGCGTCGAGCGCGGCCCGCTCGTGATCGACGAGGTGCGCATAGAAACCCGGCGGGCGCCGCACCGTCTGACAGGCATTGTGGATGATGAAATCGAGCCTGTCGTATTGCTCGTCGATGGTGCGCGTGAATCGCTCCACCGCCGGCGTGAGCCGCAGATCGAGCCCATGAATCGCGAGCCTGTCGGCCCAGACCGGGAAATCCGGCTCGCGCGCATAGCGGGCCGCGGCGTCGTGGGGAAAGCGCGTGGTCACGATCACCCGCGCGCCCGCCCGCAGCAGCAATATCGCCGCTTGATAACCAATCTTCACCCGGGCCCCGGTGACGATGGCCACGCGCCCCGAGAGATCGGCCGTTTGGTTGCGCTTCTCCCAATTGAGGGCCGCGCACGACGGGCACATCTGATCGTAGAAGAAATGCAGCCGCGTGAAGGACGCCTTGCACACGTAGCATTTGCGCGGCTCCTTCACCTCGGGCCCGTCCTCCTCCGCGGGCGGCGCGCCTCCCGGGGAGGGGAGCCCGGACGAGAGCGCGCCCGGCCGCGGCCTGCCTTCGACGAGCGCCTGCGGCTCCGGCGTCGCGAACACGGGCGCGCGCCGCAGCGCGCGGATCCCCGTGGCGTCGAGCAGCGCATCGTCGGCGGCTTTGACCTCGTCGGCCTGCTTGCGGCGGAAGGCCTTGGCCAGCTTTCGCTGCTCCGCGCGATTGGGGAGCGACACCCGGCCGGCGGCCTCGAGCAGGCGGAGGCGGGCGTCGCGGGGCTCGACGTGCGCGAGCGCGCCGCGGTCGCCGGCAATGGCCTCGAGGACCTTGATGGCAGCCTCGATCTCGGCCGGAGTGAAGGGGGCACCTTTCATCGGGCGGCGGAGCATGCCCGCCGAAGGCCTCGCCGTCGAGCGCGATGCGCGCTCCAGGCGCGCCGTGTTATCGGTGATGTTCCTTCAGGAGGCCACCATGATCCGCCGTGCGCTCGCTTCGCTCCTCGTCCCCATCGCCGTCTTCGCAGGCTGCGGCAAAAGCGGCACGTCGAGCGGCACCGGCGGGAGCGGTGGCAGCGGCGGTGGCGACACCGGCGCGTATTCGTGCTCCGGCACCTGCGCCTGCGACGCGGCTACCGCCTCCTGCACCTGCGAAGGCGGGGGGACCTGCGCGACGACCTGCGCCGAGCCCTGCTCGCTCGGCTGCGACGGCGCGAGCAAATGCGATCTCACCTGTGCCGACGGCTGCTCCATGGATTGCCCGGGCGCCGGCTGCACGGCCCACGTCGGCGACGGCGGCCACGTCACCTGCGGCGCGAGCGGCGTTTGCGAGATCTTCTGTGCCGGCGATTGCACCCTCGATTGCCCGGGCAACGCCCTCTGCCTGATTCACTGCACCCCCGGCGCCACCTGCACCATCAACGATTGCGACGCGCCCATGGAGTGCCCCAAAGACGTCTCCACCTGCCGCACCGGCTGCCCGCCCACCACGGGTTGACGCGCCGGTCGACAACCATTCTCGCGCTCGCCCGACAACCATTCTGTCGAGCTCGCCCGGCGGCCATTTCACCCCGGGCATCACGCTTGCTCCATTTCTCGGGATGATCACGGATCGCGCAGCCATCACCCGGACGATCAAGGTCTACCACGACGTCATCGCCGACACGTGCTTGCACACACCCGGCCTGTCCTCGTGGCTCCGCGACGACGCCGAGAGCCTGGGCGCGCTCCTCGATCGCGCCTGCGCGATCGTTGGCCTCCCGCGCGCCGAATACGACGCCGCCTTGCGCGAGGATCTCTCCCTCCGCGAGCTCCAGCGCCTCGCCCTCGACGACGTGCTCCTCGAGCAGGGCGACCCCGGCCCCAACGCCGAGATCTCCCGCGAATCCCCCGCAGGAACGCCCGAGAACTACCACATCAACGATTGGGCCGTGGCCGGCGGCACCGGCGGCCCCCGCCCGCGCCGGTGAGCCGTTCGCGCGAGCGGGCTTTACCCGCCCTGGACCTCATCATCGCTCGCTCGCGCTCGCGACTCGTCAAACAGTGTATTGCCCGCTGGGGCGATGCTCCACTCCATGCATGCCGGGCCTCGCGAACGCGTGTGCCGGACGCCAGCAGAACCCATCCCACAATTGAAAGACGCGGATCCTTCACGCTAGGCTTCGTCGCGCACCTCGCTCCCGTCGGACGCATTGCCCATGATCACGCGCGCGCAAACCATCCAAGTTGCACCTGCGCTCTCGGGCAATCCTCCCATCGACACACCCGCACACCGTCGGCGCGACAACAGCTCAAAATGAACCGAGAGAACATCATGGATGACAAGCAAGTGGCGGCGCCGGAGAACACGGCCGCACGCGTTGCCTTGTGGCGGGCGCTGCACGTGCAGGTCGATTCGCCGCCTCACGTGTTCGAAGACGAAGTCGGCTTGAAGCTGGTGGCTCCCGACGACGGATGGCATAGCCGCCCGGACATGAGCCCATTCACGCGGCCCTTCCGCGCCTCCATCGTGGCCCGCGCCCGCTTCATCGAAGATCTCGTCACCGAGCAGGCTGCTTTGGGCGTCGGGCAATACGTCATCCTCGGCGCGGGTCTGGACACCTTCGCGCAACGCCGGCCGGAGCTCGCCTCCCGTCTGCGCGTGTTCGAGATCGATCAGCCCGGCCCTCAAGCGTGGAAGCGCCAACGCCTCATCGACCTCGGCCTCGGCATCCCGTCCTTCTTGCAGCTCGTGCCGGTCGACTTCGAGGCAGGCGACGCCTGGTGGGAGCGGCTCTCCGCTTCAGGCTTCGACGCCGGGCGGCCCGCGGTCGTAGCGTCCACCGGCGTGAGCATGTACCTGACCAAGGACGCGATCATGGCGACGCTGCGCCAGGTCGCGTCGCTCGCAAAAGGCTCCACGCTCGCCATGTCGTTCATGCTTCCCATCGAGATGGCGGACCCCGAAGTGCGTCCCGGCATCGAGCGCGCGGCAGCAGGAGCGCGCGCGAACGGCACACCCTTCATCAGCTTCTTCACGCCCTCCGAGATGCTGACCCTGGCCCGAGACGCCGGCTTCCGCGAGGTCCAGCACGTCTCGGCAGCGACGCTCGCGCAACGCTATTTCTCGGGCCGGACGGATGGCCTTCGCCCGCCCAACAATTCAGAAGAGCTGCTCGTGGCGACGACGTGAGCCCGAGCGGTCCAAGCCCGGTCGCGGCGTACCGCGCTTTGCGTGCGCCGCTTCACCGGAGCATCGACCAGACACCCCAGCATCTCGAAGAGCTTCCATCCTGGAGAAGCCGAGTCATGTGCTTACCGGAGAGAGCGTGAATTTCGTGATACTTTTGGTTCGCCGAACGATTCATTTTGCCGTTGCGGGCGTCGTTCTCTTCACGGCATGTAGCCCGCCCGCGAGCTCGACGCCCAACGAGGTCGCGCCGCCTCCGGTCGCGCAGGGATCGCGTGAAACGCCGCCCAATCGATGCGAGGCCCAGCTCGCCTGCTCCGCGGATGGCACCAGATTCCTTCGATGCGACGGAGAAGGGATGAAGCTCGTCTCGCTCTGTCGTGGGTCGCGTGGGTGTCAGTCCGAAGACGGCACTGTCTCCTGCGATCAGTCGATCGCCGAGATCGGCGACGCGTGCACCGGCGACGGCGCCGCGTGCGCGCTCGACGGGATCAACCTGCTCGTCTGCAGTGGCGGCCGATTCACCCTGAAATCCGCGTGCACCGCGGGGTGCGCGGTAGACACCCGAAAGCGGCTCAGTTGCCATGGCGTAGGCGTGATGCCATGAGGCCGATGTTGGAAGCCGAGCGCGGGAGTGGTCACCCGCTCCGCAGAGCTCACCCTGATGACCTCGCCGCGATGTGGGTAGAAGCCCCATGACTTTGATTCTCTTGCCCACCGTCGAGGTCGAGCCTTCGGGCTGGGCCGAGCCTGGATACGAAAAGCTGATTCACACCGACGCGTGGGATGCTCTTTGGGAGCGCTCGTTGTCGCGCTGGCAGCTCGAGCCCATCACACCCCACGCGTGGCAGGTCTCGACGGCTTCGTTCGTGTCGGAGGAAGCGTTGACGAACCTGCTATCGCTCCAATTGCGGAGGAGCGGTGTGCAAGACTTCCTCAATCGAGACGGTGAGGTCGAGCCCGATGAACGACGCATCTCTTCGCTGTACGGCGGCTACGTGCTGTTCGATGCGGATGGCCGTCGGATCGCTTTCCCATCGTGTTGCTGCGATCTCGCCGACCTCGCGGAGTGGCGCCGTGCGGCGAGCCTCGTCGACGGAAAAGACGCCCTGCTCGACATCGGCCACGGAAACTGGTCGGCACGTCGCGAGGGAACGAGCGTGCTCCTCACCCAGGGCCCAGAGTGGCATTACTTCGAGCCAATCACCACCTCGGTTCCCGCAGACGAGCTGCTCGCCGCCACGTACGTCGCCGAACGAGCCGTGGAGGCCTTCCGCCTCCGGCTCCTCCCCATCCTCCATCGACTCGTCGAGGACGGCACGAAAGCCGAGCGTCTCTCCTTGCTGATGGTCGGGCTTCCCGTGAAGTAGCGGGTCAACTCATCACCTGCAACGGACCATACGTAGACGACGGTCGCGAGATACGGCACCATGCTCGCCATGGGTGCGGAGAAGAATCGAATTGGGAAGCGACCACCGCGCTATTCGTTCATCCTGAACCCCTACGCGAGCGAGCGACTCAGCAGGTGCCCCCGTTGTCGCCAACTCACCCATCCTCGGAAGTTTGCGCTGTTCGTCCACATCGCCGAGTGGGGACCGATGACGCTCGGCAAGACTTGTGTCTACTGCTCACCCTGCGAGCTGATCGTGGTGCACCAGCACGAGCTGGAAGCGCAGCTCGCGCACGCCTTCGAGAGCGTGGCCCCCGAGGTCATTGGCAACGAGTACTTGGTGCTGGGGACTGTGGACCGGCAAACGTGGAAGGCGGGGCTCGCCGGAACCGCGCAAACTCTGGACGAGACCCTGGAGCACATGGCGGAGTTCAAACGCGTGCTGAAGCTCGAGGTGGACCCCGGCGGGTGGCGCCCGGCAGAACCGAGCAAGAAACCCGGCCGGCAGTGAAGGGGCGTCGACGTCATCTGCGCCGCCGAGTAGGGCAGTGCAATCCGACGGTTCTCCCACCCAGATGCGTCGCAGGCTCATCGGAAAGCGTTTGGCCATGTCCTGGCTCACCCTTCGTTACGCACCTGGATTCGTGATCGACCTCACCTCGTGGACGACGACCATCGAGCGCACAGGCAAGCTGCGACAGCAAGTTCTCGCATGGCCCAGCAAAACCACCGTGACGCATCTGGGGACGCTGCGAGCTGCTGATGTCGCCGAGATTGCCTCGCTCATCGCGTCTGTCGACTTCGCTGCCTTGGAGGACCCCCGACGTCGAGATGTAGTCGACGATGCGTCCGCGATCGCCATTCACGTGAAGGAGGGCAGCTTGGTGCGAGGGTTTTGTGCGCCGTTGCTCTGGTGGGACTGGGCGCAACACCACGGGAGCCGCGTTGGCCTTCCCGACCTGGACTTCGGACCGGCGCTCGACCTGTGGTGGGCAATCGATCGGCTCTCGCCGCGTCATCTCGCGGAGATCGCGATGTCCGCGAACACGGACTGGCGCATGAACGTGGACCCCGCTGCGGCCGAGCTGAGGCGGCTGAGGTCGATTGGGCTCGATATCGGGGCCGCCCTCGACCACATGCGCGGACGCGGCTTCACGCTTCCTGCCGTGTCAGAGGCAGTGACCGAGGTAGAGGGCATTGCTCCCGCGGAGCTCCATTTCTTGCTCGAGAGCCGCGGACGCTGGGATGCTTATTGATGTGCATTCCGCTGCTCGATGGCGTGCCGGTGTGCCCGCACCGCGCGAGGCCTTGCGAGCGGCGGGGAGGTCATGCGACCGTCATGGCTCGCCCGCAGCCTGCTGAGTAGACCAAGCCACGTTTCATGGAAGATCCGAGCCCATTCGACTTGTGGGCCCACGTCGAGGCGTCGCCGCCGAAGGATGCCGGCGCCTGGTTGCAAGCGCATCGTCCCGAGCTGTCGTTGCTTCAGGCGAAGCTAGCCGTCGCTCGAGTCGCTGCGTCACGGACCGAACCGCTCCTCGTTGCCGAAGGGCGCGGGTGGTCGGGCATCACGACCCTCCGCCAAAACCTACCTCCTTGGTTGGGGAAGCCCAGTGTCGTTCAGCATTGGTGCCTGCCGTCGGAGCTGCCGCACCACTGCGCGGCTCATGACCTACGCTACGGCGGGGGGCTCGGCTGTCACGTGTGTAGAGGGTTCTTCGGCGGATCGCCAGTCTCGAACAGGCGCGGCGAAACTACGCAGGATTCAGTGCCTGCGACGAGCACCTATGTCTTCACGTGCGTTCGCCGCGGATGGCCGAGCTCCTCGCGAGGAGCTCGGTGGACATCATGTCCGCCGTCATCCAGGCCGAAGATTACCCCAATATCGCGGGTCGACTCCGAGCCCCCGGGCTTCCCTCAACAACGGCTCGCAAGCGTCTTCGGGGCACGCCCCGTCGTGGTCGTCGGCGAGGTTGTCGAGCAGGATCTCCAGGGCAATCTTGAATTCCCCAACGTCGACGAGCCCAGTGACGGTCTCCAGAGGCATGTTGGGGCGCGCCGATTGGATCGTCGCCACAATGGCGCGCAGGCGCTCCCTGGTCTCGTGTGCGGTCTCCCGCGGGGACATGCCGGCTCTTCGCGTCGACACGCTCCTCAGCGATTTCGCTCGTCGGCCAGGCGTGCGTGCTCGATCAAGAGAGCGGACACGCGGGTGCCGTTCTCGCCGTGATCGGGCACGTCGCAGAGCGTGAACTCGAAGTCGCCGCGGGCCCATCCCAGCATGACGAACACCGCGTTCGGGCCGCGGACCTTTCCATCGGCCACGGCGGCGTCGACGAGCAGGCCGTCGCGAAGGGTCAGGGTGCCGGTCGTGTCTTCCTTCGCCGTGAGGCGGCCGGTGCGTCGTTCCATCTCGAGCAGGCCGAGCACGGACGCGAGCGAGACGTGGGAGAGGTCGCCGCGCAGCGAGCGCGCCGTTACAGGAGGCGCAGGAGGGGCGCCCGACGGCGTCGGCGGGCTCGCCGTCGTCCCGCGCGCCAGGAGCCGATCCACCCGCGCCCGCAGCTCGGCCACGCGGAATGGCTTGGAGATGTAGTCGTCGACGCCCAGCCGGTAGCCGCGCAGCCGATCCGCCTCGCTGCTCAGCGTCGTCGTGAACAGGAGGGGCACCGTCGCGAACTGCGGCTTGGTCCGCAAGAGGCGCAGGAGCTGCCAGCCGTCCATCTTCGGCATGTTGACGTCGGACACGATCAGGTCGGGGACCTCGCGCCCGCAGAGCGCCAGGGCCTCGAAGCCGTTGGTCGCGAACCGCACCTGATCCTCGCGCCGGAACGCGGCGGCGATGAGCTGCTGGTACATGAGGTCGTCGTCGACGACCAGCACCGAGACGCGCTCGCGCGGCGATGCCTGCGCAGTACGCGCCTCGGGGGCTCCGATGCGTTCGGCGACGAACCTTTCGATCTTCGTGCGCGTCGCGGCATCGAGCGAGACGAAGCTCACCCCCATGCCGGCCGGCAGCCCGGCCGCATCGGCCTCGGCCGGAGCGCGGCTGTGCATGACGCGCGCGCGCATCGTGATCTCGGTCAGGGTCTCGGGCAGGACGAGCCGGACCAGCAACTCGCGGCCCATGGGCAGCGGGTCGTTCGTCGCGAGGAACATGCCCCCGGTCGAGATCTCCGTGCCGTACGCCAGCGCGAGCTGGTCCACCGTCTCGAACCGCAGGGTGAAGTCCGCCTCCACGCGTGGGGCGTTACGTTTGTCTTCGGCGCTCACGCCTGGGTTCCTCGATCATGCGCCATGCAGCGGCTCCGGGACGCACCCGCGGACGCCGCGAGCGCAGGCCGGATGCTAGCACCCGTGCATCGGGCCGCGTAAGGCCTGCTCGCTGGAAGGCCTCGAGGAAGCGGCCTGGCGCTCCTCTTTCCCGCGGTGCGCAGGCCCTCCCGCGCGGCAGATTTCCGCCCCTCCCGCCGTCACCCCGGAGCTTCGGCGCCGGGGAGGCTCGCCGGTGCGAGCCGCTGACGTCGTTGGGATCTCACCCTATCGCCTCCTTCGCGTCGCGGAGGACCGTCGAGAGCGCGACGATGCGCGAGTGCTAAAAAATTAGCATGTCGACTTGCTAAAATTTTAGCACTCGATTACCAACCATCGCATGTCGATCTCGACCGATTCGCCGTCCCCTGGACGCGGTGTTCGGCCTTCGTTCACCGGCGCTTTGGCGTGGGCGCTGGTCGCCGCACTGACGCTGACCGCGTGCGCTGCGCCGTCCGGCCCTCCACCGAATGCTCCCGAAAAGCACGCGCCACCGCTCGCGCTCACGTACCTCGGCGTGGCTGGGTGGCAGCTCACCGACGGCGCTCACACGCTGCTCGTCGATCCGTATTTCACCCGCGCCGACGTCGCCGACGACGCTGCGCCGCTCTCACCGAATCTCGCGCAGATCACGCGGTACGCGCCTGCGCGCGCCGACGTCATCCTCGTCGAGCATTCCCACTACGATCATCTCCTCGACGTCCCCACGATCGCCCGGCGCACGGGGGCCACCGTGATCGGCACCGACAGCTCGCTCAATGTCGCGCGCGCGGACGGCGTCGCCGAGACACAGCTCGTCGTCGCGCGCGGCGGAGAGACGTTCGACGTCGGCCCGTTCTCCGTGCGCGCCCTCCGTGGTTTGCACTCGCTCGTCGGCCTGCCCGCGACGCCGATCCCGCGCGAGGTCACCATGCCCATGGAGGCCCGCGCTTATACCGAGGGCGGCACGCTCCAATATCTCGTGCGCGTGCACGGGCGCTCCATCCTCTTCATCGGCTCGGCGAACTTCATCGAAGGGGAGCTCACTGGCCTCCGGCCCGACGTGGCGCTCGTCGCGGTCGGCCTCCGCGAAAAGATCCCCGACTACACCTGCCGCTTGATGCGCGCGCTCGGCCGCCCCCGCCTCGTGCTGACCAATCACTTCGACGCCCACCACGAGCCGCTCGGCCCGAAGCAGATGAGCCTCGGCGACGACGCACGCACGAGCCTCGCCAAGTTCGCCGACGAGGTCCACTCATGCGCACCGGACACGAAGGTCGTCGTGCCGACGCACCTCCAGCCGCTCGCGCTTTGATGCATGGACGATCGTGAGCAATGGAATCGTCGTCACCGGCTTGCGGTCTGGTCCGGCACGCACGTCGTGAGCGCGAGTGACGCATACGCGGTCGCCGCGTCCGTCATGAAGCCCTCCACCTGCGCCGAGTCACCATTCACCGATCGGCCCGGCCACGAGCCATCATCAGCCTGGTGGTGTGTCAGCCAGGAGAGCCCCTTTTGCACGTCGGAGCGATTCGCCCCCTGCGCGGTGCCCGAGCAGAGCGCGAGCACCGCGATGGCGGTGGCATAACCGTCGCTCTCGGTCGCTCGGTCTTCTGCGAGAGAGCCTTGCCCCCACGCGCCCAGGGAGAAGCCACCATCTTCGAGCTGGGTTGCTGCGAGATCCGCCGCAATCGCGTCGGCGCGAGCGGGATCGAGGAGGCCCGTGAGCTTGCCGCTCGCCCAAAGGACCATGGCTTGGTCGTGGAGGACCATGCCGTCGACGCGCTTTTGGATGTAGCCGACGAGCTTCGTCGTGCCGGCGGCTTGTGCGCTCGTGGTGTTTGCCGGGATGGATCCGGTGACGAGCGCGGCGAGCGCGGCGCCGAGATCGTTGCGTGTCTCCCAGGGCTCGAGCCCGAACTCGAGCCAATCCCACGTGCCGTCCGCGCGTTGCTCGGCCCACATGCGATCGAGCGCGCTCGTCGTCGAGGCGCCGAGCGGCTTGCCGGATCCGATGTCGTCGAGCGCGAGCGCTGCCGCGTTGAGCACGGCCTCCGTCGCGTGGGATTGCTTCCCCTTGTCGTTGTCGTCATTGCCATAGAAAGGGATCGCCGTGCCTGCCGTCGCGTCGGCGACGCGTGCCTCGAAGCGGGCGCGTGCGTCGTCTGCGGCCGGAGTCTTGGCGAACGGCGCGAGCGAGGAGCGCGCCATCACATAGGGAAACGTCGTGTGGCAGGACATCGCGCAGGCGACGTTGCTGATGGGCGGCGGCGAGGCCAACCACGACGCGGAGCGCTCGTCGAGGTAGCCGGCGGCGCGCGCTTGCCAATCGTCGCGAGGGCCCTCGCCCGCCGGCGAGGTGCAGCCGGCCGTCGAGGCGGCGAAGGCAGCGGCAGCGAGAAGAAAAGTACGGGCGCTCGGGGTCGAGAAAAGGATCAAGACGAACCTCCTGCGCGTGGCCGAGTGAGCCTCCTTGCCACGGCGCTGAGACCGTCGTCATAGCAAGCCCCGAACCAGCCGCGAGCCCGCAATTCTCCCGGGAAACGCGGGGAGCTTCGCCGAGACGAAGCTCCGGTGTTCATGGTAACTGCTGGTAACTGGGAGGCTCGCCGTGGGTGCTATGGCGTGAGCTTCACGAAGAAGACGTCCTCGCCGCCGCCGCCGTTGACGGCGCCGCAGCCGAAGTCGGTGGCGCCCATGAGGAAGCCGACGAGGAGGATGTTGCCATTGTTGTCGTACGACAGGCTCGCCGGCGATTGTGTGGCGGCGTCGCCGTAGCGCTTGCTCCACAGGTGATTGCCGGAGGGGTCGTATCGACCCAACCACACGTCGCCGTTGCCCGCGCTCGCCAGCGTGCCGCCGCCGAAGTCGGCCGACCCGAGGAGCTGGCCGGCGACCACGATGTAGCCATTGGCATCGACGGCCACGGTGGTCGCGTTCTGGTTGTTGGGGCCGCCGAAGGCCTTGCTCCAAACGTGGTTGCCCGAGGTGTCGAGCTTCACCACATAAGCATCGTTCCCGCCCAGCGAGGTGAGGGGAGCGCCGCCCAGGTTGATCGTGCCGGCGAAGGTGCCCACCGCGAGCACGGCGTCGTTCGTGCGGTCGACGGCGACGCCGATGCCGATCTGATCGGCGGCGTCACCGAATTGCTTGCTCCAAACGTGGTTGCCATTGGTGTCGAGCTTGATCAAGAAGGCATCGAAGAGGCCATTGCTCGTCAGCGTCGGCCCGCCGAAGCCGATGCTCCCGGCGAATTGTCCCGTCACGAGGACGTTGCTCGCGCCGTCGAGCGTGAGCGCGCGGGCCACCTGCGTGTTGCCGTCGCCGAAGCGCTTGCCCCAAAGTTGGTTGCCGTTCGTGTCCAGCTTGGCCACGAACACATCGTTGTTGCCGGCGCTCGTGATCGGGCCGCCGCCGAGATCGAGCTGCCCGACGAGCATGCCCGTGAGATAGACGTTGCCGGCCGTGTCCACGGCGATCCCGTTGCCGTATTGCGGGCTCGCGTCGCCGGCGCGCTTCGACCAGAGACAGGCACCGTTACTGCCATTCAGCTTGGTGACGAACACGTCGGGCTGCGTGCCGGAGCTGGTCATGACGCCGCAGCCCCAATCCATCGTGCCTTGGAAATAGCCGGTCGCGTAGACGTTGCCCGCCGGATCGAGCCCCACCGCCTGCGTGTGCGCCGAGCCGGTGCCGGCCACCTTGTTCCACAGGCACGCGCCCGAGGAGGTGAATTTGCCAATCATCGCGCCGTCGAGCGTCGCCGCGGTGGAGAGCGGCCCGCAGCCGAAATCCACGGTCGCGTTCACGTACGTACCGATGAAGAGGTTCCCCGTCGCGTCGGACACGAGGGAGAAGCCTTCATCGTCGATCGCCGACCCGACGGCGCGGCTGAAGACGCAGTCTCCACAACCCTCGTTCACCTGCCCATCACAGTTGTCGTCCGCCGTGGTGTTGCACGATTCGGCCTGAGGCGTGACCTCGCCCGTGCACGCGCCGTTGGCCGTGCCCATGGCATTGCAGGTCTGCGTCCCGGCCTTGCAAATCCCCACGCCCTGCGTGCCCGGAGGGCCCGAATAGCAGCTCGTGGTGGCGTTCGGGAGGCACACGCAGCCGGCGCCGCCTTCATTGGTTTGGCCATTGCAATCGTCGTCGATGGGCGTCGCGCACGTCTCCGGTTGGGGCGTGACTTCGCCCATGCAGGGGCCGTATCCGGTGCCCTGTGCATTGCAGGTCTGCGTCCCCGCCTGGCACGGGCCCACACCGATCGTCCCCGCCGGCCCCGAATAACAGGACGCCGTGGTGTTGGGCACACACGAGCAGCCCACGCCGCTCTCGTTGATTTGCCCGTTGCAGTCGTCGTCGACAGGCGTGTTGCAGGTCTCCGCCTGGGGCAGCACCTCACCCACGCACGGGCCCCAGACGGTGCCCAAATCGTTGCAGGTCTTGGTGCCGGCGTGACACGCGCCCACGCCCTCCGTCCCCGCGGGCCCATCATAGCAGCTCGCCGTCGCATAAGGCGTGCACACGCAGCCGTCGCCGCCCTCGTTCTTCTGCCCGTTGCAGTCGTCGTCCTCGCGCGTGTAGCAACTCTCCGGTTGGGGCAGCACCTCGCCGACGCAGGGCCCGTAGCCGGTGCCATCGTCGTTGCACGTCTTCGTCCCAGCCACGCAGTTGCCCACGCCTTCCGTGCCCGGCGGGCCCGAATAACAGCTCGCCGTCGTGCCCGGGGTGCAGGGACAACCCTCGTTTGCCTGACCATTGCAATCGTCGTCCTCGGGCGTCGAGCAGAGCTCGGTCCCCGGCGTCACCTCGCCGATGCACGCGCCGAAAGCCGTCCCCGTGTCATTGCATGTCGCGACACCGCTCTTGCACACGCCGACACCCTCGGTGCCGCTCGGTCCGGTATAGCAAGACGTGGTTTCACCGGGCACGCACAGCGTCCCTCCGCTGCTGCTGCTCCCGCCCGTGCCACCCGTGCTGCCGGTGCTTCCACCGCTGCCGCCGGCGCCGCCCGTGCTGCTCGTGACTCCTGTGCTGCTCGAGGCGCTCGTGGCACCGGTTCCGCCGGAGCCCGCGGTCGTCGGCGCGCCGCCGGAGCCGTTGCTGCCCGTGCTGTCGCCCGAGCCGGCGTTCGACGTGCTCCCGCTCGATCCACAACCGACGGCGGCCCCGAGCGCGAACAGCAAACCCGCGATCGCCCCGCGCGGCGAGGCGCCAAACCCCCTGAAGATCATCCGTTCATGATAGGCCGATATCGTGCCGGTCGAGCCGTTTCGGGCGGCAATCGTGTCCCCAATTGCTCATGCGGGCTCCTCCTCGTCCAACATCGGTGAGCGGCCGTATCGTGGCCTTGGCGTGAAACGATGGATGCACCGTCGTTTGCCGACAAATTCCCGCCCGCCCTCAAAGGCCCTTCCGTCTCGGATGGGCTCAGGCTTCGGGGATTCCCCGTCGCGCGCTCGGGAACGCTGCGCGCCGCCGTGGAATACCTTCAGGGGGATCTGGAGGCTTGCGCGGGAGTGAGGACGAAAGGGAGGAGCGGTGGTGAGGCCCGAGGCCGCGTCGCGGAACGCAAAGAGCGCAGGAACGGAGACTCGTGATCTCCGCATTCCTGCGCTCTCGTGCGGCTCGTTCTCGATCGAGCAGGGTAGGGAAGGAGGCTCTGCACCTTCCCGTGATTCAACGCGTCGGGCCGACCTCGATGGCGTTGATCACGCGCACCACGCCGTTCACCTTGCCGGCGATTTGCTCGGCGCGCATGCGATCCTCCGGGGTGGGCACGGTGCCCACGAGGGAGACGATGCCGTTGCCGGTGCTCACCTTCACCTGCTTTCCGAGCTTCTCGTCGGCTTGGATGATCGCGCCTTTCACCGCGAGGGTGATGGATGCGTCGTCGGTCTTCTGCCCGATCTTCTCGGCCGTCTTCTCCACGTAGGCGCCGGCGCCGGCCGCGGCATTGGCGGCTGCGTCGCAGCCCGCGATCCCGAAGCACACCGCGATCGCGGCCGTCATCATCGTTGCTCGTTCCATCCGTGAAGCCTCCACGGGCGCACCTTTACCACGAGGCGCGCCGCGCGCTCGCGTGGCACGTGCCGGGCCCGTGCCGGGCACACGGCCTCCGCGCGGCGTGGCCATTCTCGATCGTGCGCTGCGATTCACCGGCGCGGCGTTTGGCCTGCGCCCTGCAAGAATCGCCGTGCCCGCGAACGCGCGCGGGGTGATAGGATGCCGAGCCGACCATGACCGACCAGACCTCCGCGCAGCCCGAAGGCGAGGCCCTCCCGAAGGAGGGCGACGTTCTCGCCGGCAAGTACCGGGTCTTGCGCGTGCTGGGGCGCGGGGGAATGGGCATCGTGCTCGCGGCCGAGCACACCACGCTGCGGCAACAGGTCGCCCTCAAAATGCTCCTCCCCGAGGCGGCCAAGCGCGAGGACGCGACCGAGCGTTTCCTCCGCGAGGCGCGCGCGTCGGTGGCGATCAAGAGCGAGCACGTCGCGCGCGTCATGGACGTGGGCACGCTCGATTCGGGTGAGCCCTACATGGTGATGGAGCTGCTCTCCGGGGCCGATCTCGCGGCCCTCATGCAGCAGCAGCGGGCCCTGCCTCCCGCCGAGGCGATCGATTACATCCTCCAAGCGTGCGAGGCCGTCGCCGAGGCGCATTCGCTCGGAATCATTCATCGCGATCTCAAGCCGGCGAATCTCTTCCTCTCCGCGCGCGCCGACGGCTCACCGCTGGTCAAGGTCCTCGATTTCGGCCTCTCCAAGCTCACCCGGCCGGACGCATTCGAGGCCAGCCTCACGCAGGCGCACACCATCATGGGGTCGCCGTTCTACATGTCGCCGGAGCAGATTCGCAGCCTCAAAGGCCTCGACAAGCGCAGCGACATTTGGTCGCTCGGCGTCATTCTGTATCAGCTCCTCGCCGGCGTTCGCCCCTTCGAAGCGGAGGCGCTCGCCGAGCTCTTCCTCAAGATCGGCGCCGAGCCGGCCCCGCCGCTCGGCGCGCGTCGCCCCGATCTCCCGCCCGATCTCGTCGCCGCCGTGATGCGCTGTCTCGAAAAGAGCCCGGCCGCGCGCCCGCAGACGATCGCCGAGCTGGCGCGGAGCCTCGCGCCCTTCGCCTCGCCCGAGAGCCGCATTTCGGTGGATCGCATTTCACGCGTCCTCGGGGAGGACGCGGCTTCGGTCCAACGCGCTTCGGTCTCGGATGCGGCGGTGCGGCCGAGCGCGCCCGCGCCCGCGGAAGTGGATCAGAATGCGGCGACCCTCGCGCTGCCCTACGAAATCCCGGCGCAGCGCGAATCCACGCCCAACGTGAAGGCGCAGAGTGGATCGATGTCCGCCCTCGCCACGCCCGTCGCGGCCCCGCCGAGCACGGCGGCCCCTGCACCCGCGCCTGCGCCCTCTGCGGGCATGCGTGGCATCTTGATGGGCCTCGCGGCGGCGCTGGTGCTCGGTGGCATTGGCATCTTCGCGCTGCGCACCCGAGCGGCCCACACGCCGCCCACGCCGGCTGCGCTCCCGATCGAGAAAACCACCACGACGAAGCTCGTGGCGCCGCCCGCGGCTTCCGCGCCGCTCGATGCGGCGACGGCGCTGCCCGCGCAGTCCGCCTCCGCGCTGCCCACCGTGACCGCATCGGCGAATGCGCCGGTGGCTCCCGCGAAGGGGCATTGAAGCTAGAGCGCAATCGTCGCCGGATTTCAACGTAGATACGCAGCGACGCAAAAACAGCGCGGGAATCGCATCATCGCACCGGCTCTGGACCGGCGAAAATCTTCTCCGCGCGTGGGGATGCGCCGGCTCGTCCATGAAGTGATCTCGATCTCACGCATGCTGGCTCGGCCTCGTATCCAAGCCTGAATACCGCGAGATCGAAGCTCGGGCCGACGAGAAGTCATGATCTCGTCACAGGCACCGATGCATGTGATGTCGCCTCTCAAAAGCGAATTTCACATATACGGCTCCCAACTCCCATCGAGCCTGGACTCCGGTGATCCGGACTCCATCTTGTGTCGATTTTCTACATCCTCGTCTTGCCTCGATCCGTTCCGTACGGTACTGCCTGACTGTTCCTGGCGGTGATTTGCCATGGAACAACGGATCTCCGCGGACGCACTCGGCGCGGTGATCGAGACCCAAGAACCCTTTTGCCCGCGTCCCGTCGGGCGTGAGGAGCCTCGTGTCGAAGACCGAGGCTCTCCGCGTTTTCGGGAGGCGGAGCGACACCGAGGTCGTGATGAAGCGAGAGTTGCTCTCCTGTCTCCTCACGTCGGCGCTCGCCCTGTGTGGCTGCGTCGCGGACACTGCGTCCGACAGTGCGCCGGACGAGGGGACCGTCGGCGCCGATCAGGCCGCCGCCACGCCGGCCACCGGTCATCCACGTTTGTGGATCCGGCAATCGGATCTGCCCAAGCTCCGGAGCTGGGCCAACGCCAGCAATCCGATGTGGACCAAGGCCATCCAACCGGCCTTGCAACAGGCCATCAATACCTACAATACGCAGTACTTCCCCGGCGGTCAGGAGAACCCGAGCTGGCCCGATCCGGGGACCGATCAATCGGTCCTCTACGCCACCGAGGCGTACGCCGAGATGTTCGCGTTCGCGTCGCTCATCGATCCCGACGTCAACGCCCGGACGACGCACGCGAACCGCGCGCGCAACCTGCTGATGCACGCCATCAACGAGGCGGCCAAGGGCGTCGACACGAGCTCGAGCCCGGCGCCTTATCGCAGCAAGATGTTCTCGCTCTTCAACCGGGCGAACTACTGGGGTGAGGCCTGGGGCCTGACGGTGGACTGGATTTATCCCACGCTCACCGCCGCCGACAAAGCCACCATCCGGAAGGTCTTCCTCCGCTGGGCCGACGAGTGCGTGAACGCCTATGTCGCCGGCAACGAGCACCCGATGCCGGTGGGCGTGCTCAACGATCCTCAGCTCCTCTCCGACAAGAAGCGACTCCGCTGGGCCGCCAACAACTACTACTCGGGCCACATGCGGTCTCTGACCCTCATGTCGCTCTCCCTCGACGCGGCCGACGATCCGCTCGTCGACACGAGCGCTCCCGTGAACAAGCTCGGTAACTCCCTCCGGAGCTACCTCGCCGACGTCACCGGGGCTTGGCTCTACCAGCAATATGCCCTCTTCGAGGATCCCGCCGTGTCGAGCGCTGCGCTCGGCGTCCCGGCGTCGGGCCTCGGCGCCGCGAGCGGCGGTATCCCCGTCGAAGGCTCGCTTTACGGCGAGTCGATTGGCTACTTCCACGAGGCGCTCCTCGCACTCTACACCGCTGGATACGCCGACCCTTCGCTCTCCGGCCCGCAGGCGGGGATGATCACGAGCGGCTATTGGGACCGTTGGACCAACGCCTTCCTCCACACGCTCGCGCCGGCCGCCAAGACCTCGACCGACCCCAATTATGCGTACATGGGGCCGCTCTACGATGTCGCCGCCTACGGCGACATGATCCGCTTCTGGATGACACCGGAGTTCATCATGCCGGTCGGCTCGCTGGGCGTGCTCGACGGGATGGCGGGCAACACCAAGCGTGTCCAGACCATGCGCTGGCTCGCGGAGAATGCGCTCCAGGGCGGCTCCGGCAAGCTCTACGAGCGCGCCGGCAACATCTGGGGCAACTCCTACGCGACAGGCGCGATCCTCTACTTCATGCTCTTCGATCCGGCCGCCGCTTCAGCCGCCGATCCGCGCCCGAGCCTCCCCACCACCTTCGTCGACAAGAATTTCGGCCGCGTCCTCTCGCGCACCGACTGGTCCGCGAACGCGTCGTGGTTCACCTACCTCTGCGGCTGGGAGACCATCAACCACCAGAATGGTACGTGCAACCAATTCGAGCTCTACCGCAAGGGCGAGTGGCTGACCAAAGAGCTCTCGGGCTACTCCGATGATCTCGTGCTCATGGCCACCGACTACAACAACACGCTCTCCATCCAGAACGACGTGCCTACCAACCTGAGCTGGTGGGAGACGGAGATCTCGAAGCGCGGTGGTCAGTGGATCAACGGCATGAACGCCGGTGATCCCACCATGGTCACGAGCCAGGGATCCGGCTGGCTCTACGTCGCCGCCGACGGGACGAACCTCTACAACCGGCCTGGCCAGAGCCCCGCCGTCGACGTGACGGACGCGAGCCGCTCCACGGTGTGGCTCTCGCCCGATTACGTGGTGGTGTACGACCGCGCCACGACCAACAAGTCGAATCGCTTCAAGCGCTTCAACCTGACGCTCACCGGCGCCACGACCGTCAATGGCAAGAAGGCCGACTCGGTGACGCCGGGCGGACAGCACCTCTTCATCCAAAACCTCCTCCCGCAGAATGCCGCGCTCACGGTCTCCGCGGTGGAGGACATCCATCGGATCGCCGAGAAGGAGCCGGGCCGTTATCGCCTCGTGGCGCAGGATCCGTCGAACCCGGCCGACGTTCGCTTCCTCCACGTCCTCCAGGGCGCGGACGCGAATGGCGCGCAGAGCCCGGCCACGCTCGTGCAGAGCACGAGTGGTACGGCCTTCCAGGGCGCCGTCGTGAAGAACATGGCCGTCATGTTCCCGGTGAGCAAGAGCGCTGCTTTCTCGGGCACCACGTATACGATTCCCTCCGGCGTCACCACGCACCTCGTCACGGGGCTCACGCCCGGTGCCGCGTACACGGCGACGACGCAAAGCACGTCTTCGGGTGTGCAAGTGAGCATCAGCGCGGGCGGCTCCACGAAGGCCGACTCGGCAGGTGTCTTGGTGGTGGCCGGCAGCCCGTCCAATCCGGGCACCGATCCCGGCACGCCCTCCACGCCCGATGTGGACGCCGGCGCGCCCTCCACCGATGCAGGCACGCCTTCCACCGATGCAGGCACGCCTTCCACCGATGCGGGCACGCCCTCCACGCCGGGAACCGATGCGGGCACGCCGACCACGTGCACGTATACGTTCACGCCGGCGAGCGCGACCATCCCCAAGGCCGGCGCGACGCAGACGTTCCAGATCACCACGCAAGCAGGATGTCAGTGGCTCGCTTCGGCGAATCAATCGTGGATCTGGCTCTATCAACCGGTCGTGGGCACGGGCAGCGGCAGCATGAAGTTCCAGGTGCCCGCCAACGCCACCGGCAAGGTGCGCACGGGGCAGATCACCGTCGGCGGCAAGGCCTTCCCGATCACGCAGAAGAATTGATGTCTCCTGTGCTCGTGCGCGGGTGAGCGATCACCGGGGAGATATCCACGCAACCACGCAGGGATGCAAAGAGGCCTGAAGCAAAGGCCTCTCTGCATCCCGGCGAGCGTTGGATTCCGGCGGCGCTCGCGCCATTGAATGGAAGTCGGCAATTCCAGGGCGCGGGGTCACCAGGGCCGCGCGCCTTTCTTTTGCGGGCGTCTCCGCAACCCACGACGACGATTGGGGCCGCGCGTTCTGCTCGCGCCGGTGAGCGCGGGGGCGAGCAAGCTCGGGGGCGGTACCTACCATTGGGTGGTCGAAGCCGCGCCCTCCGCGCAGATGCCCGGCGACACGACCGGGCAATTCGATTATCGCGTCTTTCTCACGATTCGTCGATTTGGGCGTCGCGTGCGCCGGCTCGCCCCTCGGGACCGCAATTTCCGCTACGCTTGGCTTGGGAGGACGTCGATGACGCAGGATACGTGGGCGGGCGGGCGAGATGGCAACGCACGCACGCGCCTCGCCCCCTCGCTTCGGCGCGGGCCGCTCGATCCGCGCGCCGCGTTCTTCGTCGCGCACGAGCGCCTCTCCCTGCTCGCGAGCATTGCGCGCGGGCCTTCGGTGGTGGTCGCCGCCGTCGATGCGCGCTCGCGCGTCATCCAATCGTTGACCATCGAGGACGGCGGCGCGCTCGTGATCGGCCGGCACACGCAATGTGGTTTGCGCCTCCCGTCCGAGTCGGTGTCGCTCCGCCACATCGCGGTGCTGCTCCGCTTCGAGGGCGACAAAGCGGTGCTGCGCGTCTGGGATCTGCGCACCGGCGTCCCCTTCGTCACCGAGGATCGAGAGCCGAGCGAGGCCGTGATCGCCGACGGTCCCTTCTATTTGGCCCTCGACGATTACGCCATTTGGTTCATCCCTTCGAGCGCTCCGCTCGCGCGTGATCCCGAGGCTGCTTGGCAAGCGCTGCCGTCGCGCTCGTTCCTCGAGCGCCGCGCGCCCGGCGCGCGCCCTCTGCCGAAGGCGCCGGCCCGCATGGCGGAGCCGCAGGGCGAGATGATCACGCTCGTCACGCGCCTCGAGCCGCCGCTGCTCATCGGCGAGGGCGACGAGCCGGAGATCGGTTGGGGCGAGCTTCGCCTCGCGTCGGGCGCGCGCAAAGAGAAGCGCGCCGTGTCGGCGGAGCGGCTCGAGCAAGGCGTGCTCATCGGACGCTACGAGCGCTGCGGCTTGGTGATCCCGACGACCGATCGCATCTCGCGCGTGCACCTCCTGCTCGTGCGCATCGGCGCGGAGGTGTGGGGCATCGACACGGCCAGCACCAACGGTGTTCGTCGCGGCGCCGCGCCGTTCTCCGCGGGCCCGCTGGCCGATACCGACACGCTGTCGCTCGCGGAGATCATCACCCTCGATTGGCGCCGCAGCCTCCACCCCGACGCGTGACGAACGCGCCCGGCGCGGTACGTGGTAGAGGCAGCGCGTGGCTCCTCTGATCCTGCCTGCGCTCGCGACCGCTCACTCGCACGCTTTCCAGCGCGCTCTCCGCGGCGACACACAGCGACCGGGCCCGGACGGCACCGATGATTTCTGGTCGTGGCGAACGGCCATGTATCGCCTCGCGGACGAGCTCACCCCCGAGTCGATCCACGCCATCTCGCTCGTGGCGTATCGCGAGCTCCACCGCGCCGGCGTCCGCACGGTCGGCGAGTTTCACTACGTTCACCATCAGCCCGACGGGCAGCCTTACGACGATCGCACGATCCTCGCCGAGGCCGTGATCCAAGCCGCGCGCGATGCAGGCCTGCGCATCACGCTCCTCCGGGTGATCTACGCTCGCGCCGGCGCCGGCCGTCCGCCCGAAGGCGCGCAGCGGCGCTTCTGCGATCCCGATCTCGATCACGCGCTCGCCGACATCGACACGCTCCGCGCGCGCCACGCCGGTGATCCCGATGTCCGCATCGGCGTCGCGCCGCACAGCGTGCGCGCCGTTCCGCCCTCGTTTCTGCGCCCCATCGCGGCGTATGCGGGCCGTGATCTCCCGCTCCACATGCACGTCGCCGAGCAGCCGGCCGAGATCGACGCCTGCCTCGCGGAGACGGGCCGCCGGCCGGTCGAGCTGCTCGCCGAGCACGGCGTCCTCGGCCCGCGCTTCGTCGCCGTGCACGGGACCCACCTCGCGCCGCACGAGCCGCGTCTGCTCGGAGAGTCCGGCTCGTTCGTGTGCCTCTGCCCGACCACCGAGCGCGATCTCGGCGACGGCCTGCCCGACGTGGGCGCGCTGCGCGCCGCGGGCGTGCGGCTCGCCGTCGGCATCGACAGCCACGTGATCACCGATCCGCTCGAAGACCTGCGCGGCATCGATCTCGGCGAGCGCCTGCGCACCCGAAGGCGCGTCACGCTGCGCGCGCTGGATCGCACGCCGGCCGAGGATCTCTGGAGGATCGGATCCACCGAGAGCGCCGAGGCGGTCGGCTTCTCCGACGCCGGCGGCACGGTGATCGTCGATCGCGAGGCGCCGGAGCTCGCGCTGGTGAAGGACGATCACCTGCTCGACGCCGTCGTCTACAGCGCGAGACCGAGTGTCCTCTGCGCTTCGACGTGACCTTCTCGCGGTCACGTCGAAGCACGTTCATCGCATCACGCGCCGCCCGCGCCGCCCGAGCCTGCGGACGAAGAGGCCGCAGCGCCGCCGGTGCCCGACGCAGAGCTCGTGCTGGGCATGCCGCCCGTGCCGCCGGTGCCGCCGCTGCTCGAGCTCACCGCGCTCGACGAGGACGACACCGCGCTGCTGCTCGTCGTGCCGGCGCCGCCGGTGTTCATGGCCGGGAAGAAGTCGAGCGTCACCGTCGTCGTGCCCGGCTCGGGATTCACGTTCGTCGATACGGTGGCGACCGTCACGCCTTTGTCATCGAGCAACGAAGCCTCGAGGAACGGCATGCCCAGCTCTTCGACGAGCGGAGAGCCGAACGAAGCAGTCCCCTTTTCGCACTCGACGGTGAGGGTCTGGTGCAGCGACGGCTCGATCGTAGCGCTCAGGTTCACGTAGACCTGCGATGCGCCGTGCGCCTCGCATTCGCTCGCGCTCGCGGGCTTTCCGGTGAAGGTCCATTTCGCGGTCAGCTTCGTCGGACCATGCGGGCCGGCATCGCCGGTGTCCCCCGTCCCGCTCTTGCTGCAGGCTGCCACCGCCAGTGCGGCGAGCACGATTGCCCGAGCCCATCCAATCTTCATCCATCGCTCCTTTCGTGCTCGATCACCGTACGCGAGGATCGGGGCGCGAGGGTAGACCTCGCGCATCATCGCATCGTCTCCGTTGACGCGTGTTGAGCTGGCGGCGAGGGCGGAAGATTGCTGCTTCACGAAACAAGCGAACGATTCTCGTCGTCTGCTTGATGCGTGGGGATGTAGGTTCCCGCATTCTCGCGCTTCGTGGGCCCCGCGTGCGTTGACATGCGGATTGACCACATGATACCCGATCTTCATAGCGCGTCCGCGTGACCGCATTCTTGCGATTTGCACGCGAGAGGAGGAGGCCCGATGCGAAGCCGGCGAGGCCGTTCGTCCCTTGAAAACGACAACAGGAGCGTCCCCAATCGAGGGCGCGCCATGCGTACCGGAAAGGCCGGTCTCGCGATCACCGCCACCGTGATGGCGCTCGGCAGCGCCGGCGCTTCCTGCTCCAGCAGCGAAGATTGCCTCTCCACCCGCACGTTCTTCGAACAGCAGGTGTGGAGCGGCTTCATGAGCCAGAAGTGCGCGAAGTGCCACACGCCCGACGGCCCGGCCGTCGCGGAGAAGAACGCGAAGTTCGTCCTCCAGCCCTCGAGCTACCCGGGCTTCATCGAAGCGAATCTCGAGAACATCAAAGAGATCGCCAAGATCGAATACGAGGGCAAGAGCGAGATCCTCCAGAAGCCGCTCGGCAAGATGAACCACGGCGGCGCCGTGGTCCTCGAGGAGGGCAGCGACGAATACAACGCCCTCGCCGAGCTCATGGATCGCATCGGCAAGGCCGACTCCTGCACCGACAGCCCCGGCGCCGCGCTCGCCAACGTCGAGCTCGCGACGCCCACGTCGACGCTCCGTCGCGCCGCGCTCGATCTCGCCGGCCGCCTCCCGACCAAGGCCGAGAAGGACGCCGTGCAGAAGGGCGGCGACGCCGCGCTCGACAAGGCGCTCGACGGCATCATGAAGGAGGAAACCTTCTACACGCGTGTCCGCGAGATCTTCAACGACATGTTCCTCACCGATCGCTGGCTCTCGTACGACGCCGCCGCGATCGACTTCATGAACACCGATCAGTTCCCTGGCATCGCGCCGTACCGCGACGACAGCCAGCCCGAGTACTCGAGCCCCGATCGCCCGATCATCAACCTCGCCCTCGCGCGCGAGCCGCTCGATCTCATCACGTACCTCATCAAGAACAACAAGCCGTTCACCGACGTCGTGGCCGCGCCCTACACGGTCGTGAACCCGTACTCGGCGAAGGCGTACAACGTCTTCAACACGATTCAGTGGGCCGACCCGACGGACTACAACGAGTTCCACGAGGTCACGGTCAAGCTCGGCAACGACGCCGACGTCCCGCACGCGGGCGTCCTCTCCATGCCGGCCTTCCTGAACCGCTGGCAGACGTCGCCCACGAACCGCAACCGCGGTCGTGCCCGGCGCGTGGCGGCCTTCTTCCTCGCCACCGACGTGCTCAAGATCGCCGAGCGTCCCGTCGACGCCACGAAGATCACGGCCGTGCAGGATCCGACGCGCAACTCGGAGGCGTGCACCGTCTGCCACAAGGTCATCGATCCGATCGCCGGCGGCTTCCGCGGCTTCGACGACAACGACTACGAGGAGTTCGATCCCAAGCGCCCGTGGCACGACGACATGTTCCCGCCCGGCTTCGGCGCGCAGGACATGGATCCGGCCTTCTACTCCAAGGCCCTCCAGTGGCTCGGCCCGGAGGTGGCGAAGGACGCGCGCTTCAAGATCTCCGCGGTCCGCACCGTCTACAAGGGCCTGACCGGGCACGATCCGCTGCCGTTCCCGAACAACAGCAACGATCCCGACTTCAAGACCAAGATCCAGGCTTGGGAGGCGCAGGACGCCTTCCTGCGCACCACCGCCGACGCGTTCGAGAAGGCCAAGTTCGATCTTCGGGTCATCTTCAAGGCCGTCGTCAAGAGCGCGTATTACCGCGCGGTCGGCGCCCCCGACGACGTGGAGGCGGGCCTCCTCGCCGACGTCGGCATGGGCCGCCTGCTCACGCCCGAGATGCTGAACCGCAAGATCCAGGCGGTCACCGGCGTCCGCTGGCGCAAGCACTACGAGTGGGATCAGCAGCACGACTGGCTCGAGGAGGATTATCCGATCCTCTACGGCGGCATCGACTCGAACTCCACCATCACCCGCCTGACGGCGGCCAACGGCCTCATCGCCAGCGTGTCCACGCGCATGGCCAACGAGATGGGCTGCTGGATCACCGCGTGGGATTTCACCAAGGGCAAGAGCGCGCGCTCGTTCTTCCCGCACGTGGAGCTCAGCGAGATGCCCGAGTCCGCCGGCCACACGGTCGATGGCTCGGTCGCCGACATCAAGAAGAACATCCAGTTCCTCCACCAGTACTTCCTGGACGAGGATCTGGCCCTCGACGATCCCGAGCTCGAGCGCACGTATCAGCTCTTCATCGACACCTGGCACGAGCTCAGCCAGTCCGGCGATGGGGACCTCGCCTACGAGTGCTCGGGCCGGTGGAACGCGGTGGACGGCACCGATCTCCCCGAAGACGTGCAGATCCACGACGACAAGAACTACACCCTTCGATCGTGGCAGGCGGTCATGACGTACCTCATGTCCGACTACAAGTTCCTCTACGAGTAGGCCGAGACCAGGACGACAAGGAGCCAATGACATGAACCGTCGACGCTTTCTGCAAGTCGCTGGGATCGCTGGTCTCGCGGTGATGGCACCGATCGCCGTGCGGGAGACGCGCGCTGCCGGCAAGTACAAGGGTCCTTTCTGGATCATGGTGAATGCCGGCGGCGGGTGGGACCCGACGATGCTCACCGATCCGAAGGGCGGCACCGACCCGAAGGATTCGAAGCAGGTCAACCACTCGTACGCGCCCGATCAAAAGGGCACGGCCGGTGGGCTCGTTTACGCCCCCACGTCGTATTCGCAAAACGGGGTCGAGCTGATCTCGGCGGAGACGTTCTTCACCACGCACCACAAGCGCCTCCTGGTGGTCAATGGTGTCGATACCTCCACGAACAACCACGACTCCGGCTCGCGCACGATCTGGAGTGGCCAGCTCTCCGAGGGGTATCCGTCGTTCGCGGCCATGACCGCGGCCGTCGGCGCTGCCGCGGTGCCGGTGCCGCTCGCCTATCTCTCCAACGGTGGTTACGACGCCACCGCGGGCATCGTCTCGCTCTCGCGCGTCGGTGGCACGGGCGCGCTCCAGCGCCTCGCGTTCACCAACAACGTGAACCCGGGCGACAAGAACACGGCGACCTACCACACGGGGACGACCGCCTCGCGCATCGCCGCGGCGCAGGCCGCGCGCGTTCAGGCGCTCCAGCAGAAGACGCGTCTGCCCACCGTCGCCAAGTCGATGGGCTCGCTCTGGCTGGCGCGTCAGTCCGACGACGGCATCGCCGGTCTCGGCGAGCTGCTCCAGAAGACGCCGCTCGTGAACTTCCCCGAGGACTTCCCCGCGCTCGACGGCATCGGCGGCATGGGTGACGTCGAGGGCTTGCTCCGTCAGGCGCAGATCGCGCTCCTCACGTTCCAGGCCGGTGTGGCGGTGAGCGCCAACCTGGACATGGGCGGGTTCGACACGCACGACGACAGCGATGATCGCCAGTCGCGTCAGATGATGGTCCTCACCTTCGCGCTCGATTATCTGTTCAAGCAAATCGACGCGATGGGCATGACCGATCAGGTCTACGTCGTGGTCGGCTCCGACTTCGGCCGGACGCCGTTCTACAACACGAACCAGGGCAAGGATCACTGGAACATCACCAGCATGATGCTCGCCGGGCCGAAGATCGCCGGTGATCGCGTGATCGGCGCCACCGACGACGCCTTCAAGCCGCTGACGGTGAACCCGAAGACCTTGGCCCTCGACTCGAACGGCATTCGCATCGAGCCGAAGCACATCCACATGGGCCTGCGCAAGCTCGCCGGGCTCACCGGCACCGAGCTCGACACCACCTACGGTCTCGCCGGCGATCCGCTGCCTCTCTTCAGCTGATCCCTCCCCAAAGGGGCTCACCCGCCCGGGTGTGGCCCCTTGCCAACATCGATGCGGCTCACGGCTGAGAGGCTGTGAGCCGCATTCGTATTTGGGCGTGCTGCAAAAAGGATGTTTGGGCGCAAGAGTGCAGCGACGCGGAGACGGAATAGGGCAGAAGACTGGGCGCTTGATTCGTGATGAGCTCGTGTCGAGTCTCTTCGGCGTCGGTCGAGGAGATTTCGACGCAAGGGCGCAAAGACGCAGAGTCGCAAAAAGGCGCAGGGGAGTGGCTGCTTGCTTCGCGTGATCTCGTGTCGAATTGATTTGGAGTCGAACGACGAGAAGGGATTTGAACGCGAGGAAGCAAAGACGCTTGCTTCGTGACGGCCTCGTGTCGAGTCTTCTTGGCGTTGATGGATGAGAGGGATTGCGACGTTGCGCTCGGGCCGCTCACGGTGCGGGCCAGGCGCCGCGCCTCACCCCTTCTTCTCACGCTCCATGATGATGTCGAGGATGCCGAGCTCCTTCCAACTCCGCGGCGCGAGCCGCTCGGCGATCGTGCGCGAGGACCAGGTGAGCGCGTGCGAGGCGGAGACCTCCACATGCCAGCGCACGACGCTGATCCACCCTTCATCCGGGGCACCTCTACGACCACGCAGGTGCGCGCAAAAGTCCAGGTCGAGGCCACCGTCCGCACGCGGCGTGGTCTGGAGAGGGATGAGCTCGGGGATGGCCGCGATCTGCTCAGGCTCGAGCTTCTCGGCGAGGTCCTCGGGCGTGAGGACGAGGGACTGGTACGGCGCCGTCGTCGATCCGAGCTGGAAGCGAACCAACAGCCCCGCCAGATCGGCGGGCGGGAGCGCGCCGCCCATCGCGGTGAAGAATGCGCGAAGCTGCTCGGCGTCGTTCAGGAGGAACATGCGCCCGTCCGGAAGGCGGGCGACGCCTTGCCGGAGCGGAGGTGGATTGCGGTACGCGTACGAGTCGACGGTGTAGAGCTCGTATCCATCGAGCGCGCGTTTCGGGAGGTCGGCTTCCGGGGGGGAGATTGACCAGTTGATGCCCTGCGTGAACACGAGCACCTGGTCGGATGTGCGCTCGATGCGTACGACCTCGTTTTGCCCCGTGATGAGGAGCTTCTCGATGATCTCGCGGGCGCGTTCCTCATCGGTGTCGTTGGGCGACATGGAATTACCTCTCAATGGACATGCCGGAGCATCTCGAGTGTCTGCTCGACCAGCCTCTCGGTGCGCAGCCGAGCCTCGTGAATGAAGCGATCCATCGCGCTACCCGGTAGCCAATGCTCGCGCTTGGCGAATGGATTCTGGGCACGCACCCAAGCTGTGTGCACGGCATGGCTCAGGAGTCGAGCTCGCTGGTGACACCGGCACGACCGGTGATGGCGCCGCGGAGGAGCGGGCTGGCGAGGGGGACGGGGCACGCAAAGGATCGTCCGCGTACTTCCGCATCATCACATCACCTCTACGATGGAGCTATCAGCCGTCCTCCAAGCAATCAAGAGTGGACAGGCATCATGGCTCGACGATCGATGAGGACGATGCCAGTCGCCCATATCGACTCTCCAATCCGGTCATTGGAGCGGCGTATTCGTTCGTCGGCCCCACAGTCACCACGCCAGGGCATCGGGTGCTTCAGGATCCGGGCGAGCCATCGACGGCTCTCCGCCAACGAGCGTTGCCATCGCACGTAGCGGCCCAATCCCCGGCGCTCTATTGCGCCCTCGCATCTTGGCATCACTCTCTCCTGCGCTCACCGAGGGACACGCTTTGCGTTCATCATTCTGCGCCGACGGAGGGGTACGCTCCCCGTCCGCGATGAGCGCGCCCCCGCGCTCGCGGCTGACGGGCTCCAGTCGGATGGGCGCGGCTCCGGGCGTAGCGGAGCATTGGCAGGGCTCCTACGGTCTGACGCCGTGGCGGGCTGGGCCGTGCAGGGGCCGGCGGCGGAAGGCGTGGGAATCGGCGTGCATCGCGCGAGAAGAAGCGAACCAGATCGCCCCGCCGGGCCAGGAGTGTGCTACGCGGCGCAGCATGCTCGTCCCTGAGCGGCGCTATTCCTGGCTTCGGCTCCTCGTCAAGTACCGCGGCACCGCCCTCGAACGGGTGTTGCTGCGGGTGCTCTTCACCACGGCCGTGGCGTTGGTCGTCACGGTCATCGACCTTCGATTCGGGTTCTTCCATCCCGATTTCACGACGGTCCCCTTCACGCTCATCGGCCTCGCGCTGGGCATCTTCCTCGGCTTCCGGAACAACACGAGCTACGACCGCTTTTGGGAAGGTCGGAGGCTTTGGGGCCAGCTCGTCAACACGAGCCGCAGCCTCACGCGTCAGATCCTCACGCTCACCGGCCCGCGCCCCTTCGAGGACACGGAGACGGTCAGTGTCGCCGACCCCAACGAGATCAACGCCTTTCGCAAGGAGATGGTCTATCGGCTCATCGGATACGTGCATTGCTTCCGCATGCACCTCCGCGATCAGGATCGGCTCGACGAGCTCTTGCCCTTCCTGCCCGCCGCCGAGGTCGAGGGGCTGCGCAACGAGACCAACCGGCCCACGGCCGTCCTCCAACACATGGGCGACCGCCTGCGCGACGCCTGGCACCGCGGCTGGATTCACTCGATGCACGTCCCGGTGCTGGAGCAGGGCCTCGTCTCCCTGACCGACATTCAAGGTGGATGCGAGCGCATCAAGAACACGCCCATCCCCATGTCGTATACGACGCTGATTCACCAGATCGTCGCGATTTACTGCCTCACGCTCCCCTTCGGCATCGTGAAGACCGTTGGGCAAATCACGCCCTTCGTGGTGGCCTTCGTGTCGTATGCCTTCTTTGGTCTGGACGCGGTCGGCGACGAGATCGAGCAGCCTTTCGGCCTCGATGCCAACGATCTCCCGCTCTCCGCCCTCAGCCGGATGATCGAGGTGAACCTCCGCCAGCGCCTCGGCGAGAAGGACGTGCCGCCGCTCGCCAAGGCGAAGAATGGTGTCCTCTCCTGATTCACACGGCGGGGACGCGAGTCCCCGCCGCCCCAGTCTTCATGTGGGCTTCGGGTCGGCTTCGCCGCCCTCCGCCCCACGCCCCGCCGGCAGAGCCGTCAGGGCCCCACCACCCGCGATCCACCCTCGCCAACGAGCACGTTTCGCCGCTTCGGGCCTGACGTTGATGGCATCGAGACATGCGCCCGTGAACAAAGTCATCGGCCGCATGAATGAGCCATCGAGTGGGCTCCGCCACGCGTTCTGGCCGCAGCGCGTTTAATATCACCAACGAAACGCAATGCGTGTTCGCGCGGCGGTGATGCCTGCGCCTCTCCAACCTTCCGATGTTGGGAGAGCCGAGCCGCGATGAGCGGTGAAGTGGGCGTGACGAGCGCTTGAAACGCGCGCGGCGCGTGCTCGCTGGGGGCACGCGCCGCGGTGTGGGCTTGGAGCCTCGCTATCGCCGAGCGATCAGGCCGGGCCCTTTTGCGTGCAGAAGCCGCCGATGCAGACGTTGGTCATGTCGCAGCAATCGGCCGAGGTTTCGCACTTCTCCTGCAGGCCGGAGCAGGTGCTGCCGGGCGGTTGGTCGGAGCAGACGAGTTCGCCGCCCGGCCCGTTGGGCTGGCAGAAGCCGTTGCAGCATTGATCGCCGGTCTCGCAGCCGTCGCCGTTGGGGCGGCAGGGGTCGAGCGTCCAGAAGCCGCGCGAGTTGCCGGCCAAGAGCTCCTGTGCGGGCAGGTAGAAGGCGGGGTGGCTGGCGTCGCTGCCGGGCTGACCGCTGATGTCGACGGCGGCCACCCAAAGCTTCTTCGGGGTGATGTTGGTCACGAGATCGACGCCGCGCGGATCGCTGCAATACGGAGGGATGGTCGCGACGTTGCCGTACAGGCGCCGGCTCGTGAAGACGACCCACGCATAACCGCCGGAGGCGATGGGGTTCACCGTCGGCTCGTAGTTGTGATTGACGTCGTTCGCGTGGTCGAGATCGGGGTTGTCGATGATACCGCTGCTGCCCGCGGCACCCTTGCCCACCTGGACCTGGTCACCGAGGCAGCTCAACGTGCTCGGCGCCGCGAGCTTCGGGAGATAGCCCTTGCCGTTGAGCTGATCGAGCGGCGTGACGTTGTTCGAGCCGTCGATGCTGGCCCAAGCGATCTGCGCCTCCGCGCCCTTGCGGGTTCTGAGGTCGCTGAGCACACCATCTTTGCCGGCGTTGCTCTGCTCGTGGAAGATCACCGACTTCCCATCGGGGAAGAACGCGGGCCAACCGGGCCGGAGATCGGTGGGCGTGGCCGGCAGGCTCACGATCGTCGCCTGATTGGAGAACGTGCTCGTGGCGCTGTCGAAGCTCATCACGGCGAGCGTCTTCCCGTTGGCGGGGTTGAAGGCGACGAGCTTGCCGTCGGGGGAGAAGATGGGCATCGCCACCGTGCCCGCGGGGAGGCCGGTCGCGGGCAGCGGCGTGCCGTTGGGCAGGCTGAGGAGCTGGCCACCGGCCGTGAGCGCCATCGAGCCATCGGGGTAGACCCCGGGAAACTCGGCGACGTTGGTCATCACGTGCTCGGTGCTGCCCGAAGGGCTGAGGTCGTAGGACGAGGTCGGGCCGCTCTGTTGCGCCGCCACGAGGCGCGAGCCGCTCGCAGCCACCGAGTGGCAGACACGGCATTGCGTCGGCGCGTGGACACCGGGGTTGCCGCCGGCGACGAGCTTCGGGCCCGTGTCGCCCACACGAATCGAGAGCACGGCGCCGCCGAAGAGCTTGTCACCGCCGATGGCACCGCCGTAGTTCTTCGCGAGCTGCGTGCCATACGAGTTGTAATAGATGGTGCCCGAGAGCCGCGCGGATGCGATCGTCCACGTCTGGCTGAGGGGCCCGTACGCCTGTCCGCCCTGCGCGACGGTGAGCTTGACGGTGAGCTGATCCGCGCTGCCACCCGCGGTGTTCGTGGCCATCTCCCAGATGTCTTGGGGAATCGGGTGGCGGATGAACTTGCCGCCCGTCTGCGCGAGGATGGCCGGTTTGGCGAAGGTGCCTTTCCACGAGAACGAGCCCGAGGTGGTGGTGAGCTCGATTTGAATGGCGTCGGCGTCGCCCACCGACCAATCCCACATCAAGAGGGGCGCGAGCAGGCCGCGCGGCCAAACCGTCTTGTCGTAGGGATAAAGCAGCTTGAGGCCTTGAGCGCTGCCATCGCCCGTCGGGCTCCCGAGCGTCGTGACGACACCCGGATCGGTGACCGCGGTGCCGAGGCCTTCACCGGCGACGCCGCCCACGCCGCCGCCGGCGGTGAGCTCTGGAATCGACTGGGGGATCTGCGCGACCTCCGCCGGGCTCCCCAGGTTGGGCCCATTCTGCTCTCCCGTGAGCTTGACCATGACTTGGCGGCTCACGGTCTTCATGTTGATGCCCGCCGTCACCGTGACGATGCCGCCCGTGGTGCCTTTGGGCGTGAAGACGGTGGTCGACGCCGGGCCCGCTTGGACGGTGCCCACATCCCCCTTGTCGACGCCCCAACCGACGTTGGCCGGTTGCCCGTCGAGCGTCGCGGTGTACGCGACCGTGGGCGTCGATTGTCCGATGGGGACCGTGATGGTCTGGAGCCCACTGGGCTGGACATCGAGCCCTTGTTGTTGACTGCCACCCGAGCCCGTGAAGATGAAGCCACCACCGCTGCCCCCCGATCCGGTGTGGCCGGCGTGTCCGCCGGATCCTGTCGGCGTGCTGCCGCCCGTGTTGCCGCCGGTGCTCTGGCTGCTGCTGCTGCCTCCGCCGCAGGCCGCCGCGAGCACCGCACCGGCGAGCGTCGTCCCGAGGACCAAGCCGAGTCGAGAGAAGCGTACGATCATCGTGAAATCGTACGGAGATGACATCTTGGGAGCAAGCGCGGCGACGATGATCCGCGTGACACTTCGGCGACGTATCGGTTGAGGTATGAATGAGGGGATGACGCTCTCCGCCCCCACGGATCGCCGCGATCGCCTCCTCGTCGAGCTCCTCGCCGCCGATCCCGATCTCTCGCTGCTGCGCTGGGATTCCGAGGTCGCGTTGCTCTTCAGCGCCGGCGCTTCGGGGCGCATCTTCATCATGACGGTGCCCGAGGATTTGCCGGGCGATCGGCTGCGCGAGCTCTTTTCGGCCCACATGGGCACCCTCACGCAGGACGGTCCACCGACTCAAGTCGTCGTCGTCGGGGGTGGACCCGAGGCTCAGGCGGCGCTTTCTGCGACGATCCCATACTTCGCGCCGGCGCAGGTCGGCTTCGATCACCTCGCCGACGACGGCACTTTGACGCACATCAAATCACGTCATCTCCCGCTGCTCGAAAGCGCAGCCGCGCGCATCGACATGGATGCGCCGATCGATCCCCAGCCACTCGCGGACGCGCTCGCGCGCGGGCAGAAGCTCATCGAGCAAGACCGCGCCGTCGTCTCCAAGCTCTCTGGACGATCCACGGTGACGGGCGCGATCACGGCCATCTGTGTCGTGCTCACCGGGCTCGGTTATCTGTGGGGCGGGACCGGGGGGTACAACGAAGCGCTCTGGCGCATGGGCGCGAACGAGCTCAACGCGGTGAAGGGCGGCGAGCCGTGGCGGCTCCTCGCGTCGGCGTTTCTGCACGGCGACGTCATCCACCTCGTGGTGAACATGATCGCGCTGTGGAGCTTCGGGCCCATGCTCGAAGCCATCTTCGGAGCGCGCCGCTATCTGCTCTTGTACGGCGCGTCGGCGCTCGGCGGCTCGCTGGCGAGCGCCTTCCTCCACCCCGGCGATCCGCGGGTGAGCGTCGGTGCGTCCGGCGCGATTTGGGGATTGATGACGGCGTTCCTCGCGCTGGCGCTGCGCCCCAAAGGCGTGCTCCCGCCGATGATGGCGGCGTCCCTGCGCCGGCAGGTGTGGGTGCCGATCGTGATCAACCTCCTCTACAGCTTGCAGGCCGGCATCGACATGCTCGCCCACATCGGCGGCGGCGTGATCGGCTTCGCGCTCACGGCGACGGTGCTCACGAGCGGGGTCGTGCCCGTGGAGCAACGTCGCTCGGTCACGGACGTCGAGCGCAAGCGCAGCCCGCTCGTCACGGGGGCGACGTCGATCATCGTGGCGGCGATGGCGTTCTCGGTGGCGGCGGCGCTCGTCACGGGGCGGCCGTGGCAGATCGGGGCCGCGCCGGTCCTGCAACGCACGACCATCGGAGACACGGGGATCTCCCTCGAGGTGCCCACCGTGGCCGAGAAGAAGCCGCGCCCGAGCGACGGTGGGACCACCATCACCTCGTTCGGCACGCTGCGCACGCTGCCGGTCGCGTTCCTCGTCACGGTGAGCGGGATCGTGGACGCGCCGGAGGAAGAGCTCCTCGCCGAGGCTCAGAAGGCGTCGGAGGACGATGCCTCCTCCGCCGGCAACACCCGGCGGCAGACGATGATCGGTGGTCGCCGTGCGCTGGTCGAGGTCCACGCGAAGGAGAAGCTCGTCGAGGGCGTGACGTACACGATGGTCGCGGGAGGGCGCTTGGTTCGTGTCTTCGCGTTCGCGCGCGTCGATCGATCGGACGCCTGGAAGGGCATCGAGGAGAAGGTGGCCGCGACCGTCCGCGGCCCCTGAGCCGATGTGAAGCAGGTCCGCGAGGATCGTTGAAGCATCAACGATCCTCGCGCCGCGCACCGGTCGAGCCTCACGGCGCGCGATTCGTTGGAGCACCAACGATCACGCATCGAGGCCGTCTCGAGATTCGTCGGAGCATCAACGAAGTGCGCCGTTCACCACGTGAGCCTCGATTCGTTGGAGCACCAACGACCGGCGCCGCCGAGCCTACCGACGCTCGATTCGTTGGAGCACCAACGATTGCTGCACCGCTCGTCACGCGATGGGTGACGAGCGGTGGCCATCGAAGGCTCAGCCCAGCCCGAACCGCGCCGCGTTCTCCCGCAGGAACGCGAGGTAGACCTCGGCCGGCTGGTGGCTCGGCACCTCGCCGCTGTCGACGGCCTCTTCGAGGGCCTTCTTCAGCTCGCCGATGCGGCGCGACGGCGGGATGCCGAAGGCCTTCATCATCTCGTCGCCGATGCCGCTCGGGAGCGGCGGCACGACGGCGTCCTGCTCGCGGATCTGACGCACGCGATCGGCGAGCTCGCTGATCTGGCGGAGGCCCTTCTTCTTCTTCTCGGGCCGCTTGGTGGTGATGTCGGCGCGCGAGAGGCACAGCAGATCGTCGAGCTCGTCGCCGATCTCCTTGGCGAAGCGGCGCACGGCGCTGTCGGTCCACGAGGCGTCGTACTGGCTGGCGCGCAGGTGGTGCAGGATGAGAAAGCGCACCGAGCCCTTGAGCGACGCATCCTTCGTGAAGAGCGGCACGCGCCGATCGATCTTGTCGAACATGCGGGCCCCGACCTCGGCGTGGCCGAAGAAATGGACCTCGCCGTTCGGCGAGATGGAGCGCGTCTTCACCTTGCCGATGTCGTGGAGGAGCGCGGCCCAACGGACCTCGAGGCGAGGCACGGCCTGGCGGACGACCTGCTTCGTGTGCTTCCAGACGTCCTTGTGGCGCCACTCGCCGTCGCCGAAACCGACCATGGCCTCGACCTCGGGCAGCATGGCGCCGAGGGCCCCAGCCTCCAGCAAAGCATCCAGGCCGGCCTCCGCGTCGTCGCTCATGACCACGCGATCGAGCCGCTTGCGCACGTCGGGCAAATAGAGCTGCGCGGCCGCTCGGTAATCGTCCTTCGAGGCGCGGACGAGCTCGCCCGCGCCCTTCTCTGCGCGCAGCGCGGCTCGCTCGAGCGCCTCGATGGCGCGTCCCGGATCTGCGACCTGGTTGACCGACTCGTCCACGATGTTGGCTTTCCGCGACAGTGCCCGCTCTTCCGCGAGCGGGGCCCGCTTCTTTAGCAGGCATCGAGGCGGGGCGTCGACCCGAGCCTCGCCTCGGGACGACGGCCCCTCCGCGCCGCCCGCGAGCCCGACGCACGGGAATGGAGGCCCGGATGCCCGCGGAAAAGGCGGAGCACGCTCCTCCGTCTCGTCGCGCCCTCCAAGATCGCACCGGCACCGACCTCGGCGACGTGGATGCCGCTCTCGTCTCGTTCGCCGCTCCGATGGCGAAGGACAACGGTCGTCGAGGGGCTCCGGGCAGACAACGAAGTCTGGCCGGCGGTCGTCGAGGGGCTCCGGGTAGACAATGAAGTCTGGCGGCCGGTCGTCGAGGAGCTCCGCGCAGACAATGAAGTCTGGCGGGCGGTCGTCGAGGGGCTCCGGGTAGATAATGAAGTCTGGCGGGCGGTCGTCGAGGAGCTCCGCGCAGACAATGAAGTCTGGCCGGCGGTCGTCGAGGGGCTCCGGGTAGACAATGAAGTCTGGCGGGCGCTCTGGGCAGGCGGGGCTAGCTGCGGAGGAGGCGGCCGATGTGCGTGCGTTCCCAGGTCAGGGAGCGATCGAAGTCGCGGAAGAGGCGCTCCCGTGCCTTGAACAGCGGCGGGTGCAGCATGCGGCGGCCGCTGCCTTGGCTCTGCGGGATCACGTGATGAAGCATCTCGTGATAGACGATGTAGGAGACGAAGTACCGAGGCACCCAGGGCCTGTCGAGCACGGGGTGGACGCGGATCAGGCGCTCGACGGCCGAGTAGCTCCCCAGCTTGATCGAGCGGCGCGACTCCTTCGGCTTGGGCGTGCGGCGGCCCCAAGTGATGAGGGCGTCGACGGCACCCGCGAAGTACTTCTCGTTCACCGTGCGGTAGATGGCGAACAGATCGTGGGTCTCGCCGGCGGTGACGAGCGGGGTCGAGACCGGTCGCGTCGCCCGAATCCGGTAACCGTGATCCTCGATGTATTTGCTGACGACGGCCGACGAGGTGCGCTCGCCTTCGACCACGTAGCGGACGAGCGCCTCCTGCACGACGGCCGGCGCGTCGAGGAACATGTGGTGGAGCCGGACCTGGAGCACCCCATCCCGCTGGGTGCGCGAGATCATGTGCCGGGTGTTGTCCGTCACCGAGAGGAGGACGAGGCGGTGGTACGCCTGCGAGAGGCGCCGCTCGAGCGCCTGGCGCGCGCCCTCGTGCACGAAGATCTGCGGTTGGCCGGCCGGGAACTGGAGCTCCGGCGGCAGATGCCGCGGATCCGGGACCCGGACCGCCGCGTGCGAGACCCGCGGGGCGAACGGCAGAGACGCGTGGAGCGTCTTCGCCCGGGAGACACGCCCGAGTGGGGGGAGCGCGAAGGAGAACGCCGGCTGTCCCGTCACCTCGGAACCTCCCTATTCGGCGTATTCGTGGGGTCGAACCTTGTCAAGGACACGCCCGGAACATAGCGAAATCATTCAATTTGGATCCTCCGTCAGAAGGGGGCCGGCAGCCGTCCGGTGCCGTTCCGGCCGTCGGGCCGATCCCCACGTCATCCTCAGGTTTTCCACGGGCTGTCCCCCGAATGCCCGCAGGCGGATCCCAGCCATCCCCGATCGCTCGGGCTTCGCGGCCACCTCGCGCGGGCGGCGTCGGAGATCCGTTCCGTCGCCGGCGCGCATGGGCCACGCTCAGTGACCCGCGTGCGGGTCGATGATGGTGGCGAGGCGGAAGCGGTCCTCGGCGTGCTCCAGGGCGGCGATGGTCGCCGTCCGAAAGCCTTGGCCGAACGATGGACGCGCCGGGTGCACCAGCACCCGCACCAGCTCCTCCACGATCGGCTGGTGGCCGACGAGGAGGACGTCATCACCGGCCGCCTGAGCCGCGCGCACCAGGTCGAGCGGCAGGTCTGCATCACCGGCGAGGTCGTCGTGCAGGTCGGGCGCGCCGGCGCCGAAGACCCGAGCCATGATCTCGGCGGTCTCCGCCGCACGCAGATACGGGCTCGAGATGATTCGGAGCGGCGCGGCCGCACGGGCTTCGTGGAGCGCACGCGCGGCTCGCTCCACCACGTCACGGCCGGCCCGGGTCAGCGCCCGATCGGGATCGCGCCCGGTGGGGGCGCGATCCTCGGCCGGGCCGTGGCGCATCACATAGAGCCGCATCCGGGCCTCGTCCGTTCGCTCAGTTCGCCTTCGTGGGCGCGGCCTTGTCGCCACCCTTGGCCGCCGCGGGTGCGGCCTTGTCGCCACCCTTGGCCGCCGCGGGGGCTTCACCCTTGGCGCCCGGCTTGCCAGCCGGAGCAGGAGCCTCGGGGGCCGGACCACGCCCGGTGATCCCGTGCTTCGTGAGCACCAGGTGCTCCACCTTGTTCAGCACCGCCGGGTGCTGCTCGAGGTAGGAGCGCGCGTTCTCGCGGCCCTGGCCGATGCGCTCGCCCTGGAACGAGAACCAAGCGCCGCTCTTCTCGACGACGTTCGCCTCGGTCGCCAGATCGAGGACGTCGCCCGAGTGGCTGATGCCCTGACCATAAAGAATGTCGAACTCCACCTCGCGGAAGGGCGGAGCGACCTTGTTCTTCACCACCTTCACGCGGGTCCGGTTGCCGACGACGTTCGGCTCCTTCCCGCCGGCAGCGGCCTCCTTGATCGCGCCGATGCGGCGGATGTCGAGGCGGACCGAGGCGTAGAACTTGAGCGCGTTGCCGCCGCTCGTCGTCTCGGGGCTGCCGAACATGACGCCGATCTTCATGCGGATCTGGTTGATGAAGACGAGCAGGCAGTTCGACTTGGAGACGCTGGCGGTGAGCTTGCGGAGCGCCTGGCTCATGAGGCGAGCCTGGAGACCGACGTGGCTGTCGCCCATGTCGCCCTCGATCTCCGCCTTGGGCACGAGCGCGGCCACGGAGTCGACCACGACGACGTCGACCGCGTTCGAGCGGACGAGCATGTCGGCGATCTCGAGCGCCTGCTCGCCGAAGTCCGGCTGGGAGATGAGGAGCTCGTCGGTCTTCACGCCGAGCTTCTTCGCGTAGGTCACATCGAGCGCGTGCTCGGCGTCGATGAACGCCGCCGTGCCGCCCTGCCGCTGCACGTTGGCGATGGCGTGGAGGGTCAGCGTCGTCTTGCCGCTCGACTCCGGTCCGTAGATCTCGATGATACGGCCGCGCGGGTAGCCGCCGATGCCAAGCGCGATGTCGAGGCTGAGCGATCCGCTCGGGACTGCGGCCAGCTCCTCATGGAGGCTCTGACCCTCCTTGAGCCGCATGATCGCGCCCTTGCCGTACTCTTTCTCGACGCTGGCGATGGCGAGCTCGAGGGCGGCGTTCTTCTGCTTGGGGTTGGTCCGTTCGTCACTCATGGGCGGGAGCCCTCCGCGGTCTCGGGTGGATTCGGCCATAGCCGATGGCAGGAACGGACCATACTGGCCGCTAGTTCAGGTAGCAAGGTCGGACGCAAGCTGAACCCCTCAGAAGCGGACAAGAAATGACCGATCGAATTGATTGCCGGAGCAGGCTTCACGCGCCTCCCACTGCGGATCACGGGCATTTCGTGGAACCTCGCCCACTCGGGTGTCAGCGCGTGCTCGGCCCTCCGCAGCGGAGCCCGCTCCTGCTGTGGCTTCCCGGCTCGCAGAAGCGCTGGAGGGACCGGGCAGGGTGGGCGCTCCCGCGTCGGAGACGGCGGCACCAACGCTCGTTTACGAAGCGCTCGCCGAGGACGCGATCGGGCGCGACATGCGCGAGCGTGATCGTCGCGGCGGGCATCTCCTTCTCGGCGTGCGCAACAACGCTGCTCGAGACGGCTGCCCGAGGTCGCCGCCGTCGCTCCACGATCACATCCACGCCTGCGATCACGAGGTGGCCATGAGCTCGCGGCGGGCACCTCGTGCCTCACGAGGTCACGCCTCATGATGGTCGCGAGCGACGGTGTTGCCTGGAGCGGGGCCGATGATTGCGAGCCACGCGGGACGCGCTTGCACGGACTGAATGAGAGTCAGCGTCGCCGCGGACGCGGTACCGCGATGACGAGCGGGCGAAATGGGGCCCAAGCTGCCCATGGGGTTCGACGCGGACGATGGTTTCCGAGGGGAAGCTGCGTCGATGTCGAGCCGATGATTGGCATCGGCGCGCATGCGATCGATGCCGTGATCGGAGCCCGAAGGGGGCGCGCGGCCGGGCCGCGATGGCGCTTCTCCCGTGCCCCGTTCAATCGCCCGATCGGCAATCACTCCGCGAAGGGCGCGACATAGCAGTAGAAATGGCTGGTACGTCCTGCCTATAGTGGCGCGCCCTGGATGAGCCCGCCCCCGACCATTTCGGCGACGCGCCTGACGGAGCTGCTTGCGCTGGTGCTGGGGTGGGACCGAAGCGTGGAGGTCGTGAGCGTGGCCCGGGGCGGTCAGGGCGCTCCGGAGATGCCGTTCGCAGAAGCGCTCGTGCTTTTGGAGACGCTCTCCGAATCACCTGGAATGGTGGGGATCGCGGCGCGCTATGCCGCCACGCGCCTTTCGGATCGGCGCCCGGCGGAGCCGTCGAGCGAAGCGGCGGAGCCGACATCGCGCCCCTCGGTGCCCAGCTCGCCGTCGCGCACCAGCGCGCCGCCGCCTTCGGGAGGTGCGCTGTCGGGACCATCGTCGTGGCGATCTCGGCCGAGCGTGCGGCCGGAGCCCGTTTCGGGGCCGGCGTCGACGCGCCCGATCACGATCGAGCTGCGCGAGATCATCGATCTGTTCGCAGGAACGATGGGGAACGCCCAGAGCGTGGAAGTTGTCTCCGCCGCCGCACGTTCACTTGGCCTGATGGGCGAGCCACTCGATCGGGCCAGAGCGTTTGCGCTGGTCGATCGCCTCGTAGACGAGGCCGGCATGGTAGGCCTCTGTGCTCGCTTTGCCAAGGCTAGGTTGATACTCCGCTTTGCTGCTTGAGCATCACGTACCGACAGTGTGGTGTGTTTGCGCCACGGTGATGGCTGAATACCAGAATGGCGCGGAGCGACATGCCGCAGCATGCCGGCGCGCGTGCGTTGAAATGTGTGTGCAATGCGCACGGACACGCGCAACCACCTGAAATCTCCGCGAAAAGTTGCGATTCTCGTAATGCGTCGTCGACATCCTTTTCCGAGCATGTTCGTATCAAGTGTGAGGTGGAACCATGAAAACACGATCGCCCCTGGGATGCCTGTTCGTCCTGGGAGGGCTGGCAGCCAGCGGCTGCATCGCCTCTCCGGACGATGATGATGTAAGCGTGCCTGATGCTCCGGCGTTGCAGACTGACGCCCTTGCAGTCAATGCACTTGCGGTCAATGCGCTTGCCGTCAACGCGCTTGCGGTCAATGCGCTTGCCGTCAATGCGCTCGCGGTCAATGCGCTGACGAGCAACCCGCTGACGAAGAGCTCGCTCACGGGAAACATGCATACGCGCAACGCGCTCGAGGACCCCAATGCCCGCGAAGTCCTCGAGTACATCGTGAGCTGCGCGCTGCCGGCGGGGCAGTCGTTCAGCTACAAAACCAAGGACGGGACCTCGCACGACGTCTCCGGTGCGCTCGGTCTCGCGCCCGAGTGGGGCCAGCCGCACGGCGAATGCAACGAGATCTGCCAGCAATGGGTCTCGGGGTGCGTGCTGTCCCGAGTCAACTATCTGGGGGAGCACGTGAAGATCTCGCTTCGCGGGCTGAACCCGGCGCTCGCCGTGACCTGGCCGGAGTACACGCAATACACGCAGCGAGAGGCGGCGTACTACGGCAACATCTTCTCGCAGCCTCGTCGATTCCTCGGTTGCCTCCCCAAAGGGGTGACGAAGGATACGCGCGTCTGCGGGCCCTCCGTGGATGACTGCATCATCGACTTCCAAGGCACCTGCGAAGACGTTTGCTTGGGAAGCTCGTTGACCGGCGGATACATCAACTGCCGTGGTCCGATGGACAACGTGCTTGGCGATGCCTGGGGCTGGAAGATGCCGTATCTCGGGTCGGTGACGGTTTACCTCGACCCCTGATCGGTGCCTGCGCGAGCGGGCATCGATGGGCCGCGGTCCATCGACGCCCGCGCGCGCGACGATACGGCCTCATCACGAGAGAGCGTCACGGCGGCGCGGTCGTTTGCGGTTCCCCCGCAGGCCGCGCCGCCGCGCCATTTCGGCTCGCTACGAGCGCGCTCGCGGATGGAACGGCCTCGGGCTCGCCGGTGATGAGGCGCGCCCCGCGATCGAAGGTCAGATAGGACCAGGCCCATTCGAGCAGCACCGAGAAGCGATTGCGGAAGCCGACCAGATAGGCAATGTGCACGAAGAGCCAGAGCAGCCAAGCGACGAGGCCGCTCAGCTTCACGCGGCCGAGATCGGCGACGGCGGCGGCTCGGCCGATGGTGGCCATGGTGCCGCGGTCGTCGTAAACGAAGGGCTCGCGCGGTAGGCCGGAGATGGTGCGGATGATGTTGCGCGCGGTGTGCCGGCCCTCCTGGAGGGCGGCGGAGGCCACGCCCGGCACGGGGTGACCGTCGCTCGTGGCGGCGGCGAGATCGCCGATGACATAGATGTCCGGATGGCCGGGGACCGTGAGATCGGGCTCGACGGGCACGCGGCCGGCGCGGTCGAGCGGCACGCCCAGAGACCGGCCGAGCGGCGACGCCGCCACGCCCGCAGCCCAGATCACGGTGCGCGCCCGAATGCGCTCGTCGCCGAGCCACACGCCCTCGTCGTCGATGCCGGTCACCCGCGCGCCCGTGCCCACTTCGACGCCGATGTGCTCGAGCTGCTGTTCGGCCTTCGTGGAGATCTTGGGATCCATCGTGGGGAGCACGCGCGGCGCGCCTTCGAGCAGGATCACGCGGGCCTGCGTGGGATCGACGCGACAGAAGTCCTTCGCCAAGGTCTTGCGCGCGATTTCGGAGAGCGCGCCGGCCATTTCGATCCCGGTCGGACCGCCGCCCACGATGACGAAGGTGATCCATTCGGCGCGGCGGACGGGATCGTCCTCGCGCTCGGCTGCTTCGAAGGCGGAGAGCACGCGATTTCGGATGTCGAGCGCGTCTTCCACCGTCTTGAGGCCGGGGGCGGTATGCGACCAATCTTCGTGTCCGAAGTACGAATGCGTGGCGCCCGTGGCGAGGACGAGCGTGTCGTACGTCATCTCGCCGTCGGTGGTGTGCACGCGCCGCCGCGAAGGATCGATGGAGAGGACGTTGGTCATGAGGACGCGCGCGTTCTTCTGCTTGCGGAGCACCCGCCGGATCGGCACGGCGATGTCGGTGGCGTTGAGCGCGGCGGTGGCCACTTGATAGAGCAGAGGCTGGAAGGTGTGGTGATTGTGGCGGTCGATCACGGTGATCTGCACCGGCATGCGCGCGAGCGCGCGCGCCGTTGCCAGGCCGCCGAACCCGGCGCCGACGATCACCACGTGATGCGGATGGCCCGCGACGCCGTCGTACCACCAGGGTCCGTCACAGCGGCCTTTGCGCGAAGGAGATCGCAGCGCGTTCATGAGTCTGCGATGTGAGGCCGGCCGCTGCCCGCGCCGCCCGGGCGCGGCCCGCAAACACCGGTCGGGGCGCGCCGCACCGCGCCGCCTTCGCGCTTGCCCGCCGGCGCGCGCCCGCGCGACCATCGCGGCGCATGCGCAGTCTTCCCGTTCGTTCGCTCGCCGTCGTCGGTCTCGCCGTGATCGGGCTCGGTTGCACCGAGCTCGATCGGTACTCGACGGCGCCGAGCGAGTCCTATTGCGGCGCCGTCACGCTCAGCTCCAGCTTTCGCACGGGGCTCTCGCCGCGCGTGCAGATGCGGCTCCAGCTCGACGCGGCCGAGCTCGACGGCGAGATTTCGCCCGGGGTGGTGTGGACCTTCGAAGCGGCATCGGGCGAGCAGCCTGCGCGGCGCTTGCTCGATCGCGCGCCGCTGCGCCGCATCCCCAAGCTCGCGAGCGATCCGCTGGCGCAGCCCGATTTGGGGGAGGGGCGTGATCACAGCCGCGTGTTCGCGCTCACGCCGACCGACGACGACGAGGAGCCGCTGCTCGCCGTGCTCTCGCTGCGATCGGACGACGGGGTGGAGGTTCGCCTCCTGCGTCCCGGCCTCGCAGGGACGGCGGCCAAGCCACCGCCGCCGGGGCGCCGGCCGCTGTTCGGTCTCTTCACGCTCTACAAGCAGATCGGGACCTGCGGGTTTTGATGCTCGCGGCGGGGCTCGTGCCCTGCGCCTCGGGCTTCCGTGATCGGCGGCCTCGCGTGCTCGCGATGCAGGCGGAGCTTTCCCTCGTGCCGTGGGGTGGTAGAACGGCGCGCCCTCCAGCGGAGGGCATCCCGAGGAGATCCGCTTGGCCACCGTGGTATTGGGCATCGAGACATCGTGTGACGAGACCGCGGCCGCCGTGGTCACCGACGGAGGCGATGTCCTCTCCGACGTCGTGCGCAGCCAAATCGCGCTCCATGCGCCGTACGGCGGCGTCGTGCCGGAGATCGCCTCGCGTGATCATGCGCGCGTGATCGTCCCTGTGGTGCGCGAGGCGCTCGCGCGGGCGGGGAAGACGGTGGGCGACGTCGACGGGATCGCGGTCACCGCGCGCCCCGGGCTCTCGGGTGCGCTGCTCGTCGGCCTCCAGATCGCGAAGGGCCTCGCGTGGGCCTCGGGCAAGCCGCTCGTCGGCGTCGATCATCTCGTCGGTCATCTCCTCGCGGTCTTCCTGCGTCGTGACGATGCAGAGCCGCCGGAGTATCCCTTCGTGGCGCTCCTCGCGTCCGGCGGGCACACGGCGCTCTATCGGGTCGATGGCCCGCGGCTCGATGCCGTGCGCGAGCTCGGGGCCACGCGTGACGACGCCGCGGGCGAGGCCTTCGACAAGGTGGCCAAGCTGCTCGGCCTCGGTTACCCGGGCGGGCCCGTGATCGATCGCCTCGCGGCGCAGGGCGATCCCGCGCGCGCGCGCGACGCGGTGCCGAAGCCGATGGCGCGGCGCGACTCGCTCGAGTTCAGCTTCTCGGGCATCAAGACGGCCGTCGCGCGCCACGTCGCCGCGCACGGCGGCCCGCCCACGGGGCAGGATCTCGCCGATCTCTGCGCCGCCTTCCAAGCCACCGTCGTCGACACGCTGGTGCAGAAGAGCGTGCGGGCCGCGCAGCGCGAAGGGCTCGAGCGCATCGTGATCGCCGGGGGCGTCGCCGCCAACAAGGGCCTCCGCGCCAAGATGGCCTCCGAGTGCGCGCGCCGTGGCATCACGCTCTTCGTGCCGTCGTTCGCGAGCTGCACCGACAACGCAGCGATGATCGCCTATGCCGGCGCGGTGCGCCTCGCCGCCGGCGAGCGTGACGGCTTGGACCTCGCGCCCTCGACGCGCACCTCCCTGCCGCGCGTCACCCGCAAGGGCGCCGGCCTGCGCTGACGAGCTCCCTCACGCACGCTCGCCTTCTCCGCATAAGATGGCGCTTCATCCATGCGCCTCGCCCTCCTGCCCGCGCTCTTCTTCCTCTCGGCCTGCGCCTCCGAACCGGTCCTTCACGGGAGCACCGGCGCTTCCAGCAGCAGCAGCAGCGGTGCCGGCGGCAGCACCGCCGCTTCCAGCAGCGGCGCCGGCGGAATGGGCACGGGCGGCGCCGCGGCTTGGCGAAGCGCGCTTTATCCCGAGGACTGGAGCCCGTCATCCACCGATGCCGCAGGCAACTTCCTCCACGACTTCTCGTATGCCGGTTACCACAACGGCGAGTCCCCGCCCGGCGCGCCCGCGAGCGCCGCGATTCTCGATGTCGTCGCTTCTTTCGGCGCCGATCCCACCGGCGCGACCGACGCCACGAAAGCCGTGCAACAAGCCCTCGACGCCGCGAGCGCGCAGGGCGGCGCCGTCGTGCTCTTCCCGGCCGGCCTTTATCGCATCGACGGCACCCTGCTCGTGCAAGCCTCGAAGATCGTTCTGCGCGGCGCGGGCGCCGAGGCGAGCCGTCTCCATTTCACCAAGAGCCAAGGCATGAGCGACGCCGCCCACCTTCGCTTTGCCGGCGACGGCACCACCGATCTCGAAATCCTGCTCAGCCAAAACGGTGCTCCCCGCGCGACGTTCGTCGAGGTCGAAGACCCCGGCGCTCTCGCGCCCGGCGACGACATCCTGATCGGTTGGAACATCTCCCCCGAGTTCATCGAAGAGCATGGAATGACCGGCACCTGGCAGGCCTTCAATGGCACCTGGCAGCCCTTCTTCCGGCGCACCGTGGTCGCCATCGACAAGGGCGTGAGCCCGCCGCGCGTCGTGATCGACGTGCCGATTCGCTACCCGGCGAAGCTCCGGGACAAGGCCAGCATCCGCCGGCAAAAGGGCCTCTTGCGCGAGTGCGGGGTGGAGTCTTTGGGGATCGCCAACGCCGTGTCGTGGGACGACGCGTGGTCCGTCACCCGATCTCATGTCATCGAATTCTACGCTGTCGCCGACGGCTGGATTCGCGACGTGGCCTCGTTCCCATCGCCGAGCGCGCCCACTTCGGGCAAAGGGGCCGGGGCGCACCTGCAAACGGGCGGGCTCCTCATCAACGAGTCCAAACGGGTCACCGTCTCCGGCGTCTCCTTGGGGCTCGCCGAAAACCGGGGAGATGGTGGCAATGGCTATCTCTTCGAGGTGCAGCGGAGCAACGAGATCCTCTTCCGCGACTCGGTGGGTGACGGCGGCCGGCACAACTTCATCCAAAACTGGGGCTTCGGCACCACCGGCTGCGTCTGGTCGAGAATCCAGAGCCGCAATGGCCTCTCCATGGTCACCAAAGACGACACCGTGAGCCCCACCGGGCTCTCCGAGTTCCATCACTCGCTGGCCACGGCGAACCTCATCGAGGCCTCGACCTTCGACGATGGTTTTTCCATCGTGAACCGCCAGGACGAGAGCACCGGCGCCGGCCACACCGGCACGCAGAACGTGCTTTGGAACCTGAGCGGCAAGGGGATGGTCCGCTCGCTCCAATTCCAGACGGGATATCTGATCGGGACGCAGGGGCTTTATCCGGTCACCGAGTCTCCGCTGCCGATGGGGCAGGGGACTGCACCGGTCGATTGGATCGAGGGGTTGGAGCGGGGCAGCGATCTCCAGCCGCCATCGCTCTACGACGATCAACTGGCCCGCAGGCTCGCGCACTGAAGATGTGTCGATAGTTGCTGCTACGCGCCCCGCCGCGTCGATTGGCCTCCCTCAAAAATCGCCGAGGATTCCTCGGTCGGCCGCCCTAACGGCGGGGCGCTCGCGACGCAATCATCGACACATCTCGAGCTCGGGATGATGTCATTGCGGCAGCGCGATGCCGCTCGGCAAGCTGGGTCGCGCGGTCGTCGCGGCGCCGTTGAGCGCGTTGTAGACGGTGATCAGCGCGCTGTACCAATCCCACGGGCCCTGCGTATTGCACACCCAAGCAGCGTCGGTGCCATCGGGGAAGCGCACGGCCATCGTCATCAGGCCTTGCTGGGCGCTGTTGATGAGACCGCCGTTGTGCCAGTACGCCGTTCCATTCGTCACCGTCCATGGGTAGCAGCCGAGTTGATTCGTGAGCAGCGCCTCGACGTTGTCTGCGGTGAGCACGGCTTCGGTCCTGAGGCCCGCGAGGAACCCGACGAGATCGAGCACGGTGCCGCCCCAGCCGCCCGACGACGTCGATGACGTGAGCGTGGGCCACACGAACCCGGGCCCGCTCGTCTGGCCTTGTGCATAGGTGCACGTCGGCAGCCCCGTGGGGACCATGCCAGTGATGCCCATCGGTCCGAACACGTTCTGTTGAACATAGTCCGCATAGAACGAGACCGGATCCTTGCCGCCGTCGTTCCAGTTGCAGAGGATCATCTGGAAGATCCCAAAGTCCGCATTGATGTACTGGTACGTGCCCGGCGAGGCATTGCTCTGTACGAACCCGGTCATGTAAGGCACGTAGGGATCGTAGCAGCCGGCGAAGTTGGCCATTCCGCTCTTCATCGTCAGCAGTTGACCGAGGGTGACGAGGTCGACGTTGGTGCCATGCTCGGGGATCCAGCTCTTCACGTACGGGTAGAATGGATCGTCGAGGAATGCTTGCACCGAGGCCCAGCTCGGCCCGGTGGAGCTCGGGTCTTGGTAGTATTTCATGGCCGCGACGGCCGTGATGGGCTTCGAGCAGCTCGCGAAGCCAATCTGGGTTTGAGGCGTGAATTGGACGTTGCCGTCCCACGGCGCGTTGGCGAAGCCCCAGCCGGCCGTGTCGACGATGGCGCCGTCCTTCATCACGGCGAACGACCACCCCATGGGCCCATTCCCGAGGAAGCCTTGGAGCCGCTCGGCCCAAGCCCCGCTCGGCATGCCGAACGCGCTGAAGGAACAAGCATTCTCGCCGCCGTAGATGGCATAGAGCGTCGAACCGCACGCGCCCGCCGCGAGGTAGGGTACCCCGGAGATCGACGGGCCTGCCTGTTGATACCATTGATCGTTGACGGTGTCGTATTGCACGGTCAAGCGATACACGTTCGGGGAAAAGACCCATGTCCCCTGAGCGACCGCGGTTTGCAGGGTCGTCATGGGCGGGACCTCCATCCAAGATGGATAGGCCCGCGTGCTCCAGCTCCCGCTCACGACGTCGTAGATCGCGATGTCGATGGGCCCCGTCCCCGTGCGGAAGACGAAGATCTGCGTGCCGACGACCACCACGCTTCCCCCGGTGCAGCCCCAATTGGGAGTCGCGGGGAGCGTCGTCCAGCTCGCCGAGCCGAGATCCCACACCATCAACATGCCCTCGTCGAGGCCGCTCCACACGACGATCTGCTCGACCGTCTCTCCATCCTGGTTGGTGTAGGTCAGGGAGCCGAGCCCAGGTGTGTACTTGGGAGCCTGAGAGGGGTTGGGGAGCCCCGTCCAAGCGTTCTCGGAGGGGTCATAGGAATAGAAGAGGTGCTCGGGCGTCGAGCCATATTGTGTCGTGGAGGCGCCGGCGAACAATTGCCCGCCCACGGCGGTCAAGCTCGGGAGCGAGAGCGGCTCCGGGAGGGAGGCCACCTGCGACCAACCGCTCGTGGTCGTGTCGAAGCTCCACGTCTGCACTTGGCTCGGCGTGAAAGTGAGAATCGCATAGAGCGATGTCCCGAGGCTCGCGGCGCCGCTGGGCGTGTACGTGCTCGTGGAAGGCGGGGTGAGAGAGGTCCAGGCTCCAATCGTCATGGGTCGCTCCTTGGTGAGGCGCGCGCATCTCTGCGAGCGCGATGTCTCGCCGGTGCGATGTGCACGCCGCGTACCGTTGGCCCGCGCGAGCCCGTCGCGCGGGTACGAGAGAGCGATTGGCGCGTGTGATATCGAGGTTTGTCGTGGAGATGCCTGCTCGCGCATCGAGGTGCCGTCGGCGACGAGAGCGATGCGTGCCCGGCCTGTGCCCGACGTGTGCCCGCCGAAGAGCGAGCCCACCTCGGTTCATGTGTCCGTCAATGCTGATGCGCGCTCGCCTCGCCCACCTGGATGTCGGCCATCATCCCGCCTTCGCTGTGCTCGGAGATGTGGCAATGCACCATCCACCTTCCGGGGTTCTCGAAATAACCGAGGATGGTGGCGGGCTGGTTGCCGCGGACGTGGACGGTGTCGCGCAAACCGGGCTCGTTCACCGGCTTGCCGCCGCGGGCGATGATTTGGAAGAACTGACCGTGGATGTGGAACGGGTGGGCGGGGCTGACGTTGCTGTCGATGGTGATCTTCACCGGCACGTTTTGCTCGAACGTGTGGATGAGCACGTGATCGTGGCCCTCGCCCACGTACCCGGCCTCTCCATTGATGGTGAACTCCACCTTGCCACCGACCACGCCGCCCGAGAGCTTCCAGGAGAGCTCCTCGGCCGTGACATCGGTCTTGGGGAGCGTGATGGCGGGATAGACGGGCTCCTGGGCCTGCACTTCGCCTTCGATGGTCGCGCGGGCCAGGGGGAAGGGCGCTTCGACGACGTTGTTGTTCTCGTCGAGCACGTCGATGAGGGCTTCGAGGACGACCTCGGTCGCGTCCGCCTGCGGGCGGACCTCGAAGTCGTAGCGCTGCCCGGGGGCGATCTCGACGCGATCGAGCGCGAACGGCGCCGGCAACAGGCCTCCATCGGTGGCGATGACGCGCGCGTCGGCCCCGCGGATGCGGAGCGCGTAAGCCAAGGAGTTGGTGGCGAGCACGAAGCGCCAGCGCTCGATGGCGCCGCGCGGGATGGTGAGGGCCACCGGGCCGTCGTCGTCATTGACCAGCTGGCCATTGACGACAAGCATGTTGCCGACGCGCCCCATCCCCACGTCGGGCCCGCTCGTCTCGAAGGGCGCGACTTGGTTGTTGGTGTCGTTGAGCCGGATGTCGTCGCCCACGAACAGGCGCTCGGCGGAGAACACCGGAGCATCCTTTTCGTGCACCACGATGGTGCCATAGAGCCCACGCTCGAACTGCTCAATCTGGTGCAGATGGGTGTGGTACCAGAAGGTGCCGGCGTCGGGCACGACGAAGTCGTACGTGAAGGTCTCGCCCGGCTTCACCGGGTTTTGCAGCATGGGCGAGCCATCCATGGTGTCGGAGATCCGGAGCCCGTGCCAATGCACGACGGTCTCCTCCTCGAGATCGTTCTTGAAGTGGACGATGATGCGATCACCCACCCTCGCGTGGAGCATCGGTCCGGGGAAGAGATCGTTGTAATTGAAGAGCGACGTCTTGAAGCCCTTGAGGAGGGGCACGAGGTTTTCGCGCGCCACCAGGTTGACCTCGAGCACGTGGGGATCGGGGTTCAGGTCCTCGAGCGTCGCGACCCCTTCCACCGTCGGGAGCGGCGGCTCCACGGGCGCGCCGCCCATGCCACCGGCGCCGCCGGTGTTGGCCGGTGACTTGTCTCCACAACCCGCCAGCAGACCCGCCCCCACGAGGAGCGCCATGTAACCGTACGCACGCATGGCGCGGATACAGGGAGCAGGCCCAGGGCTGCGTCAAGACCAAATATGCGAAATTGCCCCAGCTTCGTCGAGGGATGTCGGGGGCGGCCCGCGCGGCGAAAACGGCTCGCGCCGCGTGCTGTCAGGCATGGGTGCCGTGAATTCTCGGGAGGTGATTCGCGGCTCGTGCGCGGCTACATCTCGGGCCCATGAGGTTCGATGCGTATGCCGTCACGTCCGAGTCCATCGTCACGCTCGAGAGCGCGCCGGCGCGGCGCGGGTGGATGGATCGCACGCCGGAGCGCTTCGCCAATCGCTGCCTCCCGCTCCTGATGGCGAACCAAGCCGGGTGGCTCGTCACGCTCACCGAGCCCGTGGCGGTGTCGTGGAGCGGCCGTGATGGGCAGGGCGAAGTCGACGTGTTGGGCAGCGAGCGGGTTCGGGCCAACGTCCAGAGTCATTTCGGATCGGGGATCGTCACCTTCAAGCTGCCTTATCTGTTCCGCACCGAGCCGGGCTACAACCTGCTCGCGCGCGGGCCGGTGAACCAGCCGAGAGATGGTATTTCCCCACTCGAAGGCTTGATCGAGGTCGACTGGTCCTTCGCGCCGTTCACCATGAATTGGCAGATCACGCGGCCGCGCTACACCATCCGTTTCGAGGCCGGCGACGCGATTGCCATGCTCGTCCCCGTGCGGCGGGGAGAGCTCGAGCGCTTCACGCCGCGGCTCCGCATGCTCGACGACGACGCGGAGATCGCGGCCGCATACCGCGCTTGGCGCGAGGGGCGCGAGCGCTTCTTGTACGACCTCGCCGAGGGCGAAGCGGAGGCGGTGAAGGCCGGCTGGCAGCGGGATTACTTCCTCGGCCGGGGACCCGACGATCGCGAGGCCCCGGCGCACCAGACGAAGATGACGTTGAAGGCATTCACGAACGATCCCGAGCGGTGAGGCGCGCACCGCACATGGCCCCTTCGCGCGGGCGGGCAGATGCGCGACAGTGGTGCGGCCCATGCTCTCGATGCGCGCGCTGATCCTGCTCCCCGTCTCCCTTTCTTGGGGTTGCGCCTCCGGGCCCGATCCGGTGGCCGCGCCTCCGTACGGTGCGCCCCAATATGGTGCTGGGCCTCAATATGGCGCGCCTCCCCAATATGGCGCTCCGCCGCAATATGGTGCGCCTCCGTACGGCGCGCCGCCGCAAGCTGGCGCGCCCTACACACCGGCGGCGCCGGCCGCAGCGGCCGCCTGTGCGGCCATCAGCGATTGTGGGGTGTGCGCGAGCCAGCCTGCGTGTCGCTGGTGCACCGAGCCGCGCGGCTGCACGCCGGCGGGCGCGGCCTGCACGGGCCTTTCGCTCGGCCACGCGAGCACGTGTGACAACGATCCAGTCGAGCGCACCCGCCTCGCCACGCAGCGGGAAGAGATGCGCGCGCAGGCGCTTCATGCCGAGGGCGCGCCCATCGTCGGGCGCCTCGAATCGTTTCCCGGCGTCAGCTTCAACATCGCGCGAGGGCGCTGCTACACGGCCATCGTGCGTTATGGCGTGGGCGCGCGGCTCGGCGACGTGACCCAGAATCACAGCATGGAGACGCGCGAGGAGCAGTCGTCCGGCTCGAGCATGGCGCAGCCCTCGACACCGGGGTTGCCTTCAGGCCTCTATTGTCCGCGGAGCCCAGGGCGCTTGTCGCTCTGGTACATGGATCGGTGGACGAGAGCGCGGGTGAGCAACGTGGGACAGGGCGAGATCAGCGTGCAGCTCTACAGCGCGCCCATCTCCGAAGCCGATCTCCGCGCCGGCGACGCCAAGGCCGCCGCCATCGATCGCAGGATCGAGCGCATGCCCGCGGGCTGCGACGACTGCGATTACAACTGCCGCGCTTCGGGGACGGCCTGCGAGCGTCGTTGCTTCGTGGACTTCGCCGGTGGCCGCGCGGGGCGCAGCGGTTGCGAGTACAATTGCCAGCAGATCGTCCGTGCCTGTCAGGACTCGTGCAGCGTACAATGCCGTTGAGGCGCCTGGGCTCGGGATGGGACCGAGCTCGTGCGGTGACGGCGCGGAGGATGCTTTGCGCGGCGCGCTCGCAGCGGGGCGAGCGCGCCGGACGAGCGGGGGCAGCGCCGATCCTCCCTTGACTTCGAGCGCGCTCGAAGGGCTAGCTTCCGGCGCGACGAAAGGGACGGGATCCATGCGATACAACCTTCTCGGCAAGACCGGACTCTATGTATCGGAGCTTTGCCTGGGCGCGATGACGTTCGGGGGCAAAGGCTTTTGGCAGGTGGTCGGGACGCTCGGCCAGAAAGAGGTCGAGTCCATCGTGGGGACGTCGCTCGACAGCGGCGTGAACTTCATCGACACGGCCGACGTGTACTCGGAAGGCGAGTCGGAGAAGCTCGTGGGCGGCGCGCTCAAGGCCCTCGGGCGGCCGCGCGAGCAGGTCGTCGTCGCCACCAAGGTGCGCGGGCGGGTGGGCCCGGGCGTGAACCAGGTCGGGCTCTCGCGCGGGCACATTCTTTCGAGCATCGACGCCAGCCTGAAACGGCTCGATCTCGATTACGTCGATCTCTACCAGATTCACGGCTTCGACCCGGCGACGCCCATCGAAGAGACGGTGCGCGCCCTCGACGACGTGGTGCGCTCCGGCAAGGCCCGTTATGTCGGCTTCAGCAACCTCTCGGCGTGGATGGCGATGAAGGCCATCGCGTTCGCGGAGGCCAATGGACTCGCCCGCTTCCAGAGCGCGCAGGTCTATTATTCGATCGCGGGGCGCGACATCGAGCGGGAGATCGCGCCCCTGGCCCAGGCGGAGGGCTTGGCCATCCTGCCTTGGAGCCCGCTCGCCGGTGGGCTCCTCTCGGGCAAATTCGATCCGAGCAAGGAGGGTGGGCCCGAGGGCGCGCGGCGCAGCTCGTTCGATTTCCCGCCCGTCGATCGCGGTCGTCTCCCGCGCGTCCTCGAGGCCCTGCGCTCGGTCTCGGGCGCCACGGGACACTCGGTGGCGCGCATCGCGCTCGCCTGGCAGCTCACGCGCCCCTTCGTCACCAGCATCATCATCGGCGCCAAGACGCGCGAGCAGCTCGTCGACAACCTCGCCGCCGTCGACGTGCAGCTCTCCCCCGAGCACACGAAGCAGCTCGACGAAGCGAGCGCCCTGCCGCCCGAATATCCGGGCTGGATGCTCGAGTTCCAAAACCGCGATCCGCGCGGCGTGCAAGCGAAGTAATCACGTCGAAGGCAGGAATGGGCACGGCCGCCGCGATCCGGTGGCCGTGCGCCTCATCCCTCTTCGGCGCGATAAAGCACGTCGGATCGCAACACCAGCTTCGTGCCCGACGTCACGCGCTTGCCGGCGTGCAAGACCATGTGTTGAAACAACAGGGCCGTGCCCGTCTTCGGCACGATGATCCGATCCTGCTCGGGGAACTCGGTCTCTCCGCCTTCGAAATCGTCGTTGAGATAGACCATGAAGGTGAGCAGGCTCTTCGTCCCATCCGCGCCGAAATACGATTGATCCTGGTGCAGCCCGAAGTGCTGGCCGGGCTCGTAGCGATAGATGCGCACGGGCACGTGGACGCCGGCGACGGCCATCCTCGTGCGCGAGCCTCCGTGGAGCTCGGCGGTCATGTGCGCGGGAACATGCGGGAGCACGCGCCGATGGAGGTCCTCGGCAATCGCGCGATCGTGAAGGACGGCCGTGCTGCTGTCGCGGAGCCCCCGCTCGACGGCGCGTCCTTCGGCGCGATTGACCGTGGCGGGGAGCCACGTATGGGCATCGGCGCCCGCCACGATGGCCGCGCACTCGGCCGGAGAGAACAGCTCGGGCACCGTCCAAAGCAGGCGATGGTCGAAGTCGAAATGACCGAGGTACATTCCCATGCGACGAGGATAGCGCAGCTTGGTCGAGCGTCTCGTTCGGGAGGCTGCGACGACGCGCAGCCTCCCGAGCGGAGCGTGCTTTTCACTGCGGCGGCGGGGTGGGCGGGATTTGGAACACGTCCCATGCGGGCGTGTGATTCGCTTCGTCGGAGGGCTGCGCCCACATGTAGAGCGCAGGATAGGTTTGAACCTCGCTGCCCTTGGTGACCACGGCGGTCATGTAGAGCTGCGGAACGGAGCCGGCGCGCTTCGAGGAAAAGGCGATCCAATAGAAGGTTCGATCGCCGACCTTCACGGCCTCCGGCGCCCACTTGGGCCAGCTGTTGGTCACGCCCGGGCTCGTTCTCCCCGAGCAGGCGATGGGATCGTTGGCCGCGAGGCGCGTGGGCGTGCCGCCGCCGGCGGGGATGACGAAGACTTCGGCCGAGGGCTCGTCATACGTATTCTGCCCGGCGCCGACGCGGTTGTAGGCGATGAGCGCATCGTCCGGCGCGTAGGCCGGATAATACTCGTTGTAGGCCGGATCGGCGGCGCCGTCGACCGGCTTGGCGGCGCCGCCGGCGCGATTGGCATAAGGGATGGTGTAGAGATCCGAATCGCTGTTCGTGGGGCGACCGTCCGTCGATCCGTTGGTCGAGATGTAAAGCACCGTCTGCCCATCGTGGCTGAAGTTGGGCATGATGCCGCCGCGCGTGTCCTGATCGCGGGCGAGGAAGCCGAAGGCCGTGCCCTCGGCGCTGCTCGTGGCCTCGAGATCGAACCACGCGAGCTTGGCCGAGGAGCCGTTGCCCCACGAGGTGAGGAGCGTGCGATCACCGCTCTGCCAATGACCCTTGGAGAAGGTGGGGACGCCGAATTGGCCATCGTTCATGGCGTCGATCGAAGCCATGCTCCAGTAGTCCGGCGGCTTGCCGGTGGTCGCTTGCTCCAGCGAGGCGAGCGCGCCGCCCGACGTGCCGTTGAGCGTCTTGAAGGCCGCGAATTTGCCGTCGGGCGTGGACGCGTGGCAACCGACGCAGGTCACCGATTTACCACCCGGCTTGACCTGCACTTGGCTCGACTCGAGGGCGAGGGCCACGTTCTCGTCGGCGGCGGAGAAGCCTTTGAGCTGTCCCGAGTTCGAGGAGGACACCGTCCGCCAATAAACGATGGTCCCAGCCGCGTCCGCCGGAGCGATGGTGATGTCGCCGCTGGTGCCGAGGCCCGGTTGCCCGACGATCGTGCCTTGATCGAGCTGCGCGCCGCGGATCGTCACCGTCATGGGCGCGTCTTCGAGGTGGGTCGTGAGCTTGTCCCACATGTCCTTGGGCATCTTCCATTGCGTGCCCGTGGTGTAGACGACGAGCTCGTTCGTCTCTTTGGCGGCCTTGATCCGCAGCTCGAAGAGGCTCTGCTCCGGCGGCGCCGTCCAGCGGAAGCGCGGGCGCACCCAGTTGCGCGGGAAGAGCGTGCCCGGCTCAGGCTCGACGAGGCAGGGGCCGGTCGATGGATCACCCGAGCCGGCCGCACCGAAGATGGTGCCGCTGTCGCTCGGCGGCGCGGCCCCGCCTTCGGGCGTATCGAGGATGGGATCTGCAGGAAAGTCGGCGAACGGGCCTTGATTCGGGTTTCCGCCGAAGCCGATCTCGGCGCCTCCGCCCCCCACGCCGCTGCTGCTCGACGTCGACTTGGCGCCGCCTGCGCCGTCGCCGCCGGTGCCTTGCGTCGTGGAGGTGCCATTGCCGCCGCATGCGCCCGCAGCAGCGGCCGCGAGAATGGGAATCAGGAAGAGACGTGCGGACGTGCGTCGGATGAGGGCCTCACGGATCGCGTCTCGCATGCTTGGTCGACCTCCTCGTCTTCGCGCCGCGGCGCGTCGACAGGGACATCGTACACGCTGTCGCCGCGCTGCACGAGGCGTCGAATGGACGAGATCAGCCCGTGCCTCAATGTGAGGATGCGGCCGGCGCGAGGAGCGCCGCTTTGTGCCGAGAAAGGAAGCTCCGCACGTCTTCGGGCGGCGTGCCGGTGAGCTCCTCGACGGCGCGCGTGACCACGTCGAGCTCGCCGATGGAGATGCCTTCGTCGAACGACGCATAGATGGCGGCGATGGGCGCGGGGAGGCCGGCCTGCTGCATTCCCGCCTCCAACGCCGCGCGCGAGATGGGAACGTAGGTGACGGGTTTGTTCGAGAGATCCGCGGCGATCTGCGCGAGCTCGCGTTGCGTGAGCGACGCGGTGCCCGTGATCTCGAGCACGCGCCGGCCGGTGTAGCTCGACGCGAGCGCGGCCGCCGCGGCGCGCGCGCAGTCCTCACGCGAGATGTACGCGGTGGCGCCCTCACCGGCCGCGGCGAAGTGCTGACCCGTGGCGATCGCGCGCGGAAGCGCGCCGAGGAGCAGCTCCGCATAGAGGTTGTTGCGCAGGATGGTGTAGCCGATCGAGGAGGCCTCGAGGGCTTGCTCGGTGGCGTAGTGATCGGGGATCACCAACACGGGAGACTTCGGTCCGGCCTTGGGGGCCGAGGTGTACACGATGTGATCGACACCGGCCTTCACCGCCGCGTCGACGGCATTGCGGTGCTGCTCGATCCGCCGGCCCGGCCGGTCGAGCGAATCGGTGCTTACCAGGAGGACGCGGCCCGCACCCGCGAATGCGGCGGCGAGGCTCTCCGGTGAATCGAAGTCGGCGCGGCGCACGTCCACGCCTCGGGCGCGGAGATCGGCGAGCTTCTCGGGATCTCGCGTGGTGGCGATGATGGGACCGGCGTTCTGCGCGAGGAGGATCTCGACGACACGACGGCCGAGATGGCCGCCGGCGCCCGTGACGAGGAGGGCCTTGGACATGACGAATGCTCCTGTTTGGAGAGAAGGCGACGCCGAATGTGCGCGTGTTGCGGTGCCAGCGCAATGCGCCGATTTGCGCTACACTGTTGCGAAATGGGAACGATGGATCTCAACCACCTTTCGACCTTCGCGGCCGTGGCCGAGACCACGAGCTTCACCGAGGCGGCGCGGACGCTGGGCGTCCCCAAATCGACGGTGAGCCGCGCCGTCGCTTCCCTGGAAGCCTCGCTGGGCGTGCGCCTCTTGCAGCGAACGACGCGCCACGTGGCGCTGACGACGGCGGGGCAGGCGCTCATCGATCGGCTCGGCCCGCGGCTCGCGGCGCTGACCGAGGCCGTCCAAGGCCTGCCCGAGCTGGAGGACGAGCCCTCGGGCGTCCTGAAGCTGAGCGCCACGTCCGACTTCGCCACCGAGATCCTGGCCGAGATCGTGGCCGGGTTCTGCCGGCGCTATCCGCGCATCACGGTGCAAATGGGCCTCTCCACCCGCCTCGTGGATCTCGCGCGCGAGGGATACGACGGCGCGTTTCGCCTGCTCGGCCAGCGGGTCAAGGACTCGACGTTGATCGGGCGCAAGGTAGGTGATCTCAACGTGCAGCTCTTCGCCTCGCCCGCATACCTCGCCGCGCGCGGCACGCCCAAGGTGCCGGACGATCTACTCACGCACGACTGCGTGGTCATCTCGGGCACGGGGCGCTTCTCGCTCGAAGGGGTGATGCAGGTTCGCTTGCCGGTGCGACCGCGCATCATCGCGGAGGACGGCTTCTTCGTGCGCGAGGCGGTGCGGCACGGCGCCGGGATTGGCATCCTCCCCACGTTCATCGTCCAGCAGGACGTGCTCGACGGCAAGCTCGTGCGCGTGCTCCCACGCTGGGAGATGCCGATCGGGGGAATCTACCTCGTGTATCCGAGCGGCCGGCACCTGCCGAAAAAGATGGCCGTGTTCCGTGACCACGTGATCGCGACCCTGCGCGCGCGGCCCGTGGGCGCCGTGACGGAGAGGTGAAGAGGAGATTGGCAATCTCGAAGGGGTGACGCGCGTCAGCGGTCGGCGCGAAGACTGGCAATCTTCTGCGCCAGCGCCCTTCCGACGGCGCGATGGCCCTTGGGGGTCATGTGGAGATCGGCGTGGAGGAACGCGCCCGGCTCGGCTGCGGCCAGCGTGTCGTGGGCGTCGAGGGCCGGGAGGTCGAGGGAGGCCGCGGTGGCCAAGAGGTCGTCCGTGAGGGCGCGGACCTCGCCGAGATCGAGCGGCTCGCGGCCGTATTTGGCCCACTCGTCGCTGGAGACTTCGACGTCGATGGGCAGGGCCAACACCACGAGCTTCGCGCCGCGCGCGGCGCAGATGGCTTTGGCGCGCTCCAATGGCTCACGCAGTGGCGAGAGCGTGCGGAGGGCGGCTTCGGTGCGGGCGCGGACGGCGGCGATCTTCTTCTCGATGGCGTCGCGCTCGCGCAGCGAGGCAAGGACGGCGCGGGCGCGCTCCTTCTCGATCTCTTTTTCCGCGCGGCGGCGCAGGCTGGCCTCGATGCGTTTGCGGATCTTCGATCCTTCGACGAGCTGATTGACCGTGACCTCGTGACGGCGCGCGCCCTCCGCGTAGCGAAACTCGTGGCGGCGGACGACGATGTCCTCGGGATTGCCATGGTGCTGTTGGTAGGCCTTTCCTTCCTTGGTGCCCATCACCGCGGGATAGGCCTTCACCGCGGCGCGCTCGAGGGCGAGCTGTGCGGCCTTCTCTTCCTCGACGAGCGCGTCGAGCTCGGCGGGGTTGCGCTCGGCCTTGCGGCGGGCGGCGGCGCCGATCAGATCCTGCCAAGTGCCTTCGGAGGCGAAGCCGGCTTCGGCGGCGCCGCTGTCGCGATGAAGGAAGGTGCGGAGCGCGAACACCGCGTGCGACTCGCGGAAGAGGAGCGCGCGCCCTGGGAACCACGGCGCGCGCTCCGGCGCAGTCTCCGCGCGCACGGCCCAGCCGTCCCACACGGCGTGGCGTTCGGCGTTGGATCGATCGGACTCGAAGAGATCGTTGGCGAGGTTCACCGTATAGACGACCACCGTCCCCGCGGCGGCGCGCCGCCCGAGCACCTCTTCGAGGATGGCATTGTATTCGGGCGGCCCATACGTGGGCACGCCGAGATCGAGCACCGGGCGGCCGGTGCGGGTCGAGAGCTCGGCGCTGAAGGTCTCGTTCTCTTCGACACCGAGGCCGAAGACCTGAGAGTCGCCCACGACCAGGACCTCACCCGCCGTGGGAGGAGCGAAGTCCGCGCCGCGAAATCCCTCGGCATTGATGCGAACGCGGGTGACCGGATTGCCATTGAAGGCCACCCGCTGCGCGGCGTGCGGGCGCAGGCGGACGCCGAGGGCGCGGTCTTCGACGTAGACGTTGAGGTGCGGGAAGGCGCCGCGATCGCGGGCGCAAAAGGCACCTTCGGTGATGGCCGCCCCGCGAGCAGGCCGAGCGCGGCCTGGAGAACGCGCGTGCGGAGCGATCGCGCAGGGGCGGGAGCGGGGCAGGGGTGGCCATGTGCCGTAGGTCGGCGAGGGGGAGGGGAGTGTGACGGGAAAAAGGGAGAGGGGGAGGTCGTGCGGCTTCAGGCGCCCCAGTCTGTCGAGAGCAGGCAGTCGTCAATGGTGGCTTTCCCGAGCGCGACGCAATCCAGGGCGACGTCGGGCACCACCACGTTCCCGAGCGCGGGGGGATCGGGGCGTAGCCTGCATACGTGGCCTCGATCTCTCTGGCCACGTCTTGCACGAAGGCTTCTTCGTCGGGCGAGCCTCGGTGCCGGACGACGTAATACGGTCCCAGGAAGCTCACGTTGCAGCCGAACGTGAGCTTGAAGCCCTCCGTGCGCTCGATCTCGTCTTGCTCCGCTTCTTTTCCAGGGATCCAGAGCCGAAGCGTGTACGCCGCGCCGGCGCCGCCGCCGAGGTGGAGCGAAAGATCATGAAGCCGATGGCGCTTCCCCAACCGGTCGAGCAGCGCCCTCCACGTCGGATATCGCGCCACGGCGGTGCGGGTCGCTTCGAGGCGTCGCCGCGTCTCCGACGTGTCGTCATATCCCGGGCTCGTGGTCCACAAGCCTCGAGGATAATGGTGGTAGACGACCTCGAGCAACGCGGAGAGGGTCATGGCTTGCCCACTGTAGCGCCGAGCGAAGGTGGGGAGTTCAGCATCCGTCGCATGTCTTGGTACAACGCCTGACAGTACAGCTCGCCGGCGCCATGCCAGTCGCGGCTGTGCATCAGATAGCGAGGATAGACAACGACGCCAGACCCGCGATGACGCGCTTCCGGATGTGCATGCCTGGAGGCTTGCGACGGTCGTGCCGAGTTGGGTTCGTATGGAGCGCCCCCTCACCCCTGCGCTTCGATTCGGCTGAGCCCCTCATCGATGATCGCGAGGCCTTCGGCGAGCTCGGCGTCTTCGATGACGAGCGGGACCAGGATCCGAACCACGTTGCCGTGGGTGCCGCCGGTGAGGAGGATGACGCCGTTTTCGTAACCGTATTGGGCGAGGGCGGCGGCGGCTTGGGGATTGGGCTCTTTGGTGGAGCGGTCTTTGACGAGCTCGAGGCCGCGCATGGCGCCGAGGCCGCGGGCGTCGCCGATGGAGGGGTGGCGCTTTTGGAGGTCGGCGAGGGCTTTTTCCAAGGTGTCGCCGAGGGCGCGGGCGCGGGCGAGGACGGCGCCGGCGTTGCCCTCGAAGGCGTCGAGGGTGGCGAGGGCGGCGGCGCAGCAAACGGGGTTGCCGCCGAAGGTGCCGCCGATGCCGCCGACCATGGGAGCGTCCATGATCTCGGCGCGGCCGGTGACGGCGGCGATGGGGAGGCCGGATCCGAGGCCTTTGGCGAGCGTCATCAGATCGGGCGTGATGCCGTATTGATGGCAGGCGAAGAGCGTCCCGGTGCGGCCGAAGCCGGTTTGGATTTCGTCGACGACGAGCAAGATGCCATGCTCGTCGCAGAGGGCGCGGAGGCCGCGGAGGAAGGCGACGGGCGCGGGGATGACGCCGCCTTCGCCGAGCACGGGCTCGACGACGATGGCGGCGAGCTGATCGGCGCCGATGTGGTGAATCACGATCTCGCGGACGGCGGAGAGGCACGCGGCGGCGGGATCGGGCGCGGTGCTGCGGTAGAGATCGGGATAAGGGGCGTGGTAGACCTCGGCGGCGAAGGGGGCGAATCCATGGCGGTAGGGTTTGACCTTGCCGGTCAGGCTCATGGCCATGTACGTGCGGCCGTGAAAGGCATGCTCGAAGGAGAGCACGGCTTGACGGCGGGTGTGGACGCGCGCGATTTTGACGGCGTTTTCGACGGCTTCGGCGCCGCTGTTGGCGAGGAAGGTCTTCTTCGGGAAAGCCCCGGCGTGAGGCGATTGAGGCGGGCGCAGAGCTCGACGTAGCCCTCGTAAGGGAGGACGTTGAAGCTCGCGTGGAGCAGGTCTTCGGCTTGGCCGCGCACGGCGGCGACCACGGTGTCGGGCGTGTGGCCGAGGTTCACCACGGCGATGCCGGAGGCGAAGTCGAGGAGGCGATTGCCATCGACGTCCTCGACGACGGCGCCGTGCGCGCGCGCGACGAAGATCGGTGTCGCGTGGAAGAGGCCGCGGGCTACCTCCGCTTGCCGTACGGCCATGAGGGCGCGGCTCTTGGGCCCGGGCATCTCGGTGCGGATGTCGATGGCCATGGCTCAGTACCAATCGAGAGGAGCCTCGTCGAGGTGCAGGTTGATCTGTTTGGTCTCGAGGTAGGCCTCGATTCCATAGAGGCCGAGCTCGCGGCCGATGCCGCTCTGTTTGTAGCCGCCCCAAGGCATCTCGTTGTAGGTGGGGTGATAGGCATTGACCCAGACGATGCCGGCGCGGACCGCGTGGGAGACGCGGTGGGCGCGGAAGACGTCGCTCGTCCAGATGCCGGCGGCGAGGCCGTATTCGGTGTCGTTGGCGATGCGGATGGCGTCCTCTTCGGTGTCGAAGGGGATGACGCTGAGCACCGGGCCGAAGATCTCTTCGCGCGCGATGCGCATCTCGGGGCGCACGTCGTCGAAGATGGTGGGCTCGAGGAAGAAGCCGCGGCCGAGGGCGGGATCGTTCGGGCGCTTGCCGCCGCACACGAGGCGGGCGCCTTCGGCGCGGCCGACATCGATGTAGCGCTCGACCTTCTCGCGGTGCGCGGCGGAGACGAGCGGGCCCATCTTCACGCCGGGCGTGAGGCCGTGACCGAGCTTGATGCGCGGGACGTAGGCGACCATCGCGTCCACGAAGCGACGATGGATGGATCGCTCGACGAGGAGGCGTGAGCCGGCCGAGCACACCTCACCTTGGTTGGCGAAGGCGGCGAAGACGGCGCCGACGACGGAGGCCTCGAAGCGGGCATCGGCAAATACGATGTTGGGATTCTTCCCGCCGAGCTCCAAAGAGATGTTCTTGATGTTGGTGGCGGCGGCGGTGAGGACCGATCGGCCGGTGACGGTGCCGCCGGTGAAGGCGATTTTGTCGACCCAACGGCTTTCGGCGAGCTCTTCGCCGGCGCCCGCGCCGGGCCCCGTGACGATGTTGATCACGCCTTCGGGAAAACCGACCTCGGTGGCCAGGCGGCCGAGCTCGAGGGCCGAGAGCGGGGTCAGCTCGGCGGGCTTGAGGACACACACGTTGCCGGCCGCGAGCGCGGGCGCGAGCTTCCATGCGGCCATGAGAAGGGGGTAGTTCCACGGGATGATTTGGGCGCAGACGCCGACGGGCTCGCGCACGACGATGCTCGTGGAGCTGGCGGGGACGCTCATCGTCTCGCCGTGGATCTTGGTGGCGAGGCCGCCGTAGAAATCGAAGCAGGCGGCGGCGTCGTCGGCGTCGATCAAGGCCTCTGCGAGGGGCTTGCCCGCGGTGCGCACGTCGAGCGTGGCGAGGGCCTCTCGGTGCTGGCGCACGGCGGCGGCGAGCGCGAAGAGGAGGCGGGCGCGTTCGACGGCGGGGGTGCGGCGCCATGGGCCACGATCGAAGGCGGCGCGCGCGGCGCGCACGGCGGCGTCGGCTTCGGTGCGGCCCGCTTCGGGGACGACGGCGACGAGCTCGCCGTTCGCGGGATCGCGGAGCTCTCGGGTCTTCTGGGCGGCGACCCATTGGCCGCCAATCAACATGGATGTCGGTTTCATCGATGCTCCTCGGGGACGCTCTGGGCGAGGAGACCCAGGATGTCCCGGGCCGCTCGCATGCCTTCGCGGGCCGCACCCTCCATGTGGGCCGGGTGGGTGAGCGAGGTGTGCTCGCCACAGAAGAGCACGTTGCCCTGGCGCTCCCCTTCGTGGCCAGCAAAAGCCGCATACTGGCCGACGCGATGGTACGAATACGAAGCCTCGCGCAAATCGGAGAGGTGCGGCAGCGATTGGGTGACCTTTCCGTTGCAGAGCGCGGAGAGGCCCGGAAATACCGGCTCGGCGCGCCGGAGCAGGGTGCGGGCGTCGTCGAGCACGCCGGGGGTCTTGGCCGTGGCGAAAGGCACGTTGGTGGTCAAGGCATCGGTGATGGGGCCGCCCGTGTAGAAGACGAGGATGCCACTCCGACAGTATTGGGCGCGGCTCACCTCCCAGGTGTTTTGATAGCCGGTGTCGGCATAGCTCGATCCGTTGCTCCGGCCGGGCCACGGGCCGGGCATGGTCCAGAGGCGCTCGGTGAATTGGACCTGGGTCTTGCCGTTGTGGGCGCGGCCCAGCTCCCGAATGGCGAGCGTCTTGCGAGCGTCGAAGCCGGCGCGAGAATAATCGAGGTTCCTGAGCACCGCGAAGGGGAGGGCGAGGACCACGAGATCGGCGACGACCTCGACGGTCCCGCGGCCGCGCGCGAAGGTGAGCGTCGAGCGGCCGGCGGGCGTCTGCTCGATGCGGAGCAGGCGGTGATCGCGCTGGATGGATCCGCCGAGCGAGCGGGCGATGGCCTCGGGGATCTGCTGGTTGCCGCCGCGCACGTGATAGCGCTCGTCGGAGACGCCGAAGAGCTTGAATCGCCGGTTCACGCCCACGGGCTGGCGGCCGAGGAAATAGACGATGTCGAGCGCCGATTGATCGCGCGTCTCGGAGCCGTGTTGGATGACGTAGGCCGTGTCGAGGAGCTGTCCGAGCCGCGAGCGATGACCGCCGGGCACGCGGGAGGCGATCCAATCGTGGACGCTGATGGAGTCGAGGGCGCGGCCGGCGGGCGTGATGGAGTCGTGCCGCGCGATGTCGCCCGCGGCCGCGAGATCGAGCGCGATGATCGGGTAAATGGCGGCGAAGTCGGCGTCGGCTTCGGCCTTCGGGTAATACGATCCATCGAAGTGATACGTCTCCTCCGCGCCGGGGACCTCCGCCGCTTTGAGGTCGTCGAGGGCGAGGCCGAAGCGGGCGGCGAGGCGTTGCAACACGATGTTGTCGGTGTCGATGAGCTCGGCGCACCACTCGCTCACTTGATGGTCGTCGAAATAACCGACGTTGGAGAACATGCGCCCGCCGACGCGGCCGGAGGCTTCGTAGACGGTGGACGAGAGTCCGTGATCGGCGAGATGGAGCGCGCAGCAGAGGCCGGCGATTCCGGCGCCGACGATGGCGATGGTCGGGCCACGTTCGGCGCGCGCGCGGCGCGGGAGGCTGTACGCGACGGCGCCCGCGGCGGCGCCGGCGAGGAAGGCGCGGCGCGAGAGGCGCGGTGCTTCGGCGCGGGCGCGGAGCTCGCGGAGCGCTTCGAGCGGGAGGCCATGGGCGCGGGTGAGGTGGTGATCGAGAAACAGCCTCTGCAATGAACGCAGCAGAGGAGTGTGCGCCCTCATCGGAAATGACCTCTCGGAGGAGGACATGCGATTGCGATACCAGCGGGCGACATGCGCACCGGGCGGATGCGTAGACGCGTGGGACGCAACCGGACGACGGCCGAGCCGAGGCGCGTGAGCAGCGCGGATACATCCGCGCGAAGGCATGGACAGCGGGGACGCTTGTGGTACCGTCGCGCCTCTCGACCGCAAAGACCGAGAGGCCGCCTGGACGCTCGCGCGCCACGCCCTCGGTAGGAGGTGCTCGAAGAACGAAATGAAGCGGGCCCTGTTGCCTTACGTTCCCTTGATTCTACTGCTCCTCACTCTCGCTGCGCCCGCGCGCGCCGGCGAAGAGCCCGCGGCCAAAGCGCCGCCCGATACCCTCGCTGCCGTCCACGCCCGCGGCGAGCTGCGCTGGGGTGCCGACGCGCAAGGTGGCGCGCCGTACGTGTTCCAGGATCCGATGGATCCGAATCACCTCGTCGGCTTCGAGGTGGACCTCGCCGACGCCTTGGCGAAGAGGCTCGCCGCCCGCGCGCGCCCCGTGCAAGGCCAGTGGGAAGGCCTCCTGGAGCTGCTCGCCCGCGGCGATTTCGACGTGGCCTTGAATGGCATCGAGGTCGCGGAGGAGAAGCGGCGCGCGTGCGAGCTGTCCCATCCCTATTACGCGGCGGCGGAGCGGCTCACCGTGCGACGCGGTGATTCGGCGGCGCCGCGCACGCTCGAAGCTCTGCGCGGGCGCCGCGTGGGGACGCTGCCGAACTCGCTGGCGCAGCGGATCCTGGAGCGCGCCGGCGCCGACGTGAAGACGTACGAAGGTGGGCAGAACGACATCTATGACGATCTCCGGATCGGGCGCACCGACGCGGTCCTGCTCGACGATCCCATCACGCGTTATTACGGCGCCGTCGATCCGGCGCTCGAGGTGGTGAACGGCGCCTTCGGGGAGATTCGATATGCCGTGGCGCTCAAGAAGGATGACGCCGCCATGGTGGAGGCGGTCAATCACGCCATCGACGATCTCGCCGCCGACGGGACGCTGGCGCGGATCTACGGGCGCTGGGGGATTTGGAACGACGAGACCGCTCGTCTGCTCAAAGGCCCTTCGCCGCCTTCCGGGCTCCACGAAGCTTATGATGCTTGGCGCGCGGCCGTGGGGAAGCCGCTGCCCTTCTGGTCGCGGGTCTGCGAGCGATATCCGGCGACGCTGCGGCTCTTCGCGCGCGGCGCGGCGATGACGCTGGCCGTGAGCGTGGCCTCGATGGCGCTGGCGGTGACGCTCGGGTTGATCCTCTCGCTCGGGCGCGCTTATGGCCCCTTGCCGATTCGGCTCTTCGCCACCGGCTACATCGAGCTCTTTCGGGGCACGCCGCTCCTGATTCAGCTCATCATGATTTACTTCGGGCTGCCGGAGCTCGGGATCACGTTGCATCCCTTCGTGGCCGGCGTGCTGGCGCTGGGGCTCAACTATGCTGCGGCCGAGGCCGAGAACTACCGGGCCGGCCTCGCCAGCGTGCCGGCTGGGCAGCTCGACGCGGCGCGGACGCTGGGGCTCTCGACGCCGCAGGCGGTACGGTTCGTGATTGGGCCGCAGGCGTTCCGGGTGGCCATCCCTCCGGCGACCAACGACTTCATCGCGCTGCTCAAAGACAGCTCGCTGATCTCGGTGGTGACCCTGACCGAGCTCACCAAGACGTATACGAGCCTGGCCGCCGCCATGCGCGATCACCTGGGTTTGGGGCTTCTCGTGGCGATCTTCTATCTCGGGCTCAGCCTGCCCTTCGCGAAGCTGTCGCGCTGGGTCGAAGGCCGGATGGGGCAGCATCTCCGCCGCGCGGCGTGAAAGGGGGACACATGGCGATTCGGGTCATCGATCTGGAGAAGCGTCACCCCGGCGCGCACGCGCCCGCGCTCCGCGGCCTCTCGCTCGACGTCGGCGCGGGCCGCGTCGCGGCCGTGCTCGGCAAGAGCGGCGCGGGCAAGAGCACGCTCTTGCGCTGCCTGGTGGGGCTCGATCCTTTCGACAGCGGCTCCGTCGAGATCGACGGTGTCACCATCAACGCCGGCGGCGATGGGCGCTCCCTGCTCGGGCGGGTGGGCATGGTGTTTCAATCGTTCGAGCTGTTCCCGCACCTCTCGGTGCTCGAAAACCTCACGCTGGCGCCCATCCGCGTGCGCGGCGAGGCGCGCGCCTCCGCCGAGAAGCGAGCGCGCGAGCTGCTCGAGGAGCTCGGCTTGAGCGAGAAGATCAGCGCCTTCCCCGAGGCCCTCTCCGGCGGGCAAAAGCAGCGCGTGGCCATCGCGCGGGCGCTGTGCATGGAGCCGCGGGTGCTGCTCTACGACGAGCCGACGAGCGCGCTGGATCCCTCGCTCAAGCAGGAAGTGGGGCGGACCCTGCGCCGGGTGGCCAAGACGGGCGTCACGCAGATCGTGGTGACACACGACATCGAGGTGGCCCGCGAGGCGTCCGACGTGGTGTTCCTGCTCGAAGCAGGGAAGGTGGCCAAGACCGGCCGGCCGGACGAGGTCTTGCCGGTGGCGGCGGTGGGCTGAAGCCCTGGGCCGAGCTCATGACATGACCGGGCGAAGCGAGGATCGAACATCGATCCTCGCTTCGCCCGGCTCATGCGTCCTCGACGCGCGCTTCACCGCGCGGAGCCGAGGAGCGTGCATGTGGGCGAGCCGAGCTGGGGTGAATCTTCCTTACCGCGCGGAGCGATTCGGGTTAGGCTGAATGCCTCAGCTTGACGCGCGTGGTGACAGCCTCACCGCGCTCGTCCCAGGAGGACAACATGCTTAATCGGATGAAGCTCACGTATGTTGCCGTCGCGCTTTCGCTGACGACAGCGTGGGTCGGTGCCCAAGGGTGCGGCTCGTCGTCGCCGAGCACGGGCGGCGGTGGCCACGGCGGCTCGGGTGGCCATGGCGGCGTGGGCGGCCATGGCGGCTCAGGCGGTGATGGTGGAGACACCGGGTGCCCGACCGACCACGGTATCTACAAGCCGCCCGTGAGCCCCTGTGCCATCGAGGGATACCAATGCGCTTACGGTGATACGGCCTGTGTCAGCGTCTATGTCTGCCACGACGGTGGCTGGACGGACCAGGGATGCACGTCGAGCTCGTCGAGCAGCAGCAGCACCGGCAGCGGAGGCTGAATCGCCGAAGGCGCCTCGATCGCGCCGCCGCGGCTCTTCGACATCCGAGCTCGATGAGCGCGGCCGTGGACGGGCGCGCTCGTCTCAGGAGGACACATGCGTAATCGGGTGAAGCTCATGTACGCTGCCGTCACGCTGGTCATTGCGGCAGTGTGGTTCGGCGTCCAGGGGTGTGGCTCGTCGACGAGCGGGGGCGGTGGGGCGACGGGATGCCCGACCGACGACGGGTACTACGGGGTTCCCAAAGGAGCGTGCTCCCTCGAGGGATATGAATGCATGTACGCGGATTCGGCCTCTGTCTGCGTCTTTCTGTGCCAGGACGGGAGCTGGGGAAACCAGACCTGCAAAACCGATTCGAGCAGCAGCGTGAGCAGCACGAGCAGCAGCGGCACGAGTAGCAGCACCGGCAGCGGAGGCTGAATCCGCGCGGCAGGGGCGCGAGAGGCGTTGATACGCAAACCCCTTTGCGTCTCAGCGTCTCCGCGCCCTCATGCCTTTGCGTCGATCTCCGACGCCGGCCTTCATCCCCCGAAGGCCGCGAATCGCTTGATGCCCGCCCGCCACACCAAGAGCGCGGCCACCGCGCTGCCGAGCACATAGGCCCATTGGATGATGAGATTGTGCAGCGCCGCGCCGGGCGGGAGGAGGCCGAGCAAGGCCTCCACGGGGAACGCCAAGGTGTAGCGGAAGGGGAGCGCGTTGGAGATGCGCTGGAGCCAGTCCGGCAAGAGCTCGAGCGGGACCAGGTAACCGGAGAGCAGGCCGAAGGCGACCAGCCAGATTTCGAAGAGCGATGTCGAGCTCTCGATGAAGAAGGCGAGCGCGCCGATCAAGGCCATGGTGAAGAAGGTGATGGCCCAAGCCCCCACGAGGGAGCAAAGGACGAGCGCGATGCGGCCGGGCGTGTGGGGGAGGGCGCCGGGCTCGACCACCAGAATGGCAATCACCGCGACGGGGGCAGATATCAGGGCGCGGAGCGGGACGGCGGAGAGGTTCTCGGCGCTGTAGCTGATGAGCGGGTGAATGGGACGGAGGAGGCGCTGTGAGAGGGTGCCGCTCTTGATCTCCATGTTGAGCGCCCACACGAGCCACGAGCCCGTGAGCTGCCGGACCACCAACATGGCCAGGAAATAGGCGCCGAAGCGCTGCTGGTCGAAGCGGCCGACGGGGCCCGTCGCGGCCACGGCGGACCAGAGCGCAAGGCTGACGAGCGGCATGGTGGTGGTGAGCATCCAGACCACCATCTCGGCGCGGTAGGCGACGGCGCCCGCGAGGCCGACGCGGAGGAGCGTGGGATAGGCGCGCGCCGCGCGGGCGATGGATGAAAGCGCCGCGCTCATGGATCGCGAGCCCCCGCCGGAGCGCGGCTGCCTTCGGCGAAGAGCTCGCGCATGACCTCTTCGAGCGGGGGATCTTCGATGGTGAGATCGGCGACGCCGTCCTGCTCGAGGAGGTGGGCCACGACCTCGCGCAGGCGCGGTTGCTCGACCTGGATCACGACGCGGGCCGCGTCGTGCTCGACCACGGCGCCGAGCCGATCGAAGCTCTCGCGCTCGAGGGGGCGCGAGAGGCGGAGGGCGATGCGCTTGTCGGGGCGGATGGATCGGGCGAGCGTGTCGAGGTTGCCGTCGTAGCGCAGGCGGCCCTCGTCGATGACGACCACGCGCGGGCACAGCGAGGCCACGTCATCCATGTAATGGGACGTGAGCAGCACGGTGGCGTCGTTCTGCTCGTTGTAGCGACGAATGAAGTCGCGCACCGCGAGCTGCATGGACACGTCGAGCCCGATGGAGGGCTCGTCGAGGAAGAGGACGCGCGGGCGATGGAGGAGCGCGGCCGCGAGCTCGCATTTCATGCGCTCGCCGAGCGAGAGCTGGCGCGTGGGCTTCTTGGCGACGTCGCCGATGTCGAGCAGCTCGGTGAGCTCGCTCAAGGTCTTCTTCGCTTCGGCCTCGGGGACGCCGTAGATGGCGCGGTTCAGGGCGAAGGTCTCCGCGGGCGGGAGATCCCAGAGGAGCTGCTGCTTCTGGCCCATCACCAAGGTGATGCTCTCGAGGAAGCGCGGCTCGCGGCGCTGCGGGACGAAGCCCGAGACGGTGACCGTGCCGTTCGTGGGGTGGAGCAGGCCGGCCAGGATCTTGAGCGTCGTCGTCTTGCCCGCGCCGTTCGGGCCGAGGAAGCCGACGCGCTCGCCCGGCTGGATGGTGAAGGTGAGATCGGAGACGGCGTGGACGTCGCGGTAGGTGCGCCGAAAGACGGATCGAACCGCCGCGGCGAGGCCCGGCGGGCGCTCGTGGACGCGGTAGGTCTTGGAGAGGCGCTGGACGTCGACGGCGGGTGTCGCCATCGGGTTACCTCAGGGCTGGGGGAGCCGCAGGATCATCGGCTGGACGGCCCGCGGAACAGCGGCGAGCGGCGACCATCGCGCGATGGGTAGCAGAGCGTACCGGGCGCGGCCACCACCTCGGAGGTGATGCCGGTATTGGTGGCGTCGTCGTTTCGTGAAACATCGTTAAGGGGGATCGTCGACGACGGGCGGACGGCGCAGACTTCGAGTACCCTCGGGGCCGATGTTGTCGACCACCGTCCACAGCTCCGCGGCGGCCCGCCATGGCTGATCCCGCGCCCGTAAGCCACCTCGACGAGACGCTCATCGCGCCGGCGACCGAGGGGCCGCCGCACCCCGAGAGGACGGGCGTGGGCGCCGTGTCGAGCGCCGCGTTCGTGCCGAGCTCGGGCGAGCGGCAGGTGCTGGCCCATCGCTACGAGATCCTCTCGCTCATCGGCGCCGGCGGGATGGGCACGGTCTACCGCGCCCGCGATCTGGAGCTCGAAGAGATGGTGGCGCTCAAGGTGCTGCGCCGCGAGCTCGTCGACGCGCCCGGCATCCTCGAGCGCTTCCGCCGCGAGGTGAAGCTCGCGCGCCGCGTGACCCACCACAACGTGGCCCGCGTCTTCGACATCGGCGAGCACGAGGGCGAGAAGTTCCTCACCATGGAGCTCGTCGACGGCGAGCCGCTCTCCGCGGTGATCGCGCGCGTCGGCGCCATGTCCGCGGCGCGGGCCGCCGAGATCGCGCGCGCCATCGCCGAAGGGCTCATGAGCGCGCACGCGGCGGGCGTGGTGCACCGGGATCTCAAGCCCGACAACGTGCTCATCGGCAAGGACGGGCGCGTGGTGATCTCCGACTTCGGCATCGCGCGCGGCCTCCTCGATCTCGCGGGCGCGTCGAGCACGATGGGCATGCTCCTCGGCACGCCGGCGTACATGGCGCCGGAGCAGGTGGAGGGCCGCGCCGACATCGACGCGCGCGCGGACATCTACGCGTTCGGCGCGCTCCTGTTCGAGCTGTTCACGGGCGCGCGCGTGTGGCCGGGCGACTCGCCGATCGTGGTGGCGTCGGCGCGCCTGCACGGGCCGCCGCCCGATCCGCGCACCAAGAAGCCGAGCCTCCCCGCGGCCTGCGCCGAGCTGACGCTCCGCTGCCTCGCGCGCGAGCGGCACGATCGGCCCGCGTCGATGGCGCAGATCGTCAGCGACTTGACGACCATCGCGGCCACCGTGACGGAGGTGACGCTCACCACGCCGCGCACGCCGGCGATGCTCGCGGTCACGCCCACGCCTGCGCCGTCGGGCGAGAAGACGGTCGCGGTGCTGCCGTTCCGCAATGGCGGCGCGCACGAGGACGACTACCTCGCCGAGGAGCTGACCGACGATCTCATCGACGCCCTCTCGATGACGCGCGGGCTCAAGGTGCGATCGCGCGGCACGGTGGCGCGCTTCCGCGGGACGGATCTGGATCCGCGCGAGATCGGGCGCGAGCTGGGCGTGCAGGTGGTGGTCGATGGATCGGTGCGCCGCGCGCGCGGGCACGTGCGCATCAGCGCGCGGCTCGTGAGCGTCTCCGACGGGTTCCAGCTCTGGGCCAAGCGCTTCGATCGGCCGGAGCAGGAAGTGCTCTCGATCAACGACGAGGTGGCGCGCGCCATCAGCGCGGCGCTGACGGTCGACGCCTCGGCGGCGGCGCAGCGCGTGGCCCCGAGCGATCCGGTGGCGATCGATCTCTATCTGCGCGCGCGCCACGAGTACCGGAAGTTCTGGCCCGAGCACGTGGAGCGCTCGGTGGGCTTGTTCGAGCAGGCGCTCGCGCTCGCGCCCGACGATCCGCTGATCCTCTCGGGGCTCGCGGTGGCGCTCACGCGGCGCGCGTTCTTCGCGGGCGGCGACGGCTTCGACGTGGCGCATCGGATCGCCGATCGCGCGGTCCAGGCCGCGCCGGAGATGGGCGAGGCGCAGCTCGCGCTGGGCACCGTGTTGTTCCATTCCGGGGCGCCGGCCGAGGCCGTGCGCGCGCTGAAGAAGGCCGTGGCGCGGAGCCCGGGCCTCGCCGATGCGCACGCGGCGCTCGGGCGATTGCTCGTGGAGGCCGGCGCGCCGGAGGATGGGCTGCGTCGCTTGGAGGCGGCCATCCGTCTCGATCCGGACGCGCCCAACGTGGGGGCCGAGATCGGGCGCCTGCACGCGCTCTTCGGGCGCTGGGACGAGTCCGAGGCCGAGATGATGAAGCTCATGGCCCGCGACGACAAATTCGCGTTCTGGACGCTGCGCGCGCGCATGGCCTTGTGGCGCCGGCAGCACGAGCTCGCCGAGGCTTACCTGCTCGAGCTCGGCGACAGCGAGAAGAGCCTGTTGATCCCGCAGATGATCTTGGAGCTCGCGCGCGCCCGGAAGCTGCCGGGCGGGATGATGCCGGACATCGAGATCTTCACCGCCCTGAAGAGCGGCGGGCTGCGGCGGCGCGCGCTCTCGTATCAGCTACGCGCGGAGATCTTCGGCTTCTTGAACGACGGGGATCGCGCCATCGAGGCGATCGCGGGGGCGCTCGAGAACGGCCTCATCGATCGCGAGTGGCTCGAGCGCTGCCCCATCCTCGACGTCGCGCGTGCGCACCCCGGCTATGCGCCGCTCCATGCGGCGTTGGTGCGGCGCACGGACGAGATCCTCGCGGCGTACCGCGCGCCGTAGCTGGGAAGAGAAGAGAGAAGGAACGCAAAGGCGCAGAGGCGCAAAGACGCAAAAAGGCGGGGGATTGAGGCTCGTGGCCTCCGCTTGCGGCGCCGGCTCGCCGGTGCGCGATCCAGACCGACGCGCGGCGCGCCGAGCCGAGCGGCGTCACGCGTCGTCGCCCTGGCGCGCGAGCGTGACGGCGGACGTCGGCTGGTCCGCGATCTCGGCGTACTCCGCGAGATCGTCGAGGGCGCGGCGGAAGCGTTGCGCGAGCGCGCTCGGCGTCAGCCTTCGATACCCGTCGAAGATGTCGAGGACCACCTCGTACTCGTCGAGCTCCGCGGCCGGCGACGGGGCGAGCTCCGCGAGCACGTGGAAGCCGTCGTGCTCGTAGTCGTCGGGGTTGCTGCCCTTGCCCTGGACGAAGCTCACGTCCACGCGCACCGTCTCGGCCTCGCCGCGGAGCGCGAGGCACGCGAGGCGCCACGTGCACGGCGCGCTCACCGCGTCCGTCACCGCCGCCACGATCGCGCGCACCGTGGGCGGCGACGCGCCGGGGGCGATCGCGAGCCGCTCGACGACGCGGCGGCGGAGCGCTTCGGGATCGTCGTGGATCGGCGGGGCCGCGTGCGCCGCGGAGGCACGGAGCGGGGCCGCGCCCGCCTGCGCCGCGGAGGCACGGAGCGGCGCGCTCACGCCCGCGGCGGCGTCGGCCAGCGCGAAGCCCTCGGCCTCCTTGGCGGCGATCATCGCCGCCTCCGCCGTGCGGGCCTCCGGCTCCGTCGCGTGCTCGTACGTGCGCAGCCGGCCCTTGCTGCCGGCCTTGCCTTCGCGCGTCCAGATCATGCGCCCGCGCTGCTCGATGATCCACACCAGCGCTGTCTTGCCTTCGGTCCGAGCGAAGCTCGCCACGGCGGGAGGCTACGCCCGTCGCTTCCCGATCGGGAAGGCCCTCCGCTCAATCGAGCACGGCGGGGGCGCTCACCTCGACGTGCTCGATCGGGATCCCGCGGGCCTCGAGCGCGCGCAGCACGACGTCGACGTCCTTCGCCGAGAGGGGGAGCCGCACCATCTCCCGCCCATTGGCAGCGAAGAGCCCCACCGCGTCCTCGAGCATCGTCGACTCGGTCCAGTTGGCGTTGCGCGCGATCCGCGCGCGGGCGACCGCGTCGAGCGCGTGTCGGGCGCGCCGCTCTCCGTGCTCGACGAGCAGCATGCCGTCCGCCACCGAGACCACGCTGGGCGTCTTGCTGCGGCGCGCGAGCCCGCGGTAGCGGGCGATGAAATGCCAGGGAACGAGCGCGAGGAGCACGAGGACGGGGAAGGCCGAGCCCAAGGCCCCCAGCACGACGACGCCTCCGCGCATCCACCGCGGAGCCTGCGGCGTCACGAGGATCGCGACGGCGACGCCGAACAGCACGACGCCCAGGGCCAGGTCCTTCCAGTGCTCGGGGAGCCGTCGTGCCATCGGTGGATGTTCTAGAGAAGGTGAGCCCCCGCGGCGAGAGCCAAGAGGTACGGAGATCGTCGTCGGAGGTGCTCGAGCGATGGCGTAGGGCCCATCATGAGCGCGCACCGGGGACGTCGCCCGTCGGCGTCACGCTCGCCGCTTCGACCATCAGGATGACGGTCTTCTCGGGCGCTCGCGTCCGATGCCGGACGCCTCTCGGGACGGTGTACCCGAGGTGACGATCGAGCACGACGGTATCTCGGCCGTCGATGTCGATGAGGAGCTGCCCATCGAGGACCAGGAAGAGCTCGTCCTCGAGATCATGCGTGTGCCAGTGGTACTCGCCGTGGATGATGCCGAGGCGGACGACGCAGTCGTTCACGGTCGTGAGCGTCTGGTTGAACCACGGCTCGTGCTCGGCGACCTCGCGCGGGATGTCGATCACCGTGAGGTGACCGTATTTGTCGTCGAGGCGCGTGTTGTACTTGGAGAGATCGAGTTTCTCGCTGGGCATGAGGCCACGCTAGTCCCTCCACGCCGGCCACGATTGGACGCGCGGAACCCCGCTGGTACGCGCGCAACCCGACCGCGCGCGCGGCGCGGCGGACGCGTGCCGCGTGTTAGCATCGGCGCCATGGCGGTCCCGCTCCCCGCGCGCCTGGAGTTCATGACCGCCGAGACGTCGGCGTCGGGGCTCCGGTTCGCCGAGGCGGCGTATCCACCGCACCTGAACCTTCGCGAGCACACGCACGACAAGTCCGGCATCACGATCCTCGCCTCCGGCTCGTTCGCCGAGGTGAAGCACCGCGGGAGAGCCACCGATTGCGAGGCCGGCGCCGTCGTCGTGAGGCCCGCGGGGGAGCCACATGGCAATCGCATCGGCGCGCGCGGTGCCGTGAACCTCGAGCTCGAGATCGATCCCCCCTTCCTTTCGGCGCGCGACCTCGCCATCGATCGCCTGTCGATCTTCGCGCGGCCCGACGCGAGCGCGCTCGCCTCGCGGGTCCAGGCCGAGATGCGCGTCCGCGATCGAGCGCAACCGCTGCTCGTCGAGGCGCTCGCGCTCGAGCTCCTCGCGCTCGTGGTGCGCGGGGTCGAAGCGCCGCGACGGGAGAGCCCGCCCTGGCTGTTGCGCGCGCGCGACAGGCTCGTGTCGGAGCTCGGCGCCGAGACGAGCATCGCCGACCTCGCCCGCGAGGCTGGGGTGCACCCGGTGTATTTCGCGCGCGCCTTTCGCGCCGCCTTCGGCGCGTCGCCCGGTCAGGTGCGTCGGGCGAGCCGGCTCGCTCGCGCGCGAGAAGCGCTGCTCCGTGATCCCGAGCGGCCTCTCGTCGACATCGCGCTCGAGGCAGGATTCTACGACCAGAGCCACTTCGCGCGCGCCTTCCACGCCTTCGCGGGCGTCGCCCCGAGCGCGTACCGCGCGCGCGCCACGCGCCGCCGCGCCTGAAGCAGCGAACACCTCTCACGGGCCTGCGGATACGCGGCGCTCGCCGGCGTCCCCCGGTCTTGTATCGGCCTCTGCGCGGGGCGTAGCCTCTGCGCGTGCGGCACCTCTGGGCGTTCCTCTCCTCTCTCGTCGTGGTGGGCACCGCTGTCGCGTGCGGCAACTCCGTCGTGCAGACCAGCAGCGGCAACGCGGACACGTCGAGCGCTTCGAGCTCCGGCAACGGCGGCGGATCCATGGTCGGCGTCGGCGTCGGCGGCGGCGTCGGCGGCGGCGGCTCGGTGATCGACGGCGGCGACGCGATGATCGACGGCGGCCCGATGGTCGGCGTCGACGGCGGCGACGGCGCGGCGTGCACGAGCCCGCTCACGTGCGCGAACGCCGGCGCGAGCTGCGGCCCCATCGACGACGGTTGCGGCAACGTCGTCGATTGCGGCACCTGTCCCCCCGGTCAGACCTGCGGCGGCGGCGGCACGCCCAGCGTCTGCGGCGCGCCGCAGGCCTGCGTGCTCTTTGGCAAGAACTGCGGCTCGATCGGCGACGGCGACGGCGGCATCGTCTTCTGCGGCACCTGCCCGTTCCCCCAGACATGCGGCGGCGGTGACGACACCAACGTCTGCGGCGGCGGTGGCGACGTGTGCTCCACCTGCGCGGACTTCGGCGCGAGCTGCGGCCTCCACACCGACGGCTGCGGCGGCGTTCTCGACTGCGGCACCTGCACCCCACCGCAGACCTGCGGCGGCGGCGGCGAGCCGAACAAGTGCGGCGGCGGCTCGGCGGATTGAGCGGGCGCCACGGCGCGCTCGGGGCTTGCGTCATCACGGCTTCGAACCGCGTGGGTTGCGGCCCTGTCGTGGTTGCTGGGGCCCGCTTACTTCGTGCGCGGCTGCTGCCGTTGCTTCGTCGAAGCGCTGGCGTCGTTGCCGTAGCCGAACCGCGTGGATTGCGGCCGCGTCGTGGTTGCTGGGGTCCGCTCGCTGGCGCTCGCGGCTGCTGCCGTTGCTGCACGTGCGCGTGGGGCCTGCTCGCGGCTGCTGCCGTTGCTGCACGTGCGCGTGGGGTGATGGCATCGGCAGCAGCCGCGACCGCAGGGAGCGGGCGCCGGCCCTCGCCGCGCTGACGCCTCTCGAAGCACCATCGTCATCACTGCTTCGAACCGCGTGGGTTGCGGCCCTGTCGTGGTTGCTGGGGCCCGCTTACTTCGTGCGCGGCTGCTGCCGTTGCTTCGTCGAAGCGCTGGCGTCGTTGCCGTGGCCGAACCGCGTGGATTGCGGCCCTGTCGTGGTTGCTGGGGTCCGCTCGCTGGCGCTCGCGGCTGCTGACGTTGCTGCACGTGCGTAACCGCTGCACGAGGCCCTTCTTCCGTGATCGTCCGCGCGCCCCCAGATTGGCTGCGTGGCCACCGCAGCGTGCTCAGGCCGCAGTCGCCTTCTTCGCCGGGGCCTCCGGCCTGCGGATACCCGTCGCGCGCCGGCGTCTTCCGTCTCGAGGCCCCCGGTCTTGTGTCGGCCTCTGCGCGGGGCGTAGCCTCTGCGCGTGCGGCACCTCTGGGCGTTCCTCTCTCTCGTCGTGGCGGGTACCGCCGTCGCGTGCGGCAACTCCGTCGTGCAGACCAGCAGCGGCAACGCGGACACGTCGAGCGCTTCGAGCTCCGGCAACGGCGGCGGCTCCATGGTTGGCGTCGGCGGCGGCGGCTCGGTGATCGACGGCGGCAGCTCGATGATCGACAGCGGTGGCGACGGCGGGTCGTGCACGAGCCCGCTCACGTGCGCGAACGTCGGCGCGAGCTGCGGCCTCATCAGCGACGGTTGCGGCGGCATCGTCGATTGCGGCGCCTGTCCCCCCAGTCAGACCTGCGGCGGCGGCGGCACGCCCAACGTCTGCGGCGCGTCGAGCGGGCCGAAGATCTGCATGGCGCTCGGCGCGAACTGCGGCGCGGTCGGCGACGGCCTCGGTGGCATCGTCGACTGCGGCACCTGTCCTCCCGGTCTGGTCTGCGGCGGCGGAGGCACGCCCAACGTTTGCGGCCCGCTGGGCTTCCCGCAGATCTGCGTGGATCACGGCGTGTACTGCGGCCCGGTCGGCGACGGTGACGGCGGCGTCGTCTTCTGCGGCACCTGTCCCCCTGGTCTGACCTGCGGCGGCGGCGGCACGCCCGGCGTCTGCGGCGGCGGCGGCGAGGTGTGCGCCACCTGCGCGGATCTCGGCGCGAGCTGCGGCCTCCACACCGACGGCTGCGGCAGCCTCCTCGACTGCGGCACCTGCGCGGCGCCCGAGATCTGCGGCGGCGGCGGGAAGCCCGGCGTCTGCGGCCTCTGCGTGCCCAAGACCTGCGCGGCGCTCGGCGCGAACTGCGGCTTGCTCAGCGACGGTTGCGGCCAGGTGCTCGACTGCGGGCACTGCAGCATCCCGGAGACCTGCGGCTGGAGCGAGCCGAACAAGTGCGGCGGCTCCTCGGATTGAGCGGCGCGACGGTGTCGATCGTGGATCCCGCTCGCCGTCAGCGGCGCTGGTGGCGCGCTCAGGGCTTGCCGAGCGGGCGCCGGCCGCCGCCCGAGGAATCCGGCGGGCTGTCCTTCTCGGTGAGGAACGTCGCGACGCGCGCGCGCTCCTGGGCGTCGAGCGTCTCGCCGAGGAAGTTGCGCGCTTCGTCGGCGTCGAAGAACACGCGGCGCGAGGGGTTGTTCGACGAGCGGACGATGCGCTGGAGCTGCATGGCCAGCGTCGCGTTGGTGTTGGCGACGAGGATGGCCACGCGCTCCCAGTGCTTGTTCAGATCGGTGAACATGGCGACGAGCTGATCGGCGACCGGGGGCGCGTAGATCGCGACGGGGCGGTGATCGGCGCAGAGCACGGGCCGATCGGTCTTCTCGATGGCGCGGCCGAGGGCGACGCCGTAGCGCGCCACGGCCTCCACGTCCGCGAGGCGGAAGATGCGCGCCTCGATCACGCGACCGATGTGACGGTTGACCTTGAACATCCCTGGCTACCTCGCGTGCCCGAAGGAGCCGACGCGTGTCCGCGCGCACCGCGGACGGCCTCCGGTCCGATACCTACCTTCGTCGAACCGTGCGCCTGAGGGAAGTGTTTGAAGTCACTCCTGATTCCAGGAACGTGAGTTGGCTCGCAGTGGTGCGGTGCGTCTTGCGGCATTCGTGCGCGTGGGGGCGCGGGGATCAGGGCGCGGCGATCGCTGACGCGCCTCGCTCCCCGGCGCGGAGGATCTGCTCGATCGCATGCCGCGCTTGGAAGACCGCCGACCGCGCCGTCGCCCGGCCGAGCGCGCGCCGGCTCGGTGGCCGCGTCGCGTCTTCGGCGGCGCCCACGGTGTCGTCGATCTGGGTGCGCAGATCGGCGAGCCACGCGCGCACGGATGCGCGATCGGTGAAGTCGAGGACGAACGGCGCGCCGCTGGGCTCCATCGGGCGCTGCTCGATCGCTTCGAGCCACGTCGAGACGTCGCGCACGAGCCTGCCGAACGGCGGCAGCGATCGCGGATACGCCGGGCCTTCGAGCGCGTCGCTCCAGGCGTCGCGCAGCTCGGCGGCGGACTCGACGAAACGGCGAAGCGCATAGAGGGCGGCAGGCGGATCTCCGCCTTTGCCGCCCGAGGGGGCTTGGTGTACCTCGGGCATGTCGGAACCTCAGTTCTCGTGGGGTTTCGGCGAGTCACCCGGGGAGTTGCAGCTCCCACGGGTGGCGCTTTGCGTGGTCGCGCGTGCCTCGTCGGACACAGCGGGGACCATCGCTTAGACCATATACGGCATAAGCCATCCCCCGCAAGAAGATAGTGGCCGAAGACGCCGACCTCCTCCTCACCCAGATCGGGCTCCGCGTTTTCGAGCGCCGCCGAGCGCTGGGGCTCACGCAGAAGGAGCTCGCGGAGAAGGCCGAGATGCAGCAGTCGAACGTCGCCCGCATCGAGCGCGGCGAGCAGAACCTCACCGTCCGCACCCTCTGCAAGCTCGCGGAAGCACTGGGGACGACGGCCGCGGAGCTGTTCACCGGCACTGCATCGCCGCCGTCCGGCTGACGCGATCCGCCCGATCCGCGGTGCTTCACGGTCCGCGGCGCGTCGGCGAGCCCGGTGCAGCGTTGCAGCAGGCTCGCCAAAAGTCGGCGAGGCCCCTGCAAGCGGCGCCGCACGCTCCGCCGGTCGCCGGACAGGCCTGCTGCGGCAGGTGCAGCACGCTCGCCAACTTTCGGCGAGGCTCCTGCAACGCTGCAGCGCCCTCGGCCGACCGTTGGACACGCCCGCGGCATCGGCCGCAGCGCCCTCGCCGACTTTTGGCAAGGCTGCTGCGGCAGCCGCAGCGGGGTTGCCGAAAACCGGACAGCACCGATGCAGCGCTGCAGCGGGCTCGCCGAAGCGCCGCGGGCCCTGAAGCAGCGTTGCGTCACCGTCGGACCACGGAGGGCGACGACCTCCGCACCCGCGCCGCGCTCGCGGCCCGCGGAAGGCATCCTCGGCGGCACGAACGCTGCCCCGGCGCCGTCGCGCCCGCGCGGTGCGCTGCGAGGATCCTCGAAGGGGCCGGCTACGTCGCGCTCAGGGCACGCAGGCGCGCGGCCGAGACCGAGCCCGGCTTCGCCGTGAGCATGACGATCTCTTGGTCATCCTCGGGCACGTAGAGGGCCACGCAGTCGAGCTCGATCCTGCCGACGCGCGGGTGGTCCGTCGTCTTCACCATGTGGCGCTCGGGCGTGTACCTGGCATCGCTCTCGTCCCACAGCGCGCGGAAGCTCTCGCTCGGCATCAGGTCGTCGATCAAGCGGCGCGTGTCCGGATCCTTCGGGTACCGGCTCGCTGCCTGGCGGATCTTCGCCACCAGGTAGAGCCCGTATCGCTCGCCCCCGGTGAGCCCGAAGTGCGGCGGCTCGCCGGGGCGCGGGAGGAAGAAGCGCCGCGCGAGGTTGCGGCGCGGAGCGGGGAGCGCGGCCATGTCTCCGAACAGGGCCGTCGCGAACGGGTTCCACGCGATCACATCCTGCTTCGCGTCGTGCACGGTCACCACCGCGTCGGGCAGGCGCTCGAGGATGTGCAGCACGCCCGGTCCCGGCGTCGCGATCGGCCGCTCGGGATAGGCGGTCGCGATCCCCGCGAGCTCGAAGAGCACGGCGCGCTCGTGGCGCGTCAGGCCGAGGGCTTCGGCGATCCTCTCCAGCACGGCGCGCGACGGCTGACGCCCGCGCGCTTGCTCGAGCTGCGTGTAGTACTCGGTCGAGATCCCCGCGAGGTCGGCCACCTCGTCGCGGCGCAGCCCGGGTGTTCTCCGGCGACCGAGCGACGAGAGGCCCCTCTCGCCGGGCTTGAGCCGCTCCCTCCGCGCTCGAAGAAACCCCGCGACTTCTCGAAGGTCCATGCCCCGAGCTTCCGCGATCCACGACGCCGAAGCCAGGTACTCCCAGCATCTGGTTACGCCCGAGCGCCGGTCGCATGGTTCGCCGCGTGAACACGACCACCATCGTCCGCGGAAAGGAACGCAGCCATGCACGATAAACGCGTCGCCCTGGTCACCGGGGCCAATCAAGGGATCGGCTTTCAAATCGCGAAGGAGCTGGCCGCGAAGGGGTTCACCGTCCTCGTCGGCTCGCGCAACTTCGCGCGGGGCGAGGAGGCGGCGAAGACCATCGACGGCGACGCTCGCGCCGTTCAGCTCGACGTGACGGATGGTGCTTCGATCGCCGCCGCCGCCACGCGCATCCGCGCCGAGCTCGGCCGCCTCGACGTGCTCGTCAACAACGCGGCCATCTCGCACACGACTCGGCGTCCCGGCCAGACGCTCGCCGAACATGGGAAGTCGACCCTCCCGAGCAACGTGTCGCTCGAGGAGGTGCGCGCGGTGTGGGAGACCAACGTGTTCGGCGTCCTCGCCGTCTACCAGGCGATGCTGCCGCTCCTGCGCGAGGCGCCGCAGGCCAGCATCGTCAACGTGTCGAGCGCTCTGGGCTCGCTGGCGATGGCCTTGGATCCGAAGAACCCCTATCGCTTGTTCTTCGGCCCCACGTACTCGGCGTCCAAGACGGCGCTCAACGCGATGACGGTCGCGATGGCGATCGAGCTCGAGTCGACGAACATCAAGGTCAACGCCGTCTCGCCGGGCTACACCAAGACCAACCTCAACGACTACGCGGGCACGGAGACGCTCGAAGAGGGCGCGGCCGAGGCGGTGCGCGTCGCGTTGCTCGGCGCGGACGGACCGACGGGAACCTTCACGCACGCCACGATGGGCAAGATCCCCTGGTAACCGCGTCCCCGAAGCCACGCGCGCGTCGCCGAGAGGGAGCGCCGGTGGTGCTTCGTTTGCCGTCTCCGCGCACGTGCTCGTTCACGGCTCATGCCTCCGGCAGATCGACGAGCTGATCCCAGTACGTCACCACCCCGTCCTTGTTGGCCACGAAGCGCACGCTCCCGTCCTGGGAGACGACGATGGCCACGGCTTCGGGGAGCCGCTGGCAGAGCCGGTAGGCGGCGCGGTGCCGGGTGCCGACGGTCTCGGTCGTCTCCTCGATCCAGCGCGTGCCCTCCAGGTCCAGGGCCCGGCGCACGCTGGTCACGTCGCCCAGGTCGCCGCCGATCTCGCAGCCGAAGCCGAGCAGCTCGAAGCGCAGCGTCAGCACCACGGCGCCGTCCACGTTGGCCAGCGCGGCGATGAGGCTCGACAGCTCCAGCAGAGCCTCGTCGGCGGCGAACAGCTCCGCCTCGCGGCGCAGGTCGGCGGCCGAGGGAGTCCGCCGTGCCACCGACGCGAGCGCGCGCAGCTTCGCGACGATGAGCGTGCGGTAGCGCCGGCGCGGCTCTTCCTCGCAGAACTGGTACTTGATGCGCAGGAGCGCGTGCCGTCCGGCCGACGCGCCGGCGCCGTTCGACGGGACCAGGAGCAGGATGCCGCCGTGGCGCGTCCGCAGGATGGTCGTCACGAGGCGCTTGAGCATCTGCGGCGCCACGAGCGCGATCACTTCTGCATCGAGCGCCGCCCACGGCGCGGGGGCGCGGCTGCGCTCGGCGATGTGCAGCGCCGTGAGCTCGGCGCGGAGATCCATGAACGCGTTGGCCAGCCAGCGGGAGCCGAACACGTCCATCGCGGAGCCGCCGAGCCTCCCGGCGTGCAGCGCGCACAGCGTGGCGCCGCCCCGGGCCACCGCGACGAGCCCCGGCCCCGTCACCCGCACGACGAGCGACGATGGAGGCAGTCTCGACGACGCCGGCCGCCCTCCCTGTGCCGCGTGCAGCCACTGCGGCCCGGAGTAGACGATGCCCCAGATCTCGAACTCGCCTTGCCCGTCGGCGCGCACGCCGATGAGCGCGCGGTGGTAGCTCACGGCGGGCGACAGGCGCCGCAGCTCCGCCGTGCCGAGCCGGCGGCTCTGCGTGAAGAGCAGCCGGTGCAGCCCCAACGGCGGGCCGGCCTCCGCCGGAAAGGCCGTCGGCTCGGCGAGGATGAGACGGAAGGTCACGGGCCGTTCCTCCTCGCGCAGCAAGCTCGCCTGGTACACGACGGAGAACAGCAGCTCGAGCGCCTCCCGATCGGGCAGCCCCCCGGCCGGCGGATCGACCACGTCCGACGGCGTGTCACTCACCGCGTTCCACCGCTCGTGGACGCGGGCGGCGAGCTGGGCTGGGTAGTCGTGCTTCACCGGCGATCTCCGTGGGACCGACCCGGTGGATGTAGTGCCGACCCGGTGGCAGCGCAGCCGCTGCGCTATGCTTGGGACATGGGGGAAATACCAACGGTCGAGCAGAGTCTAGCTGCGCATCAGACCGACATCCTCGACGCTTGGGCCGTAGAGGCGCAGCGGGCGGCCTCGGCCCGCGGGCTGTCGCGGCCGGCGCTGATGAACGTCATGCCCAAATTCGTGGCGGCCATCGTCCGCCCGGGAGACGAGGCCGCGCGCCGCCACGAGCAGGCGGAGCTCGTCCAGTCCCACCTCTCCTCGCGCCTGCGTGCCGGCTTCGAGCTCGACGAGATGCTCGAAGAGATCGCCATCCTCGAGCGCGTGATCCTCCGCGCCTGGTCGACCGCGCCCGCGGAGAGCCGGCTGGACGTCGGGGGGCTCGATCGCCTCGTCGCCGATCTCCACGCTGCCGGCATCACCATCACGCGCGCGTTTGCCGAGTACCTGCAGGAGGACGAGCAAACGGAGAAGCGCTACCTTCGGGTGCTCTACGAGTCCTTCAACGAGCCGCTCGACGGTCTGCTCCCGCTCGGCCCCGAGCGCCTGCATCGGGCCCTGGCGATCGTCATGGAAGCGACGGGCGCCGACACGGCGGCGCTCCTGCTCCACGACGCGAAGACCGGGGAGCTCGTGATGAGCGCCTCCGTGGGCGCGGTCGAGGAGCCGTTCGCGCGCTACGCGCGGCGGGTCGACGAGTCGTCCTTCGTGGGCACCATCGCCTCGCGTGCGGAGCCCACGGCGATGCGCGACGTGGAGACGAGCGCGCTCGAGGTGCCCGACGAGCTGCGGCACAGCGGCATCCACGCGGTGCTGGGCATCCGCTTACCTCAGCAGCGGATGCTGCTCGGCGTGATCTACGTCGGCATGCGCGCGACACGCACGTTCAGCGCGCGCGAGATCCGGCGGATCGAGGCGATCGGCGAGGGTCTCGCGCTCCACCTCGACAACGCCCGGCTCTATGCCGAGGTGCTCGAGCGGATCGAGGCGCTGCGCGCCGAGCGGGCGCTCCGTTCGCAGTTCGTCGCGGTCCTGGCGCACGATCTCCGCGGCCCACTCGCGGCGGCGCGGATGGCCGCCATGCTGCTCGACGATCCCAAGGCCGCGGGCTCGCCGGACCAGAAGAAGCGCGTCGCCATCGTCCTGCGCAACCTGGATCGGGCCGACCGCATGGTGGCCGACCTGCTCGATGTCGAGCAGATCCACGCCGGAAAGCGGCTGCCGCTGGCGCTCGCAGAGCACGACCTCGGGGCGATCGCCCGCGACGTGGCGAACGAGCTCTCGGCGGATCACCCCGGCCGCGTCGTCACCCGCGTGGACGAGGAGGTGCGCGGCGTGTGGGACGGCGCGGTGCTGCGGCGCGCGATCTGGAACCTGGTCGCGAACGCGCTCAAGTACGGGGCGACCGACGTGCCCGTCGACGTCTGCGTGGCGTACCGGAACGACGGCGTCGAGGTGGCCGTGCACAACGAGGGCACGCCCATCCCGGAAGACAAGCAGGCCACGTTGTTCGAGCCGTTCACGCGCGCTGCGAGCGCCGGCACCGCCGGCTGGGGCCTCGGGCTGACCCTGGTGCGCGGCGCCGCGGAGTCCCACGGCGGGAGCATCGGGCTCGACAGCGCGCCCGGCCGCGGAACGACGTTCACGCTCCGGCTGCCGCGCGCCGCGGGGCCGGCGCTGCGAGCGGCGTGACGAAGCGAGGCCCGACGCGTGGCGGGGGGCGCTCCTTCCGCTTCTCCTGCCTGTCCTCGACGACCCACACGAGCGCAGGGCTCGGCCCCGCGCTGCTCATGCACACCCATCCACGTCGAGGTGCTGCGCAGGCTCCGTCGGGCGATCGCCGTCGATGCGCGCCCCATGGCGGGCGGAGAGCCGACGCTCATCCAACGCCACTTGCGCTGATCGCATCGCGCCCGATGAAACCATGCATGGGCATTCCTACGAGCAGCGCGCGGGCGTCCTTTGCGAGCACAGCGGCGCCCGAGCGCTCCCTCATAGGCGCTTTCCTCGCCGCTGCTCCCCCGCTCACGAACGTGCAGCGCCAAGCCTTCCGCAAGCAGTTCACGCGCGCGCACTGCAGCGCGGCCGGCGCCTCCGCCGAGGGGGCCGCCGTCCTCGCCGAGGCGCTCGGCTGGCTCCCGCTCATCGAGGACGCGCTCGCGCGCTACCCCCGGCTCGTCCGCCGCTACGGTCGCACCCGCTTCGCCTGGATGCTCGAGTGTGTCTGGGATCTCTGGGAGGCGAAGGAGAGACAGGAGGCGCCCAGCGAAGGCATGGGCACGCCGAGCCGGCGATCGGCGCGCGCGAGGGACGCGGCGATGTGCGCGCGCGACGATCTGATCCTCGCGATCAGCGTGCTCGCCGAGGGTGACAAGGCCGAACACGCCCGACTCGCCCCCGCGCTGGGCGACGCCGAATCGCCGGAGGCCCTGGCCGCGTCGCTGCACGTGCTCGCCCGGCTCGCCGGCGACTGGCTCGAACGCGAAGACCATGCGGCGCGGGCGCTGGTGGCCTCGATCGATCTCACCGTCGCCGACGTCGAGGTGGCCCTCGCCGCGGCGCACGCGGTGATCAGCGGCAATGGCGTGCCCGAGGCCCACGACGAAGGGCAGGATCCACCTGCCGTCCACCTCGCGACGGGCCGTGTGCTCCTGGAGATGGGCCTGGCGCGCCACGTCTTCGAGCGCGCGCACCAGTGGGATGAACGGGTACCGCAGCTCGTACCCGGCCCAGCAAGCCTCGTGGTGCTCGCGGCTTGAGGACGGTGCGATCGATCGAAGGTTGCGGTGGTGCGTCGGTGGCGCTCGCGAAGGGATCGAGGGCGCTTGGGATCGAGCGCGATCAGGCCGGCGTGGGGCCTTGGGGATTCTCGGGCTCTTCTTCTTCGCCGAGGTCCTTTTCGATGTCGCTCTCCACCTCGTCGAAGAGGAGCTCGATGATGTTCTTGTCATCGAGGAAGAGCGCTTTGACGCCGAGCGATACCTCGGTGTAGCCCTTCACGAACGCAAGCTTCGCGAGGTTCCGCGCCGCCCGCAGGTTGCGCGCGTTCTGCCACGCATCCGCCCGGCTCTTGAGCGCGACCTCGTAGGAGGTGCGGAGTCCCTTCACGACCGCTTCCTCCTGGGCCGCGGCCGGCCAGGTGGCGGCGAGCGCGCGGAGGGTGCCCTCGATGTCGATCAAGACATCGACCTGCTTCTGCCCAAACGGCCTGATGAGCGGCGACTGCCCCTCCGGCGCAATGGCCTTGAAGAGCGGCCCACCCGCTTTGCCATCGGTCAGCGCGGCACGGCGAAGGAGCTGTTTGATCTCCGTATCGCTGAAGTAATCGGCAAACTTCACGTCGACGCGGGTCTGGACGATGGTGAGGAGCGACGCCTCGTAAGCTTGGTTGGTCTTGTCGAGGGTGGATGTGATCTCACCCATCTTCTTTTGGTAGCCGGTTAGAGAGGGGTTCTGCGGGAACTTCCCCATGGCCCGCTCCGCATACAGCCCAAGGTCGATGCAGCGCGGGATTGGGGTCTTCATGGATGCGTTTTGCATGCATGAAGGGTTCGAGGCGGGATGAAGCGGGTCAAGGAGAAATGTGAAGGTGGGGCACGAAGTCGGCCGTCTTCGTGGACCGCGCCCGTGCGCGGACGCCCGGGACCTTCGGCGCTCACAGATCCGCGAAGGTGCCGTCGCAGCAACGGCCATCCGCCGTCTCCGTGTCGGTGCAGGTGCCGGCCGTGGACCCGTTCGCGATGCAGGTGCACGACCAGCTCCCCGTCGAGCCGGTGCAGGTGGTCTCGTAGACGTTCGCACCGCAGGTCTTCGTGCAGTGCTCGTTCTCGGAGGTGCCCTTGCAGTCACTCGTGGAGCAGCCGCCGGGCGGGTATACACACGCCTCGCGTTGCGCCAGCTCCTCCTCGCAGCCCGCCGTGCCGCAGAGCTGTTCCGCGGAGGCGTTCGCCAAGCACTCGAGCACGGCGATCGAAGCGGGGGCGCACTTCCCCGCGTAGCCGACCAGCGTGGTGCAGCTCTTGGAGCAAAGCTCCTGGTTCGGGAACGGGCACCCGGCGGCGGCGACCGCCGCGCAGTGCATCGCGCAGAGCGTGGGGACGTCGACTTCCTGGTCGCTCGACGCGCCCTCGATGACCACCTTGCCGCCGCACGCCGCGGCCATCGGGACGAGCGCGAGGACGGCGAGGAGAGAGGCATGGAACGGCAGCTTCATGAGAGGACCTTTCTCCGGTTCCCACCGCTGCGCAAGATCTCTGCTCGCCGTGGCGAGTGCCCAAAACCGTCACCGCCGAACGCGAGCGATGACCATTTCGGGCAACGCGAGCACGCGCGCGTCGGCCAGGACCGATCCTCGTCGGAGGCATGTACGGTGCAGGAAGCGCACCGCATGAGACAGGCTTGGGATGTTTGGTCGTTGACCCTCTGGCTCCTCTTCGCGCTGGGTTGCCAAGGCTCCGTGATATCGCCGGCCGGCGGCAGCGGCGGTGACAGCGCCACCGGCAGCAGCTCCAGCGGCGGCGGCGGTGGCAACGGTGGCAGCGCCGGTGTTGGCGGAAAGGATGCGGGGGGCCCGATGTGTCAGGACGAGCTTCTCGCCGACGGCACCATCGGCACCGAGAGCTGCAATTGCCCCTGTGGCATGGAGGCGCCGGCAAACCTCATGTTGATCGCGCAGGCCGCCATCACGGCGTTTCAGAGCAAAGGCGCGCTGTGCGAGAGCTCCAAGCCAGTACCGTTTCTGCCCCCTGCGGGCACGTGCTTCCAGCCCAACCACCAGTTCCAGCTCGACCAGGACTTCTTCTCGGGCTCTCCCGTGAGCGGCTTTGCCTGCTTGGGTGTCGGTCCGGCGCTCACGAAGCCCATCCGTTGTCAGTATCAGTATCACGCCGGCTCGGGATATCTCGCACCGGCGCTCGGCGGGCCGGATCCCGGACCGATGGGCTTCGAGGTCACCGCCCGGGGGGATGTGGACGATGACGGTGTCTTCAGCACGTTCTCCATCGCGGGCACGCTCGACCCGATGAGTGGACAGTTCTCGCTGTCACCCGTGTTTCAGCACGATCCACAAGAGTGAGCCCCGCTCGCCGCGGCATCACGGAGCGGGCGTGGCGCTGGACGCCATCAGCTCGGCGGGCTTCTGCGGCGCCGGCAACGAAAGCGGCGCGCGCAACAAGCCTTGGACGGTGCCCGTCATGCTCTGGACCATGAGCCGCTGCACGGGCGGGATCCGCCCTGCGAGCGGCATGAACCAGTCCCGCAGGAGCCCGAGCGCACCGAAGCTCGATTGAAACAGCGGCGTCAGCCACCGCGATGCGAGCTGGTAGAACCCGAGGTGCGGGCGCCTTCGCTGCGAGTAGATCGGGAGCGCTTCGCGCACGGAGGGGGACGCGCGCAGGCAGTCGGCGAGGATCATCGCGTCGACCAGCGCGAGGTTCGCGCCTTGACCGAGCTGCGGGCTGGTGGCGTGCGCGGCGTCGCCGATGTGCACGAGGGCTTCGGCGTCCCAGCGGCGCATCACCACGTCGTGGTAGGCGGCGAACAGGACCTGATCCGGTCGCTCGATCTGCGCGAGCACCGGCGCGGCGCGCGGCGCGAGCGTCGCGACTTCTTCCTTCCAGGTGTCGAAGCCCTCGTGCCAGCGCGCGAAGCTCGCCACCGGCAGGCTGTAGAACAAGCTCACGAGCGGTGTGCGCGCGTCGCCGGGGCCGAGGCCCGTGGGCAGGAGGCCGACCATGCGTTGCGTCGAGCGCACGACTTGGCGCAACGTGGAGCTTCCCTCCGCGTCGCGACCCACGAACCACAGCGCGCCCCACGGGTAGTGCGCGACGCGCTTCTGCGGCCCGTCCTCCGCGGCGAGGTGCGAGCGCGCGCCGTCGGCGATGACCACGAGATCGTAGGGGCCGCGCGTCTCTCCGTGCGCGTCGGTCAGGGTGCGTTTGCCGCTCTGGGCCGGGCTGATGGACTCGATGGCCACGCCGAGCTCGAGACGCACGGGCTCGCGGCGGACGGCGCCGAAGAGCGTCTCGAAGAGCACGCCGCGGTGCAGGCCGATGCCGATCACGTCCGGGCCCATGTCGGCGTAGGAGAGGTCGAAGAGGACGCGGCCGCGCGTCGTCTCGGCGCGCAGGCTCTCCACGCGGGCGCCCCGCGCGAGCACGTGATCGAGCAGACCGAGCCGAGCCAGGACGTACTGCCCGGTGGGCTGGAGCATGATGCCGGCCCCCACGGCGGAAGGCTCGGGGACGCGCTCGAAGAGCGTGACGCGATGGCCTTCCCGGGCGAGGAAGAGCGCCGCCGCGCCGCCCGCGGTGCCGAGCCCTATCACCGCGATGTCGAGCGAATCAGCGCGCACGACGCCATTTCGCCGGAGCCCGGCGGAGGTGTCGAGCGGATTGCGGTCGAGGGACGAAAAGGAGGTCGAGCGCCTGCGCGCTTCAGTGCGAGCAGGTCAGCGGCGCGAGCTTCTGGCCGCACTGATCGAGGATGGCTTGAGGGACCTCGGTGTGGGCCTTGAGGTCCGGCGGGGTCATGAAGGGCGGGTTCTCGAAGTCGAACATCTCCATCGGCGGCGTGGCGTTGGCGTCGCGGGCGCTCAGCGCGGGGAGGCCGAAGCGGGCCTCGATGAAGCGCGTGATGGCCGTGTGATCGTGCACGGTGTGCGATGCGAAGTGGGCGCGCGCGTAGGGGGAGACCACGATGAAGGGGACGCGGAAGCCGTACCGATCGAAGGCGCCGGGGAGCGGGTTGTTCTTGCCGTCGTGGGGCGTGAGATCGTCGGGCTTACACGCGGGCGGAGGCGGGACGTGGTCGGCGAGGCCGCCGTTCTCGTCGTAGGTGATGAAGACGGCCGTGTCCTTCCACGCGGGCGACGCGAAGAGCGTGCGGAGGATGGTCTCGACGAGCTGCCCGCCGATGCCTGGCAAGGCGGACGGCCCTTCGTCGGAGGTCGCCGTCACCTCGTTGCCCATGACGAAGGCGACGTCGGGCAGCGTGTTGTTCTTGATGTCGCCGAGCAGCGCGCAGGGGATGTCGCCGTAGTTGGCGAGCGACTCGCTCCGCCACCCGAAGAACGGGAAGAAGGCGAGCATGTGCGGGCCGTCGGTGTAGTCCTTCCACGTGCGGCCCGCGGACTCGAGGAGCGAGAAGATCTGCGGGGCCGGGTGATCCGCGGTGTCGTTGGTGGCGAACGAGTTGTCGCCGATGCCGAACGACGTGCCGGCCATGAGGAAGTAACGGTTCGGCCACGTGGAGCTGAGCACCGACGCGAAGTAGCGATCCCCGACCGCGAAGGTGTTCGCGAGGGCGTAATAGAAGGGGATCACGGTGTCGTCTTGGTAGAAGAACGTCCGCTGGCCGTTGGGGTTGTTCTGCGTGACGAAGTGGTCGAGCTTGCCGTCGTCGTAGTCGTCGTGCATCGCGTCCCAACTGTGGTTGACGCCGTAGCAGTACTCGTCGTCGGGGTGCGGGACGACGGTGCCGCCTTCACCATCGGGGTTCGACCAACCGGCCGGCGGGACGTCGAGCTCGTCGTGATGCGTGAAGCCCGAGCTCGTCGGCGTCGTGAAGTCGCCGGGCTTGTAGTAGCCCTGCGGCACGAGCCGGCCGAGGTAGTGATCGAAGGATCGGTTCTCCTGCATGATCACGATCACGTGGTTGATCGGGATGTCTTTGCCGACCGGGTAGTCCTTGCCGATCGTCTCCGCGGGCCACGCGCCGGCCTTGAAGGCGCAGGCTTCGCGCTTCGGCGCGAGCGCGGCTTCATCTTCGGTGCGTGTGATCGGCGGAGGCATGAGCACGTCGGGGCCGGCGTCGGCGACGCTGCCGCCGCTGCCCGCGCCGCCGCTGCCGCCCGCGCCCGTGCCCGCGTCGGGGCCGGGATGCGTTTCGGCGCTGGAGCAGGAGGTCGCCATCCACGGGAGCTGGAGCAGGAGAACGAGCCCGGTGAGGATCGCGGCGCGGCGCACGTGCAACGTCATCCGGGCATCATAAGAAGATCGATGCGCGGATGAGAACGGCTGTCACCGTCACGTCGCGCGCGCTGCTTCGTGCGCGACGACGGCGGCGAGCGCGCGCGTGAGGCGTCGTGCCACGGCGGGTGCAGGATGCCCCGCCACGCGCTGCACGATCGCCGGCACATCGCTCGGCGCGCGGTGCACGAGCATGAGGAAGGCGTCGTCGAGCACACGTCGCATGTGGGTGCGATCGGCTTCCGGGAGGCGCGTCATGCCCCAGCGCCAGATCTCCCAGGCGAGCGCGGCGTGGCGGGCCTCGTCGCGCGCGATGGCGCGCATGGTCCGGCGCACGCGCGCGTCGGCGGCGTGCTCCGCCTGCCACGCGGCGAGGAGCGCGCCGAAGGTCTCGCCGATGCAGCCCTCGACGGCGGTGTCCTCGATCAACTCGGCGAGCGAAGGCGAGGGGACGCGGCGCACGCGTACGCGCGGCGGCGTGGATCCGAAGCGGCGCGCGAGGCGCGCGGCGGCGCGGGCGTGGCGGTGCTCGTCGCGTCGAGCGCGCTGCGCGGCGCGCGCGAGCGACGGCGGCGCGCCGAGGTCGTCGAGCCAGCCGGACAGATCGCGGAAGGCGCGCACCGAAGCCGACTCGAGGTGCGCCATGGATGCGAAGCAATCGCCGAGGGGATTCGATCGCGGCGCCTCGACGTCGCAGAGCCCGCGCGGGCGCCGGCCGCCGCCGACGGCGCAACGCACGCACTCGACGACGGCGGCGGCATCGGGATCGAGCACGCCGTCGCCCGTGCACGTGACCGAGGCGAGCTGGCAATAGAAGAGGCCGCCGTCTCCGCAGCTCTCTTTGCAGATGCTCCCGCTGGGGAAACAGGCGCTGAGCAACGAGGCCTTGGTGACGCCGCACGGCAGGAGCCAGAAGTCGGAGCAGCCGTCGGCGCCGTCGTCGAGACCGCCGCCGTCGAACGACGTCGGTGCGCACGAGGCCTCGTCGACATCGGGAGATGTTGTGTCGGAGGCTTGATCGAGGGAGGCGTCCGGGAGCTGCTCCGAGGTCGCGTCGGGGGGATCGACGGAAGCGTCGGCGTGCGGATCGGATTCACCGGCACCGTGGCACGCCGCGGCCAGCGGGACCGGCGCGAGCGCGAGCGCGACGATGCGACGGAGCGCTTTACTCAGGCGAAGCTCGCACGATCGCAGAGGCATGTCGTCGAGCTTCGGGTGTACGCCGGGAGGCGCGGGGCGTCGACGGAGGTCTCGTGGATCGACGCGCGAGGCGAGCCGCATGACCGGCGATCGCGTGGGCGAGATGCCGCGGCGGCGCCTGTGTGATGTCGATCGAGCCGCGAACTCCCGGACGATCAGCTCGGTGATCGGAAGAGCGCGAGCACGCCGGTGTAGAGCGCGAGCCGCGCTTCGCCCGGGCCCCAGGGCACGATCTCGAAGGCCGAGTGCATGCCCGCGATGGGCAGATCGCCGAAGCGCTGGCGGAGGATGCGGGCCTCGACGTCGGGCGTGCCGTAGAGGCCTTGGCCGCGGCCGGCGCAGCTCAGGTAGATGGCGAAGCGCGGCGCGGCGCCCATCGCTTGTTGCGAGACGGCGCGCGCGGCGGCTTCGAGCTTGCTGCGCGCGGCGCTCGCATCGCGGACGGCGAAGGCCACGCGTACACCCGGCTTGACCTCGGGGCCGACGAGGACGCCGCGACGGCCGGGATCGATCCCGCGCACCGGGCGCACCACGAAGCGATCGCCTTCGGCGTCGGCGAGGGCCACGAAGACGACGGGCTGCGGTTGTTGCGGGCTGCCCTGTGTCGCGCTGCGCAGCTCGGGCATTCCGGAGGAGAGGAGATCGAGCGCCGGTTTGTCGCCGATGCGGAGGATCATTCCATTCGTGACCTCCTCGACCGGTTGGAGCGGCGTGACCAAGCGACACGCGGGCGACGCTTCGATGAGCGGTGTCGCGAGGCCATGAATCGCGAGGCCGACGGCGCGCCCGCGGAGGATCTCGCCGGTCGCCGTCACGGTCACCGCGGAGCCGCCGACGGTGCCGGCGCCGAAGAGGCACGTCCCGGGCGCCACGGCGTCGATGCCCTCGAGCATGTCGGGGCCGAAGTCGGATCGCGGGAAGATGAGCACCGTCGCGGGCCGACCGGAGGTCACGCCGGCGATCGCGTCGCGCAAGGCGCTCGGCGGCTCACCGATGGCGAGCGGGGACACGCGGCCTCCGCTCCACAAGAGGCCCGCCGCTGCGGATGCGCCTTCGATCTCGCCGCGCTCGGAGAGCACGCCTGCGCCCGGGACGATGCACACCGGGATGTTGCGCCAGGTCGCGCGCACCTGCTCGGCGACGCGGCCGATCTCCTGCGTGAGCGCGCCCGAGACGAAGAGGAGGCCGCCCGCAGGCGAAGTCACTTCGGCGCGCGCTGCTGCGAGCGATCGAGCCAGCGCGTCCGCCGAGTTGATCGTGGTGGAGAAGCTCCGAGCCGCCATGAAACCGAGCAGAGTCTAAACCGCGGACGCCGAAAACCACATACCCCCTCGGCGAGGAGCACAGGGCCGCGCCCCGCCGGGTGGGATATGCGAACGCTTTCCGGAAGATCCGGATACACGGTGCGACCTCGGCGCCGACGCGCGTCTTCGTGCGCATGTCCCGGCCAAGCCGATGGACAAGAATTGGCGATCTGTCTACGGTTCTGGGTTCTGAGCACCAAGCCTCCGAGCCCGAAGACGGTGATCCCTCCCCCGGTTGCGCCGCGACCGCCGGGAACGTACGCGCCCCCAGCCCTCCAGGCGTCGATCCCGACCCGGAGCTTCGCGCTCACCGACGTTGGCCGTCACCGTCGGGCCAACGAGGACGCCTATTTCCGAGACGACTCGATACGTCTCTACGTCGTGGCCGATGGCATGGGCGGTCATGCGGCCGGCGAGATCGCGAGCTCCGAAGCCGTCGACGCCATCCATGGGATGGTCCGCCGCGGCGTTCTTTCGACGGGGACCGAGCTCGACGAAGTGCGCGCCTGTCGCCTGCTCGAAGGCGCGATCCAATCCGCGACGTACATGCTCGTGGCCATCGCGGAGTTCGAGCGCGACAAGACGGGGATGGGTACCACCATCAGCGCGGCGCTCGTGGTCGGCACCTCGCTGGTGATAGGTCAGGTGGGCGACAGCCGCGTCTATCTCATCCGCAGCGGCCGGGCCGAGCAGATCACCGAGGATCACACCCTCATCGCCTGGCAGATCAAGCAGGGCATCATCTCGGCGGACGAGGCCAAGATGTCTCCGCACCGCAACGTGATCACGCGCGCCGTGGGGAACCGCGACTACGTGGAGGTCGACACCTTCGTGGTCGCGATGCGCCCGGGCGATCGCTACCTGCTCTGTTCCGACGGCCTCCACGGCTACTTCGAGGATCCGGCCGAGATCGCGGCCATCGCCTCGCTCGGCGGCGACGCGGCCGTGCAGCGTTTCATCGAGCTCGCCAACGCGCGCGGCGGCCGCGACAACATCACCGCGGTGCTCGTCGAGATCACGTAGGCGCGGCGTCGAGCAGGGCGCGCGCGACGAGCTCGAAGGCCGCCGTGCCTTCGCGCGGGAGCGTGCCGAGGATGGCCTCTTCGAGATCGACCACGAGGTGATGTGCGAAGGCTCGGGGATGGTGGCGCGCGTCGACGTGCTGCCTCCCAAGGAAGGGCGCGGGCTCGGAAGGAGACGCGAAGAGCTCGTCCCAAGCCAGCCACGAGCAGGCCTTTCGCGGATCGGGGTGCGCATCGAGGACGATGAGCGTGCCGCGCTCCACGACGTCCCCGTCATACACCATCACGTGATGCCCATCTCCCTCGCAGGGAACGATCTGCTCGAACGGCGCGCCGCCGGCGATCGACCCGCGGATGTGGACCCGGTGGATGTCGAGCACCTCCTCGGGAGCGCCCGTCCGTTCATCGATGGTTTGCGTGCGCGTCGCGTCCCACGAGGCGATGCCGGTCGCGCCTTCGGGGATGACGGCGACCATCGGCTCGCCGTAGCGGTACGTGCTCACGGGCTTGGCGCCGCGCGGGAGCCATGCGCCGTCCTCGCATTCGATGTGGTGGCCTCGGCGCACGAGATAGGCGGCGATCTCCTTGCCACACGCATCGTGGACGACGACGCGGCCCTGGTCGGCCATCATGATGCGGGACTTCGGCTCGCCGGGCGCGACCGGCACCTCGATGCACGTGATGCCCTCGAAGCGCACCCAGCCCGGCGCGGGGAGCGGGGCGGAGGGGCGTGTCGCGTAGCTCGCGTACACACGGGCGGCGGCCCCGAACAAGAGGCGGGGGCGGCGCGGCCGTGAAGCCAAGAGGTCCGCCGCGTCCAGGCCGACGCGGGCGCCGATCGCGGGGAGGCGCCGCGCGGCGCGATCCCAACCGTGACAGAGGGCGCAGACTCCATCGCGCGCCTTGCACGTGAGCAGGCTGCGGATGCGCACGCTCGGGACGTGCGCTCGGTCGAGCCGCTCGGCCGCGCGCTCGTCGATGATCGCGCCGGCGCGGACGATCGGGGAGGATTCGTTTGAGTTCCAAGTATCTTCGAGCGCGACGCGACCCGTGACGCGCTTGCGGAGCGACGCGAGGATCTGCATGTCGTGGACCGCGGGGAAGGCGATCGCGCCGTCGCCGGTGCCGCAGTCGTAGCGCGTGACCCGCACGCCTCCGAGAAGCGTGAGGAGACGTCGTCGCAGCACGGATGCGCCTCGACGCGGCTCGTAGACCCGCGCCGCGGCTTCATCGAGGGTGAGCGCGAACGCGTCGTGGGGCGAGAGGCCATCGGCGAGGCTGCGATCGAAGGTCCGCTCGGAGCCTTCCCATACCCGTGCGGTCGGCAGCACGCCCACGAGCCGCAAGATGTCCGCGTCGTCGAGGCCCGCGCCCGCATCGCGTAGCATCCGCAATGGATGCGGGGCCGGGAGCCAATGCGCGAGCGCATCGTGCATGCGCGCGGTGGCCTCGTCGAACGCATCGTGCGTGCGATGGTAGACCTCGCCATTCGTCGCGGTTCCGGCCTGGTAATCGCGCTCGGCCGCCTGCTGCTCGCGCTTCGCCTCGTCGAGGATGGCCGCCTTCTCCTCCGCAGGGACGCGTAGGTCCTCCATGCCGAGCGACAGGCCGGACTGCGTCGCGAAGCGCAGGCCGAAGCGCCACAGCGCCTCCGCGACGTCGGTCGCGGCGCGCGCGCCCCACGTGCAGTGCGCGGCTTCCAGCAGGCGCCGCGCGCCGGCGGCGCCGAGCGGCTTCGCGAGATCGAGCGGCGCGGCGCTCGGCAACGCCTCCCGCAGCAACGCGCGCCCGACGGTGGTGCGGATGCGGCGGCCCGCGATGCGCACGTCGATGGGCGCGTGCATCGCGAGCCCGCCGACCTCGAAGGCCGCCGCGACCGAGGCGGTGCTCGGAAACGCGCCCGCATGCGGCACGCCGGGCACGTCCTGCGTCGCGTACCAGAGCCCGACCGTTGCCTCGCGTGTCGGTGCATCCAGGAACGATCCATCCCACGGCGAGAGGAGCTCGGGGCTCCGCAAGCGGCGGCGCGCGTCGGCACGATCAGCGTCGTCGCGAGGCCGGCACACCCGCACGCGCCGGCCGAGAAAGCGCGCGAAGCGCGCCGGGTGCAGGCCCAGCGCGTTCCCTTCGCCGAGGCGCGCGCGCACGGCGATGACCTCGCGGCGGCCCCGTGGCACGGGGGCGATCGTCAGGATGGACGACGTCACCTCGTGCTCGATCGAGGCGACCACGTCTTCGGGATCGCGCGTGTCTCCGGGCGCGAAGAGCGCGATCGCGATCGCCGTGGGCAGCGCGCAGGCATCGAGCGGCAGCGTGGGATCGGGCGCGACGATCACGAAGGCCTGCTGCGACCTGCCCCCCTCGGTCACGTGCATGGCGCGAGGTTAGCCGCTCGTCTCGGCGTGGTCAGCGGGGTGCGCAGGGCCGCTCTCCCGCCTCACCCGCGGATCTGCGTTTTGTTGACCTTCTTTGCGCGGCTTGATACCGACCCTTCAGTGAGCGCATCGCGTGGCCTGCCAGACACGACGCGTGTCTGGGAAGCCACCAGCGCGCGCGGCGAAGAGCCTTCGCAGCGCGGGATTTCCGCGTCATGCGGGGTGAACCTTGCTGGTTCGCTTCTTGCGGAGCGGACGAGCGCGGACGAGTTCGAAGTGCGTTCGTGTGCGGTGAGCCTGGCTCGTCGTGCGGGTCGAGGTGTCGCTCGGGATCACGTCCCGGCCACAGTGGAGGATCGCGATGAAGGTGCGAAAGAGCGCGGGGTTGCGGGTCGGCGTGATCATGGGCGGCTCGTCCGGCGAGCGCGAGGTGTCCTTGCGCTCGGGCCACGCCGTGGCCTCCGCGCTCGAGGCGCGCGGCCATGATGTGGTGCGGATCGCGCTCGGCGACGGCTTCGGCCCCGAGCTCGGCGTGACGCTCCAGCGTGCTCGCCTCGACGCCGCCTTCCTCGCGCTCCATGGTCGCCTCGGCGAGGACGGCTGCATCCAGGGCCTGCTCGAGCTCGCGCAGATCCCGTACACGGGCTCGAGCGTGCTCGCGAGCGCGCTGGCCATGGACAAGCTCAAGGCCAAGGAGATGTTCCGTCTCCACAACGTGCCCACGCCTCCGTACTACACGGTGAGCGGCACCGACGATCTCGCGGACCTCGAGGGCATTCACGGATCGTTCGGCTTCCCCGTCATCGTGAAGCCGCGCGGCGAGGGATCGAGCCTCGGCGTGACCAAGGCGACCTCGCTCTCGGAGCTCTCGCGCGCCATCGACACCGCGCTCGAGTTCGACGACACCGTCATCGTCGAGCGCTTCGTCGCCGCGATGGAGATCAACGTCGGCATCCTCGACGGCCGCGTCCTCGGCGCCATCGAGATCGCGCCCAAGAACGGCATCTACGACTACGACGCCAAGTACACGCCCGGCATGACCGAGTACTTCATGCCCGCGCGCCTCTCGCCCACGCGCTACCGCGGCGTGTGCAACCTCGCGGATCGCGCGGCCCGCGCGCTCGGGTGCACGGGCGCGTGCCGCGTCGATCTCCTCGTGACCACCGGCGAGAACGAGTACGTCCTCGAGGTCAACACGCTCCCGGGCATGACCGAGACGAGCCTCCTGCCCAAGATCGCCGCCTCCGCGGGCTACGATTTCGGCCGCCTCTGCGAGACGATCCTGGAGGGCGCGCGGCTCCACCAGCCGGTGCGTCGCAGCCGCGCCGCGCGCGTCACCGAGACGGGCCCGTATCGTCGCGAAGCGCGCGAGGACGGATCCTTCCGGCTCAAGTCGGTCGGTTGATTTCACGATGGGCGCGTTGGGCGACCGCTTCGCCGGCGCGCGCTACCATCGACGGCGATGAAGGACGGGGAGATCGTCATCGGCCTCGATCTCGGGGGCACCAAGATCGAGGCCGTCGCAGCGCGACGCGCGCCTGATCGATCCGAGCTCGACGTCATCGTCCGTCGTCGTGTCGCCACCATGGCCGATCGCGGCTACGAGGCCGTGCTGGGCGCGACGGCGCATCTGCTCGACGAGATGGCTCGCTCCGAGGAGCTCGATCTCCGCAGGGTGCCCATCGGCATGGGCATGCCCGGCGGCATCACGCGCCGCACCGGCCTGGTGAAGAACTCCAACGCCGTCTGCCTCAACGGCCGCCCGTTTCGCGACGATCTGCAGCGCGAGCTGGGCCGCTCGATCGCCTTCGACAACGACGCCAACTGCTTCGCGCTCGCCGAGGCCATGCTCGGCGCGGCCCGCGCGCACCGCGACGGGATCGTGTTCGGCGTGATCCTCGGCACCGGCGTGGGCGGCGGTGTCGTGGTGCGCGGCGATGTGTGGCCCGGGGCGCAGGGCATCGCCGGCGAGTGGGGGCACCACGTGATCCACGGCGGCGGCCGGCCCTGCTACTGCGGCCACCGCGGCTGCGTGGAGTGCTACGTGTCGGGGCCGGCAGTCGAGAAGGACTACGAGGCCCGCGCGGGCGTGCGGCGCCCGCTGATCGAGATCGTGGCTCGGCGCGGGCAGGATGCGCACGCCGATGCCGCCGTCGAGGAGATGCTGGAGGCCTTCGGGCGCGGGCTCGCGAACGTGATCGACGTGCTCGATCCGAGCGCCGTCGTGCTCGGCGGCGGCGTGTCCAACCAAGCGTTCCTCTACGACGAAGGCGTCGCGCGCGTCGCGCACCACGTGTTCAACGACGAGCTCTCGACCCCGATCCTCAAGCACGCGCTCGGCGACTCGGCGGGCGTCCTCGGGGCGGCGCTGATCGCGAAGTAGCCTTCGTTTGCGGCTCGCCATGCGATCGAAGAGCGTCGCGGGCGCGGCGCGATTGCATCTTCAATCCGGGCAGGTGTCGGTCGCCGGATCGGTCTCGGGCGGGCAGCCCGGCGTCGGCACGGGCGGCGGCTCGATGACGCCGATCTTCGCTTCCTGCGCGGTGAAGCCGATGCCGATCGAGAGCGCATCGCAGGGGAGGGTCTTCGCGCCGGAGGGATCGGCGAGGATGTCGAGGCCGCCGCACAGCGCTGATTTGGCCTGCGGGTAGCCGAGCGCGGCGTCGGTGCAGATGGGCTTGCCGTTGCCGTCGCGGTAGGTGCTCATCGCCTGGAAGAGATCCTGCACGCGCCAGCGCGCGGAGAGCACGCCGCTCGTCATCGACCAGCTTCCCTGTGACTTCGAGAGCGTCCCGGTGAGCACGCCGCCGGTGAGGAGGAGCGTGATGGTGTTGTCGTCGCCGCCGAGCCGCATCTGCACCGAGGGCATGGCCGCCACCAGCGTGCCCTGCGCGACGTAGGCGCCCTCGGAGCGGTACATGGGCTGATCCAGATCGTCGTTCATCAGCGCGGTCGCCGAGATGGCCCACGCGTCCGTGCCGTTCCACAGCGGCGTCGCGTCGGTGCCGGTGCTGGGGAACATGGCGACGTCGACCTTGGGATCGTCGGCCTTGCCGTTGTAGCCGCGCACGCGGATGACGAAGGACCAGACGCCTTCGCCGACCTTGGCGCTGAACGCGTCGGAGCTGAAGTTGGTCGCGCCGGCGGCGAACTGGATGAGCGAGAAGAACTGCGCCGACGCGTTGTCGATGCCGCCCGGCGCGTCGCAGTGCGGCTTCTTCGACACGCAGCTCGCGCCGGCGTCCGCGAAGCAGGTGCAGACGTGATCGAGATCGTAGCCGGGGGGCACCGTCGCGCTCTCGCCTAGATCGATGGTGCGGAGCGCGACGACGATCTCCTCCGCGTCGGCGTCGTCGGGGATCGCGGGCGGATCGGGATATCCGGCGGCCATGCAGCTGTCCACCGCGCCGCCGCCGGTGCCGGCGTCGACGCCGCCGTCGGGCTCGGGCGCGGCGGCGAAGTCTCCATCGAGGCCGGCCACGATCTGGCAAGCAGCGGCGCCGAGCACGACGACGCCGAGCAGCGATCCGATGCGGGCCACGCGACGTGTCGTGCTCAAAACACACCTCCCGCCGAGAGAAAGGCGCCGCCCGGCCCGATGACGGGCGTGAGCTCGAAGCGCTGCGCCGCGCGTGGTGCGTCCGAGGGCTTCGACGTCGTGCCGAGGATCACCAGCACCGTGCCCGCGACGGCGACCGCGCCGCCCGCGATGAGCGTGCCGTTCGCGATCGAGGCGGCTTTCCGGCCGCTGTCGAGCGCTTCCAGCCCCTCGGGCGAGCACGTTCGGTTCGGGCACGCTTCGCTCACCTTGCCGCCCTGCGAGACGGCACGCGCGCCGAAGTACGTGCCCACGCCGAGCAGCACAGCGCCTGCGCCGAGCGCGGCGATCCCCGTGGGGAGCTTCCAGCGCACCTCGGGCGGCGGTGGCGGCGGTGGCGGCGCGGCGGTTTCCAACGCGGGGACGTCCAGCGTCTGCCGCTGGCCTTCCTTCATCGTGATCTTCGTCGAAAAAGGCTTCTTTTCGGGCGCGGCCGCGCTCACCACGTGATCGCCGGGATCGACCGGGATGGCCGTGCCGAGGGCTTCCCGCGCCACGACGATGCCGTCGATCTTCACCTCGAGGCCAGGCGCGGCGTGGGCTTCGGGCACCGCGATGGTCAGCCGCGAGAGGCGCTTCTCCAGCGCGGCGATGTGCTCGTTGGCTGCCTTCTGTCGATCGGCACGGCCCTGCTTCTTCGCGAGGCTCAGGGCTTCGTTGAACTCGGTCCACGCGGCGGCCGTCTTGCCCTCGATCTCGTGGCACATCGCCAGGTTGATGAGCGTGCCGCCGACCGCGTCGATCTTGTAGCTCGAGGCGAATTTCTCGCAGGCCTCGGGGACCTTGCCGCGCGCCATCAGCTTCTTGGCGTCGCGGAACAACGTCTCCGCGACCGCGCGCTCGGCGGCCGTCGGATCGGCGAACGCGGGCGTCGTCGCGGCGAGGACGAGCAGCGCGGCGCTACAAGCGATCGGAGAACGCATCGGAGGGAGCTCGGTTGGTGTTCGGCCGGCGCACGCCCGGTGCCTTCGCGGATGCGCTCGTCGTGGGCGCGGCGGTGGGCGTCGCCTCGGTCGTCGGGGCCGCGGCGACGGCGCTCGCCGTCGCGGTGGGCGGCGTAGAGATCGCCGGGATCGCGGTCGATGCGATCGGCTGCGGATTGGTCGCAGGCGCGACGGGCACCGCGTCGTGCGGGCGGCCGAGCACCGCCGCGAGGATCCCGCACGCGACCACCGTCGTGGCGATCCCGGTCGCGACCATCACCGTCGGCCGGCGCGGCGGGCGCGGCGAAGGCCCGGTGGCGCTCGGATACGAAGCGCCGGGCGCGGTGTGATCGACCATCGCGCGCATGCCTTCGGGCAGGAAAGGCCCGAGCGCGCGGGCCAGATCCGCGGCGCTCTGCACGCGCTTCTGCACGTCCTTTTCGAGGCAGCGCAGCACCAGCGCTTCGAGCTCCGGCGGCACGTCGGGACGCGCCTCGCGCAGCGACGGCGGCGGGTCGACCATGATCTTCGCCAAGCTCGCCGAGGACGTCTCCGCCGCGAAGGCCGCGCGGCCCGTGAGCAGCTTGTAGAGGATCGCGCCCAGCGCCCACACGTCGGCGCGCGCGTCGACGCCCTTGGGGCTCCGGATCTGCTCGGGCGACATGTAGAGCGGCGATCCGAGCACGTCGGTGGTGGCGGTGAGGTTCTGGTCCTCTTCGCCGCTCACCTTGGAGATGCCGAAGTCGAGCACCTTCACGAGCGGCGATCCGTCGGCGCGGCGCGTGAGGAACAGGTTCGCCGGCTTGAGATCGCGGTGCACGATGCCGTAGAGGTGCGCCTCGGCCACGGCGTCGCACGCCTGCGCCACGTAGAGCGCGGCCTCGGCGATGGGCAGCGGCCCGCGCTGCGCCGAGGTCTTGTGCAGATCGAGCCCGGCGAGCAGCTCCATCACGATGAAGGGCGCGCCGCTCGGGAGCGAGCCCACGTCAATCACGCGGGCCACGTGCTCGCTCTTGATGCGCACCGCGGCGCGCGCCTCGCGCACGAAGCGGGCGACCATCGCCGGGTCCTCCGCCACCTCCCGCTTCAGGAACTTGAGCGCGACCGGCTCGCGGAGCTGCACGTGCGTGGCCGCGAAGACCGCGCCCATCCCGCCTTGGCCGAGGCTCCGTTCGAGCTGGTATTTCCCGGCGATCAGCTCGCCCGGCTGCGGCCCGGCGCTCGAGGCCGCTTGCGGTCCGGGGGCACTGGAAGGATCGCTCATGCGCGGCTCGGGGCGGGCGCCCGGGCCCGAGCGTACCGAAGCCCATGGGCGCTGCCAAGCCGGGGCCGGCCGCGACCGCTCGGGCCCGCTCGCTGCACCGGGACGATCGCCTCTCGCGCACGTGAGGACGCCCCGTGGTATGGAGCACGCGGACTCGCCCATGCCCCCGAAATCCCCGTCGAAGAAGCCCGCTCAGAAGCCCCTCCGCGAAGACCTCCTGGCCAAGCAGAAGCAGGCTCCGCTCCCCGCCGATCCGCTCTCGCCCGAGGCCCTCCGGCCGATGGCCCTGCGCATCGGCCTCCCGGTCCTCGCGGGCTGGATCTTGGCCTTCGTGCTCTCCGGTTGGATCCCGAAGGCCGTCATGGGCGTCATCACGCTGGCGCTCGCGGCCGTGCTCCTCTGGGCGCTGCGCTTCGCGCGCCGCTCGCGCGCCGTCGCCTCGATCGTGCGCGAGGTGGGCGACACGCCGGAGGCCCGCAAGGAGGCGATCGCCAAGCTCGAGAGCGAGTTCAAGAAGGACGACACCGCCGCCGTCTTCGCCAAGGCGCAGCTCCTCATGCAGGAGGATCCGCGCGCCGCCCTGGCCGCGCTCGAGACCATCAACCTCGACAAGGCCCTCGCGCCCGAGGCCGATCAGGCGCGCGCGCAGCGGGCCATGATCCACCTGATGCTCGGCGAGACCGATCAGGCCCGGCAGCTCGTCGACGTCATCGACATGTCGCGCCACAAGGAGCCGCAGACGCGCGCCACGATGGCCTCGATCACCGGCGAAGCCTGGGCCCGCACCGGCCAGGCCAAGAAGGCCGTGGAGCTCCTCGAGACGCTCGACGTCGAGGACGCCGTCTACGCCGATCTCAAGCCGCAGCTCCTCCGCTCGCGCGCCTTCGCCTACGCGTGGGCCAGCGACACGAAGCAGATGAAGCACACGCTGCGCAAGCTCTTCGCCATCAACCCGCAATACCTCTTCGGCTTCATCACCAAGAAGAAGAACCCCATGGGCGTGAACCCGCGCGGCGTGCACCCGCTCCTCGAGAAGGAAGCCGCCGAGATGTTGAGCCGCGCCACCGGCATGCCGCGTCGCATGGAGATCAAGCGCGGCTGACGATGTGACCGATGCAGCTGCGGTGAGCCGCGCGGCGTCGGTCGTCCCCCTCGAAATCGCAGCGGATTCCTCGACCGTCCTCCCCATCCGCGCGGCGCTCGCAACGCTCTCTCGGTCACATCTTCGGTCGACCTGATCGCCCGTCACGATCGCACACCCATGCGCGTCGTGGCGGCATCTTGACCGCGCCGGGGCCCTCCTCGATCATCGCATCGGAGGTGGGGGCCGTGCAGTTTCTCTTCATTCCCTTCGCGAAGCTCGAGAACAACACCAACCTGATCGGCATGGCGGCGAACTGGCAGCGTGCCCACGCGCTCCAAGACGCGAGCTTCGGCCAGGTGGAGAATCGCGTCTACACGCAGGGCCAGCGGGTGCTCGAGGACATCGCGCGTGACGACGTGGTGCACATCCTCGCGCACGGCCAAGGCACCGACTACGTCGTCAACGACACCGTGCAACACCCCATGAATTTCATGGGGCAGCAGATCATGGGGAATGCCGTGCTCGACGCGCGCACGCTGGCGGAGCGCGTCCACGGGTCCGGCCTGCCGTTGCGCCATCGGGTCATCCGACTCTGCATCTGCAACACCAATGGGACGATGGATCGTTTCGCGCGCGCCTTCCGAGACGAGATGTGGCAGCTCAACTACACGGGCGCGCTCGAGGTCTATTACTACGCGGCCAGCGTCTCGATCCCGCGGCCCGTGCAGGGCCAGCCCGGCCAGGTGGCGCAGCACGTCCTCTTCACCGGCGCTCCCGGCTCGTTCGTGGCGACGCCCAGCGGCATCGCTCCGGTCGGGCAGCTCATCCCAGCCGCGCCCTTCATGTATCGAGTCTGACGCTCGCTCATCGCAGTCAGCCGCGCTGCGCCGGAGAGAAACCGTATCGCTCGATACGATATCTCTCCGGCGATTCCCCATCACGGTGCATTGCCGATCTCGGTCCCCATCGAGCGCTCATCGCGGCGACGTCGAGATGCAATGGCTCGGCGAGCGCCCGCACACATGCGATGACGCTTCATCGACGCTGCCTCGCCCTCATCGGATCTCCGCGCGACGCTCTCGAAGAGCCCTGAGCATCGACGGTGGTTGGCGCTCGATCGCCGCGCGCCCTCACTGAATGCTTCGCGTTGCGCGGTTTTCGGGCTCGTCGAGAGGCGGGCAGGTTTTCGACGGCGAAACGAGCACCATGAAAGGGCGCCGCCGCAGTAACGTCCGCGGCGAAGAATCATGGTCGCAGCCCCCGCATCCGATGAGCCCGTGAAGATCGTCTTCAAGAGCAAGGCCTACGCGTTCCCGCCGGTGTGCGCGTGCTGTCTCGCGCCGACACAGCGGACCGAGACCGGCACGTCCACGCGCACCATCGGCATCCCCATGGTGGCCGCGGTCAAGAAGACGTTCTCCTACGAGTACCCGTTCTGCGAGGCGTGTGCGGGGATCAAGCGCCGCTTCCACACCGAGTCGGGCTACTCGGGTTGCCTGCCGGGCATCGCCGCGATCATCGGGCTCGCGGTCGGGAAGCTCGCCGGTCTCCGCGGCGCCGCGTGGACGGCGTGCATCGTCGCGGCGGCGCTCGGGCTCGTGCTCTCGGTGGTGCTCCTCAACGTCCACGGCCGCCGCGCCCGCACCAAGGTGCTCGCGGACAACCCCGGCCACCCGCGCTACTGCACGGGCCTCGATCCCGTGGATCTGTGCGCGTGGGAGACGATCGACTCCGCGGTGTTCGAGATCAAGAACCCCGACTTCGCCCGCGCCGTCGTGGAGTCGGGCCGTGCGACCTACCAGCAAGAGGGCGCGGCCAAGGGAGCGTGAGGGTGGAGGTGCGGCGCCCAGACGGCCAATGCCTCTGGGCGCTCGACGCCGCGTGATCGCGACGAATCACGCCCCCGCTTCGGGCTGCTTTTCGGCTTCCGCTGCCGGGCGACGCAGCTTCATCTCGGGGTGCACGGTCGCCATCGGATCGGAGATCCCCAGCGTCGTCTCGCGGAAGTGGAGGAAGATCGTCTGCGCGATCGACATGCAGGGCACCGCGAAGAGCGCGCCCGCGAGCTGGAAGAAGTGCTCGCCCACGATGAGCGAGAACACCACCAGCACCGGGTGGATCTTGGCCGCGTCGCCGATGATCTTCGGGTTCAGGAAGTTCGCCTCGAGCTGGTGAATCCCGACGATCCACGCGAGCACGCCCACCGCGGTCGCGGGCGATTGCGTGAGCCCGATGGCCACGGCGGGCACGCTGCTCAGGATCGATCCGAAGATCGGGATCAGCGACATCACGCCGGCGACGAAGCTCAGGATCGGCCAGTACTTGAGCCCGAACAGGTAGAAGCCGATGGCCGAGAGGACGCCGTTCACGAGGCAGATCATGAGCTGCCCGCGCACGACGCCGCTGAGGCCGCGATCGAGGCGGCGGAAGAAGCGGTCGAACGCCTCGCGCGAGGGCGGCGCGCAGAGCTCGCGGAGGAACTCGAAGATGCGCTCGTGCGTGAGCATGAGGTAGCCGGCGAGCATCAGCGTCATGAAGAGCGTGAAGATGCCGCGCGAGATGCCGTAGGCGATGGAGCGGCCGATCTTCAGCACCTCGACCGCGTTCTCGCGCAGGTAGGTGGCGCCCTTGTCGAAGCCGTCGCGGAGGAGCGTGGCGCTCTGGAGGCCGTGTGACTTCTCGCGCTGCTCGATCTGCCAGACGCCGTCGCGCTTCTCTTTGAAGACGACGCCTTCGGCCACGCGCACGTCGTACGAGCCGTCGGCCTTGCGCTCGATGTGGAAGGGCGCGGGCGGCTCCGGCGGCGGCGCGGCGACCTCCGGCTCGGGCGGCGCGGGCTTCTGTCCGGTCCAGCTCGCGAGCTTCGCGTCGATCTCCGGCAGCCACTCGACGCGCGCGCGCTGCTGGAAGCGCGGCCACTCGCTGGCGAGGCCCTGGCCTTCGCTGACGAGCCGCGGGACCACGATGGCGAAGAACCCGCCGATGGTGCCCAGCGTGATCGCATAGACGAGCAGGACCGCGGCCCACCGCGGCACCTTGAGGCGCTCCATGCGCTTCACCGCCGGGAGCAGCACGTAGGCCACCACCAGCGCGAGCACGAACGGCATCAGCACCGTGTGCGCGGCGATGAGCACCGCGGTCACGAGGATCGCCGTCACCGAAAGGAAGATGCGCCGTTGCTGCGAGGTCGGCGGATCGATCACTTCGGCGCTCCGCTGCCGCTGCTCTCGGCGGTCCAGGTGACGCCGGGCAGATCGGCGAAGAAGGGCGCGAGGTGATCGCGCGTCTTCTCGAGCGCCTGCGGGATCACGCGGGTGTCGGCGAGCACGGGCATGAAGTTGCTGTCACCCGACCAGCGCGGGACGATGTGCGCGTGGAGGTGCTCGGCCACGCCCGCGCCCGCGACGGCGCCGAGGTTGAGCCCGACGTTGAGCCCCTCGGCCTTGAGTGCGCGGCGGAGGCGCGTGCTCGCTTCGCGCACCAGCCGGAAGAGCGCATCGTACGTCGCTGGATCGAGATCATCGAGGTTGCTCTCGTGCTCGTAAGGCATGATGAGCAGGTGCCCCGCAGCGAACGGGTAGCGGTTGAGCATCACGTACGCGTGCTCGGTGGTGCACACGACGAGCCGCTCGCGCCTCTCGTCGGGCGGAGCGGCTTCGATGCCACAGAAAATGCACGAACGACTGCGATCCTTGGGCGCGAGGATGTACTCCATGCGCCAGGGCGCCCACAGCGGGTTTCCCATCGCGGGGACGTTACCACGCCCTTCGGGTGTCGTGATCAGGGCCGGCTCGAGGTTTGGAATCAGCGCGCGGCGGCGGCCGGCTTCGGCCGCAGGCTGCGGACGGCCAGATCGATGGAGACTGCGATGCCCACGCCCACCAGCGTTCCGACCACGTCCCATGCGAAGTCTTTCCACGATGGATCGCCGGCGCCCGTGAGATCGATGAGCTCCTTCGCTGCGCCCACCAAGATGCCCGCGCCCGCTCCGAATGCGATGCGGATCCGAATGTCGTCGGTGCCGAGCGCGGAGAGCCCGTAACCCGTCCCGGCCACGCCCACGGAGACGCCGAAGTGCAGCGCCTTGTCCCTGCTGAGCCACGGATCGGGATCGGCCATCGGCGGCACGGCGAGCGCAGGCGTGCTCGCGGAGAGCACGGCAGCAGCGACGGCGGGGGCGAAGGCGCGGGCGGCGAGGGAGGCCATGGCGGAAGACTCTGCCATCATCCCGAGCCCTCGCGCACGGACCAACGCGTACGCTTCCCGCTCCGGACGCTTTCGCCGCGCAACGGGTGAGCGCGCGAAGGACGCGACGACCGCGAGGGCCCCACGGAAAATGAAGGGCGAATGGCGCTTGCGATCACGGCGCCGCGTGATCTGCCTCGCGAGGGATGAACGCGTCTGCGATCGCGACCGACGCGTGTCGCCGCGGCGGAGATCGAGGATCGCGAGAGGGGGGAAGAGAGGATTTCCGCTTTTGCTTCGGCAGCGGAGCGGGAGAGGCTTCGAGCGGGCTGCGCCTCAATCCATCGGAGCGGGGAACGCGGCGCCGGCTTGCCAGAGCGCGAAGATCGCGGCCCAGCTCATCACCAAGAGGACCACGAAGAGCACGATGCCCGCGCGCTCGAAGCGCTTCACCGACTTGCGGGTCGCGGCGATGCCCCAGTTCCAGGCGAAGCCGGAGAGCCCGTTGCCGACGTGGTACGCGACGCCCAGCGTGCCGAGCAGGTAGACGATGAGCGTCGGCACGTGATGGTGCATGTGCGCGGCGATGTCGGCGAAGGCCTCGGGGTGCTTCTCCACCACGCGCGGGTGGATGAACGCGAGCCACATGTGCGCGCCGATGAAGAAGAGCACGCCGATCGCGCTGAGCCGCTGGAGCAGGTAGCGGAGGTTGCCGAAGTAACCGTAGTGGTTGTTGTTCGGCCGCGAGGTGAAGAGCCGCTGGACGCCCCAGATCGTGTGGATCGCGAGCGGCAGCAGCACGACGGTCGACGAGAGCCAGAGCGACACCGGGTGCCGGTGGGCCGTGACGGTCGCCTCCCACGTCTCCGCGCCCTTGAAGGCCGAGAGGTTGTCCCAGACGTGGACGATGGTCCACAGCGTGAGGGGCGCGAACGCGAGGAAGGAGGCGATCTTGTTGCGAACGAACGAGAGCGAGCGCGCTTCGCCTTCCGGTGCGGTCGTGGCTTCCATGTCGGGCGAGGTTTAGGTCCGCTCGCGGGTTTCAGGCAAGTCCCGAGAGCAGCGAGAGACACAAAACACTTCGCGCGGCGGATGACTCTGCGCGAAGCGGAGGGCGTCCGGCGCGCAGGTGAGCGCGCATCCCGATTCGACCAAGCCGGCTCGTGCGGCGATGCGCGTCGATGAGGGCGATTGCGGAATGACGAGCCGAGCGATGCTGGACCGAAGCGGCGAAGCGTGCTCGTCGGCGCGGCTGGATCGGTGGTGGGCCTCGACGGCTCTGCCGGCGGGAGGCATGTCCCCATCGGAGCCCCGAAGGGCTCGAATCCAGCCCCAAAGGGCTCGAATGCGGTCCCGAACGGCTCGAATGCGGCCCAGTCGCGAGAGCAAGCCGCACAAAACGAAGCGGCCCGCCGATCTTGCGACCAGCGGGCCTCTTCATCGTGCCGTCACGGCACGGCTCGGATCACTTCTCTTTGAGATCGGAGATCTTCGCGCCGAGCTTCTCGCGGATGAGATCGCCGATCGTGCCGGCGGCCGGCTTGTCGTCGCCGTCCTCCGCCTTCTTGCCGCCGCCGCCGCCCTTCTGCTTGGCGGGACGCTCGGGGGCCGCAGGCTTCTCCACGCCGACGTTCTTCATCGTCACGAAGAGGCGGCGGTCGATGGTGTCGATCGAGGAGACCTCGACCTTGACCTTGTCGCCCACCTTGAGCTTGCCACCCTCGGGCTCCTGCACGTCGCTCGACGACACGAGGGCCTCGACGCCCTCGCGCAGACGCACGAACACGCCGTAGTCCACGATGGTCAGCACGGTGGCCTCGTCGACGACGCGGCCCGGAGCGAACTCCTGGAGCATGGTCGGCCACGGGTCGTCCCAGAGCTGCTTGATGCCGAGGGAGACCTTCTTCTCGTCGTGGTTGATCGAGAGGATGATCGCCTCGACGTCGTCGCCCTTGTGGTGCAGGTCGCTCGGGTTGTTGACGCGCACGCTCCACGAGAGATCGCTCTTGTGAACCATGCCGTCGACGCCCTCCTCGATCCCGACGAACACGCCGTAATCGGTGAGCGAGCGGACCTTCCCCGCGATCTTGTCGCCGGGGTGGTACTTGTCGGTGAAGAGCATCCAGGGATCGGGCTCGAGCTGCTTGAGACCGAGGCTGATGCGCTTCGCGCGGGCGTCGACCTCGAGCACCTGGCACTCGATCTCCTGACCCACCTCGAGCAGCTTCGACGGGTGCTTGACCTTCTTGGTCCAGCTCATCTCGCTGACGTGGATGAGGCCCTCGACGCCCGGCATGAGCTCCACGAACGCGCCGTAGTCGGTGATCGACATGACCTTGCCGCGGACCTTCTTGCCCGGCGGGAAGGCCTCCTCGGCGAGCGTCCACGGATCCTCCTGGGTCTGCTTGAGGCCCAGGGAGACGCGCTCCGTCTCGGCGTTGTACTTGAGGACCTTGACGGTGACCTCGTCGCCGACCTTGAAGAGCTCTTCGGGGTGGTTGACCCGGCCCCAGCTCATGTCGGTGATGTGGAGCAGGCCATCGATGCCGCCGAGATCGACGAACGCGCCGTACTCGGTGATGTTCTTGATGGTGCCCTTGACGACCATGCCCTCGGTGAGGGTCTCGAGCGTCTTGGCCTTCATCTCGTCGCGCTCGCGCTCGAGGAGCACGCGCCGCGAGAGCACGATGTTGCCGCGCTTCTTGTTGAACTTGATGACCTTGAACTTGTAGGTCTGCCCGATCAGCTTGTCCAAGTTGCGGATCGGACGGAGATCGACCTGCGAGCCCGGGAGGAAGGCCTTCACGCCGCCGCGGATGGTGACCGAGAGGCCGCCCTTCACGCGCTGGCTGATGGTCCCTTCGATGAGCTCGTCCGCCTCGCAGGCGTTCGAGATCTCATCCCAGACCTTCATCTTGTCGGCCTTCTCCTTCGACAAGGTGACGAGGCCGTCGTCGTTCTCCCGGCTCTCGATGTAGACGTCGACCTTGTCGCCCGCCTTGACGGCGGTCGCACCAGCGGCGTCGGCGAACTCACGGAGCGGGATCACGCCCTCGCTCTTGCCGCCGATGTCGACCACGACGGAGTCGCGGCCCACGGCGACCACGGTGCCGGCCACGATCTCGCCCTCACGGGCGAAGTCTCCGCCTTCGACGCTCTGCTCGAAGAGCGCCGCGAAGCTATCCATGCCGCCGGTTCCAGCGGACGTCTGCACGTTGATATTGGTCATGCTGTTGTGTCGAGACCTACCTTTCCTTCGCGAATTTCCCCCTGCATGCCTGGAGGGCGCCTCGGGTCGTGACGACGTTCGCGCTCGCGCGCTCGCGCCGGACGGGGTAGCTGCCACCGCCCTTCGGTGGACAAAGTGAGGGCGCCCTCGCCTGTCTAGGGAGAGGCGGTGCCTGTAGTCCGGCCTCCTCGCACTGTCAACGCGCGCCGGGCGCCCTCGAGAAGAGCTTCCTCACGTTTTCATGCCCGGATTCCGTTCCGTATGCACCGCGTCCGCCGTCGCCGCCGGGCGAGCGCCCGCGGTCGACACGCGATCCAAGCAGGAATTCTCGGTGATCGCGTGCGCCCTCGGCATCCTATCCCGAGCGACGAGAGGCGCCCGACCGGGACCGTTCCGTCGCGGGCCAGGAGCCTCGATCATCTCGTGATCTTCAGCGCGGGTTGCCTTCGAGGAGGCTCGCGAGCCGCTGCGCCGCGCGATCGAGCCCATCGAACGGCCAGGGCGCGGTCACGGTGACGCGCGCTTCATCGGGCTTGATGATCACGGACGAGAGCGCGCTCTTCTCGCCCGCCACGTCGGGCAGGAGCAACGTGACGAGGCGCAGCTCGGCCGAGACGTCGTCGAGCTCGTGCGCCAGATCGGCCGGGGAAACACCGGCAATCGGCGTGATGGACATCGACATCTCGGGCGCGGGGCCGAGCTTCATGCGCCCGGACGCCCGCTCGACGTGGCGGAGCACGCTCGCGTGGGCCACCGTCGCGATCCCCGCGGCGCCGTTCCAAGCCTGCTTGGTGACCGCGAACGTGACCACGCCATCCTCCGGCAAATCGAGGTGACGCGCGTCATCCGAGGCGGGGAGGGCCGCGTTCACGATGGTCGCGTCGGTGCCGACGAGGATCGTTCCATCCTCGGCCTGCGCGATGACGAGGCCGGTGCCCACGAGCAGATCGCCCTCGCGATGGAGGGCCCACCCTTCTTCCTGTGCGATCTTCTCGAGCCCCGCGACGAGCTTTCCCCGCGCGATGCGCCCGCCCGCGATCAACACCCAGCTCGATGCGTCGGTCGAGGCCACGATCACCTCGCGCAGATCGGTGGCCAGGTTAACGCCCGTCGCCGCGCGGATGCGCTGGCCCCGCGTTTTGCCCGAGCGCGTGGCGCGTTCCACCGCGAGCGGCCAGAGGTGCTTGCGCACGGGGCCGAAGAGCACGGCGTCGGCGGCGTCGAGCCGCATCACCAGGCTCGCGTTGCCGGGCACGTGACGGCGCGCGACGGCCTCGTAATGAATGAAGAAGAGATAGACGGCCACGCCCGCGACCGCGAGGAGGGCCACGAGCACGGAGGCCCCGATGGCGAGGCGCCGCCCGATCGAGGCGCGCGGCGCCGGCGCGGGCGGCGCGACCGGATCGCGTAGGGTCGGAGGCGGAGGCTCGTCGATGAGGGTGTCGGCCACGGGGTCGATGCAGGGTAGGGCGGTGTGTCGAGCGCCGTCGATCACGATGTGTGCTGCACACCGGGTCTCGCGAACACGCGTTGCCGCGAAGGCCTTCAATCCTGGCACGAGAAGGCATTTTCCGCACCGGCCCGACCTTGTCGGAATGCGCGTGCGACCTTATCTGTTCGCCCCATCTACGAGGAGCCCTCTCGATGGACGCCCCTGCCCGTACCCTCGACTACAACGAGACAGCCGGCGCGGCGACGCTCCTGGCTCCCTTGTCATCTTCCATTCCTCCGAGCGGCGATCACCCGCTCGCCTTCGCGGCCACCGTAGCCCCTGTCGAGTCGCAGAGCGCCGTGTCCGCGTCGTTCTTTCCACCGGCGAGCTCGAGCCGCACCACGGTGCTCCCGCGCATCGAGGGTGACGGCGGATCCATCCGCCTCGCGAACGAGTCGCGGACGCGTTACGAGCCGGTGAAGCTCCTCGGCGCGGGCGGCATGGGCGAGGTGGTCCTCGTCGAGGATCAAGACATCGCCCGCCCCGTCGCGGTGAAGCGCCTGCTCCCGGAGATGACGGAGCCCTCGGTGCTGGCGCGCTTCGTCGACGAGATCCGCATCGTCGGTCGCTTGGAGCACCCCAACATCGTCCCCATTCACGACGTCGGCATCGACGAGCAGGGGCGCTACTTCTTCGTGATGAAGTACGTCGAGGGGGAGAACCTCGAGTCGATCATCGACAAGCTCGCCGCCGGCGATCCCGAATACCTGCGGAAGTACACGTTCGAGAAGCGCATCGAGATCTTCGTCGGCGTCCTCCACGCCCTCGAGTACGCGCACGCGCACGGCATCGTGCACCGCGACGTGAAGCCGGCCAACGTCATGGTCGGTCGCTACGGCGAGGTGCTCCTCATGGATTGGGGCGTGGCCAAAGCCCTCTCGTGCCCGCGCGATCCGGTGCCCGTGCCCGACGGCGAGCTCGGCGCCGAGCACGAGAAGCGCGGCCGTGTCTTCGCCACGCGCGTGGGCTCCGTCGTCGGTACGCCCGCGTACATGTCGCCCGAGCAGGCCCGCGGCGAGAACGAGAACGTCGACGCACGCTGCGATCTCTACAGCGCGAGCGCGCTGTTTCACGAGCTCGTCTCCCTCCGTCACTACCTCGTCGGCGCCACCACGTTGGAGGCCGTGCTCCTCCGCGTGGGCACCAAGGAGCAGACCCTCTCCGAGCTCTCCGCGGCCCGCCACCCGAACCACCCGAAGCCGCCCGCGGAGCTCATCCACTTCGCCTACAAGGGCCTCTCGCTCGAGCCGGCGCGCCGCTACCAGTCCGCGGGGGAGATGATCGTGGCCCTCCAGAGCATCGTCGAAGGCCGCATCGACGTGCAGTGCTACGTCACCTTCACGAAGCGCATGACGCGCGAGCTCTCCCGCTTCGTCGATCGCCACCCGCGCGTCGCCCTCTTCGCCATGCTCGGCGTGGCCGCGACGGTGATCTTCGCGTTCGCGCAGCTCGCGCGCATGGCGCTCGCGTGACGTGAGCGCGCTCCCGCAGCTCGGGAGCGCGCTCAATCATCGACCAAAGCCCAGGCTCTCTCTCTGACGTCGCGAGCGCACCGCAGAGAGTGCTCTCGTATTGCGAGCGTGCTCGACCGACGCTGCAGGGCTCTCTGCAGTCGTCGGACAGAGCCTAAAGCCCGCGCTTGCCGTCGGCCCAATAGGCCTTGGTGCGGATGCTTCGCCTCGACCAACCGCGCTGCAGCAGGTGATCGCGCATGCGCACGATCGAGCCCGTGTGCCCCGCGAGATAGAAGCACACGCCCTCCGGCGGCAGGGCCCGCTGCTCCTCGATCCACCGCAGGAGCACGTCGCCGCGAGCCTCGCACGTGCGCTCCACGGCCGGCAGATCGAGCCCGACCAGCGCCGGCCAGCGCTGCTCGTCCGTCGCGCCGCCAACGCGCTGCGCATCGATCTCGACGGCGCCCAGCACGCGCCCCTTCGCGGCCTGCGCCATCACGGCGAAGAGCCCGAGCGTCGTCTCGTCACCGAGAAACACATGGATCTCGGCCGTATCGTGCAGCGCGAAGCGGCCGCCGGGGCCGAGCACGTTCGCATGATCGTTCGGCGCGAGCTTGCGCGCCCACGTCGTGCCGGGGCCGTCGCCGTGAAGGAAGAAGACGATCTCCATCTCTCCCCGCGCTGCATCGAAGCGGGACGGCGTGTAGTGACGGAAGGCCCGATCGCTCACGCGGAACTCGACCTCCTGCCCCGGAAGGAACGAGACACCGCGGAGCGCGTCGCCAGCGAAGCGCACGCGGCGAAGGCCGGGCGCGAGGTCGACGACGTCGGTCACGAGCGCGCGGCGCGCGAACCGAGGCTCGAGCACGTTGGCCAGAAATGCCGGCATCTCGGGCATGGAAACGCTCCCGATGAAGAGGATTCGCAACGATGGAGGAAGATGCCCGCGCGCGGATCGCGCGAGATCACGAAGGCTTCGGCATCGTCGGTCGTGAGCGCCGGTGTCGGATCGCCTGGCGATCGGCGGCCCTCACGACCAACGGAGCCGAGGTGCGTATCAGCCCGCGGTGAGCGTGGCTTGCCCGGGGCGCCAATCGACCGGGCACAGCGCGCCGGTCTTGAAGGCCGCGAGCGTGCGCAGCGTCTCGTCCACGCTGCGGCCCACGTCGGCGTCCAGGATCGTGGCCGCGCGCAGGATGCCCTTGGGATCGATGAGGAACGTGCCGCGGAGCGGGTGCTTGCCCTCCTCCGACCAGACGCCGTACGCCTCGGCGAGCTCGCCGCGCGCATCGGACGCGAGCGGATAGCGCAGCGGGCCGAGCCCGCCGTTGTCGCGCGAGGCGCGGATCCAAGCGCGGTGGCAATGCACCGAGTCCGCCGAGATGCCGATGATGTCCGCTTCCTCGCGGAGAAAATCATCGTAGCGCTCGCTGTAGCCGCGGAGCTCGGTCGGGCACACGAAGGTGAAGTCGAGCGGATAGAACACGAGCACGAGCCAGCGACCCGCGTAGTCCGCGAGGCTCACGGGCGCGTCGAGCGTGTCGATGTTCTTCGTCGAAGGCAGGGTGAAATTCGGCGCGGGGCGACCGACGCGGGCAACGGACGAGGATTGGATGGTCATGAGGAGGCGCTCTCCGGTGGGCCTTTGATCACAGACGGGTCGAGTAGTATTCGATGACGAGCTGCGGCTGCAGCGAGAACAGGATGGACTCGGGCTCCGGCACGCCGCGCACCACGACCTTGATCGGCGCGGCCGAGCGCTCGAGCCAGCCCGGCAGGGGCAGCGACGTGTCCTCGAGCGCGGCCTTCACGTGCCCGTTCTCGAGCATGCGCGGGTCCACCGTGATCACCTGACCGGCGCGGACGCGGTACGACGAGATGTCGACGCGCTCGCCGTCGATGAACACGTGGCCGTGGCAGACGAGCTGGCGCGCCGCGGGGATGGTGCGCGCGAAGCCCGCGCGGAACACCACGTTGTCGAGGCGCCGCTCGAGCAGCTCGAGGAGCTTCTGGGTCGTGTCCTCGCCGCGCGAGGCTTCGATGACGAGGTTCCTGAGCTGGCGCTCGCCGAGCCCGTAGTAGTGACGCAGCTTCTGCTTTTCGTGCAGGCGCACCGCGAAGTCGCTGTGCTTCTTGCGCCCTTGACCATGCTGGCCGGGCGGGTAGGGCCGGCGTTCGATCTTCTTGCGCGAGAGCCCCGGCAGCTCGACGCCGAGCGCTCGCATGATCTTCACTCGCGGACCCGTGTAACGGCTCATCGGACCATTTCCTCTCTTCTATGCTTGGAAAGCAGCGCAATCGCGCCGACGACAGTGAACGTGACAGGGACGGAGCGCAATCGATCCACGCCTCACGCCGCTTCGAGCAGCGCGACCTCGGGACCGGGCTCGTCTTCGCCGGTGCTCGGCGGCGTCACCCACGTGAAGCGGGGGAAGCGCGCGACCTGGCGCTCACCGCTCTCGTGCTCGGCGTGCACCTCGAGCGTGGCGCGGCGCGCGCCCGGGTTCGCGACGGCGAAGCGCGCGCGCGGCCCGTGGCTCACGGCCAAGCGGCTCCCCGGCGGCAGCTCCGCGGCGAGCGACGCCAGCGTGGTGAGCACGTCGCCCGTGTCCAGATCGAGGAACGCGTCTTCCACCACGACGAAGAGCGCCTCGCGCGGAGCGGCCGCGCGCCGCATCCAACTGCGCTGCTCGAGCGGCGCCGTCACCTGCGTGAACGTGTGATGCGTGGGGAATACCGCCCGGCGGATCTCGGCGAGCGGCGCCTCGTCGACCGAGAGGATCGGCGACGCGAGCCCGGTCAACCGTGCATGCCGCGTCGACAGCCCCGCGCCGACCTCGACCACGCGACCTCTGGGCGTCTCATGCGTCCACGCGCGCGCGAAATCATCGAGCTGCAGCGTGCGCCCGAGGGCCGCGCGCAGCGCGCGATCCTCGAGCTCGCCCTCGCAGGCGCCGAGCTCGAGCCACACCGCTTCGGCCAGCGGATCGCGGAAGCCGAGCCACGGATACCGCGTGTGCGCGACCGCGGTCGCAGCCAAGGTGAGAACGTTCGTCAAAGGCACGTCGATCCAGTCCGCAGGCGGGGTGACTCGCACATCCATCGGGATGTCTCCTGGGGCTCGCGACGGCAGCACCGACGGGCGCCGCCGCGAGGCATGAGGATCGAGTCGACGTACGGTTGTCGCAGGGACAAGCCGGCTTGCAGGAAGCGCAGGCACGACGAGCTCGGAAGATGTTGCTCCCGTTCATAATGAACACGACTTTCATTAGCAACTAAAAAGCAGCATTCCCGCTCACAGATCCGTCCGTCGCCCCGACGGCGCCGCGTGATGCGCGCCACCTTCGGCCCAGCACGGCCGCCCGATGCGAATCGGCTTCGATGGAGCGAGCCTCGTGGTCGCCGCGCACGACGCGCTTCGATGGAGCGAGCCTCATGGTCTCGTGCCGCGCAGCACCGCACCGAAGCCCGACGCGGATCGGCTTCGATGCAACGTGCTTCACGGTCTCGCGCAGCGCTGGCACCGAAGCCCGACGCGAATCGGCTTCGATGCAACGTGCTTCATGGCCGCCGCGCATGGCGCGGCCTCGCGCCGCAGCGGACTGCTAACCGATGAGCACCGTGCCCGAGGCGATGATCACGCCGTTCGGAGCCTCGGTGGGATCGTTGCAAGTCTTGACCTGATCCCCCATGCGCGCGGCCTTCTTGTTGTCGAAGAACACCGAATCGCTGCCTGCGTCGACCGTGCCTTGGTTGGTCGGCGGCGTTTGGAACGGCCCGCCCGCGGGGATGTGTTGCGGCTGGTTGCTCGCCGTCGACCCTTTCACGGCGGCCGGCTGGTTGTCGATCATGATGCTCGACGAAAGGCTCCCATCGAGCGTGCCGCTGAAGGGCATGGGCATCGGCGTGGGAACGGGGCCGCCCGGTGAAGGGATCATGATCACGTGGGTATCGACCCCCACCACTTTGTCCCCTTGCTTGGCGCCCGGCACACCCATCGTGGGCCGATGATAGCGCTCTTCCGTCGCAAAGGATCCGCGTTCGGCAAAGCCACCTCCGATCACGCATGCTCCGCGCGCATCCACGCGCTTGCGTCGCACGATCTTCCCAGGATGAACGGCTTCGAGCTCACCGCGCGTCGCAAGGCGCGCTCCATCGAGCACCTGCGACGCGCCGCCGGATCGGCGCGGGCCACGGCCAACAAGATGAAGCGCCTCGCCGGCTACGGCGATCGCCCACCTGCGCCGGCTCCACGATCTCGGCCTCATCGACGAGAAGACATTGGGCAGATTGCGACACGCCGTCTCTGTGCCGGCTTCCTCACACCTCGCCGCCGCGCCTCCGTTCACCGCGTCGCGGAATCCTCATGATAGCCTCGGCCCCGCCGCGCTCTCGCGGCACCACCTTGGCGGGTATTGATGACCTCTTCTTTCGACCCGAGCGCGCTAGCGCCCGACCCGAGCAGCGACCTTTACCATTTCACCATCGAAGGCTTCCCCCCGGGCCATTTCCACGTCGAATCGCTCGTCGGCCGGGAGACCATCTCCGAGCCGTACACGTTCGACGTCGTCGCCACCGTCGAGAGCCCCGAGGACGAGGAGGTCGAGCGCCTCGCCCTGGGGCGCCGCGCCTGCCTCGTTTGGAACGTCGGCAAGGGCGAGCGCGCCTTTTATGGTGTCGTCGTCGCCGTGCGCCTCGAGCGCGTGCACGACAGCGGCACGCGCCACGTGCAATATCACCTTCGCCTCGTGCCCCGGCTGTGGCTCCTCAAGCGCCGGCGGCGGACACGAATCTTTCAGCAGATGCGCGTGCCCGAGATCGTGGCCGCCGTGTTGAAAGAGACGGGGATAGGGGTGCGCTTCCAGCTCCTCCGGGAGCACCCTCCGCGCGAATACTGCACGCAATACGAAGAGAGCGATCTCCGCTTCGTGCAGCGCCTCTGCGCCGAGTCGGGCATCTACTTTTACTTCCCCCAAGGCGGTCCGCTCGACGCATCCTCCGCGGCCGACGCGCTCATTCCCGGCGACACGGTCGTCCTCGGCGACGATGCTTCGCTGTATCCCGCGATCGGAGGTGACGACCCCGCCGCGCTCGCGGCCACGGCGGCGGCCGCTGCCGGCACGCCTGCGCCGGTGGGCGACGCGCCGTCGCTCTACTTCCTCAAAATGGAAGAGACGACGGCCTCCCACATCGACAAGATCACCCACTTTGCCTCTCGCTCCGTCGTCAAAGCCACCTCCGCCACGTATCGTGATTACGACCCCGAGCGCCCCATGGCGCGGCTCGGCAGCTCGTTCTCGTCGACGCATCCCTTTCCCGGGCCGGAGTCGGCACCTGCCGAGTCGGGCGCCGCGGCCATGTTCTCGGCCGGCGCGCCCGCGGGGGTCGATCTCGAGGTCTACGATCATCACGGTCCCTTCTTGTTTCCCAAATGGGGTTGGGCCGTCGACGAAGCCGCCTTGGTGATGCGCCAGAAGCGCCGCCGCGCCTTCACCGCGCAGGGCGAAGGTGGTTGTCCCGACTTGTCCCCCGCGCACCGCTTCAAGCTCGCCGATCACCCGGCCGCGCACCTCGATCGCACCTGGACCGTGACCTCGGTGGAGCACCGCGGCCATCGCCACGCGGATCGCACCCACCGCGTGTATTGGAACCACTTCACCGTGGTCCCGTCCGAGGTGGTGTACATCCCCCCTCGGCCCAAACGACACAGCGTGCAAGTCGCGCTCACGGCCACCGTGGTCGGCCCGCCCGGCGAAGAGATTCACGTCGACGCGCTCGGTCAAATCAAGGTGCAATTCCACTGGGATCGGCAGGGCGGTTACGACGATCGCAGCTCCTGCTGGATTCGCACCATGCACCCTTGGGGCGGCGCCGGCTGGGGTGTCCAATTCATCCCTCGGGTCGGCATGGAAGTCGTGGTGGTCTTCGAAGGCGGCGACACCGACAAGCCCTTCGTGCTCGGCGCCCTCTACAACGGCACGCATCCACCGCCGTTCCTGCTCCCGGGCGACAAGACGCGGAGCGGCTTTCGCACGCAGAGCTCCCCGGGCGGGAGCGGCAACAACGAGCTCTCCTTCGAGGACGCGGCCGGGAACGAGCAAATCTACGTGCACGCCCAGCGCGATCTCGACGAGGTGGTGGAGCGCAACCACACCTCCCTCGTGCGCGGCGACGAGCGCCTGCGCACCCTCGGCAGCAGAATGGATATCGTCGAAGAAGGCGTGGTGAGCCGCGTGGCCCACGACGTCGAAGAGCACATCGGCGGCAACCACAACTCCCAAGTCGAAGGCAATCGCATCGACGTCGTCACCGGCAACAGCGACGAACGCGTCTCCGGCATGCTGGTCACCCGCGTCGAAGGCAAAGAGCGCCGCGACGTGAAGCACAACGCCGACCTCGAATACGCCGAAGACCTCACCACCCGCGTCCGCGGCTGCATGACCACGCTGGTTGGCAAAGCCGACGCCAAACGCTCCTGGGTCACCCACGCCGAAGGCACCGCCAAGCTCTCCGCCCTGGAGTCGACCGAACTGAGCTCCGAAGGCGAGCTGCTCTTGAAGGTCGGCAAAAGCTCCATCCGCATCACGGCCGACAAGATCGAGATTCAATCCCCCGCCGTGACCGTGAAGGGCGAAGGCGGCGGCCTCTCGGCGGCAGACGAGGGCCTGAAGCTGACCTCGAAGAAGGACGCCGAGGTCCTGATCGACAAGAAGCTTCTCATCAAGACCAGCGACGGTGCCTCGTTGTCGATGGAGAAGGAAGTCAAAGTCGACGGCGAAAAGATCCTCCTGAACTCCCCCGAGCAAGCCAAAGACCCGCCCCCCAAAGACCCCGACCCGCCCACCAAGGTGGAGCTCTGCGACGACGAAGGCAAACCGCTCGGTTACCAGCGCTTCCTCGTGGTGATGGACGACGGTTCCGAGGTCAGCGGGATGACGGACAAGGATGGTAAGGCGGAGATCGATTTGAAGAGCGGCGGGAAGGTGACGTTCCCGGATTTGAGCGAGGTGAAGGGCGGATGAGTGATGAGATGAAACCGTACGTGGTGCGGCAAGGGGATTATTTGACGAAGCTCGCGTTCGTGCACGGATTCGATGCGGAGGAGGTGTGGCGCCACAGCAAGAATGATGAGATTCGGAAGCTGCGCGTCGATCATAACGTCCTTGCGCCGGGGGATGTGATTCACATCCCGCTCAGGAAGAGAGAGGGGCTTCCCGTTCAGAAGGGAGCCGCCAATAAGTACGTCGCCAAAGTTCCCAAGGTGGGCGTCGCTCTCGTTCTTCAGTGTGACGGACAGCCACTGGCAAATGAACGTTACGTGGTTGAGGGAATCGAAGATTCGTCCGAGAAAACTACGGGGGATGACGGTAAGGTTGCCTTCGAGGTGCCGGTTCTCACGCGCGAGGTGACGCTCCGGCTGTCCAATAGGCATGTGTCGCTGCTCGTGCGCATCGGCGACCTCGATCCGGCTGACGAGCCATCAGGGGTCATGCAGCGCCTCGGTCATCTGCGTCATAGTGATGAGCATGCACGAATGGTGCTCTGGGGACTTACGGGGAGAGCCTCGAGCCACTCACTGGAGAGCCTCGTCAGCGCCGTGGCTTCATTTCAGCAAGCGAACCAGAGCGAGCCGACCGGCATGATGGACGATGAAACTCGTGCGTCACTGGGGAAGGCTCACGGGTGAAGCTGTATCCGGCGTGAGACTCAATCGGAGTGTGTCTGCAAGGATAGGAGACGATCATGGGTGGTGGCTCTTCCCCGTTTTCGAATGACGTTCCGCCGAGGCCGGACCCGTTCGGCCTGTCGACCCGTCAAGTCGCAGTCGCTCCGAACCCACTGATGCCCGGGAATACGCCTGCGAAGGAGATCCCTGTTAACGTGTATCCGCCGGAGCTCGACGGGCTCATTCATCGTTTTGTGGCGATCAATAATGCCTCCGGGCTGCATCCCAATACCGACTCGTCGATTAAAGTGCCCCCGGGGATGGGGTTGTCGGAGGCGAATGATGCCTATGTTCGAGTCGTCGAAAGATGCTCCACTGCGCATTTTCAGCTTGTGGCGCTGTGTGGCATGTTCGAGATGATCAAGCAGACGACGTCTCTGGACTGGCCCGGCATCTCTTCGATCAATGCCGTACAGACGAAGGTTGTGGATTTGCGCGACCTCGTGAAGCGGGAATTGATGGCCAATCCCGACGACGCCGTGATGAAGGTCGCGCCTTGGTGCCGGGATGCAAGGAACAACCGGGCGAACGAGCTCAACGGCTATCTGCAGGACCCGGAGCTCGTCAAGAAGCTCAAGTGGCTTGTTTCGGAGGCGGCCAAGGCGCCAGCAGCGCCCTTTGCGCACTGGACTGATGGTTGGCTCGATCTGTTTTGCGTGTCTCTAGAGTTTGCGTACGCATCTCTTCTTCGTTCCTCGCATCCCAATCTCGCGTCGGAGCACGTGCTGGCGATGCTGGAGAAGGTTGGCAGCAAGACTATCGATCCGGTTCTCCTTCGGCTGGTCCGCGATCAAGTTTATGTCAAGAACGTCAGCTCTCCGGCAACCGAAAACCCGCTGACTCTTCTCGCCGATCTCGTTGGCAGTGGCATCGGAGCCCGACTCGCGTTCGCGAACGGCATGGTCGGGACGCTGGCATTCATGTACACGTGGTACCGTCTGCCCAGTGCGATGAAGGACCAAGCGATCGGTGTGTCGCTTGCGCCGAAGATCTTCCGTTCCTTGATCGTCACCGCCGAGTCGCTCAAGAAGAGCGCCGCTTTGCGTAAGGAATGGGATAAGCTCAACGCCACGGGCTTCAAGCTCGAGGTGCTGAAGAGCGACAACCCGAAAGAGAATCCCGCTCTGAGATCCCTCAAGGAGACGCTGGCCACAGGCGGTGTTACCGAGAGGCGTGCAGAAGCTCTGTCGCTGATCGGAAAATTCAACGATAAAGATGCCTTGGCGCTCGCGGCGCTGCAGGAGGAGCTCGCGGGTCCAGCCTGGCTTCGCGTCGCAAAAGAGTGTCACAAGATTGGGGGCGCTTTTCTTGGCCTCTATACGGCAGGTATGCAGCTTGCCGCGTCGGTGACGGAGTCGAAGCCGATCGACTCCGCTACCCTCCAATGGATCTACAACCTTGCTGGCGGGGGCAGGCTTCGGTCGGCGTCGTGAGCGCGATCAGCAAGACGCTGGTTCTTTGCGGTGGCATCTCGGAAGAGGCAGCGCAGCTCTCGGGGTTCATGCTTGGGAATGCAGCTGGGTTGCTGAGCGCGGTGACGTCGTCGATCGATGCGTATCAGCAGGCGAAGAAGGGGGACTATCTCGGCGCGACGCTGTCGGGGCTGACTGCAGCTGGTTCGGGAGTGAACGTCGTGGCAGCGATCTATACCGAGATCTATGCCGCCGCTTGGGGACCGGCCGCGATGGCCGTCGTCTCGGTGGCGAACCTGGGAATCGCGGTAGCTGCCGCCGTGCGCGCGGGGGCCGACGTCATGGTGACTGGCCCAGAGCGCGTGCTGCGAGCAGAGATCGATCAGATGATGTTGCCGGAGCACCCGTTTCAGAAGGTGCCCGCAATTGCAAAACACGTTCAAGAGCTGTCGGTGATGAAGGAGATTTCGTTTTCACCGAGGGTGACCTGGCATCCTCTTCGCGAGATTCAGCTCGCGCCATGGCCGGAGATTCGGGCCAATCCGGAAAAGGACTACGAGCGCCGTTTGAGCATGCTGGGTTTTGACTCCAGCGCTATTCACGTTCTCACGAGGCCGCCGAATAGGGAAGATAATGATCGGGCTGTTCGTGAGTACGTGAAAACTCATCCCAATACTCAGGTTGTTCGGGATGTGATTAAGGCGCTTCAGGAGTTGGATAAGGCGACGGAGCCTCAGGAACCTGTTTGTCGCTGACTGGGACGCTACAGCCTAAACGCGGTGCGGGTACGCTCGTCGACGCGTTTTCGGAGTGTTCGTCCCAGCATGTGGCGACCGAGGGCGTCGAAGGCAAGGTAGGCTGCTGCGACCGGCCAGTTTGCTTTGCTTTCTAGAGAGCTCATGGCTGCGAGCGTACCGAGAAGATGGACGAACCCACCGACGAACACCCACTTCATCACATCGCCCGGATGTTGCCAGGGGTGCAAGCTCAATACTGGGTTGTCCATGCATTCTACGCCGAGCGCGTCGGCGAGGCGCTCGGCCATGGCGATGGCGTCGTTGGTGCGCTCGGGAGTCTCGACCCAGTAGACATGATCACGAAGGACGATATAGATCCCGCTCGGGTCACATGACAGCTCGAGGATGCTGCTCGATTCCTGGGAGCTCCTCACGACGACGCGGCATCCGCTTGAGATGTCGATGCGCTGACCATCGATTTCGAGGTCAGGCCCCTGATTCGAACCACGATACCCACCCTGTGCTACTGGGGCGCTGATCTTGATGCTTCGTCGGACGACCCTGTGGATGGACCCTTTGCGCGCGACGTGCCATGTAGCTTCGCGCAGGCTCGCGTGGAGAAGGGCGGGGCAGATGAAGAAGGTGACGAGACACACGAGTGGGCCATCGGGTGACGTCAGCGCCGAGGCCACGAGAGCAAGGACGATGCATGCGTGGAAGAACACCCGCAGCCAGCGAGGATGGTAAAATGGGTCGGGTGTCTTGATGTGAAGTGTCAGTGCGTCGCGGGCTTCCTCGACGTTGAATCGCGCGCTCTCGAGCGGGACGTGTCCGTTGGACGTCATCGGCGCCGACGGCCCTCGTGCGATCCGTGAGGAACCGGGCGCGATGTTGCGCCTCTGTTTTTCTTGCGCGACCGAGTTGTCATCGGCATGCAGGTCATTGTCATGCGCCGTCGCAGCCCGAGCAAGCAGGGTGGTGATCGTGGTCACGGCACGGTCCACGATCTCCCTCACTGCGATGCAGCCTGCCGAGAGGCGCGTGCTCTTCCACACGCGAGCATGCGCCCCATTTCTCGGCAGCATCGCCGTGGCTGTGCGGCAGGCGGGGTAGGGTGCACTCCGCCTTGCGGCGCGGGCGCACTTGGGTGATGGAGGTGGGTGGTATCTCGACCCCGCGCGCGGCTCGATGTCGCGCCGACCCAGAGGGAGCAGACATGGCGATCAATGTGAACAAGGCTGTCGACAAGGCGTACGAGAGCAAGACGCTCAAGGAGATTAGCAACGCCCCGGTGTCTGCGCTGGAGGGCCTGACGGACGAGCACGGCAAGCTGCTCGCGCAGCTCGGCATCAAGACGATCGGCGACCTCGGCAACTGGAAGTTCGCCAACTGGGCGCGGGCGATCGTGGAGCTGGCCAAGCTCGAGGAGTGAGGCTTCGGCTTCACGTGTCGGGAGGCGCCGTCCGCGTCGAGCTGGACGGCGCCGTGATTTTGGAGCAGCCCGCGGCCCTGATGCTCCGGTACAGCGTTGCGCGCGGGCGTATGGTGCTCGCCGTCGGCGCGGAGGCGCTCGGGCTCGAGGCGGATGGCTTCCGCGGGAGCGACATCGAGAAGGCGACGGACGACGCGGATCGGTTCGCGCGCATCGTCCCGCCCGATGCTGCGCCGTGGTGGCGGAGGGATGTGCGGCCCGGGAGCTTCGATCCCTGGGATCACAACGGCGAACACGTCGTCGTCCGGCCTTTCGAGCGCGAGACATGGTCGCCGGAGCTGGCCGACGCGGTGCTCCGGTACCTGCGCATCGCGGCGCTGTATGGGAAAGGCGCGCCGCGCATGTCCGGCCTCGCGCGCTGGTGGCTTGCGGGCGGCACGCGCACCGAGGTGCGGCTCGACGTGCCGCCGCCGACTGTCGCGCTGCGTGATGCCTTCGTGCGCGAGCTCGCGACGGCCAACATGCGCCTCGAAGGCGCTTCGGTCCCTCCTGCGCCGCTGACTCCTTGGTCCGACATCTCGTGGCAGCAATGGGCGATGGTGGGGGGCGCTGCGGTGGGGATGCCGTGCTTGCGTTGGCTCCTGCGGCACCTCCAGCAGGGGCCGGCCGCCTTCGTTCTGCGGCTCGAGGCCATCGTTGCCGTGGCGTCGCTCGGCGTGGCTGCACAGCTCCTCTGGCTCGTTCGTCGCAATGGCAGCGCGGATCCGTTCTCGCGCGCGGCGATCGCCGAGCGTGCGGTGCTGTGGTCCAAGCTCCGGCGCTTCGAGGCGACGCCCGCCGATCAGGATGCTGACGCACGCACGTTTGGGCTGGGGGCGCAGGGAGGGCTGCAAGCCGTCCCCGTCGCGTGCCTCATGGTGCTCTCCCTTCTTGCCTCTCGGGGATCATCTTCGTTGGAGCATGCGGCTCATCGGCTCTCGCTCCCGGTGACGGTCCTTCTGCCACTCGCGATGATCGCGATCCTCGTTGGTGCGGGGCGGCTCGGCGAGTGGCTCGCCGGCGCGCGGCTCGCGATCGGTGCGCGCGGCGTCACCCTACGACGCGCGGGGCTCTTCCGCAGGCCGCTGTTCATCCCGGCGGCGGAGATGCAGAGCGCCTGGGCCCGGTATCCCCAACGCCACGGTAGGGGGCCGCACGAGATATCGATTCTCCTCCGCGGCGGCGACGTGCTCACATTCCAAATGACATCGCCGTTTGCCAGGAGCCAAAAGCGTGTCTGCGCGGTGGAGGAAGCCTTGCTCGCGCTCATCGGCACGCCGCGTCCTTATCGGACGGCGGCGGGCTCGCGCTGAGGGGCGCGGTCTCGCACCGGCGCTCCGGCGCGCGGAACCACGAGGTGGAGGCCTCATCACCGTGATACGGCCGGCGTCACCACGCTTTCGTCGTATCGATTCGTCACATCGTGAACCCGGACCTCGGCGAGGGGGGCACTGTGAACGAGGCCATGGGCTCGGCAAACCTGCTTCCGGGGGGGGCCGTGAGGGCGCGGGATACATTCGACGGATCCCAAGGTGCTTTGCATTGACGTCGTCCATCGCGCTGACAGCCTGACATGGCTCCACGGGAGGAACATCATGGCATCGACCAAGACCCAGAAGACGGCCCCCAAGAAGGGCGTTTCCAAGAAGCTCGCCGGCAAATCCGGCAAGGCGGCGCCTGCCAAGAAGCAGGCGCCGGCTTCCCTCGTCACGCCGGCCGCGCGCATCGCGGAGGCGCGGGCGGCGGCGTTCGCAGACACGCATCCCGAGAAGGCCTTCAACCATTTTCGCCCGCTGGCGGAGGCGGTTCCGCTCGCTGACTTACCCATCTTCACCGGCCAACCGCTCCTCATGCGGGCCAACGTGGTTCGGGCGCTGGAAGCGGTCGCGCCGCACCTCGAGAGTGCGGTGGCGCGGTTGCCGGATGCGCCGGTGCGCGAGGTCCTCGAGCTGCCGGGGCTCACGCTGGCGCTCGATTTCGCGACGGCGCGCGTGCCGCTCGCCAAGCTCTCCGCGCGGGAGATCGACGGTATGCTCGACGAGGGCGGCCCGTGGCGTGAGCTGATGTTGCGGTATCTGGAGGTGGCGTCGCATCCGCTCCTCGGCCTCTTGCCGGCGGAGCGGGTGCGCGCGGTGCGGGCGGGCAGCGGCAAGCTCGACAAGGCGCGGGATTTCGTGGCGCTGCCGGGGCTCTTCACCGAGTTCGCGGCGGCGCTCGACGGCAAGCACCCGTTCCCCGCCGAGAAGATCGAGATGCTCGGCACGCTCGGGAGCGCGCTCGTGCAGCAGATCCGGCCGGGCCGCGCGCCCGTGGACGTGCCCACGCGCGGGCCGGAGGCGCTCCTCCGCGATCGGTTCGCCGCGCTGGTGGAGGAGCGGTACGATGCGCTCCAGGTGCTCGCCTCGGTCGCCGTCGGTCGCCGCAAGGCCGACGAGCTCTTGCCTCCGCTCCGCTCCTCGATTCCCTCTGGCAGCGCGGAGGAGGCGCCTGCCGACACGAAGGGGGGAGCGCCCGTGAACGGTCAGGCGCCTTGAGACGTACGGCCCTCCGTGCGCGCGAGGGGTCGTCTGTGTAGTTCCTTACAAAGTTGAGTGCGCGGAGACGGGTACCCCGTCTTCGCGCACACAGATCCGAGAGCGCCGGGACGGGTACCCCGTCTTCGCGCACACAACCCTGAGAGCGCCGGGACGGGTACCCCGTCTCCGCGCACTCGGATCCGAGCGCGCCTCGGCGCTGTGCACCCGATCAAGTGAAGTGCGCGCGTCGTCCGTCGACGTTGGCCACGCTGACGCCGAACCGGTAGCCGTCGAGGCGAGCTCGCCGCCGAGCTCGAGCGCGCTCGTGCCATACATGCCGGGGCCGCGCCCGAGCGCCGCAGGCCTCCTCGTCCCCGTCCGTGAGGGACGGCTTGCGGAGCCGCAAATCACCGCTGTTCAGGGCGGGGGCGTGTCATCTTGGAAGCGGGCAGCGCTGGCTGCGGCCTAATGACGCGACGAGAAGGCGGACAGGTGACGACGACCAACGGGAAGCTGCGCGACGTCCTCCGGGCGCTCGAGGCATTGCCGGCCGAGCTGCCGGAATTCGACACCGAGTCGGCGCCGGACGATCCGGTCGCTCTGTTCCTGATGTGGCTCACCGATGCGATGGAGGAGAAGATCATCGGGCCGCATGCCATGACGCTTTCCACGGCCGACGACGGGGGCCGGGTCTCGTCCCGCGTGCTGATCTGCAAAGACGTCGATGAGAGCGGGCGCTGGTACTTCGCCACCGACGCGGCGAGCATGAAGGGGCGGGAGCTGGCTGAAAACCCGCACGCCGCCGCGTCGTTCTACTGGCCGCAGCTCGGCCGCCAGGTCCGCATCCGCGGCACGGCCGCCAGCGCGGGAAGCCAGGCGAGCGCCGCGGACTTCCTTGCCAAGCCGCCGGCCTCCCGCGCCGCATCGCTGGTCGGCCGCCAGTCCGAGCCGCTCGATGATCCGGCCGAGCTCGAGGCGGCCCTGCGCCGTGCCCATGCCGACGTCGACGCCGACTCAGGGCTCATTGCGCCCAACTGGACCCTGTACGCACTGGCGGCGGAGACGATCGAGTTCTGGCAAGGCCGCCACGAGCGCCGGCACATCAGGCTGCAATATCGGCGCACCGGCGACGGGTGGGCCCGACGGCTTCTCTGGCCCTGATATGAGATCGTCAGCGATGCGTCGCCCGTGGAGCATTCGCTCCGCGGTGGATGCGCGGGCGATCATGATGGGTTGAAGTCGGCGCGCTGTGCGGCGCGCCTCGACCTGCGGTGCTTCGCGCCGGTGCCGAGCGCGTCGTCGCCGGGCCACACGCCCACAGCCCGAACGCGGAGCAGGGGCCTGTTCGACGATCGTCATGCTCGAGCAGCGTGACGATGCTCGAAAGGCCGAGCGCTCGATCGGATACCTGGCCATTGCGCAGCCTCGAGACCGCGCCGTGGCCTCGCCTTCATCACATCGCGCTCAAAAGCATCTTCGCGGGGATGACGACCTTCACGCCCACGGTCTTCTCCACGGCTTCGATCTTCGCGTCCTTCACGGCGTCTCCGAATTTGCCGCCCTTCAAGCTGTCGCGAATGCCTTCCAGGAAACGAGCGGCCTTGTCGGCGCCTTGGGAGGTGATGCCGATGATTTGGGCGTCGACCTTCAAACCATCGTCGACGAGGACGGCGGAGCCGCGGACGCGCTCGATGCCGCCGAGGATGGCAGCGATGGAGGGATAGCGTTTGGCGAGGCCGGGAGGGAGGGGGCGGGGGCGGAGGTCGATGCTCACCACGCCTTCGGCGCGCGGGTTGCCGCGGCGGTCGTCGGGGCCGGTGTCCCAAATGCGTTTGACGCTGTCGAGCTCGACCGGGGAGACGAAGACGGTGGCGTGGTTGCCGAGGTTCATGATGCGGGCCGTGCCGGCGCGCGGGGCTTCGCCTTTGCGATCGAAGATGGCCACGCGGGCGTTGCCGGAGCGGACCTTCTCCCAACGGCTCTTGGAGAGCTCGGGCATGCAGGTGTTGCCTTCGATCACGGTGACGCGATCACCACTCTCGAGCTCGGCGGCGCGGGTGGCGATCCACACGACCTCGGCGCAGGCGAAGGCCTCCGCGAGCTCGCTCTCGGCGGCGCCTTGCAGCGCGCGGCGGGAGAGCGCGTCGGCCGCGGTGGGGCCGAGCGCGGCGCGCATGCGGCCGAGATCGAGGCGCACGACGAGATCGAGATCGGCGGGGATGACGTCGACGGGATCGACGTCGTGCTCGACGCGGGCGCCGCCCGGGATCTGACGGAACTTGGAGGGAGGCGGGGCACTGCCGCAGCCGCTGATGAGCGAGGCGAGCGCGATCGCGAGCGCACTTTGCACGAAGCGCTGCGGGAAGGTCGCGCGCCCGCGCGGAGCGGGATCCATGATCACGCGGTGCAGGCCTCGCTCGCGCGGCTGCACGCGTCAGGCCTCGTGCGCGGCCCGCTCTTCCACGACGCGCGCCATCTCTTCGATCACCTCGTCCACGGGACGGGTGCTGGAATCGACGAGCAGCGCGTCGTCGGCGCGGCGCAGGGGCGCCACGGGGCGCTCGGTGTCGGCGCGATCGCGGGCGATGACGTCGGCCAAGGTCTCTTCGAAGGTGACGGGCTTGCCGCGGGCGGTGAGCTCGTCGAAGCGGCGCTTGGCGCGGACCTCGGGCGAGGCGGTGAGGAAGAACTTCGCCTCCGCGTCGGGGAGGACGACGGTGCCGATGTCGCGGCCTTCGAGCACGACGCCGCCGCCTTCGCCGGCGCGGCGCTGCATGGCGAGGAGCGCGTCGCGGACCGCGGGGATCGCGGAGACGCGGCTCGCGCCGTTGCTCATCTCGGGGCTGCGGATCAAGAGCGACACGTCCTCGCCGCGGAGGCGCACGCGCATGCCGCTGCCGCCGGGCTCGGCCGACATGCCGGGGGCGATGCTGGTCGGCGCGCTGTCGCTCGCCTCGATGGCGATGGCGTCCTCGTCCACCAAGAGGCGCGCGATGCGACCGACGTGCTCGGCGTCGGTCCACGCGGCGCCGGCGCGTTGCGCGGCGAGCGCCACGGTCCGGTAGAGCGCGCCCGTGTCCAAGAGGACGTAGCCGAGGCGCTTCGCCAGGCCGCGCGCGACCGTGCTCTTGCCCGCGCCCGCCGGGCCATCGATGGCGACGCGGATCCGCCTCGTCACGCGCACGCCCGCTTCCACCTTCTCGCTCACGCCTCGCCCTCGCTCTCGACCCCCGCTCCGACCCGTTGCCCGATCAGCGCTGGCGCGTCCAGCGCGGGTTCGGGGCCGCTTCCGGCCCCATCGTGATCAACCCTCGCCTTCGCTCTTCACCACCTCGACGCGCGCGCCGAGCGCTCGCATCGTGCCCGCGAAGCGCGGGAAGCTCGTGGCGATGCAGCCCACGTCGCGCACGCGCGTCGGCCCGTCGGCCACGAGGCCGAGGACCGCGGCCGTCATGGCGACGCGATGATCGCCGCGTGACGCCACGTCCGCTGCCTTGAGCGGGCGATCGGGGATGCCTTCGATGGCGAGCCCGTCCTTGCGCTCCTCGACGCTGACGCCGAAGGCGTCGAGCACGCTCGCCATGGTGGCGATGCGATCGCTCTCTTTCACCCGGAGCTCCGCGGCATCCATGATCTCGGTGCGGCCGTTCGCGCGCGCGGCGAGCGCGCACAGGATGGGGACCTCGTCGATGGCGCGCGTCACCCGCTCGCCGCCGGTGCGCACGCCTTTGAGCTTGGCCGCGGCCGCGCGGAGGACGCCGATGGGCTCGCCCAGCTCGTCGCCCTTGGCCTCGGCCTCGATGGATCCGCCCATCTCCGCGAGGATCTCGAGGAGACCCGTGCGCGTCGGGTTGAGGCCGACGCGCCGCACGTCGACGCGGCTATCCGGGACGATCTGCGCGGCCACGATGAGGAACGCGGCGGTGGAGATGTCGCCGGGCACGTCGATCGAGAATGCAGGGAGCACGCCCGACCAGCTCGGCCCGTCGAGCTCGACCACCGCGCCGGCCGCGCGCACGGGCACGCCGAGGGCGGCGAGCATGCGCTCGCTGTGATCACGCGAGACGACGGGCTCCTTCACGTACGTCGAGCCCGCGGCGTACAGGCCCGAGAGCAGGAGCGCGCTCTTCACCTGCGCGCTGGCCACGGGCAAGTCGTACTCGATGGCGGAGAGCTCGTGCGGTTCGGGGAGCGGGCCGATCACGAGCGGCGCGGTGATGTCGCCCGGCTTCTTCGGATCGATGCGGCCCTCGATGCGCGCGCCGCGGAGGCGCAGCGGCTTGGCCACGCGCCCCATCGGCCGCCGCGAGAGCGAGGCGTCGCCGATGAGCTCGGCCTGGAAACGCTGCGCCGCGAGCACGCCCGAGAGGAGGCGCATGGTGGTGCCGGAGTTTCCACAATCGATCGGGCCGTCCGGCGCGCGCAGGCCGCGGAGGCCGACACCTTCGATGGTGATCTCGCCCTCCGTCTCGGTCGACCGCACGCCCATGGCGCGGAGCGCGCCGAGCGTGGAGACGTTGTCCTCGCCGAGGGCGCCGCCGGCGATGCGGCTCTTCCCCGTGGCGATGCCGGCGAGGAGGATGGCGCGGTGAGCGATGCTCTTGTCGCCCGGCACGGGAACGCTGCCGACGAGCGGTTGCGACGCGGGATGAATCAAGAGGTCGGGCACCCCCGGGCTCTAGCAGAACCGCGGCGGGGAGGGCAGCGCCATGGCGCGCGGCTCGCCGTCCCCGCGAAAGCCCGCGTTTCGACGCGGACGAGCGCCGCGATCGGCGCCCCGAGACGTCGCCGCGAGGGCGAGATCAGTAGAAGCAGTTTCCCGGCACCGCGGTGCCGTTTCTGATGAGCGAGCAGGTGAGGGTGAACGCAGCGCCGCCGTTGTACGCGACGACCCCGGTGAGCTGGATCGTGTAGCTCGCGGTGACGTTCAGCTTGATGTCGGCCGTCGGGTCGTGAAACAGGTTCGGCGAGTGCTGGTGCACCGCCGTGGCGCTGCCCGAGAAGTTCAGCTCCCCGGACAAGCTCTGGGATTGAGCGCTCGGCTGCGAGATGAGCTGGTTCACCTGCGAGGTGAAGCTCGCCTGGGTCGTGAGCGTGCCCACCGTCTCGCTCTGCGTCCACTTCTTCGTCAGCGTGCTCTCGTTGGAGGCGTTGGCGTCGAGCTTGGCGTCCTCGTTCAGCGTGATCTCTGCGTTCTTCAGGTTCTTCAGCGTGACCGTCCCCTTCACGTCGACGCCGCTGTGCCCGGCCGCCGCGAGCACGGACTTCGACATCTGGTCCGTCGTGACCATCGACGCGCCCAGCTTCTCGTCGACGACCGCGGTGAACATCTTGCCGCCGATGGATGCGCTCACCGAGTTGTGCCCGCTGCACGCGTCGTTGCCGGGCGCGGGGTTGTTGATGAAGCCCGCCGTCGTCGAGCCGATGAGCCCGGAGAACGTGGGGACGTTCAGCTTCGCGACCGCGCACGACTTGCAGCCGGTGAACGAGCACGTGAAGGTCAGCGACAGCGTCCCCGACTTGGACGGCGTGCTGCCGGTCAGCGCGTTGCTCTGTACGCCGTTGGCGATGGTGCGGTTGCCTTGGTTTCCGGTGATCGATTCGAGCGAGTCGCTCCAGTCATCCGGATCGCGGAGCGTCGCCGTGCACTGGATCTTGCAGCTCGAGCCGGCGTCTGCGCCCACGGGCACGGCGAGCACCGCCGTCTCCATCGAATCGGAGGGCTCGGGGCAGTCGTCGCCCGCGTCGCTCCCCGTGTCGCCCCCGCTGCTGCTGCTGCTACTGCTGCTGCCCGTGCTGCCGGCGCCGCTGCCCGTGCTGCCGGCACCGGGGCCGCTGCCCGCGCTGCCGCCCCAACCGCCGGTGCCGGGGCCGCTGCCGGCGCCGCTGCTCGCGCTGCCGGCGCCGCCAACACCGGCACCGTTTCCCCCACCAGCACCGTTTCCTCCACCAGCACCGCTGGCACCACCGGCGCCGGTGCTACCCGCGCCGTTTCCACCGCCGGCTCCGTTCCCACCGCCGGCGCCGCTGGTGCTGCCGTCCCCGCCGTCGATGCCGCCGTCGCCGTCGCTGCCGTCCTCCCCGCCGTCGCCGCCGCCGCCGTCGGCGTCGAGCGCGCACACGCAATAGCCGCTCGAGAGCGCGAAGTGAGCGCCCGTCCCCTGACCGCACGATGCTCCGACCATGCAGCAGTTGCCGCTCAGATCGATGGTGCCGCCGTCGCAGTCGACGGCTATCGAGGCCTCCGCCACGGCGGCGTCAGCCTTGATGACGAGCGCCTCCGCAGCCCCCGCGTAGCGCTCGTCCGTGGACGAGCTGCACGAGGCGACGATCGCGCCGCTCGCCAGCATGGAGAGGCACGCGGCGCCGCAGACCAACCTGCGGTCCATGGGCGCGCGCCGCGCGGCTGTCCGGACCCTCGATGATGCCATCTGAGAGAGGTGCTTTTTCATGTTCCCTCCGGCGGAGCAGCTTGCGGCCCGCGGTCGACCCGGGGCATCGACACGATGGCTTCGTGATGCGCAAAGCGGCCTGACGCGGCCATCGGCCGTCGCAAGAGGCTCTCTACGAGCAACGATTATCGGGCGAAGCTCGCACGGAAGGCAAGGCGGATTGCTTCCTCCGTGATCGAAGAGACATGACGAACATGTCGAGCAACATCCGAGTTTGTGCATCCATCGGGCAACTCGCGTCGTGGCTTTTCAGCGAAGCGAACGGTTACCCATCTACGGTGGTGCGTGACCGTGTTCCAAGCCCTCACCTCCCCACGAGCGCTCCCGTCTCCGAGAACCACCGCGCCTCCTGCCCCTTCGCGCCGCCGATGGGCTTGTCGTGCCACCACCAGTAAGCGCGTCGATCGTAGTTGTACGAGGCCACCGTCCAGCGGGTGTCGGTGACGTGGACGACCGCGAAGCTGTGCCAAGAGTGCTTTGCAGAGCCGACGAGATATGCGTCCCGGCCGTGCCAGCGGTACGTGCCGGACGCATGGTAATGCCCATTGAAGATCCCGAGCACACGATAGCCGCGCAGGGCCTCGTCGAGCTTCTCGTGATGGCCGCCTTCGCTGAACCAGTTCTCGCGTGAATAAGGCCCTTCGAGCGGGTAGTGGAAGAAGAGGACAATCCCGATCTCCGGGCCGGCGGCGGCGAGGTCTTCGCGGAGCCAGGCGAGATCGGCGGCGTCGGGGGCGACGCCCAGGCAGACGATGTGGAGATCGTCCCAGTCCCACGAATAACGACGGTCGCCGTGACGGCGCTTGATCTGGTCTTCGACGAAGGTGCCATAGCCGACATCGTGGTTGCCGGCGCCCTCGTAGACGGGATAGTGAATCCAACCATCTTTGCCGTTCGAGCCGAAGATGGTTTCGAAGCGGGCCCACTCGTGGGGTTGTCCCATCTCGGTGAGATCGCCGGCGATGAGCAGGCCGCGCGGCGTGTCCACCACGCCGCCCAGCGCGCGCGGGAGCGAGGTCCCGGCGATGCCGTTCATGGCCTCGATGGCGATCTCGTGGACTTTGTCGAGCGCGACGCCCGAGGGGACGCCGGGGATTGGGATCTTCTCCCAGAAGCCGACGTGGGTGTCGGCCGTGACGAGAAAGGTGACATCCATGCCGCCGCGCGGACGGCGTGGGCCGCGCGCGGGAGCGGCAGATGGCGTCGCCGTGACGGGCGATGCGGTGGCCGCGACGGACGATGTGGGGGCCGATGGAAGCATGGCGGATGGGCTTGGAGCCGCCGATGCGGCAGTCGGGATCGCGGGGCCTGCCGCGGGGACCGCGAGGCCGGGGTCGCCCATGCGGCGACGGATGGTCGGGACGGCGGCGAAGCCCAGGGCGAGCACCGCCGCGGCGAAGAGGGAGACGGAGCGCATGCCCGGGACCGGCGCGGGGCGGCGAATCGTGACGTCGATTCCGGCGGTTGCGATCGCGAAGAATTCCGCGTCACACTTTCCGTGGGTGCTTCGGTGAAGGTTGGATGACGATGACCACCTCCATGGATGCCGGCCCGTCTTCGCCGCCGACGCTCCTCGCTTCACCCGCGATGCGCCGGCTCCTGACCCAGTACGTGTCGCGGCGCGTCCCGGCTTGCGACGTCGACGACGTCGTGCAGGCCACGCTCTGCGACGCGCTCGCGTCGGGCCGCGCGCCGCAGCATGGGGTGGATCTCCAACGGTTTCTGCTCTCCATCGCGCGCTTCAAGGTCGTCGATGCGCATCGGGCCGGGGCGCGCACGGCGGACGGGGAGCCCCGCGATCTCCCCGTGCCCCCACCGCCCGTCGAGGCGTTGAGCCTGTGGCGTTGGGCCGAGCGACAGCTCCCTCCGGGCGAAGGATCCGAGGCGACGCTGCGCTGGATGATGCGCGAAGCCGAGGGCGACAAGCTCGAAGCCATCGCCGCCGACGAGGCGCTGCCCGCCGAGCGCGTGCGGCAGCGCGTGTCGCGCCTCCGCCGCTGGATGCGCGAGCGTTGGCTCTCGGAGCTCGCGGTGATCGCGGCGCTCTCCGTGGCCGTCGTCTCCGTGCTCGTGGCGACGCGGGAGCGCCACGAGACGATCGCGCCCGAGGTGCCCGCGGGCACCCCGCTCCCCGATGCGCGCCTGCGCGGCACGTGGAAGCTGCTCTCGTTCGTGCCGGCAACGCCGCTCCCGCCGGCGCGCCGGGCGCTCTTCGACAAGCTCTCGCCGAGCCTCCAGGTCACCTTCGATGGCAAGACGCTCGAGGCCTCCGCCGGCGATGCCGGTTTCCGTCGGGGATATGCGGTGACCCGCGCCCAAGGCGGTCACCTCGAGGCCGTGGAGACGGCGGTCGAGGGCCGCCGCGTGTCGATCACCTACGCATGGGACGGCGAGGATTTGGTGGTGACGTCGCCGCATGGCCGGTGGGCCGGTGTGGCGCGGTTCCGCCCGGTGCGTTGAGGTGTGCGGGCACGACGGCTCTTTTCGAGCCCCGACGCTGCGCGATAGCTTGCTCGCGTGATCTCCCTTCGCTCCCTTCGTGCGCCGTTCGTGTCGCTCGCCGTCCTCGCGGTGGGCGCGTGCCAGCCGTCGATCCCGCCGTACACCGTCCACGTGCCGGCGCGGCTCGACACCATCCGCCCGCCGCGTTCGGTGGCCTTCGTGCGCGACGACGTGCCGCTCGGCGGTCTGCGCAGCGCCATCGAGCGCGCCATCCCCGCGGACGTCGACGGCAAGAAGAAGACGGGGATCCCCGGGCTGCGCGAGGTCGAGCTCTCCTGGAAGCTCGATCGCAAGCCCGTGGTGCTGCGCGCCGAGGGGAGCGGCCTGGTGCTCGAAATCGCGCTCGCGGGCCGGGTCGGCGCGCACGGTGACGGCGTGCGCTGCCACGCCGACGACGCCAAGATCTCCTTCCGCACCGAGACGGCGCCCGCGCTGCGGCCCGGCGGCGAGATCGCCTTCGATCACCTGCGCTGGAAGCCGGCGACGCACGGCAACATGAAGTGCGACGGCATCCCGGTGCCCATCGACACGATCCTCAACCTCGTCGTCCAACCGCTCGCGCAGGGGCTCGCGACCCTCGTGAGCAAGATCGAGCTGCCCACGGGCGCGCTGGTGAAGAAGGCGCTCGAGGAGCTCCGGCCTGCGCACACGATGAAGCTCGACGCGAAGACCGAGGCCTGCCTCGATCTCGCGCCCGATGCGCTCGTGCTCTCGCCGGTGGGCGGCGCGGGCAGCACGATGACGCTCAAGCTCGGCGTCGAGGTGGCGCCGCGGGTCACGCTCGGCGCGTGCCCCAAGAAGGAGACCGCGGCCGCGCCGGCGCGCGTCGTCGCCAAGAACGTACCGCTCGAGGATCACTTCACGGTCGCGGTCGCCGTCGCCGTCGCGTACGACGATCTGGCGGCGAAGGCGGCGCCCGCGCTGAAGGGGAAGCGCTTCGGCGACGCGGATCACGGCGTCGTCGTCGACGCGATCGAGATCGGCGACGCGAGCGGCCGCTTGCTGACGAAGCTCAAGGTGCACGGCACCCTGGACGGCGACCTCTACCTTTGGGGGACGCCGGTGATCGCCGAGGAGAAGGGGCGCTACGTCCTGCGCGTGCCCGATCTCCAGGTCGCGGTCGAGACGAAGTCCATCCTCCAGAAGATCGGTTTGGGCCTGTGGAACGCGGTCGGCGACGGCCTCGCCGGCGTGCTCAAAGACAAGCTCGTGCTCGACGTCACCGACAAGCTCACCCAGGCGAAGACCGCGATGTCGGGTCGGAAGGAGCTCGCGGTGGGGCCGGTGACGACGGTGCTCACGACGAAGCTCGAGAAGATCAAGCCGGGCGACGTGAGCTCGCGGGCCGGCGCGCTCGTGGTCGAGCCGGTGCTGGTGGGCAACGCCGAGGTGGCCTTCGAGGGGCGCGGGAAGTAGGCTTTCGGAGCGATCGTGACCGTGCTGGGGAGATCGGAGATGACGCGATGACGAAGGACGTGACGGGATGCACGTGCAAACCCTTCATCGACGCCCGCGACCGCTGGTTCGTGCGTGAGGACGCACAGGGCTTCTGGCTCGCCGATCTCCAGCAAGGCTCGTCCGGCACGGCGGGCTATCAGCGAACGTACGGCCCCGCGATCACGTTCTGCCCGTTCTGCGGCACGAAGCTCGCGGTCGCGCCGCGCGACTGATTCACACGGCGGGGGCATGCGCCCTTGCTTCGTGTCGATCACGAGGGCGCTCGCGCTCAGCCAATCCTCTCGTCGCGATCAAGTCTTCGCGATCAAGCCGGGCTGCCCATGACCCGTAGCGTCTTGATGCAGTCGCCTTCGAAGCAGAAGTGATTGGTGTTGAAGGGCATGACGACGCGGGTGCCGTCGGGCTGCACGATGGTCATCCGTTGCTCGGTGACGGCGCGGTTGCCTTCGATGACGACCGAGAGGATCTCGGGCTCGATGTGGGGGTAGTCGCGGAACAGTTGCTCGTAGAACCCGCGGATGGCCGCCTTGCCGTGGAAGGGATGCGGAGCGACCACGAAGGTGGCGAGGGCATCGTCGGTGAACATCGCGATGACCTCCTCCAGCTTGTTGCTGTGCGCGAGCTCGAAGTACTTCGTCACGAGCGCGGCGTGATGGGCCCGGCCGGTCTTCGCGACGTGCTCTTCGATCGGCTTCGGGTTCCAGCAGTAGGGCCGTACTTCGGCGAGCTCGTGATCGCGCACGGTCCAGCGCTCCGCGATCTGGACGGGGATGGGCGCGCCGCCGGCCAAGGGGACGAGCTGGCCTTGGACGAACGCGACCACGTGATCTCCCGCGCCCACGACCTCGTCGATGTGGAGGTCCACGCGAAAGAGGCCGAGGATGCGCTCCCCGAGCGCTGCGAAGCCCGCGGTGCCGCGGTGCTCGCCGGCGTACGGGAGCGCGTCGGACACGTGAGCGACGAACGTGGGCGCGAGGAGCGCGAGCATCGCGGGGAGATCGCCGCGCCGGGCCGCCTCGTGGAAGGTGTGAACGATTCGGATGTTGTCGTGCGACATGGTTCCTTCGCTGCGGACCGGCAATGGCGGCCGCGCGCCGGCGGGAGCAAGGACCGATCCCCGAGGCCCGACGTCGCACCGAGCCTCGCGATTCCCGCATCTCGCACGGTCGCTTTCCTGCTCGGGTGCGCGGATTGCGTCGATCTTGCGCGATTCGCGCGGCGCTCCGCCGTAGCGATGGAAGGGCTTCGCCGTGGGCTCAGAGCTGCTTGCGCCGCTCCGCGAGGAGCCAGGATTCGAGCTCGGCGACGCCGCGCGGCTCGGCCGGCAGCACCGATTGATCGTGCGCTTCCTCGAGCACCGCGAACACGCGCATGACGCCCTCGGTCCAGCGCGCCGCGGCTTCCGGAGAGAGCTTGATGGTCTCGCCGGCCCGCTTGGCTTCGATCAGCTCGCGCGCCTCTTGGAAACCGTAGTCGTCGATGAGCTCGCGCACGTCGATCACGATGCGCCCGGTGCGCAGCGCGTGCGCGCCCGTGAGCGCGGTGCGCAGCACGTAGAGGAGCTTCTTCGCCGAGGTGCCCTCCGGCCCCTGCGCCGCCTTGAGCTGGCTCGTGGCGAAGCCCAGGTAGTGGCGGAACATGCGCCGCGAGAGGGTCTGTTGCACGAGCGGCTTCAACGCATCGAGCTCGGGCGCGCGGTAGGGGAGGAGCGCGCCGAGCACGCGCTCGATGTAGTTGCCGTTGCCCTGGAGCACGCCGATGAGCACCGGCTTGATCTCGTTCGAGGTGTAGTCGATCTCGATGCCTTCGATCTTCTCCATGCGATCGGCGTGCGGCGTCCCGTGGCCCAGGCCGAGGAGCGCCGTCGTGGGATCGACGTGGATCGATTTCAGATCCAGATCGCTGTCCGGCGACGGAAACCCGTACGCATGCGCGCCCGAGAGCGCGATCACGAGGTGCCGGCGCTTCGCCTGCTCCTCGGCGATGGCGCGGTTCATGATCTCCGCTTCGTGCGGCCTCAGGACCGTGTCGATCATGTCGTCTCCTCCTCGTCGAGCTCGATCTCGGGCCGCTCCGGCGCGTCACGCCCGAACGGCCCCGCGTCTCCGGCGAGCGAGCGCCGTGCCGCTTCGGCGCCGATGCGGCAGAGCAGCGCGTCGGCCCGCGCCGCGTCGGGCTTCGCCGGCAGCTTCGTCGCTTGGCGCGCGGCCTCGAGCTGTTTGGCCCGCGTCTCGGCTTCACGCAGCGTCTCGTCGAGCGAGACCTGCCCTTTCTTGATGGCGAGCAGCAGATCGCGCAGCTCGCCGTGGACCTCCAGCTCGGGCTCGCCGGTCTCGAGCCAATGGATGGCCGTGCCGATGAGGCGCACCAAGTTGTACGCGTTCTTGGGCCGGAGCTCGCGGGGCATGTCGAAGTCGGCCGCGTGCTCGCGGGCGAAGCGCACGAGCGCGGGGTAATCGCGCGTGGCCATGAGGCCCTGATCGTGGAGCGAGCGATAGAGCTGCTTCACGTAGTCCTTGGCCTGCAGCACGGCGTCGGCCTCGGTGGGCGCGACGCGCGGGCTCGCCTTGGCGAGGCGCGTCGCGACCTGATCGAGCGTGGGCGCGGGATCTTCGCGCAACCATTCGAGCACGGTTACGCGATGCTTGGCGAGGCGCTGCGACTGCACCAGGCGCTTGAGCTGCGAGAGCGCATAGCGACCGAAGCTCCCGTGGATGTCGGCGGAGACGAAGGCGTCGCGCTCCGCGAGGATCCACTCGCCCATGGGATCGAGGGCGCGGGCCGAGCGCACGAAGAGGAGCTCGAGCGTGTTGGGATCGGCCCGCAGCGCTTGCCGCACGGCCTTGCCGGCCTCCCAGTAGGTCGCGCTCCCATCGGTGCTCACGAGATCACGCGGCGGATCGCCGAGGCCGAGCGTCCACGCGAAGGGCAGCACGAAGACGCCGCGCTGATCGTGATCCGATCCTTCGTCGGCGAGGCCCCACGCGCGCGAGCCCACGGTGGCCTCGAGCACCGTGCAGGGGCGGAGCGCGTCCCATGCGCCCGCGCGACGCCGGGCCCAGCGCACCTGACCGATCTTGCGGGGCACGAGCTCGCTGCGCGCGTAGCGGAGCACGCCGACGCCCACCACCATCACGTCGAGCTCGCCGTCCCGCTGCGCCACCACGCGGCCCACCGCGCCCTGCGGCACGCGGCGATCCGCGGAGAGCACCCGATCGACGCGGGTCGTCACCTCCGTCCCGTTGGGCAGCGGGACGGCGAGAGGATCGAGCGCACCGAGCTCGTGAATCCGGAGATCCATGCGCCGAACGCTATCACGGCGGCCGATTGACGCGCCCGTGGCCCGCGTCCACAGATCCCGCGTGACGTCCAAGGACTGCGTGTTCTGCCGGATCGCGCGCGGGGAGCTCGACGCCCATCGGGTCTACGCCGATGACGACTTCCTCGTCTTCCTCGATCACCGCCCGCTCTTCGCCGGCCACACGTTGGTGGTCCCGCGCGGGCACGTCGACACGTTCCTCGATCTCCCGCCCGATCGCGTGGGCCCGCTCTTCCAGCTCGTGCAGCGTGTCTCGCGCGCGGTCGAGCGCGGGATGGAGGCCGATGGTGTCTTCAACGCCATCAACAACCGCGTCAGCCAGAGCGTGCCCCACCTGCACGTGCACGTGATCCCGCGCCGCAAGAAGGACGGCCTCAAAGGCTTCTTCTGGCCACGCTACACGTACTCCGGTGAAGAAGAGATGGTGCGCGTGCGCGACGCCATCGCCGGCGCGCTCGAGGCCTTGCCGAAGGACCCCTCGTGAACCGGCGCCGCTGGCTCGCGGCCGTCGCGGTGACGGCGCTCGGCGCCTGCAAGGAGGCGCCGCCGGCCACGCGCGAGATCACCATCGCCGCCGCCGCCAGCCTGCGCGCCGTGTTGCCGGAGCTCGCGCGTGTGCACCAAGCCGCGCATCCGGGCGTGCGCATCACGATGACCTATGGATCGTCGGGTGATCTGCAGAAGCAGGTCGAGGGCGGCGCGCCCGTCGACGCGGTGATGTTCGCCAGCGGCAAGCCGGTGGATGCGCTCGTCGCGTCGGGGCGCGCCGAGCGGCCGAGCCGGCGGGTCATCGCGACCAACGAGCTCGTCCTCATCGGTCCGAAGGGCGGGCGGCCGCTCACGTTCGCGACGCTCGATTCGCTGGCATCTGGAGAGATGTTGGCCGTCGGCGATCCCGGCGCGGTCCCCGCCGGCCAATACGCACGCGATTACCTCACGTCCCTCGGCAAATGGAGCGCGCTCACCGGCAAGCTCGTGCTCGGCGGCGACGTCGCCGCGGTGCTCGCCTATGCGCGGCGCGGCGAGGTGACCGCCGCGATCGTGTATCGCACGGAGATTCGCGGCATCTCGGAGGTGGTCGTGCTCGACACCGCCCGTGGGCCGAGCGCGCCTCGTCCCGAGGTGGTGGCCGCCGTGGTGAGCGCCGCGCGCGCGGCCGGTGAAGCGGGCGCGTTCCTCGCGTTCGTGGCCTCGGCGGAAGGGCAGAAGATCCTCGCCGACTTCGGTTTCGGCCCGCCCTGAGCTCGGCGCATTCCGCGGCGAATCCAGCGATTTCATCGCGAAGTATGCATGCGAATGCATACCTGGATGATAGCGTTCCGCGCGATGGCCGAGGCCTCCGCGGATCCCGCGTTCCCCATCCTGCTCTCGCTGCGCGTGGCGCTCTTCGCGCTCGCGCTCGTCGGCCCGCTCGGGATCGCGATCGCCTTCGTGCAAGCGCGCCGCGCGTATCCGCTGCGCCGCCTCGTCGACGCCGTCGTCCTCCTCCCGCTCGTGCTGCCGCCTTCGGTCGTCGGCTTCCTCCTCGTGCTTTCGTTCGGCCGCCGCGGTCCCCTCGGGAGCGTCCTCGAATCCGCCTTCGGGGCGCGCATCGTGTTCACGCAGGCGGCGGCCGTGATGTCCTCGGCGGTGGTCGCGCTCCCCATCTTGGTGAAGACGGCGCAGCCCGCCATCGAGGCGGTGCCGCCCGAGCTCGAGGCCGTGGCGCGCACGCTGGGGTTGCGTCCGCTCGCGGTCTTCTTCCGCGTCACCTTGCCCGCGGCGTGGCGCGGCGTGCTGGCCGCCGTGGTGCTCGGCTTCGCGCGCGCCCTCGGTGAGTTCGGCGCCACGTTGATGTTCGCGGGCAACATCCCGGGCCGCACCAACACCATGCCCATCGAGATCTTCGCGGCCTACCAAGCCGGCGACGATCAGCGCGCCGCCCTCTACGTCGCCGTGCTCACGCTGCTCTCCGTCGTCGTGGTCCTCACCGCGGCCCGGCTCGGCCCGCGCTCGATGTCGACATGAGCGGCGCGCTCGACGCTCACCTCGTGATCGCCGTGGGCGAGGGCGATCGCGCCTTCCGCGTCGAGGCCGATCTCGCGCTCGATGCGGGCGTGCTCGTGCTCTTCGGCCCTTCGGGCGTGGGCAAGACGCTGACGTTGCAAGCGCTCGCCGGTCTCCTCCATCCCGTGGCGGGTCACATCCGCGTCGCGGGGGAGACGCTCTTCGACGCGGCTCGTCGCGTCGATGTCCCCGCGCACGCGCGCCGCGTCGGCTTCGTCCCGCAACAGCACGCGCTCTTTCCCTTCCTCGACGTCGCCGGCAACGTCGCGTTCGGCCTCCCGCGCGCCGAGCGTCGCGGCCCGCGCCTCACCGCCTTGCTCGACGAGCTGGGCCTCGCCCAGCTCGCCTCCGCGAAGGTCGCGTCGCTCTCCGGCGGCGAGCGCCAGCGCGTGGCGCTCGCGCGGGCGCTGGCCGTGGATCCGCGCCTGCTCCTTCTCGACGAGCCCTTCGCATCGATTGATCAGGAAGGCCGCGCCGCGCTGCGGAAGATGGTGCGCGCGGTCATCGATCGTCGCGGTGTGCCCGCGGTCCTGGTCACGCACGATCCCGAAGAGGCCATCGCGCTCGGCGATCAGCTCGTCCGTTTCACGCGCGGAAAGACGAGCGCACAGGGCCCACCGCGCGCGCTCCTCGCGCGCTCCGATCGCGTGACGATCGCGGGCACGATCGACGGCCCGATCCAACCGCTGGGGGAGGGGAGGGCCCTCGCCAAGCTGCGCGACGCCGTCATCGAAGGCCCGGCCGAAGCGCTGCGCGGTGACCGCATCGATCTCGACCTCTCGCCTGTGGCGAAGAGCGATCGCTGATCACGGCGCCGCCGGCGGCCCCACGTACCGCGCGCGCGGGCGCAGCAGGAACTCGGCCTCGCGCTGCTCGAAGGCATGCGCCACCCAGCCCGCGGTGCGGCCCAGCGCGAACAGCGCCGCCGCCGAGCCCGGCGGCAACCCGAGCGCCAGCGTGAGCGACACGAGCCCGATGTCGGAGGTCGGCGGCTCGTGACCGAGCGCGTGCATGGCCTCGACGAGGGCGCGCATCGTCGCGACGCCCGCGTTCCGCGGCGCGATCTCGATCGCCGCGGCCAACATCGCCGTGGCCCTCGGATCGCCGGCTGGATAGAGCGGGTGACCGAACCCCGGCACGCCCGCGCCGTTGCGCATGCGCTCCTCGATCACCTGACGCGCCCGCGCTGGATGCTTCGTCTCGGCGACGAGCGCCTCCACGCGATCGCAGACGCCGCCGTGCCGCGGGCCGGAGAGCGTGGCCAAGCCGGCGCTCACGCACGCATAGAGATCGGCCCGCGCCGACGCCGCGACGCGCACCGTGAACGCCGACGCGTTCAGCTCGTGATCCGCGATCAGCACCAGCGCGCGATCGACGGCCCGCTCCGCCCGCGCGGTGGGCCGCGCCCCGAGCCCGATCAACGCGGCGCGCGCCACGCTCTCCGCCGCCGCGGCCTCGCGCGCCTGTGCATGGCTCTCTCCCGTGAAGCCGAGCAGCGCCGCCATGCGCAGGATCAACGCGCGCGCCCGCTTTCGTTCGGCATCCATCGTGGCGTCGAAGCGACCCGGATCGCCCGCGCCGATCGCGGGCACCGCCACCGAGAGCACCGTCAGCGGGTGGCATCGATCCGGGAGCAACGCCGCGAGCGATGCTGCGCGCAAGCCGAGGCCCTCGGCGCGCCACGCCGGTCGCTCGTCCGGCAGCGCGCCCGTCCAGAGCAGCTCGGCGACCGCCTCGAACGAAGACCGATCCGCGAGGCCCACCGCCGCGTGCCCGCGATAGCGCGGGCCGCCTTCGTCGATGGCGGTGAGCGCCGACTCGAGCACGGGCTCGCCCCAGCGGAGCGCGCCCGCGGCCACCGGCCCATGCCCTGCGCGCGCGTCGCTGCGCGCCTTGATGCGCACGAGATCCTCGCGGCGATAGCGGCGTCCGCGGCCCTTCTCGCCCGGCTCGCTCCGCACCAGACCGCGGCTCGCATACGCGTAGAGCGTCTCCCGCTTCACCCCGAGGAAGGCCGCCGCTTCGGCGCCGGACAACCACGCGGGCGTGGCTTTGATCGCCGATGGTTGATTCACGAATCCACGTTGATCAACGTTGCCCACGGCCCAACATCTACGCCCGAGGAGGTCGACATGGAAGCGGATCGGAAGACGGCGGCGGCCGGCGGGCTCGAGGGCGTGGTGGTGGCGGACACGCGGCTCTCGGAGGTGGACGGCGAGCGCGGGCGCCTCGTGATCGCTGGGCGCGACGTGGAGCAGCTCGCCGGCGCGGTGACGTTCGAGGAGGCAGCCGCGCTGCTCTGGGAAGTGCCCGCGGTCGCCGCGCAGAAGGCCATCGCGGAGGGCCGCGCGCTCGCGTTCGATCGAATCGCATCGCTCGGCGACGCGCTCGATCGCGAAGATGGCATGGACGCGCTCCGCGCCGCGACCGCGCACCTCGTGGCCGCCGAGGCCGGCACGCCCGCGCGGATCACCGGCGCCGTCGGGACCTTCGCCGCCGCTTGGGCGCGCGTGCGGCAGGGCGCGCGCCCGATCGCGCCCGATCCTTCGCTCGGCCACGCCGCCGACTACCTGCGCATGATCGGCGGCGCCGCACCCAAGAACGCGCTCGTCGCCGGCCTCGACGCGTACCTCGTCACCGTCATCGATCACGGGATGAACGCTTCGACCTTCACGGCGCGCGTGGTGGCCTCGACGGGATCGGATCTCGTCAGCGCCGTCGTGGCCGCGATCGGCGCGCTCAAAGGCCCGCTCCACGGCGGCGCGCCCGGTCCGGTGCTCGACATGCTCGATGCGATCGGCGCGCCCGAGCGCGCGGCCTCGTGGATCGAGGGCGAGCTCGTCGCGGGCCGCCGCATCATGGGCATGGGCCATCGCATCTACCGGGTGCGCGATCCGCGCGCCGCGGTGCTGGAGAAGGCCACGCAGCGCCTCGAAAAGGCCGGCGTCTCGACGGGCCGCCTCGCGCTCGCCCGCGCGGTCGAGCAGGCCGCCGAGGGCGCGCTGCGCCAGAAGCACCCCGATCGTCCGCTCCGCGCCAACGTGGAGTTCTACACGGCCGTGCTCCTCGACACCGTGGGCCTCGATCGCGCGGCGTTCTCGCCCACCTTCGCCGTCGGCCGCGTCGCCGGTTGGAGCGCCCACGTCGAGGAGCAGCGCGCCACCGGCCGTCTGATCCGCCCCGCCTCGCGTTACGTGGGCGTCATGCCGGCCTGAGCCGCCTTTGCAGCACGCGCCCGCGGCCGCGACGTGGTGGAATGAGGTCGTGGATCCGCTGGTCCTGAGCCTCGCCTCCCTCGTGCTGGGGATGGGCGTGCCCCTCGCCGTTTCGTTCGGCATCCGTCGCGGCATGAAGCGCTACTTGCCGGACGACACCGACCTCTATGCGATCGTCCCCGTGGGCAAGCCCTTCTCGCTCGCCATCCCGTCGGGCCCCGCGCTCGACGTGATGCTGCGCTACCGCGTCACGCGGCTTCGCCACCCCGGCGGCCCGCGGCTCCATGGAATCACGGTGCTGGTCGAAGCCACGCGCGAGCTCCCCGAGCGGAGCTTCCGCGAGAACGCGCGCCCCTTCGAGCTGCGCTACGAGCGCCTCCTCGGTCGCGCCGCGAAGCCGATCGGCGAGGCGCCCGTGGCGCCCGGCGAGCGAGACTACGCCATCACGCGCCTCGGCGACGACGAGGTGCGCACCAGCATGATCGCGCGCCTGCCCGCGGGCGGCCCCGGTGTGGTGCAGGGCCGCATCGAGCTCGCGCTCCCCGTGAACGATCTCATCCTCTTCGCCAAGCCGTCCTGATCGACGTCGGAGGCTTGCGCCGCCGTTTCGGAGAGCGCGGCCGCCGGCGATGGGATTGGCCGGCGGCGGATGTGCGACGAGCTACGCAATCGCGAAAGCGGGCGTTTCCTCGATTGCATGTCGCCAGCCATTTCGACTTTCCTTGCCAACGGCCGGGGGCACGTGCGCAAATCGCGTCGTGTCGAGCCAGGCAGAGACGGATGTGCTCGTCGTCGGCGCGGGCAGCGCGGGCGCGGCCGCGGCAGGCTTCTTCGCGGCGCGCGGTCGTCGTGTGGCGATCGTCGACAAACGCCCGCGCGGCGAGACGGGCGCGCGCTGGGTCAACGCGGTCCCCGCGTGGTGCTTCGACGCGGCCGGTGTCGCGCGCCCGCGCGGCGAGGAGACACCGCTCGGCGACGAGCCGCACACCTTCCACCTGTTCGGCCCCGCGCGCCGCGGACACGTGAAGCTCGAAGACGTGCCCATGGCGCACGTCGACATGCGCCGCCTGGTGCAGCGGCTCCTCGACGGCGCCGCCGAGGCGGGCGCGACTGTCCATCGCGGCCACGTCGAAGGCATCGAGCGCGATGGAGAGCGCGTGCGTGCGATCTCGTTCATCGATGGAGCGACGCGCTTCACCCTCCGGGCGCGCCTCGTGATCGACGCGACCGGCTTGGGCGCCGCGGTGCGCCGCTTGGTGCCGGCGCTCGCCGAGGCGTGCGCCGACGTCGAGGCGAGCGATCGCTGCGCCGCCGCGCAGTACCACCACGAGATCGCCGATCGCGCGGCGTTTCGGGCCTTCATGGAGCGTCACGGCGCCAAGCCCGGCGACGACATCGCCTTCTCCGGCGTCGCCGGCGGCTACTCGACGCTCGCGCTCTTCACGCGCTCCGACGCGAGCGCGATCTCGGTGCTCACCGGCTCGATCCCCGCGCTCGGCGTGCCCAGCGGCGCCGCGCTCCACAAGCGCTTCGTCGCCGGTGCGCCGTGGATCGGGCGCGTGCTCTTCGGCGGCGCGGGCGCCATCCCGCTCAGGAGGCCGTACACCTTGCTCGGCGCGCACGGCGTCGCGCTCGTCGGCGATGCGGCCTGTCAGGTGTATGCATCGCACGGGAGCGGCGTCGGGATGGGCTTGCTCGGCGCGCGCGCGCTCGCCGATGCCGCCGAGGGCACGGACGATCCCGGAAGCGACGAGGTCCTCGCGCGCTACACGTCATCCTTCCACGCCGCGCACGGCGGCCTGCTCGCCGCATCCGAAGCATTTCGCCGCTTCTCGCAGGGCCTTCGGGCCACCGAAGTGGACGACATCCTCGCTTCGGGCCTGCTCGCTCCGGCGATCGCGAGCGCGGGGCTCGTGCAGCGCCCGACGCGTCCGGACGCGCGCTTCCTGCTCGGCGCGCCCGCGCGAGCGCTGCGTGCGCCCGAGGCTGCGGCGCGCTTCCTCCCGTTCGCCGTGCGCAGCGTCCTGCTCGATCGTCTCGGATCCTTCAACGGTGCCCGCCCGGGTGCCATGCTCGATCGCTGGATCGGAAAGCTCGTGGGCCACGCTTCGCCGGCCCCGGAAGAGGGCGGCTGGTCGCTGCCCGATCCTTCGACGTGAGGAGCGTGTCGTGAGCCTGCCTCGGATTCCCCCGCTCGTCCCTGCAGGCGCCACGTTCACCTTCGGCGAGAGCCCGTTTCGCGCGAAGGGCGTGCTCTACCTCGGCACCCAATCCTTCTTCGACACGAACCTGCTCGGCGGCACGGAGAAGCTCGTGGCCGACATCGCCGAGCCCGAGCGCCGCGCCTTCATCACCCAGAAATTCCTCCCCTCGGGTTGGTACGACGTGATGCCCGTGCCCGGCTTGATCGCGTACGAAGCACGCGCCCTGCGCATGACGCTCGATCAGTACCTCGTGCACCGCACGCGCTGGCAGGCGAAGAAGGATCTCGGCGGCGTCTACGGCTGGGTCCTCAAGCTCGCTTCACCGGCCGCGGTCGCCACGCGGCTGCCCAAGGTGTTCTCCCAGATGTTCGACTTCGCCACCGCGCCGCCGGGCGTCGTCACGGGCAAGCAGGTGACGGCCACCATGGGCGGCGTGCCCGCGCCGCTCGAAGCGTGGCTGAGCACGGCCATCAAGATCTACGCGGAGACCGGGCTCAGGCTCGCGGGCGCGAGCCACGTCGACATGCACCTGCGCGCGGTCCCGGCGGGCGAGCGCGCCGGCGTGCCGCTCGTGAATCTCGACGTCGAGGTCGGCTGGGGCTGACGGATCGCGCCCTCCGCGCGGCCGTCTCGAGCAGTCTTCCATCCGGTGCTTTCGCACTGGACGTCGTCGCGGTACGAGAACCTGGACGGGCCGGGGGACATCGAAAGGGCTGATCCATGAAGGTGGGCTTCATCGGGCTGGGAAACATGGGGCTCCCCATGGCCCAGAATCTCCTCGCGGCGGGCCATTCGCTCACCGTGTACAACCGCACCCAGGCGCGCGCCGAAGCGCTCGCCGATCGCGGTGCGCAGGTCGCCGACTCGCCTGCCGCGGCGGCCGCCGGGGCCGAGGCGGTGATCACCATGCTCGCCGACGATCGCGCCGTCGAGGACGTGGTCTTCGGCGACAGCGGCGTCCTTCAGGGCCTCGCCAAAGGCGCCATACACGTCTCTTCCAGCACCATTTCGGTCGAGCTCTCCGCACGCCTCGATGCGGCGCACCACGCGGCCGGCCAAGGCTACGTGGCCGCGCCCGTCTTCGGCCGGCCCGACGCCGCGGAGACGAAGCAGCTCTGGGTCATCGCCGCGGGTTGGCCCGGCGACGTCACCTACGTGCAGCCGATCTTCGACGCCATCGGGCGCGGCACCACGCGCATCGGCAACGAGGCGCCCGCCGCCAACACCGTCAAGCTCGCAGGCAACTTCATCATCGCATCCATGATCGAGTCGCTCGGCGAGGCCTTCACGTTGGCCCGCAAATCAGGGATCGATCCGCAGCTCTTCCTCGAAGTCTTCCGCGACGTGATGGTCAAGTCGCCGCTCTTCGATCGCTACGCCGGCCTGATCGCCGACGAAGCTTACGAGCCGGCCGGCTTCAAGATGTACCTCGGCCTCAACAACGTGCGCCTCGCGCTCGCCGCCGGCGAAGCTGCGGAGGTGCCGTTGCCACTCGCCAGCCTGCTCCGTGATCAGATGCTCTCCGCCGTCGCCCGCGGTATGGGAGATCTCGACTGGGCCGCGCTCGCTCGAATCAGCGCCGAGCGCGCCGGCCTCGGCGGCGGTCGCTGATGGCGATACGCTGACCGCGTGTCCGCTCCCCAGCTCGTCGAAGGCCAAGCATTCGCGGATCGCTATCGCCTCGTTCGCCCGCTCGACGAGGCCGATCCTCCGCGTGCTTTCCTCCTCCAGCGCGAATCTGACGGCGCCTCGCTGAGGCTCGATCTCTTCGATCCCGAGCCCGATCCCGACGCGCGCGCGCACCTCCTCGTCATCCTGCGGCGTGTCGCGCTCCTCGAAGGCCCGTTCATCGAGCCTTTGATCGAGGTCGGCGTCCTCGACGGGTCCCCGTGGATGATCACCTCCACCTCCGACGACGAGACCTTGGCCGCGTACCTCGCGCGGAAAGGGAAGCTCACCCACCAGGAGGCGTGCGCCGTCGTCTACCAGATGAGCAGTGTCCTCTCCTCCGCGCGTACGCGTGGTCTTCGTCCGGTCGACGTCGCGCCCGATCACTTCCTCGTCGCCCGCGACGCGACGGGAGATATCTCCCCTTCCTTGCGCTTCCGTGCGGGCGCGCTGGCGCGCTTTCTGATCGAGTGGGATCGCGCGGCCTCGACGTTGAACGCGTCTTGGTCCACCTGGCCGTGGATGGCGCCCGAGCTCCTGACGCTCCAGTCCGCCGCGTCGATCAAGCCTGCTTTCGAAGTCTGGCCGCTCGGGCTCGTCGCATTCCAGGCGCTCACGGGACAGCGCTTTTGGAGAGAGGGGACCGCGATGATGGCGATGTTGCGCGAAGTGCTCGCGGCTCACCTGCCGCCCGCGAGCCAGCGCGCCGCCGAGCTGGGCGCGGACGCCGTGCTGCCACCGTACTTCGATGTCTGGTTCTCCCGCTGCGTCACGCCCGAGCCGAGTGACCGCTTCGACGCCGCGCCGGCCGCCGAGCAGACCTTTCAAGATCTCTTTGCGCCCAACCCGGTGCCCATCGTCGGCAACCCCAAAGGCGCCCACTACGACGATGGTTTGCAAGGCCGCATCGAAGGATCCGGCGGCCCCTATCGCGAGCCCGGCGGCCTTCGTCTCGGGCCCGGATCAGGATCGACTCGCGCGCACACGGACGTCATCATCGGTAACCCCAAGGGCAGCCATTACGACGGCGGCTACATCGTTCCCGACAAGACCAGCAGATGGAAGCGCGTGCTGGGGATATCCATCGTGCTGATCGCGCTCGTGGTCGGTCTCTTCATCGTGCTCCGAGGCGTGCATCGCTGATGGCGCGCGAGACGTTTCAGGTCCACCTCGTCGCGGGCGACGCCAAGATCCTCGCCGCGCGCGGGCACGACGCGCGCGACTACCCTTGGGAGACGCTCGATCCCACGCGCTACCCGCTCGAGCTCGTGCGCCGCGCGCGCCGGAGCTGGACCGAGAACGCCTTCAACGAGCACTCCACGCTCGTGGCCATGGGCGCGATGTTGAAGGCCCTCGGCGAGGCGCAGGCGCCCATCGATCTCCTGCGCATGGCCTCGCGCTTCCCCGAAGAAGAGGTCCTCCACATCGAGCTCTGCGCCCGCGTCGCCGAGCGCCTCGGCGGCCTCTCCGAACGCATCTTCGATCCCGAGTCCATCGTCCCGCCCCTCGACCCCTCGCTCACGTCGCGCCAGCGCGCCGCCGAGCTCGTGGTCCGCGTCTGCGCCGTGGGCGAGGCCTTCTCGCTGCCCATGTTGGCCGGCGCGTGGAAGAGCGCGACCCACCCTCTCACCCGCGCCGTGCTCGCGACCATCGTCGAGGACGAGGCCCTGCACGGTCGCTTCGGTCACCTCTTCCTCGCGTGGATCGAGCCCGATCTGCGCCCCGCCGAGCGCGATCGGCTCGGCCGCATCGCCACCGAGACGCTCGCGACCTACGCGCCCCTCTGGCAACGCCTCACGAGCCACGTCGTCGGCGGCGTGACCCGTGAAGGTTTCCTCCTCGAGCACGTCCACGAGCTGGGCTGGATGGAGTCGACCGCCTACCGCGCCCTCGCGCTGGACACGATCGAGCGCGCCGTGCGCGCCCCCCTCGCGCGCTTCGGCATCGACGTTGAGCTGCCCTAGGTCGGCTCGCGTCCGTTCCCCGAAGACCGCCCGGCGCTGGCTTTTGCGGCCCATTTTTGAGCGAGAGCCGTGCCTGGGGGGAAGATTTGACCTGCTTTGACGCCCTTTGACCTGCTGCCGATCTTATCTCTCTGCCCACGTGGCGAGCGGTGGGGCCGCTCGGGAGACAGGCAGGAGATCCGATGCAATACATGGGCTTTTTTCTGATCGTGGTGGCGGTGGCGGCGGTCGTCGCGGGCATTCTGAACCAGATGAAGGCCAAGAAGATCCTCGCCGCGCCCTTCAAGAAGACCGGCGAGATCGCGCAGAACCCGCAGGTCGCCGACGCCAAGGGCACGGTGAGCTGCGAGGGCGCGATGGTCGTTCAGCAGCCGCTGATGGCGCCCTGCTCGGGCAAGCCCTGCGTCTATTACGAGGTCGAGCTCATCCGGTCCTGGGAGAAGACGGTCCAGACCGAGAACGGCCTCAAGACCGAGAAGGGCACCACCTCGATCTCGACCAACCGCCAGGGATCGCAGATCCAGATCAACGACGGCTCCGGCCCCGTGGGCGCCGACTTCCGTCAGGACGTCGACTGCGACATGGAGAAGAGCTTCGAGCAGATGCAGAACGTCTCCTACGGCGACGTGGTGTTCGGCCAGTACCGCGCGCACGTGGCGTACGACGGCGGCGACCAGCGCACGGTCGGCGTCAAGGCCGTGGAGAAGATCGTCCCTGCGCAGGGCAACATCTTCGTGATGGGCAAGCTCGCGGGCGGCGTGATCACGAAGCAGGACGGCATGCTCGGCAAGCTGCTCGCGTCCACCAAGGGCCGCGACGCGCTCCTCGGCGCGACCAAGCGCAACGCGATGATCGGCTTCATCGTCGGCGGCCTCTCGTTCGCCGGCGGCATCCCGATGTCGATCTTCGGCGACCCGCCGCACGACAGCTGCGCCAACATGAAGGACGCGTGGGCGGAGGACTGCCGCAGCCACATCACCGACGACAGAGGCACGGACTTCGACTGGACCATCACCAAGGCCGGCAACTACTCGGTCGAGGTCACCCAGCCCAACGTGAAGATCCCGATCTGGCCCGTCCTCACCGTGACGGCGTCGAACGGCACCGTGATCGGCGAGATCAAGGGCACGCAATCCGTCGAGCTGAAGGGCTTCCTCCAGCCGGGCAAGTACAAGATCAACGTCCACGAGCTGACGAAGGGCACCGCCGCGAAGATGAAGGGCGGCTTCAGCTTCGGGCTCAAGTTCGGCGGCGGCCCCGCCGCAGCGCCGGCGGCCGACACCAGCGCGCCCGTCGCCAGCAACTCCGCGAGCGCGGAGCCGTCCGGCGCGCCCAAGGCGCCGTCGGGTGAGGCGCCCAAGTCGCTTCCGCCCGGCCCCGTCCACACGGCGTCGCACGCCCCCTCGGGCAAGCCCTCCGCGCCGCCCGCCAAGACGCCCGCGAAGGGCAAGCGCCGGTAGCCATCACGATCGCTGCGCCGGCGCCTTCCGAACGCGGAATCCGCCGGCGATGTCGCGACCCCTACGCCGGCGCTTCCGAACACGGAAGGCGCCGGCGATGTCGCGTTCACCATGCCGGCGTCTTCCGAACGTGCAGCTCGCCGGCAGCAGCACGATGTCCCCTCTGTTGCGATCTCTCAGCGCTCTTCGCGAGCCTTCGGCGCGCTCGGAGCTCCGCTCGCGTCGCTGCGTCGTCGAGCCAAGTCCGCCGCGGCGATCACCTGTTGCCGCCACTGCCCATACATCGCTCCACGCGACTCCAGCCGCGCCATCCACAAGGCTGCTTCCGGGTCGATCTCCTCGGGCTTCGCGTCACGGAGCGGCGTGCCCGGGAGCGGCATGAAGGCGTGGCTGTGAATGCGGGCCCCAAGCGTCACCAAATGCTCGGCGAGGCGCATCGAGGCCGCGCGATCCTCGGCCGTCTCGCCGGGCAGGCCGAGGAGGAAATCGACGTTGGGCTGGAACCCCGCGCTCACCGAGAGCCGCACGGCGCGCACCACGTCTTCGACCGTGTGCCCCCGCAGCGTGGCGTCGAGCACGCGTTGCGATCCGGACTGCGCGCCGATCACCAGGTTGTCGTTGTCCACGTACCGCTCGAGGATCGCGAGCGACGCCTCCGTCACGTGCTCCGGCCTCACCTCCGAAGGAAACGTGCCGAAGTAAATCCGCCCCTCGGGCCCATACGCTTCGCGCACCCCGGCGAGCAGCGCCTCGACTGCGTCGAGGTTCACGCTCTCGTCCTCCGATCCGTACGAGAGCGCGGTGGGCGTGACGAAGCGCACGTAAGGCAGCCCTTCGCGGCGCAGGACGGCGACGTGATCACGCACGTTGGCCACGCTCCGATGGCGGAAGCGCGCCTTGAAGACATACGGTGTCTGGCAGAACTTGCAGGCGTAGACGCAGCCGCGCGTGATCTCGACGGCGTTGAACTTTCGGTGCGCCAGGTTGAACGCCGGATACGCATCGAGCCCCGCACGATCACCGGGGCCGCGCGAGACGAGCTTGCCCGCCTCGTCGAGGTGCGCCGTGCCGCGTACGCGACGCGGATCCGTGCCCTCGAGGAGGGCCGTGAAGATCGAGATGGCCGTCGCCTCCCCCTCGGCGATGGCGCACAGATCGAAGCCCGCGCGCAGCGTGGCGAGCGGCTCGGCCGTCGCGTGGACGCCGCCCGCGATGTGCAAGACCTCGTGATCGCGGGTGCGATCCTTCACCCACGCGATCGCCTCCGCGGCCCCCGGAAAGTCGGTCGAATAGAACGACCACCCCACCACCGGCCGCGCCCCCGCGGCCACCGCCTCGTCGATGGCGGCGGCGACGTCCTCGCGGGTCTTGGCGAACCGAATGGGCACGGCCGCGGTGCGCGGATCGCTGCCCACGGCCGCCGTGATCACGTTGAGCGCGACCATCCCCGTCCGCGCGTGGTGCACGATGAAGACGGGATTCGCGGCCGCAGACGTCATCGCCGCGGAGCCTAGTCCTACCCGCCGAAACCTCCGCCAAGAATTTTCCGTGTGCGGAGCGCCGGGGCCCGCCTCGCATCCACACGCCTCGGAGATGGGGGAGCGGTGGAGAAGGGCGGATCAGGAGCGCGCTCGTGAATGAGCGGAGAGCAAATACAACATCACCGAGAATTGGATATGACGAAGACTCGATATTTCATGGTGGCCTGTCTCGTTGCACAAGTCTGCCGTTGCATGTCTCGCATGCTTTCTCTGCGCTAGCATGTCGGCGGCTCAACCCTTCTTCGCCATCCGCACCGCGAGCTCGGCGACCTCGGCCTGCATGGCCTCCGCGGAAGGGGCTTGATAGCGGCGCCCGTGGCCGGGGAAGATCCACGAGAACCGGAAGTCCCGGAGGCGCTCCATGGAGTGGATTTGCTCTTTCCAGGAGTACCAGCAAACGCTGCTCGAAGCGTGGAGACGCCCGAGCATGCGCTCGTACCAGAGGTGATCGCCGCTGAAGAGATAGCGGTCGCCCACGAGGAGCGCGACGCTCCCGCGCGTGTGGCCGGGGACGGGGATGACCAAGAGATCGGGGGCGAGGCGGACGGGGGTGTCTCCGCTGATCTTGATCTCGGCCGCCGCCGTGCCCGGCTCGACGTCGCTGTCGTGAATCACCCGCTCGCAACCGAAGACGCGGTGAAAGGTCTCGTGATCGGCGACGTCGTCACGGTGGGTGAGGATCATCGTCTTCACGCCGCCGAGCGCGGCGATGCGCTCGAGGAGCGGTTTGGCGGCGCGCGGCGAGTCGACGAGGACGTTGCCTTCGGGCCTCCGAATCAGGTACGCGGAGGCGCCGAACGACGCCTCGGACGCGTAGCCGCAATAATAAACGTCTTCTGCGATGAGCTCGGGAAAGGCGCGGGCCGCGCAGCCGACATCGGCCTTGTTGGCCGTCCCGATGGACGCGGTGGGACAAGCCACGAGCGCCATGGCCGCCCGCATCCGCTCGGCGTCCGTCTCGGGCTGCTTCAGGACGATCGACTGTCCGGCCGCGTCGAATCGCCCGTAGGTTTCCGGCGCGATTTGACGACAGGTATCGCAGTCGATGCAGCTCGAGTCGACGAAGTAGTCCCCGGGCGCATTCTCCTTCAGGCGATCGACGAGGTGAGGCACACCGGGATCATGAGGCAGTCGGCCCGGTTTTCAATTGGGGGAATGCGGGGGTGATCCGCTCGGGAATCGGGGGCTCCCCGAACACGCCTGCTCGTCACTCGGGCTCTACCGGAATTGAAAGGCGGTTTGCGACGACGTCGTTAGGGAGACACCCTCGATGGCGAGCAAACGTGCTTTGGTGTCGAGCCCGCCGGGCGCGGAGAAACCACCTGGCTTGTGTCCGGCCGCCAGCACCCGATGACAAGGTACCACGATGGCAAAAGGGTTCTTCCCGAGAGCCTGGCCGACGGCGCGCGTCGCCGCGGGCGCCCCGAGGAGATTGGCAATCTCGCCATACGTCCTCACCTCGCCGGGCGCGATCGCGCGGGCGAGCTCGTAGACGCGGCGGGAGAAGGACGGGAGATCATCCATGTCGAGGGAGATGGTGGAGAGATCTTCTTTCCCCGTCTCCAGATGATGGGTGATTCGCTCGATCGCCTCGCGCACCGATGGCGGCGGCTCGTGCTCCATCGTTTCGCCGGCGAAGGTCGCGAGGCGCGCGCGGGTCTCCTCGGGGGAGCGCCCGGGCAGCAGGGTCCAGCGGATTCCGCGCGCTCGCCAGCCGATGGCGCACGCGCCCAAGGACGTGGAGAAGAGCGCATGAAACGCCTCTTCGCTCGGACGCGGATCCATGTCGGAAGGATGATGGGCGCGCCGCATGGATCAAGGAGCCGTGCCGTCGGTGCCCCAGATTTGCAGCACGTAGTCGCCGCGACCGCGGGTGACCGCGACGGCGACCGAATAGATGCCGTCCTCCTCCGCGCAGGCGGGCCCGCGCGGCGGCACCACCGGCCAGCGATCGCGCGAGACATCGGCCGTCGCCAGATCGCCGTGAGCGTCGTAAACGGCGACGTCGAGATCCTCGACGCCGGGCGCGCCGACGGCGAAGCCGCGATAGCAGTGACCGCGGCGCACACGGAATTGGAAGCGATCCGGCCGATCGCTCGGGCCCGCTGCCGCGCCGGTGCGCACGGGCGTGAGCGGGCGCATGCCCGAAGGCGCGGCGCACGCAGCGGCGAGGCGCGCGAGATCCGCGCTGGGATCGTCGCCCGGGTGAAAGCGTCGATAGCAATCGCTCCACGCGTTGCCGGTGCGCACGAGCGGCCTTGGCTCGGCGGAGGACGGCTCGGCCGCAGGGAGGCAGCCGGCGAGGAGAAGCAGAAAGACGCCGCGGGCGCGCACGGCGCGAGCGTAGTTCGCAGCGGCGAGCGAGCGAAGGAAGAAGCGCCGTGACGGCGCGCATCGTGTGAGATGGCGGAGCGGAGCTTCGTGCATGCGCGTGGAGAGAGCCGGCCCAGCGCGCGCGTCAGCACATCGAGAAGGCTCGATGCCTGGATCCGGGCATTTCCGGGGACCTGGGAAGATCTGTCATTCCCTGTCCGACCACTGTTCATGTGCAGTGGTCCACCGGGAGGCTCACTGTTACCGTGTTCAGGTATGAGCCTGGCCGCCCTCCGAGAGCCTTCCCCCGCGCTTCGTTCGCAGGTTCCGGCGCCCCCCGACAGCGCGCCGTTTCTCCGCAAGATGCCCGGTGTCACCGTCGGGCGGGACGGAGGGGTCGAGGGCGAGCGGCCGCGGTCGCTGCCCGTCCGCTTCGGAACGCTGGACGAGGTCCTCCCCGACGGCGGCTTGCCGCGCGGGGCCGTCGTGGAGATCGCCTCGCCGTATGGCCTGGCGCGGGCGACCTCGATTGCGCTCGCGGCGTGCGCGTCGGCGCAGGCCGAGGCCAAGCTCCGCGGCGGCGAAGGCACGGCGGGCGCGTGGTGCGCGTGGCTCGAGCCGGCCGCGCGGGAGGCGATGCCGACCCTCTTCGCGCCCGCGGCGGTGCGCGCCGGCATCGATCTCTCCCGCCTGCTCGTGATCCGGCCGCCGATGGAGTCGCTCGCGCGGGCCGCCGCGCGCGCCGCCGACAGCCGCGTGTTCTCGATGATGGTGATCGATCTGACGGGTGTGCCCGGCAAGCGCGCCGAGGCTCGCCTCGATCGCTGGGTGAACCCGGTGCGACGTCTTGCCATGGCGGCCGCCGAGATCGAGGCGACCGTCGTGCTGCTCACCGATGCGCTCGCGCCGCGGCCCATGCCGCTGCCGGTGGCGCTTCGCCTCGAGATCGAGCGCGCGGCCGTGGATCGCCTCTCGGTCACCGTCGCCAAGGATCGTCGCGGCCGCGTGGCTTCGCCGAAGACGGTGCTGCTCCCGCGCGAGCCCGGCGCGAGCAACACGGTCGAGCCGGTCGAGCCGGTGCGCGCGCCCCTCGCCGGCCTCGCCAAGGTGCGATCGGCGGAGGCGCGCGGATGAAGCGCATCGTCGCCATCGTCCTGCCGCAGCTCGCCTGCGAGATCGCGCGCCGAAAGCGCATCGAATCGGGCGCCGAGGCCGCCGCGCATGGGAGCAAGTCGCGCGCGGCGGAAGGGCCTCATCACGATGGGGCCGCGGGCGGCCCCAAACCCCGGGCTGGACGAGCCAGCCCTGATCACGATCGCGGTCCGCACGGGCCGATCGCCGTGATCCTGGAGCCGGATGGGACGGGGCCCACGGCGATCGAGACGGCGGTGCTCGATGCGGTCGAGGACGAGGCGCGTCGCTACGGCGTGCGCCCGGGCCAGCGCGTGACGGAGGCCGCCGCGCTCCTCGCGAGCCTCGTGGTGTGCCGCGTGACCCACGGCGAGATCGACGCCGCGCTCGGCCGCGTCGCGGAGGTGGCGCTCGGCTTCGGTCCGACGGCGGCGATGCAGATTCGCGCGCCGCGCGCCGTCGAGGCGAGGGCGCCGCGCACGCCGTGGGGCGACGCGCCGTTCGACACGGTGTGGCTCGACGCCACGGGATCGGCGCACCTCGCCGGCGGCGAGGAGGAGATGCTCGCCGAGCTGGAGGAGCGCATCGGCGCGCTCGGCCATCGCGCGCGGCTCGCGATCGCGGGGGGCCCGCGGCTCGCGCAGTCGCTGGCGCGGTGGTCGCCCGGCCTCGCGGGGACGCCGGGATCGCGCGGCCGCTATCCGATCGCGCCCTCCGCGCCCGAGGCCGCCGCGGGCGCGCTCGCGCCGCTGCCGCTCTCGGCCCTGCCGCTCGAGCCGCAGGTGGTGAGCTTCTTCCTTCGCTTGGGTGTCTTCACCGTCGGTGATCTCGCGCGCCTCCCGCGCGCCTCGGCCAACGCGCGGCTCGGCGCGCGCGCCGCCGAGGTGCTCGATCTCGCCGCCGGCCGCGACGCCGCGCCGCTCCTGCCGTACGCGCCGCCGCGCGAGATCGTCGAAGACGTGAGCTTCGAGGAGGGCGTCGAGAGCTCCGAGGCCCTCTCGTTCGTGCTCAAAGGCATGGCCGGGCGCGCCGCGGTGCGCTTGCTCTCGCGCGGGGAAGCGTGCTCGCGCATCGAGGTGAGCTTCGCGCTCGATCGCTCGATCGCGCGCCTGCGCCTCGCCGCGCGCGGCGAGGGCGAGCCCGACGAGGCGTCCATCACGACGGCCGGCTTCCACGTCGATCTGCCGGCGCCGCTCGCGGACGAGGCCGACCTCCTGCGGACCCTCCGCGCCAAGCTCGAGCGCACCGAGCTCCTCGCGCCCGCCACCGGCGTGCGCCTGCGCCTCGCGCAGATCGTCCCTGCGCCGCAGGTGCAGCTCGATCTCTCGCGCGATCGCGCCGCCGATCCGGACAGCTTGCCGGCCCTCCTGGCCGAGCTCTCCGCGGAGATCGGCGCGGACCGCGTGGGCCTGCTCGCCGAGGAGGACGCGCATCGACCCGAAGCGCAATCGCGGCTCGTGCCCGTGAGCGGCGACGGCAGCGCGGTGAAGGGCAAGGGAGCGGCGCGGCGCGAGCAGCTCTCGTTCCCCGGCACGTGGAACGAGAAGAAGGATCCGATCCCGCCGCCCGCGCGCCTCCTGCCCGCGCCGCTCTCGCTCGGCAAGGTGACGAAGGGCGGCGTCGTGGCCATCGGCGCCACGTCCAAGGGCCCGGGCGGCGATCCGCAGATCTTCTCCATCGAGAAGCTCGACTTCTTGATGCGCCTCGACGGCGTCGAGTGGTGGAAGTCACCTGCCTCGCGCGACTACGCGCGCGCCTGGTTGGCCTCGGGCGGCGACGAGCGCGGCGCGCGCGGCAAGGTGAAGGCCGCATGCGGCGAGGCGCTCGTTTATGTGGTCCGGAAGACAGGCGAGATGTTCCTGCAAGGCTGGTACGAGTGACGGCGATTTCCGGCCATCGGTGATCGTTCGATCCTGCTCCCCTTCGACGTGATCGCTAGTACAAGGGCTCGCGTCTCTCCGCGATCCCATGGAGCCCATCTTCGCCGAGCTTTGCGCCAGGTCGAGCTTCTCCTTCCTCGAAGGCGCGTCGCACCCGCAGGAGATCGTGGCCGCCGCGCACGAGATGGGGCTCGCGGCCGTGGCCATCTGCGATCGCGACGGCATCTACGGCAGCGCGCGCGCGTATGCGGCGGCCAAGGAGATTGGCCAGAAGGTCATCGTCGGCGCCGAGCTGACGCTCGAGCCTGCGGGCCTGGGCACGGCCGTGCTGCTCGCCGCCGATCACGAGGGCTACTCGAACCTGTGCGCGCTGCTCACCGCCGCGCACGCCGATCACGACAAGGGCGAAGCCGGTGTCCTCGTCGAGCGCGTCGCGGCCTCGCCGCGCGGGCTCTTCGTCATCCTCCCCGTCGACGCGCGCGGGGCCGCGCCGCACGACGACGTCTTCGGCCCGATCTCCGCGGCCTTCGGCGAGCGCGCCTTCGTCGCCACGTGGGTTCATCGCGACGGCTTCGACGGCGCCCGCCTCGCCGCCGCGCGCGCCGCCGAGCGTCGCTTCGGCATGCCCGCGATCGCCACCGCGCGCCCGCTCTACCACGTGCCCGAGAGGCGGCCGCTCGCCGACATCCTCCACTGCATCCGCCATCGGACCACGCTCGATCGCGCCGGCGCGAGCCTCCCGCCCAACGCCGAGGCCATGCTGCGATCGGGCAAGCGCATGCTCACGCTCTTCCGCGACGATCCCGAGCTCGTGCATCGCACCGTCGACATCGCGGGCGCCTGTCATTTCTCGCTCGCCGAGCTTCGCTATCACTTCCCGAGCGAGACCTTGTGCCATCCGGGCGAGTCACCCGACGACGCGCTCCGTCGACTCGTCGGCGACGGCTGCCGCCGCCGCTATCCGGAGGGCACGCCGCCCGACGTGCGCGATCAGATCGAGAAGGAGCTCGCCATCATCGCCGGCCTCGGCGTGGCGCCGTACTTCCTCAGCGTCCATCAGATCGTGGAGATCGCGCGCGCCCGCAAGATCCTCTGCCAGGGCCGCGGGAGCGCGGCGAACAGCGCCGTCTGCTTCGTCCTCGGCATCACCGCGGTCGACCCTTCGCGCGTGAGCCTGCTCTTCGAGCGCTTCCTCTCCAACGAGCGCCACGAGCCGCCGGACATCGACGTCGACTTCGAGCACGAGCGCCGCGAGGAGGTGATCCAGGAGATCTACGCGCTCCACGGGCGCGAGCGGGCCGCCATGGTCTCGGAGGTGATCTCGTACCGCGGGCGGAGCGCGCTGCGCGAGGTAGGCAAGGTCTTCGGCCTCTCGCTCGATCAGCTCGATCGCCTCTCCGGCCTGGTCATGCACATGGATGATCAGGCCCTCGGCGACGAGCGCCTCGCCGAGGCCGGCCTCGATCCCGACGACGGGCGCCTCCGCCAAGTCGTGCGCTGGGCCGATGCGCTCGAAGGGTTCCCGCGGCACCTCTCCATCCACGTGGGCGGCTTCGTGCTCTCGTCGCGATCGCTCATCGAGGTCGCGCCCATCGAGCCGGCCCGCATGGAGGGGCGCACCGTCATCCCTTGGGACAAGGACGACATCGACGAGCTCGGCTTCTTCAAGATCGACGTGCTCGCGCTGGGCATGCTCACCGCCATCCGCAAGGCGCTCGCCATGATCCACGGCGGCGGCGAAGACTTCGATCCCATCGAGGCCATTGCCAAGATCCCCGCCGAGGATCCGCGCGTGTACGCGGCCATCCAGCGCGCCGACGTGATCGGCGTCTTCCAGATCGAGAGCCGCGCGCAGATGTCGATGCTCCCGCGCCTCAAGCCGAAGGAGTTCTACGATCTCGTGGTCGAGGTCGCGATCGTGCGCCCCGGCCCGATCCAAGGCGGCATGGTCCACCCGTACCTGCGCCGCCGCACCGGCAAGGAGGACACTCGGCCGCCGCACCCGTGCCTCGAGCCGATCTTGAAGCGCACGCTGGGCGTGCCGCTCTTCCAAGAGCAGGTCATGCAGATCGCCATGGTCGGCGCGGGCTACACCGCGGGCGAGGCCGACCAGCTCCGCCGCGACATGGCCGCTTGGAAGAAGACGGGGCGGCTCGAGCGCCACCGCGAGAAGCTCCTCGACGGCTTCATGCGCCGCGGGATCTCCCGCGAGTTCGGGGAGAAGCTCTACCAGCAGATCCACGGCTTCGGCGAGTACGGCTTCCCCGAGTCGCACGCCGCGAGCTTCGCGCTCCTCGTCTACGCGTCCGCGTGGATCAAGACCTACTACCCCGCGCACTTCGCCTGCGCGCTCCTCAACGCGCAGCCGATGGGCTTCTACAGCCCCTCGTCGATCGTCAAGGACGCGCAGCGCCACCGCGTGGTGGTGCGCCCGCCCTGCGTGATGACGAGCGCGTGGGACTCGACGCTGGAGGACCCGCCCGCGAAGGCCTCACGCCTCCCCGCGATTCGCCTCGGCCTGCGGCAGATCCGCGGCCTCGGCGCGGGCATGGGCGAGGCCGTGATGAAGGCGCGCGCCGCGGCGCCCTTCGCGTCGCTGCGCGATCTCGTGAACCGCGCCGAGCTCAAGCGGAACGACGTCGAAGCCCTGGCCGAAGCCGGCGCGCTCGAAGCGCTGGTGCCCGCGCGCCGCGAGGCCCTCTGGCGCGCGCGCGCGCCGCGCGAAGGCGGCCTCTTCGACGGCATGGACATCGAGCCCGATCGCGACATCGGCCTCCCCAAGCTCCGCCCCATCGAGCAGCTCGCCCTCGACTACGGGCGCGTCGGCCTCTCCATCCACGATCATCCCCTCGCGCACCTGCGCCCGGATCTCGCGCGCCGCGGCGTGCAACGCGCCGAAGATCTCCGCACCATCGCCCACGGCAGCATGGTCACCGTCGCCGGCCTGGTGCTCGGCCGCCAGCGCCCCGGCACCGCCAGCGGCGTCACCTTCTTCACGCTCGAAGACGAGACCGGGATGATGAACCTCATCGTCGGCGCCCAGCTCTTCGCCGACAACTACGCCGTCGCCCGCCACGCACGCCTCCTCCTCGTGCACGGCCGCGTCGAGCGGCAGGGCCGGGTGATCCACGTGCAAGCCGAGGCGCTCGAGCGGCTCGGGATGCCCGATGGAGAAGAGCCGAAGACCCGCTCGCGGGATTTTCATTAGCGCGGTTTGCCTTTGCGTGCGTACCTGCTCCGCGCGCCGCTGACGCTCACGTTCACGTCCACGTCAGCGAGCACGTGCGCGAACGTGCGCGATGACGGATGGGCTACACCCAAACCGCTCTAAGTCCCCGAAAAGGACGTCGCGCCGCTCGGGCACGGCGTCGGTTTCGAGGTTGCGCGTCGTCCTCGCTCACGAAACGATGTGGGCGAGGAGGATTCATGCTTGCAGGACCCGACTCGACATCCGAGACGATGACGTATGCGCTCGCGGACACGATCCACGCGCTGGATGCCGCGAGTGAGCTCGATCTCGATCGAAGCGCCGACGATCGGAAATTCTTCGCCGCCCGGAAGGAGCTCCTCGCGCCGCTCTTAACCCAGCTCATCGCCGCTCGCCGCGCCGTCGAGGATCACGACATCGGCGACGGCAGCCGTCTTCAGCTTCGCGTGGAGATGGGTGATCAAGTGCTCGACCGCGGCGTCGGTGACGGCAACGCGCGCACCAAGCTCGCGCAGCGGGGCAAGGCCGGCCTCGACGCCACGCACGTGTTCGGAAAGAACGTCGCCACGCTGACCAAGGAGAAGATCGCCCTGGAGCCGAAGAAGGTCCTCGAGGCCGTCATCCGCCTCGACGATCTCCCCGACTTCCCCGAGAAGAAGGCGATCGCCGAGGACCTGACCAAGCGCGCCGAGCAGCAGCAGGCGTGCCTCGACGAGCGCGACGCCGGCGACGCGACCCGCTCCGCGCTCGTGGGCAAGACGATCAAGCTGGTGGTGGACACCGCCCACGCGCTCGCCGCTTTGAAGGGTGCGCTGGACGAGCGCTTCCCGCGGCAACGGGACTACGTCGCGACCTTCTTCGCGGACGTCTCGCCGCGCCGGAAGGCGAAGGCCGACGCTGCGGGAGAGGCTCCCGCGGAAGAGACGAAGGCGCCGGCGTCGGAGAACGGAGCCGCCTCGCCTGCATAGATCGCGGGGGATGCGCGTGCGGCGCGCGCCGAGCCTGCGTGAAGCGCGGGGGACGCGCGTGCGGCGCGTGTCGAGCGGAGCAGGATGGCGGGGGATGCGCGTACGGCGCGTGTCGCGCGAAGCAGGATGGCGGGGGATGCGCGTGCGGCGCGCGCCGAGCGGAGCAGGATTGCGGGGGACGCGCGCCCCCCGCATTTCCAGCGGCGCAGAGGCTGACGCGCGTGCGGCGATCGCTTTGCGTGTATGAGGGGCCACGGTCGCGCTCCTCATGCCCGTATCCGCGCGAAGCAGAATCCTGCCGGTTCATTGCGCCGTCGCCGAAGCTCGCCGAACGTGCTGCGCCATGGTCACACCGCGAGACACTCAAGCTTCGATCTCGACCCTCCTCCACGTCTCTCGCCACGCGCCGAGCCGCCGCTTCCTCGCCGGGCTCGGCGCCGCGGCGCTGCTCGCGCTCGCGTCCTGCGGAGGCTCTTCTCAGGGCTCCCCGGGCGGAGGTGATGTCGGCGGGAGCGGCACCGGCGGCAGCGGCGCCGGCAACGGAGGCAGCGGCGCCGGCACCGGGGGTGAAGGCGGCACGCCGATCGAGCCGGGGACGCGCTTCGAGACGACGGCCGCCGACTGGGCGCTGCCCGCGGGCGCGCCCGCCGGCAGCGGTTTCTTCACGTTCGCCAACACGTACTGGACGACGGTGGACCTCGACGGCGACGCGAAGCCCGACCTCGTGGTGACGGACGGCGCCACGGAGCAGAACCGCGCGTGGAAGGTCTACAAGAACACGGGGAGCGGCTTCGCGACGACGGCGACGAGCTGGACGCTGCCCGCGGGCGCGCCCGCCGGCAGCGGTTTCTTCACGTTCGCCAACACGTACTGGACGACGGTGGACCTCGACGGCGACGCGAAGCCCGACCTCGTGGTGACGGACGGCGCCACGGAGCAGAACCGTGTGTGGAAGGTCTACAAGAACACGGGGAGCGGCTTCGCGACGACGGCGACGAGCTGGACGCTGCCCGCGGGCGCGCCCGCCGGCAGCGGCTTCTTCACGTTCGCCAACACGTACTGGACGACGGCGGACCTCGACGGCGACGCGAAGCCCGACCTCGTGGTGACGGACGGCGCCACGGAGCAGAACCGCGCGTGGAAGGTCTACAAGAACACGGGGAGCGGCTTCGCGACGACGGCGACCAGTTGGACGCTGCCCGCGGGCGCGCCCGCCGGCAGCGGTTTCTTCACGTTCGCCAACACGTACTGGACGACGGCGGACCTCGACGGCGATGCGAAGCCCGACCTCGTGGTGACGGACGGCGCCACGGAGCAGAACCGTGCGTGGAAGGTCTACAAGAACACGGGGAGCAGCTTCGCGACGACGGCCGCCGAGTGGGCGCTGCCCGCGGGCGCGCCCGCTGGCAGCGGCTACTTCACGTTCGCCAACACGTACTGGACGACGGCGGACCTCGACGGCGACGCGAAGCCCGACCTCGTGGTGACGGACGGCGCCACGGAGCAGAACCGCGCGTGGAAGATCTACAAGAACACGGGGAGCGGCTTCGCGACGGCGAGCGCCGACTGGGCGCTGCCCGCGGGCGCGCCCGCCGGCAGCGGTTTCTTCACGTTCGCCAACACGTACTGGACGACGGCGGACCTCGACGGCGACGGGCGGGCCGACCTCGTGGTGACGGACGGAGCGACGGAGCAGAACCGCGTCTGGAAGCTGTTCCGCAACGTGCCCTGAGCACGACGCCGCGCCCGTGCGTCGCCGGTTTCATCGGCGAGCCCGCGGGCGCGGACGAGCTGTCCTCGGCGGGTGGCAAACGCCGGCCGTGCGCATCGTTTCCCGACGTCGTTCACCTTCAGCGTGAAGCCGCTCCGCGGTGGAGGCCGCGCCGCCGCTCTACCCACCGGCGATGAAGCGCTGCGCGGTGTGCCGAGCAGTGCGCCGCGCGCGCGATCCGATCGCGGCGCGGCCGGTGACCGGATCGCCTCGGCCGTAGACCCGATGGAGACTTCGTCCGCCCGCGATCTCCGGTGCTTCCGGGCGATCGACGACGGCCGGCGGGCGCTGACGAACGTCCACCCGGGAGCGCCTTCCCCTCCGCTTCGTTGGCCGCTAAGGTCGAGCGGTCATGGCCAATACCGAAGGCGGAATCGAAGGCCGCAAAGCGGATCACATCGAGCTGTGCGCCACCGGCGACGTCGGCTTCCATCGCAAGACGACGATGCTCGAGCACGTCGATCTCGTGCACGACGCGCTCCCGGAGCTCTCGCTCGACGAGATCGACACGTCGGTCACGATCCTCGGCAAGAAGCTGCGCGTGCCCCTCGTCATCTCCGCCATGACGGGCGGCACCGCGCGGGCGCGCGACATCAACCGCGAGCTCGCCACCATCGCGGAGGAGCGCGGCTACGGCTTCGGCCTCGGCAGCCAGCGGGCCATGCTCCGCGGCGCGCGCGACGACACGTACATGGTCCGCGACATCGCGCCGAACACGCTCATCCTCGGCAACATCGGCGCGGTGCAAGCGCGCGAGCTGTCGACGGACGCCGTCATGGATCTGATCGGCCGCGTGGGCGCGGACGCGCTCTGCATCCACATGAACCCGGCGCAGGAGATCGTGCAGCCGGGCGGCGATCGCTATTTCGCGGGCGCGCTCGGCGCCATGGAGCGGCTCGCCGAAGAGCTGAAGGTGCCCGTCGTCGCGAAGGAGACCGGCTGCGGCATCGGCCCGCGCACGGCGAAGCGGATCGCGCGCGCGGGCGTGCGTCACCTCGACGTCTCCGGCGCCGGCGGGACGTCGTGGGTCGCCGTCGAGACGGAGCGGGCCGTCGCCACCGCGCGCTCGCTCGGCCTCGCACTCCGCGAGTGGGGCGTGCCCACGGCGGCCTCGGTGATCATCGCGCGCAAGACCAAGCCGCGCTTCCAGACCATCATCGCCACCGGCGGCATCCAGAGCGGCGTCGACGCCGCCAAGGCCATCGCCCTCGGCGCGAACGCGGCAGGCATCGCGCGGCCCGTGCTGCAAGCGCTCGTCTCCGGCGGGCGTGACGGGGCGCTCAAGTTCCTGGAGCAGGTCGAGGCCGAGCTCCGCGCCGTGATGCTCCTCGTGGGCGCCGGCAGTGTGCGCGCCCTCCGCAAGGTGCCTCACGTGCTCACCGGCGAGCTGCCCCGCTGGGCCGAGCTCGCCCGCTCCCCGCAGAAGGCCGATTGAGCGCGCCGCGCCTGCCCATGCCTCGCGATCCTCTCGCGCTCGGCCGCCTGCCCATCTTGTTCGACGCTCCCGCGGCGCCTATGGACCGGCATCCGTCGGACCTCGGCCGTCCGGTTTTGTGCGGTGTTCTGCTGGGCTGTTCCACGCCTCGCGCGTCGCGGTCTTCCGCCCGGCGAGGCGGGCGTGCTACCGTCGCAGGCGCTGGAGGACCCAGGGAACGATGACGGATATGAAGGTGCGTCAACCGGCGCCGAGCGATCGTCCTCCCGAGGACCTCAAGAAAGAGCGCGACGCTTTCATCCAACAATTCTTCCGGAAAGGCGCGCAGTTCACCGAAGAGCTGCTCAAGGAGAACGAGCGCCTCCGGGAGCACATCGCCAATCTCGAGCACGAGAACGGGAAGCTCCGCGCGCACCTCGCGAGCGACGAGGCCATCCGTGATCTGCTCCGCAAGATCGAGGAGCTCGAGCGCGAGAAGCAGGAGCTGCTCGGTCGCTCGGCGCGCGCCGAGGCCGTGAAGGACAACTTCACCGCCATGTACCAAGAGGTGGAGGGCGAGCTCGCCAACTTCGCCAACCTCTACGTGGCCACGGCGCAGCTCCACGCCGCGCGCAGCGTGCGCGGCGTGCTCCGCGCCTTGAAGGAGCTGCTCGCTCAGCTCCTCGGCGCGGCGGCCTTCGCGGTCTACTTCATCTCCGACGACGAGGAGGAGCTCGTGGCCATCGCGAGCGAGGGCGTCGACGCCGCCTCGGTCGCGCGCCTGCCGGCGAAGCGCGGTGCCATCGGTCGCGCCTTCGCCTCGGGCGAGGTCACCTTCGACGTGGCGCGTGACGTCTCGCGCGTCGCCATCGACGATCCCGTCGCGCTCGTCCCCATGCATCACGACGGCCGCGTGCACGGCATCATCGTCATCTTCGGCACCCTGCCGCAGAAGACCGAGTTCGTGTCCATCGACCGCGAGCTCTTCAAGCTATTGGGCGCTCAGGCCGCCCCGGCGCTCGTCAACGCGCGCCTCTTCACCGATGCGGGTCGGAAGGTCCCTGGTGTCCAGGCCTTCGTCGACCTGGAGGACTGATCGATGGCCGAGTACTCCTGCCTTATCGTCGAAGATTCGCCCATGATGCGGCAGCTCTTGGTCTTCGCGCTCGCGCGCGTGAAGAACCTGCGCGTCACCGAGGCGGACGACGGCGTGGACGGCCTACGCAAGCTAGCCTCGACCAAGTACGACGTGATCATCACCGACATCAACATGCCCATCATGGACGGGCTCAAGTTGGTGAAGCGCGTGCGCACCGATCCGGTGCACAAGGACACGCCGATCATCATCATCACCACCGAAGGCTCGCAGGAGGATCGGCAGCGCGCGCTCACGCTCGGCGCGAACGCGTACATCACGAAGCCGATCCAGGCTCCGCAGGTCATCGCGAAGGTGAAGGAGCTCCTCAAGATTGACTAGCGACGGGGCCGCGGGCGGGTCGCGCGTGCGGGTGAAGATCTGCGGCGTCACGCGCGTCGCGGACGCCGTCGGTTGTGTCGCGCTCGGCGTCGACATGATCGGCCTCAACTTCGTGCAAGGCTCCCCGCGTCGCGTCGACGTGACCCGGGCCCACGCCATCATCGAGGCGGTCCGCGCGCACGATGGGGCCGGAGGCGTGGAGATCGTCGGCGTCGTCGCCGACATGGATGAGCCCGCGTTGATCGCGCTGCGCTACGCGCTCGACCTCGATCGCCTGCAGCTTCATGGCAGCGAGACGCCCAAGCTCGTGCGCCGCCTCCATCCCCATGCCTTCAAGGCCCTGCGGGTGGGCGACGCGAGCGATGTCGCCGAGGCCGATTCGTACGAAGGCCTCATCCTCTGCGACGCCAAGGTGCCCGGCGCGCTCGGCGGCACGGGCCAGCTCGTCGACTTCTCGTTGGTCGCGCCGCTCGCGAAGGCGCGTCCCATCCTCTTGGCCGGTGGTCTCACGCCGGCGAACGTCGCGGACGCCGTGCGGGCGGTCGAGCCGTGGGGCGTGGACACGGCGAGCGGCGTCGAGCGCTTCCCGGGCACGAAGGATCTCGCCGCCGTCGAAGCCTTCGTGAAAGCGGCGCGCGCAGCCCGGGCTTGATCGGCCGCGCATCGGCCTCACATTGCTCGCTGCGTCCGCGTCGCACGCTCGGACGGAGGCTCCGTGACGACACGGAGAGGCCTCCCGTCGCGGGTGCGAAATCACTACTAGCCAACGGCAACTGCCGCTAAGAAACACGCCACCATGCCGGTCCCCACGATCGCCGAACAGGATTTCGAGCGCGAGATCATCCGCAGCGAGCTGCCCGTGCTCATCGACTTCACCGCCGACTGGTGTGCGCCCTGCAAGACGGTGGCGCCCGAGGTCGAGGCCGTCGCGCGCGAGCTCGAAGGCAAGGCGAAGGTGGTCAAGGTCGACATCGATCGATCGAAGCGCATCGCCACCATGCTGCGCATCCAGTCCGTGCCGACGTTCATGGTCTTCCACAAAGGCCGTCCCGTCGCGGCCGATCAGGGCGTGCTCCGCCGCAACCAGCTCCGCGAGCTGGTCGAGCCCTTCCTCCCGCGCGCCGAGGGCGCCATCCGCGCCATCGAGCTGGCGCAGGCCATCAAGCAAGGTCAGGTGGTCGCGGTCGACACGCGCGAGGCGAGCTCGTTCGGGCGCGCGCGCATCCCCGGCGCCGTGCACATCCCGCTCGAAGAGATCGAAGGCCGCTTGGCCGAGCTGCACATGCTCCCCGGCGCGCCGGTCCTCTATTGCCGCTCCGGCGACAAGAGCAAGGAGATGGCCGACAAGCTCGCCGAGCAGGAGATGCCCGTCGGCTTCCTCGAAGGCGGCTTCCTCGCGTGGGAAGCCGAAGGCCTCCCCGTCGAGCGGCCCGATTGAGCGGCTTTTCGGCCGTCGCGTCGTCCCGCGTCGATCCTCTCCCCCGCGCGCCCATGCTTCCCGGGCGCGCGTCGCCAGCAGCAGCGAAATAGGCAACTGAGCCGGCATCGTTCGATGCCGGAGCGAGCCTCGCGTCGTGAGATCGACGTGCGGTCGTTTGAGCTCAAACGAATCGGCCGCGGCCATCGACCCGCGGTGCGTGCTCGTTCCACGTCGCATGCACGCGCGCGGTCCGCGCGGCGGCCTGCATTCGTTCGAGCTCGAACCTTTTCGTCGTCACGCTGCGCGCGAGGCGTTTGCCTTCGCGCGCAGCGGCGACGTGATCAGGTCCGCGCGGCGGCGAGGGCGGCGGCGATGACTTCGCGCACGGGGACGCCGTGCGTCTTGGCGGCGGCGGCGCACTCGTCGAACTCGGGCTTGATCTGCGGGGGGCCGAAGGGGCCTTCGCTGATCTTCACCGAGATGGGGCCGAAGCTCGTCACCACCGTGATGCTGCGGCGCGGGCGCTCGGTGCGGCTCACGGGGATGCGGCGCACGCCGATGGTGGTGGTCTCCGCGAGGAGCGCGGCGGCGACCGCGTCGGCGCGGGCAGCGGGCGCGAGGGCCGCGACGGTGAGCGCGGGGCGGCCCTTCTTCATGGTGATCGGCTGCGCCCAAGCGTCGAGCGCGCCCGCGGCGAAGAGCGCCTCGATGGCGTGCGCGGCCATCTCGCCGGTGAGATCGTCGACGTTGGCTTCGACGATCACGTGCGACGCGGTGGGGACCGGCTCGTCGATCGCGCCCGGGCGCGTGCCCAGGACGACGCGGAGCAGGTTGGGCCGATCGGGCAGCTCGCGCTGCCCCGCGCCGAAGCCGACCCGCTCGGGCGCGAACGTCGGCCACCGCTCGAAGCGCGAGGCGACCGTCGAGAGGATGGCGGCGCCCGTCGGCGTGACCAACTCGAAATCGAGATCGATGCCGTAGGTCGGCACGCCGCGGAGGCACTCGACCGTGGCCGGCGGCGGCAGCGGCAGGATGCCGTGGCGCGCCTTCACGAAGCCGCGCCCCATCGGCACGGGCGAGCCCACGACCTCGGCGCCGAGGTACGTGATCGCGGCCGCGGCGCCCACGATGTCGACGATGGCGTCGACCGCGCCCACCTCGTGGAAGTGCACGTCCGCGAGCGGCATCCGATGCACGGCCGCCTCCGCCTCGCCGAGGCGGCGGAAGATGCGGCGGGCCAGGGCGCGCGTCTTGTCGTCGAGGGTGGAGGCCGCGAGCATGGCGTCGATCTCGCCGTACGTGCGCTCGGGCTGCGGCGTCTCGACGTGCACGTCGAACGTGGTCGCCACGATCCCGCTGCGATGCGTGTGGCCGCGGTGCAGGTGGAAGCCCTCGATGGGCAGCTCCGCCACGGCGCGCTCGATGACGAGGAGCGGCACGCCGAGGTCCACCAGCGCGGCGATGGTCATGTCGCCGGCGACGCCGCTGAACGCATCGAAGAACAGCACCTTCCCCACGCCGTGCCCCTGCGGCAGGAGCGGGAAGCGCGCGGGGTGCTCGTGCTCCTGGCCCTCGCCGTGATCGTGCCCCGGGTGCGGGTGCACATGGGGACGCGCGGGCCCGTGATCGTGGGTGTGGCCGTGGCCGTGGTCATGCCCGTGATCGTGGCCATGCGAGTGGCCGTGATCGTGGCCGTGGGCATGCCCGTGATCGTGGGCGTGGCCGTGGCCATGCGCGTGGCCGTGATCGTGAGCATGTGAGTGGCCGTGATCGTGGCCATGCGAGTGGCTGTGATCATGCCCGTGATCGTGAGCATGCGCGTGGCCGTGCTCGTGCCCGTGCCCCGCGCCGTGCTCGTGAGCATGGCTGTGGGTGTGGCCGTGCGCGTGTTGCTCCGCGCCATGCTCGTGCTCATGGCCGTGCGTGTGCTCGTGCGCGTGGCTGTGCGTGTGCTCGTGAGCGTGGTGCGAGGAGCCGTGCGCGTGCTCGTGGGCGTGGCTGTGCGCGTGCTCGTGGGTGTGGGGCTCGGGGCCGGGATCGGGCGCGTGCGGATGATCGTGATCGTGATCGGGCACGTGATCGTGCCCGTGCGGGCGACCCTTGCTCATGCGCTCAATCCTCGAGGATTCGATGCACGGCCATGGCCGCGCCGAACCCGCTGTCGATGTTCACCACCACCACGCCCGACGCGCAGCTCGTCAGCATCGCGAACAGCGCCGTGAATCCGCTCATGGCCGTGCCGTACCCGACCGACGTGGGGACCGCCACGATGGGCCCCGACACCAGGCCGCCGACGACGCTGGGCAGCGCGCCCTCCATCCCCGCCACCACGATCACCGCGGCCGCGCGCCGCAGATCGTCGAGGCGATGGAGCAGGCGGTGAATGCCGGCGACGCCCACGTCGTAGAGGCGCATCGGCTCGATGCCGACGGCGGCGAGCGTCTCCACCGCTTCCTCGGCGACGTCGATGTCGCTCGTGCCCGCGGTCACCACGGCCACGGGGCCCTTCGACCGCCGCGGCACCGGGGCGAGCGAGAGGTAGAGCGTGCGCGCCTCCTTCGCGTGGCGGAAGGCGGGGAAGCGCTCCACCAGGGCGGTGGCCTTCTCCGGGTCGACGCGGGTGACGAGCACGTTGTGGCCGACACGCACCATCTCCTCGGTGATCCGCGCGATTTGATCGACGCTCTTGCGCTCGCCGAAGATGACCTCCGGCGTGCCTTGTCGCAGCGCGCGGTGGTGATCGATGGTGGCGATGCCGATGTCACGGAAGGGGAGCTTCTTGAGGTGATCGAGCGCGTCGTCGACCGAGAGGTCGCTCTCGCGCACCCGCTCGAGCAGCTCGCGGACGAGGCGAGGGTCCATAGAGGGGCAGGCGCTTAGCACTGTCGCGTCGGACCGTCGAGCACGGCTCCAAGCCTGCGCGCCGGCCGACCGACGATTCAGGATCCCCGCGGCCCCGCTTTGCGCCGTCGCGCCGAGCGGCTAGCTTCCGCCCGTGCCCGCTTCGGTCGGTCCGTTCGTCGGCTTCGCCCTCGGGGCGGCGCTCGCCTGGCTCTGCCGTGACGACGCGCGCGGTGACGACGATCCCGCGTTCCGCGCCCGCGCCGTCGTGGTCGCGCTCTTCGCCGTGCTCGTCTTCGCGCCGGCCTGCGCCTATTTTCTCGCGTTCGCCGGCGATTGGTCGCTCTTTTATCAGCTCGACAGCCGCGATGTGCCCTCGGCCCTCGGCCTCCTGCTCGTCGTCGCCGATGCCGGCGCGGTCGTGCTGGGCTTCATCGCCGGCCACCGCGCCGCCCGCCGTCACGCCGAGCGCGCCACCGTCGCGCTGGTCTCCGTGCCCGCGGCGCTGGCCTTCGCACAGCTCCTCGCCTTCCTCCCGAAGCTCCGCGTCGACGGCACCTTCCATCAAGTCACGAGCCGCTTCGGCACGCAGCCCGCAGCCGGCAGCCCGCTCGGCTGGGCCATCCTCTGGATGGGCGCCATGATCGCGGCCGGCTTCGTCATCGCCGCGCGCCTCCTCGGTGAGCGACCGCGCCTGGCACCGCCGCCCGAAGCGAAGGCCGAGACGACCGGCCCGCAGCCCATGCTCGGCCGCCGGCGTCGCTGAGCGCGTTGCCGAGGAGAAGAGAGAAGGAACGCAAGCTCGCGATCGCGAGCCGCTCGATCTCATTCACGCAGCCGAGAACTCCGTTCGCATCCCGATGCGACGAACGTGAGGCCCGAAGCGGCGAAACATGCTGGAAATCTCGGGTGGATCACGGGGTGGTGGGGCCCCATGAGCTTTGCTCATGGGGCGGCGGGGACGTGAGTCCCCGCCGTGTGAATCAGAAGCTGAGGCGCATCTCGGCCGCGCCGTAGCCGATGGCTGCGGAGCCGCCTTCGAACTTCTGGCCTTGGACGCCGCCTTCGACGCCGAGGGAGACGTTGTCGATGGGACGGAGGCGGAGGCCGGCGCGCGCGGTGCCCGCGTAGCCGTAGACGGTCTCGGTCACGGAGGCCATCGCCACGCCGCCCGAGACGCCGACGAAGGGGCCGTTCTTGCCGAAGGGCGTCACGTCGACGGTGGGACCGAGGGTGGAGAGGCGGAACGTGGTTTGGGTCACGGCGCCGCCGCTCGCGGGCGTGACGCAGTGGTTGCACTCGGCCTGCGCGCGGAGGAGCGACGAGCCCGCCGCGAAGAGCTCGCCGCCGGAGCCGCGCGTCACCGTGTGTTGGAAGTCGGTGTAGACGAGCGAGACCGCCCAGCGCGGCGTGATCCGGTAGCCGAGCTGGAAGGAGAGCATCGGGCCGACGAGCTTGCTCGTGGCGACCTCGGGCTGCCGGAAGCTCGCGTAGGCGACGCCGCCGGAGACGCCGACGAAGATGGCTTTGATCGGCGCGGGCCAGCTATCAGGGCCGGTTACGCTGCGGGCGCGCGGTGTCACCGTCGAGGAGGCGCGGAAGGCCTCCGCGGGTTGCGGGGACGAGACCGGCGAAGCGGCCGGCCCCGTCTCGGCGCGGGCTTCCGCGGAGAGAGCCAAACCGGCAAGCGAGAGGATCGATAACCACCACGTGCGCGCCCGAGTCGTCATGCGAGTCGCTCCCATCGTGAGCAGGCGGCGGGATGGGGACCGAGCCCCTCAGCTCCCGGTGACGTTGATGCTACCACGGACCATGTTCATCCCGCACTGGAACGGGATCTTCCCTGCTTTGTCCGCCTTGATGGCGACCTCCACGGGGGTGTTGAGCGGCAGGTCCTTGGTGATCTTCTGATCGGGGAAGACGACCTGGGCGAGACATTCGCCCTTGGTGGTACGCGTGAAGCGGAGCACGAGGCTCTCACCCTTCTTCGCCTCGATGGTCGACGGCGTGTAGCCCTCGGCCGTCACGGCGACGTCGATGCGGCGTCCGTCCGTTTGGGGTGCGTCCTTGCCAGCGGCGCCCGATCCCGCGTCGGACGGCTTGCTGCACGACGCCGCGAGCGCCGCGAGGGCGATGGTGAGGATGCTCGTGCGGAGGAGGCTCTTCTGCGTGCTCATGGTGGACGCTGGATTGGCGCACGGAGCCGGGGGCGTCAAGACAGCCCTTCTTGCGTACATTTGGCCCCTTCTTGGAGAGACGTTAGAGAGAGCCATGCAACGTGGAGCGCCCCTCGTCGCTTTGGCGATCGCCGCGTGCGGTGCTCCGCCGTCGTCCAATCAAGTGACCGATACCGCCGTGCCGGTGGGGGCCGTCGCGCCAGCACCGCGTGCGCCCGCGTCGGGATCGATCGTGCCGGCCGCGTACACGGTGTCGGCGAGCGCCTCACCCATCCCTTCGTTGCCGGCGACCTGTGTGCCGATCGCCGGGGATCGCGTGGCCTTCTTCGTGTCGCCGCGTGCGCCGCGCGCCGGCGTGCCGGTGCGGCTCGTGGCCCATTCCGAGCAGCCGATCGAGGGCGAGCTCTCCATCGTCGATGCGTCGGGCGCCGAGATCGTGGGCTCGCGCGAGCGGCATGGTGGGCCTCCCTTCTTCTGGGTTGCCGAGCTTCGCGCGCCGGTGGCCGGCGCCTACCGCGCCGCGCTCCGCACGCGAGATGGTTTGAGCTGCAACGAATTCACCGTCGCGGAGACCGCGCCCCGCGACGACCCGCGCGTCTCCTCCGCGTGGCCGGTGCGCGCCGCGTGGGATCGCGCGGCCGAGCGCCTTTATTCAGCGTGGATCGAGCGCCTCTTCGACGCGCCCACCGGCGCCGATCTCACCTTCCCCGCGCTGCACGAGGTCCTCCGCGATCCGGCGCGCAACCTGCTCCACGACTACCTCGGCCGCGGCGAGGACGACGCCGGGCCGCACGCCCTCGTGATCGATCCCGACTGCGCGGATCTGCCTTATTTCCTGCGCGCCTATTTCGCCCACAAGCTCGGCCTGCCCTTCGGCTTCTCGAGCTGCACCCGCGGCGGCGCGGGGCAGCCGCCTTCGTGCCGGCGCTTCCACACGAACCTCGAAGCGTCGCCGCAGCGATCGACGGAGTCTGCGACCTTCGGTGATTTCCTGCGCGTCACGCTCGCCGACACCGTGCACTCGGGCACGGGGCGCACGCCCGCGGATCAAGACACGGGCGACTACTATTCCGTGCCCATCTCGTCCGCGAGCCTCCGGCCCGGCACCGTGTACGCCGATCCGTATGGGCACGTCCTCGTCATCGCCAAGCGCATCCCGCAGACGGAGCGCGGCGGCGGCGTCCTCTACGCCGTCGATGGTCAGCCCGACGCTACCATCTCGCGGCGTCGTTTCTGGCGTGGGAACTTCCTCTTCGCCCTCGATCCGGCGCTCGGCAGCCCGGGTTGGAAGCGCTTCCGTCCCGTGGTGGTGGAGGCGCGCGGCCGGGCACGCGCGCTCGGCAACGCGGAGATCGCCGCGAGCCCCGACTACGGCGACCTCTCGCTCGCGCAGTACGGCGCGGGGGTGGAGGGCTTCTACGACGCCATGGATGACGTGCTCTCGCCGGCGCCGCTCGATCCGGCGCAGGCGTTGGGCGAGGCGCTGGCCGCGCTCGAAGAGCAGGTGAGGGGACGCGTGATCTCCGTGGGCAACGCCAAGAAGCACTTCGCCGCGGCCGGCGGGCGCATCGACATGCCCGAGGGCTCTGCGATCTTCGAGACGACGGGGCCTTGGGAGGACTTCTCCACGCCTTCGCGCGATCTGCGCCTGCTCATCGCCGTCGACGTCGTGCGCGGCTTCCCCGATCGCGTCGCGCGCCGCCCCGAGCGCTTCGCGATGCCGGCGGGCCGCGCGGTCCCCGAGGTGAAGCGCGCCCTCGAGCAGCAGCTCGCCGAAGAGCTGGGCAAGCGATCGTTCGCCTACGAGCGCAGCGATGGATCGTCCTTCACCCTCTCGCTCGCCGACGTGGTGGCGCGGGCCGCCGATCTGGAGATGGCTTATAACCCCAACGACTGTCCGGAGGTGCGTTGGGGCGCGCCGGCCGGCAGCGAAGAGGCGAAGCCCTGCTCCCGCCGCGCGCCCGGCTCCCAGACCGCGCGCATGCGCAAAGTGCGCGCTTGGTTCCACGAGCGCCGCCGCCCTCCACGCGGCTGAGCGCTGGATAGGCGATCTCCGCTCCATGGCTTGGGAGCGGAGACCTCGCCACGACAACGGCGCTCTGCGCTGCGACAAACCAATCGCAGAGATGCGATGACCCGCGTGCCGTGAATGGATGTTGGCGCGGGTCGAAGACGAGCATGGATTCATCATGTGTCGTGTCGGATCGATGGGTGTCGTCTCGATAACGAGGCTTCATGCCCATGCGTGATGAGGCGAGGACAGCCATTCCGGGCTGCCTCCGCATCCCGAGGAAAACAGAGAACGTGCCGTCGAGTCTCCGCCCCGAACGGGGAAATCCATCGTTCGAATAGCCACACTGCGCGGCGCAGCGGCAACCGGCCCCGTGCATCGTATCAGCCGTAGCCGGTGAGACGACGGTGCGTGCCGGTACGCGCCGTCGCGCCGGATTGCTTGAAGAGAACAGGAGTCATAAGCATGCTTGGGAAGATCAGCACGCTCGGGTGGTTCGCACTCGGAGTCTCGCTCGCCGGCTGCGTCGCGGCGCCGGACGGCGATGACGCCGCGACGAACGATGAAGTCGGAGAGGCGCAAGACAGAGTGGCTGCGCCTGTCTACGGGTATCCCCCCTACGCGTCTCCGTACAGTGGTTATGCGCCTCCCGTGTACGCGCCGCCCGCGTACAAGCCGCCGGTGTACGCGCCGCCCGTGTACAAGCCGCCTGTGTACGCGCCGCCCGCCTATTCGCCTCCTTCGTACGGTAGTTATCCGCCGCCGAGCTACGGCGGCTACAAGCCGCCCGTGTATACGCCACCTTCGTATGGCTACACGCCTCCTTCGTACGGTGACTACAAGCCGCCCGTGTATGCGCCACCTTCGTATGGCTACACGCCTCCTTCGTACGGTGACTACAAGCCGCCCGTGTATGCGCCACCTTCGTACGGTTATTATCCGCCGAGCTACGATGGCCATCCGCCGTCGGACCCGGCCGAGCCGGCCGAGCCGGCCGATCCGGCCGATCCGCCGACCTGATTCGCGCGGCGACATCGACCAACCTGCGTGCAGCATGAAGACGACGCGGGCCGTTCCCTGTCTTGGCAAGCGCCGGACAGCGCATGCGGATGGCCCGCGCGCATCACGCGGCTTGATGGCCGCTTCACACCCTTCCCGAGGATGCGCGCAGGTTCACGGCGCGGTGGGAGCGCCCGCTGTCCATGGGCTCTCTTCGATGGAATCGCTGATGGCTCGAGCGGTCGACGGACGAGCGCTCGGGCCGCGCCGCGCATGGTGTCGGGACGCGGCACCCGATGGGATCAGCGCTGGGTCGAGGAACGTGCGGGTGCGTGTGCATCGCCGATCACGAGGCCTGCGGCGTCCGTCATCGAGCTCCCACGCGCGACGCTCACCCGCGCTCCATCAGGAGCACCTCACCGATTCGAGCGACGGGAGGGCAATCGCATGGCGATCGGCTCGATCGCGAGCCCGTCGCCACGCGCGCCGACGAACGAACGGAGCGACCTCGACGCTGCACGTGGCGCGGTGGTCGAACGCGGGGAGGGGCAGGCGGATCGTGGCGCGCGAGGACGGTGGCGCCGAAGACCTGCTCGCGAGGCGCCGAGGACGGCGGCGTCGTACGTCTGGGAGGCGACGAGCCGAGCACGACCACACGGTCCGCGTGGTCGGATGATGCGGGCTTCTGCCGGCATCGGTCCGGGAATCTCGCCGACACGGGTCGGTGAGCCTACGAGCGAGGCCCAAGGCGACGAGGCCCTGCGCCGCGATGAGGACAGACAAAAACCGAAAGGCCCGGAGGACTTCTCCTCCAGGCCAGTCGGGGCGGGGCGATTCGAACGCCCGACCCCTTGACCCCCAGTCAAGTGCGCTAACCAGGCTGCGCTACGCCCCGAGCCACCTTCTTCCGGTGCGTCCCGGCGTCAGGCGGAGGCGGACCTTAGTCGATACATTTCCAAATGCAAGCATCAGAATGATGGGTCGGTGAGAGCGCGTGCAATTGCGTCGACCTCACCGGCCACGACGCGGATGCCGGCGTCGTCCTGGGCCCACGCGGAGACGTCGCCGGCGTCGCAGGCGATCACCGGGACGCCGAGGGCGCGCGCTTCGCGAATCACCGTGGGCGCAGCCTCCACCGCGGACGGGTGCAGGAGCACATCGGCGGCCGCGATCCATGCGACGGCCTCCCGCCGCGGCAGGGCGCCTGCGAAGGTGACGCGGGCGCCGAGCTTCTCCGCCTGGCGCACGAGGGCTTCGCGCTCGGGGCCGTCACCCACCACCACGAGGCGGACGCTGGGGCCGGCAGCGTGCGCGGCCTCGATGGCCAGGTCGACGCGCTTGGAAGGGATCAAACGGCAGACCGCGACCGCGAGGCGCTCGCCGTCGGCGAGCTGGAGCGCGGCTCGGAGGGAGGCGGCGTGCTCGGTGACGTCGGGCACGTCGATGGGCGGCGCCTCGACGTGGGCTCTCCGCGCGAGCTGGGCCGCGAGCTCGGGCCGAAGGGAGCCGGCGAGCGCGTCGCGCAGGGCCGCGGCCGCGAAGGTGATGGTGCCCTCGCGCGCGAGGACGGCGGCGAGGATGCGCTCGCGCACGTCACGCGGCGCTTGCAGGAGGAGGCGCACGTCGGCGCCGTGGGCGTGGACCTCGAGCGGTGCGCGGGTCGCGCTCACCGCGAGGGGAAAGGCGCAGGGCACGATCCAATGCGCGACGACCCGATCGACGCGGCCGATCGCCGACAGCCGCGCCAGCGTGCCGGCCGCGAACACGCCGGAAGCGAGGATGCGCCATGGCGCCTCCCGCACGCGCGCGATCGCGCCGGGCCACGTGAAGAGGGAGCCCCCGCCGGCGTGATGAATGCGCAGCGGGCCGTCGATCACGGGCTTTTCGAGCGGTGATCCGCCGGGCGTGACGACGTGGACCTCGTGCCCTTCGGCCGCCAAGGCGAGCGCGGAAGAGCGGACGAAGTGTCCGGCCGGATCCTCCGCGGACCGCGGGAACGAGGTGGTGAGGACAGCGATGCGCATGGCAGCCGTTGCTCTTCGGAGGGGCGCTTCGATCGTCCTGCGGTCGATCGCGGCCGCGCTTCACGAAGCGCCGGGCAGCCGGACCAGAACGATGCCAGAACGATGAAAGACGACGAAACGCGAAAACCCCCTCCCCACGTGGGTGGGAGAGGGGGCGCTCGTACGGCTCGGGTCTTTGGAGACCTAGGCCACCATGTCCATCTTCGACCGCTTACGCCGACGGCGCGCAGCTTCGGAAGCCTTCTTGCGGCGCTTGACCGAGGGCTTCATGTAGTGGCGGCGACGCTTGAGCTCGCGAAGGATACCCTCGGCGGCCATCTTCCGCTTGAGGTGCTTGATGGCGCGCTCGATTCCCTTGTCGCCCACGGCGACCTCGAGCGGCTTGCATTGAATCGCGTCGGTCGGCATCGAAAAGCTTCCTCTCCTCAGTCTTCTCCGGCGAAGCGGGGCGCGCACTATGGCAGACCCCATTCCGACTCGCAAGACAGACCTCGCCTCGGACGGGCGATCAGCGTTGGGCGCGTACGGGGCGACGGTGCTCCGCCAGCGCGGCGTCCTCCCTAGACGATTTCTTGATGGTCCGCCATAGCCCATGACGACCGTCCAGTCTGTCAGCACTTGCAATTGAGAAAGTTTCTAAGTAACAACGTCCGCCGATGAGGCCGACCCCGGGTGCCCGTCACGTGGACGAGATGCTCGCCTCGCTGCGCGCGTCCGGGCTCAAGGTCACGCCGCAGCGCCTCGCGATCGTGCGGGAGCTCTCGGCCGACGAGACGCATCCGACCGCGCAGGAGCTGTTCGAGCGCCTCCGGGCCACGCAGCCGACGATGAGCTTCGCGACCGTGTACAACACGCTCGACGCGCTCGCGAACGCGGGGCTCTGCGCGGCGCTCTCGCTCTCGCCGGGCCCGGCGCGCTTCGATCCCAACATGCGCCCGCATCACCACGCGGTGTGCGATCGCTGTGGGCTCGTGCGGGATGTTTGTCATGAAGGGGCCGCAAGCGGCGCTTGTCACGATGGGGCCGCGGGCGGCCCCAAACCCCAGGCCGCTTTTCACGATGGGGCCGCGAGCGGCCCCAAACCCCAGGCCCCTGCGGGGCCTTGTACGGAAGACGCAGGCGGGGCCGGCTTTCAGGGGCTTTCGGGGCCGCATGCGGATCTGGCGGGCTTCGAGATCCGCAGCGTCGAGCGGATCTACCGGGGGCTCTGCGCGGCATGCGCATCGCGTGCAGCGGAGGGGACGCCGGGCCGCACGAAGACGGCGCTGCGCCCTCCGCGCCCATGAAGATGTGAGGGTGATGCGGGTCTCGTGACGCGCACCGCCCTTCGATAGTTGCTGCACAACCACGAGGAGAACCAGATGGCCACGAAGCAGCTCGCAGGAACCAAGACGCACACGAACCTCAAGGATGCCTTCGCGGGCGAGTCGCAGGCGAATCGCCGTTACCTCTACTTCGCAAAGGTCGCGGACGTGGAAGGCCGCCCCGACGTGGCGGGCCTCTTCAAGGACACGGCCGACGGTGAGACCGGGCACGCGCACGGGCACCTCGACTACCTGAAGTCGGCGGGCGATCCGGCGACGGGTCTGCCCATCGGCAACACCGAGAAGAACCTCAAGAGCGCCGTCGCCGGCGAGACGCACGAGTACGAGACGATGTACCCGGGCATGGCGAAGGAGGCCCGCGAGGAGGGCTTCGACGACATCGCCGAGTGGTTCGAGACGCTCGCCAAGGCGGAGAAGTCGCACGCCGGCCGCTTCGCCAAGGCGCTCGAAACGCTCGACTTCTGATCGTTCGACGCTGAAGTGGTGTGGGCCGGCGACGCCGGCCTGCACCGTGTCCGGCCGCGCTCGCCCTCCGATCGATGTCGGAGCGGCGGGCGCGGAGCCGGATGACATCCTCGTCCCACAAGGAGATCTCCGTGAGCGTGATTCCCCGCACCCCCGCGCGGCCGCCGGCCACGAGCCCCAACGATCCGCGCTACTACGAGGAGCGCGATCTCGAGGCCGAGCTCAGGCGCGCGTTCCAGGTCTGCCACGAGTGCCGCATGTGCGTGAACTACTGCGGCTCGTTCCCCGAGATGTTCAAGCGCATCGATCGCGACATCGACGGCGGGGTGGCCGAGGGCGCGGAGAAGCTCGTCGACGCTGATTTCAAGGCGGTCTCCGACGAGTGTTGGCAGTGCAAGCTCTGCTACATCAAGTGTCCTTACACGGCGGACGAGCAAGCCAAGGAGCTGCTCGACTTCCCCCGGTTGATGGCGCGCGAGCGCGCGTACCGCGCGCGGCGCGAGGGCATCCCGCTCGTGGATCGCATCCTCGGTGAGCCGCAGCTCGTGGGGGCGGCGGGCTCGGGCCCGGCCGCGCCGATGGCGAATTTGATCAACGCGAACCGCCTCGTGCGCAAGGTGCAGGAGAAGGTGACCGGCATCTCCGCCGAGTTCCCCCTGCCGCCGCTCGCGAGCGAAACGTTCTCGCGCTGGCTCGGCAAGCACGCGCCCGGGCCGCTCGCGGGCGAAGCGGGCGAGGTCGTGCTCTTCGCCACCTGCTACGGCGAGTTCAACACGCCCGAGGTGGTGCGCGCCGCGACGCTCGTGCTCGAGCACAACGGTTATCGCGTGCGTTACCCGGGCGCGGGCGCCGACAAGGACAGCGGGGCGCTGACCTGCTGCGGCCTGCCCAACATCGACGGCGGCGACGTGGCGGCCGCGACCGCGAAGATCCAGCACAACGTGGCGCTGCTGCTGCCGCACGTGCGCGCGGGCCGGAAGATCGTGGTCCCGGCGTCCTCGTGCGGGCTCATGATGAAGAAGGAGTGGCCCGAGTACGTGGAAGGCCCCGAGGTGAAGGAGGTCGCGGCGGCGACGCTCGACATGATGGAGTTCCTCGTGGTGCTCGGGAAAGAGAAGAAGCTCAAGCGCGAGTTCAAGACGGGGCTCGGCAAGGTCGCCTATCACGCGGCCTGTCATCTGCGCGCGCAGAAGATCGGCTTCCCCGGCATGCGCGTGCTCAACGTCATTCCCGACACCGAGGTGCGCATGATCGAAGAGTGCTCCGCGGTCGACGGCACGTGGGGGATGAAGGCCGCTCACTACGACACGGGCCGCAAGTACGCCGCGAAGATGGTGCGCGGCATCGATTCGGAAGAGGCGGACACGGTGGTGACCGACTGCTCGCTGTCCGCGCTCCGCATCGGCAAGGAGAACGGGGTCCGACCCATGCACCCGATCGAAGCCGTGGCGCGGGCGTACGGGCTCATCTAAGGAGGTTCTCATGCAGCTCATCCAGCGGAACGAGATCCTGCCGATCGGTGAGTACGAGGCCATCCGCCCGCGCTTCCGCGCGCGGGTGATCGAAGAGAAGAAGCTGCGCCGGGTGAAGATCGGCGAGCACCTCTCGGCGGTCTTCGAGAACCGCGACACCGTGCTCCTCCAGATCCAGGAGATGCTGCGCACCGAGCGGATCACGAGCGAATCGGCGATCCTGCACGAGATCGAGACGTACAACGATCTCGTGCCCGGCGACGGCGAGCTGAGCCTCACCATGTTCGTCGAGATCGGTGACAAGCCGCTCCGCGATCGGCTGCTCGTCGAGCTCGCGGGTCTCGAGGATTCGGTGTCGATCGAGATCGACGGCGAGCGCTTCCCCGTGACCGGGCCGAAGCCGGATGGGTTCATGGAAGGCCGCACGACTGCGGTGCACTACCTGAAGGCGAAGCTGTCCGCGGAAGCGACGGCGAAGCTCAGGGCGCGGCAGGGCAAGGTCGCGCTCGTGATCGCGCATCCCCGCTACGAGGCGCGCGCCGAGCTCGGCGCGACCACGCTCGCGAGCCTCCGCGAAGATCTCGGTTAGCGCGATGGTCGTCTTCGAGCGGCCCATCAAGTTCGAGGACGTGGACGCCGCGGGGATCGTGTTCTTCGCGCGCTTCGCCAACTACGCGCACGAGGCGATGGAGCATTTCTTCGCGCCGCTCGCGGGCGGGTACGCGGGGCTCATCATGGATCGGCGCATCGGCTTCCCCGCCGTGGATTTGAAGATGTCGTTCAAGTCCCCGGCGCGCTACGGCGACACGCTGCGCATCGAGACGCGCGTCGGCCGCGTGGGCAACCGCAGCGCCGTCTTCCGCTACCGCATGCTGAACGTCGGGACGGGCAAGGTCTCGGCGGAGATCGAGCACACCGTCGTCATCAGCGATCTCCGCAGCATCTCCTCGTGCGACATGCCGCCCGACGTGCGGGCGCGCCTCCTCGAGCACCTCGACGAGACACCGGCCACGTGAGCACGCGGCGGCGCGTCGAGGTGACGCTCGTCCGCGATCGGGCGCACTACGACGAGGTCGTGATGGGCGCCGTGGCGCGCGCCCGCGTGAGCGTGTGGATCTCGACGGCCAACGTGAAGGGCGTGCGCGTCGAGGCGCTCAAGGAGATGATGGGGGCGCGTCCCGCGAGCCGCGGCTTGCCCGGCACACAGGCCCGCGGGCGTCGTACGTTCGTTTCCATCCTCGCGATGTTCGCCGATCTCGCGGCCCGCGGCGTGGAGCTGCGGCTCTTGCACGCGGGCGTGCCGTCGCGCGCGTTCCGCGAGGATCTGCGCAAGCAGAAGCGACTCACGACGGGCGGGCTCGCGATGCGTCGGTGCCCGCGCGTGCACCTCAAGATGATCGCCGTCGACGGCGCGCTGCTCTACTTGGGATCGGCGAACTTCACGGGGGCCGGGCTCGGTGCGAAGGGCGATCGCCGCCGCAATTTCGAGGCGGGCGTGCTCACCGACGACGACGTGCTGCTCGACGAGATGCAGGCGACCTTCGACGGGATCTGGTCCGGCAAGGAGTGCCCGCGCTGCGCCTTGCGGGCGCAATGTCCGGCGCCGATCGACGGGCTGCTCGCGGCGGGCCCGACGGCGCGAGGCCCGGCGCGAACCGTTTCTTCTGAATCTCCGGGACCTTCCCCGTTGCGGCCCCGCGCGCGATCGCGCAAGAGCGGCGCATGAGCGCACAGAATCCCGGCTCCGATCCGGAGCTCCTCGGTCGCGTCGCCCGCGCGGCCCTCACGCATGTCGCCGACGGTATGATCCTCGGTCTCGGCACCGGCCGCGCGGCCGAGGCGTTCATCACGGCCCTCGGTGAGCGCGTGCGCGCCGGCCTGCGCATCTCGGGCGTGCCCACGTCGAACCGCTCGGACGAGCTCGCCCGCCGCCTCAACATCGAAGTGCGATCGCTCGAAGAGGTGACGCGCATCGACGTCGCCTTCGACGGCGCCGATGAAGTGACGGCCGATCTCGCGCTCACCAAGGGTCTCGGCGGCGCGCTCCTCCGCGAGCGCGTGGTCGCCTCCGAAGCCGATCGCTTCATCGTGCTCGTGACCCCGGAGAAGATCGTCGACAAGCTCGGCACCCGCTCGCCGATCCCCGTCGAGGTCGTGCCCTTCGCCGGCCCCTCGGTGATGCGTCGCTTGCAGCAGCTCGGCGGCACGCCCGTGGTTCGATCGAAGCCCGACGGCTTCACGTACTTCACCGACAACGGGAACTGGATCGTCGACACCAAGTTCGCGCCCATCGACGATCCCGCGAAGCTCGCCGCTGACATCTACGCCATCCCGGGCGTGGTCGATCACGGCATCTTCTTGAAGATGGCGAACCTCGTGCTCGTCGCCGATCCCGGCAGCGTGCGCGAGATGCGGGCCTAGCCTTCCTCCGTTGCAGAGCGCTCGCGACGTCGCCCGATGTGGGCTCGTCGCGAGCGCGCGATCTCGCGCGACGGTCAGCGCGCGTTCGGATCGGGCTTCGGCGGCTCGTTGCCGGGGGAGGCCAGCGTGGCTTCGACCGGGCCTTTGGCGATCGATGGATCCGATCGGAGCTCGGGAGCCGGCTCGCGATCGGTGCTCGCGGGATCGAAGGTGCCGGAGAACCCGCTCAGATAGATCGGGATTTCACCGCCCGATCCCGCCTCCGGCTCCGAGGGCTGCGACATCGTCAGGGCCTGCGAGCGCTCGATGGCGCCGCGTTGCGAGGCGTGCGGCGGGGCCTCGCCACGGATGGCGGCGCGCACGTCGTCGAGCATGGTGACCGCGTCCGGGTAGCGCTGCTCGCGATCGAAGGCGAGCGCTCGATCGATGACCAAGCCCACGCGCGCCGGCAGGTTGGGCAGGTAGCGGGCGATGGGCGGCGCGGGATCTTTGGCCTGCTTCATCAAGAGATCGAACGCGCCCTGTGCGTCGTGTAGGTAGCGGCCGGTGAGGAGGCGGAACATCGTCGCGCCCACCGAGAAGATGTCGGCGCGCTCGTCGATGGGGCGGCCCTTGGCCTGCTCCGGCGGCATGTACGGCGTCGTCCCCAGCGTCGCGCCTTCCTTGGTGAAGAGCCCATCGGAGAGGCCACCCTCGTGGATGCGCGCGAGGCCGAAATCGAGGACTTTGATGCGGCCCTCGTTGCTGACGAAGAGGTTCCCCGGCTTGATGTCGCGGTGGATGATGCCTTGTTGATGGGCGGCGGCGAGCACGTCGAGCACTTGCTCCGCGTGCGAGAGCACCTCGTCGACACCCATGGTGCCGAGGCGCGCGGCGCGATCACCGAGCGACTCGCCCACGAGCAGCTCCATCACCAGGAAGGGCGCGCCGTCCTCGGTCACGTCGATGTCGCGGATCTCGACGGCGCCCGGGTGACGGAAGCGATTCACCGCCTGCGCTTCGCGCTCGAAGCGGAGGCAGACCTCCTTCGACTTGGCCGCCTCGCGATGGAGGATCTTGAGGGCGTCTCGCCGGCCGATGCGGTGCACGCCGACGTAGACGGCCGCCATCCCGCCCGTGCCGAGGAGGCGAACGAGCGTCCATTTGTCCCGGACCAGGGTACCGACTCGCCGGTGGACGTCGTCTTCTTGCATCGGAAACGAAGCCATTCGAGCGGGACCGCGGCGCCCCGTCAAGCAATGCCGCCCGCACGTGAGCCCCCGCCCCAAAGGAGCGCGCGAAGGGCTCGTGGACACGACGGAGAAAGCGTGGCTCGGAGGGGCGCAGGTGGCGCGGGGTATGGGATGCCCCGACAGCTCTACCGTTGCGTGAAAGCGGCGAACGCTTCGACGAAGCTCACTCGATGGTGAGCCGATCCCCGACCGCGGGGATGGCGATCTTGCGGTGCCCTTCAGCGGCGAGGAGCTCGGCGAGGATCTTCTGCGGCTTCGGATCTCCGTGCACCAGCGCGATCTGCGCGAGCGGGCCGCGTGCGGCCGTGTTCCGCGCATAGGCGAGGAGATCCTTCTGATCGGCGTGCGCGCTGAACCCGTTGAGCACCACCACCTCGGCCCGGCGATCGCGCTCGACCCCGAAGATCTTCACGCGCATCCGCTGCTCCACGAGCCGGCGGCCGAGCGTGTGCTGCGCCTGGTAGCCGACGATCAGCACCGTGTTCCGCGCGTCCTCGATGGCGCCCTTGAGGTGATGGAGGATGCGTCCCGCCTCGCACATCCCGCTCGCGGAGATGATGATGGCGGGGCCCTGCTCGGCGTCGATGGCCTTGCTGCCCTCCACGTCGTCGATGTACTTCACCTCGGGGAAATCGAAGGGTGAGTCGTGGCTGCGCATGAGGGCGCGCGTCTCGGCGTCGTAGCATTCGGGGTGGAGCTTGAAGATGTCCGTGATCTTCACCGTGAGCGGCGAGTCGACGTAGACGGGCACGCGCGGGATGGCCTCGGCCTTGCGCAGCTTCTTCAGCGCGAAGATCACCTCCTGCGCGCGCTCCAGCGCGAACGAAGGGATGAGCAGCTTGCCGCCGCGCTCGATGGTGCGCTTCACGACGCGCGCGAGATCCTCATCCATCTTGTCGGTGCCGTCGTGCACGCGATCGCCGTACGTGCTCTCGGTGATGAGCACGTGCGCGCCCTCGGCGATCTCGGGATCCTTGAGGATGGGCCGATCGTAGCGGCCCAGATCGCCGGTGAAGACGATGCGCCGCGTGACGCCCTTCTCCTCCACGTCGAGCACGGTGACCGCGCTCCCGAGCACGTGCCCCGCGTCGAGGAAGCGCAGCGTGATCCCCGGCGCGATGGGCGCGCGCAGGCGATACGGCACCGAGTAGAAGCGACCGATCGCTTCGATGGCGTCCTCGTCGTCGTAGAGGGCTTCGACGTGCGGGTGATCGGTGCCCTCCTTCTCGGCTTGGCGATTGAGGAAGCGCGCGTCGGCCTGCTGGATGAGGGCGCCGTCGCGGAGCATCACCGCGCAGAGGTCACGCGTCGCGGGCGTGGCGTAGATGGGCCCTTCGTAACCGTTCTTGACCAGCATCGGCAGCGCGCCCGAGTGATCGATGTGCGCGTGCGAGAGCACCACCGCGTCGATGGAGCGCGCGTCGAGCGGCAGGTTCCGGTTCCGCTCGAACGACTCGCGCCGTCGCCCTTGGAAGAGCCCGCAATCGAGCAGCACCGTGGCCTGCTCGGTGTGGAGGAGGTGCATCGATCCAGTGACGGACTGCGCGGCGCCGACGAACTCGAGGTGCATGCCGGCCGAGCGTACACGACGAACGCGCCGCCGCACCTCGGACGATGGGATCGAGGATGCGAGACGGCGCGTCTCGTTGGGTGGGAGCGCTTACGGGCAGGGCGTGCCGAGCGGCGCGGGCGCGGGGACCGTGGCGGTGCCCGTCTTGAGGAACGTCGAGAAGAAGCACCCGTACTGGTACTTCACCGCGTCGAGCTGCGAGTAGATGGCGTGCGGATCGTAGACGCCGTCACCTTCGTACTGCACGACGACGCCCGTGTACTTCGTGCCGGTCTCCGAGGTCAGATCCTGGCTCACCGGATACGGCAGGATGCCATCGTGACCCGAGAGCTTGAGCGCCTCCTGCATCGTCGCCCACACGATGTCGCCCGCTTCTTTGTGGCCGTAGGCGAGCGCCATCGCGTCGTACGTCTCCATCGGGAAGTACGAGTCGCCCTTGCCCACGGGCTCGTAGATCGGGCGCACCGGATGATCGGGCAGCGGGCGGCGCGCGAGGCGCGGCATCGACACCATCGGATCGACGGCCTCGGCCGCGGTCTCGAAGAGGCTGAGCCCGGGGTGCAGGAACGTGAGCTTGGCCGAGGTGCCGAGGAGCACCGTCCCGACCTTGCCGGCGATGTCGGGGATGAGCGGCGTGATCAGGATGAAGTGGCTCCAGTACCCGCCGGCGCCCGTGGGCAGCGCGGCGCGGATGCGCGGCTCCACGGCGCTGATGAGGTTCGTGTACATCCCGCCCATCGACTGGCCCTGAGCGAAGACGTTCTTCACGTCGAGCTTGTACTTGGTCGCGCCCGCCGGCAGCGAGATGCCCGAGCATGCCGCGATCGTCTGCGGATCGATCTCGAGCTGCGTGAGCGCGTCGAGGAACAGGTGCTGCTCGATCACGCCTTGCCGGAATGTGTCGCGCATCGCCGAGAGGTTGTTGAGGTTGAGGTACGCCGTCTCGCCCGCGCCCGGGAGCCGCTCCGGATTCACCGGCAGCGCGCTCCCCGCCATGGCGAAGCCGAAGGGCGCGAGCACGTGCGCGGGGCCTTCGCCCTTCTTGTTGCAGCCGAGCACGCCGTCCCACTCGTCCTGCGTGCCGCCCGGACACTGCGTCGCGTCCGGCTGCGGCGCCCACGTCCCGCGATCGACCACGGCCGAGCTGATCCCACCCGAACCGTGGAAGTACATCACCAGCGGGAACCCGGCGGCCGGCATCTCGCCCTTGGGGATGGTGATGGTGATGGGCGCGTCCTCGTCGCGCTGCTTCGCCGGTAGCCCGCCATCCGAGAAGTCGAAGCTGCCCTCGGTGTTGAAGGGCGGCGTGCCCTTCTGGAACTGCGGGTACGTGACCTTGCCGACGAGCTCGCAGTAGCGATCGTGCGTCGCGCCGTCGTCGGGATCGACCTTCAGGCCTTGAATGCTGATCGTGTACTTCTTCGCGAGCGTCTGCGAGAGATCGGAGAGGTCTTGCACGACGTCGCCGGTGGTGAACACCGTGGCCGCCGCGACTCCGGCCGCCTCGACGCCGATCGTCTTCAGCGTGTCCCAGAGCGGTTGATAGAGCGTCACCGCCGCCGCGCCCTTGGCCCCCTCCGGCGCCGTGCCGGCCTTCAATTGATCGAGCGCGGCCGGTGACGCGAGCGGCTTGCCGTCGGCGTCGCCGAGGCTCTTCATCACGACGAAGGCGTACTTGCGCTTCGGGTGCAGCACGAAGCCGGGCCGCGGCGCGGCCGCGATCGTGTTCTCGCTGATCCATCCATCGACGGGCGGCGTGGTCGCGACGACGGGCGTGAGCGTGCCGCGCTCCTGCGATGCGGGATCGACGTCGACGAGCAGGATCGGCGAGGTCTTGTCGGCCGCGATCACCTTGCTCGCGTCGAGCGTGGGCACCGGCGCGGAGAAGCGGAAGTACGAGACGGGCACGACCGGGAAGCCCGGGTGCTCCATGGCGGTCGCTTGCAGCGGCGCGATCGTCTTGAGGAAGTTCGGGAACGGCAGGCCGGTGAGATCGGGCGTGCCCTTGTCGGTGAGGCGCAGATCGGAGGGATACGGGAAGTCGTAGAAGTGATCTTGGGACGAGAGATCGGCCGTGAGATCGAAGGCCGCCGTCGCGCCTTGCATCGCATCACCGCCGTGGCCTCCAGTGCCGGTGGTGGTGCCCGTGCCGCCTTGGCCTCCGGTGCCGGTGGTGCCGCCGGAGCTGCAGGCCGCGAGCAGGATCGTGGAGAAGAGAAGGGCAGGGACACGTCGCATCCCGCCGATGTTACTCGAATTGCCGGGAATCCCACACCGAACGCGCGAGGGACACGCTCAGGTCGCCGGCCTGAAGCCGTCGCGCTGGCCGCAGTGCGGCGGCGTCACTCTTCGAGGCTCTCGTCCACGAGGGCCTTGAGCTCGGCGAGCTTCTTCGCCCGTGCGGGATCCATGGCCTTGCGCCCCACGCCGCCGGCGGCCTTCACGTCGCGCTCGAGCTCCGCGAGCTCTTCGTCGGTCGTCTTGGGGCGCTTCTTGGCCCCGACGCCGAGCACGCGCGCGAGCCAGCTCCGCGCCGGCTGGAGCGTGTACTCCCCGGCGCGCACCGACGCAGGGCTCTTGCGCAGCATCTTCATCAATGCATGGTTCGAGCTGGCCCACGCGTAGGACTCGTCGAAGTGCTCCGAGGGCGTGAGCTCGAGGTGCTTCGCGGCCGTGCGCTCGGGCACGTCGTGGAGGCGGCAGAAGATGCCGAGCGCGAGCGCGATCTCGTCGGCGGGCATCTTGGTCGCGGCGTGGACCTGCACGCCGCTGCACCCCTTCATGTAGATGTACGAGCCATTGGACATGAGCACGCCGAAGCCGAGGAGCACCGCGGCCAGATCGGTGAGCGGCTCGCGCTCGCCGAGGGGCGTGCCCGCGTAGGCGTCGGCCTCGATCATGAACATGGTGGCGACGGCGCGCACCAGCGTGGTGGTGAGCACCACGGGGTTCTTCACTTCGCCGGTGCTGAGCGTGACCGTGTAGCCGCCGTCCGCGTGGCGCGCGACGCGATCGAGGCGCGTGTCGATCTTGCCTCCGCCGCCGCACGCGCCGCTCGAGCAGCTCACCGTCTGCGCCTCGCCCTCGGGCGTGACGAGGGTGACCTCGACCTCGAGATCGGTGAGGCCCGCGTGATCCTGCACGCGGCTCATGAGCGCGGCGACCGATTGCGGCGAACCGTCGAAGCGATCCGGGAAGAACTCCCCCGTCGGGAGGATCAGCCCGCGGACGGGCTCGGCCCCATGCTCGAGGAGCGTCGCCGTGTTCGAGAGGATCCAGCGGATCTGCGATTCGGCCGGGAGGTCCATGGGCCGATTGTAGCCCAGATCGAGGCCGATTTCTCTGCTGTCCGCGGTGGAGCGCGGGCGGTCCAGCCGTGGCTTCGACGGACCGCGAGACTCCGTCGCGAGCGCTCGCCGCTCGGGAGCGAACGGAGAATTTCGAGCGAGCTCGATCGAGAGGGCGCGTGGCCGTCGTCGGACGGCCACGCGAAAGATCACGAATTCACGGAGACGCGCACTTCTGCGCGAAGTCGCAGGCGCCCGCGGCGGCAGAGACCGAGAGCGAGTACTGCGTGCACGTGCCCGTCGCGCCCGGCTTGCGGAAGACGCGGATGTAGTACTTGGACGAGTGGGTGCCGATCACGCCGCTGCCGGGGAGGCCGCCGCAGTGCACGCTGGCCGTGGGACCGCAGGGCGCCTCGCCGGTGTCCACGCCGTTGAAGCCGTTCACGCACCAGTCGTAGGCGACGATGGACGTCGCCGCTCCGGTCGGCGTGTCGGTGCACGTGTCGCCGCGGATGACGTCCATCAAGAACTCGCTGTTCGTCGCCGGCGCCGTGAAGTTGATGCGCACGTGATACGAGTTGGTGCTGCCCTCGTTGACGTCGACGGTGTCGAAGCTCCAGAAGTCGACGTCGGCGGCGCTCGAGAGCGTGCCTTGGATCGTGATCGGAGCGCCCGTGTCGCTCACGCTGCCGGCGTTGGTCGCGGTGCCGCAGGAGCCGTTGGGCTCGCCGGTCTCCACCTGACAGCCGCAGCCCACGGAGGCCGGGCCGGCCGGATACGAAGTCCAACCCGGATCGCACGCGCCCAGCGAGCACGTCGCGTTCTTGCAAGCCCAGCTCGCGTGCGGCGGCTTCGGCCCCGAGGCGGCGCAGAGGGCGTTTTGATCGCCGTCGTCGGCCATGCCGTTGCAGTTGTCGTCCTTGCCGTTGCACGTCTCGGCGGCGGGCGTCGCGGCCGTGCAGCCGTCCCACTTGCCCTGCTTGCCGTCGCAGGTCTCCATGCCGTTGCAGTTGCCGTACTGGTTCTTCACCGAGCACGCGCGCGCCACGTCGTCGCGCTTCTGGTTGCACGGACAGGAAGAGCCGCCGTTGGGCACGCACCACTTGAACGCGGTGGACACCGGCATCCCTGCGTCGCCCGCGTCGGTGCCGCCTTCGGGCACGCCGCCGTCACCCGCGTACGCCGCCTTGTCGACGCAGGTGAAGCCGTTGGGACAGACGCCGTCGACGCTGCAGTCACGCGCGCAGAACTTGTCGCCGAGCGGCGCGGTGAGACACTGATCGCTGGGCAGCTTGCAGTCGGTGTTGCTCGAGCACTTGGTGCACTGCTGATCGAGATCGGGCGCGCACAGCGAGGTGCCGTTGATGACCGTGCAGTAGGTGCCGAACGGGCAATCCGGCGGGCAGGGCTGCGTGCAGTAGCTGCCGTTGCCGATGGGCGAGCAGCTCCCCTCGGTGCAGTCCGCGTTGGATTTGCAGGGCGATCCGATCTCGCCGTTGCCCGCGTCCGGCTTGCCGCCGGCCGCGCCCGAGCTCGTCGTCGAGCCGCCCACGCCGGGGCCGCCCGCGTTGCCGCCCACACCCGTGAGCTGCTGGCCTTGCGCGCACGCGGCCGCAGCCGCGCTCACGACACCACCGAGCAACACGGCCCGTACAAAACGCCTGGTGACCATCGCGCGACGCCTCCGAGCTCCACCGGAATCGCGGAGCAAACGGCCAAGGAAGGACGGATACTCGCTCCGGCCCGTGACAAAAGGTAAAAGGTTTGCGCGCTTGACGTCAAACGCGTAACCGAAAGATCCGCCGCCGTGTCTCCGTCCCCCCAATATTCGCTGGCCTTTTTCGCTGCGCTGGCGGCCCTCGCCGGCTGCTCTCGCGACGCGTCCGTTTCCGTGGGCCCCGCGGCCCCTGCGCGGGCGGAGCCGGCGCCGGCCCATCAAGCGGGCGCCACGGGTTCTGCGAGCCCGATCACGTCCGCGAGCACGGCGGCCGAAGCGGCGAAGCCGGCCCCGAGCGCGTCGGCCGCCGCGGCGACGCCGCCGAAGGAGCCCGTTCCGGAGGGCCCGCGCCTCTTTGCCAAGGCTCGTTTCGCGTGGATTCAGCCCGAGCCGCACGCCTCGAAGGGTTGGCTCGGGTACCTCGGGCTCGGCAGCTCCATCGCGCTGCGTGGGGGCAGCATCGCCACCGCGAAGGTGCCCGGATCGGAAGGCCGCAGCGGTTGCCGCGCGTGGTACGCCATCGAGCCGCGCGGCTACATCTGTGACGGTGACGCGGCGACCCTCGATCCGAAGGACCCGGCCGTCGTCGCCGTCGCGGCCGCGGCGCCGCAGACGGGCTCGCCCTGGCCGTACGAGTACGGCGAGTCCATCGGCGCGCCCCGCTACAAGCGCCCGCCGACGGCCGCGGAGCAACGCAAGGCGGAGTGGAACCTCGCCGAGCATCTCGGCTTGATCGCGAAGGCGCGCGCGAGCGCCGACGACCTCGACAAATCGCTCGTGGGCCTCGATCTCGCGCCCGCCGCCGACACCCGCTGGGGCAAGGGCGGCGAGCCGCTCGCGTGGTTGGAGGCCTCGCCGCTCGTGCGCGAGGCGCGTCCGTTCGTGGCCAATGGATCGACGGTCGCGTACACGCGGCAGGTCGACATCGACGGGCGCACCTACCTCGTGTCGCACGATCTCGCGCTCGTCCCGAAGGATCGCGTGAAGCCTTATCCGCGATCGGAGTTCCACGGCGTGGAGATCGGGACGGAGGCGGAGCTGCCCCTCGCGTTCTTCCGCAAGATGGATCGGCCCAAGTATCGCCGCGGCGCGGACGGCACCTTCGAGAAGACCGGCGCCATGTGGCCGCGCCTCGCGTGGGTCGGCCTCACCGGCGAAGAGGCCAAGGAAGGCAAGCGCACGTTCCTCGCGACGCGCGAGCCCGACATCTGGGTCGCCGCCGACGAGGCCGCGGTGGTCCGTCGCAGCGAGCCGCCCGCCATCATCAAGCGCGCGTCGACCGGCCGCCGCACGTGGCTCGACATCAGCGTGCTCGGCGGGACGCTGGTCGCGTACGAGAACGACAAGCCCGTGTTCGCGACGCTGATCTCACCGGGCCGCGGCGGCATCCCGGAGGCGGGCAAGGATCCGCTCGACACCGCCTCCACGCCGACGGGCACGTTCCGCGTCGATGGGAAGTTCGTGACCGCGACGATGGTGTCGTCGACCAACGATCTGTTGGTCCACACCGAGGTGCAGTACGTGCAGAACTTCCACGGCCCGCACGCGCTGCACGCCGCCTACTGGCACGACGTCTGGGGCGAGAAGAAGAGCGGTGGATGTGTGAACCTCGCGCCCATCGACGCGAAGCGCCTCTTCGAGTGGGGCGAGCCCCCGGTCCCCAAGGACTGGTACGGCCTGCGCTCGCTCCCCGAGTTCGGCCCCGCCACCGTCGTCGTCGTCCACAAGTAGCGATCGCCAAGCAGCCTGGTTTTGCCGTGTGGATCGGCTTCGTGTCCGCATGACACGAAGCCTTGCGGCTCAACCTTCGGCCGTCCGCCGGGCGACGCGGGCGATCGCTTCGCGGAACAGCCGCGCTTCGGGGAGGAGGCTCACCACCAGGTAGCCCTCCTCCGCGAAGTCGAAGAAGTAGCCGGGGTGCACGATCACCCCTTCTTCCTGCACCAAGAGCTCCACCCACGCGTCCTCGTCGCGGGTGCGCGGCACTTCGAGCGTCGCGTACCAGCCGCCGTCCACGGGCAGACGGCGCACCGGCGCGTCGCTGCCGAGCGCGACGATGGCGTCGTCGAGCGCCGCCAGGTTCGCCTCCACGCGGGCGCGGATCGCCGCCTGGATGTCGCTGCGGCCGGCGAGGATCTCGGGCAGCGCGAGCTGCACCGGCGTGCTCACCGAGAGGTACGTGTCGGCGATCACCTCGAGCCGGCCCATGGCCTCTGCGGCGATCGCTTCGGGGCCGAGCGTCACGATCCACCCGAGCTTGACCTGCGGCATCGCGGTCACCTTGCTGAGCCCGCTGAGCACGAAGGTGAGGGCCGCGCGATCGCCGGCGAAGCTCGGTAGCCGATCCGCCGGCAGCGCGCCGTGGGCGTAGTCGCCGAAGACCTCGTCGACGATGAGCGCGAGGCCGTGCCGGCGCGCGAGATCTTCGATGGCGGCGGCCTCGTCGCGGCGCACGAACGATCCCGTCGGGTTGTTCGGATGCACGAGGACGATGGCGCGCGTGCGCTCGCCGATGCGCGCTTCGAGCGCGGCGAGATCGGTGCGGAAGCGCTCCTCGCGGAGGAGCGGATAAGGCACGAGCGTGACGTCCTCGAGCGCGGCGAGGAACGAGAAGAGCGGATACGAAGGCGCGGGGATGAGGACCTCGTCGCCGCGCTCGCAGAGGAGCTTGAAGATCCAGCCGTAGGCTTCGCTGGTGCTAGCCGAGAGGCACACGCGATCGCTCGGGATGGAGAGGCCGCGCTCCGCGTAGTACCCGGCGACGGCCGCGCGGGCCGACGCGTGGCCGAGGGCCGCGGGCGCATACGCGGCGCCGCGGGTGTGGCCGAGGAGGGGCACGAGATCAGCGCCGCCGAGGCCGGCGCGCGTCGGGTTCGACTCGGTGAGATCGACGAGCGCGCGGCCCGCGGCGCGGGCGCGCGCGAGCTCCTGCGAGAGGGCGTTGTCGGATCGATCCCACGCGGTGCGGCGCGAGAATCGGGGCGGTCGAGGTTCGCTCATGGATGCGTGGTGGAGGCGCGGAGGTCGGCGAGGGGAGCGGCGAAGAGATCCTCCCAGAGCCGCTTGGCCGCCGCGCGGAGCCGCTCGGGTGGCTGTGCGGCGAGCCCCAGGTAGAGGCGGCTCACGGCGCTCCGATCGACCTTGCCGCTCGTGACGAGCGGCGCGTCGCGCGGGACACCGAGAGCGTCGGCCACCCCTTCGAGGATCACCAGCGCGGCGTAGCACTCCGGCGAGCCGTGCAGGTGACGATCGAACAAGAAGCGGGCGACCGCGCTGAGCCCGACGCGCACCGTCCGCGGATCGCGCGCGAGCTCCGAGAGGTACGCCGACAGCTCCGCGCGCGCGGTGACGGCGTGCCGGCGTTCGCGGCCGTTCTGCCGGAGCGGGCCCACGCGATCGGCGAGCGCCTTCGGCATCACCTCGGAGCGGCGCGCGTCGAGGCGGTGCTGCACCTCGTGCCGCTCGACCGAGGCCGCGAGCGCGTCGCGCAGCATCGTGAACGTGCGCTGCTCCACCTCACCGCTCAAGGCCTCGTCGATCTTCTCGAGATCCGCGATCTCCGCCGCCGTCGCGAGCCCCGTGATCGACTTGGTGAAGCCCTCGGACAAGCGCAGCTTGCCCGGCACCACGAGCGCGAGGCCCCGCGCTTCCGCCCGCTTTTCGAGCGTCTCCAGGAGGGCGCGCCGCCGGCTCAGCGTCTCGCCCAGCTTGGACGCCGCCGCCGCGTCGAGGCCCGGGATGGCGCCGTACTCGGTCCGGCACAGCTCGCCCGCGCGCGCCTCCACCGCGGCGCGATCCGCCGCGGGGACCGAGGTCGCCTCCTTGTCGAAGAGGCGCACCGAAGCGCCCGGCGCGAGGCCGGGAGCGATGAGCGTGAGCACCTGCTCTTCGAGCTGATCGAGCAGCACCAGCGCCGCGCGCAGGTGCGGCCGCGTGAACCCGAGGAGCGTGTGCGACCAATTGAGCCGATCGATCCGGCGGATCTGGAGCGCGCGCACCTCGTCGCCCGCCGCCGAGAAGAGGTTCACCCGCTCCACCGCGAAGGCATAGGCGATCGCCAGCCGGCGCCCGCTGCCGCCGTCGTGGATCACGTCGCCGTCGACGAAGTACCCGGCGCCTGCGGCGGCGAGCTCGTCGTCGAGCACGCTGGTCGCTTCGGCGAGCGCCTCGTCGGCCGCGTCGCCGGTGTCGCCCGCGGGCGCGACCGCGGCTGCGCGTGCGGCCGCGAGCAGCGCATCGAGCGCGCGGCCCGCGCCCTCGCCGAGCGCACCTCTCGCTTCGCCGTCGAGCGCTTTGTCGTGCGCCGCGCCGAGCTGCTTCTCCATCTCGGCGAGATCCAGCGGCCGCGTGCCCGTGCGCTTCGCCTCCGAATAACGATCGAGCGCGATCAGATAATCAGGCACGTCGTGCGAGAGCACGCGCCGGATCACCGCATCGCCGGGGAGCTTTTCCGGAACGCCGCCCGTCGCGAACGCGCCGCGCGCGGGAGGCGCAGGGCGCTCGGCGAGGCGCGCTGCCGGCGATCTCGATCCATCGAGACGCGTGAACATGATGCCCGCCGCCGCGCCGGCCGCGAGCGCGATCACGACCAACGCGGTCGGCCACCAAAAACCGCTCGGCGCCGGACGAAGCGCGCGTGCCGCGTCGAAAGCGGCCGTCACGGCGGCGACGTCGTGGCGCTCTTCCTCGTCGGGCAGCGCGCGCGCGAGGCTCAGGTATGCGAGCCGGAGCACGTGTCTCCCGCCGTCGGCGTGCTTGTCACGAGCAGCGAGGAGCGCATCGGCGTGCGCGGCCCGCACCCTTCGGCGCGCGGCCGCGCGCAGCATCGGATCGCCGCGCCCGATGGCCGCGCAGGCGACGTCGACGTCACCGTCGTGATCGACGGCGCGCGCGAGGGCGGCGAGCGCGAGGGCGTCGATCATGGGGACGGGGATGCCGAGGGCATGGCGCTCGTACCGTGCCAGAAGGACGGCCGGAGGGGGAAGCGATTGCGCGGCCGATGGCGGTCTACCCAACCACCCTCCGCGGAAGCGCGCCGCCCGGTCCTCGTCACGCGCCGACCTTCGTTCCTTGACATGTCAACGATTCACATGTGGGCCACGCCGCTCCGCGAAGGCCGCGCAAGCGACGGTGTCCAACATCCCACGAGTCTTCAGGCCTCTGCGATCATTCGATCTCGTCGCCGCCGATGCTTCGGTTGCCGAGCACGTCCGCTGGATTGGCCATCTGCTTCGGGGCACGAGCCACGGAATCCCGGCGCCGCGTCATGCGCGCCGGTGCGACGTCGTCGACGAATCGTGGTGGGGAGTTGGGCGCGTCGGCCCAAGGTGCTTGCGGCCCGCGCCTTGGCGGGCCGCACCTGAATGCTTCGGGAAGGGAAGCTGCGATCAGCGACGGGCGCCGTCGAAGCCGTGCGGGGCCTTGCCCTTCCGCACCGGGACCTCCTCGTCGTCCTCCGCCTCATCACCGTCGGCAGGCGCGTTGGCAGGAGCCTTGTTCGCCGAAACGAGGATGTCGGCGACCTCCACGAGCTTCGCGGTGTAGCTCGAAGCGCCCGGCACCTTCTTGAGGCCCTTGATGGCCTTGGCGAACTTCTTCACCTTCGCAGGCGCGTTCTCGGCGGCGCCCTTGACCAAGAGGTCCTTGCCCTTCGCCTCTTCGCCGGCGACGTAGAAGATCACGCCGTCGGTGAGCTCGGGGCAGCCCTTGAGGCCCGCGGAGCCGCACTTGCTCTCGACCGGGGACTTGAGGACGGCTTGGGCCCCGCCGGCGCAGCCGACGAGGAGGGGAAGCATCAAAAAGATCGATCGGACGAGTCGCATGGTGATGAGCTCCAGCCAGCCGCCGCCGAGGCAGCTGCGCGAGCGAGACTAGGCGTTACGCCCCCACGATCCAACAAACAATGACGGCAGGAATGTCATACCAACCGCCTCGAAATGTGGGGCTTCCCGGCACGGGTCTCCTCCCGAGGAGAGCGCTCCGAGGAGGGCTATCGAGCAGCCTCATCCCTGATATTGCAAGGGAATGTGCCGCTCTCGCGCGTGCGGCCACGGAGGCTCGTCGCGGCCGTTCGGTGCCTTCGGGAGGCGCCCCGGTGACGGGTGCAGAGCACATTTCCGACGCTCCCGCGCTCGGTGACGCGTCCCGTATCGATCCCCCGGCGAGAGGCACCACCCGCAATACCATCTCTCGGGCCACATCGTGGCTCGAAGGGCCTCAACCGATCTCGCGCTCGACCTCGATGATGGAGCGCCAAAGCTCCATCGGTGATACGCCGGTGTAGCCGGACTCTTGAGCATCGTTGGTCTCGATGACGACCCACGAGCCATCGATTCTCTGCGCCGCGTCCACCACCAGGAAAGGCACGTCGACGCGCCGCGCGGCCTCCTCCGCGAGCGTCAGCGCCGCCGTTCGCTCTGCAGGAGAGGGAGTATAGCCTCCATCGCGGCTCCAATAGGCACCGGCGCCGACGATTCGGCCTCTCCAAAAGAAGCTGCGAATCTCGCGTCCACCGGGGATCCGCTCTGCGTGCCGGGGCGTCGAGGGGAGGGGCGCGAGCGATAGGTACTCGCGGAACACGAGTGGTTGGGCGCCGAGCACGGGATCGCTCCGATAGGCATCCACGGCGCGCGCGAGCGAGGCGCGATCGGCGACGATGCTGACATCGTGCCTGTGTCTCAAGGTCTGTTGCACGGTCTTCACGAACACCGGAAAACCGATCTCCCGCTCCACCCGATCGAGATCCGGCTCGCCTTCGAACCACAAGGAGCGGGCCGTGAGATCGGCGATTCGCGGATACCAACCGCGAAGATCGTTGGCGCGGAACGAGGCGTCCGGATCGTTCACGAGCCGGATCCCCGTCGTCTCGAGCATCTCGAAGAACCCTGGATAGTCGGCGATCGGCCCGACCCGCGCGGCCACCTCCACACCCTCGGGTAGATAGATGGGATGCTTGCAGGCGAACGAGCGCTCGAAATCGAAATCGTAGCTCGGGACGCCGAAGGGGCGCGCGAGGACGAAAATCGTGTCCTCCAAGAGGAGGAGGTGCTTCAACCATTCTTCGGCGAGCGACGGATCGGGCACGGCCAATTCCTCTTCGGGTGATCCGCCATGATGGCACGGGCCATCATGGAGCCCCGCGATGAACGTGGCGAAACGTCAGGCTCATGCGTGGACCCGCGCTCGGGAAGGGGGCAAAGCATGCAGCCAATGGTCTTGAACGGAGGCGTCCATGATCAGCAAAGAGCCGGGGTCGAGGGCGAATTCGGGGCGTGCGTCACCGCCGCTCTTCGGTTTGAAGACGAGGGGCCGCCGCGCGCCGAGGGAGAGAATGGATGTCGACGTGCCGGGGACGATGCCTTCCGCCGCGTCGGCGTGAAAGCCCATCTTCGATTCTCCGGTCGGGTAGAAGTTGGCGAGGCAATTGGTGATGGGGTGCGCGACCAGGGCCGCGACCCGCGTTGCCAGCGTCGAAATGAAATCCGGCATCGGCACGTCCGGATACCAAATGCCGGAGTAGTTGTAGGCGATGCCCACGGACGCCGTTCGCCGCGCGCGGATGCGGTCGTCCCAGAGGAGCTCGCTCGTGGCCTGCTCCCAGAGCGAGGCCGGATCCGGCACGAAATCGGGCACGAGGCGAACGGCGAGAGGCGGAGGGAGCATGGGTGACGAGGGCGCGCGGGCTTTGGGGCAAGCGCGAGAATATCCGAGAACGGTCGAGCTCACGACGCTGTCGAGGAAAGGCGGGCGATGTGAGACGCGGTGTGGGACGGGCGATTCCACGAAGGCGCCGCGGGCGAGTCACTCTCGGCTGGAACTGGACCTGCTTGGACGATTGGAACATGAGGTTCTTCCTCGACCCGGTGTGATGCGCGGCGACGTTCCATTCTGCAGCCCGCGACCTCGTCTTCGCGGGGCCCATGAAGCCGGCGGAGGGCTTCGCGAAGCGGGCGGACGCGAGGGGAGCTTTCGACACCGAGCGCGGCGGGGCCCCTTTACGCCGCGGTGCTCCCTCGAAACATTGTCCTCATGGGTATCGACGCCGTCGCGCTCCTCCGGGGAACCGAGCTCGAGATCTCGCCGCGCCTCCTCGTCCGCAAGCTTGCGGACGGCCTCTTGGTCCACACGGGGGTACGCTTCGGCGGGGCGCCGGACGAGCTCGGGCTCGCGCTGCGAGGGATCCTCGGGAGCGCGCTCGAGGCGCACCAGGATGCGCGCGGCGTGTTCGTGCTGCCCGACGTCGCCGAGCCGCGGGCGCAGACGTACGAGGGCGTGATCGCGGAGATCGGCGAAGCCGGCGAGTGGGCGCCGATCGTCGCCTCGGGGTACGTGCCGGCGCGCTTCGCGGAGGCGCCCGAGGGCAGCCTCGAAGGTGTGATGGGGCAGGTGATGGCGGCGCTCGGCGGCGGCGTGTTGGAAGAGATGCAACGCGCGCTTGCGACCGGCGACATGGCCGCGATGGCCAAGGTGCAAGAGAAGCTCGTGAGCGCGCTCGGCGGGGAGGAGCAGCTCGAGGCGATCAACCAACAGCTCCTCGCCGCGGCGCAGGCCGAGGCTCCGTTGGACCCGTTCGATCGGATGCCGATCGACACGGAGGAGATCGACTTCGAGAGCCCGGACATGGCGGATCTCATGAAGCAGGTGGAGCAGCAGCTCGCCGCCGATCCGGAGCGCCGCGCCGCGCTGGAGAAGATGTTGCGCGGCACGGGCGACGAGGACGCAGGCGACGATTCGCCGAAGAAGCCCTGAGGCACACGCGGTATCCCGCCGCACGATGCACGATCACCTTCGCCGAGGAGGTGGTGCAAAACGCGGCGCTCGTCGTTCAGGCTCGGCCGTTGCTGCATAGGGCTCGGTGTCGCGCGCCTCGCGAAGGTGGAGGGGCTTTACCGCCTGCCCGCGCCGACGTAGGACCGCGATCGATGAGCAAGTTTCGCGGGATCGGTGTGGCGCTCGCGCTCGCGGTGGTGATGGCCGCGTGCGGCGGCAAGGTGGTGGTCGACGTCGGCACCGGTGGGACGACGACGAGCAGCGGAGACGGCGGAGGCATCGGCGGCGCGTCGTGCTTCAATCCACCGGATCCGGACTCGCTCTCGTTCTGCGGCGGATCCGGCGGCCCCGGTCAGTGCGAGAACGATTTCTGCGACGCGAAGGGCAACGTGTGGGCGGCGTCGTGCAAGTCGAAGACGTGTCAGTGCCTGTTCAACAACTCCGTGGTGTGCACGTGCGCGCTCAACGGCGACGGCGACTTCTGTCTCGGTACGCCGCACTGCTGCCCGCTGCCCACGCTCTGACGCGAGCGCACGGCGCAGGGGCGTGCTCGCCCACGTTTCCCGTCGTGGGAGCGCGATCTCGGGCAATCGCCGCAATCTCTGCGCGTGACGGTGAGGCCGCCGACATGCGATGAATCGGGCGATCGCGCGCGCCTTCGCGAAGGTCGAAGAGGCTCTTCCCTTGTGGGAGCGAGCGCGTTCTGCGATGCTTTGTCGCGCCTCGTGCGCGTGATCTTCGCCGATGCTCGGCGCGTTGCCGAGGCCTCCGGATCCTCCGCGCGGCGGCCTTTTCCGCGTCCCTTCGTCACCTTCGCTAGTCGTCATTCGCCATTCGTCACCCACCGGCTTCCGAGGCTCCCTCCGTGTCGAACCACCTGCCGAGCGCGTCGACCCATCTGTTTCTGGACAGCGCCGAGCAGCTCGCCGTCCGCCTGGAGCAGGAGCCCTCCGTGGTCGCGCACGCGCTCGCTCGTGAAGCTCGCGAGCTCGCGGCGCGCTTCGCCCTCTGGCAGAACGAGCGCCCCGCCGACGACGTGCGCGTGGCGACGATCCAGCAGCTCTTCGATCTGAATCGCCGCGCGATGGACTATCTGAGCGGCTGATTGCGTCGATTTCGATGGGGCCGCGAGCGACCCCAAACGCCGCGCCGGCGAGCCGGCGTTGATCTCGGTGGGACCGCGAGTGATTGGTTCGGCCTCGTACGAATCGTGCGCGACGTCACCGAGGCTGATTCGTTCGGCCTCGTACGAATCGCGATCACTGCGAAGCGACGTTCGTGCGCCGCGAGGTGCCGACGTCAGGTCGCGACGGCGAAGGTGAGAACGCCCATGACCACGCCGCAGTTGGTTCGGCCGGCGACGTAGATGCGGATCTCGGCTTCGTTGTCGGCGTCGTGGATGCGGACGACGGTGAGGTCGGTGAGGTTCTGGCTGAGCAGATCCTTGAGCGCCTGATACTGAGCGCCCATCTCGTCGGCGATCGGCGTCGCGAAGAATTGATCGAGGGTGCGCGTGTCCGTGACCAAGGTGGCGGGCAGGTTCAGGAGCTCGAGCAGATGCGCGGGCGTGATGGGGCCCGTCGTCGAATCGGGCGCGGACCAGGTGCCGAAGGGAGACTCGCTCTCGCTGATGTATTGGAGGCCGACGATCGCGGTCGAGAGCGCTTCGAGGATGTCCGCGCCGCAGGTCGGTGCGGATCCGCCGGTGCCCGTGGTTGCGCCGCCGCTGCCCGTGGTTGCGCCGCCGGTGCCCGTGGTGGCATTGGTCGAGCTGCTGGAGCTGCCGGTGCTCGTGAGGGCGCCGCCGGTGCCTGCGCTGCTGGAGGTGGTGGCGTCCGACCCGCCCGCGCTCGAGGACGAAAGCGCATTGGGAGACGAGGAGCACGCCGCGAGCGCGAGCGTCGCGACGAATACGGAGACGGCAATGCAATGGCTCGACATGCGCCGGCGGTAGAGAGGACGGAGGTTCGCGTCAAGCAACGCTCCGCGACGTTTCGGTGACGAATCGAATGCTCGTTCTCCCGCGAGGAGCTGCCTTCGATCGAGACGAGGTCATTCCGGCGATGCGCGACCGTGACCGGCACGAGCGAGCGCAGCTACGGCGTGCGCGATGATGTCCTGTGCGCGATCTTTCGGCGTCGCACGAACAGGGCCGCGGCGGTGATGAGGGCCATGGATGCCGCGCCTGCGCCGCCCGTGCGGCCGGTGCTGCTGCTCGCACAGGCGCCCGACGTCGTGCCGATGCGCGGGTCGGTGCCGGCCCAAACGTCGTTGCCGACGACGAGCGTCGTCGTGCCCATCGACACGCCGGCGTAGGCGACGTCGACCGTGATCTGCCCGCCCGTGTCGCCTTCCTTGCCGGTGAAGGCGAAGCGCCACATGCCCTGTCGCACCTTCGTGAGCGGCTGATAGAGGACGCCGCCGTCGACGCTGACGGTGAGCTTGCTGCCGTCGATGCCGGCGGCGAGCGAGCCGTCGAGCTTGCGGAGCTGGATCGTCCCCCACACGGGCCACGTCGGGTCGGGCCGCGCATAAGCGCTCGAGAGCGTGTACCAGCTCTTCGAGAGATCTGGATCCGCGGGCGTCTGCATGGCGTCGAGCAACGCGAGGCGCGCGCCCTCCACGTCGAGCGAGCCCGGCCCGAGCTGGATGGGATCGGGCACGTGGCCTTGGGGCCGCCGCGCGCCGGCTTGCAGCACTTCGGTGACGCGCGCCTGCGTGAGCGTCGGATCGAGCGACATGAGGAGCGCGATCGCGCCGGCCACGTGCGGCGACGACATCGAGGTGCCGGCGGCGAGCGCGTGGCGGGTGTCCATCATGGCGCAGTTCGGATCCTGCTTCGGGCAACCTGGGAGCGTGAACAGACCGCCCGCGTGCGTGCGCGGATCGGCGTCCGTCGCCATGGCCGCCGCGACGAAGCCGCCGGGCGCGCTGATCTCCGGCTTCTGCACGCCGAGCGGCGTGGGCCCGTCGGCGCTGAAGTAACACGAGCCATCGGCGACGGGGGTCAGGTCGTCGCCCAGCTTGTCGAGCTCGATGGTGGGCCCGGAGAGCGGCGTCCAGGAGACGCGGTTGATCGTGCAGCCGACCGCGAGCAGCGCGGGGGCGCTCGCGGGGACGTTGATCGTGCCTTGTCGGATCGATCGCCCGAAGAAGAGCTCTTGGTCCGCGTCGCCGGTGCCCGTGACCCACAGCGACGCGTCGCCCGAGCCGCGCAGCACGATGGCGAACTCGCCCTCCGGCCAGCGCCCCGTCCACACGACGACGGCGCTGTTGGTGTCCGGCGAGATCGCGGGGTTCGACTTGGGCAGGTTGTTCACCACGCCGGCCTTGACCGCCTCGGAGCCGCTGCCGTGGCTGTAGGCGCCGTCGTCGCCGGGGCCCGTGAGCCCGATCCACGTCGAGCCTCCCGGGCCTTCGAGCCCGACGTCCACCTCGTCGCCGGGCCGGAACGTGATCCACACGAACGCCTGCCCATCCTTCGCGGCGCTCGCGACGATGGGGACGCGCGTCACCTCGTGCTTCGCCACGTGCACCTCGGTGTGGATCCCGTACGGCCCGCGGCCATCGCCCATCTCCAAGAGCGAGCCGCTGTTGCCCGCGGCGATCACGATGGCGCGCCCCGGCTTGTCGTCGCCGACGAAGGCCGACAGCCCTTCTTCCAGCGAGCTCTTCCCGTCGTGGGATCCGTAGTCGCCGCCCACGCTGAGGTTGAGCACGACGGGGAGCTTGCGCGGCACCTTCGGCGTCGTTCCGTCGGCGCTCGGCTTCTCGGCGTCGCAGTCATCCATGGAGTCGGCGCAGTCGAAGACGAAGCGCGCCGCGTTGAGGATGTCGGCGTCGTAGAACCCGCTGCCGTCCGTCGGCGCCGCCACGACGAGCGTCGCCCCCGGCGCCATGCCCACGAAGCGGGGCTTCGCGCTCACCATCAGCCCGCCGTTCCCCGCCGCGATCGAGGCCACGTGCGTGCCGTGCCCCTCCGGATCGCGCACGCCGGGCGCGTTGTCCTCGATCATCTTGTTGATGTCGTCGGCCGAGAAGATGGCGCACGCCGTCTGATCCGGATCGGTGCAGCCGTACTTCTTCTCGAGATCCGGATGGAGCCCCCGGGGCGCGCCGCCCGTGAAGAGCCAGGCGATGCGCGTCTTGCCGTTCGCGTCGCGGAAGTCCGGGTGCATGATGTCGATGCCGGTGTCGATCACGCCGACGACGGTGCCCGCCCCATCATGATCCGTCGCGGCGCGGAACTGCGTCGCGCGCGTCCACTTACCCGACTGATCGAGGAGCGGCTTGAGGCGCGGCGTGACGGCGAGCGGGAGATCGGGGTGCGTCGCGACGAACGGCGACAACGTGTCGGGTGAAAGACGAACGGCCCCGAACCCCGGCGCCACCGGCATGAGCCCGAGCGAGGCCGCCGACACGCCTTTGGGCAGCGCCACCGTCACTGGCACGCGCCCGAGGCGATCACCCATCGGGTGAAGGCGGCCCGGCGTGTCGAGGAGGCGAACGATCCGCGCGGCGAGCGGCTCGGCGTGGGCGGACGTTGCGAAGGTGAGGAGCGCGGCGGAGGCGAAGGATGAAAGCAAACGGCGGCGCACGGCCGAAGCGTAGCGCGCCGCCGCTCCGAGCGGTCCTCAAACCGGCGGGACGATGTGCTTCTTGTGCGGCCGATCTTGAACGCGGCCCGCGTAGCGATCGAACCTGCGCGCCACTTCACGACGCAGATCGTTGGCCGGCACCACGGCGTCGATCACGAGGTCGCTCGCGAGCTTCACGAGATCGATGTCGGCGCGGTACTCGTCGCGGAGCTTCTGCACGAGCGCGTCGCGCTCCGGCCCTTCCGGGACCGCTTGGATCTTGTTGTAGTACACCGCGTTCACCGCCGCGCTCGGCCCCATCACCGCGATGGACGCCGTCGGCAGCGCGATGCACTCGTCGGGCGCGAACGCGGGCCCGCACATGGCGTAGAGGCCCGCGCCGTAGGCCTTGCGCACGATCACGGAGAGCTTCGGCACCGTGGCCTCGCTCACCGCGGCGATCATCTTCGCGCCTGCGCGGATGATGCCCTGCTTCTCCACCACCGTCCCGATCATGAACCCGGGCACGTCGGCCAAGTAGAGCAGGGGAATGTTGAACGCGTCGCACAGCCAGATGAAGCGCGCCGCCTTGTCCGCCGAGTCGACGAAGAGCACACCGCCCTTGTATTTCGGCTGATTGGCCACGATGCCCACCACGCGTCCCTCGACGCGCGCGAGCCCGGTGATGATCTCCTTGGCCCAGAGCTTCTTGATCTCCACGAAGCTCCCCGCGTCCACGATCGTGTCGATGACCGTGAACATGTCGAAGGGCTTGTTCTCGTCGACCGGGATCACCTGATCGAGCGGCTTCAGGCCCTCCTTCGGCGCGCGCGCCGCGATGGGCGCGGGCGTCTGATCACAGCTCTGCGGCATGAGCGCGATGTAGCGGCGCGCGAAGGCGATCGCGTCCTCCTCGGACTTCACGAGCACGTCGCCGCAGCCCGACTCGGCGCAGTGCATGCGGGCGCCGCCGAGCTCCTCGAGCGAGACCTTCTCGCCGATGACCATCTCGGCCATGCGCGGCGAGCCGAGGTACATGCTGGCGTTGCCCTCGACCATCACGAGCACGTCGCAGAACGCGGGGATGTACGCGCCGCCCGCCGCCGACGGCCCGAAGAGCAGGCACACCTGCGGGATCTGCCCCGACATCGAGACCTGGTTGTAGAAGATGCGCCCCGCGCCGCGGCGGCCGGGGAACATCTCGATCTGATCGGTGATGCGCGCGCCCGCCGAGTCGACCAGGTAGAAGAGCGGGCAGCGCAGGCGCGCGGCCGTCTCTTGCACGCGGAGGATCTTCTCCACGGTGCGGCGGCCCCACGAGCCGGCCTTCACGGTGGAGTCGTTGGCCATCACGCACACGGTGCGGCCGTCGATGGTCCCGCTGCCGGTGATCACGCCGTCGGCGGGCAGCTCGGGATCGACCGCGTTGGCGAGCGCGGCGTCCTCGAGGAAGCTGCCCGCGTCGAGGAGCATCTCCACGCGCTTCCGCGCGAACAGCTTGCCCTGTTCGGCGTTCTTCTCGTGGTACTTGGGCGCGCCCCCCTTCTCGACGCGCGCGTGCAGGTCCCGGATCTTCTGGTCGAGCGACATGGCCGGGGCGCATAGCGCAGGGGGGCCCAGGAGACCATGGAACGTTTCGCGCGGAGCCTCTCGACGCAGGCCAGCGACGCGCTTGCCGCGCCTCCATGCGGGCCGCAGCGGGCTCATCCGGCCGCTCCGACGTGCGCGGCGCCTCATGATAGGTTCGCGTCATGCCGGCCGGCGTCCTCGATGTGTGCGGGATGCGGCGCGCCTCGCGCTGCGCCCTGGCCGTGCCGGCGCTGCTCAGCGTGCTTGCTGCGACCGGCCCGGCGCGGGCCGCGCCGCCGCGCGCGGCGTCGCTCGGTTGGACGCGGCTGCCGGGCGCCGAGGCGTGCGTCGGAACGCGCGATCTGGCCTTGGCGGTGGAGCGCCGGTTGAAGCGGGCCATCTTCGTCTCGGCCGCGCTCGCGGATGTGGCCGTGGAGGGGAGGATCGAGCGCGCCGGTGATCCAGATCGCTGGCACGCAGTGTTCACGGTGTCGGATCCCCACGGCGCGGTGCTCGGCACGCGTGAGGTCTCGAGCTCCGAGCAGAGCTGCCGGGCGATCGACGAGGAGCTCGCGCTCGTCGTCGCGCTGATGATCGATCCCGAGGCCGCCTTGTCCCCCCAGCCCGCTGCCGCGCCGTCCTTCACGCCGCCGCCCGCCCCGTGCGCCCCCTCCTTCGCGCCGCCCATCCCGTGCACGCCGCCGCCGGCCCGCTCGTGGCACGTCGGCGTCTCGCTGGGGCCGGCGATCGCGCTCGGGCTCCTGCCGCGCACGGGGGCAGCGGCGCAGCTCCGCGCGCGCATCGTCCCGCCTCGCTTCTGGGCCTTCGAGGTAGGCGGGATGATCTGGTTCCCGAACGAGGTCCACGCCGGGACGTTCGGAGGGCGTTTCTCGCTCGCCGGCGTGTTTCTCTCCGTGTGCCCGCTCACCGTCACCGGGTTCGACGTGCAGCTCTCGACCTGCGCGGGCGCCCAGCTCGGCGCCGTCCACGCCGGGGGGCTGGGCTTCGACCGCGTCGAGGAGCACGAGCGCGTCGTCTTCGACTTCACCCTCGGGGCGCGCTTCGGACGCCGCATCGCCGGCCCCATCGCCGCCGTCGTCGGGCTCGGCCTGCTGATCCCCACCACCCGCGATCGCTTCTATTACGAGGACGCGATGGGCGCTCGGGCGGAGCTCTTCCGGAGGTCGCCGGCAGCGGGGGTGCTCGACGCAGGGATCGGTATCGAGATTCCTTGAGCGGCCTTCATAAGAATGGAGAGGAGCCGCCGCTCACGGGGGTGAACGCCGATCTGCAGGCTGCGGACGCCGACCTCGCGGCGCTTCCCGACTTCGATCGGGTCTTCCGGGTGCACGCGCCCTTCGTCTGGCGCGCGCTCCAGGGGTTGGGGGTCCGCGAGGCCGACCTGGAGGACGTCTGTCAGGAGGTGTTCTTGGTCGTGCATCGCAAGCTCGGCGCCTTCCAGGGGCGCTCCTCGATCCGGACCTGGATCTACGGGATCGCGCTCCACGCGGCGTCGGAGTACCGGCGCCGCCCGCACCTCCGGCGGGAGGAGATCGCCGCCGCGCCGCCGGAGCAGAGCCTGCCCGCGCCGCAGCACGAAGCGCTGGAGCTGCGCCGCGCGGCCCAGCGCCTCGACGCAGCCCTCGCGCGGCTCGACGACGACAAGCGAGCGGTGTTCGTTCTCTACGAGATCGAGGAGCTGCCGATGAGCGAGGTGGCCGAGGCCGTGGGTTGTCCGCTTCAGACGGCGTACTCGCGCCTGCACGCGGCGCGGAGGCTGGTCGAGGAGGCCCTCTCCGCCGAGGAGCGAGGCGAAGCCGAGCGCCCGCGCACCGCCGCCGCAGGCGTGGCTCCCTCGTCGCCACGGCTCGAAAGGAGCCGGCGATGAACGCGCGCCGTGATCCGCCGCGCCTCCTCGATCCGCGCTCCAGCGCGCCGGACGCCGTGCGTTCGGCGCTCCGCGCAGGCCGCGCGCGCCTGCCGGAGGCCGATCAGCTCGCCCGGCTCGCCGCGAAGCTTCCGCTGGGCGGCGGCCCTGGGCCGTCCGGCTCGGGCCCCGAAGCGCCTCCGCTCGGGGCCGGCGCTGCGTCGCTGGCCGCGCCCTCGGTGCTCCCCGGCGTGCTGATCGGCGCCGCGCTCGCCGTCGCGCTCGTGGGCGCCTCGTGGTGGCGCGAGATGCGCGCCGTCGCGCCTGCGTCGAGCGCGGTGGTTGGAGCGAGACGTGAGCCGATGCCTGCGCCGGAGGCTCCCCGCTTGCCCGCGCCTCCGGAGCGCTCCGAGCCTGTGTCCCTCACCGTCGTGCGCCCCTTTCCGCCGGCGGCGCCGCGGCCCCCGGCCGCCCCGCAGGAGGCGAGGGCCACGGAGAGCGCCGCGCCGACCGCGCCCTCTCCATCGGCGGGGCCGAGCGTTGCGGCGTCACCGACCGCGCCGCGCGAGGGCTTCGAGAGCGAGTCGCAGCTCCTGCAACGCGCTCACGACGCCCTCTCCAACCCGGCGGAGGCGTTGCGCATCACGGACGAGCACCTCGCGCGCTTCCCGGCGGGGATGCTCTCGCAGGAGCGCGAGGTGCTCGCCGTCACGGCGCTGCTCGCGCTCGGCCGCAGCGGCGAGGCCCGGGCACGGGCGGCGCGCTTCGTCGCGCTGCACCCGACCTCGGCCTACCGCGGTCGGATCGAGGTCTTGATCCCGGATCTGAACCCCCGGTGACGAGGAGTGACTGTCATGCATCACCATTCGCTTAGAGCTATTCCGTTCGTCGCCGTCGCCTTGGCCGCGGCGGCGCTGGCCAGTGCGTGCGGCGGCGACATCAGGCTCGGAGAGCAGCTCCCGGACACGACCGCGGGCGGGACGACGACCGCGAGCACCGGCGGCGCGGGAGGCGCGGGGAACCATGGAGGCGCCGGTGGCTCGGGCGCTGGTGGGAGCTGCGCCGCGAACTGTGCGGCGTCGCTCGTCGAGGGTGGTTTCCCGTGCGCCAATCCAGGGCTCTTGAAGCACGAGGAGCTTTATGGCTGCGCTTGCGGCACCATGGCGAAGTGCGAAGTCGAGTGCTTTCCGGGGAGCACGGCGCCTGACGACTTCTGCGCGGACGGCCCGGCGAGCGAGGCTTGCAGGAGCTGCCTCCAGGCGAAGTGCACCACGGACTACGATAGCTGCCTGGTGAACTGATTCACGGGGCGGGGCCGCGCCTGCGCTGGAACGCGCGGGCGCGGGCCCGGGTGCATGCCCCTGAGTCGGTTGCTTTCTTCCTTGGAAGGACGCGACGCGGCCCGTTTCACCGCGCGGCTGCGACTGCGTCGTGAGTCGTCTCGCCGAGCGAGCGACGTGTTCACGCGCATTCGCGTGCAGACGCGCCGACGGCACGGCCTCGCGGCGATGGCTCGCCGAAGCCGGCCGCTCGTCGGCCTCGCCGAATCAGGTCGGGCGGCTCGCCGGTGCTCCACCCGGCGAGCCGGCCCGACGCAGCGGCGTCGTGCTACCGCGCCCGAGCGCGCGCGAGCCGGCGTGCCCGCCGGCTTCGCGCCACGACCAGGGCCGAGAGGAAGGCCGCGCCGAGCATCAGCGGTGAGGCCGCGCCCGGCGTTGCGATCGCGCACCCTCCGCCGCGGTCATCGTCGCACGTCGACGCTCCCCACCCGGCGTCGATCGTGGCGAGATGATCGCTGCACGCCGATGGCTCGGACGAGTCCTTGCCCGCCGACGCGAGGAAGGCGGCGATGGCGTCGTCCTTCTTCAGCGCGGGCACGTCGAGGTTGCACGGAACCTGGACCGTCCCGTCCGCAGCGACCGGCATCGGGTTGAAAAAAGAGAGCGTCGCGTCCGAGCCCAGCGAGACGGCGACGAGCACGTCGTCGCCGACCGCCGCCGCGCCGTAGACCTGCACGTCTTGGCCCGGCATGAGCGTGGACGCGTCGCCGTGGACCGCGTCGATCCTCACGGTCACCTGATCGTCTCCGGCCTTGCCGAGCACCGTCCCTTCCGCGAGGGCGTTGCTGAACGCGACCGTGCAGAAGCAGGCGTCGGCCTTGGTCATGTAGCAGTACGACGGCTGGATCCGAGCCGCCTCGGCGGCGGTGAGCCCAGCGCGATCGAGCCACGCCTGGAGGTCCGCGTCGCGTTCGAGCTCGCGTACGAAGGCGTTGTTCTTCAGCGTGGCCACGCGGGCGACCAGGTCCGCCGCGCCGGTCGACTCGATGAGGTGCGCCATCGCGCAACGCGTGCCGAAGGTGTCGACGAAGTACGGCATGCGGATCCCGGGGAAGTCGAGGTTCTTGGGGAAGCGGCCCGCCCGGGCATAGCGAGCGAGCTCGTCGATCAAGCGGGCGCGCTGCGCGCGTTGGCCGGCCGACAGGTGCGCGACGTCACGGGCGCCCAGCTCGGCCATGACCTCGCGGAAGTGCGCCCGGAGGCGCCCGCTCTCTCGCGCGACGCGCACCCGGGGTCCGCGCGAACCGCGAGCGCGGCGAGGCAGGGAAGGGCGGCGACGGCCGCTGTGAGCAGGCAGAAGGAAGGCGTGCGAGACCATGGGGGTACGTGGCTCCTTTCGAGGCGAAGGACGCCGAACGAGATCTCCCGTCGCCGGCCCGTTGCCCGTGTTGCTCGGCATGTCGCGGGCGCACGCCCGCTTCACCCTCGCTTCCAGGCAGGTCTGCGTCTCCTGGGCGGCCCGGTCCGACCCGCTCGGCGTTGATGGAAGGACGCGTCGTCAGCGTCGTCGGGTGAGCGGCGGGAGGCGCGCATCTTTATGATCCGCGCCGATCGATTTTTCGCGGAGCGCGCGAGCCAACCTGGACCCGCCTTCACTCCAGCAGACGGCGTGTGCGTCGCGGTGGGCTCAACCGCGGAGCGCGGCCACGGCGCGCGCGGCGTCTTCCAGCTCACGCGCGGTGCGCGCCACCACGACGCGCGTCACCGAGGCTTGATAGCGAAGCATCGCGCTGTCGCCGTTGCCCCAGCTCCCCGGACCTTCGGGCGAGATCCACACGAGGGCGCGCGCGCGTTCGCGCAGGCGCGCGACCACGTCGGCGCCGTCGGCGAGGTAGTTCGTTCGTCCGTCGCCGAGGATCACCACCGTGGTGCGTCGATCGATCGAGCGCCCGACCCGCTCTTCGAAGGCCGAGAGCACGCGCCCGTAGTTGGAGTTGTGCGCGAGGCTGACCACGCCTCCGCCGTAGATGCGCGCGAGCGCCGTATCGGGCGGGAGATCGTCGAACAGGTGGGTGGTCTCGGCGAGCTCGCTGACGAACACGAACGATCGCGTCCCGCGAAACAGCTCCTGCGCCGCGTGCACCAGCTCCAGCATGAAGAGCGAGGCCGCACGTACGGAGTCGGAGACATCGCAGAGCACCACGAGCCGCGGCTTGTCCCGGCGACGTCGCTTGCGCGCGGGCGTGAACGGCACCCCGCCGGTGCGCAGCGCGAGCCGCAAGGTGCGATGCGGATCGATGCGCCCGCGCAGCGCCCGCTTGCGGCGCACGCGCTCGGCCCCACGTAGCCGCTCGGCCAAGCTGCGCACCGCGCGGCGCACCTCCTCGCGCTCCGCTTCGGTGAGGCCCGCGAAGGCCGTGCCGTCCGCGCGCCGCCGCGCGCCCGCATCGGGATCCGCCGTGCGATCGGCGATGGTCCGCTCCACGTGCATACGGATCCGCCGCCGCGCCCGATCGAGCTCTTCGGCGAGCGCGGCCTCCAGCGCCGCGCCCCGCGCCTCGCCCAACGCTTCGCGCAGCGCGGCGCCGATGCGGCGAAGCGCGCTCGCCGCGCGCGGCAGTTCGAGGCTGTTCATGACCTTCTGCGCGAAGAACCCGACCTGGAGCGGGCTCGTCATGGGCGCGAGCACGCGCGCGATCCCTGCGGCCCGCAGGATCTGATCGAGCTCGCTCTCGCTCCCGATCAAGCCGCGCAGCGCCGGCGCATCTCCCGTCGCCCCGCTCCGCTCCGCGGCTCCTTGAAGCAGCTCGCGCAGCGCCCCCAGCTCGTCGTCGCGGAAACCGCGGGCGCGAAGCCGGCTCCACAGATCGCCTGCATGCGCGCGATCGGCCGCGAAGAATGCATCGAACGACGCCCGAAACCGATCCCGATCGGAGCGCCGCTCGAGGATGACGGCGCCGAGCGCGTCCCGCAGCGTGGCCCGCTCGTCGAAGCCCACGAGGCTCGTCACGCGCGCCGCATCGATGGCCTGCGCCGTCGAGATCGCGAATCCATCCCGCCGGAGCGCCCACAAGAGCTCGTCGAGAATGCGGAGCACGACGGCTATGTACACGGTCGGGGCGCGCGCCCAAAGCCGTGTCGCAGGGGAGGGGAGTGCCAGGCAGACACGCAGGAGACGCAGAGACACGAAAGCACACGGAGAGCCGAGCTCATCAGGTCTCCGCGCTCGGCGAGCTCACGGATGCGCTCGCTGCCATGTTTCGATGGCCTCCGCTTCTTTGCGAAAGTACCGCGACGAGTAGGCGTTCGCCGCTTCGGCGTAGGCGCGCCGCGCGGCTTCCGCGAGCGTCTTGGTGCGAGCTTTCTCCTCGGTGTTTCCTGCTTCGTCGAGCGCGCGCGCCAGCGCGAAGCTCGTCTCGGCCGCGGCGGTCGGGAGGCGCGCGCTCTTGCGCAGGGAAGCCGCTCGCTCCAGCGGCGCGTGCGCGTCCTTGGCGCGGCCGAGCATCAAGAGATCGAGGCCCTGGCCCGTGAGCGCCCATGCCGTCTCCTGCGCCTCTTCGTTGTCGAGCTTGCCCAGCAGCTCGAGCGCGCGCGTGTCCTGCTCGAGCGCTTTCGCCGGCTCGCCGATCGCCCGGTACGCCGCGCCCAGACGATGGTTGGCGTAGCCGTCGTGCTGGAGGGGGAAGCGATCGTACAGGTCGTGCAAGATCGGGATCGCCTCCGCAGCGCGTCCCACGTAGATGAGGTCCTCGGCCATGTTGAGCGCGGCGTAGTACGTGTCGGTGTGATCGCGGCCGAGCTTCGCCTCCAGGATGCGATGCGCCGCCTCGTGTGACGCGAGCGCCTCGTCGTACAGGCCCATGTCGACGAGCGTCGCGCTCGCGTCGGGCTCCACGAAATCGTCGGGCGCGAGCGCGTGGGCACGACGATAGTCCTCGCGCGCTTCGGCGAGCCGCGACTCCACCGACCACTTCACCAGCGAGCGGAACATGTAGATGTGCGCGAGGCGCTTGGGATCGTCGCCGAGGCGATGGTGGGCCGCCTCCGCGTACGACGACCAGACGTGCGCCTCCGCGGCGCGCTTGAAGCGATAACCGGCGACGCTCGATAAAAGCGTCCAGGCGTCGACTTGGACTGCGTCGTCCCCCGCGCGCAGCGCTTCGGCCACGCTCTCGTGGAGCGTGATCTCGGCGTCGTGGTAGCGCCCGTGCTCCGCCTCTTCGCGCGCCCGCTCGAACAGGAAGGCACCGTAGAGGCGCGGATCGCCCAGCGTCTTGGCGCGCGCCGCTCCCGCGACCGCCACTGCGAGCGCGCGCTCGTAACGGCCGAGCGTGTGGAGCGAGCGGGCCTCGGCCAGCTCGTTCGAGATCGCCTCGTGCTCCGCCTTCTTGCTCGGATCGATGGCCGGCTCGCCCGCGAGCGCACGCGTATTGCTGCACGTCGACACGGGCGGCAGGCCCTCGAGCGCGTTCGGCGCGCGGCTCACCATGTCGGCGTCGGCCTCGCCGAGCACCCGCACGAACGTGAGGAGCTCGCGCCGGCGATCGTCGAGGCAGGCGATGCGCCGATCGAGGAGCGCCTCCGATTGCTCATGCCGCACCCGCGTCGCGCGGCACGCCTCGGTGCGCGCCTCGATCCAGGATGTCCTTCGCGCCTCGAGCGCGTGATCGACGGCCGCGAACGCCGCCGCAGCGTAGGCCTTGCCGGTGCCCGTGAACGCCGTCTGCGCACGGGTTTTGTCGGCGGCGCTCCACGCGTTCCCCCATGCCTGCTCCGCGCCGGCGCACACCGGCTCCGGAGGCCGCGCGCGCGCTGCGGCCACGCCGAGCGCGATCGCGGACACCGCGCCCAGCGTGAGCACGGCGAGCTGCTTCCCGCGCCGCGGCGCGGTGAGCGCGTCGAGCATGGCTTGCATCGAGGCCCATCGATCGTCGGCGCGCGCCCGCAGGCCGCGACGAACGACCGCGTCGAGCCACGAGGGCACACGCTTGTTCGAGGGGACCGCGAGCGCGCCCGAGACGATCTTCTCTTTCAGCTCGGCGAGCGACGAGGCCTCGAAAGGTCTCCGCTCATGGAGCGCCTCGTACAGCGCCACCGAGAAGGCGTAGACGTCGACGCGCGCGTCGGTGTGCTCACCTGCGATCTGCTCGGGCGCCATGTACGCGGGCGTGCCGATCGCCGCGCCGGTGCGGGTCATCGTCACGCCGAGCAGCGCGTTCTCCGCGGCCTCGAGCGGCTCGAGGGCAATCTCCGTCGTCGCCCCGCGCGCGAGGCCGAAGTCGGTGACGCGCACGCGGCCGTCGTCGCCGACGAGCACGTTGTCGGGCTTGAAATCGCGGTGCACGAGGCCCGCCGCGTGCGCTGCCGCGAGCCCTCGCCCCGCCTGCACGAAGACGTCGACGATCGCCGCCACCGTCCGCTTCTCCCGCGCGAGCCACGACGAGAGCGTGTCGCCGCGGACGAGCTCCATCGCCACGAACACCTGCTCGCCGAAGCTGCCCACGTCGAACGCCGCGATCACGTTGGGGTGGGCGAGGCGGGCCATCGCCTGGGCCTCGCGGAGCAGCCGCTCGCGCAGGCGCTCGGCGCGCTCGGCCTCCGCGCCCGCGCGCACCAGCTTGAGCGCGACGCGCCGGGCGAGCTCCGGATCGTGCGCGGCGTACACCACGCCCATCGCGCCGGCGCCGAGCACCTCGATCACCTCGTAGCGCCCCACGCGCTCGCCGCGCCGGAGCACCCGAAACGGCTCCTCGGGTCTCGTCGCGCCGACGACGTCCGCCGCGATCTCCTGGCACAGCGAGCACATGAGCAGGTGCGCGCGCGCCCGCTTCGCGTCCTCCGCGTCGAGCCGACCCTCGAGCAAATCGAGCAGCGTGCTCTCCGATGAGCACCCACGCGGGGGCGGCTCTCGTCCTTCGGGCTCCATGGATGAACCGCGAGAGGCTCACCAACCCATTGCAGAAGGGCAAGCGCTTTCTAGGCATTCCAAGCGCGCGGCGCGGGCACGCTGTGGCGATGTTGCCCATCCATGGCAGCGCTTCGGATCGAGGCATCACGTGCGCGTCCACCGGGATGGGCTCTCATGGGAGAGCAACAGAGCGTGGGCGGTTGAATACCCACCAGGAGGAGACTCGATATCAGACCCTGCTCGGCTCGACAGTGATGATGCAGAGTGCATATCGATGTCGTCGTGGCCGAGAGATGGAGTGCGCGAGACCCGTTTCGCTGCTCGGCGCGGTTTGGTTACGGGCTGATGCCGTATGCGGAGGCGGGGAGCTTGAGGATGAACGATTTTTGGAAGCCGTCCGGATCGTAGGCCCCGCCGAGGACGACCGAGCCGTCGGCGGAAGCCGAGTACGCGCTGTAGAGCTTGTAGCCCGCGGGGATCGCGACGCCGCTTTCGGAGACGACGTCTTGGAGCGCGCGCGTCTTGCCTGCGGTCCACACGAATGCCGTCGGCTCCTTTTGCCAGAAATCGCCGCACGTGCCGAAGACGAGCTTGCCGCCGGCGACGATGGAGTTTGGGTAGAGAGAGTCCGTTGCTTCGTTGCCCGGCGGGCGATCGAGCATCACGGTGCCGCCGTCCTTGGTCCAGAGGAAGCCGCTCTGCCCCCAGACGCCGCCCAACGTCTTGCCATCGGCGCTGATGGAGATGATCTCGCCGGGCGCGTCCATCTTGTTCGGATCGAGCAGGAACCCGGTGCCGTCCGCGTTCCAGACCGCGGGCGAGCGATCGAGGTTGCCGTTCATGGCGAAGCCGGCTGCGACCTGCCCGTCGTCGGACACGACCGTCGCGCGGTTCGTCGGCGCCGTCTGCGGGAGGTCGGGAATGACGCTGCCGATGATTTGAAGGACGGTGAACGTGCCTTGGCCACCGGTGTCGGTCCAACGGAAGGCCTCGGGGCTGCAGCCGTGCCACACCATGCCGACCGCGACCTTGCCGTCGGCGCTGATGTCGTACGCGCTGGCCTTCTGCACGTCGCAGCCCTCCGCATACGGGGCGCCCAGATCGAACCAGCCCGTCTCTTCGCTCCACACCGACGCGGTGGCCGGCACGTGATACGCGGCGGCGACGCGGCCCGTGTTGGAGACCTTGTACGCCGAGTCGATCGAGGGATCGCCGACGGTGGTCTTCTTCTCCAGCGTGCCCGTGGCGACGTCGTAGAAGTAGAGATCGAGCTCCGGCGAGCCGACGTCCTCGACGACCGCGATCTTGCCGTCCGCCGAGACGTCGACGGGCCAGCCATCGAAGAAGTCGATGCTACCGGAGAGCGGTGCGCCGCCGTGACCGCCCGTGCCGGTGGTGCTCGCGCCGCCGCTGCCGACGGTGCCTCCACCGCTCCCGGAGACGCTTCCGGTGCTGGTGTCGGGCGAATCACCGCCGCAGCCGGCGAGCCCGCGAAGGAGGAGCCCGGCGAACAATCCGAGGGAGGCGATGCGTGATGCGACGGAGGCCTTCTTCATGCGGTGATCTCCTCGTGGGGCGGCGCGACGCGAGACGGCTCACGCGACGTCGGGGCGCGGCCGCGCTCGATGGGAAGATGACAGACGGCGCATGGGCTCGGTCCGGTCAATCTCGGGCAAGTTCGGGCAAGCCGGGCTTGCGCACGGAACGCGCGGCGGGATATCCCTCGGCTTCATGGACTGGGTCCCGCTCGTTGGCGGGGGAGCCGACCTTTCACAGCAGGTCCTCGTGCTCGGCGATCGGCGCGTGCGCCTGACGTCGAAGGAGCGCGATCTCCTCGCCTACCTGGCCCAGAACCCCGGGCGCACCATCACGCGGCGCGAGCTCCTCGTGAATGTCTGGGGGAGCCCGGCGCACGCCTCCGACGAACCCGTGTACAGCGTCGTGAAGCGGCTCCGCGCCAAGATCGATCGCGGCGCGCACCGCCACATCCAAGGCGTGCATGGTGACGGTTATCGCTGGGCGCCCGCGCCCGAGGCGGCGCCGCCGCCCGCGCCTGCGTCGTCGGGCGCACGTGAGACGCGGTTCTTCGGGCGCGAGATGGAGGTCCGCGCGCTCGCCGGCGCGTTCGCCGCGGGCGCACGCCTCGTGACGTTCGTCGGTCCCGCGGGCGTGGGCAAGACACGGTGCGCGCGCGAAGCCGCAGCAGGCGTTCCTCATGTCTTCTGCGATCTCGCGAGCGCGACGTCGGAGGAGAGGGTCGTGGCCGCCGTCGCCGCGGCGCTGTGCATTCCGCTCGATGGTGCGGACGTGTCCGCGTGGGCGCTCGGCGTGGGGCGCGCGCTGGGCGCGATCCCCGATCACCTCGTCGTGCTCGACAACGCCGAGCAAGCCATCGACGCGGTCGCGGCGGTGGCGCTCCGTTGGAGCACCGCCGGCCCGCGTTTGCTGGTGACCTCGCGCGAGCCGCTGCGGATCGCGGCCGAGCAAGTGATCCCGATCGAGCCGCTCTCACCCGCCGACGCGGAGGCGCTGTTCGTCGATCGCTCCGCAGCGGCCGGCGGCGACTCGGGCGATGCCGCGACGCACGCGCTCATCGTCGATCGCGTCGATCGCTTGCCGCTCGCCGTGGAGCTCGCGGCCGCGCAGGTGCCGCACCTCGGCGCGCGGGCGCTGCTCGACAGCCTGGACGCGCAGCTCGCGACCCTCGTCGTGGGGATGCGCGACGCCCCGCGCAGGCACGCGACGCTCCGCGCCGCCGTCGAGTGGTCGTGGACGCTCCTCGAGCCGCGCGAGCGCGAGGTCCTCGGCGCGCTCAGCGTCTTCGCGGGATCCTTCACGCTCGACGCCGCGCGCGCCGTCGTGGGCGCCGACGATGCCGCGGCGGTCATCGCCGGCCTCTGCCGGCGCTGCCAGATCCGGCGCGACGGCGGCCGTTTCACGCTCTACGCCGCGGTCCGCGAGCTCGCGCGCGAGCTCTCCCGCGACGCCGCGCCGGGAGAGGCGCGCCACGCTGCGCACTACGCGCGCATCGGCGATGCCGCCGTCGCGCTGCTCGAAGGGACGCGCCACCTCGAAGGCGCGGCGACGCTCGCGACGGAGCTCGGCGAGCTGCGCGCGGCGTGGGAGCATGCGCGTGGTCGCGACGCCGCGCTCGCGGCCCGTCTCGCGCTCGCGATCGAGCGTGCGCTCGGCCTCTCGGCGGCGCGCGCAGGGGAGCGCCGCGTGCTCCTCGCCGAGAGCCGCCGTGGTCTCGACGATCCCGATCTCACCTGCGCCCTCCTGCTCGCAGAGGCCCGCACCGACGGCGCGCCCCTCGCGTTGCTCGATGAAGCGGCCGCCCTCGCGACGCGGCCCGGCGTCGCCGCGGAGATCCACCTGACCCGCGGCGAGCGGCTCGCAGCGGTGGGGCTCGCGGCCGCGCGCGACGAGCTCGGGCACGCGCTCCGGCTCGCCACGGAGGCGGGCGCCGACAGCCTCCGCGGGCGCGCGCTCGCGGCGCTCGGCGAGGTCGCGTGGGCGCACGGCCTCGTCGCCGAGGCCAGCGCGAAGCTCCGTGCTGCGCTCGCGGTCCACGTCCACGTCGGCGATCGGCGCGCCGTCGCGCGCACCTCGGCCCTCCTCGCGCACGTCGATCGCCTGGAGACGGGCGGCGGCGCGGCGCTCGCGCTCCTCGACCGCGCGCAGGCGGCCGCGGACGAGCTCGGCGATCCCGTCGTGCGCGCGCGCGTTCTGCTCGATCTCGGCCAGCACCTCACGCGGGCCGGCGATCAAGCCGGCGCACGCATCGCGCTCGACGAAGCTGCCGAGCTCTATGCGCGGCTCGGTTTCGCGCGCGAACGAGCCTTCCTCCATCTGCACGTGGCCGAGGTGCGCGTCGGCATGGGCGACTTCGAGCTCGCGCTCGACGAGGCCCTCGCGGCGCTCGCCACGTTGCCCGACGCCGGCGACGTGGGCCGTTCGACCATCCACGAGGCCATCGGCTGCGTCCACCTTCTGCGCGGCGATCTCGCCGAGGCCGAGCGCTGGATCGAAGACGGCCTCGTCATCGCCAGGCGCAGCGGCGCTGCGCGATCGGAGTGCACGCTCCTCGGCAAGCGCGGCCTGCTCCGCCTCGTCACCGGCTCGCCCGAGCGCGCCTTCGCCGACTTCGACGCGGCCACGCAGAAGAACCGCGCGCGCGGCTCGAGCACGATGGAAGCCGCGAGCCTCGCCGACCGCGCCGTCGCCTCGTTCACCCTCGGCGACGAAGCGCACGCGGTCGCCGACCTCGCCCGAGCCCGCGAGCTGCTCCACCATCCGCCCGACGATCAAACCGACGGCCGCATGCTCGCGGTCTGCGAGATCGCCGGCCGCGGCCTCGGCTCCGTGCGCGCCGGCGCGCCGCCGCGCGACGCGCACGCGCGTGCCCGCGCCGAGACCGCGCGCTTCTTCCACCGCACGCCCCCTCACGAGTGGGACGTGGTGCTCCGCATCCTCGATTGGATGGTCGAGCACGTCGCCGTCGCGCCCATCTCGCTCGGAGCGTGAGCGCTCGCGATCCGCGTAAGCGCTACAGGAGCCCGAGCCGCGCCAGCAGCGCCGCCGGAAGCGACGTGAAATCCGCGGCCGTCCAATCCGCGCCGGCGTCGCGCAGCTCCTCGGCGGCCGCGGCGGTGGTGATGCCCACCGCGATCATCCCCGCCGCCTTCGCCGCGCGCACGCCGTTCGTCGCGTCCTCGAACACGACGCACGTCGCCGGCGCGACCCCGAGATCCTGCGCCGCGCGGAGGAAGATGTCGGGACTGGGCTTGCCGCGCGTCACCTCCTCGGCGCCGACCACGCGCTCGAAGCGTGCGCGGAGAGCGAGCCCATCGAGCACGAAATCGCGATTGCCCATCGGGGCCGCCGTCGCGATCGCGAGCCGCACGCCGCGGCCCCGCAGTCGCTCGAGGAACGCATCCGCTCCGCGGGTGAGCGCGAGGTGCGGCCGATACGTCTCGCGATAAAGCCCCTCTTTCTCCCCGGCGAGCCGCTCGAGCTCGTCCGACGGCACCGGCCGCCCGAGCAGCTCGGGAAAGATCTCCTCGTTCTTCTTGCCCGCAAATTCCCGCTGGAAACGCTCGGCATCGACCGGCACCCCGAGCCGCTCCGAGACGATCTCCCACGCGCGATTGTGGAAGGCCATGTTGTCGACGAGCGTGCCATCCATGTCGAAGACGGCAGCGCGAAGGACCTCGATCATGCGCCACCCTACCGCATGTCGGGCCTCTGCTCGACGTCGGATCCGTGCGCTGCCGCGCTTCGCTCACCGATCGAGCTCGACATCTTGCACCGTCACGAGCGGCCACGATCTTCATCCCCGCCGCGTCATCGAAAGGCCCTCGGAGTGGCAGACGAGGGTGACATGAAATCGCGTCGCCTCCTCCAATGCCCGAGCTCAACGCATCAGGTCCAGGAAGGCGGCTCCGGCGTCGTCACGATGGGCATTGGACCCGAGCTCGCCGCGCATGGTGCACGCCGATCCGAGGCCGGAACGAGACCTCGTCATCCACTGCAGAATTTGCGGGGCCGACGACATCGAGCTGCCACGGTCCGTTCTTCGTGACGAGGTTGACGCTCGCGCCCCACCAACCGATCTTCGCCCGAATTCCTCGATGTTTCGGAGGTTGTTCGCGCGATGAGAATCACGATCCCTTGTGCCTTCGTGCTCGCCCTCTCCACGGGAGGCTGTGCGACACGCGTAGACCCTGGCTTCACCGGCGGCGCCGGCGGCACGAGCAGCACGACGGCCACGGGCACGGGCGGCGCTGGCACCGGCGGCGCCAACACGGGTGGCACCGGCGGCAGCGAATGCAAGACAGCCGTGGATTGTCCAGGCGTGGAGGGCGATTGCCAACATCGCACCTGTGAGAACGGCAAATGCGGTCTCGACCTCCCCGCCGCAGGGACGACGGCGGCCACGCAGACGGCCCACGACTGCAAGAAGAACCAGTGTAATGGCAAGGGCGCCGTGGAGACGGTCGCGGACGACACCGACATTCCCGACGACGACAACCCCTGCACCGAAGACCTCTGCACGGACGGCGTGACTTCTCACGTCCCGATGGCGGCGGGGACGGTGTGCGGCACGTCCCTCGTCTGCGATGGCGCGAATGCCTGCGTTGGTTGCGTGATGGCGAGCGACTGCCCCGGTCAAGACACCGAGTGCAAGACCCGCAAGTGCACCGCCGGGAGCTGTGGATTCAACTTCACCGCCACGGGCACCGCGGTGGCCGCGCAGACGCCCCGCGACTGCAAGAAGAGCCAATGTGACGGCAACGGCAACATCGCCGCCGTGAACGACGACACCGATCTTCCGGTCGACAACAAGACTTGCACCAACGATGTTTGCAGCGGCGGGACGCCCTCGAATCCACCGGTGAGCGCGGGGACGCCCTGCAATCAAGACAACGGCACGGTGTGCAACGCGCTCGGCGCCTGCGTCCAGTGCGTCACGGCGGCCACGTGCCCGGGCCAGGACACGGCGTGCAAGACCCGCACGTGCGTCGCCGGCATGTGTGGGACGACCTTCGCGACGGTGGGCACCCCGGCCGGCACGCCCGTGGCGGGTGATTGCAAGAAGAGCCAATGCGACGGCAGCGGCAACCTCGTGAACGTCGCCGACGACACCGACATCCCCGAAGATGGCAACGCGTGCACCAACGATCTCTGCAACAGCGGCACGCCCTCGCACACGTTCTCGCTCGCGGGCACGCCCTGCGCGGCGGGCACCGCCACCTGCAACGGAGCAGGCGAGTGCAGCGGCTGCGTGACGAGCACCGATTGCCCGGGGACCGACACCGAGTGTCGGGCCCGCGCCTGCGTCATGGGCCAATGCAGCTTCACGTACACCCCCGTGGGGACGGCGGCCGGCACGCAGACCTCCGGCGATTGTCATCAGGGCCAGTGTGACGGCGCGGGCAACATCGTCTCTGCCGTCGACGACGCCGACGTTCCCAACGATGGCAAGGAGTGCACGATCGACTCCTGCACGAACGGCGTCGTCGGGCACGTGAACCTCGCGGCGGGCACCTTCTGCACGCAGGGCGGCGGCACCAAGTGCGACGCGAGCGGCAACTGCACGACGTGCACCGATGGCATCCAGAACGGCACCGAGACCGGCGTCGATTGCGGCGGCTCGTGCCCGTCGTGCGGCCCTGTGGTGATCTCCACGAGCCCGGCCGACGGCGCCACGTCCGTCGCCGTCTCGTCGACGATCGGAATCACCTTCAGCGCGGCGATGAAGACCTCGACGCTGACCTATCAGACCACGGCAGGCGCCTGCACCGGCAGCGTGCAGGTTTCGGCCAATGGCTTCACGAGCTGCATCGGGATCGCATCGGCCGCCTTCTCCGGCGGCAACACCGTGATCACCCTCACGCCGTCCGCCGCGCTCACGGCCGCCACCACGTACAAGATCAGGGTCACCACCGCGGCGCAGTCTTCCGACAGCAAGCCCACGGCGGCGTACGACTCGAGCACCGGCTTCACCACGACCTCCGCGAGCTGCGCGGGCGCCGTCGTCATCAGCCAGGTCTACGGCGGCGGCGGGAACAGCGGCGCGACCTTGACCAACGACTACGTGGAGCTCCACAACCGCGGCGGCGCGACGGTGAGCGTCGCGGGCTGGTCGGTGCAATACGCGAGCGCGAGCGGCAACACCTGGTCGACCACCGCGCTCACGGGCTCCATCGCCGCGGGCAAGTTCTACCTGGTGAAGCTCGCGACCGGCGGCGCGGTCGGCAGCGCGCTCCCCACCGCGGACGCGACCGGCACCAGCAACATGAGCGCGTCGACCGGCAAGGTCGCGCTCGTGAGCAGCACGACCGCGCTGACCAGCGCTTGCCCGAGCGGCGGCAACCTCGTCGACTTGGTCGGCTACGGGAGCCCGTCTTGTTCCGAAGGCAGCTCCGCGGCGCCCGGCGGCTCGAATACCGCCGCCATGCTGCGCGCGGCGAACGGCTGTACCGACACGAACGTCAACGGCTCCGACTTCGCCACCGGTACGCCCAACCCGCGCAACAGCTCGAGCGCGGCCGTGTCCTGCACCTGCTCGCCCTGATCCCACGGCGAAGGCGGGCCTCGCGCGCCTCGCCGGCGGCCCGCCCGAGCTCGTCCTCTCCCCACGCGCCCACCTCCCGCGAATTGCACGCGCACCCGCGGGAGGCCGGGCCCGGGCCGGCCCAGTACGGTGCCGAGCCTCGGAGGAACGATGCTCTACACCACGCTCGGCAACACTGGTCTCGTCGTCTCGCGCCTCTCGCTCGGGACGATGACGTTCACCCACGGACATCGCAGCATCGCGTCGATCCACAAGGTCGAGGGGACGCTCGCCGACGCGCTCGTCGGGCGCGCGCTCGACGCAGGCGTGAACTTCTTCGACACCGCCGACTTCTATGCGGCGGGCGAGTCGGAGACGCTGCTCGGCCGCGCGCTCGGCAAGCGGCGCAAGGACGTGATCATCACCACCAAGGCCGGCGTCCGCACCGGCGACGCGCTCACGCAGGCCGGCCTCTCGCGCCGCCACGTGCGGAGATCGGTCGACGAGAGCCTCGCCCGCCTCGGGACCGACTGGATCGACGTCTACGTCGCCCACGTCGACGACCCGCACACCCCGCTCGACGAGACGCTCTCGGCGCTCGACGACGTCGTGCGCGCTGGCAAGGTGCGCTACCTCGGCTTCTCCAACTGGCCGGCGTGGAAAGCGTCGGCGGCCGTCGAGATGCAGCGGGCGCGCGGGCTCGCGCCGTTCACGCACGGGCAGATGTGCTACTCGCTCCTGTCCCGCGACGTGGAGCGGGAAATCGCGCCCATGATGCGCCACCACGGCCTCGGCATGACCGTGTGGAGCCCGCTCGCGGGCGGCTTTCTGTGCGGGAAGTACACCCGCGAAACGCTCTCCGATCCGTCGCGCCGCTACGGTGACTTCGACATCTTTCCGTTCGACAAGGAGCATGGCTTCGCGGTCGTCGAGCGCCTCCGCGCCGTGGCGAGCGCGCACGACGCGACCGTCGCGCAGGTCGCGATCGCGTGGCTCCTCGCCAAGCCCGTGGTGAGCAGCGTGATCCTGGGCGCGACCGCGCTCGCGCAGCTCGACGACACGCTGCGCGCCGCCTCGATCACGCTCGCACCGGCCGAGCTCGCTGCGCTCGACGAAGCCACCAAGCTCGCGCCCGCGTACCCCGGATGGTTCAGCGACATGGTCAGAGACGCGCCGCTCGCCCGCGTCCTCGGCCGCTGACGCTATCATGTCGGCGCTCATGCCCACGCCCGCCCTCGAAGCCGACGATCGCTGGCGTGCGATCGTCGCGCGCGATCGCGCTGCCGACGGCGCGTTCGTGTACGCGGTCCGCACGACGGGCATCTACTGCCGCCCATCGTGTGCCTCGCGGCAGCCGCGGCGCGAGAACGTCACGTTCTTCGCGACGCCCGCGGAGGCCGTGTCGGCGGGCTTCCGGGCGTGCCGCCGCTGCCGTCCGGCCGACGGCGATCCGCGCCGCGACGTCGCGCGCGTCGTCGTCGTCGCATGCCGGCACCTCGAGCGCGAGGCGGTGACGACGCGCCGCCTCGCCGAGGACGCCTCGCTCAGCGTTGCCCAGTTCCTTCGCCTCTTCCGCGCGCACACCGGCGTCTCGCCTCAAGCATGGCGACGCCGCGTGCTCGCCGAGCGCGCGCGGGAGACGCTCCCCGAAGCGCCCTCGGTCCTCGAGGCCGTGTTCGCCGCCGGCTACGCCTCGAGCAGCCGCTTCTACGAAGGCATTGGCCGCGAGCTCGGCATGGGCCCCGCCGAAGCGCGCGCCGGCGCTCGCGGTCGCGCGGTTTGCTATGCGACGCGCGCCTCTTCGCTCGGCGAGGTGCTCGTCGCGTGGACCGAGCGCGGCGTCTGCGACGTCGCCCTCGGTGACGACGCTGCCGAGATGATCGCCGCGCTTCGCACCCGCCTCCCGAACGCTGCGCTCGCGGAGCGCGCCCTCCCACCGTGGCTCGACGACGTGCTCGCCGTCGTCGATCGCGGTCACGCCCGCGAGGTGCCCCTCGACATCCAAGGCACCGCCTTCCAGGAGCGCGTGTGGGCCGCGCTGCGTCGCATCCCCGCGGGCGAAACGCGCACGTACCAAGAGATCGCCGCATCCATCGGCGCGCCCAAAGCCACGCGCGCCGTGGCGCGTGCCTGCGCATCGAACCGAATCGCAGTGCTCGTCCCCTGCCACCGCGTCGTTCGCTCCGACGGAGACCCATCCGGATACCGATGGGGCCCGCAGCGCAAGCGCGCCTTGATCGATCGAGAACGTTGAGCGCCCTCGCGCATCGAGCAGCGGCGTCGTGCCCGCGCGAGACGCGAAGAGGCCGCCTCGGATCCTCGAGGCGGCCTCTCGAATGGGCCCGTCGAACAAATCAGGGATTCGGCTCGGCCAGCAGCGTCTGCACGAGCTTCTCCATCTCCCGGTGCCGCCCCGGATCGAAGCCCACGAACGCTTCGCGGATCACGCCCTTCTTGTCGATCAGGAACATCGTCGGCAGCGCATTGACCCCGTAGGCCGCGTTCACCCCGCCGTCGCTCGCGTCCGACGCGACCGTGTACGTCATCCCCATCGCCTGCGAGGCCTGCGCGGCGACGGTCACCGGATCGGTGGTGAAGCCGATCACCGTCAGCCCCTGCGCGCCGTACGTCGAATGAAGCTGCGCGAGCTTGGGCGCGATCATGCGGCAGGGCCCGCACCACGAGGCCCAGAAGTCGACCAGCACCACCTTCCCGCGCAGGGCGGCGATGTTCGGCGGCAGCGATCCCGAGACCGCCACCGCGCTCTTCCAGGTCGGCGCGAAGGTGCCGAGCTTGTCGAGGCGGAGGATCTCTTCGTTCCCCGGGAACGCCACGAGCGCCGCGGTCACGCTGCGCTCCACGCCGGCGTGCTTGATCTTCAGCGCCATCGGGTTGCCCGGCCCGATCAGCGCGACCCGCGCGATGAGCTGGCTCACCTCGTCGATGGCGACGCCGTCGGCCGTGATGATGGTGTCGCCGTCGACGATGCCGGCCTTCGCGGCGGGCGAGTGATTGACCACGTGCTTGGCCAGCACGCCGCCCGGGCTCTTTTCCAACGCGACACCGAGCCAAGCGCGGCGCGACGCTTCTTGTGCGGTCGCCGACCGCGGCACGAGCGCGCCGGCGGCGAGCCCGACGGCGGCGAGGGTCACAGCAACGAGAGCGCCGCGGAGCGCACGAGTCGGCCGGATCGGAGCGCGAGGCATCGATTCAGTGTAGCATCCCCGCCCCGTGCGGTCCCGCGGTCGAAAGGCTTGGTTCAGCGTGCTTTCGGGATGTGCGCTCGCCGCCGGCCTCTCGTCGTGTGCCAGCCGATCGACACCGGCCCGCGTCGCCTCGACCTCTGCCGATGCCGGTTGGGTCGATCCCTCCACGTCATCGCCGCGCGCCGCGCCTCCGCGCGCCTCCGCGCCCTTGGAGCGCTGGGATCTCGACGCGCAGCTCAAGACCCTGCGTCCCGTCGTCAAGCGCGCCGCCGCCTCCGGGCATCTCACCGGCGAGCTCGAGGCCGATGTCCTCGCGGGCTCCGCGGGCACGTACCCCGTCCTCGGCCCGGAGAGTCGGGTCCCGCCCGGCGCCACGTTGGTCGAGCGCCTCTTCGAGCCGGGCGGCGCTTCGCCCGTGGCCTACTTCGTCATGGTGAAGCGACCTCCAGGCTTCGACCCGGGCGGCAACGACTGGGAGTACCTCGTCGTCACCCCGGGCGGATCCATCGAGCAGCGCGGCCCGTTGCCCCTCTGTGCCCGCTGCCATGCCGAGGCGCCTCACGACCGTCTCTTCGGCGCCGCCCGTTGAGCCCGCCCGTCGACTCCGCAAAGATTGCAGACTCAGACCCCCAGCACGACAGCGATGCCCTTCGTGCCGTCGATCCGTCCTCGGCCCCGACCGCGCGAACAGCGAGCAATACGCGGATATTCCCGCGGCCGAGATTCTCGGGACGGCCCGATCCCGTCGGCACCGTCCGGTTGGCACGGACGCTGCTCTAGGCCGGACACCGCGGTTCGCTGAGGGCTGCAGCGTCGCGGTGCTTCTTCTTTTTCGACGAGCTTGCGCTTCACCGCTCGGGCTTCGCTTGCCTCACTTGCACTCGTTGGCTTCGTGACCTCCCGTGGTCTTGGTGATCGATCACGGGTCGTGCTTGGCGTCGCTTGCTCTCGGGCCGGGCTGATCCTTCGGGCTGTCCGGCCCAACTTGGCCGTCTTGGCGTCTTGCTGGTGCGGCTTCGCTTGCGAGAGCTTGGCTTACGGCTTCCCTTCGATCTTTCTCGACCTTCACGCACTTCGATGCGCGACCTTCCCGATGGGGAGCGTCGCGCATCTCGCTTTTGTGGCCTGCATGCCCCGGGGGCCGGGCCGCGGAGGCGGGCTCGATGCCGCGATCGCCCGCATCTTGGCGGGCCTCCAGAAAATTTCCGACCCCACCCGCATAGCAATGCTTGACATTCTCGACGCCAAAGCATAAACGGCGTGTCCCTCGTCGCGAAGCAGAGCACGCTCTGCAACGCGGTGTCGGGCGTCCATAGCTCAGCTGGATAGAGCATCGGCCTACGAAGCCGGGGGTCGGAAGTTCGAATCTTCCTGGACGCGCTACAGATGATGAATCGGGGCCCTCGGCCCCTCCGACCGAAAGGTCGAGCCGCGCTCGAAGCGTCGCGGAGCCACACGGCCCGCGACGCTCCTTGCAGACGTGATGAGCGTCAGCGAAGTGGTCGCCCGTGAGCCCTCATCGGTGCTCGTGGCGGCGCGAGGCTGGCCCCCTGGGTCGCTCGCTGCTCGGCGCATCCTCGCACCAGGCATCCGCCTGGGTGGCCTTCCCATCGTCGCGCCCGCGAGCGGGTCACGGTGTCGTGCTTGCCGACGGCGCTGGAGCTAGGGGCATCGGCGCTCGAGGGAACCGCCCGAACAGCGTCGCGCTCAGCTTCTTGATCTCCGCGCGCTCCGCCTCCGTGGGCGGTCGCGAGCCGACCCCGTAGAACTTGTACCCTCCCCCCATGGCGTCGCTGCCCCGCCGGCGCGGGCAAGGATCGGGCGGCGGCCATGCGTAGGGCTCGATCTCGTGCGCGAGTGCCACGAGCCGCGCCGTCGTCTCGTCGTGCCTGACCTCCTCGGTGCGCGTACGCGGGTGAGCCGTCGTCGTCACCACGCGGTGGTCGTCATGGAGCACGACATGCTCGTTGAGCCCCGCGACGCCGCCGGCCCACCACACATCGAGGACGAGCCCCCGACCCTTCGGCTTCTGCGCGACGAACGCCGCCCTGGGCGTCTCCGCGAGGCAGATCCAATACGTGATCTCCCCTGTAGCGTGCAGGGCCGTGAAGACATAGCCGGACACGAAGACCGCCAGCGTGGCGACGGGCACCCAGTGCCACCGTCGCCGCATCCAGGTCCGTAAGCGATGCGGTGCGGCCTCGTGCTCGACGTCGAACATGCGCCTGCGACACGCGGCGCCGTAAAGGATTGGCTCGCTGCCCTCGCGCGCTCGCTTGCCTGCGTGAGCACATGCGCGCCCGTCCTTCGAGCGAGGTCAGCGAGGCCGTCGGCGCACGTGCGCGAGCGCCGACATGCTCACCGCTGATCCCGCGACGGCCTCGCGAGCGCGCGGCTGTTCGGGCTTCGCTGCACCCGTGTGCGGCGTGCACCGTGCGCTGTGCGCGCACGTGCAAGCACACAGCATCGACGACGAGCCCAGATCGCAAATCGGCCCGATTTCCGCGATTTTCGCGCGTGATGAGCGTGGCACTCGAGCTGCACAAGGGGCGCTCGGAGGTGAGCACGTGAGAAACATCGTTTTGAGCAGTGTCGTTCTGAGCATGGTGGTGAGCGCGGCGGGCTGCGAGGCTCCGGTCGACTCGGTGGGCGAAGCGCGGGAAGCCGTGTCGCTCGCGAACATGACCCTGGAGGACAACAGCAACGTTCCGCGCGAGCACTGCCGGCTGACGCAAAGCCGCGCGAACCAGTTCGGCGGCACGCTGCGCCAACTCCGCATCATCAAGACGACGGGGCGACTCTCGCTCTGCACCATCGATGATCAGTTCCTCTCCGCCGGCGCGGTGAACGACGGCAAGGTCCAGATGCACCCGACCACGCGGCAAAAGCGCGTCGGCCCCACGGCGCCCATCACCGGCGTCACCCTAACCGACGAGCACGGAGGCGTTGCAGGCGTGGCAGCGCCCATGGCCACACCGCTCGAAGCCTTCACCAACGACGTGCGCGAGTGGTCGTACGACGACACGGCATCCACCGTGATCTACACCGCGCCTCACGGTGCGCTGGAGATCCCGACGGAGTCGCAGATCGATTGGATCCGTCAAGTCGCCGAGCCCCGCAATGCCCTTTGGCTGGCGCGGTATCACAACGACTTTGCGGCCACGCCCGGCGACTCCGACACCCCGTTCGACTCGTTCCACATCACCGCTGCCGATATCAGCGAACACAGCTTCCTGGCGCTCGATCCGCTGATCAACCGGACCATCAAATACAGATATGCGGCTTCGTTCCACGGGTACAGCGACACCACGAAGGCGGCCGACGTCCCGCCGTTCGACGTGGTGGTGGGCGGAGGAGGGCAGGTGGCGCCGCCGGCCACGGATCCGACGCTCCTCTTCCGCCGCGGCATCGCGGAGAACATCGAAGACGAGATCCACCGCTCGCAAAACGTGACCATCCGGGCCGCGTACGATCTCTTCCAGACCGTGGATCCCGTGAGCGGGAGCGCGCTCGACTTCACCGATCTGCGCGGCATGGATCCGGACAACTTCGTCAATCGTTTGCCGGTGAATAGCCGAGGTATTCAGATCGAACAGTCGAATACGCTGCGCAACATCTCCGGTGCCGGGACGAGCGTGGCCCGCGCCCTCAAGTCGGTGTTCGATTGCCTCTTGGATTCTCCGGACACGACCGGCTCCTACACGGCCCCGACGGTGTACAGCGCCGCGAGCCCGGCCGGCGGCGTGGCGGCCAATGCGTGCAAGCGATGGATCGTCAACTTCACCGCGGTCTCCACGCCGGCATTCACCATCTCCGCGGGGACGAGCGCTGCATGCGTGCCGGGGAGCGGCGCGGACGGCTACGTGGACATCTATCGAATGGGTTCGTACGGCTTGGGCGAGCGCGTGGGCGGCGGCCGAATCACCGCAACCAACGCTGGCGGGAGCTGCACCTTCAATTCCGTGAACGTCACGTTGCCGGCCGGATCCACGGGCCGTTACCGCGCCGTCGTGCGCGCCACGAGCGGGACGACCGAGCTTCCGACGTGGATCTCCATCGCGCCCTGAGCTCGCTTCATGGCGCCGGGGCAGGCGGAGCGGCGGTGTCGAGGTGCTTGCCGCCGACGTACATGCGGGCTGTTCCCCGCATCCGCTCGGCCTGCCGATCGTCGAAGAAAACGGCGCCGCCGCTGCGCTCGTAGCTCATGACGTTGTCTTTTACGCTGCTGTGATCGAGGCCGAAATAGTGGCCGAGCTCGTGCGCCAGCGTGCTCGGCCGCGCGCTGGCCGCGACGATGACGTAGTGCTGCGCGAGCCGCTGGCGGTTGCGCCAATGGACGCCCATCCGATGGAGCCTGGGATCATCGACGTCGCGCAGCGAATCGACGATGAAGACATTGATGCGTTTCGGCTCCAGCAGGGCGGCCAGGGCATCGCGATCGGCGCGGCTCTCCAGCTTCCCGTGCGCCGAAGCGATGGGCCTCGATCCGACGCGGGAGAGCAAGATCCCGAGCGGCGTGAAGAGCGCCTGAGCCTCGGTGACCTGCTCGTCCACCCACGTCGCATCGCGCACGGGCACACCACCGTTCGCGACGACACCGATGGTCAAAGGCAGCGGCGGGATCGGCGCCGCAGCGGCAGCTTTGCCAGCGAAGGCAAGCCGCGGGAGCGCCAGCGTCGCAGCGGCGGTGAGCAGGGCGCGGCGATCGAGCATGGATGAACCCTATCAGATTCCCGGGACCATCCCAACGCGACCGCCCTGCAATCGCGCACGATGACGGCGACGCGTCCGCGGCAGTGGCCTTACCTGTGGCAAAGCTTGCTGAGCGCCTTCACGACGACCGTGGTCGTCGACCCGCGCGTTCACCCCTTCCAACCTGCGAGATACCGATCGAACGGCACGTCGTTCGTCGCGTCGCCGCCGATCTCCACCCACGCATCGTCGATGGCCTCGTATCCGGCTTCGCCCTCCACCAAGACGCGTAGTGGATGGCCCGCGTGGTCTGCCAGGAACTTCCACAGGGAGCGCGTCAATGCCGCCTGCTCCGCATTGGAAGGACAATCGCCGAGCGCCCGATGAAAAGAGGAGACCTTGTCGTCCTCCGTCCAGACTGCTTTGCCCAACCACAGATGGGTGCGGCACTCGCTGCAAGCGAGATGGCCATAGCGACTCATTGGTGTTCGTCCCTGTCGGTGGAGCAGAGGAGCCTGCTTCGTGATGTTCTCGAATGGACGGTATCAACAACAGAAGCGGAAGCTCAAGCGTTGCCTTAAACCCTCAGCAGCTGAGCTCGAGAGGGCCTTCCGATTCGTCGGCTCCTGGATCTTCACTTTGCACCAGACCACCTGATTCGTCTCTCTGCTAACCGCACTGCTCCCAGTCCGCATCTCGGAGAGGCTGTAAACTTGGTCGAGCGCTGGAGAACGACGATCGTGAACATCGCGCCGAGCGAGCAAGCTCATGAGGCATGATGTGTGGCCCGTGTCGGGCGCCAGACGCTGAGGGCGGCTTCGGGCTCCGATCGCAGTCGGAGGTCGCGGTCGGGGGCTTCGCGGAGCGGTGGTGGCATGCCGAGGAGCCCTGGATTCGCGGCGAATGCGGCGATTGGCGGTGGAGAGCGGCTTGGGATGGGGTGGATCGACCCTTGCTGAAGGAGTGGGTGTGAGGACGACGGAGGGGGGCCGAGGCGTGATGACGCGGGCCGCGCCGGAGGGCTCACGAGACACGCAATCGGTGACAGGGGGAGACGATGATGCGCTCTTTGGACGAGATGGTGTTTGGGCTGGCTCTGGCGATTTCGGCGGCGTTCTTCGGTGTGGGGTGCGTGAGCCCCGTGGAAGACGAGGGGGAAGCGCCGGCGGCGGTGACGGCGGACGGTGAGGTTGCCATTCCCGAAGAGAGCCCGATCAAGGCCGAGCCGGCCAACGACGATGAATCGATTGGCGAGGTCGGGCAGGCTTGCTGCGGCGGCGGCGGCGGTGAGTGGGGCTATGGCTACCGCTGGGGCCACGGTTGCGGCGGCGGTGGCTGGGGCGGATGCGGCGGTGGTTGGGGAGGTGGCTGGGGCGGCGGTTGCGGCGGTGGCGGCTGGGGCGGTGGTGGTTGGGGCCACGGGTGCGGCGGCGGTGGCGGCGGCTGCTGGTGATGCGATTCGCGCGGCTTCGAGACGGCGCGGGCTGCGTGTTGATGTCGTGTCGCGCTGATATCGTGTTGCGCTGATATCGAATCTGGCGGAGGCTGCCGCCGGCCATCGACGGATGCGCGACGGAGATACCGAATCTCGCCGCCGCGAGGTGCTCGGCGAAGTCTCAAATGCCAGAAACGGTGACCTCATTCCCAAGGTGGCGCGCTCGATCCGGCCCGTGACGACGCGGACCGGATCGAGCGCGTGACTGCGCGGTCTTGGGAGGATCAGAAGTATTTGCGGATCTCGTCCCGGAAGATGGTGAGCACGATTGGGGGGCGGCTCGGCTCGCCGCGGGCCAGCGCTTCCATGACGCCGTTGATGCCGTCGGCGGGCAGGCCGAACACCACGCGTACGCCTCCTTCGATGAGCCGATCCAGGAGCAGATCGGACGTCTTCTCGGCCATGAGGCGCCCCCTTTTCGCGGCGCGGAGAGCTCGCCTGTGCGCCGCGAGAGGGCCGTCGGTGCAACCGATGTACCGGGCGGGCCTCAGCTTGCGAGGTCGCGGTACGGCGACTGCAACGAAGCGAGCCCGAGGGAGGGGAGCATGCGAGACGGTTTCGTGGTGCACACGGCGGAGGGCGCGCTCGGCGGCGTCCTCGGCACGCTGCTCATCAAGCAGACGATGGCGCTCGGTCGCAAGATGCCGGAGAAGCTGAAGCCTCCTGCGCCGAGCCGCGATCCAGCCGAGGTGATCTTGAATCGGCTCGAAGGGATCCGCGGTCGACCCTTGCCGTGGCGCACGCACGATCGCGTCTCCACGGGGCTCCATTGGGCCTACAACATCGGTTGGGGGAGCTTGCTCGGTCTCGCGGTGAGCGGGCTCCACGTCAAGCGCCCGCGCGACACGGTGCTCGCCGGGGCCGGGCTCGGCGCGCTCGTTTGGGCGGTCGAGTACGTCGCTTATCTACCCGGCACCGGCCTCGTGCGGCCGGTGCACAAGCAGGGCGCGGGCCGCGTGCTCACGTCGTTCGTCACCCACGTCGCCTACGGTGTGGCCGCGAGCCTGCCCATCCTGGCCATCGATCGCTTCCGCCTGTCGCGCGAGCCCTGGTGGAAGCGGCTCGCCGATCGCGTGGAGATCGAGCCGACGGTGAAGCGGGTGAAGCGTTTGGCGAGGCGCGCTCGCCGCTGATCGCCTGATGCGCGGCGCTCGTCGGGGAGGGCCGAGGGCGCGTGATGCGGTATCCTCCGCGCGATGAAACATCGCCCCTTAGGCTTCTCCCGCGAGGCCGTCTCCGTCATCGGTCAGGGCACGTGGAACCTCGAGCGGGGGCCGCGCGAAAAGGCCGTCGCGGCCCTGCGCGCCGGCCTCGACGCGGGCATGTCGATGATCGACACCGCCGAAATGTACGGCGAAGGCGCGGTCGAGCGCATCGTCGGCGAGGCCATCGCCGGGCGCCGCGACGAGGTGTTCCTCGTGACCAAGGTGCTGCCGTCGAACGCCTCGCGGCGCGGGACGATCGCGGCCTGCGAGAGGAGCCTCGCGCGCCTCGGCACGGATCGCATCGACGTGTATCTGCTCCATTGGCCCGGATCGCACCCGATCGCCGACACCATCGCGGCCTTCGAAGAGCTGCGGCAAAAAGGGAAGATTCGATATTGGGGATTGTCGAACTTCGACACCCGCGAGCTCGACGAGGCTCTCGCCGTCGCGGGGCCGCGCGGCATCGTCGCCAATCAAGTGCTCTATCACTTGGAGGAGCGCGCCATCGAGCATGCGGTGCTCCCTTGGTGCGAGCGTCACGACGTCGCGCTCCAGGCCTACAGCCCCTTCGGATCAGGCGAGTTTCCCAGCCCCTCGAGCGCCGGCGGCCGCGTGCTCGCGGCCATCGCGCGGGCGCACGGCGCCACGCCGCACCAGATCGCGCTTTCATTCCTGATCCGCAATCCTGCCGTGTTCGCCATCCCCAAGGCAGCGAGCCGAGAGCACGCCGTCGAGAATGCGCGTGCCGCGGAGATCGTGCTCTCGGAGGAGGACGTGCGCCGGATCGAGCAGGCGTTTCCGCTCGGGCGTGCGCCGAGCCATCTCCCGACGTTGTGAGGAGCCCGAGCGTCTCGCGCGGCGCGATCGTCGATGATTCTGCGCGAAGCCGGCGGGCGAGCCGGAGCGTGCTGCAAACGGGCTCCGCTCGACGCCGCCCGGCGTGCTAGGCAGGGACGCGATGAAGCGACCGGCGGACGAGGCGTTCACTCCGGTGATGAAATCGTCGGCCATGCGCCGGCTCGACGACGTGCTGAAGTCGGTCGCCCCCAAGGACGTGGCCGTCACGCTGATCGGCGAGAGCGGGACGGGAAAGGAAGTCCTCGCGCGCCGCATCCACGAGCTCTCCGACCGGCGAAAGGGGCCTTTCATCCCCATCAATTGCGCGGCCATCCCCGAGTCGCTCTTCGAGAGCGAGCTCTTCGGCCACGAGAAGGGCGCCTTCACCGGCGCGGTGGAGCGCGCGAGGGGGAAGGTCGAGGCCGCGGAGGCAGGGACGTTGTTCCTCGACGAGGTCGGCGAGATGCCGCTCGCCATGCAGGCCAAGCTCCTGCGCTTCCTGGAGAACCGGCGCTTCATGCGGGTCGGCGGCTCGGTGAAGGTCCAGGCGAACGTGCGTTTGCTCTTCGCGACGCTGCGCCCGCTGGAGGACGAGGTCCGTGAAGGGCGCTTTCGCGCGGACCTCTATTATCGCATCCAAGGGATCACCATCACCGTGCCTCCGCTGCGCGAGCGTGCCCCCGACATCGGGTCGCTCCTCGCGCAGTTTCTCACCCAGCTCTCGGCCAAGCATGGAGCCAATGTTCCGCGGCTTTCGCGCGGCGCGAAGGCGGCTCTCCTCGCGTATGCGTGGCCCGGCAACGTGCGCGAGCTCCGCAACGTCGTGGAGATGCTCTGTCTCCTGCGCGGCGGAAAGCAGGTGCGCGTCCGCGATCTCCCTCCCGTGCTCCAGCAAGCGGCCGCGCAGCAGAGCGCGCCCGCCCTGCCGCCCGCGGATGGAGCGCTCACGATCTCCCTCGACGAGCCGCTCGATCGCCTCGTCGCGCAGATCATCGATGCGGCCATCGCGCTCGAGCATGGCAATCGCGCGCGGGCGGCCGCGCGCCTCGGCATCAGCGTCAGGACGATCCAGCGCCACGCCGCACGCCACGGCGGCGCCTGATTCACACGGCGGGAGCTCGCGTCCCCGCCGCCCCAGTCTTCATGCGGGGCTTCGGGTCGGCTTCGCCGCCCTACGCCCCACGCCCCTGGCAAAGCCGCTGGGGCCCCACCACCCCGCGATCCACCCGAGATTTCCAGCGCGCTTCGCCGCTTCGGACCTGGCGTTCGTCGCGTCCGGACGCATGAGGGAGGGCGAAGTCGTCGACCGTGTGAATGAGGGGCAGGTCAACGCAAGCTGCTGCGCGGCCGCGCTGATGAGGACGTGAGCGCACCGGCCATGGCGAGCGCCTGGTCGAGATCGCCGGCCACGCGTAGAGCGGCGTGCTTCTTCGGGAGGTTCGCCTTCTCGAAGATGCGCTGGGGCTTCGGCAACGGCCCGGCGATGATCACCACCTTTCCTCGCTGAATCAGCGCGAGGACGGCGCTCTCCAGCGCGGTGAACCCGGTGACGTCGATGACCCGCGATCGGCCGATGTCGAGCACCAAGACGTCGAACGTGTCTCCCTCGCTCGCGTGCAAAGCCTCCATCGCCTTCTGCGCTGCGCCGAAGAAGAGAGGGCCATTGACCTCGTAGTAACCGACGCCGGGCGGCAGCGCGATGGAACCGGTCTCCACCGTGTTGTCGAGGGTGAGCTTGGTCTCCGTGATCTCCGCCATCCGTCGCATGAACAGCATCGCCGCGAGCACGATGCCCACCGACACCGCGACGACCATGTCGAAGAAGACCGTGAGGAGGAAGCACGTCAGGAGGACGATGACGTCACTCTTCGGCGCGATTCGGAGCACACCCACGAAGTGACGTGCCTCCGACATGTTCCAGGCGACGAGCAAGAGGAGCGCGGCCAGCGAGGCCATCGGCACGTGGGCCAAGAGCGGCGCGAGGAACAGAATCGCGAGGAGCACGACGGCCGCGTGGGTCACGGCGGCGAGCGGCGAGCGCGCGCCCGCGCGGATGTTGGTCGCCGTCCGCGCCAGCGCGCCCGTCGCGGCGATTCCACCGAAGATGGGCGCCAGGAGATTGCCAATCCCGAGCGCGACGAGCTCGGCATTCGGGTCGTGCTTCGTGCCCGTCATCCCATCGGCGATGACGGCGGAGAGCAGCGACTCGATGGCACCCAGCATGGCAATCGCAAAGGCCGCAGGGAGCAGCTCGCGCACGAGGTGAAACGTGAGCCCGCTCCCCCACGGAAAGGCCGGCGCAGGCAACACCGAGGGGATGCCGGCCACGTCGACGCCGTTCACCGTGGTGTGGAATCGGCTTCCAATCGTGGCCACCGAGAGTGATGGCGCGAAGGTGTGGAGCGCCGCGACGCTCGCCGCCGCGATGGAGATGGCGATCAGCGGAGCGGGGACCTTCTTCGTGAGCCGCGGGATCACGAGCAGCATCGCGAGCGTCGCCGCCGCGATGATCGGCTCGCACCACGCCATCGAGCCGCGCGCGTGCCAGAGGGCACTGACCTTCTCCACATAGGACTCCGGCATGTGCGGCACGGAGAGCCCGAAGGCATCTTTGATTTGGAGCGTCGCGATCACCGTCGCGATGCCGGCGGTAAACCCCGTGGTCACCGGCGAGGGAATGTATTTGATGAGGCTTCCGAGCCGCGCCGCGCCCATGGCGATGAGCAGAAGACCCGCCATGAAGCCCGCCGTGAGCAGGCCCGAGAGGCCATGTCGGGTCACGATGGGCGCGAGGATGACGATGAATGCAGCGGTCGGCCCGGTGACCTGGAACTTGCAACCTCCGAGCAGCGCCACGCTCGCGCCTGCCACCATGGCCGTATAAAGGCCGTGCTGCGGCGCGACCCCGACGGCGATTCCGAGCGCCATCGAGAGGGGCAGCGCCACGATGCCCACCACGATGCCGGCGAGCACGTCGGCGCGGAGATCGCTGCCGCCATAACCCTTCTCGAACGCGCGTCGCAGCGCATGCGCGACGACGACGCTCGCGGCTTTGCCAGAAGCCGCATCGATGGATGATGTCCGCGACACCATGGCTCAGAGCTCGCGCCCCGCGGCGTGCCCGCGAATCGCGTCGAGGACGATGCTCCCGCGCAATGGCTTGGGCAGGACCAACGGCATGAGCGATCGAGACTCGTTTGCCGAGAACGAAGCGCGGAACCGAGCCGGGGCCCGGGTGACGAGCAGAATCAAGAGACGTGGCCGCGCGCGGCGCAGGGCGTCCACGAGCGCGATCACGGCTCCATCGGGGAAATCGTCCGGGAAGATCAGAATCGTCGTGGCATGCGCCGGAGCGGCTTCGAACAGATTGTCCACGGTCCTCGTGGTGCGGGACGGAATCCCCGCCTGTCCGAGGTAATGCTGCAAACCATCGAGCGTCTCCGTATGAACGGAGACGATGCTCACGTAGTCGGGTGAGCTCTCCGAAAGAGTCCTCGCCTGCATTGGCAGCCGCGCAGAGCAAGCCCGAGGCCGATGGCGAAATCGGACGTTTTGCCCGGCTGGACACGCTTGGCGCCCGACGAATGCCTCGATGCGACAAAATGTCGTGCCTTTCGAGGCCATGAATCGCCGCGGCGACACGATGGACATGCTTCACGCGGGCGAGGAGCGCCGATACGCAACAACGGCGCGCAGAGGGCGGCGCGCGTCAGTGCGTTGCGGCCTTTTCGGCTTCGGCGAGGCGCCGCCGCGCTTCGGCGAGACGCTCGGGGCTCGCCTGTCCCGGAGGCAGCGATTCCCAGCCCTTCACTTCGTCGCGCACCAGCTTGAGCGCGCCCGCCTGGTCACCCATCTTGGCGTGGATGTCCGCGGCGAGCTGCACGTAGCGGAGGCGGCGCGGGCCGTACGATCGTGCGATGGCCCGCTCCACGGCGGCCTTCGCCTCGGGCAGCCGGCCGGCCTTGTAGAGCACGCCCGCGAGGCGAGCCGGCGGCTCGTAGCTCTCCGGCAGCTCGCGCTCGCGCTGCTCCAACATGCGTACGGCTTCGTCGACGCGGCCGAGCGCCACGTACGTATTGGCGCGCGCGTAATCGAACGTATGCGCCACTTCGGGGGACGCGGCCGCCTTCGCGGCTTGCTCGAGCAGCGCGAGCCGAGCTTCTTGGGTGCGGCGGGCGCCGTCGGCATCACCGAGATCGGCGAGGGCGCTCGAGAGGATGTCGAGCGCGTCTTGGCGATCGTCGATGCTCGCGTCGGCCGGCGGATGGGCCGTGAAATCGCGGAGGCGCGCGACGGCGGTGGTGCGCGCGGCCGTCTGATCGGGACCTGCGGGGAGCTTGCCCGCGCACGTGAGGAGGTACGACGAGAAGTCCGAAGGCGCCGAGGACCCTTGGATCTCCGCGGCGTGCGCTTGACCCACGCGCACGCACGCGGCCCACGCCTTCGCGCCCGCGAGCGCTTCGATGAGGCCGAGCAGCGCCGCGCTCCGGCTCGGCCACGATGCCGGCGCCGCCGCGATGGCTCGCTCGTAGGCGGCCGCGGCTTGATCGAGCTTCCCCGCTGCGTGCGCGGCGCGGGCCTCGGCGTAGGCGCGCGAGGCCGGATCCGTCGCGGCGCCGCGCATCAGCGAGAGGCTCTCTTCGATGAAGCCGCGCATCTCGCGGAGCGATCCCGATCCAGCCCAATAGCCGACCACGTTCTCGGTCTTGGGATCGATGACGAAGAACGTCGGCCACGCCTTCACCGTGTGCCGATCGAGGAACGCGGCCGCGTCCGGTCGATCGGTGTCGATCGAAGCGAAGACCACGCGATCGGCGAGGGGGCGCAGCGCGGGATCGGTGAAGACGAAGTTCTTCATGCTCAAGCACGTGTGGCACCACGGGGCCCACGCATCGACGAAGAGCGCTTTGCCTTCGGCGCGTGCTTTGGCCGTCGCGGCCGCGAGGTCGTCCTCGATGAACCGGATGGGCGCCGCCGCCGGCGTCGCGCTCGCCGCCGGCGTCGCGCTTACGGCCGGAGGCGCGGCCGCAGGAGGCGGAGCGGCCTCGGCGCAGCCGAGGAGGACGAGCGCGGCGGTGACGGCGAAGGTACGGCGCATGGCGGCCAGCATAGCGCGCGCGCCGGCGTCGTCGCATCGGCTCGCGCCGTCCGCCCGCGCCGTGCACCCACGCACCGATGATGTGCGAAATACGATTTCGGCGATGCTCGCGATCCTCCGGAAGAGCGCAGCCCGTCGCGTTCGGTCCCGTTCGATCGCCGCGCTCGTCCAATCGAACGAACGCCTCGGCGCAGGGATGATAACGTGTGCCGCGTGAGTGAGCTCGAAGGCCGATGCGGGAGCTGCGGCGCCTTCACCCGGGCGCGAACGGACCCGCAAAAAGGGCGCGTCGGCGAGTGCGCGCTCAACGTCTATCCGCCGCCGTTGAGCGAGCGATCGACCTGCTCGCGCTACCGTCCCCGTGGGGGCGCTGCGCCTCCGCCTCCACCGCGCGCCGCGGGTGAGCCGCGATCGCGATCGGGGGCGCCGCGTGAGGCGCGATCGACATCGACGTCGCCCGCCCCTGCCCAGCTCCCCCTTCGGCCCCCGCTTCCCCAGGAGATCGACATCGACATGGACATCGGCGACTTCCGGCGCGTGCTGCGTGAAGTTCTCTCGGAGGAGCTCGGCCTCGGCGACGCCGAGCTCGGCAATCGCTGGGAGGGCGGTGAGATCATCATCAAGCCCGGCAAAGCCGGGACGTCGGAGAAGCGCGTCCCCCTCGACGCCTTCTTCCACAAGATCGTCATGGTGCGCGACAAGCTCCGCGTCCTCGAGCAGAAGCTCAACAGCCACCCCGATCTCAGCGACGCCGACAAGGTGCAGCTCCAGGCGTACATCACGGGGTGCTACGGATCGCTCACCACCTTCAACGTCCTCTTCGCCGATCGCAAAGACTGGTTCGTCGGCGCCGCGACCAAGGACGACGAAGAGAAGTGAGCCGGGTCCTCCTCCCGCTGCCCGATCGCGACTTCGACGTCACCGAGGTCGCCGTGCCTTGGCGCCTGCTCACGCGCGCCGGGCACGAGGTGGTCCTCGCCACCGAGCGCGGCACGCGCGCGGAGGCCGATCCGCTGCTGCTCACGGGCGTGCTCTTCGGACAGCTCGGCGCCGAGCCGGAGCCGAAGGCGTTCTACGCGCAGATGGAAGCCTCTCCCGAGTTCGACAAGCCCATGGCGTGGGCCGACGTCGAGCCGCTCGCGTACGATGCGCTCTTCTTGCCCGGTGGTCACGCGCCGGGCATGCGGCAATACCTCGGCAGCGCTGCGCTGCGTGAGAAGGTGCTCGGCTTCTGGCGCACCGGCCGCCCCGTCGCCGCCATCTGTCACGGCGTGTTGGTCCTCGCGCGCACCCGTGAAGAAGACGGCGCGAGCGTGCTCGCGGACGTCCGCACCACGTGCCTGCCGAAGTACATGGAGCGCACGGCGTATTACCTGACCGCGTGGAAGCTCGGCCGGTATTACCGGACCTACGATGCCTACGTGGAGGACGAGGTCCGCGCGGCGCTGCACGATCCCGCGCGGCAATTCGTGCGCGGCTCGCGCACGCTGGTGGCACGCGGCACCGAGACCGACGACAGCCCCGCGATGGTGGTGGAGGACGGGCGCTACCTGTCGGCACGCTGGCCAGGCGACGCGTACCTGATCACCAAGAAGCTCCGCGCGCTGCTCGAGTCGCGACCGCGCGCATGATGGCGATGGGGCCGCGAGCGGCCCCAAACCCCGCGCCGAACGATGATCATGATGGGGCCGCGAGCTGGCCCTGATTCAAGCAATCAGAACGACGTTTGCCATGTCATCGAGCCGCCGCCGGGCGCGGGCGTGAACCCGATGTCGCCGAGCTTGCCGATGATGCCGTGCTCCTGTTTCCACTGGCGGAAGGCGTTGCGCCGGCCGACGCCCACGACGAGCATCGGGATGCCGGCCGCCAAGAAGCCGATGCCGACCCCGAGGGAGAGCGCGAGGCACGGCGTGCGGCTGCTGCGGCTGATGAGCGCGCTCGACGTGCAGATGGGCGACGTGAGCAGGTTGATGCCACCGATGCCGGTGAAGATGCTGCCGGTGATGATGAGCCCGAGGCCATTCGACGGCGGCTCGCCTGGGAACGCGTAGCCGGGCGGCGGAGGCGGCAGGGGCGGCGGCGCGCCATACGCTTGCTGCGCGTGCGCGACGCTCGGGGCGATGGTGGCGGCGGCGAAGGCGAGGGCGACGAACGGTTTGCTCATCGGTGGTGTGCGCGAGCAAAGCGCGGTCCGGCCGCCCTCGTCAACGGTCACGCCACCGCGATCCCGATCTGCTTGCGCAGCTTCGCGTAGCGATCGCCCACCGTGAAGAGCAACAGATCGTTGATCCGCTCGTCCACGTGGCTCGGATCCTCGAGCCGCAGGACGGTGTCCGCCGCGACGAGATCGTTGGCGAGGAGGAGGCCCGCGCGCGCCGCGGTGGCGTCGATGGCGCTGGCCCACCGCTGCAGGTTGGTGCGCCCGCCCTGCTCGACGAAGCGGAGGAACGCGCCGCGGAGGCGATCGATCTGCACGGCATCGAGCAGCGGCTCGATGGCCTGCGAGAGCGGTGTCACGCGGGCCCGCACCGGCGGCGTCAGCGGGATGTTGGGATTGCCGATGAAGAGCGCGGCGAGGAACACGTCCTCGAGCTCGGGGATGCCGTCGAAGAGCGCGCGCATGAAGGCGTCGTCGCGGAAGTACGCGAGGTGCTCGCCCGCGAGGAACGCGAGCTCCGCCGGCGTGCGGCCCGAGAGCGCGGGCTTGCCGAGGCGCACCGCCGGCGTGGTCCCAGGGATCATGCGCGCGGCCTCGGTGGCCGCGGGATCGGCGAACAGCGGCGGAAGCTGTACGCCGAGGATGGCCGCGGCCCAACCGAACGAACGCACCGCGCTCACCGTCGACGTCGATGCATCGTGGCGCTGCGCCGGATCGAGGCGGGGCAGCGTCCCATCGCGACGATGGGCCGCGATGCGCCCGAGCAGCACCGGCCCGAGCACGGCCGCGAAGATCTCGCCCACGAGCGGCTCCTGATCGGGATGGACCAAGAGACGATGCCACGCCTCGCGCGAGAGCGCCGCGCTCGGGCGCACCAGACCCTCGCCTCGGTGGCGCGCATAGACGTCGCGAATCTCCTGGTCGGGCGTCCCCAAATACACGAGCGCGTGCGCCGTGCAGAACGCGCGGTCGGCCTCGCCGCGCTTGACGAAGGCGCGGTGGAGCGCACGCAGGAGATCGGTGTCGCGTGGATCGGGCCGCAGGCGTTGGAGCAGCTCCTCGGGATTGTCGGCCTCGGTACCGCCCGCGATGCTCGGCAGCGAGCCACGAAGATCCACGTCCGTCGCCGTGCGCGCCCGCAGGTCTTCGAGCTCGTTCTCCAGCTCGGTGATGCGCGCCTCGAGCGTCTGGATGTAACGCGTCAGCACCTCGACGCGCGCATCGGCCGCGGAGGGCTCGCCCGCGGGCGCCGTCTTGGCGGCCTCGCTCGCGGCCACCTCGGCCGGCGCGATCTCGCGCACGCGCACGCGCCGCCGCGTCTCGTACGCCGCGGTGAGCGCGCGCTCCAATTGGTGCAGGCGATCGCGATCGAGCCCGAGCGACTCGGCGGCGCGCTCCAGCTGGGCGCGCTCTTCGGGGGTGATGATCCCGTCCTCGATCACCTCGGAGAACAGCTCCTCGTACTGCGCCTCGAGGCGACCCAGCCTCACCCCGGCGGCGACCTCGCCCGGCTCGAACGAATCCTGCAGCGCGAACGGTGACGTGGAATCGGTCATGGTTTCGGCGTCGCACGAGCCGCGTCGCGACTCAAGCGTGTGCTAGCGTCTCCACACGTGCGCTCCGCCGACACACTCTCGTCACGTGTACGCATCGGACGAAGCAGCCTCTTCGCCGCACCGATCGGCGTCGGCACCTGGGCCTGGGGTGAGCGTCGTTACTGGGGCTACGAACAGGATCACGGCCCGCGCGACGTCGTGGACGCGTTCGCCGAGAGCGTGGATGCGGGGGTCGATCTCTTCGACACCGCCGAGGTCTACGGCGACGGCGAGTCCGAAAAGATCCTCGGCTGGCTCGTGCGCAAGCGCGGCGGGAGCCTCCTCGTCGCCACCAAATTCGGCCTGCTCCCCGGCCGCACCGCGCGCCTCCTGCCCCGCGCGCTCGACGCGAGCCTCCGCCGCCTCGGCCTCCCGCACGTCGACCTCCATCAAATCCACTGGCCCGATCGGACCATGGCCTCCATCGACGCGCTCATGAGCGAGCTCGCCCGCGCCGTCGAGTCCGGCAAGGCGCGTGCGGTCGGCGTCAGCAACTTCAGCGCCGACGAGATGCGCGAGGCCCATGCCTCGTTGTCCAGATACGGAATCTCCTTGGCCTCGAATCAAGTGCATTACAGCCTGATGCACCGCGCCCCCGAGGCGAATGCCGTGCTCGATGCGTGCCGCGAGCTCGGCGTGACGCTGCTCGCTTACAGCCCTTTGGAGCAGGGGATTCTCTGCGGCAGATACGATGTCGGTCAACGCCCCATCGGCCCTCGGGCCGGACATGCGGAGTTCTCCGAAGAGAGCCTCCGGGCCGCCGCGCCTCTCGTGCGCCTGCTCCGCGACATCGGCGCCGCGCACGGTGACAAACCACCGGGCGCAGTGGCCCTCGCATGGCTGACGGCCAAGGACGGTGTGGTGCCGCTCGCAGGCGCCAAGACAGGCGCGCAGGCGAAGAGCAACGCGGCCGCGCTCGGTCTCGTGTTGCGCGAAGATGAAATGGCGGCGCTCGATCGAGCGTCGGAGCGGTGGAGAGAGCCTTTGCGGAGGTGATGGTTTCTCGGCCGCCCTTGATTCATCACATCGTCGCGACCGTCTCCACCTTCGGCCGCAGCGCTGCCATGATGGCCCGGAGCCCTTCCACCAGCGCCGGTGTCGCTTCTCCGGAGTCCACGCGATAACCGCCGGCCGGCTTTCCGCCTTGCTCGGTCAGCCACACCGTCGTTCGCTCGCCGGCGGGGCCCTCGAACATCGCTTCGGCGCGGCGCCCACCCTCGCTCACGATCACGTCGCGCCACACCAGCTCACCGAACGGCGCCCGCTCGCGAAGCCGCATCAGCCTCGCGCCGATCGTGCGGCTCACGGGCATCGTCGCGTCGTCGCCCATGGGGTGCAGCACGCGGTGATGGCCTTCCGCAAACGCGCTCCACAAGGCGCGCAGCGCGGCCAGCGCAGCGAGAGGATCGCCTTGCCGATCGAGCACCTGCATGCTGAACGAATCGAAGCTCGCCGCGCCGGCCCGCGGCGGGCGCAACGCCACCGCGAGGCGCTGGCCGTCGGAGGGTTTTGCGCCCGTGAGCACGAGGGTCACTTCGGTGTCGCCCGTCTCGGTCACCGTGAGATGCGAAAAGGGCGCGGGCAGCGAGAGCGTGCCCAAACGCGCGAGCATCGGGCGGAGGTGCAAGGCGAGGAAGCGGCGATCGGGATCGACCGCGCGGAGGCGCTCGGGCGTGATGGGCACGAGCTCGTCGGTGCCGTAGAAATGGCGATAGGCCTCGAAGACGCCGCTGCAGCGGCTCTCGAACACGCAGGCGCGGCAGCTCTCGGGCTTCACCTTGTCGCGGCGCTTGACCAGGTATTTGTCCCAAGGGCGGCTCAGCTTGTTGTCGCCGTCGACGGCGATCGTCAGCGTGCGCTCGCCGTCGTGGTGGATGACGCGGGCGAGGTGCGGCGCGATGCAATAAGGCAGGTTGCCGATGTTGACGTCGAAGCCCTCGGGGAAGCCTTTCACCATCGCTTCGAGCGCAGGCACCATGTCCGAGTAACGCGGGATCATGGCGCGCAGCTCTTCCTCGCTGCGCGCGCCGGCGTCGAGCGGGCGCACCATGTCGAGGTGGAGCTGCGTCGCGCCCACGGGGAGCAGGAGGGCAGGGAACGCGTTCACCGATTCGTAGTTCGACGAGACCACGCACATGTTCACGGTGAGCCGCTCGCCGCGCGCGCGGAGCGTCTCCATCGTGCGGGCGATGCGATCGAAGGAGCCGTCTTTCTTGGTCGTGCGCTCGTGCGCTTCCTTCGTCGCGCCTTGCAGGGAGATGCGCCAGGTGAACTTGCCGCCCGTGGCGAGGATCTCGTCGATGAACGCGGCGCGCGCCGTCTTCACGCCGTTGGTGAAGAGCACGATCTCCTCGAAGCCCAGCGCCACCGCGTGCCGGACCACATCGAGAAAACCGGGCTGGAGCGTGGGCTCGCCTCCGAGGAGGGTGATCTTCGCGTGCCCGCTTTCACGAGCGCGGGTGATCTCGGCGAGAATGGGCGCGGTATCGAGCGGGAGCGCGCGGCCGAGCGCCGTCTCCTGCCCCGAGACGCAGAAGACGCACCGATTGTTGCACATGTGGCCGAGCTGGATCTCGACCTGGCTCTTCGGCTCGCCCTTGGACTCCATGCCTCTCTCGTGAGCGCGCGCGTCGCCGCGCGAATTTGTCGCCGTACGCGATCCTCCATAGGTTACCATGCGTCACCGTGAAGTCGTCTGCCGAGATCGACCCCGAGGCCGCCGCGGAGCGCGGGGCGGGCGTCGATGCTCCTCGTGCGAGTCGTGCGAGCGGGCCTCGCCCGCGGGCGAATTCGTACAACTTCACGCCATTTCGTGACATCGCGCGCGCGACCGGCGCGCCGTGCCCGCTCGTGTCGCTCCCGCAAATCCCGCTCGATCGCGCGCGCACCGTGATCCTGCGCATGCCCGATCGCCTGCGCGTCTTTCGTACGGAGACGAACGATTTCGACGGCGGCGAGCTCTTCGGCACCAAAGAGACGCTGGGTCAGGTCTACGTCGACGTGTCCAAGAAGCTCGCGCCCGATGATTTCGCGCGCGATCTACGCAAGCTCCGCGTCACCGCCGAGTGCGAGGCCTGCGCGCGCCGCGCGGCCTGCCCCGCGGCGTGGGAGCCGGTGCGCGCCGATCTCTTCACGCGTGACGACGCGCGGGTGCGTGAGATCCTCGCCTCGCTCGTGGGCCGCGTGCTCGACGTCGGCGGGGGTGAGGCCACCTACCTCGCGCCGTTGGCGGAGCGCGCCGAGCGCGGCGTGATCGCGTACACCTGCGTCGATCCCGATGCGGTGCGCCTCGCGGTCCTCGGCGCGCGTTACCCCTTCGCGCGGTTCGTCGAAGGCCGTGCGGAGGACGTGGGCGCGCACCTCGGTGAATTCGATCACGTGCTCTTCCTCCGCAGCTATAACCACCTCGTGGATCCGGCGCGCGCGCTCGATCGAGCCCTCTCGCTCCTCCGCCCCGGGGGCACGCTGCTGCTCGTCGACAACGTGGCCTTCGGCTTGGTGCGCAGCGCCGCGCACGCGGCCCGCGCCGAGGCCGCGCCGACGAACCTCCTCGAGCATCATCGCAACGACGGCGCCGCCGAAGCGGCGCGTGCGGTGACATCCATTCTCTCCCCGCCGCGCGCCGATGGGCGCACCCTCGAGCTCGTCGAGCGGCGGGACATCGGTCCGGAAACATCGAACCAGTGGCTCCTGCGCTACGCGTGCGTGGCGAGGGGGCGGGCACAGGCGTGAGCATGCAAGGGACGAACGGCACCAGCGCGACGGTGGAGACCGGCTTCGCGGACTTCCAGAACGAAGCCCTCCTTTCGGGCGGCGAGGGCGCCGCCGGCGGCAAGGTGCTGTCGCACGAGGACGCGGCCCACGAGAAGCGCAATTGGGTGCGGCTCTCCTACGATTGCAACAACCATTGCACCTTCTGCCTCGACTCCAACGCGCACGACGGGACGATGCGCGCCAACATGGATATCAAGGTGCAAATCATCGAGGGCCGGAAGAAGGGGGCCGAGCGGCTCATCCTCTCCGGCGGCGAGCCCACGATGCACCCGAACTTCCTCGACTTCGTGAAGCTCGGCAAGCGCGCCGGCTACCCGAAGGTGCAGACGGTCACCAACGGCCGCATGTTCAAATACCCCGAGTTCCTCGACACGGCGGCGCGGAACGGGCTCGATGAGATCACCTTCTCCCTCCACGGCCACACCGCCAAGCTGCACGACGCGCTGGTGGGCACGCCCGGCGCGTTCCTCGACGAGACGGCGGGCCTCAAGGCGGCGCTCGCCTCGGGCCGGTTCATCATCAACATCGACATCGTGATCAACAAGATGAACATCAAGCATCTGCCCGAGATGCTGGAGACGTTCATCGGCTGGGGCGTCAAAGAGTTCGATCTGCTCCACGTGATCCCCTTCGGCAACGCGTGGACCGAGGCGCGCCATCACCTCTTCTACAACCTCGAAGAGAACCTGCCTCACCTGCAAAAGGCCTTCGCCTACGCCCGCCGCCCCGACATCCACATTTGGCTGAACCGCTTTCCCCCGCCGTACACCGAGGGTTTCGAGGATCTCATCCAAGACCCTTACAAGCTCAACGACGAAGTCCGCGGCCGGCGCGAAGAATACGACAAGTATCTCTCGCTCGGGCGGAAGCTCGATTGTCGCGAGCCGGAGCGCTGTCAGTATTGCTATCTGCAAAACCTCTGCGACACGCTCGACACCGTGATCGAAGCGCGCAAGGCCGAGGAGGTCGACGTCCTCCGTTTCGGCGACAAGGCGCCCATCACCGGCAAGCTCCCCAAGGCCGGACGCGCGCGGCTCGTGGGTGCCAAGCTCGCGGACGCGGAGCGGCTCGCCCAGGCGGCGGAACCCGGTGAAATCGAGCTCGAGCTCGACGACTACGATGGCCTCGCCGAGCAGCTCGACGCGGATGGGATGATCTTCGGGAAGAAGCTCGTCCGCTGCTACACCGATCGAACGGAGGAGATGACTCGGCTCCTCGCGATGAATGCCGCCTTCGAGGTGGTGGTGTTTTTGACGAAGACCACCGCGCCCGCGATCGTCGCGTTGGGCGCGCCGCCCGCTCGTCTCGCGCTGGCGCAGAAGAATTACGATCTGGTGAGCCTGGCGCACGAGCACGACGTGGATCTCGTGGCCTTCTTCGCGTCGTATCCGCATCGAGTGCGGGTGGAGAACGTGCCGGCGTGTCTGCTCGGCCGCGCGCCCACGCCGGCTCCGCGCACGCTCGACGTGCAGATGCTCGGCACCGACGCGCGCATCGACATGACCGCTTACACGAAGCGCTACGTGGCCGATGCCTATTACACGAAGGCCGTGCGCTGCTCGACGTGCCGCGAGAACGCATCCTGCCGCGGGATGCACGTGAATTGGGTGCGCGCGCATGGTTTTGCGCCGATGTCGCCGCTGCCTGCGGATGGCCCCGGCACGACGGCGCCCGGCGAAATGGCGGCGGAGTGAGCGCGTTCGGCGAGGAGGCATGACCCATGGATGATCGCGATCGAGGTGGAGATCGGCAGCGGGACGGTGGGCGCGACGGCGATCGACGCGATGGAGATCGGCGCGACGGCGGTGGCGACCGGCGCGGCGGCCCGCCGGGAACCGATTGGCTGCAGCTCGAAATCTCCCGCGTGATTTATGGAAGCGCCGAGTCCATGGCCACGTCCGTGGCCGAGGAGCTTTTGCGCGAGGCGGTGAAGGCGCGCCTCCGCGAGCGGCTCGGCCCGCGGCTCGAAGCCATCGCGCGCATCGCGGCCGATCGCTTCGCCGACGACATCGAGGCGAACTTCGAGATCGAAGCGAAGATCTCGGCCCGCCGCGACGCGCGGCAAGGCGTCGAGCAGCTCGTCGATCAGGTCCTCGGCCGCGGGGCTTCACCGCGCGGAGAGGGCCCGCAAGAGGGCTAGTGGCGAACATCGGCTACATTCAGGTCGTCCGCCACTGCAACCACTTCTGCGGTTTCTGCTCCAACCCGACCACGCCTTACGTCCACACCTTCGAGACCATGAAGGTGTTGGTCGACGATCTGAAGAAGCGCGATTACTTCGGCGTCATCCTCACCGGCGGCGAGCCGTCGCTGCACCCCGAGCTCCCGCGCATCGCACGGTACGCGAAGGATCAAGGCCTCCACGTTCGCATGATCACGAACGGCTGGCGCCTCGCGGACGAAGGGTTCGCCCAGGAGATGGCCGAGGCCGGCCTCTCGCTCGTGCACGTCTCCGTCTATTCGGTGCGCCCCGACGTCGAGGCCCGTTTGCGCGGCCTGCCCGACACCTTGCCGAAGGCGTTCGCCGCCGTGGCCAACGCCGCCAAATACGGTATCGAGGTGAACATCAATTGTGTCATCAATCGGCTCAACGCCGATCACCTCGACGAGAACATCCGTCATTGGATCGAGCATCACCCGTACATTCGCCACTTCGTCTGGAACAACCTCGATCCCTCCATGGGTCGTGCCGAGGTGAACCAGGACCAATACACACCTCGCCTCGCCGACTTCGAGGTGTCTTTGAACCGGGCGCTGCGCCTCCTCCACGCTTCGGGGCGGACGTTCCGCGTGGAGAAGGTGCCTCTCTGCTACATGACCGAGTTCGCCTGGGCGAGCACGGAGACACGCAAGATCGTGAAGGGCGAGGAGCGCATCGTCCACTTCCTCGACGCCAAGCAGACGGTGCGGCAGACGAGCTGGGAGCACATCTACTCCGATGCCTGCGAATCCTGCTCTTTGCGTACCATCTGCGGCGGCCTCTTCGATCGAGGAAATGCCTACGATCCGGCCGAGCTCTATCCCGTCTTCGTCTCCCGTGACGCGGTGGTCGAGGCCATCATCAAAGACCCGCGCGATCCGAGCTACGCCTTCCGATCCTTGGCCGCGTGGCAGCGCGATTTCGACGTCCGCATCCAAGAGACCATCGCCGCGCGCGCGGCGCGCGAAAGCACCCTCGCCGAGGGCGAGCCCCGCTCGAGCCTCAATGGGATGCAGGAGACGGACGCGCCGGCCGTCGGCATGGTGACCGAGCAGGGCATTCGCCTCTTCGAAGCCAAACGCCGTTCCGAAGCCAAGAAGGCCGCCGAGCTCGGCGTCGTCCAAGAGAAGACCGACCTCGCCCTCCCCGAGAAGAGCTGAGCTTCCCGCCGCGAGCACGCGCTCGCCGCGTGGAGCACGATCCCGCCGTGGGTGGATCTCCGGTGCGCTTGCCGCGCGGCGGAGGTGTCGATAGCGTCCCTCCCACGTCGCTCTCGCGATGCCTGGAGAGGCCATGTGTCCCCGCGACCCCAGCTTCGATGCCGAGACGGCAGCTCAGCGGGATGACTTCGCCGAAGGGCTGAAAATCGTCCGGTCCAGCCCGGAGATCACCTGGGTGGACGAGGATGGCGCGCACCGCATCTCCGCCACGGGACGCATGGTCATCGGCTCTGCCAAGGCAGTGGACGTGGTGTTGGCAGACGCCGCAGTGTCCCGCCTTCATGCCGAGATCGAGCCGCGGCAGGATGGCCTGTGGGTCCGCGACCTCGGCAGCAAGAATGGCACTTTCGTCGAAGGGATCCTTGTCGGCGCTGCGCGCGTGCCCGACGGCGCGACGATCCGCTGCGGATCGACGGTGCTCCAGGTTCGCTATGGAATGGCCCGCGCCGAAGTCCCGCTCTGGTCCGAGCCGCGCTTTGGGGCCTTGGTCGGCGGGAGCGCCGTCATGCGCGAGCTCTTCGCCCAGATCGCGCGCGCGGCCGCCTCCGACGCGACGGTGCTCCTTCAGGGCGAGACGGGGACCGGGAAAGAGCTGGTCGCCGAGGCCTTGCACGGCGCGTCGCCGCGCGCCGGTGGGCCGTTCGTGGTCGTCGACTGCGCCGCGCTCACCGAGAGCCTCCTGGAAGCAGAGCTCTTCGGGCACGCGCGAGGGGCCTTTACCGGCGCAGCGAGCGCCCGCCTCGGCGCGGTCGAAGCTGCGAACGGGGGTACGGTGTTCATCGACGAGGTCGGCGAGCTGTCGCCGACGCTCCAGCCCAAGCTCCTCCGCGTGATGGAGTCACGCACGGTGCGCCGGCTCGGGGAGACTGCCTATCGCAAGGTCGATGTTCGATTCGTCGCCGCGACCCACCGGGACTTGCCAGCGATGGTGGCGCAGGGAGCGTTTCGGGAGGACCTCTATTTCCGCCTGGCCGTCCTCCCGCTCCGCATCCCGCCCCTTCGCGAGCGGCTCGACGATCTGCCGCTGCTGATGGCCAAGCTCGCGCCCGGCGGCGCGCTCGGGGCGCTCTCGCTCGAGGCGAAGCGCGAGCTCCAGCGTCGCCCCTGGCTCGGCAACGTGCGCGAGCTGCGCAACTTCGTGGAACGCGCGCTGGCCTTCGGCGTCGACGAGGCGCTCTCCCTCTCCGCGAGCACGGCGGCGCCCATTCCCTCCATCGCGTCAGGGGCGTTCGAGCTCGAGCGGGACCTCGAGGACACCGAGCTCCCGAGCGTCTCGCTCGATGTACCGTTCAAAGTGCTCCGTGACCGCTGGAACGATCATCTGGAGCGAGAGTACCTCTCTCGCCTGCTCGCGCGTCACGACGGCAACGTGTCGGTGACAGCGGAGGCGGCAGGCCTGGACCGGAGCTATGTCCATCGCTTGATGCGCAAGCACGCTCTCGCGAAGCCGTCCAAAGCTTGAGATCGCGCCGATGACACCCGGCCTCTGGCTCGACCGATACCTGCTCATCGACGCCATCGCCTCCGGGGGAATGGCCACGGTGTACCTCGGATGCGTCCACGGCACCGCCGGGTTCTCCCGCGCGGTGGCGATCAAGCGCATGCACCCGCACCTGGCCATGGATCCCGAGCTCGTCGCGATGTTCAAGGACGAGGCGCGGCTCACCGCCCGCGTCCGGCACCCGAACGTGGTGGCGCCGCTCGACTTCGTCGCGCGTCGCGGCGAGCTGTTCCTCGTGCTCGAGTATTTCTCGGGGCAGTCCCTGGCGCGCGCGCTCCAGCACCTCGGCGCGCGAGGCGACGCCGTGCCGCCTTCGGTGGCCTGCCGCATCGCCGTCGACATGCTCAATGGCTTGCACGCGATCCACAGCACCACCGGCGAAGATGGCGCGCCTCTCGATCTCGTGCACCGCGACGTGTCCCCGCAAAACCTGCTCCTCTGTGCTGACGGGATGAGCCGAGTGCTCGATTTCGGGATCGCCAAGGCGAAGGGGCGGATTCGCGAGACTCGGGCCGGGATCGTGCGTGGCAAGACAGCCTATATGGCGCCGGAGCACCTGCGTGCCGAGCACATCGATCGGCGCGCCGACATCTACGCTGCGTCCGTGGTCCTCTGGGAGGCGCTCACGGGTCGGATGCTGTTCGACGACAGCCTCGCTCCCGTGTGTTTGCCGCGGAGCGTCCGCGCGCCGTCCGAACTCGGCGCCATGGTGCCGAGCTCGCTGGATCGCATCCTCCTTCGGGGGCTCGCCCACGAGCGGGAGCAGCGCTGGCCGACCGCCCGCGAAATGGCGCTGGCCATCGAGGGCGCCCTGCCGTTGCCCTCGCATGCGCTCGTTGGAGAGTGGTTGGAGCGTGAGGAGGGAGCAGTGCTTTCGGAGCAGCGGCGCCGGCTCCAGGAGGTGGAGAGCTCTCCACACTGGAGAGGTGTGGCCGAGGGCATCTCTCCTGTGTGGGCTCGAGGAGAGAGCCCGGAAATACCATCACTCCTCGCCTCCTCTTCTTCTTCTTCTGTGGATTCGATGGATCCGAGGGCGCAGCTCACGGGGAGGGAGCCGACTCCCGCGCCTCGGGCGGCGATGGTCTCAGCACCTCCGCCGCCCGCAACGAGCTCGACCGCCTCACCCACCGCGCCTGCGCCATTGCTGCGAGCAATGCTGATGGCGGGCGGGATTTACTGGCTGCTCTTCGCGTTCGGCGCCGCGAGCACGGCGATGCTCGGGGTGGTCGCGGTGCTCGCGAGGGGCTTGACGGATGGCGACCTCGAGCTGCTCCTCGTTCTCACCGTGAGCACCGTGGTGCTAGGCATCTTGGGCGCGCTGCACCTCCGAGCCGAGCACGAGCTCCGGCGTGGCTTTCCTCTCCGGAGCTCGTCTCTGCTCGTCCCCGCCGTGGTGAACATCCTCATGTCCACCATGGCCACGCTGCTCATGCTGGTGATGGGCGCGATGCCCATGGTGCTCTTGACGATATTGCCGCTTTTCCTCGGCATATTCATGCTCCATGGGGAGATGCGACGCTCGCTTCCATCGCTCCCGAGCGCTGCGCCGACGTCTCTGCCCGCGCCCTGCGCGGACGCGTCGGTGCCGGGCGCCGTGGACCACCGCGGATAGGCTCGTCCCCTTCGCTTACCATTCCCATCGAGTGGTCCGCCGATCGGACTCTCCGGCGATCGGACACGGCGGCACCCTGCAGCGTCATCAGCCCTCGACGGCGCTCATTGCCATGAAGCCCACTCGGCCCAGAGCGACTCGATATCGGGCATGCGACCCTCGGTGTACGTGCTGTCGCCCAGGCCGTGCGGCATTCCGTACTCGATCCCCCAGAATCCGGCCGACTCTGCGCCTTGGTTGAACACCTTTTGCAGGTAGTTGTGCACCTTCTGGTGATAGCTCGGCGCCGTGAAGCCGAACTCGGAGATCACGTATGGCATCCAGAGCCGCTGCGCGAGCGCTGCGTCGTCCTCTCCCTTGGATTCGTTGTCTTCTTCATAGCTGTGGACGCTGATGAAATCGAAGAGGCCATCCCCGAAGAGCACGTCCTGGTCGTTGAGATTGCTCATCCCCACCTGCCGAGTCGAGATGAGCCCCGGCGTCACGACGTGGTTGGGATCGATCAGTTTGATCTCTCGGGCCACGGCCCGATAAAACGAGATCACGTTCTGGATGTTGAACGTTGGGCTCTTCATCTCTCCGGCCACCTCCCACGACATGATCGTCGGTTCGTCGCGGAACCTGCTGACGACGGCTTTGGCAAACGGGAGAAAGTTCACCTTGTAGCCTTGCGTGAGCCACGCGTCGCTGAAGAGCTGCGGCGGCGGATTGCCATCCGTGCTCGTGACGTTCGGATCGTTGATCAGATACACGGCGTCCCCGCTCGGGAAGGAGCGGCCCTTCTTGTACGGAGCGTTCACTTCGGGGTCCCCCGCCGGAGTCCACAGGTCGAGCCTCCCGCCATAGTTCCCCGTGAGCACCACCGCGATGCGGATGCCGAGAGGCTTGGCGATGTCGATGACATGCTGGAGCCGATCGAGGATCGCGCTGGTTCCGAGTGAGTCGTTGGCGATGAGGATGCGCACCTCGCGCACGTTGTGCTGCGCGAGGCCGTTCAGATCGACCGTCGCTTGTTGGAGCGTCTCGAAGGCGAGGCCGTTGACGTTCGCGGCGAGGTGGCGAAACCGCTGCCCGTTCAGAAAGAGATGATTCCCCTGGACCGTGACGAAGTTGCTCTTCTTGGCGTCGCGATCCTTCTTCGCCTTGAGCCCGAGCGCCTCGCCTTGCCATTTGTAATCATCGGTGTTCGAAGGGAAGTATCCGAGCTTCGCCCTCTCCGTGTAGACGCAAGTGCGGGGGGCGACGTCGTTCTGGTCCCACCAGGGGCAGGGCGCCGGCGCCGTGAGCACATAGCCGTAGTATTGGAGGCGGAAGCCGTCCTTGTCGGCCGCGTTGCTCGCCACCTTCTTCGTGACGAGCCCGAGCGCCAGCCAACCATCCCGCTCGTAGCGGTCGAGGCACGCGATGGGGCGAGCGATGACGCGCGTGTCGTAACAATCGACGTTGGCGATGTCTTGCGGGGCAATCCCCTGGGGCGCACGTCCGAGCGCGGAGAGCTCCTCACTGCCTTTGAGGGAGAGGCACGCACCGTACGGGCAAGGGGCGGTCGGGCTGAGGTTCATGTCGACCCGCTCGAACGCCATGCGGCTATCGCTGTCGCGAAAATTGGGGTTCTCGAGCGGATATCCGAAGAGCCGGAGCCCAATCGACTCGTGCAGCGACGGCTGGTACGTTTGCGGGTTTCCGCTCGTCGCGAAGTAGCGCCAGGTGCTGGCCCACTGCCCGCAGAGCTGCGTTGGACCTCCCGTGAGGTTGGGGAGAGCCATGCAGCCCGTGAGCGGCGAGTCGGCGCTCGCCGTGCTCTCGTCGGGCGTTTCGACCCCGCAGGCGGAAGTCATCGTGCTCGCGGCCCCCAGGCACGCAGTCAGGAACGTCGCTCGCCATTTCATGATGGTCCTCGTCGAGATGGGTTGTGTGATGAGCAGAGTCAGCTCGCCCTTCGCAACAACGATGCCGAGCTTCTCCCCATCTGCGCGGCGGCCACCGCGCGAACCTCCTCGTCTATCTTTGTTGGGCGCGCGGCGCAGGGATGGGAGATGGTCGTGGACTCGAGTCCACACCTTCGGCGGGTGGATAGAGGACAGTCGTCTTCACCGTGGCCTGTCGTCCCGCGGATGGTTGACGGCATTGCTCCGGCCGCCGGCATGAGTCGCAGTGGGCAGAACATGCCGCGCAGGATCCTGCGATATCGTGTACGGACCAACGGGTCTCCACGCTGGTATGCTCGGCGCGTCCCATGCCCCGCAGCCCCGAAGAGAAGCGCCGCCTCGCCGAGAAATACGGACGCCGCCATCGCCTCCTTCGCGCCGAGCACAGCGAGCAGGCCCTGGAGACCGAGGTCAAGCGGCTCGTCGCCGAGCTGCGAGCGAGTCGCCTGCCGCCCGACCGCATCAAGCGTCTGCTCGACGATCTGCGCGCGCACCGCGACGTCCGCCGTCACCGCAGCGCCATCTGGGCCATCGTGGACGCGCTGGAGGCGCTGCAGAACGCTCGTTGAGTTTCGTCTCCGAGGACCATGACGGCACGACGTTCGCCGACCTGCTCGACATCATCGAGGCCTGTTGTTCGACCGCGGGCGGTCACCTCCGCTGCCCACGAATCACCGAGGTGCTCGACCATGCGGCCAGGGTGCGGATCGGCGCTCGACGTCGCCAGACACATCTGTTGCTCGCCTGTCGTAGAGCCGGGCGACGCACGCCTCGGCGAAGCGCGCGACGTCACCCCGCGAAGCGTTCGCGGATGCGGAGCGAGGGTTTCTCGATGAGGACGTGCATGGCGTAGCCGATGGCCAAAGACATCAACATCGTCGCGGCCAGCGAGACGGGCCAGACCCAGAGCATCGAGGCGTGACGTGCTTGGAGGGCGCGGGCGGCGGGGACGACGAGGTGATCGATGAGGGGGATGTGAACCAGGTAGACGCCGTAACCGAGGGTGGCGATGCGGCGGAAGATGGGGGCGGAGAGCCAGCGGTGAATCCAGCCGTCACCGTAGAGGAGCAGGGGGACGAAGCCGAAATACATGATGCTCGTGACCGTGCCCCAGGCGTAGACGTGCACCGTTTGCACTTTGTCGACTCCGAACATCGAGGGACGGAGGAGGAGCCAGAGGCAGGCCAACGAGGGGAGGGCGAGGAGCGCGCGGTGGAAGGGATGCTTCAGCCACGCTGCGATGCGCTCGCCGTAATGCTGATGGACGAAGGCGAGGAGAATGCCGGCGACGAGCGTGTCGTAGCGGGTGTGGGTGCGAAAATAGAGGGTGCCGTAGAGGATGAAATCGTTCCACGGCTGATGGCGATAGAAGATCACGAGGCGGACGATGAGCGCCGAGATCCAGATCACCCCGAGGAGACCGATGCGCGCGCGATCCGAGCGCAGGCGGTGGAGGACGAAGAAGAGGAGTGGGACCGCGAGATAAAACTGCTCTTCCAGGGCCAAGGACCAGCCCCAGAACATGATCACCGAGCCGCGCTCGAGTGGCATGAAGTTGGTCCCGTAGACGTACTCCCATATCAGGTGCTTGTGCTGCGCCGCGGTCAGCGGGAACGCGAGCGCGAGGACGGTGAGCACCACGTAATACGAGGGGAACGTGCGGAAGATGCGCCGCAGGTAAAAGCGCTTGATGTCCTGCGTGCCGTCTTTGCGGAGCGAGCGGAGGAGGATGGATCCGATGAGGAAGCCGCTCAGGATGAAGAAGAGATCCATCCCGAAGAAGACGTTGAGCGACTGATTGACGAAATCCTGATCGAGGATGACGCCCTGCTCGCCCGCGAAGATCCACGTCACGTGGTAGGCGACCACGCTGATGATCGCGAGGACCCGGATGCCGTGCAGGGCCGGGAAGCGATTGTCGAGGAGGTCGAGCGCGAGGAAGCTTCGGAGCGTCGTCGGCTCTTTGACCGGGGCTGCGGCGGCGGGGGCGGCGGCGGACATCGGCGGCGGCGACCCATCTAATACGCGGGTCTCGCGGCGTTGTCGCCGGTCATCGCGCGGGCATTGCGCGTGCGCGACGAACGCGGGCGAAAGCGCGCGCCTCGGAATGGGGCGAATTCAGGTCCCGAAGAGGATGCGCGCGTACACCCGCGGTCGCACGGAGCCCGCGGGGCGCGCGGCCTCCTCGTCGCTCCAGAGCACGGCGGCGGCGCCGACCGCATCGCCGGCGGTGAATGCCCGCGTGTGCACGCGCACGCGCTCGCCCGCGAAGCTCGGCTTGCGATAGGAGAGCTCGATCCGCCGGGCGAGGAGGGGAGGGCGGGCCCGGCCGTGGGCATCGAGACGGCGCAGCGCAGCCTCGATGAAGAGGCGCGGATAAACGAGCGAATTGGTGTGCTGGTTGCTGTCGGTGTGATCGAGGCCGAAGACGGTGAAGGTGCTGTCGGGCACGAGGTTTTCGTCGAGCGGCACGGCGCCTTCGGGGAGCGTGAGGGTGCTCTCGGGATCGCGGTACGCCCACGGATCGGGGGGCACGACGCTCTGGCCGCCGACTTGGAGCGCCACGACCTTGCGGCGATCGGGCGGGCCGAAGGGGCGCGTGAAGACATGCTCGGCGAAGACGCGGCCCGCGACGACGGGGCGGCCGGCGTCGGCCGGTGGGGCGCCGTTGGTGCGGCCGATGACGGACGAGACGCGCGACCACATGGCGAGGATGAGGCGATCGACGGCGCCCGCTGCGTCGACGGTGTGGGCGAGCTGATAAAGACCTTCGGTCGTGGTCGGGCCGCCGACGGAGATGGGGCCCTCACCATTCTCGACGATGACGCGGCTCAAAATGGGCAGGACCCCACGCTCGCTGCCGAACGAGGCGCGCTGGGCGTCGTCGAGGCGGCGCCAGATCTCCCCGAGCGCGGTGGGGAGCGCTTCGACGAGGAGGCGCCCATCCTGACTGATGTCTTCGTAGCGGAGGGTGAAACGACCCGTGGCGCGTTGCTGGGATGGAACGGCGGGCTCTTCGGGAATCCACGGTTGCATTGCGTGCATCCGTAGTGACGACGCGGCGCGGCGGAAAGGGCCCCTGACGCGACGTCACCTGCGGGGCGGGGCTGATTCCGAGAGGCGCGCGGCCTGACGGGCGGCGTCGTTCGCGCGTGCGCGCAACACGAAGAAGCGCACGGTCCGGAAGATCGCATAGCCGATGAGCGCGAGCAGAAGGAGCGTGGGGCCCGTCGAGGCCGCGAGGACGGCGAGGCCGACGAGGAAGGCGCCCGCGTTTTGGATGCCGTCGCCTGCCGCCTGCATGATGCGCTTGCCGGGGCCGGCGGGGCCGCCGGTGTGGCGCGTGGAAAGTTGGAGCTTCACGGTGGCGCTCTTGATCTGCCCTTCGAGCACGCGCTCCTGCGCCTCCATGCGCTCGATGGTTTCGCGCGTGCTCGCGAGCTCTTTCTCGACCGCGACGACGTCGGCGAGGTTGCCCGTGTGCTTGTCGAGCAGCTCGAGGAGGCGCTTCTCTCCGGCCCGCGCATTGCCGAGGCGCGCCTTGATGTCGGCGCGTTGCTCGGTCACGTCCTCGGCCTTCTCGGCGTCGGAGACGATGTCGCCGAGCCCCCCGATTTCGGCGCGAAATGCCGGCAATTGAGCGACGGGGACATGAAGCTCGAAGGAGGCGTAGCGCGCTTCGTCGCTGCCCGAGGTGCGCGCTTCGCCGACGTAGCCGCCCGCGCGCGAGACCGCGGCGCGAACGGTGCTCGATGCTGCGCCGAGATCGGAGACCTGCACCGAGGTCTCGATGGTGATGCGCATGGCGCGATCGGCATTGGGCGCACCAGGCTCGGCGGCCTGACGGGCATGCGATGCGAGGTCCACGGCCACGGCGGGCGCGCTGCTTTGCGGCGCCTTGCCGCAGCCGCCGAGCGCGGTGCTCGCCGAGAGCGCGAGGAGGAAGAACAGCGAGGCGGGCGCGAGCGATGCGTGTGGGCTCTTCATCGGGGCGAGCTGCAAACGAGCGAGCAAGACCGCGCTTACAGGGGGTAGGATGGCCGCCATGAAACCGCGTCGTTTTCTGCTGGTCGCCGTGATGCTCGGGCTCGGTTGCTCTCAGGCGGATCCGGGCAAGGGCACGGCGCCGGAGCCGCCGCGGCCCGCCACCGCTGCCCCGAGGGCCCAAGCCATGACGTTCCACAGCTTCTCCGCGGTCCCGCTCGGTCAGAGCGAGCCTGTGTCCTTGGCCAAGTACAAGGGCCAGGTCGTCCTCGTCGCCAACACGGCCGCGCATTGCGGCTACACGCCGCAGTATGGGCCGCTCGGCGAGATCGATCGCAAATACAAGGCGCGCGGCTTCACGGTGCTCGGCTTCGTCAGCGATGATTTCGGTCATCAGGCCGGCACGACGGAAGAGGTCAAATCGTGCAGCGTCGAGCACCGCGCGACCTTCGATCAGTTCGCGGAGATGCACGTGAAGAAGGGCCCCGAGCAACATCCGCTCTTCGCCTGGCTGACCTCGCAGAAGGGCCTCGAAGGCGACGTGGCCTGGAACTTCAACAAGTGGCTCGTGGGCAAGGACGGCGCGGTCGTCGCGCGTTGGAAGAGCGACACGGCCCCGGATGGCCCGGAGATCACGGCTGCGATCGAGGCCGCGCTCGCGAAGTGAGGACGCGGGGCGCGCGTCAGCCCGGCGATTCTTGGAGGAGCTTCACGTCGCGGAGGCGCTGCGCACCGATGTAATCGAGCAGGGCTTCGCGCGTCGTGTATGCGGGGCGGAAGCCCATTTCCTGCGCGGCCTTCTCACCGTCGGCGACGCAAAGGTAACGCAGGTAGCGAAGGAAGCTCGGCGGCGCGTAGGCGGCCTGCGCGGCCCAGGCGGCGGCGATCATCGTCTCGGCGACGGGGTGGAAGAGGGGCAGCGACATGCGCCCGGCGAGCTTGATGACCGTGGAGATGGGGAGCACGCCTTCGCCGGCGATGTTGAAGACGCCCGGGAAATCACGGTCGATCGCGAGCTTGAAGGCGGCGATGGCGTCGACCTCGTGGACGAATTGCCAGAGGGGATCGAAGCCGAGCAGCGTGATGATCACGCGCTCCGCGAGGTAGCGCGTCACGTAGTTGTGCACGGTGGGCCCGACGATGGGCGCGGTGCGCAGCACGGTGACGACGGTGCCCTTGCTCTTCGCCGCGTAGGTCGCGACCTCGCGCTCGGCGGCGATCTTGTCGGCGAAGAACGCCTGCTCCTCGTCGGCGCGGAGCGCGTGCCGCTCGGTGAGGAAGTTCGGGTTCGTCGGGTGGGCGCCGTAGAGGATGGTCTGGCTCCAGAGGATGAACTTGCGGAGCTTGGTTTGCCGAGCGGCGTTGAGGACGTGCATCGTGCCGACCGACTCGAGCTCGTGCGCCCACGCGGTCGCGTGCGTCGGCGAGGAGAGGAAGGCGAGGTGGAGGAACGTGTCCACGCGCTCGGCCGCGATCACCTCGGCGACGCGCTCTTCCGAGGCTGGCGTGGTGAGATCGATCGGATACATCCGCGTCTTGGGGCCGCCGGTGTCGGGCGCTTTGATGTCGATGCAGACGATGCGGGCGATGCTCGGATCTTCTTCCAGCACACCGACCAGGTTGCGCCCGAGAAAAGAGGCCGCGCCGGTGAGCGCGACCACCCGGCCCGAGGGGGCGGAGCGGGCGCGCATGCTCGCGTTGGAAGCGTCGCTCTGGGACGAGGTCATGACGGCCGCCACAGTACCGCAATCGGCGATCGTGTGGTCGCGCGGCTTCGAGACAGCCGGGGCCGGTCCTTCGCAGGGCGCTGGAGGCGGAGATCAGCGGCACTCGCGCACGACGACGGCGCTCACCGGCGGCCAGTCGAGCCGATCGCCCGAGGACCACGTCAGCTCGGCGATCGTGAGGTCGAGCGCTCGGGCCACGGCGTAGAGGTCGCTCGCGCGAGGCACGCTCTCGCCGGTCCTCCACCCTTCCAGGATCGTCGCATGGATGCGCGAGCGCCTCGCCAAGTCGGGCCACCCCCAGCCTCTTGCTTCGAGCATTTCCCCGATGCGGCGCGATATCTCGATGGGGTCCAGCGGCGGGCGCGACGTGTTGTCGTCATCGTTCATGGCTCCCCACTCCCTCCCTCGATCCTCGACACCTGCCCGCGGGTCATGCATCCGGTGTTCCTTCCGCGGTTTCAGGGGGAGGCGCTGGCGTCGAGAATGGATGTGCGACCCGAGGCCTCCGACGATCACCGCGCGGAAATGCGCTGCGCATCGTCGCGATCGAGCGCACGACGAGCCGGTGTGCGATGGCAACGCCGGCAGAGCGTCAGGCCATCTCTTCGGCAACTTCTTGCCTTCTCGGCAACGATGGGTGGGGCGGCGGACGAGGGCTCAACCATGGTGTCCAGGACGACGTGATGCGATACGCCGGATGAGGTCCGGTCTGGACATTCACGATGAGCTCGACTCGATCGGCGTGGCCGATACCTGTTTTCACCGCACGAGCAGCGTGACGCGCGCGCGCAGAGCCGGCGGGAGCGCGGAGAGCGAGGCGCGAATCTGGGGCGCGTCGTACTTCATGCTGAAGTGCTTGAGCACGATGTGGGGGCTCGCGAGGATCTCGGGGCGCTTCTCGAAGAGCGCGGCGATCTCGTCGAGGTGCGTGTGGCCGTAGCGGGCGCTGACCTCGGGCGAGGTGCCGGGCAGGTGCGTCGCTTCGAGGAAGAGCACCTCGCTCCGGCCGATCTCGGGGTTTCGTTCGAGCGTCTCGATGGTGCTGTCGCCGATATAGGTGAAGGCGTCGACCGCGGTGTAGTCGTAGAGCTCCTCGCCGCGCTCGCGCGCCGCGCGGATCTGCTCGCCGGCCATCCCCAGGAACGCCGGCTTGAGCTTGCGGCGATTCTCGACGACCGTGAACCCGCGCGAGGGGATGCGGTGCACGACGTCGAAGGCGCGGACGACGTAGCGCGGAGAGAGCGAGAAAGTGTCGCCGGCCGCGACGCCGCGCACGATGGATTCGAGATCGCCGGGCTCGCGCTGCTCGAGGCGCGCGTAGGCGCGGAGCATGTCGACGAGGGCGTCGCGGCTCTCCGCGGGGAGATAGACGTGGGGAGGGCGCGCGCCGGTCATCGCGCGGAGCGAGAGGTGGCGCACCACGCCGAGCGAGTGATCCTGGTGCACGTGCGAGAGGATCACGTTGCGCGTACGGCTGGCCTCGACCGAGCAGTGGCCGAGATCGAAGCACGCGTCGAAGGCGGGCACGTGAACGTAGGTCGCGAGCCCCGAGATGCTGAACGCTTCGATCTCGAGCGCGCCGAAGCGCAACGAGACGGGACGGCCGGGGTTGTGGAGCGAAGCGCGGGACATCGCCGGGGACCTTACCAAGCCTGGGGACGCCGTTCGCGAGGTTGAAGAGGACCCTGTCGAGGTTGACCAGGATGTCCTCGATCTTGGAGGCGACATCGCTGCCGAGGTCGTCGAGGGCTCCAGCGGGATCGAGGGTGAGCGCGCCCACGACGTGCGACGGGTTGCCCTCGTGCCATCGCTCCCGCTCGTCGAATGCCGCGGCGGGCCCGCGCACCAGAGACCGGACCTCCCTCGGTTGACACGCTCGGTCGGCCAGGGGATAGCCGACCCGATCTTCGTCCCTGTCTGTCGTGCCTGCCGTGAAACAACGCGCTGCGATCATCGTCGGAACCCGGCCCGAGGCCATCAAGATGGCGCCTGTCGTGCGCGCGCTCGCCGCGGACGGCGCGCTCGCGCCCGTACTCATCTCCACCGGACAGCACCGCGAGCTCTTGGCGAGCGCGCTGCGCCCGCTGGAGCTCACCCCCGATCACGATCTCGAGGTGATGACCCCGGGCCAGACGCCGAGCAGCGTCACCGCGCGCGTCCTCGATCGGCTGCCGCCGCTGCTCGATCAGCTGAAGCCCGCGGTGCTCTTGGTGCAGGGCGACACCACGACGGCGTTCGCCGCGGGGCTCGCGGCCTATTACCAGCGCATCCCCGTGGGCCACGTCGAGGCCGGGCTGCGTACGTATGATCACGAGCATCCCTTTCCCGAGGAAGCGAATCGCCAGCTCGTGGCGCGGATCTCCACGTGGTGCTTCGCGCCCACCGAGCTCTCGCGCGACAACCTGCTCGCCGAGCGCATCGCGCCCGAGCGTGTGATCGTGACCGGTAACACCGCGGTGGATGCGCTGCTCTGGGCTGTCTCGCGGAGCCACGAGCGCTGCCCCGAGGGCACGGTGCTGATCACGCTCCACCGCCGCGAGTCGTTCGGCGAGCCGCTCCACGAGATCGCGCTCGGCGTGCGCGACTTCCTCGAAGCGACGCCCGGCGCGCACGCGCTCTGGCCCGTGCATCCGAACCCCAACGTGGGCCGCGTGCTCGACGACGTGCTCGGCACCTCGCCGCGCGTCACGCGTCGCGACGCCATGGAGTACGTGGCCTTCACCGGCGTGCTCGCGTCCTGTCGCCTGGTGCTGACGGACTCGGGAGGTCTGCAGGAAGAGGCGCCTTCGCTCGGCAAGACGGTGCTCATCGCCCGCGAGACGACGGAGCGGCCCGAAGCGCTGGCGAGCGGGCGCAACCGGCTCACCGGCCGTACGCGTGCGGGCGTGCGCGAGGCGCTTCTCACCGCTTGGAACGAGCCGGCCTATGCGGGGCCGCTGCCGGCGCCGAATCCTTTCGGCGATGGGAAAGCTGCCGAGCGGATCGTGGCGGCGTTGCGCCAAGGGCTCGGCGTCTGAAGCGTATCGCGCGGTGATGGGGCGAGACGGGCGAACGCCGAAAGCCCGGAACGGATCGTTCTCGAACTTCGCGGCGTGCGCGCGTGGAGCGAGTTGTCTGTCGAAGCGAGAGCTTCGAGGGGCGCCTGACGCTCGTCGGATGAGGCGCGCGAGGCCTCGAAGCGCGCAGCAGGCATGCGGTGCGCGCGTCGAGATCGAGCGCCCTACGGGCGGAATCGAGAGCGTGCCTTCGACATCGAAGTCGGCGTGAAGCTCACTTTGCTCGTCTTGATCGGTGCCGCTCTTGTCGGTGGGGCGCGGTCTTCGTGGGCGATGCCCAGCCAGACGGTGCTCGACGTCATCATCCCGAACGGGCCCGATCCCGTGAACGAGATCAAGGTCGGCACGCTCTATTTCGAGGTGGACGCGGAGATGTCCGATCGCTGTCGCTACTACGGCGTCTGGGACGACGGCGTCAGCAACACGTATGAGGCCGAGTGCTACATCCGTGAGGATAAGGCCTTTCGTCATCGCACCTGCAACGGCAACAGCCGCGCTTGGTTCCAAACGATGGTGTCCTTGGACGCGCGGCTCCCGTGCCTCGGATTCGACCGCTTCGGCCAGAATCAAAGGCTCTTCATGATGGTCGCCATCGAGCTGCCCACGCCCGCGGGCCTGATGGGGATCATCCAATGGACCCCGGCCACGCCGATGGTGTCGCCGGTCTCGGTGCAGCCTTATCCGTGAGGGCGCGGCGCAGCGTCGAGGTCTCCGCGGGCATCGCCGCTGACGACGAAGACGTGGCTCGAGCGTGACAATCGTGTTCGGCGGAGGTCTCCGCCGTTGGGATGCGACGAGCGCAGGAGCGCTTCGTGATCGAGCCCGGACAGCTGCGCGCGGCCATCGCGTTTGCAGTCTTTGCCGGCGGCCCACGATGACGCGTGTCGGCACGACGCGGGTCGCGAGAGCGCGAGAGCGTTGACAACCCGGAAAGCCCGTCGATAGCCTTTCGGGTCGCTTTCAACCGGCTCGCGAGAGCAACGAGCGACACGCCCGTACCCGGCTCGCGCGCAACATCCAAACGATCTCGTCGGCGTGAGCCGGCGCGGACAAGAGAGACGCCGTGACGACGAATGTGCTCAGCCTGACGCTCGCCTCGGGGGAACCCCTCGACGTCCGGGACTTCACCATCGAAGAGTCGCTTTCGCGTCTCTTCGACGTCCAGCTCACGGCGATGTCGCACCGCCCCGACGTCGACTTCGAGGCTGCCGTCGGCAAGCCGGCGCGGTTCGAGATCCACCGCGCCTCGTCGGTGGATGGAGACACCCGGTACTTCACCGGTCTCTGCGCTTCGATCCGCTTGCTCGAGGTCGAGGAGGCCGGCCTCTCCACCTACGCCGTGCGCCTCGTGCCGGACCTGTGGCTCCTCACGGAGCGGCGGAACTACCGCGTCTTCCAGGACGTGAGCGAGCTCGAGATCGCGCTCGAGGTCCTCTCGGGGTGGGGGATCCAGCCGACCCTTCGCCTCGACGCGGGCGCCTACGAGAAGCGGCGCATGCGCACCCAGTACGCGGAGACCGACTTCGATTTCGTGAACCGGCTGCTCGAGGAGATCGGCGTCACGTACTACTTCGATCAGATCGACGGAGCCTCCGTGATGGTGCTCGCCGACGCGCCCAACCACGGATCTCCCCGGCCGCCCATTCCCTTCGTCGACAAGCCCAGCCAGCGCAAATCGGAGGACTACGTGACCGCCGTGCAGACGGGCCGCGAGGTCCGCCCCGGCAAGTTCACGCAGTCCGACGTCGACTACCGGAAGCCCCTCGGCTATCCGCTCGCGGCGTCGGCTTCGGGGGCAACGGCATCGAAGCGCAGCTCGAGCGCTACCACCACGAATACGGCAGCTTCCTCTGGAAGGCCTCGGGCGGAGGAGACACGCCGTTCGCCGACGATCGGGGCGCTGCGCGGACCAACGAGCGCGGCGGGGCGACGCAGGTCCAGAAGCGGCTCGACGCCCAGCGGGTCACAGCCCGACAGGTCACCTTCCGGACCACGGCGCACGATCTACGGCCGGGCCTCTTGCTCACCATCTCCGGCCACCCGCGCGGCGAGCTCGCGGCGCCGCTCCTCGTGGAGTCCAGCCGCTGGACCGGCCGCGCCGTGGACGGCGCGTGGACGCACTCCATCGAGGCCCGTTACACGGACGTCGATTATCGCCCGCCGATGCGCACCCCGAAGCCGCGCACGCTCGGCATCGAGAGCGCGACGGTCACCGGGCCCGCGGGCGAGAACATCCACACGGACGAGTTCGGCCGGGTGCGCGTTCACTTCCACTGGGATCGCACGGGACCCAGCGATGAGCGGAGCTCGTGCTGGATCCCGGTCAGCCAGTCGTGGGCGGGCGCGGGCTTCGGCGCGGTCAGCCTGTGCCGTGTCGGGCAGGAGGTCATCGTCGACTTCCTCGGCGCGGATCCCGATCGCCCCGTGGTCCTCGGCCGCGTGTTCACCACGACCATGCCGCCGCCGTACGCGCTCCCGAAGTACAAGATGGTGAGCGGGCACCGCTCGGAGACGTACACCGCGCCGCCTCCGCCGCCGAGCCCGAGCGTGTCGAGCGTCGTGCCGGCCGTCGTGGGGGCGGTCGCCTCCGCGGTGGTGAGCGAGGTCGTGAAGGGCGCGCGCAGCGGCTCGTGAGATCGGCGTCGCATCGCGCGTCGTCGAGGTGATGAGGGATCGGAGCTCAGATGCGAATCCGCGCGATCGAATTCGATGGTGTTCGGGGCCTGCCGGGCGAGACGTACGAGTTTCCGCCGAGCGAGGGGCTCGACATCGTCGCCGTGACCGGCGGCCCGGGTGCGGGCAAGACGACGTTCCTCGACGCCATCGCGGCGGCGAAGGAGCGCGTCGTCCCCTACGGGCTCCCGGACGTGCAGTGGCAGTGGCTGGTGCCGCTCGATCAGTCGACTTCCCGCATTCAACTGACCCTCGACCTCTCCGAGGCCGAGCAAACACGGCTGCGGCTCTCGGCGCCCGAGATGAATATCGAGGCGATCCTGGGAGAGCGTGGTCCGCGCACGCCCAAGCCCTCGCGCGCGCTCCAAGAGCTCCTCGGCACTTGGTCGAGCGATCCCAGCATCGGGCGGTTCGGGTACTTCCACGCCGAGCGAGCGCTCCCGCCTCCGAACGCCTCCGCGACCCCCGCCGACGCGCCCGTGAGGCTGGCCAACGACGCGACCCGATACGCTCGGCTCTCCTCCATCGTCGCCGAAGGCCGACAGCCCGCCCTCGGGCGCGCGAGCCGCCGCCTCGAGGAGGCGCTCGGCTACACGATCACGGGCGTCGCGCCGTACCGAGGGCGGGACGAGATCCGAATCGCCAAGGCCGGAGCATCGCCGATGTTCTTCTCCTGCCTCTCGGCGACCGAACGCCAGCACGTCCTCTTCGCGCTCGCCTTCTCCGACCCGGGCTTCCAAGACTCGATTCTCTTGCTCGATACGCCCGAGCTCGCGTTCGGAGATCAGGGCGCGCTCGATCTGCTCCGGAGGCTCTCGACCTGGGGAACGAAGAACCAGCTCATCGTCGCGACCACCTCGCAGGCGATCCTGGCCGCTCTCCCGAAAGGCCGCGTGGTCACGCTCGCATGAGCACCTTCGTCGTCTCGCAGGACTTCGAGCTCGAGCTCCCCGGCGAGGAGTGGATCGATCACAGCTTCCACGCTCTGGTCCTGCCCGACGGCAAGCTCTCTTGCTTCGTCGCCCGCGACCTCGGGGACGACCTCGCTGCTGCTCTCGCCGAGCGTGCTCGCTACATCACCGACGGGGCGAGCGACGTTCGCAACGAGAAGTTTCGCGACGGTTGGCTCGGCCCCCTGGAGAGCCGCGAAGTCGCGGTCGTGGCCCGCGAAGATCACATGTGGATCTACTACCGGCTGAGCTCGGTCTTCTATGGCGGGGGGATCCTCACGATCGGCGTGTACGGTCCGGAGGCGAACCGGCAGGACATCGATCAAGCGATGGACGACATCGCCGCTGGCATCCTCTTTCGGAGGCTCCCGTGACCTACGTCGTCAACGAGGCCAAGCTCCCTTGGCCCGCGGAGACGCTCGACATGAGCGCCCTCGTGTTCAAGAAGGGTGACGTCGAGGTCTTCCTTCAGCGCGAGCTTTCGGAGGAGACCGTCGCCGCGCGCCTGGAGCGGGACCTCGTCCGCATGCGGCGCAGCACGATGGGCTTTCGGACCATCGCGGTCGAGTCCTACGACCACCCGTTCCCCGGCGGGAAGGCGGTCAAGCTCCGGTTCGACACCGATCAGGGGCCTCGCTTCGAGGCCCACCTCCGGTTCCACCACCGGGGGACCATGTTCGATCTGACCGTCGGCGCGCCCGAGAACCTCACCGAGGCGTGTGTGCTGACGTTCGAGACCATCGCCCGGACGCTGCGCGTTCGCGTGGAGGAGCCATGAGCCTAGAGCCTGCCGCCCGCATCCACGATCCGGTCAGCCACACCGCCGCTTCCGAGGGCCGCTTCCTCGCCGAGACCGCGGTGGACGTGGCGCTCCTCTTCGTCCCCGGTCCCGAAGAGATCATCATCCTCAAGTACGTTTATCGCGGCGGGCGGGTCCTCGTTCGCTGGGCCGTGAAGAAGCTCATCCGCGCCGCGAACAAGAAGATCTCCGACACGATCACCGGCGCCCCGGGAGACCTCGCCAAGGAGGCCGCCGGGGCCATCGGCGAGAAGATCGGAGAGGGGTACTCCGACGTCGCCGGGCACATCGTCGAAGGCAGCGAAGACGTCTTCACCAACCTGCGAAACGCCGCGCGTGTCGACGACGAGGTCGACTGCGACGACAGCACCATCGCCATGGGCAGCGACTGCGTCACCATCGATCAGAAGCCCGCCGCGCGTCGCAATGACCCGACGAAGTGCGGTGGGAGCATCGCCGACGGATCCCACGACGTGATCATGGGCGGCGTCCCGGTGGCCGCGGTCGGGGGCCTGACGGGCAAGAAGCCGAAGGACAAGCACGAAGTCGCCAAGTGGCAGAAGGTCACCAAGAAGTTCGGCAAGGCCGCCGTCAAGGGCGCCATCAAGAAGGGCGCGTCCGGAGCGGTCGACGGCGTGATCGACTCCGCCAAGGACCAGGCGAAGGACTACGTGAAGGACCAATACAAGGACGCTGCGAAGACGGTTTACGACAAGGTGATGAAGTGAGCGAGCGCGGCGCGGGGAGCGCCGTTCGATGCGCCACGACGCCGCTGCAGGCGCACGCCTTCGCGTCGGTGCGGCCATGATGCGGCCCGCCCGGCGCGTGAGCGCAGAGCTCCCGGCGTTCGGCATCACGCCTGCCGCCTTGAGCGCGCTCGAGGCCGACGCGATCGCGCGCTACGCGACCGAGGAAGAGGCCTGCGGCTACCTGACCGGCCCCGCGGGCGACCCTGCGCTCTGCGACCGCGTGCACCCGATGGTGAACCTCGCGAAGAAGCTCCACGCCCGCGATCCCGTCCGGTACTTCCGCTCGGCGAAGACGTCGTTCGCGTTCCTCGAGCAGGACCTCGAGCGGGCCGTCCGCGCGGGCGACGCGCAGGGCGAGCCGGTCAAGGTCGTCTACCACTCGCACCTCGATCAGGACGCCTACCTCTCGGCCACCGACGCGGCCGTGTTCTCGGGCGGCGCGCCGCCCGCGAAGCTCGGGGCTCCCGCCGTGCTCGGCCCCGGCCCGCGCTTCCAAGTCGCGTTCCTGGTGAGCAGCGTGCGACGCGACGGTGAGCGCGTCTTCGTCGCCGAGCACCGCCTGTACGCCTATCGGGATCGAAGCTTCGTCGACGTCCCGTTGACCGTCCGTGAACCGAGGAAACCATCATGAACAAGCCCGAGCAAAAGGCCGTCCGCATCGCCTCCGGTGACGAGCTCCGCGTGCGCACGTTCTCCTTGAAGCAGGCGATCAACGAGCTCTTCGCCATCGAGATCGTCGCCCTCTCCGAGAACGCGGACGTCGACTTCGACGCGGTCATCGGGCACCCGGCGGGCTTCTCGCTCGTGACCGCAGGCGCCACGGTCCGGTGGGAGGGCGTCTGCTCGGAGGCGCGCCTGCTCCGCTGGGAAGCGGGGGGCCTCTCGACCTACCGGCTCGTCATCGTGCCGCGCGCGTGGCTCCTGACGCAGCGCCGGAATCATCGCATCTTCCAGATGAAGTCCGAGCTCGACATCGTGCAGCAGACGCTGGCGGAGGCGGGCGTCGCCGTCGTCTCCCGCGTCGACGCGTCGAAGCACACGCCGCGCAAGTACCGCGTCCAGTACGCCGAGACCGACTTCGCGTTCGTCTCGCGGATGATGGAGGACGCCGGCATCAGCTACTACTTCGAGACGCAGGGCGACGAGACGGTGATGGTGCTCGACGACGCGCCGGAGAAGCGGGCCGGTCACGATCGGGCCCTCGTCTTCCAAGACGAGCCGACGCCCGAGGTCCGTCACGCGACGCAGCTCACGGTGACCCAACGTGTTCGCTCGGAGCGCGCCATCCCCGGCGATCTCGGTGCCGTGCGCGCCTCCGCGATCGAGCGTCATCTGCACGGAGTGCGCGGCGCGGCCAAGCAGATCCAGCTCCGCACCAACGCGATCGATCTCGTGCCCGGCGTGATCACGACGGTCGAGGGGCACCCGCACCGCGCGGTCGCCGGACGGTCGCTCCTGGTCGTGGGCAGCACGATCGAAGGCGACGGCAGCGATACGGTGAGCGCGAACGTGACGCTCGCGCCGACGGACGCGTCCTACCGCCCCGAGCCGAAGACGCCGCGACCGAAGGTGCAAGGGGTCGAGAGCGCGACGGTCGTCGGCCCCGTGGGCGAGGCGATTCACACCGACGAGCTCGGTCGCGTCCGCGTGCACTTCCACTGGGATCGCGAGGGCGACTTCACCGAGAACGACTCGTGCTGGATCCCGGCGAGCCAGCCCTGGTCGGGTGGATCCTTCGGCAGCGTCAACCTCCCGCGCGTCGGGCAGGAGGTCCTGGTCGAGTTCCTCGGCGGTGATCCGGATCAGCCGGTGGTCATCGGTCGCGTTTTCACCGAGGCGCATCCGCCGCCGTACAAGCTCCCCGACCACAAGCACGTCTTCGGCATTCGGTCGGAGCCGGGGCCTCGGCTCATGGCCGGCGCGGCCGATGGAATGGTCGCCGGCGCCGACCAGAGCATCGCAGGGCTCTTCCCCGGCGGCGTGCCTTACTCCTCGTCGGAGATGGGCCAGTTCGTCACCAAGGACGGCCCCTTCCAGGCCGTCTCGCCGAACGCCGCGACCCACGGCCTCTCCAGCAGCGAGATGACGTTCGACGACACCCACGGGAACGAGCTCGCCTACTTCCAGGCGCAGAAGAACGCGAACTCGCTGATCAAGGACTCCAAGACCAGCGTGATCGGCAACAGCCGCGCTTGCACGGTGGGCACCGACGACCAGCTCAACGTCGAGAACTCACAGCAGATGGACATCGGCTCGAACCAGACGGTCACCATCGGCGGCGACCGCACCTGGACCATCACCGGCAACGTGGTCCAGAACGTCGGCCACAACTACAGCCTCCTCACGAACGACAGCATCGTCCACGCGACGGACGGGCGAATCGACTACTACGCGCAGGGGAACATCCTCGTCCACAGCCCGACCCAGATCACGCTGCGCGTCGGCGGATCGTTCATCAAGCTGACCCCCGACAACATCACCATTCAATCCGGCGACCGCGTGGACATCAATCCCATGCAGGGCACCAAGGAATACCAAGATCAGAAGGCCGCGAAAGAGAAGGCCGAGGCCAAGGCCGCCGCACAAAAGAAGATCGACGAGGCCCAGGGAGCCGAGAAGAACGCCTACGACAAGGCCAAGAACTTCCAGGATCATCGCGGCGACAACGATGGCAAGAACACGCAGCGTTGGAACGAGTTCCGACAAGCGGCCGACAACGCGAACATGGACGATCAAGAGGTCATGAACACGTACAACACGGCCCACGACCTCGATCGCGTCACGGGCAAGCCGCTCCCCTGAGCCGCTCTTCCCATCGATGAACGACGCGCTGATCGAGGTTTCCGTCCGGTGATTCAGGCAGCGAGAGGCGGGAAGCTGTTTGTGCTGGTGGAGCTGTGGCGGCTCGCGGTTTCATCCAGCACCGCCTCATGATTCACCGTGCCCACGCCGCGCTCATCCTCGTCGTGGTGGCCATCGCCGGCGCGTATCTCTGGTGGCGCGTGGGCATGCTCGCTTGGGTGCGCCGCGATCACGTGGTGGGCATCGACGTCTCGCATCACCAGGGATCGATCGACTGGCGTCGGGTGCGCGAGGCGGGCGTCGGGTTCGCGATCCTCAAGGCCACCGAAGGCGTCACCTTCACCGATTCAGCCTTTGCCGAGAACTTTCGCGCGGCGGGGCGCGCGGGCCTCGTGCGCGGCGCGTATCACTTCTTCACTTTCTGCACGCCGGGGAAGGATCAGGCGGCGCACTTCGCGGAGATCGTCCCGGTGGAGGCCGGCGCGCTGCCGCCCGTGATCGACCTGGAGCTCGGCGGCAACTGTGCGGCGCGCCCCGCGCCCGATCGCTTGAAGGCCGAGCTCGACGATTTCCTGGGTGTGATCGAGCCGCGCTACGGGCAGGCGATCCTCTACATCACCGAAGACTTTTACGAGCGATACGGCGCGGTGACGGAGGGGCGGAAGCTCTTCCTCCGCGAGATCTTCCAGGAGCCTCGCTGGGCCGAGGGGCGACCGTGGCTGCTCTGGCAATTCCACAACAGCGGTCGCATCGATGGAGTCGAAGGTCCGGTCGATCTCGACGCGCTCCAGGGATCCATGGATCTCCTCCGCGCGCTCGCACGGCCCACTCCGAAATAGGCGTCACGGCCAGGTTGCGAATCAAAGCTCCACGTCCCACATCCCCGCGGCCAGCTCGACGGCGACGAGCGTGCGCGCGTGATCGGCGAGCGCGTCGTAGTACGCGAGGTAGACGTCGTTCTGCGTGCGCTGTGCTTCCAGCACTTCGAGCAGCGTCGCGCCGCCGCGCTTGTAGTTGTAGAGGGTGGCTTCGATCACTTGATCGGCGTCCGCGAGCAAGCCGCCCGTGTATTGGGCGAGCTTCTTGACGGCGGCGTCGTAGCGCACGAGCGCTTGCCGCACTTCGATCTCGACGCGAAGCGCGGCCGCGTCCGCGGTGGTGCGGGCCTGCTCCTCGGTGGCCAAGGCGGCGCCGATCTCGCCGCGATACACGCGCGAGAACGGGAGAGGCACGCTCACCGTCGCGGTGAGGGCCTCGTAGGCGGGCGCTCGGAAGGGCGCAGCCGTGGAGGCGAACGTGTGCTGCCAGCCGACGTTGAAGGTCACGTCGATGAAGCGGTTGGCGCGGGCGAGATCCACGCGCCCGGTCGCGGCTTCGGCTGCTCGTCGCCGCGCGAGGAGGTCGGGCCGATGGGCTTTGGCCTGCGCGATCAGCGTGGCAGCGTCGAAGGTGCGTGGCTTGATGCGGAGGTCACCGCTCGGCTCGCCGGGCAGGCGGGGCTCGCCGGCGAGCTGAGCGAGCGCGAGGTCGGCCGTGTCCACGTCGGCCTCGGCGGTGATCACCTCGCCGTGGAAGCGCTGCGCCTCCACGCGCGATTGCGTGAGCGCGACCTTGCCGATGTCGCCCGCGCGCTGGCGCTCTTCGTTGACGGTGACGAGCGTCTCCAAGCCCTGCTCGGTGCGGCGCTTGCGCGAAAGCAGGAGCCGCGTGCGCAGGCTCTCGATGAAGGCGATCGTTGCGGTACCGCGCAGGGTGCGGAGCGCGTCGTCCACGTCGGCGCGCGTGGTCGCCAGGTCGGATTGCGCGGCGCCGACGCGCGCGCCGCGCTTGCCACCGAGCTCGATGGTGTGCGTGATCCCCACGGTGCTCGCGGCCTGCGCGCCCTTGCCGGAGACGTCGAGCGACGCGATGCCGACGGTGAGCGTGGGATCGGGGAACGCTTTGGCGACGGCGATCTGCGCCTCGGCGATGGTGACGTTGGCCCGCTGCGCGAGGAAGTCGAGGTTGCCTTTGGCGACGCGCGCGAGGAACGCCGGATGCGTGAGCGCGCTCGGGGCCACCGCGTTGCTCGGCGCTGCAGGGCGTTGCGGAGTATCGGCGCGCGCGGGTGCGGGCGCGAGCGAGGCGAGCAACGCGAGCGCGGAGAGAGTGCGACGGCTCATGAGAGGACCTCCGATGCGGGCGTCGTGGGCGCGGCCGCCGCGCGGCGCTCCACGATCAGGTAGAGCGCCGGCAGCACGTAGAGCGTGAGCGGCGTGGCCAAGAGGAGGCCGCCGACGACCACGGTCGCGAGCGGCCGCTGCACGTCGCTCCCGATGCCCGACGCGAGCGCCGCGGGCACGAGCCCGAGCGCCGCGACGGTGGCGGTCATGAGCACGGGGCGGAGGCGCTCCACCGCGGCCTTCCGTGAGGCTTCTGCGAGCGCGAAACCTCGATCGCGGAGGCGGTTGAGCTCCGAGACCATGATCACGCCGTTCTGCACCGCGACGCCGAAGAGCGCGATGAACCCGACGGCGCTCGAGACGTTGAGCGTCATCCCGCGCGCATGGAGCGACGCCATGCCCCCGAGCAGCGCGAGCGGCACCGTCACGAGGATCAAGGCTGCATGTCGCAGCGTGCCGAAGGCGGCGTAGAGCAGCAGGAAGATGAGCACCAGCACGAAGGGGATGATCATCGCGAGCCGGAGCTGCGCGCGCTTCTGGTTCTCGAACTGCCCGCCCCACACGATGGTGTACGCCGCGGGATCGTAGCGGACTTCCTTGGCGATGCGCGCCTGCGCTTCGGCGAGGAAGGAGGCGAGATCGCGGCCGCGGAGGTTCACCTTCACCGTCAGATGGCGGCGGTTGCTCTCGCGCGTGATGGTGCTCTCGCCCGAGCGGAGGGCGACGGTGGCTACCTGCGAGAGCGGGATTCGCGCGCCCGAAGGCGTGGTCAGCGAGAGGTGCTCGAGCGCTTCGGGGCTGCTCCGCGCGGCCTCGATGTAGCGCACCGCGATGTCGTAGCGCCGCTCGCCGAGGAAGACGTTGCCCACCGCGCGACCGCCGATGGCCACCTCGATGAGCTCCTTGATGTCGCCGGTGTTGATGCCGTATCGAGCGGCGGCCTCGCGATCGATCTGGATCTGCACCTGCGGCAGCGGCGGCTCCTGATCGATGGCCACGTCGGCCGAGCCGCGAACGCCCTCGACCACGCCGGCCACCTCGCCGGCGATGCGCCGCATCTCATCGAAGTCGCGCCCGTAGACCTTGACCACGAGCTCGCTGTGGGCGCCCGCGATCTTGTCGTTCACGCCGTCGATCATGGGCTGCGAGAAGCCCACGGTGATGCCGGGGATCTTCTTGAGGCGCGCGCCCATCTTCTCGATGAGATCGTGCTTGGTCTCGCCCTTCGGCCAGGTGCGGTACGGGTGGAGCCCGACCGAGCATTCGATGTGCGACGGCGTCCAGGGATCGGTGCCGTCGTCGTTGCGGCCGAGCTGGGTGACGACGTGCGAGACCTCGGGAAACTCGCGCGCCGCCGCGCGCAGCTCGTCGGCCATCTTGCTGGACGCGGCGAGCGACATGCCGGGCGGGAGCTGCACCTGGAGCCAGATCGAGCCTTCGTCGAGCTCCGGCAGGTACTCCTTGCCCACCGTGATGCCGAGCACGATCGCGAGCAGCAGCGCTCCTGCCGCGGGCGCGACGGCGAGGGTGGGACGCTCGAGGAGACGACCGATCGAGCGCTCGTACGCGTCGGAGAGCTTCGTGAGCCAAGCGCTCGGATGGATGCGGCGCGGCTTCGCATACGCCATGAGCGCGAGGCCCGGGACGAGCGCGAGCGCCAAGAGCGTGGCGCCCACGAGCGCGTAGCCGACGGTGTACGCCATCGGCGAAAAGAGCTTCTTCTCCACACGCTGGAACGCGAAGAGGGGAATGTACGCCGTGATGATGATGGCTTTGGCGAAGAAGATGGGCCGGGCCACCTTGATGGCGCTCTCGGCGGCGTCGCCTTCGCCGAGCGGATCGTCGGGGCGCTCTTCGCGTTGTCGGAGCACGCTCTCCAGGACGACGATGGCGCCGTCGACGATGATCCCGAAATCGATCGCGCCCAGCGAGAGCAGGTTGGCCGGGATGTCGGTGAGCGCCATCAGGATGAAGGCGATGAGGAGCGACAGCGGAATGGTGACCGCGCCGATGAGCGCCGCGCGCGGGCTGCCGAGGAAGACGAAGAGCACCACGAGCACGAGGCCCATGCCTTCGAGCAGCGTGTGCGAGACCGTGTGGAGCGTCGTGCTCACGAGATCGGTCCGATCGAGGTAGGGCACGACCGTGACGCCTGCGGGCAGGAGCCCGTGGTTGAGCTCTTCCACCTTCTTGTGGATGCCCTCCAGCACGACGGAGGGATTGCTCCCACGGAGCAGGAGCACGATGCCCGAGACGCCGTCGGGGCTCGCGTCCTTCCCGAGGATGCCGCGCCGCTCGAGCGCGCCGAGGCGCAGCTTGCCCAGGTTCTTCACGAACACCGGGGTGCCGTTCTTCTGCGCCACCACGATGTTGCCGAGATCCGACAGCGAGCGCACGAGCCCGATGCCGCGCACCACGAACCCCTGATCGCCGCGCACCAAGATGCTGCCGCCGGCGTTGGCGTTGTTGGTCTGGATCGCTTCGACGACCTGGTGGAGCGAGAGGTTGTATTGGGCGAGCTGCGCCGGATCGATGAGGAGCTGAAACTGCGTCGTTTCGCCGCCGAAATTGGCAATGTCGGCGACGCCGAAGACCTGCTTCAAGGTCGGGGCCACGACCCACTGCTGGAGCTCCTTGAGCTCGCGTTGATCGTGGGCGCTCGACTCGACCGTGTAGCGGAAGATCTCTCCGATCGGGGAGGTGAGGGGATCGAGATCGGGCGCCGCGCCCGGCGGCAGCTCGACGCTCCCGATGCGCTCGCGCACGCGCTGCCGCGCCCAGTAATCCTCGATGCCGTCGCGGAACACGAGCGTGATGAGCGACAGCCCGAAGGTGCTCTTGGATCGCATCACCGAGAGCCCGGGCGTGCCGTTCAAGGCGCGCTCGAGCGGGATGGTGACCTGCTCCTCGACCTCTTCGGCCGCATGCCCTTCGTATTGGGTGACGACCTGCGCGCTCGTGTCCGCGATGTCCGGATAGGCCTCGACGGCGAGCGATTGCAGCGCATAGCCGCCGAAGCCCGCGATCAGCAGGAAGACGGCGATCACCAGAAAGCGGCGGTGAAGGCAGACGGTGACGAAGCGCTCGATCATCGGACTACTGCAGGAGCACGGCGCCCGCGGCGACGACGCGCTCTCCTTCGGAGATGCCCTTTTGCACGATGGTCACGTCGCCTTGTTGATCGCCCGGCTCGACGGGGCGGCGCTCGAAGGTGAACGGCGCGATCTCGACGAAGACGAAGCTCTTGTCTCCGTTCAGCACCAGCGCGGTCGTGGGGACGACCGCCTGCGGCGTGGCGCTGGAGGCGAACGTGGCCGTCGCGAACATCCCCGGCTTGAGCCGGCGGTCGGCGTTGTCGAAGGCGACGCGCACCTTGATGGTGCGCGTGTCGGGATCGAGCAGATCTCCGACGAGGAGCACGTGACCCGAGAAGACCTCGCCGGGGTAGGCGACGAACGATGCGGTCGCGTCGTCGCCCTGATGCACGAGCCGCACGTCTTTCTCCTGCACGTTGGCCGTGACCCAGACTTGCGAGAGATCAGCCACCGTCATCAGCGCGGCGCTCAGATCGTTGCGGAACTCGCCGGGCGCGCACCCGAGATCGACGACCCGGCCGGCGATCGGCGATCGCACCGTGAGCGTGGCCCCGATGGTGTTGCCTCCGCCGAGGACTTGAAGGCGCAGGTGCGCTCGCTCGAGCTCGTCGCGCGCGAGCTCTCGATCCGTCTGCGCCTGCTCGAGCTCGCGCTTGGCGCCGATGCCGTGGTCGGCGAGATCCTTTTGCCGCGCGAGGTTGCGATCGGCCTGCGAAAGCGAGCTTTGCGCGCGCAGGGAGTCGGCCTGCGCCGAGGCCATGTCCGGCGAGGTGAGCTCGAAGAGCGGTTGTCCGCTCTTCACCTCTTCGCCGAAGCGCACGTGGAGCTTGGAGATGCGTCCCGCGAGCGGCGGCGCGATCTTCGCGAGGCGCGCGGGCTCGGCTTCGACCGCCGCAGGGACCGCCAGATGTCGGCGCACGTCACGCTTTCCGACCGGCTCGATTTTGAGCCGAGCGCGCAGCGGAGAGCCCTCGTGGACGGTGACACGATCGCCGGTGCGCTCGGTCGTCGCCCTCTCTTCGACGGGGGGCGGCGCCGCTTTCCCGCAGGCCGCGAGCGCGATCCAACACACCGGAAGGAAGGCCACGGGCGTCGTTCGGCGCTGTGCGCAGAGGAGTTCGGAGCGCCGCTTCATCGCGGCGCGCGCCCAAGCACGAGTCGAGCCAGCAATGTGCCTCAGCCTTTGTCTGCCGATTGCGGGGAGCTCCGCATCGTGGGTGGACGCTCACGCGAAATACGGGCGTATTCCGCGCGCGTTCTCCCTCGCTGCGGTGGGCTCGCGACGTCGCTGGGCAGCGCTCAGGCCGGCTGTGCTCCCCGCCGCCGCTCACGCGCGAGGATGCGGTTCAACGTCCGCCGATCGATGCCGAGGAGCTGCGCCGCGCGCGTCTTGTTTCCCTGCATGTGTTGGATGGCGCGGTGGATGTAGCGCAGGCGCAGGACGTCGAGCGTCGGCCAATCGGTGTTGGAGTGGCCCGCTGCCGAGCCGGTCGCCGTCGATGAGGAAGTATTCGCGTCCAAGGTGCTCACCTCCGGGCTCGGCCGAGCATGCATCGAGCCAAACCCCATTTCGTCATCCGTCGAACCTTCACGTGCCATTCGCGCGACGGCCGTCCCGGCAAATTGCAGGATCGGCCTCCCTCGGGGGCGGCGTTTTGCCGGGTCGCCCCGCGCTTCGCGGCGTCAGGCCCGAAGCGACGAATCCGGCCTGAAATCGTGGGTGGAATGCGGCGTGCTCGGGAGGGACACCGTGATGGTGGCGCCGCGTCCGCCGTCACCGGCCTCGCACCAGATGCGACCGCGATGCGCTTCCACGATCTGCCGCGACAAGTACAGGCCGATGCCCGAGCCGCGCACGCCCTCGTCTCCGCCGCCGCGATGGTGCTCGACGCGGAAGAACTTCTCGAAGATTCGTTCGCGATACTCTGCGGGGACGCCGCGGCCCGTGTCCGTCACCGCGAGGTGGAGCGACGGCGCATCGGCCTCGGTCGACGACGACACCCGCACGCTGACGACACCGCCGTGCGTCGTGTACTTGAGCGCATTGGTGAGGATGTTCGAGATCACCACTTGCAAGCGCGCGGCGTCTCCCCAGATGCTCGCGGGCGCGTCGGCGTCGAACGACGAACAGAGCTCGATCCCACCTTCGTCGCACTGCGGGCGCATGGCCCGCACGGCCTGGCCGACGAGCGCGGCGACGTCGATCCGATCGCACGCGAGGCGCAGCTTCCCGGCCTCGATGCGGGTCAGATCGAGGAACTCGTCGATCGTGGTCGCGAGCTGATCCACGCCGAGCAGCGCGGTGGTCAGGAGATCTTGTTGCCTCGGCGCGAGGCCGCTCGCGCCCTCCTGCAGCATGAGCAACGTCATGCGCATGGTCGTGAGCGGCGTACGCAGCTCGTGCGACGCCACGGCGATGAGCTCCACGCGCATCTCGTCGAGGCGCACCAGATCGGTCACGTCGTAGAGCACGAGCACGGCGCCGTGCGCGCCCGCGGATGCGCCGGGCACGGGGACGACGCGCGGCAGGAGACGGCGCTCCTTGCCGTCGAGCGTGAAGGTGAGGGCGCGGCCGAGATCCATGGCGCTGTCGTCTCCGCGCCGCCCTTCGAGGGCTTCGCGGAGCGCGCGGATCGCGGCCGGCGTGAGCGGCAGATCCTCCACGCGCGCGGGCAGCGTGGCGCTCGCGCTCTGGAGGACGCGGCTCGCGACATCGTTGGCCGACGAGACCATGCCTTCGGGATCGACCACGACGACGGCATCCGGGAGCGCGGCGAGGGTCGCCTCGAGCGTCTCCTTGGCGCGCACGACCGCGCCGATGTTGGCGCGACGAAACTCGGCCAGATGCTCGGCCATGCGGTTGAACCCTTCGCCGAGCCGCCCCAGCTCGTCGTCGGAAGTCGCGCTCACCCGCCGATCGAAATCACCGTGACGAATGGCATCGACGTTGTCCGTGAGCTCGCGCAGCGGCCAGACGATCCGTCGTGCCAGACGAAACGAGACGATGACGGAGAGCACCAGCGCGGCCAGCGAGATCCCCGTGACGATGCTGGTGGCGTGGCGCGCCTCGTCGCGCGCCCACGTCGCGGCCTGGTGCGTCGATTGGAAGTGCCCATCACGGATGCGGCCCGCGCCGGCCACCGCATGGCGCAGCAGGGGATTGACGTGGCGGTGATAAGCGACGAGCGCATCGGGCGCGCGCGCGCCCGCGACCAGCGCATCGCCCGCCGCTTGGTATCCGTCGATGTCGCGGCGCAGGGCCATGGCGGCCTCGCGCTCGCTCGGCAGCAGGGCGGCGAGGCGCGCGAACGACGCCTCGACGTTGACGCGCGCGGAGGCGAGGTTCTCGCGCCCGCTCGCGTCGCCCGAGAGCCACAGGAGGAGCGCGTCGTCCTCACGCTCGAGCGCGTTGGCGACGGCCGCCGTCGCCGCCGTCGCCTGCTCGTTGTTGCGCAACGTATCGCCGACGACGTGGCTGAGCCGCGCGAAGGCCAGCGCGCTCCAGACCCCGGAAGCGATGGTGATGAGGACGAGCGCCGCGCCCGAGAGGAGGAAGCGAGTGCGGAGTCCGAGCTTGATCATGGGCTCACGAAAGACCGTAGCGCTTGCGCTTGCGCTGCAGGGTGGTCGCGTCGATGCCGAGCGTGCGCGCCGCGGCTTCGAGCGTCGGCGCCCGCGCCACGACCCGCGCCACGTGCTCGCGCTCGAGCTCTTCGAGGGACACGTCGGCGCCGATCACCACGCCGGCCCCCGTGCGCCGCGCCGCCGTCGTAGGCGCGCTGGGAATGCCGAGATCCGACGCCTCGATCGTCGTTCCCCCCGCTAGGATCGTGGCGCGCTCCACCGCATTGCGCAGCTCGCGCAGGTTGCCCGGCCACTCGTATCCGAGGATGGCCTGCTCGGCGGCGGACGACAGCACGAGCGGCTCGTCGCGCCGATTCTTGCCGAAGAAGCGGAGGTAGTGTTGAGCGAGCGGCAGCGCATCCTCGCGTCGCTCGCGCAGCGGTGGCAGCGCGAGCGACACGACGTTGAGGCGGAAAAACAGGTCTTCGCGAAAGCGCCCCGCACGCACCTCTTCTTCGAGGGGCCGATTCGTGGCCGCGATGAGGCGCACGTTGGCCTTGCGCTCCTTGGGCTCGCCCAAACGCTCGTAGGATCGATCGTTCAAGAACCGCAGCAAACGAGCCTGCGTGTCCGATCCGAGGTCGCCCACCTCGTCGAGGAACATCGTCCCTCCTTCGGCCTCTTGCACCTTGCCGATCACATCGGCGACGGCCCCGGTGAACGCGCCGCGCCGATGTCCGAAGAGCGTGCTGCTCATCAGATCCGTCGACAGCGCAGGGCAATTGACGCTCACGAACGGCGCGCTCGCTCGCGGGCTGTGCGCGCGCAGCCAGCGCGCCAGCACGTTCTTCCCCGTGCCGCTCTCCCCGCGGAGCAGCACCACGCAGTCCGCGGCCGCCGCGCGTCCGGCCGTCTGCAGGAACGATCGGAACGAGGGGCTCGACGAATCGAAGAACCCCTCGACGTCCGTCTCGTCGAGCCTCTCTTCGAGCTCGGAGACGCGCCGCTTCAGCGTGTTCGCCTCGATCACCCGGCGCGTCGCGAGCCGCACCTGATCGGGCGTAAAGGGCTTCGGCAGGTAATCGACCGCGCCCAGCTTCATCGCCTGCACCGCGCTCTCGAACGTCGCGAACGCGGTGATGACGATCACGCCGATCCCCGGCTGCCGCCGCAGGATCTCGGGCAGAACGTCGAGCCCCGACTCCGAGCCGAGCCAGAGATCGAGCAGCACCAAATCGAACCGGCCCCTCTCGAGCGCTTCGAGCGCGCCGCTCGACGTGCCCACGCCGAGCACCCGTGCCTGGCTTGCTTCGAGGCAGAGGCGCAGCGACTGGCGCACGCCGGCGTCGTCATCGACGATGAGGGCCGCAAACGAGGCGCTGGGAGAGCTCTGCATGACGCCGACGCCATAGCACGAAGCACGCCAGTGAGCCGTTTGCGCGGTGCAGCGCGAGCCGCGCGAAGCCCGGGGTTTGGGGCATAGCGCCATCGAAACCGACAGGGATGCCCGAGCGCGAAGCGCCGCCGCAAAGCGGCGCTGAAGTGTGGCCGTATGTGGCCGCACTTCAGGGGGCAGCATTAACCGCCGTCGCCGCAACCGGCGTTGTCGTGCCCGAGGGACAGAGAAAGCTCGCTCGTGCCGCAGGGACAGCGCCCCGCTTCGAATATCTCCACGAGGCAGGCCACCATGGCGTCGTTGGGTTGGCTCATCCCTATCTCGGACACGCAGCCGTCGCTCGCCATCTTCACTTCGAGGATCCCATTCGTCATGCAGCCCGTCGCCTTTTGGCACTTGTTCGCGGCGAGAAACACGAATCCGTCGAAGTCGCAGGCGAAGTCGATGGGCCCCTTACACTCCTTGGCGATGAGCCGATCCTCGCAGGCGATCCCACCTTCGCCGCGCAGGCCCGCGTCCACCGGCATCACCTTGCCTGCATCGAACTGCGGCGTGGTCATGAGCCCTCCGCCGTCGGGCTCGTCGTAGATGTCCGCGTGCCGCACGCACGCCTCGGTCATCGTCGCGGCGCCGCTGAAGAGCGCGAGGCCCGAGAGGCCCGCGCCCACGCTCCATCGTGTCATCGCCCTCGCCATCTCTCGTTCGCCTCGGCTAATGAAGCCGATCGCGCTCCTCGTCGGTGAGCGTTCGGAACCACACCACGCGGAACTCGGACGTGAGGAACGGCGTCTCGTAGGCGGTGGTGAGCTCGTAGCGAAGCTTCAGATCGTGCTGTTTCGCGAGCTCGCGCGCCTCGTCCCAGGTCGTCGGCGACGCGTCGTATACCGAGAAGAACAAGAGCGTGTCCTGCCCGGCGACGGTCAGCTTCTCCAGCGTGCGCAGCAGCGTGATGGATCCGTCGCCCTCACGCTGCGCGACGAACGCGCCCGGCGTATCGAGCTCCGGCTCGGGGCCGACCTCCGTCTCCGGCGCGCAGCCCGCGACGAGCCCCGCGCCCAAGAAGACGCACACACCGCCCATGCTTCGCAGGATGCTCTTCACATTACCTCAGAAACCCATCATCACACCCGCGCTGGGCGTGACGAGGAGAGCCCCGAACGGAAAGACACCCAAGGCCGAAAGCTCCGCGAACGCCGCTGCCCGCGTGCCCAATGGAATCGTGATCCCCGCGCCGGCACCGGCGAATCCATCGCCGGCCCGCTTCCACAGCACGAGGCGCTGTTCGAGATCGTTGCCGCCTTGATAATAGGTCTTGGTCGGATCCTCGCGCACGTCGGTCGTGGTGCGGAGATCCGTCATCCCATAGCCCGCCGTGAGAAACGCGAAGGGGCGAATCCGCGGGCGCGCAAAGGGATCTGCGCCGAACCAATACGTCACCCGCGCTGCCGCCGAGATGGGCACATACGCTGTTCCATCACGTGGTGTCGGACCCTCGCCGCGGACGGTCACCCCCACGCGTACGCCGACGGTCAGCTCCTCGGCGACCAGGCGATCGACGCCGATCACCACACGTGTCGGCGCCGCCGCGGCGCCCGGCGGCTCACCGACGTGCACCGGATTGCCGACATACTGTTTCCCATCCTTGCGGAAGCACGCGAATCCCTCGTGCTCCTGCGCCCACAGGCCACAGGCATCGTCGCGCGCGATCAGCCCGAACCCTTGCTCCACCGCAAGCGAAACCCAAGTCTTTCGGCGCGTGACGTGCTCGCACACAGAGCGGAACCCGCACGTCATTCCTTGGTTGCAGTCCGCGTCGGATCGACAAGGCACATCGATCACCCGCTCGCTCGGACACCCGGGCAATCCCCGCGGACAATCCGCGGGATCAGGGCACTTCGCCGTTTGCCGCGTGCCCTCCGCGAGCGTGGTGTCGTGCTTGATGACCACGATGTACGGCTTCGCGATCGACCCCGCCGACGCCACCACGTTGCCCTCGGCATCGTGGACGCGAATGTAATAGCGGAGATCGCCGGTCACCGTGCTGACCTCGAGACACGGCACCGCACCCTCGAAGCGCGCGCCCCTGCGCCGCAGCTCGAGCGTCGTCCAATCCGGATCTCCCCACAGGTGATAATGCAAGAGCACGCGCCGCGCGCGGAGCCCCATGTCCTCCGGCAGATCGACCGCAATGGGCACCGGCCGCAAGATGCCTTGCTCCGCCTTCCGTTCGAGGAGCGGCAAATGCAGGATCTCCGGCCCCAGATTCTCGGGCGGATCGGCGTCGACCCTCATCGTCGCGAGCATCGCCGCCGCGCCGGCGAGCGCCGCAAGCGCGCGAGCCACGGCCTTCACTTGGCACCTCTCGAAGGCGGCGCCGCGGTGCGAACGACCTTGAGCTCGACGCGTCGATTGATCCCGCGCCCCTCTTCGGTGGCGTTGCTCGTCAGCGGTCGATCGGCCCCATGACCCTTGGGCACGAGCCGCGCACGAGAGACACCATGCGCAACGAGCCAAGCCGTCACGCTCTCCGCGCGATCCTGGCCGAGCTTGCGATTGAGCTCCGGCGTCCCGATGTCGTCCGTGTGCCCTTGCACCTCCACGAGCTCGATCTCGGGATGCTCTGCGAGCACACGCGCCACCGCCGACAGCACCGCATCGCTCTCCGCACGCAGCACCGCCGTGCCCGTCTCGAACTGCACCTGCTGCGTGATCACGATCGCCTGCTCTTGCAGCGCCGCCATCGGCGTCTCGATCGGCTTCTCCTCGGGCGGCGGCCGCGGACATCCATGCGTCGCGCGCACGCCCGTGGCCTCGCCCGGCACCTTCGGACAAGCGTCGTTTTGATCGGGGATGCCATCGCCGTCGCGATCGGGTGGCGCCTCCGGGCACCCGTGCAACAGCGGATCTCGCGCCGGCACACCGCGCAGATCGGGGCACGCATCGATCTTGTCGGGGACGCCATCCTCGTCGCGATCGGGCGGCGGCGGCGGCGTCTCGGGCGCATAACCCACGAGACCGAGAATGCGATAGTCCGCCGCGCCCGGCCCCCGCGCGAATCCCGGTCCGAACGCCGCGCCGACCTCGAAGGGCCCGCCCAAGATCCGCCAATGCCCCGTTAGCAGAAACTGCCCCACGGTCGCGCGCGGATCGAACGCACGCGCTCCACCACCGAGCCGAAGATCCACGATTCCTTCGGCGCCGAGCGCCACATCGCGCCGCGGCCCGACGAAGAAACCTGCCGCGCCGCCGAGCACGAGCGACGTCCCCACGCGGCTCGGCAACACCCCGTCGAGCTCCTCTCCGGGCCGTGAGCGCACGCCTCCATTGAAGGCCCAGAAGAACTTCCGGCTCGCGCCGGAAGCCACGAACGCGCCTCGCCCGCGCACCGATCCATCGCCCGCGTACCCCTCGGTCGCCGTCGGAAACCACATCGCCGCCGACAGCGCGATCTCGGTGCGCACGTCCGCATCCTCGGGCGACGCGAACAGCACCACGCGCGCCCCAGCCCGCAAATCGCCGACATCCTGCGCACCGCTGAGCCGCGGCGCCGTGCCGCCCGACGCCGGCGCCGCATCGCCGCTCTGATGCAGCACGAAGGGCATGTCCGCGTGAATCACGAGCCGATGCCACAACGACAGCGACACGCCCGCGTGCATCCACATCTGCCCGCTGACGACGCGATCCTCGACCTCCGCTTCATTCTCGAGCGTGAGCGGCTCGCGCCCCCACCCCATCGTCACGCGCCCCGACACCAACAAGTGCCCGCGCACCCCGGCCCGCTCCACCCCGAACCCGCGATCTCCCGCCGGCACCGGCTCGAACGCCAGCGAAGGCGTCGCATCCGCATGCGCGACCCCCGCCGTGCACAGCAGGCCCACCGTGATCATCGCAGACCGCGCAGGGGCGCTGAGGCAAGCTGGAAGGTGGGGCACTTGCGCGCAGGCTAATGGAGCCCGCGGCATCGAATCAACCGCCGAGGTGAAAAGCCCCGCCCCGTCGCCGACGCGCGAGGTTCGCGGGATCGTGCTCCATGCGCCTCGCTCGTGGCTCCACGACGTGCGTGCGGAAACGACGCCTCGGTCATGGAGCGAAAGACGTCCCCGAGAAGCACAGCGCGCAGATGCTCGCGCTGCCAAAGAAGAAGTGACGACGAGTTGATGTTCGATACCAGATCGGTATTCGAACCGTTCGATGACAGATTGGGTATCTGGCCTTCGACGCCATCACTCTTCGTTCGGCAGAGGCTATGTAACCTCGTGTCCCGCGACGGGACAATGCCAGAGAGCAGATATCCAATGCTTGGACCCCGATACCAGACGGGTGCCGTGCGCCGTCTGGTATCGATGCGCCCAATGCGGCTGGCCTCATCGAGTCAGGTATGAGCGCCCGAGCCAAAGGCTCGAGGTCCGCGGCTCCGGCGGGCTTCTCGGCGGACGGTCCGTGTCGCAATCGCAGCATCGCTTGCCGACACGCATGGTCGCTCATCAACGCTGTTTGTCTCTCGCGCGCCCTCGGGGACGCCTCCCGATCGGCCCGAGATCCGCTATGCGCGGAGCGCCGCTTCGAGCGCGGCCGTGCCTTTTTTCTCGAGCCAGGCCTCGAAGGTGAGGAGCCCCGGGTGCAGCCGGCGGAGCGCGGCGATGTCCGCCTTCGTGGTGTACTGCGCCGCGAACGCGACGACCTGCGCCAGCGCTGGGTTCTGACGGAGAATCTCGGGCGGGAACTGCGCATAGGGGATGTCGCGCTTCACGGCCCGGCTCATGGCAGCGGCCAGCTCGGCGCCGGTGAGCTGATCGCTGACGAGCTCTCGCACCTTCCCCACGTGAGCGTCGGGGTCGCGGAAGGCGAGCGCGGCTACGGCGCCGATGTCGTCGGCCGCGATGAGTGGGATGGGACGATCGGGGGCGTTGAAGTACACGACCGTGCCCTGCGCGAACGCGAGGCCGGGCAGCACGAAGTTCTCCATGAACGAGGCCGGGCGCAGGATGGTGGCGCGGAGGCCGAGCGCGCGAACGTGCTCCTCGACGCGCCACTTGCTCTCGAGGTGCGCGGCGCCGAACGCGTTGTCCGCGCCGTCGACGGACGTGTAGACGAAGTGCTTCACTTCGGCTGCCTGCGCCGCATCCGCGACGCTCTTGCCCAGCCGGACCTCGTCCTCGACCGTCACGCCGTACTGCGGCTGCCCCGCGCTCGGCTGCACGCTGAACACGCCGTACGCCCCGCGCAGCGCGGCGTCGAGCGACGCGCGATTGTTCAGATCGCCGACAGCGAGCTCGATCCCCGCCGCGGCGAGGGCGCGTGCCTTCGGGGCGGCCGCGTCGCGCACGATCGCGCGCACGCGCCATCCATCACGCAGCAGGTGGGCAGACGTCGCGCCGCCCTGCTGCCCAGTCGCGCCCAGCACGACGATGATCCGATCCTTCGTGGTCATTCGAGGCCTCCTCCCAGGCCGCTTCCAGCGGCCCGACGCTCGCGGTCATATGTCTCGCCACGAGGACCTCCAATGCCTGATGCGCCGAGAGATGGATCCGATCGTCCAGATCGGGACGGCGCGACGGACTCTCTGACCGACGTGCTCACGCGACATGTCAGCTCGTCGGCACCTCGCCGCGCGAACACCTGACGTGCAGGCGCATGCACGAAGCCGGGAGCACTGGTCTCGTGGAGATCGCGAGCAACGTGGGCCAGGCGTCGATCGGCGCGCCTTCCTCGGGCACACCGCGTGATCCTCGGAGCATTTCGACGCGCGGGCCATATCGCGAGCGTCGCTAGCGGGTGCGTGATGCATGAACGTCGGCTATGGTGTCCGCCGATGACGGACGCATCGCTGCGCCTCGAGCACGATGGGACCGCGAGCGGCCCCATGCCGAGCGCCGGATCAACCGGCGTCGATCAGGCGCGCCGCATCGAACCGGACAGCGGCTGTTGATGGCCCGGCGCACCAAGTCGGTGCGCTGGGCGTCGCGGTCCGCACATGTCCAATCCTGCACCCCACACCCTTCATCTGATCGGCCGCACGCCCGTCGTGCAGGTCCGCTCGTTCGACACCGGCCCCTGCGAGCTCTACCTCAAGCTCGAGAGCCAGAACCCAGGCGGATCCATCAAGGATCGCGTCGGCCTCGCCATGATCCGCGCTGCGGAGGAGGCGGGCACGCTCGGCGCCGACAAGCGCCATCTCGTCGAGGCGACGGCGGGCAACACCGGGCTCGGCCTGGCCCTGGTCGCCGCGCAGCGAGGCTATCGGCTCACGCTCGTCATCCCCGACAAGATGAGCCAGGAGAAGATCCTCCACCTCAAGGCGCTGGGCGCGGAGATCGTGCTGACCCGCTCCGACGTCGAGAAGGGCCACCCCGCGTACTACCAAGATCTCGCGCGCACCATCGCCGAGCGCGCCGGGGCCCACTACGTCAACCAGTTCGAGAACCCGGCGAACCCGCGGGCGCACGAGACCACGACCGGCCCGGAGATCGCCGCGCAGATGGACGGTCGCCTCGACGCCATGATCTGCGGGGTGGGCTCGGGTGGCACCATCACCGGCCTCTCTCGCTACTTCGCGCGCGAGATCCCGGCGTGCCGGATGATCCTCGCCGATCCGCAAGGCTCGATCCTCGCCGACTACGTGCGCACCGGCCGCATCGGCGCCGCGGGCGCGTGGGCCGTCGAGGGCATCGGCGAGGACTTCGTGCCGCCGATCTGCGATCTCTCGCGCGTCGCGCAGGCGTTCACGATCTCCGACGCGGAGACCTTCGCGACCACCCGCGCCCTGCTCCGGCAAGAGGGCATCCTGGCGGGCTCTTCGTCCGGCACGCTGCTCGCGGCCGCGCTGCGCTACTGCCGCGAGCAGACCGCCCCGAAGCGTGTGCTCACCCTCGTCTGCGACACGGGCGCGAAGTACCTCTCGAAGGCGTTCAACGACGCCTGGATGCTCGATCAAGGGCTCCTCGAGCGCAGCCACGCCGGCGATCTGCGGGACCTCGTCACGCGGCGCTTCGCCGAGCGCGCAGTCGTGACCGTCGCGCCCGACGACTCACTCGCCGTCGCCTACGCGCGGATGCGTCTCCACGACGTCTCCCAGCTCCCCGTCATCGAAGCCGGACGCATCGTCGGCATCATCGACGAGTCGGATCTCCTCTGCGTGGCGATCGAGGACATCGACCGCCTCCAGCACAAGGTGCACGAGGTGATGTCGACGCGCCTCGAGACCGTGAGCCCGTCGACACCGGTGCAAGCGCTCCTGCCGCTCTTCAACGCGGGGCTCGTCCCCATCGTCGTCGACGACAACGCATTCGTCGGGCTCGTGACCCGCATGGATGTGATCGCACACCTGCGCCGCCACGCCCGCGCCGCGCCCGCGAGCTGAGGCTCGGGTGCCCGATACCTCGGCGAAAGAAGAGCGCCCCCGAGACGACTCGAACGTCCGACCAACGGTTTAGGAAACCGCTGCTCTATCCACTGAGCTACGGGGGCAAATCAGCAAACTAACTGGAACAATTCGGCTTTCTGACACTTCTTGAAACCGGGTGCAACCTCCTCGCCCGGGGCGTTACCACGCCGGTCCCACGGACGCTAGAGTTTGGGCGAGCTCGCTCTCACTCACCTGCGAAAGCGGCCGATCGAGCATGACGGACCGAGCGCGCTACAGAACGAGCGCACGGCTCGATGCGTGGATCGCTCGCCACGAGCCGACAAGCCCGGAGAGCTCGCGCGAAACGCTGGCATCGAGCGGGGGCCGGGGCTCGAAGGCGACATCGAGGCCTATCGCAAGCTCCGCGATGCGGGACGAATTCCGACGATGGATATCATTCTCGATCCTGCCTATCTTATCGAGCTGCGCAGTCGCTGAGGATTCGGCGCCGCCCGTATCCGCGAGGTCGAGAGAGCCTCCGGCGGAAGCGGAAAACCTCCTCCTTAGGAGAGACCCGGTCGCCCAACGCCGTGATGCCGAGGCCCATTCCGAGATAACCAACTCTCCAGCGCCACGCATCGCACGGCCTGCCACAACGGCGTTCACCATCACGGTCCCAAATCGTCCACGCCATCCCCATGAATCGTTCATGGGAGCGCACCTTCCGACCCCGGAGATCCTCAAGGCGGTTTACGGAAACCTCTTCGTTGCCACCCAACCCGAGCGGCTCCGGCGTTTGACGGATCTCGTGGAGAGCACCGAGCTCAATGCGCTGTTCCTCGACATTCGCTCGAACGGAAGCCCTATCTTGGCAAAAACCGACGAAGAGACACGGATCATCCTAGAGAGCTTGCATGAACGAGGCATTTACCTCGCGGCGCGGCTCGTGTCGTTTCAAGGCGGTCCGCGCGGCTGGTACGATCCGGCCTCCGAAGCGCGTTGGCGGCAGATTGCGGACGCCTCGGCGCGGGCCGTGGAGCTGGGGTTCGACGAGATCAATTACGATTATGTACGGTATGGCGCGGCGCGGGAGCCGAAGTCGCCGACGCCGGAGGCCGAGCGGGGGCCGGTGATTCGGTCTTTTGCCGAGTTTCTTCGGGAGAAGGTGGGTGATCGGCTGCAGCGTCCGATTTCGGCCGACATCTTCGGGTTCACCCTCCTTGGGCCACAAGCGCTCATCGGGCAGAGGCTCGCGGATTTTACGGAGCTCTTCGATTACGTGATGCCGATGCCTTATCCGTCGCACTGGAGGCCGGGCACCTTCGGGATGAAGAATCCGGCGCACGAGCCTTATCAGGTCCTCCAGCACGCGCTCTCCGTCGGGGAGAAGAGCATGGCCGAGGACCAGAGTCGGCGGGCTCGGCTGCGGAGCTGGATTCAGGCCTTCGATCTCGATAGCTTCATGCGCTTTTATCGGTATGCGCCTTGGCACGTCCGCGAGCAGATTCGGGCTTGCGACGATGTCCACGCCCAAGGGTGGTGCGCGTGGAATGCGGGCGGCAACTACGATGCGGAAGCGTTCAGGTGACCTCGACGCCCATCCCGGTAGACCTCGGCGTCGCTGGCTCAGTCTACCGGGATGGGCGCTTGCTCAGGATGCCTTGCGGCGGAAGCAGCCGACGAGGTGGTCGTTCACCATGCCAGTCGCTTGCATGAAGGCATAGCAGATCGTCGAGCCGACGAAGTTGAAGCCGCGCTTCACGAGGGCTTTGCTCATGGCATCGGAGACGGGCGTCTTCGCCGGGACCTCGGCCGGGGAGCGGAAGGCGTTCTTCTGCGGCTTGCCGCCGGCGAGCTGCCACAGATAGGCATTCAAACTCCCATGCTCGGCCTGCACGGCGAGCACGGCGCGGGCGTTTTGGATGGCGCTCTTCACCTTCAGGCGGTTGCGGACGATGCCCGGGTTCTCCATGAGAGCCGCTTCTTCGGCGACGCCGAAGAGGGCGACCTTCGCGGGATCGAAGCCGGCGAATGCGGATCGGTAGGCTTCGCGCTTCTTGAGGATGGTCGACCAGCTCAAGCCTGCTTGAGCGCCTTCGAGCACGAGGAACTCGAAGAGGCCTTGATCGTCGTGCCGAGGCACGCCCCATTCGGTGTCGTGATAGGCAATCATGAGCGGGTCGTCGCCGGCCCAAGGGCAGCGGCGGAGGGGCTTCGACATGCGCGCAGGGTAGGGAAGGGGGGCTTCGTGGTAAAGCCCCCTGCGGATCACGTGCTCGGTGTCGCGGCGACCACGGCGGCGCAGAGCGGGCACGTGGCGGTGGTATGAGGCACGTCGCGGCGATGCAAATCGAGCACGGCGCGCGAGACTTCGGCGAGCTCGCGCCGGACTTCGCGGCGCGCGCCTTTGACGCGGGGAATGGCGAGGCTGTCGTACGCCGTGGTTTGGTGGCGCATCCAGGCGATGACAGCGGCCTCGGCGCGGCGCTCGATGGGGATGCGCTCCGTGCGTGCCACGGTGCCGCTGCCCACCGGCGTGGCGTGGGCCGAGACGCGCGCGGCGACGGTGCGCGCGAGCGATTCCCAACGTGACGAGAACCCGAGGAAGGCGAAGACCTCCTCTTCGAACGAGACCACGTAAGCGGCTTGCTCGCGCTCGCGGCGCGCCACGTCGGATTGACGGCGCTTGGCGTAGGCCTCGGTGCTGCGCTCGGCCTCGAGCGCGGCGCGCGCAGACTCGATGTTTTCGCGCGGGGCCCAAAGGCCCTTGGAGAAGGCTTTGCGCCCGCGCTTCTCGATCACCGCCCAGGAGGGCCCGGCGGCCTTCACCCGGCGTGTGAGGCCGGCGTCCCCGGGCGGCAAACAGGCCCAGTCTTCGGGCGGGGAGCATCGTTTGCCATCCGGTGCGAGAAAGACACGAGGATCTGCGGTCGGAGCGAGAACGAGAGAGTCGGGCATTGGGCTCGGCGAGAGAGGGGCGATGCTTGGAGGTGGGTTGTCGGCGAGAGGCGCTGTCGGTGCGCTCAGCCCTCGCCACGCAGGAAGGACGCGAGGCGGGCGCTGACGAGCTCCGGCTGATCGTGCTGAATCCAATGGGAGGCGTCGGCGACGTGCTCCACGCGGGCATTGGGGACGAGCTTTTTCGGGGGCTCGGCGAGATCGGGGCCCAAGTAGGCGTCGCGATCTCCCCAGAGCACGAGCGTGGGCGCCTGGATGGGTGTCACCTCCATGCGCAGGCTCGGATAGGGCATGGCGCGATAGTAATTGACCATCGACGTGATCGCGCCGGGCTTGGACCAGGCCTCTCGATACATGGCGAGATCGGCTTCGGTGTAGGCGTCGCGGCGAACCGGATCGTTGGTGAAGCCCTTGGTGAGGACGGCGTAGTCGTTGAGAGGGAGCACCGTCTCCGCGAGCTTAGGGAGGAAGAAGACGAACATGTACCAGCTCTTCACCATCTGGCTCGGGCGCCGCAGACCCTCGAGCATGCGCGTCGGGTGCGGGCCGTTGAGGATCGCGAGGCGATCGAGCTTGTCGGGGTGCGCCATGGCGAAGCTCCACGCGACGCCGGCACCCCAATCGTGACCGACGACCGAGGCGCGCTCCGCGCCGAGCGCCTTGATGAGGCCCGCGATGTCGTCGGCCAGCGTGCGAATGCCGTAGGCCGCGACGCCCTTCGGTTTGTCCGAGAGGTTGTAGCCGCGCATGTCCGGCGCGACGACGCGGAAGCCCGCGCGCACGAGCGGCGGGATGATCTGGCGCCACGTGTACCAAAACTCCGGGAAGCCATGGAGGAGCACCACGAGCGGGCCGGAGCCCGCTTCGGCGACGTGCAGGCGAATGCCGCGCACCTCGACGAAATGATGGCGGATGTCGATCGAATCGCTTGCGGAGGGCTCGGCGCTCATGGCGCGCGAGCATAGTCCCGCACCGCAGTGAATTTCGAGGGAGCCGTGCGCGCGAGGATTCCTGCCGCGCGTCGCAGACGGATCGACACGACCCTCGTGCCATGAGCGCTCACCGCGCAAGCGTGGGAATCGAGCGGTCTTGCTTGCAGCGCGCGGCGTGGCGGCGCTCCTCTTCGGTCGAGCGCAGCTCCGTGTCGGGGCGATCCGAGCACATCCTGAGGGCTTCGCGCTCGCCCCCGATTGCGGGCGCGCTTTCGCGGACCTACACATGAGACTCGCCCTACGGAGGTTATCCGAGCGATGTCTGCCTTTGGCCACAAGCCGACTGGATCGAGGCTCGAGCGCATGAAGGCGTCGCCGCGCTTCGCCGGCGCCACGTTTCACAACCCCACGGGGGCGACGCCGGCGCTCAAGCCGGGCACCGCGCTCTCGACGATGAGCGATTTCTTCCTCGGCGGGCAGCGCCGCGTGCCGCTCGCGCCGCTGCCGTCGGAGAGCCCGATCGAACGGTGGACGCGTCCGGTCGAGAGCGGGCTGCGCGCGACGTGGCTCGGTCATTCGACGGTCCTCGTCGAGATCGACGGGTATCGCGTGCTCACCGATCCGGTGTGGGGTGAGCGCGCGTCACCCGTCGGTTTCGCCGGGCCGAAGCGCTTTCAACCCGTGCCCGTGCCCATCAGCGGGCTGCCGCCGCTCGACGCGGTGATCATCTCCCACGATCACTACGATCACCTCGACCACGAGAGCATCCTCGCGCTCGTGCCGCTCGGCGTGCCCTTCGTGACGCCGCTCGGCGTGGGCGCGCACCTCGAAGCGTGGGGCGTGCCGGCCGAGCGCATCACCGAGCTGGATTGGTGGGAGAGCATCACCGTCGGCGGGCTGACGATCACGGCCGCGCCCTCGCAGCATTTCTCCGGGCGTGGCGCGCGCGATCGCAACCGCACGCTGTGGTCGTCGTTCGCGGTGCGCGGGCCGCGCCGAGCGTTCTTCTTCAGCGGGGACACGGGGCTCACGCCCGAGTACGCCGAGATTCGCACGCGGCTCGGGCCTTTCGATTTGATCATGCTGGAGGTGGGCGCGTTCCACCCGAGCTGGGGCAGCATCCATCTCGGGCCGGAGAACGCGCTCGAAGCGCTTTCGCTGCTCGGCGGCGGGAGCTTCCTCCCCGTGCATTGGGGCACGTTCAACCTGGCGATTCACGCTTGGGACGAGCCCGCCGAGACGCTCGTCGAGCTCGCCCCGAAGAGGGACGTGCAGCTCGTGATGCCGCGCCTCGGCGCGCCGGTCGAGCCCGCCCACGTGGAGCGGGTCGATGCCTGGTGGCGCCCGATCGCGGCGCTCGAAAAGAAGGATCGCTGCGGGTCGAAGAGCGCGGAGCCCGAGGCCGCGCCCCTCGAGGTGGGTGAGCCGATCGATTGATCAGCTCATGGCGCCCGTGAATGATCGCGGGCCGGCTCATCACTTCGCGTGATGCCGCGCAGGAGGCCGAGGAGGCGCTCCTTCGTCGTGAGGCCGACGATACGACCCTTCTCCGCACCGCCCGCGAACGCGAGCGTCGTGGGCACGCCGCGGATCCCGTAGCGGCGCGCGACGCCCGGGGACTCGTCGACATCGACGGTGACCACCTGGTATCGGCCCACGTTTTCCTCGGCGATCTTGGCCACGATCGGCGCGAGCGCTTTGCAGGGACCGCACCAGGTGCCGCTCATTTCGACGAGCACCGGCTGGCTCGATCCGAGCACCAGCTCGTCGAAGCTCTTGTCGTTGGCAGTGATGACGGATGCGCTTTTGGACATGACGGCTCCTCCAGCGCCCGCAACGCGCGGGCGCCGTATCGGTTCGGTGACGATGTAGAGAGCGCCGGCGTCAGCCGGCGGCGTCGAGATCGCCGCGCAGCATGCAGGCGCGGAGCGCGGCCTTGGCGCGGTGGGCGAGGACGTCGACGTGGCCGCGCGAGATCCCGAGCGCGCCGGCGACGTCGTCTCCGGGCTGCTCGTCGAGCAGGCGCAGCGTCACCACGGCGCGCTGGGTTTCGCACAGCTCGGCGACGCAGGCGCGCAGGCGCACGTGCTCCTCGGCACGGATGACGATGTCGTCGGTCCGCGGATCGTCGCCGCTCTCGGGGACGTCCTCGAAGGTGTCGTGCGGGCGCGCGGTCGCGTGGCGCCGCCGCCGGTTGCGGGCGGCGTTGCGCACGATGCCGCCGAGGAGGTAGCCCCACTCGGAGACGTCGGCGATCACCTCGCCGCGCTGGTGCAGGCCGAGGAAAGTGCAGAGCGCATCCTGCACGCACTCGACCGCATCCTCGGCGCCCACGCCTTCGCGCCGGGCCACGCGGACGAGCGCGGCCCGCTCCCGACGGACGACCGCCGTCAGCGCATCCAGCTCACTTTCTTGGGAAGAGCAGGTCCGCACGATGATGGAGGTCTCGAGGCCGCGCGATCTTACAGCTCGGATCGCAATTCATGCCAGGAAGGCCTTCAGGTCCCTCGGCGTCGCAAACTCCACGGGGGGAGCGTCGTTCGATCGCGGCACGAGTGACCGCAGTTTTGCATCCGTGTGGAGACTCCGCGTCCCTCCGGTCCGAGCGCCGCATTTCAGGCCTGATTTTCGCCGCGTGCGCGCGGGCCTTACGGCGTCTCGGGACGTTCACCAGATGTTTGGCGCACGTCCCGGGCGCGTTCCACTCTTGCACAGTGAAGCTGCCGACGTTAGCCTTGCTCCGCTCTTCGACGGACGCATGAAGCTGCCCCCCTTCGTGTCGCGGCTAATCGCCCGCCTCGCCTTCTTGGCGTCGCTGCTGTTCGCGCTCGGCTCCGCGCCGGGCGCGTCGCTGGCAGCGATGTTCGTGGCGCAAGGCGATGACGGGGCGCTCATCGACGACGACGACAACGAGCTCGGCGACGACGACGTCGCGCTCCACCGGCACTCGCACGAGGTGCATGGTGCGCAGGCCGCGTCGCGCCGGCCCGATGTCGGCTTCGCCGGCCCGCGTGCCCGGAGGGCCGTGCCCTTCCAACCGGCGCACCGCGTGACGCGCGCTTCGCCTCGCCCGCCATACGCCCCGCTCCTTCGTATGCTTTGTTGATCCCACCGGCGCACCGGTTTGGGATCCGCGCGGCCGAACGGGCTCCGGATGACCTCGCGTGCGCCTTCCGATGTTGATCCGTTCGCGTGTTCGAGCGCGGGCATAGGGAAGTCCTGTGCGCGTTCGGATGCGAGGTCGTCACTCGGTCACGCCGCGTTTGCGGCGCAGGGGATCCACCATGCAAAAGCTCGTCGAAGGCCTCCACAAGTTCAAGTCCGAGATCTTCAACAACAACGAGGCGCTGTTCAAACCGCTCGTCAGCGGGCAGCAGCCCGAGGTGTTGTTCATCACCTGCTCGGACAGCCGCGTCGCGCCGAACCTCATCACGCAGACGAACCCGGGCGACCTGTTCATCATGCGCAACGCCGGCAACATCGTGCCGTCGTACGGGCTCGCGGTAGGCGGCGAGGCCGCCACGATCGAGTTCGCGGTGCTCGGCCTGGGCGTGAAGCACATCGTCATTTGCGGCCACACCCAGTGCGGCGCGATGAAGGCGCTCCTCAACCCGAAGATGCTCGACGACGCGCCCGCGATGCGTGCCTGGCTCGGCCACGCCGAGGCCACGCGCCGCGTGATCGACGAGAATTACGCGCACATCGAGGGGCCTGGGCGGCTCACGGTCACGGTGGAGGAGAACGTGCTCACGCAGATCGAGCAGCTCCGCACGCACCCCGCCGTGCGCTCGCGCCTCGCCCGCGGCGAGCTCTCGCTGCACGGGTGGGTCTACAAGCTCGAGACCGGCGAGGTCTTCCAATACAACGCCGAGGACGGGCAGTTCGTGGGGCTCACCACGAGCATGTCGCCTGTCCCGCCTGCGCTCCGCGCGCGGAGCCTGTGAGGCGCGGCGATGGATCACCAGACCGTGAGGATGCCCGAGGACGAGGTCGACGGGCTGCGCAGCGAGCGTCCGCGAAACGACAGCCTCTATCCAGCGGAGGATAGGGAGCCGCCGCCGCCGAGCGTCCACGAGCCCGCGCCCTCGTCCCGACTGCCGAACCTGAGCCCGTGGGCGAACCTGAAGTACGATCTGCCCGCGGGCCTCGTGGTCTTCCTGGTCGCGGTCCCGCTGTGCCTCGGGATCGCGCTCGCGTCGGGCGCGCCGGCGCTCTCGGGCATCCTCGCGGGCATCGCCGGTGGCCTCGTGATCCCGCTCATCAGCAAGGCGCCGCTCAGCGTGAGCGGCCCGGCTGCGGGGCTCGCCGCGATCGTCGCGGCGGGCATTGCCAAGGTGGGATCGTTCGAGGTCCTGGCGATGGCGGTGGTCCTCGCCGGCGTCATCCAGATGGTGCTCGGCGCGCTCAAGGCCGGGCGCATCGCGCACTTCGTCCCGTCGTCCGTGATTCAGGGGATGCTGACCGCCATCGGCCTGCTCCTCATCCTCAAGCAGATTCCGCACGCGGTCGGCTACGACAAGGAGAACTTCGCCTCCGTCGCGTTCCGCGCGAACGACAGCGAGAACACGTTCTCGCTCTTCTTCCACGCGCTCTCCGCGTTCGAGCCGGGCGCGATCATCATCGCGCTCGTGTCGATCAGCGTGCTCGTGCTCTGGGAGAAGACCCGGCTCAAGCGGCTCACCTTCTTCCCCGGCCCGCTCGCCGCCGTCCTCCTGGGCATCGGGCTCGAGACGTTGTTCCGGCGGATCTCGCCCACGCTCGATCTCGAGCCCAAGCACCTCGTGCAGATCCCCATCGGCAACGGCAACGGCTCGCTCTTGAGCGCGCTCCGTCTGCCGAGCTTCGCGTCGCTCACCCACGCGTCGACGTGGGTCCTCGCGGTCACGCTCGCCATCGTGGCCAGCTTGGAGACGCTGCTCAACGTCGAGGCCGTCGACAAGCTCGATCCGTATCACCGCAAGTCTCCGCCGAATCGCGAGCTGCTCGCGCAGGGCGTGGCGAACATCGTCTCCGGCATGATGGGTGGTCTGCCCGTGACCTCCGTGGTCGTGCGCAGCACCGCGTCCCTCAACGCCGGCAGCCGCACGCAGATGTCGGCCTTCGCGCATGGTGTGCTGCTCCTGCTCGCGGTCCTGCTCGCGGCCCCGCTGCTCAACCGCATCCCGCTCGCGTGCCTCGCGGCGATCCTCCTCGTCACCGGCTACAAGCTGACGAAGCCCGCGATCTTCCGGGCCGCGTATCGGTCCGGGGCCTCGTATTTCGTGCCCTTCCTGGCGACCGTCATCGCCATCCTCTTCACCGATCTGCTGAAGGGCACGGCCATCGGCCTCGGGATCGGCGTCGCCTTCGCGCTGCGCAAGGTGATCGAGGGCGCGTTCGACGTGCAGCGCAACGGCAAGACCGTGACCATTCGCATCCTCGGCAACGCGCACTTCTTCAGCCGCGGCCGCCTCGTCGCCGAGCTCGACCACGTGCCCAATGGCTCGAAGGTCGTCTTCGAAGCGGTGCCGGGCAGCTTCGTCGATCGTGACGTGCTCAGCGTCATCGGCGCGTTCGCCAAGAGCGCGCGCCGCCGCAAGATCGAGGTCGAGCTCCACAACATCTCGCTCGAAGGCGCCGCCGATCTGGCGCACTGACGGGCTCCCCGCGCGGGCCCGCGCCTCTCCTCGTTTCCCATCCCCACCGACGCTGCCACGTAAATCCACGGCAGCCACCACGCGACGCCGAGCGCGCCGCACGGGCGCGCTCTCCACTGCGCCGCCTGCGGCGACCAAAGCCATCTCGGAATCGCACGGTGATACCCTCTCTGCGATGCCCTCGCTCCTGCGCGCGTCGCTCTCCGTGCTCTTGCTCTCCGCGTGCGATCCGCTGCCGCGCCCGCCCTCCGCGGCGCCTGCCGACGTCTCGCTCGCGGCGCCCACCGCGACGGCCGCGGCCACCGCGCAGCCCGCGAGCGCGCCTGCGATCGACGCGCGGGCCTACACCTTCGACGGCTTCAAGCTCGGCTCGTCGTACGACCGCGAGGTCATGAAGCGCGCCCCGTATGCGGAGCCCTGCGACAACGATCCCATCGATCATCGCGCCCGCCGCTTCATGGTCTACGGCGCGCTCCCGTGCCGCGAGCGCACCTTCCCCGAGGCGACCACGGTGATGTTCTATCTCCGCTTCGCCGAGGACGCGCGCTACGAGCAGCCCATCGAGGCCTTCGCCTGGCTCGGCGGAAATTACTTCGCCACCCGCTCGAATTTCCCGCTGCGTACCGGGGAGCCGGCGAGCGCCGCGACCGCGAAGCTGGGCGCGGCGCTCGGCACCTTCGAGCTGCACCGCAAAGGCCAGCGCGTGACCATCGAGCGCCACGTCGGCGACGTGTACGTGGTCATTGATGGAGAGCGGTTGGTCGGCTTCGTCGTCGGCCCCATGCCGGCCGATCCCGAGAGCGAGCAGTGGCGGGGCTTGATGCAGATGTACGTGCGCTACACCAAACCGAAGGAGCCTTGATTCGTGGCAACCATGACTGCCACGAATCGATCGGGCCCTCGGTGTCGCGCGCGCTACGCCTTGCGGTAGGTGCGGTAGAGCTCGTCGCGCCAGGCGAGGAGATCGCCGTAGCGATCGCGGAGCTCGGGATCGGAGAAGCTGCGCCGGCTCGCCGGGCCGAGCTTGAGCCCGCTCGCGGGCGGGTCGCCGAACGCGAGCGTCTGCGCCATCGCGATGTCGGCGAAGCTGAAATGTCCGAGCAGCGTCTTCGGTCCATCGCCTGAGGGAGCTTCGGCCAGCGCGGCGCGGAGCTCGTCCAGGTCCGCGAGGAGCTCGCGCCTCGCCGCATCGAGATCCCTTCGGCTTCCGCCGTACTTGCGCTGCGTCCGCGCCACGCCGAACGCGCCCATCTTCGCCGCGAAGGGGCCGAGCGCGCGGCGGATCGGGCCGGGCACCATCTCCGCGAGGGCCTCGTCGTCCTGGAGCATGCGGGTGAGCGAGAGCGTGCGACCGGCCGCGAGCGCGCGCTCCGAGAGCGCGATGAAGCGCGCCATCGCCGCCTCGTGCCCCGCGGGGAACAGCGCCGGCCCTTCACCTCGTCCGTCCGCCCACCGCGCGATCTCGGCCGAGTCCGCGATGGCGCGTCCCTCGTCCGTCGTGAGCACGGGGACGCTCACGCGGCCTGCGAGCTGCCGGAGCTTCAGGCGCAGCGCCGGCTCACCCAAGAGCGGTTGATAATGTCGAAAGCGATAAGGAACGCGCCGCGCATCGAGCGCCCAGCGCGCCTTCTCGGTCCACGGGGAAAAGCTGATGCCCAGGAGCTCGGTCATGCGCGCACGCGTATCATGCGCGCGGCGGCGACGGTTGCTCCTTCGTGCGCGCGGAGAGGGGGTGAAACCAACCGTGGGGCGGCGCGTAGGACAGGCATGCTCCGCAACCTCTTGTGTCTCGTGGTGCTCGCTCCGCTCGTCGGTTGTCATGCTGCCTCCACCCCTGAAGGCGCGCCGCCCGCGCGCACCGAAGCGCCCGCGCCGAGCGTCGCTGCCGTCGTCGGCAAGGATCCCGGCCACGCCGGCCGCGGGACACCGCTCTCGCCCCACGCGGGGCGAACGCTCGCGGCCTTCGCGGCCGGGTGCTTCTGGGGCGTCGAGGACGCATTCCGCAAAGTCCCCGGCGTGACCGCCACCGCCGTCGGCTACAGCGGTGGCCACACCAAGGATCCGACTTACGAAGCCGTCTGCGAGCACGGCACCGGCCATGCCGAGACGGTGCTCATCGAGTTCGATCCCAGCGTCGTGAGCTACGAAAAGATCCTCGGCGTCTTCTTCCGCATCCACGACCCGACGACGTTGAACCGCCAAGGCCCCGACGTCGGCGATCAATACCGCAGCGCCGTCTTCACGTTCTCGCCCGCGCAGGATGCCGCTGCGCGCGAGTACGTGGCCCGCACGCAAACGAAGATCGGCCGCCCCGTGGTCACGCAGATCGCTCCCATCGGCCCCTTCTACATGGCCGAGGACTACCACCAGCAATACGCCGAGCGCACCGGCCACCACGGCTGCCCTGTCCCCAACGTCGCCGAAGGCACCTGAGCGCTCGCCCGTGAGGGCTTCACGCGCGGCTCGTCATCGAGGCGCGCATTCAGGGTGCCTCCCCGTCCGCCCCATCGCCACACATTCGTTTGACCTCAAACGAATGCGCCTCCGGCCAGCGCGTTGGATCGAGAGCGAATGCGCGCGCGAGCCATTCGTTTGACCTCAAACGAATGCGGGGCGCGATCTGATCGCGCAACTCGGGGAGGACAAACGACCGCGCCCCGAACCGCCGTTCGCCGGACCGAGCCATCGTCGTGATGGCTCGGTTGGGCTCGCTCGCTTCGGGGCGCTCGCGCCGGCCCGTGATGGGCCGTTTGGGGCGGTGGATCAGGGGTTGATCTTCACCTTCGGCGTGCCCTTGATCACCATGTCGCCGGCCTCGGCCGTCTGGATGACGCCCTTCTTGCCGGTGAGCACGATGTTGTCCGCCGTCAGCGTGATCTTCGTGCCCTCGAGCACGATGCTGGCGCCGCTCTTGGTCGAGATGGTGATCTTGTCGTCGATGATCACGTGCCCGGTGCCGGGGGCCGGGCCCTGCTCGCCGGGCGGCATGACCATCATGGAGTGGATGGCGCCGACGATGGTGGAGTCGATGTTGCCGATCTGCGTGGAGCGGTTGACGCCGACGGCCACCGATCGGTTCTGCCCGGTGATCTCGCGCTCGTTCTCGACCACCTGCTTCGACAGGTTCTTGCCGATGGTGACGTCCTCGTTGCGCTTCGTGTTGCGGGTGCGATCGCGGAGGACGGTCTCCTGCTTGTCGTTCTTGATCAACGAGTGCATGTCCTTCTCGGCCTGCATCCGGAGCAGCTCGTTCCCGGACGAGTCCTCCATCATGATCTCGTTGTAGCCACCGGTGTTGTTGGTGCTGTTGCTCTTCCAGCCGCTCTGCGTCTTGTTGGCGGGGAGTTTGTAGGGCGTCTTTTGCAGGTTGGTGTAGACGCGGCCGATGACGACGGGACGGTTGGGATCGCCGCCGAGGAAGTCGACGATGACCTCCTGACCGACGCGCGGGAGGTTCGAGCCGCCGTAGCCGGCGCCGCCCCAAGGCTGGCTCACGGGGATCCAGCAGGAGCTGTTGTCATCCATCTGGCTCTCGCGATCCCAGTGGAAGTGGACGCGCACGCGGCCGAACTCGTCGGTGTGGATCTCCTCGCCGGCCGCGCCCACGACGGTCGCGCTCTCGACGCCCGTGACCTTGGGCTTCGGCGTCTGGACCTTGGGGCGGTAGGCCTGCTCGGCGCTGCGCACCTCGACGTGATGGTGCAGCTCGTCCTCGCGCGTGCCGTCGATCTGCGACTCGACGACGAGCAGGCGCTTGTCCGATCCGAGCGCGCTGTGCGGGTGATCGAGCGTCGTGCACACCGTGCCCGGCGAGAGATCGATGACGTTGGTGGAGAAGGAGCAGGTGAACGCGTCGCCGCGGGCCGCGTCGAGGCGCTTCTGCGCGAGCGTGCTGCCCTCGGCCTCGTCCGTGCGGTGCTTGCCCTTGTCGTCCGCGGAGGGGGTCTCGTCGCCCTTCTCGCTTTCGAAGAGGAACGCGCCGGGCACGTAGTGGAAGCGCTCGAGCTTCTCCTCCACGCCGGCCTCGGGCTTGGCCGCGGAGGCGAGCAGCTTGTAGCTCGCGGGCCGGCGATAATCGACATCGCGCATCGTGTACTTGCCGGGGCGGACCTGGCGGCCGAAGCGCACGCCCGTGATGTGCTCGCGATCGGCGACCGTCGGCTCGTCACGGAAGGCGACCGCCGGCTTGCGCGCCTCGTTCTTCTGCGGGGCGTCCGAGAGGACGAGCTTGGTCTCGCCCTTCTCTTCCTCGAAGTAGAAGGAGATGCCCGCGTCCTCGAGCATGCGCGACATGAAGACGAAATCCGTCTCGCCGTACTGCACGATGAACTTGCGCTTCTTGTAGCTCGACGTGAGCTTCTTCGTCGGCTCGATGCCCCACTCGGAGAGGATCTTGAGCACGATGTCGAGCTCCGAGATCATCTGGAAGATGCGGTGATTCCGCCGCTGGGCCGTGAGCCACAGGGTGGGGACGATCTGGAGACGGTAGGTGCTGAGCCCCGAGTCCTCCGCGCGGACTTGGTGCAGCTCGTTGCAGATGCCCGTCCAGGTGCGGGCGCGCGACGAGCCTTCCACTCGGCCGTGCAACGAGAAGCTCGCCTCTTTTCCGACGACGGCCTCGAGATCGACGTCCGGGTTCTCGCAGACGACGGTCAGCGAGATGTTGAACAACGAGGACATGGCCTCGTGAACGCTGAACTCCCGAATGTCGAGCGAATCGCCGGAGGCGACGGTCACTTGGATGTTGCCGCTCATGAAGCGCTCCTCCGGGGCGAGCCTCGCGCCCCGCGCGGCACTCTATCGAGGAAGCGTGTGCCTGAAAAGCGGCTCCAGCAGGGGAAGCGGCGACGCGGCGCGCGATCGTCGCCCCTGCGTCACGCCGTCAATGCCAGCAGGGCGAAGCTCGCGAGCCAATGCTCACCCATGTAGTCGCCGGCGACGTGAGGGAGGCTCGCGGCGAGGTGATCGTCCGCGGCCGCGAGCGCGCGGGCGCGCATGGGATCGCGCTCCGGCAAGGCGTTGGCGAGCGATCGCCAGCACCACGCGCGGCTCAGGTTCAGGCCATCGAGGTGCACGATTTTGCCATCACTGCGATCGCTCACGATGGCGGGCCGAAACAAAGTGGCCGGCTCGCCCTCGGCGGCCCGCGGGAGGAAACGCGCGAGCCAAGCGCGAAATGCCGCTTCGGGCAGCGCTCGTCGCATGCACTCGGCCTCGACGAGGGTGGGTGAGAGGAAATCGTCTTGGGACGGCTCCCACGCCTGACAGTCGATATCGCCGCCGTACCATCGGCGTGACGTTTCGGTGACGACCTCCGCGAGGCGCGCATGGCCGGTGACGAGGGCGTGCTCGTGCGCGAGCGCGAGCGCGAAGGCCGTATTGGTGTGCGCGCCGCCGCGGACTGGATAGGTGGCCCGAGGAAGGAAGGCGAGGAGCCGATCGGCGAACGCATCCCCGAGAGGCGCGAGCGCGGCCGACCAACGCCGCGCCTCGGGGTGATCCTCGCGCGCGAGCTCGGCCGCGAGCATGAGGAGCCACGCCCAGCCATAAGGCCGCTCGAAGCCGCGGCTGGTCGGGCGGTTCAGATAGGCAAGCTCTCCGCGGACCTTCTCGTCGACGAGCTGGGCATCGAAGAGATCTCGAATGCGCGCGGCCTCGGGTATCGAGGGATGAAGGCGAAGGAGCCGCGCCAAGAGCCAATGGCCGTGCACGCACGAGTGCCAGTCGAAGCTGCCATGAAAGATCGGATGGAGATCGCGCGGGCCCTTCGCGTCTTCGGGGCCGGCGAGGACGTGATCCAATTTGTTCGGGTACTCCCGCGTCACGTGGCCGAGAGCGATGGCGGCGAACCGTGAAGCGAGCTCGGGTGTCAGGAGGTGCATGATGGAGTCCTCGCGAGATCCTTCCGGAGCTACCTCAAGCGCGCGCCTCCGGCCAGGCTCCGTGCGCCGGACCCCCGGCGCGACGTCACCGTAGCAGGCTCGTTTTCGGCTCTGGAATGCGACTCCGCGGCTCGGCGTTGGGGCGCGACCATGCGGCGCACGACCGTCTTGTCTCTCGCCTTCGGGCTCTGCCTCGCGGCTTGCCATCGTGATCGCGCCGCGGCCCCCGCCGCGATCGAAACGGCGCCCGAAGCGCCGGCCGCGGTGGCCGATGCAGCCGCGCCGGTGTCGCCTGCGCTCGCGGTGCGAGAGGGCGGCGCGCTGGTGCGCTCGCCGGACGGCGCTGCGCTGTACGTCGCCGACGAAGATCATGCGGTCGTGCGCCGCGTTCCTCTGCCCATCGACGAGGCCTCGCCGCCGCGCGCGTTTCCGCTCCCGGGAAGGCCGGCGCAGGTGCTCGGCGTGGGCGAGCGCGTGTTGGTCACGATTCGCGATCCCGGTCTGCTCCTCGTCCTGCGCGATCGCGGCGGGGATCTGACCGAGGAAGCGCGCGTCGCGCTCCCCGGCGACGCATGGGGGATCGCGGTGACCGCGGACGGCGCGCGCGCGCTGGTGTCGTCGGCATGGACGCACCGCGTGTCGCTCGTCGATCTCGAGGAGAAGCAGGTCCGCTGGTCGGTGGAGACGGCGCGCGAGCCGCGCGGCATCGCGCTCCGCGCCGATGGATCGGCCGCGTGGGTGACGCACCTCGTGGGCACCGAGATCACGAAGATCGAATCGCTCGATGCGCAGACGCCGGTCGTGAAGCGCGTGGCGCTGCCCGCCGATCCGCTGCGCGCGCCGTGGGGACAGCAGGATCGCGTGGGGGCTTCCTTGGGCTACGCGGCGGTGCTCGCCGCCGACGAAGGGCGCCTCTTCGTGGCGCGTCACGCGCTGGGTGGCGTTGGTTGGGGATCGTGGTTCGGCACCACCACCGTGGATGTGCTCGGCACCGCCGCCGACGAGCCCGTGGCTTCGCGCCGCGTGGCGCCCGGGCTCGGGACGGCGCGCTTCTCGTGGAACAAACCGCTCGGCGATCGCGCGGGCGATTTCACGGAGACCGATCCCACGCCCTTCGTGCAGCCGCGGGCGATGGTGCTGCGCCGGAGCGCATCGACGCTGCTCGTGGCCAGCGAAGGATACGACGCGCTGGTCGAGCTCGACGCGCACGCCGTCGCGCCCGCGCTCTCGCCGCTGCGCACGTATGCGCTCGCCGGCCCCGAGCGACGCGTCGAGCTGTTCCGCGAGCAGGAGACGCGTTGGGGCGGGACGAGCCACGGCGCGCGGTTTCCGGTGTCGGCGTGCGGGGCGCCCTCGGGCGTCGCGCTCTCGGCGGACGAGGACACGGCCTACGTGTATTGCCGATCGACCGACAGCCTCGCGGTGGTGCCGCTCGAAGGCTATACGGTGGGCGCGGCGTCGCGACCTTACCGGCGCGAGGAGACGTACGTGGTGGCGCGCCTCGCGGCGGACCCGCTCCCGGAGCCTGCGGCCGCGGGGCGACGCGCTTACTACGATGCGCTCGATCCGGTGACGAGCGGTGGTCTCGGTTGCGCCGGTTGCCATCCCGATGGACGCGACGACGGCTTCGTGTGGCGCGAGATCCACGCCGAGGACGCGCCGGGGGCGACGGCCGCCGCGTCGCGCGATCGCACGCAATCGCCGCCGTTCTTCGTGGCGAATTGGTTGACGCTCGCGGCGCAGAGCCACGACGCCGCCGGCACCCTCGGGCACGCGCGACAGACACCCATGCTCGCGGGGCGCGTCGATGCGCCCGGTCCTTATGGCTGGCTCGCGGAGAGCGCCGATCTGGTGGCGCGCATCCGCGCCGGCTTCGCGCTGCATCGCTGGTCTCCGTCGCCTGCGTCGATCTACGACGCGACCACGCAGAAGACGCGCGCGGTGCCGATCGCGGCCTTCCTGCGCGAGGGCCTGGTCCCACCGCCTTCGCGAGGGCGTGCACCGAATGCCGAGGAGGACCGTGGTCGCGAGATCTTCCTCAGCGACACCGCCGGTTGCGCGCGCTGCCATGATCCGGCGAACGGCTACACCAACCGTGCCGCGCTGGCGTTGCCCGGGCGCCGCTCGCCGGCCGGCTTCGAGCCCGAGGCGATGCCTTCGTTCAAAGTGCCTTCGTTGTTCTACGTCGGCGCCACCGCGCCTTACTTTCACGACGGCGCGGCGGCTTCTCTCGAGGAGCTGGTGGAGCAGAACCTCGATCACATGGGCATGACCTCACACCTCTCGTCCGACGAGCGGCAAGCGCTCGTCGCCTTCCTGCGCACCATCGAGCCCGAGCCGGTCGCGCGTTCGCCGCGTGCCGATGAGACCGTGCCGTGGAAGCCTTTGCGCACGCGCGCGTTGCCGCCCGACGAGCGCGGGCCGGCGCCGACGGCGACGCGCGAGCTGGCGGAGGACGCGCTCCCTTCCATCGACGCCGAGCCTTGGCCCGAGGTCGCTTCTCCCGAGCCGTCGCGTGTCGAGTGGAATGCCGCGCCGCTCGTGCGGCTCGCCCGATCAATCGGTTGCAAGGCCAAGCGCGCGCGCGAATGGGTGCGCATCGAATGCGCGAATGGCAATCAGCTGCTCATGGCCGGTGGAACGCGCGCGGGGCTCACCCTCTCGGCGAATCCGGAGCTCGACGTGAAGCCGACCGTCGTCTTCCCGGTGCGCCGCGGCGACCGGCGCGTCATCCAGCTCGGCACGTCGTGGAAATGGATGACGCCCTTTGCGGTGCTCTCCGAGCAATGGCTCGACGGTGATCCTCATCCGCTCATCGCCTTCGACGGTGTCTATTCGGCGGGCATGGCCGTGCTGCCTTGAGACCGCCCTCGCCGAGCGCGGTCTCGTCGCAGTGTCGGCACCGTCACCGGCGAACGAACGCGCAGGATGGCTGAATGGTTGCGGCGAGGGTGGCAACGAACTCCCTGCATCATGAAGCCGTACCTGCTTGCTGCTGCGCTCAGCATGTCGCTGCTCTCCATCCTCCCCGGCTGCGGAGAGGCGCCGCCGCCCACCGCCAACACGCCGGCCGAGATCTCGCGGGCCGGCGCCGTCGATGCGGCTCGCCAAGACGCGGCGCTGCGTTTTCGCGTCGTCGACGTCTCCGCGGTGGCCGTCAGTCGATCAGGACGTTATTGGGTCGTCGATTTGCGGACCCGCGACGGCGGCGGAGTCCATTATGCCATCGCCGGTGACGGCACGATTCGCGAGCGACGCATGATGCAGTGATGCGCCGTGGCCCATCGATGTCGCGGACATGATGGCTGTGGAGAGAAGATGAATGTGGCCGGCGCGGTCACGCCGGCGGCGTCTTCTTCATCGATCCTTCCGCTCCACGCGGCCGTCCACGTGTTTGGCGAAGCGTGATTCGTCCCGTGCGTGAACGGGATCGTCGCTCGGCCAGGGCCAGCCGCCGAAGTGGGTGCGCTGGTAATCCATGATGGCCTTTTGAATCTCGAGGCGGCTGTTCATCACGAAGGGGCCGTGTTGCACCACCGGCTCTCCGATGGGCCGGCCTTGGAGCATCAGAATCTCGCACGTGCCTTCGCCGGCCTCGAGGCGAAGCGCGGTATCGCTCTTCACCGCGATGGCCGCGTGCGACTTCACGGCCTGTCCTCCGACGCGCAGGGAAGGGCCGGCGAAGAAGAACAGTGTCCGCTCCGTGCGCGCGTGGGCCGCGGGCGGGAGCTCCCACGAGGCGCCCGCATCCATCTTGATGCACCAAATGGCAACATCGGTATCCGGACGGGCAGCCCAGGATCGCGGCGGCGGAGGCGGCGCGCGCCGGCTGTCGAGCGGACCGGCCACCACCGTCACCTCCGTTTTGCGGCCGGCGTCGTCCGCGAAGGTGTGGAGGGGGATGTCGTCGCCCCAAAGCATGGTGAAATGGGGGTCGACCATTTTGTCTGCGCTCGGGAGGTTGAGCCAGATCTGGAAGAGCTCGACCGGGTTCGGCGTGCTCTTGTCGAGCAGCGGAAACATCTCGGAATGGACGACGCCGGCGCCGGCCGTCAACCATTGAACGTCGCCGCGGCCGAAGCGCGCCGCCGCGCCGAGCGAGTCCGAGTGATCGATGTAGCCGCGCCGCACGATGGTCACCGTCTCGAAGCCGCGGTGCGGGTGCTGCGGAAAGCCGGGGACGACGTGGCCGTGGTACATGCTGAAGCCGTCTTTGCCGCTGAAGTCCTGGCCGAGATGACGCCCTGCCAGGGAGGTCGCCGGGCCCATGCGATCGTTGCCGCGCGGATAGGCGTCGTCGTGGTGGACGCAGAACAGGAAAGGATCGCGCGTCACCCACGGGAACCCGAGGGGGCGGATGTCGAGCACGGCGCCGTTCATGAGCCGATCCTCTTACCAGGATCGCGGCGCCGCGCGAGCCGTCATCGCCGCTCGATGCGGAGCCACAGCGAGCGTGCCTCGCCCGCGCCCAACGTGATCAAGCGATCACCCGTGTTGAGCGCGTTGCCCGGGCAGCTCCAGGGCTCGAGGCACACGAAGTCACGGCCACCGAGCGTCCACACCACCCAATGCGCGAGCTCGGCCGAGCCGCGGAGCACGATCTCCATGTCGGGGAGCTGCAACGAAGCCTCCGCGCCGCCGTGATCGTGAAGGTGCATGTCGACCTCCGGCGCCGTCAGATCGAAGCCCTCGAAGAGCACCTCGCGCTTGTTTTTGTTGTCGTAGGCGCGCGTGGCGCGGGTCGGAATGCGCACCGCGGCCTTGTCGGCATCGGGCACCAGGAAATAGGGGTGGAAGCCCACACCGAACGGCATCGGCGTGTCACCCGCATTCTCGATGCGCATCTCGATTGCCACCGCCGCGCCACGCAATCGATAGGTGAATTGGGCGTGGAAATCCCAGGGATATTGCGCCCTCGTCACATCGTTCGCCGCGAGCACGAGGCGGGCCCAGGCGCCGTCGTCGGTGCCGGTGGCGTCGATGGTCCAAGGCAGGTTGCGCGCAAAGCCATGTTGTTTCATCGCGCCGTGCGCTTCGCCGTGGGACCACGCGTCGCCCGCGAGCTTGCCCGGCGAGGGGAAGAGCACGGGGACACCGCCGCGCACGTTGGCGCTCTCGTCCTCGAACGTCTTGCGGTCGAGGTAGAGCAGCTCGCGGCCGCCGGCCGACAGGCTGATCAACATGCCTCCACGCGCGGGCGCGAGCGTCGCCGAGCTATCGCTCTCTTCATCGACGAGCGTGAGGAGAGGAATGGAGCCGCCCCGGTGATCCACGCGAAACATGGCCGCGAGGGTAGCAGAGCTAAGAGCGCCAGCGGCGGGCCGCGTCCGTGCGCAGCGCCCAGACACGCAGACCGAGCGCCGCGGCGCCGAGCGCATAGACGACGGCGCGCCCACCCAGCGGCACGCGCACGAGGCTCCAAAGAAAGAGCCCTGCTCCCGCATAAGCCATCACGATGGCTGCCACGCGACGCGGAGGCCACCAAGGCACGAGCGCAGCCACGAGCATCCACGCCGCGGCCCAGGCTGCTTGTCGCGCCAGGAGCGCGGGGGCGATCACCGCGAGCAGCGCCGAGGTCGCGAGCACGGCCGGCGGCGCAGGAGGCGGCCCCGGCTTCTCGGCGTCGGACATGCGCTCAGCCTATCAGCGCAGCGATCGCCGCGGAATCGCGATGATCCGCGACGTCATCACACGTCGAGCTCAGGTCTCGGTCGCGCTCGCGTGGATGCCGGCTAGATCCCCGCAGCGCGTGCGCCCGACGATGTACACGCCCACGCGGTTCTCGCCGAACGAGAAGAAGCGCACGTCGCCGAGCTCTTCTTCCAGCACGTGGTGCAGGGATTGGTAGCGCTCGGTGATCGTGGGATCACCGGGCTCCGGAGATGCGATGTCGTCGAGCTCTTCGAGCGAGCGCTCTTCGATGGGCGCGTCGGCAGACACGCCGAAGAGCGCGCGCACCGCCTCCGCCGTGGGCTCGCGATCACCGCGACCGGGCTCGACGAGGATGTCGATGGGAGAGTCCGACTCGCTCGGCCAAGTGAGCCCGTCCGTCGCCGCCACCAGCACGGACTCGATGTCTGCGCTGCACGACGTGAGCGCGGAGGCGGTCGTGGCCGTCACCTCCGCGCCGGCGTCCGCGCAGGCGGCCGTGAGGAGAGCGAGGGCGGCGAGGGACAGACAGCGCTTCATCGATGGTCCTCCGGCGGGCCTCGGGAGCGAGGCCGGCGCTCCGCGGTGACGCGGTTGACGAGGAGCGGTTAACTGCCGGCGGGCAGCGGAGCAAGCGGTCATACCCGCGCCATCGGTGGCCTCGATCGCACGGGAAACCAAGTGTTTCGCCTTCGGCGCGCCGTCCTTCGTGCAAGGTCCGGTCAGCTTGGCGGCGGCCTCGCCGAGGCCCTGTTTTTACGGATTCTTCGCGTGGTGGGTCGATCGTCGATCAGGCGCGCGCGCTCACCGGCGGCACGCTGTCGTTCCACGGGCGCGCGCGTTCGAGCTGCGCCGCCAGGCGGAACAGCGTGGGCTCGTCGCCGAAGCGGCCCGTGAAGCACACGCCCACCGGCAGCCCCTCGGCGGAGAAGTGGAGAGGTACGCTCATCGACGGCTGTCCCGTCATGTTCGCGATCATCGTGAACGGCGCGAACGCATAGGCTCGCTTCACGGCTCGATCGAGCACGCCGGGCAGCTTCATCGCCAGGCTCAGCGAGCGCTTGGCCACGAACTCTTGCACCTTCGCTTCCAAGCCCTTGGCGAACAAGGTGCCATGCGGGACCGGCGGTTTGCCGAGCGTGGGCGTGAGGAAGAGATCGTACGTCTCGTGCAAACGGAGCATGGCGCGGGCCGTCGCCTGCAGCTCGCGGATGGCCTCGGAGAGCTGCGCGGCGGAGAGGACCTTGCGACCGATGAGCGCCATCATGAACGTCTCGCGCTCCACGTCGTCGAGCGTGGGCTCGCGGCCCATCGTGCGCGCGGCGATGGTGAGCTCGGCGCCCACGCCGGCGCAGTAGACCGTGAAGAAGTACTTGGCCGTCGCCTCGGCGTCCACGGGCGGGCGCACCTCTTCGACGTCGTGCCCGAGATCGCGCAGCACCTTCACCGCGGACTCGATGGCGCGTCGCTGCTCGTCGTTCTCCTCGCCGGGCAGCACCGGACGCCAAGTGTACGCGATCCGCAGCCTTCCAGGCTCTTTCGCGACTTCGTCGAGATACGATCCCGCCTTCGGAGGGGCCCAATACGGTGCCGAGTCCTCGGGGCCTGCGCTCGCATCGAGGAAGGCGGCGCTGTCACGCACGCTCACGGTGAGCACGTGCTCGGCGGCGAAGCCATGGGCGCGCTCGCTCGTGTCGGGGCCGAACGGGTTGCGACCGCGCGTCGGCTTGAGCCCGAAGATGCCGCAGCACGAAGCGGGGATGCGGATCGATCCACCGGCATCACCGCCGTGCGCCGCGGGGACGACGCGTGCTGCCACGGCCGCGGCGGCGCCGCCCGACGATCCACCCGTCGTGTACCCGAGCTTCCAGGGGTTGTGGCAAGGGCCATAAAGGACCGTCTCGCACGTAGGGAGAATGCCGAGCTCGCTCGTGTTCGTCTTGCCGAAGACCACGAGGCCCGCGCGCTCGTAACGCTCGATGATGGTGGAGTGACGCGCGGGCACGTTGCCCGCGAAGAGCCGGCTCCCGTGCTTGAGCGGGACACCCGCGTATTGCGCCGCCAAATCCTTGATGAGGAAGGGCACGCCCCGGAGCGGTCCATCGGGCAGGCCGCGCGCGATGTTCCGGCGGGCGATATCGTACATGGGCAGGACCACGGCGTTGAGGCGGGGATTGACCCGCTCGACACGCGTGATCGCCTCGTCGAGCAGCTCCTCGGGCGTGACCTCTTTGCGTCGCACGAGCTCGGCAAGACCGAGCGCGTCATGCGCGTCATAGGCGGCGGCGATGGACATGGGCTCGCGTGTCTCATCGGGCCGACGCGGCGGCAATCATCGAATCGCTCCCCGACGTGCGCGCTCCTTTCGGATATCCTCCGCCGCAATGATCCCGACCGGCCCCAACGTCCCTGTTCGGCACATCACCCCGAACGCGAAGACGCTCGGCGATCTCTTTCGCCGCCGCGCGCGCGCCACGCCGCATGCGCCCGCCATCTACGAGAAGCACGGCGGCGCATGGCAGAAGACGACGTGGGGGCAGTTCTACGATCGCGCCCGCCGCGCGGCGCAGGGCCTCGTCGATCTCGGCGTGGGCAAAGGCGATCGCGTCGCCATCCTCGGCCCAACCCACGCGCCGTGGGCCATCCTCGACATGGCCGCGCAGCTCGCCTCGGCGGTGAGCTTCGGCATCTATCCGCAGCAGACGGTGGAGCAGATTCGATATCTGCTCCAGCACAGCGAGGCCAAGGTCGTCTACGTGGACAGCGAGGCCGAGCTCGACAGCGTCATCGCGGCGGCCCGTGATCTCCCGACGCTCCTCGCCATCGTGCCTTGGGACGCCGCGCTCGCCGCACGCGCCAAGGATCGCGATCCACGCGTCATCTCCCCCGCGGCGCTCGAAGGCGAGCCGATGGCCGAGGCCGAGGTCGAGCGCCGCCTCGGCGAGGTCGCGCCCGACGACACGGCCATTCTGATTTACACCTCCGGCACCACCGGGCCGCCCAAAGGGGCGATGATCTCGCACGGCAACATCGTCGCTTTGCTGGGCTCGGCGGCCAAGCTCCACGGAGCGCTCGAGAGCGATCTCTCGCTCAACTTCCTCCCCATGGCCCACGCGGCGGAGCGTGTCTTCGGCTTCTTCGCGCGCATCGACAGCGGCATTCCCACCGCCTACGCCCGCTCGATGGGCAGTGTGCTCGAGGATCTCGCCGACGTTCGCCCCACGCTCTTCGGCGCCGTCCCGCGCATCTTCGAGAAGGCTTATGGGAAGATTCGGGCCGAGCTCGAGCGCAAGCCGAAGGCCGTGCAGCGGCTCTTCGATTGGGCCGTTTCGATCGGCAAGCAGGCTGTGCGGTGCACCATCGAAGGGCGCCCCGTGCCGCCTGCGATCCGCTTGCAAATGGCCCTCGCGGATCGCCTCGTGTTCCGCCGGGTGCGGGCGGCGTTCGGCGGGCGCATGCGCTTCTTCGTCACCGGCGCGGCGCCCATCGCGCTCGAGATCCTCGAGTTCTTCTGGGCCGCCGGCCTACCCATCTACGAGGTCTACGGCATGACGGAGGCCACGTGCGCGACGCACGCCAATCACCCCGGCGCCGTTCGCCTCGGGACGGTCGGCCGCGTGATCGCGCCGATGGAAGCGAAGATCGCCGACGACGGCGAGATCCTCATGCGCGGGCCTTGGACCTTCCAAGGCTACCTCAAGAGCCCGGAGGCCACCGCCGAGGCGCTCGAAGGTGGTTGGTTGCACACGGGCGACATCGGCTCGATCGATCAAGATGGCTATTTCCGCATCACCGATCGGAAAAAGCATCTCATCATCACCGCCGGCGGGAAGAACCTGGCGCCGGCCAACATCGAAAACGCCATCAAGAACCAGGACCCTCTGGTTTCGCAGGTCTATGCGCACGGCGATCGCCGCGCGTACGTCATCGCGGTGGTGGCGCCGAGCCCGCTCGAGACGCTTGCGTGGGGCGAGGAGCGCGGCCTCGTGCAGCGCGACGAGGTCGCGGTGCTCACCCGCGAGCTGATGTCGAACCCCGCCGCTCGCAGCGCCGCGCTCAACACGGCCATGGCCAAGGTGGTCGCCGATCGCGCCTTCGGCGAGCGCATCCGCGCGGCCGTCCGCCGCGGGAACGAGCAGCTCGCCCACGTCGAGCAGGTGCGGCGCATCGTCGTCCTCGATCGCGACTTCAGCCAAGAGGCCGGCGAGCTGACGCCGACCATGAAGCTGAAACGCAAGGCCGCCGCCGAAATTCACGCCGAGCTGATCGACGCCGTCTACGAGGGCGGCGGAATCGAGATCTGAATCCGCGCTTCATTCCCGAAAGTCCAAACGGATCTCCGCACCCGCTGGCAGCGACATCGAAGAACACGAATTGTCGCGTTCTTCGGCGTCGCTCGCGCCTTTGCTTCGTGGCCTCGAATGTCGAGCGGAAGGCGGGGCCGCGCCGCATTCGCCTACCGGCGCGGCGGCTTTCGGTGCGGGCATCGACGTCCACCCGGGCTCGTCCCCATGTTGCTCGTGCCCGCTCGGTGCAAAGGGCGGGCAATGGGGGACAGACATCATGGCCGCGTGGAAGAAGATGACAGCCTTGTTCGTGCTCTCGGCGTCCGCCGCGATCCTCGGCGTCGCTTGTCATGCCGAGGAGAGCGCTCCGGCGTTGGATTCCGTGGACGTCGCGGAGGAGACCGAGGTCTTGGACGAGACGGCGGGCGAGCTCCAATCGGTGGATCCGTCGCACGTCGCTCGCGGGCCGGATGGGCGCCCGGATCGGGACAATGATCGCCTCCACCGCGAGCGTTGCATGAGCTTCTGCCAGGAGCGTTATTTCTCCTGTGTGCGGGAGAATCGCTTCGATCGCACGCGCGATCGCGATCGCTTCCGGGAGCACGAGCGCCGCTGTGATTCCCGTCGCGACGAGTGCCAGCGGGATTGCCGCCGTCGCTTCCGCTGAACGACGCTGAAGGACATTGGGTACGCTGCGCCGGCCGTCTTCGGGGCAGCCGGCGCAGCGTCGTCGAGATTGCCAATCTCGCGCTCAAGCGCTGGTCGGGCGCGCGGCGCTCTTGCCGAGCTCCATGATGCGCGCGGTGAGCCGCTCGGCGGCGGCGGGCAGCTCGACGTTGCGGCGGGTGACGAGCCGATAACACACCGTCCCGAGCTCGGGCACGGGCCGCAGGATCACGCCGCGCGGCGGCGCGCAGATGCCATTGACCACGGCCACGCCCAGGCCGAGCGCCGCGAACTGGAGCATGAGCGGCCAGCCGTCGGCCTCGATGGGCGGGTCGACCTCGTGGCCGAGCCGCGCGATGGCGCGACCGATGAAGTCGCGATGCGATCGGCCCGCGGGCGGCAGCACCAAGCGCTCGCTCGCGAGATCCTTGAGGCGCAGCGTGCGGCGGCGGGCGAGGGGATGGCTCTTCGCCATGGCCACGCAGAGCGGGGTGCGGAGCACGTCGCGCGCCTGGAGCTCGCGCGGCACGAGATCGAGCACGCCGACGGCGAGGTCTGCGTCCCCGGCGCGCACGGCCTCGCAGGCCGACGGCGCGCCCAGCGTGAGCAGGCGCAGGCTCGTGCCTTCGGCGGCGAAGCGGGAGAGCGCCGGGCCGAGCAGGTAGAGAAACGCACCCTCGCCCGCGGCCAGCGTGACCGTCTCGCGCTGCGGCTCGCCGCGGAGATCGCGCACGAACGCTTCGGCCCGCGCGAGCGTCTCGCGGGCGTGGGCGGCCACGCGCAGGCCGCGATCGGTGAGCCGGATCTGCCGGCCCGCGCGCTCGTAGAGCGGCGCGCCCAGGAGGTCGCCGAGGCGGCGCACCCGCTCGAAGAGCGCCGGCTGCGAGAGCCCCACGCGCCGCGCCGCGTGGGTGAAGTTGAGGGTGTCGGCGAAGGCCGCGAAGGCGCGGAGGAGGTCTCCGTCGAGTATCGGTGCCGCCGATTGCATATCCAAGCATTCTAGTCGACGCCGATGGCTCGGGGACGCAGATCCGATGGCGAAGGAGGCCCTGAATGAACGCTGAAAGCCCCGTCGTTCTCCGAGACAGCCGCGCTTGGTGGGAGGCCGTGAAGAAGGATCCGGAGGCGCTCGTCGCCTGGCTCCTCGACCAATATCGGGGCGAGGCCACGGCCGCGGGGCGCATCGAGATGCTGCGCGACGCCTTCGCCGCGCCCGGGTCGCGCGCGCATCGCATCCTCGGCGTCATCGCCGGGCAGGAGCGCCGTCACGCGGTCTGGGTGGGCGATCTGCTCACGGCCCGCGGCATCGAGCCCAAGATCGGGGTGAAGCGCGAGCGCTATTGGAAGGAGACGCTGGACGTCGTCCGCGATCTCGAGACCGGCTGTGCCGTCGGCGCGCACTCGGAGCGCATGCGTCTCGAGCGCATCGAGACCATCGCCCACGATCCCGAGGCACCGGCTGACGTGCGCGCCGTGTTCACGCGCATCCTCCCCGAGGAGCGCTTCCATGCGCGCGCCTTCGCCGAGCTGGCCGGGGCCGAGGCGCTCTCGGCCACCGAGGGCGCACACGATCTCGGGCGCCGCGCGCTCGGCCTCGCGCCTTGAGGTGACGTCGCCCCACCGTCGTGCTCGCTCGCTCGCCGTCCGCCTCCCGAGGGCGCCGTCCATCCGCTACGCTGCGACGCGGAGGCCCCCGTGAACGAACGAGCCGAGCGCATCATTCAGGAGCATGTCATCTGGTCCATGGCCGCGGGGCTCGTCCCCTTGCCGATCGTCGACATCCTCGCGGTCACGGCCATCCAGCTCGACATGCTCCGCCAGCTCGCGGGCCTTCACGAGGTGCGCTTCAGCGAGTCCGAGGGCAAGGCTTGGGTCACGGCCCTCGCCGGCAACATGGTGGCGCGCATCGGCGCCAACGCCATCAAGCTGATCCCCGGCCTCGGCAGCGTCATCGGCGGCGTATCGATGTCGATCCTCTCCGGCGCCTCGACGTACGCGCTCGGGCAGGTGGCCATTCGTCACTTCGAGCGCGGCGGCACGTTCACCAACATCGACATGAGCGCGGCCCGTCGCGCCTACGAAGAAGAGCTCGAGCGCGGCAAGCGCGTGGCCTCGAATCTGTCCAACGAGAACAAGGACGCCTTCACCAAGCTGGAGCGCCTCGCCAAGCTCAAGGAGAAGGGCGTGATCTCGGCGGAAGATTTCGAGGAGCAGAAGAAGCGCATCCTGTCCTCGATTTGAGCCTCGAAACAGCCTTCGATCCGTAACGAGGGCTCGTCGTCCTCGCCTGTTCTGCCTCCCACATCCAGAGCCGTTTGCGACGCCGTGCCGCACGAGCCTGGCATATCCGTTTGGTGAGGTGTCGAGTCCGCACTGAGGTGTCGAGTCCGCAATCCTTGCGTCCAACCTGCGATCGGGGTCGCACCCGAGAGGATCGGAGTGAGAAGGCCATCGCGAACGGCGCGCGTGCGTGATACGGGGGAAGGTGTTTTCCGGCGTCGGCGCCGGACGGCCTTGGAGGCTTCATGCGTACGGCGGCTGCGATCTTGATGATGGGTGTGATGGGCACGAGCGTGATGGCGAGCGGCTGCGCCGAGCTCGATGCGTACATGAAGGCGGACTCGCCCAAGAAGGGCCAGAAGCACACGCCGCCCGCGGTCCGCGTGGCCAAGATCAAGCTCGCGCACGCGCCCACCGAGGCGCAGCTCGGCATCCACTACTGCATGCAGCTCGCCAAGGCGGAGATCGGTGAGCTGGGCGAGATCGGGTGCGCGCTCTTCGGCAAGCCGCCCTCGCGCAAGGATCTGCAGTTCGTCTTCGACATCGACATCGAGGCGACGAACCCGAGCCCGATCCCGCTGCCGCTCGCGCAGCTCATGATCGCCTTCACCGTGTTCCCCGATCGCAAGTCCTCGGGTGGCAAGCAGGCGCTCGGCGCGCTCTGTCTCAGCATGTGCAAGGACTCGAAGAACTGCGAGCAGCAGGCCGACGCGTGCAAGAGCACCGAGCCCGAGGTCAAGGATCTGAAGTCCTTCGAGTACGCCGCAGCCAACTTCCTCATCTCCGTCGCGCTCGGCGAGAAGAACTTCGACGACCTCAAGATCCAGACCATCCCGCCGAAGAAGACCATCCACTTCGACACGCGCCTCGCGCTCGACATCGATCAGATGACCAAGGTCCTCGGCACGGTGGCCAAGGACGCGTTCGAGGCGGTGAAGCACAAGAAGACGCCGCGCCTCATCATTCCGTTTCAGGTCGAGGGCGCCGCTTGGGTGACCATCGAGAACTTCGGCCGCGTCGGCACCAACGTCCCTGCCTTCAAGGGGCAGTGGGATCTCGCGAACCTGTAAGCGTCGCGTCTCTTCACGCATTCGTGGCTGACGCCCCGATGCGCGCCTCGCCGGAGGTCGCGTCTCGGGGCGTCGGTGTGTTTGGGGGGCGCGGCGCTCGAGCCGATGCGCCGTGGATGATCCGCGTCACGGCGACGGCGCGGCGGCGAGGTTTCCCCATCGCGCCAGCACGGCGTCGATGGCGTCGACGACGCGTTTCTGGCCTTGGAACTGTTGCTTCGCTGCTTGCAGCCGAGGCTGCCACAGCGCGGGGGAGCGGACCGCGGTCGCCCGCACGGCCTCGATCGTGACGGTGCTGCCGGACGTGATCAGTGCGAGCAAGAGATCGTCGACGTCGTCGCCGGGGATGAAGCGCAGGCTGTACGCCGCGACGCGCGAGAGCTCGAAGCTCGCGCCTCGGAGCGCGGCCAGCATCACAGGGAGCGCTTTGCGGCTGCCGCTGTTGGCGAGCGCCTCCAAGTAGACGTGCCGTTCGTCGTCGCTCGTCGCGGCCTCGTAGCGTTGGAGCAGCAGGTCGACGGCGTCCTCGCCGCCGTCTTCGCCGAGCTTGCCGGCCTGCGTTCCCAAGGCCAGCGCGGCTTCGGCGCTGCCCGGTTGATCGAGCGCGGCCGAGAGCGCGTTCACGCTCTCGCTGGTGGGCGCGCGGCTCAAACCGAGGTTCACCACCACGGCGCTGCGCGCCTCGGGAGGCAGCGGCTCGTCGAGCAGCTTCGCCAGCGCATTGGTCGCCGCAGGCGCGCCCGCCGAGGCCAGCGAGCCCGCCAAGAGCGAGACCTGCGCGGCGTCGCGCGGCTCGCTGCGGATGGCGTCGGCGAGCGCGACGGCGGCGCCGTCGTCGAGCCGCGAGAGCGCCGAGAGGCGGCGTGACGTCACCGAGATGTGCTTCTGCGTCTCGGGGTTCTTGCGATCGAGGTGCGAGACGCGCCGGGCCTCGGCGAGGAGCTCGGGGGCCTTGGCGCCGCCGACACGCGCCGCGTCGCGGGAGCGCGTGAGGGCCGTGCGATCGAGGTGATCCGAGATGGGCTCTCCCTCGATCGTCCGCGCGGGCGGGAGGGTCACCGGCTCGATGTCCTCTCGATGAAGCTTTGCCGAGAGGATCGTTTTGATCACGGCCGCGCTCTCGCCCATCGAGAACGTGTTGTCCACGTGCACCTCCGCCGACACGAGGCCTTGCTCATCGAAGCGGAGCTCGGTCCGCTCCTCGGGGACCATGCGCAGAGCTTTCACCGTCGAGAGCCCGGACGCGTCACGCAGGTGCGTGTAGCGGCTGCGCGTCCGCACCATCCGGTTCTCGCCGGAGCGCGTGTACGTGGCGACGTAGCGGCCCAAGAGATCTTCTTCCTCGACACGGAAGGAAGCACCGGGACGATCGGTGTGCTGGAAGGTCGTGGCCAGTCCGGTGAGGAGCCCGCGTGCGGCGCGCGGCGTCTCGTCGGAGAAGGCCATGGCGCCGAGCACACCGTCCTTCATCACGAGCGAGACGGGCGCGGCCATGTCGGCGGCCGAGGGAGCCTGGGCACCGCGCAGCGCGATCTTCGTCGCGGCGAAGCGGGCCTCGGCGGACTCGGCGTCTGCGGACGTGGTCGTCCACGACCCTTCGAGCTGGATCCGAGCTTCTTCCTTGCCGTTGACGAGGACCCGTTGATCCGAGCTCACCCGATAGCGCGCGCGGACACCTTGGCGCGTGGCGGGCCGCGCGGGCGAGGGCTTGCGATCCGAGGGCGCCTCGACGGCGACGGTCGCGCTCGCGGCGATGCGCGGTGCAGGGGCAGGCGAAGACGACCAGCGAGCGATACCGAAAGCACAGGCGGCGAGGGCGGGGACGAGAGCGAAGAGACGAGCGCGGGACATGGCAGACCTCCAGACGGTGCGGGGCTCTGTTCGGACGGGGCCGGTCATCCAGGGCGATCGGCGATCACCCCGGATGACCGGCGCGTCGGCTCACATGGATCCCGTGGTGTTGAGGAGAGACACGCTGGTGTGGATGCCGTCCCAGCTCGCGATCTCGAGGCTCTTCTTCCACCCGAGGGCCTTGGCGAAGAGATCGATCTCACCCGAGAGCGAGGAGACGTCGAGCGTCGCGGCTGCGCCGTATTGCTTGGTCGACACCGAGAGGGAGAGGCTCAAGGGCGTGCGCACGTCGATGAGGGTCAGCTCGCCCTCGACGCCCACGGAGGCCAGCTCGCCTGCGCCCACGCTCGCCGACGCACCGACGCTGAGGTTGGCGAACGGCGTCACGCTGATGCCCACGCCGCCGAGGTACGGGACGAGCGTCGACTCCGCGCCCACCGTGCCCGTGATCTCCGCTTCGCACGTCACCGGCACGCCCACGTAGAAGCTCATCGATGCGTCGAAGAACGTCGCGGTGAGATCGGGCGGGTTGAAGGTGTAGCCGACGGTGCCGCTCACCGCGCCGTGGTCCAAGAGGGTGAGCGACATCCAGTTGCTCGTGCTCCCGACGTTGCCCACGTAGCCGGAGAGATCGACGACCGTGAAGGGATCGTCGAACAGCGTGCCGCCCACGCCCGCGGAGCCCATGATCTCGGCGAAGCCGGACCCCACGCTCCCAGTGGGGAGGTAGCGCGTGGCCTTGGCGATGGTGCTGTCCGACGCGGCCTTGCTGCGCAGGTTGTTGATCGAGTTGGCGTCCGCGCCCGCGGCGGAGACCCACATCTCGGCGCCGAAGCGCTTGTCGCCCCAGCGCTTGTGGTAGCCGTACGACCACGCGCCGTTTCCGAGCTGCGAGGCGCAGCCCGAGCCGGTCTTCTTCCACAGCGTCGACGTCCCATCCGAGAGCGACAGCGTGCAGCCGTCGAGGGTGAGCTTGCTCCCCGCCGTGTTCCACGTGCCCGTGTCCCACGTGGCGCCGCTCGACCCGTAGATGACCAGGTTGCCGTCCTGTTGGAAGCACAGCGACTTGCTGCCCACGGTGTTGGAGGACCAGCGGGCCGTGCCATCGGGGCCGTACATCACCAGGTTGCCGTTGGCCTGCCACTCCATGCGGAAGTCACCCGAGACGAGGATCCGCTCGGGCGCGCTCGCGTCGCGGCACCACTCCACGGTGCTCTGCGGGCCGTCTTCGTATCGGGAGATGGTCCCGCGATCGTTCTCGAACGAGCCTTGTTGGAACCACTGCGTCTTGGACCCCCACAGCGAGACACCGCGATCGTTCACGTCGAGCTCGGTGGGCACCTCCGCCTTTCCAGCGGTCCCCGAGGCCCAGAGCGGCGCGTCGGCGGCGTCGTAGATGACCAGGTTGCCGTCGGCCTGGAAGCACAGGCGATCGGGCTCGTATGCGCCCGGCACCGCATAAGGCGTGTGCCAGGTCTCGTATTCACCGGTCCTCGTGTAGCGCAGCGCGCCCGCACCCCAATAGAGCTCCGTATTGCCGTTCGGCCCGCGGTTCCACGCGAGGAGCTGATTCGCGCTCGTCGGCACGCACCATCCCTCGTTCATCTTGATCGCGGGCCGATAGCACGGGTCCGCGGTCTCCCAGGCCTGGGTTGCTCCGCCGGCCACGACCTCGAGCGTGCAGCTCTCGAGCTCGAGCGCATTGTCGGTGCCGGTGGTGGTCTGATCGTGGCTTTGCCACACGACCTGACCTGCGCTGTCCTCGATGCGGAGCTTACCGTCGCTCGCGTGACACACCTTGGCGGCGCTCGCGCCCACGAGCGGCGTCGACGAGCCGATACCCCACTTCCACGTCCCACCACCCTTGGCGACGATGCTCAGATTGCCATATTGGTCCCACTTGAGCGTGGCGGCTTCGTTCTGGAGCAGATCCTGAGGCTGTTCGGTGGTGTAGCAGAACGTGTCGGTCCGCCGCGCGAACGGCTGCAGATCGTTCTTGGGGACGACGCCGAGCCGCCAATGCGTGCTCCCGTTGTCACGGTCGGCGGCCTGGCTGGTGGAGACGCAGAGGAGGTTGCCTTCGCAGCCGCTGCGCTTGGTGTCGAGGTAACCACCGATGAAGCTCTTCCAGCCATTCTGGAGGCGGACGTCTTCGTACTCTCGAATCGGACCGCTGTTGGTCCCGTCGATTCGTAGGACCTTCCAGGTGCCGCTGCCCTGATCACGATTCGACGTCGTGGCCGTGGAGACGCACAGCCGGTTATCCTCACAAGCGCTCTTCCGCGTGTCGAGGTAGCCGCCGTCGCCGTCACTCAGGCTCTTGAAATAGACGAGGTCACCGGCCTCCACGGGGGCGCCCGCGGGTTTGCCCGACGCCGAGAGGAGCATCCAGCTCCCGCTGCCCGCTGCCCGAGAGGGCGTGGTCGCCGTGGAGACGCACAGCTTGTTGTCCTCGCAGCCGGTGCCCTTGGTGTCGAGGTAACCACCCGAGAAGTCGTCATAGCCGTTGCGGAGCCCATAGGTGTGCCCATAGAGGAGCCACGATCCCGCGCTCTGCGCCGCGTGCGCCTCGCGCTCGTGGATGCCGGTGATCGCAGCGAGGCCAAAGAGGGCCGAGAGGATGGTGCGCGTCGTCTTCATGGTGAAGTCCTTTCGTCGGAGCGCTGCAGGGGCTTCCGCAGCGGCGCGACGAGGTCCTCCAGAGCAGCCGTCGTGCCGAGGCCGATAGCCGCACGGAGATCGAGGATTCATGCGGTTTGACGCGGCTTCGATCTCGGCGACGTTCACGTGGACGAAGCGGTGATGTTCAACTGGACGAGGTCTCGACCGACTGGACGACAGCACCTCTCGCTCTCACGGCGGGAGCGCCTCGCCCCCGCGGGCCGCGTCGCCGCTTCGGCGCTCACCTCTTCAGTCGTGGGCGTGTTGATGATGAAGGTCGGCGCCGTGGTCGTGGGCGTGCTCGCGTCGCTCGTGACGATGCGGGTGACTGTGCTCGCCGGCGAAGGGCGGATCGTGCGCGTGGTCGTGATGCGCGTCGTCGTGCCGGTGGGCGTGCTCGTGATCCATCGGCTCGTGGTGATGCCGGTGGTGATGTTGCTCGGTGACGTGCAGATGGATGCCAATCGCGAAGAGCAGACCGGCAACGACCGTCGTCGCGCCCATCCCGCGCTCACCGATCGACCACGCGACCAGCACGCCGACGAAGGGGCCGATCGCGAAGATCGATCCGGTTCGTCCGGCGCCGATGCGGCGCTGCGCGAGAAGGTAGAAGCGGAGGCTCAACCCATATCCCAAGGCCCCGAGCCCCACGAGCATGAGCGCGTGAGCGGCCGTGGGCCGTGCTTCCTCGAGGAGCAAGGAGGCCATCGCCGCGAGCCCCGTCCCGAGCCCAGCCTTCATGAGGACGACCTTGCGTGGATCGAGATCGGAGAGCGGGCGCGTGAGCGTGTTGTCGAACGACCAGCCCAAGCTCGCCGCCGCGATCGCCATGGGCCCGAGCCACGAGGTGCCCCCGAGGCCGCGGTCGCCGACGACGAGCAACGCGCCTCCAGCCGTGATCAGGAGCACGGCGAGCGCGACCTGCCTCCCGATCGCTTCGCGATAGAACGCCCAACCGAGTAGGACGGTGAACACGGCCTCCAGATTGAGGAGCAGCGACGCCGTCGTCGCCGACGCGCGTTGCAGCCCCCACGCGAGCAGCGTCGGAGCGATGACCGCTCCGATCAAGGCGACGAGGAGCAGGCGAGGGAGGTGGCGCTTCTGGGGCGGCGGCTCTTCAGCCTTCGAGCTCGGCGCGAAGAGCGACACGCCCGCGGCGCCGAGGTACAGCAACGCAGCCGTGCCGAAGGCACCCGCCCCCGCGCCCACGATCTTCACCAGCGGCGCGGTGACGCCGAAGCTCACGGCCGCGAGAACCGCGAGCCATGCCCCGACGCGGATGGGGTGCGGTGGCGTCTTCACCGGCCGATTGTAGCGCCGCCGAGCTCGCCGCTGTTCGCGGAGCTGCATGAATCCTGCGCGCGAGCTCGATTACGAAGGTGAGCGTCGCGAAGCCGAGTGGATGCCTCTCGGCGATCTGGAGATGAGGCAGTCCGACTGCGGACAGAGGGGCGGTAAGCAGCGTCGGCCGCATGTCGGGCTGACGCTCCAAGCATGCTCGACCTACATGACTCGACGGAATCACCCGCAAAGGTCGCGCTGAGAACGGTCACGTTCGAGGATCCCGTGAGCCGGATCATCCTGAAGGTCCTGGGCTTCGCGCAGCGCCGGCTGCTCTGGTTGCTCCTCTGCGGCTACGCCGTGGCGTGGCTGTTCCCGGGGCCGGGCGTTCGTCTTCGCGACGTGTCCGCGGGCTCGCTTCCTTGGTGGAGCGGTGGTCGCGTCGACCTCTCCGTGCCCTTGCTGCTCTTGGCGTTCCTCCTGGCGAATGCGGGCTTCAGCGCCCGCGCACAGGAGCTCAAGCACCTCACGAGGCACCTTCGGCTCCTCCTCCTCGGGCTCTTGGCCAGCACCCTCCTTCCCGTGATCTTTGCGCTCGTCGTCGCGTTGTTGACGGCGCCGCTCCATGACGACGCCTTGCAGGGCATCCTGGTGGGTTTGGCGCTCATCGGATCGATGCCCGTTGCCGGCTCATCCACCGCATGGGCGCAAAACGCCGGCGGCAATCTCGTGCTGAGCTTGGGGCTCGTCTCGATATCCACGCTCGTGAGCCCGCTCCTCGCGCCGCTCGATCTGCACCTCGTCGCCTACATGGCACGTGGGGACTACGCCGAGGACCTCCATGAGCTCGCATCGCAGGGGAGCAGCGGGTTCCTCGTCGTGGCCGTCGTCGTGCCGTCGCTGCTGGGCGTGCTCGTGCGTGCCGTGTTGGAGCCGAAGGCTCGTGAAGCGCTGGCGCCGACCTTGAAGCTGCTAAACCTGATCGCGCTCCTGGTGCTCAATTATTCGAATGCCGCGAGCGCGTTGCCCCAAGCGTTCAATCACCCGGACTGGGCGCTCTTGGTCATCAGCATCGTGACCACGTCGTCGCTGTGCGTGGCCGGCTTCGGGGGCGCTTGGCTCATCGCGCGCGCCATGGGTGCGGGCGTGGCCGAGCGCCTTTCCTTGATGTTCGGTGTCGGCATGAGCAACAACGGGACGGGCCTGGTGCTGGCGTCCACCGCGCTCCCGGATCACCCGGAGGCGATACTGCCGATCATCTTCTACAACCTGGTTCAACAGATCATGGCCGGCATCGTCGACGCACGCAGCCGGCGGCGGGACGATCGCCTCGTGTAGATCGGCATTCGTCGCTCTTCTTCGTCAGGTCGACGGCGAGCGTCCCGACCGAGACGGTGATCGCGTATCTCGATGCGACGAGCGCTAGGCCCGAAGCGGCGAAACACACTGGAAATTGCGGGTGGATCGCGGGGTGGTGGGGCCCCGACGGCTCCGCCGGGGGTGTGGGGCGTAGGGCGGCGAAGCCGACCCGGAGCCCCACGACGAAGACCAGGGCGGCGGGGACGCGAGTCCCCGCCGTGTGAATCAGGGAATGATGCGCGCGGCTCGATATCGATTCACCTTCTCGGTGAAGCTGTCGAGGCTCGATCGGTAGGTGAGGAATCCGGCCTTGCGGCTCTTGGTCATGTCGGTGACGCACTCGATGTTGCGGCCGAGGTCGCCGTCGGTGTGCCACCACGACGCGAGGCGCGTGATGTCGGGCTCGACGAGCGCGTGCTTCGCGGCGACGGCGCGCCACGCGGTGGACGCGTCCCCCATGCGCGCCGCGAGCGGGCGCGGCGCGCCTGCGAAGCCTTCCCAGGCGATGCCGAAGATCTCGGCGATGCGCGGCCACATCCAGCGCCAGCGAAAGACGTCGCCGTCGACCACGTTGAAGGCCTGATTGCGCCCCTCCGGATGCGTCGCCGCCCAGACGATGTGATCGGCGAGCAGGTCGGCGTCCGTGACGTCGGTCAACCCGTTCCACTGCATCGCGGAGCCGGGGAAGATGAAGGGCGCGCCGCTCTCCTTGCACAGCGTGGCGTAGACCGAGAGCGTGAGCGCCATGTTCATGGCGTTGCCGACCGCGAAGCCGAAGATGGAGTGCGGGCGGTGCACGCTCCAGCGAAAGCCGTTCTTCGCGGCCGCGGTGAAGACCTCGTCCTCCTGCGCGTAGTAGAAGTTCGGCGCGGAGAGGCGCGGCGCGTCTTCGTGGAACGGCGTGTCGGGCATGACGCCGGCCGCATAGCTCTCGAAGGGGCCGAGGTAGTGCTTGAGCCCGGTGATCAGGGCGACGTGCTCGATCGAGCGCTCGGGCTCGAGGGCCGCGAGCACGTTGCGCACCAAAGCGCTGTTGACCTCGATGTTCTCGGCCTCGGTGCTCCGGCGCATCCAGGCGCTGATGGCCACGAGCGCGGGCCGCGTGCCTGCGAGCGCGCGCGAGAGGCCCGCGGGATCGAGCAGGTCCGCGGCGACGTCGGTGACGCCGGGCGTGCCGCCTCTGCCGCTGCGCGAGAGCCCGAAGGTCTTCCAGCGCTGATCGACGAGCCGCGCGCTCAGCGCTCGCCCGACGATGCCGGTCGATCCGACGACGAGGGCGCGGCGGGGTTCGGTGGATGCCATGAGGATTCTCCTTTGCCGGCCGCTCGGCGATCGCGGCGGTCGACGCGTCTTGGCCTCGACACGCGGCCTCGTTCAAGCAAGCGACCGGAGGCCCGAGGGCTCGAGCTCGTCGAGCAGATCGTCGGCTCGCCACGTGCACGCGGGCCTCGCGTCACGCGGCCGTCATCGCGCGCGCTTGTCGCAAAGCCCCTCTTGCACCTACGGTGCGCGCCGCATGCGCGCGCTCCGCCTCGCCTTTCGCTTCGTCCACATCGCGATCGTGGTCACGATCGCCGTGCTCGATTACGCCTTCCGCCGCCTGGGCAAAGGCCGCCTCGATCGCGCGGGCTTGGAGGGGCTGCGCGGCGAGCGGCTCGCCGCCTTGATGGAGCGGCTCGGGGCGACGTTCATCAAGTTCGGTCAGATCATGAGCACGCGGCCCGACCTCTTGGGCCCGGGGTACACGCAGAAGCTCGCGCGCCTCCAAGACGCGGTGCCGCCCGCGCCGTTCACTGCGGTGGAGGCGGTGATCGCGCACGAGCTCTCCGCGGAGGCCAGGGCGCGGCTCGTGTCCATCGATCCCACGCCCGTCGCCGCCGCATCGGTCGCGCAGGTGCACAAGGCGACGCTCGACACGGGCGAGATCGTCGCCCTCAAGGTGCAGCGCCCCGAGGCCGAGGCGCAGATCGAGCGCGATCTCGCCATCCTCGGCATCCTCGCGCGGCTCGTCGATCGTCTGCCGTCGGTCCACCTGCTCTCGATCCCCGGCGCCGTCGATCGCTTCGCCGAGTCGCTGCGCGGGCAGCTCGACTTCCGCCGCGAGGCCGAGAACAACCGGCGTTTCGCGGAGAATTTCACGAGCGTCCCCGCCGTCGGCGTGCCCCGCCTCTTCCCCGATCTCTGCACCCGCCGCGTGCTCGGCATGGAGTTCGTCGACGGGGCCAAGGCTTCTGACCACGAGCGCATCCGCGGCGATCGCAAAGAGCTCGCGCGCGTCGGCGGCAAGGCCATCCTCCAGATGGTCTTCCTCGACGGCTTCGTGCACGCCGACCTCCACCCCGGCAACATCCTCCTCACCGACGATCGCGTCATCCTCATCGATCTCGGCATGGTCACCGAGATCCCGCCCGATCTGCGGCGCCCCTGGGTCGAGACGTTCATCGCCCTCTCGCAATCCGACGGCGTGAAGGCCGCCGAGCTCTTCTATGGATATGCACCCAGCGTGGGCGAGACGCGTTATGCCGAGTTCGAGCGCGACGTGAGCGAGAACCTCGGCAAGCTCGCCGGCAAGAGCCTCGGCGAGGTCGAGGTCGGCGAGGCCGTGAGCGGCATGATGAACGTCCTCCGCCGCCACCGCGTGCAAGTGGACCCGACCTTCACCGTGGTGCACATCGCGCTCCTCGTGGCCGAAGGCCTGGGCAAGCAGCTCGATCCCGAGATCGACATGGTCGGTTTGGCGGTGCCTTATCTGATGCAGGCGATGACCGCCGCGCCGCCCGCGCGCCTCCCCGCGCGCGAGCCGCCGCGCGCGTTGCCGGCCTGACCGACGCGAAGCGCCCTGATTCACACGGCTGATGACGTTGTCCGTGATCGCGTATCTCGATGCGACGAGCGCCAGGCCCGAAGCGGCGAAACGCCCTGGAAATTTCGGGTGGATCGCGGGGTGGTGGGGCCCCGACGGCTCCGCCGGTGGGGCGGCGGGGACGCGAGTCCCCGCCGGGTGAATGAGAGTGTACATGACGGAATCTTGCTCGGTCCTCCGATTCGACTTGTCCGCATCTCTTTGGTGATCACCTTCCGCGAAACGCGCATGGGGGGCAGCGCGAGGAGGGATCGATGCCGAAGGGAAATGCCAAGTCGGGAGGCAGCGCGACAGCCACGTCGGCGCTGGAGAAGGCCGTGCAAAAGGCACGGTCGGCCGTGGCCGCGGTCATGAGCGAGCTCGAGGCGCACGACCTCGAATCGCTCACACCCGATGATCGCTTGCACAGCTCGGGCCGGCTGCGTGACGGTGAGGGCGAGGCGATGCTCTCGATCCTCGACACCGTCGACGCGCACCCCGGCCTCTTCGCGGCCCTCGCGCCGCACGATCACGGCAACGACGACAACGCAGTGGAGACCGCCCCCGCGCGCGCCGCCCTCGCGCGTCGCGCGCTGCTCGCACCGCTGGCGAAGGATCTCGACACACTGCTCACCCGCGTGAGCGACGACATGATGTCTTCCGGCGAGAAGGCGAAAGACGTGACGGTGCCGGCATACGGCATCATCAAAGCGAGCGCCGCTATCGCGCCGGCCTTGCGCAAAGCGGCCGCGCCGGCGATTGGGTTCTACGCCAAGGCGGCAAAGCAGCCGCGGAAGAAGGGGCCGGATCAGGCGGCGCCGAAGGGGTGAGATGCGTCGGTCATCGACACCTCTCGAGCTTGAACCTGTGAATCGATGAGGAGCGCCGGCACGTCGCCGGCGCTCTTTTTTCTTTCATCGCGGCGCTGTCTCTCATTCACACGGTGGGGACGCGCGTCCCTACCGCTCCAGTCTTCATGTGGGGCTTCGGGGCGCCTTCTCCGCGCTACGCCCCACACTGACCGCGCGGCGCGCCCGGGCGAGCGCGCCGCGCGGTCAGGGCGTAGGCATCACGGCTTCTTGGGGAGCGTGTCGGCGCAGCAGCGGATGCCGGTGATCTCGTTGGCTTCGGTGAACTCCGCGCGATCGATGTTGATGGCATCGCGCGCGCCGCGTGCCACCGCTTCCCGCGGCGTCGGATCGCTCGGCGAATAGACCAGCGCGTTTTCGAACTCGTATACGTTGCCGCCGAGATCGAAGAGCCCCGGGAACCCACCTTCGCATCCAGAACGGCTCTTCACCGCCTCGAACTCGAAGCTGCCGTTGCTCCCCGGCACGAAACAGCGCTCGTCTTCGTACGTGTCCCCGTAGACGTACTTCCGTGCTCCACCTCGCGTGATGGCATTGGCGAATTCGTTGAGCTTCGGGTCGGCGTAGCTCTCGTCCGTGAGGTCGTCCTCCACGTCGTTGGAGAAGAATTCGAGCGCCCCCCCGCCGATCTTTCCGCAAAGCCGCTTCCCGTCGGCGTGACAGAAAGCGGCGGCGGCGCACCACGTGATGCCGACGACGGGATATTCTTCGCGCCCTTCGTCCGGTGGCCACGACGTTGGTTGGTAGGTCTCGAGCTGCTCGACGAACGACTCCAGGAACGGATCGTGGTTCTGCGGCCATTCGGTGCACGCGGGGGCCGAAGCTCGAGGCTGGGCGCGTCATCCAGAAAGGTCTGGTAGACGCGGTTCGTCACCTCGGTCGGATCCATGCAGTAGGATGTCCCGTCGAGCGCGGGCACCTCGATCATCGGCCCCCCGTAGCGCCCCTCGGGGCATGGCTTGGAGGGATCGTCGTGGGTCTCGACGACATCTACGCTTCCGCAGCCGGCGAGGGCCGCGGCGACGTGGAGGAGCAGGAGCGAAAGCGCGCGCATCATCCGTCAATCATCATTGATGACGAAATCGTGGGACTCGCCATGAGCCGTTGCAGCCGAAGGGAGCATGGTTGACATCATAGCCGACCCGGTGGCCGTAGGTCGCGGAGTGCAGGAGTCGGGATCGCAGAGCTGGAGATCGAGGTAGGCCGAGAGCAGGCTGGGCGTCGCCGTGTGCGTCGATAGCGGGCAGGTATCCCAGTTGATCGTCGCGCAGAAACGAGTCGCCGGACCGAACGTTACGTTCGCCTCGAGCGGACCCGGCTGCGCAAGTCGCGCCGATGCGGTTCGAGTTGCGCAACGTTGGCCCATGGCGCGCCTGCACGCGGGGCAATGACCCTTGCGCATCCGAGGATGTGCCGAAGAGCGGCGCCCTTCCGCGTTGGCAGGGAACTTGTAGTCGAGGATGGCTGCAGGCAGCGCTTGCCTGAGAAGCCTCAAACCTATCTTCCTCGAGAGATGAACATCATGACCATGCTTAAGAGTCTGAAGCTGCGCTCATTCATCTATCCTCTTTCGGCGCTCATGCTCTTCTTGGCCGGATGCGCGGTCGCGCCGGACGACCCGCAGGACGATGGCGCGTCGAGCGCGGGCCAGGACGCGCCGGCCGCGGACCAGGCGTCGGGTGATGCCGAGTCGGACCTGGTCGCGTTGAACGAGGCCCAAGAGCTTGCGACGCGCTTCGTCACCAAGCGAGCTGCCGTGAGCCGGGGCCGGCAGATCAAGGAGCTCCATGTGGAGCGCGCCAAGGACGACCCCGTGCTCTACGCCTTCAACTTTGCGGAGGGCGGCTTCGCCATCGTGTCCGCAGACAAGCGGCAGTTCCCGGTGCTGGCCTACTCGGAGAGCGGCGGCTTCGACATCCGCGCGCTCCAGGAGAACAGGCTGCCCCCCGGCGTGCGCGAGTGGATCGAGCATGCCAAGGAGCTCACGGTCGACATCCGGAGCGGCAAGATCGCGCCGCTGTCGGATCGCAGCACGTTCGCGCGCATCCAGGCGGATCCCGATCCCGATCCCATCGAGGGAATCATCGTCCCCGGCGGCGGCGGGCCGTGCTCGGGCTCTTACCACTACGTGAAGTCCCTGAACCTCGCGACCACGTGGAATCAGGGCTGCGGTTACAACGACGAGGCTCCGTCCGCCAGCGATGGGCCGTGCGGGAAGGCTTGGGCAGGGTGCGTGGCCGTGGCCATGGGGCAGGTCATGAAGTACTACCAATTCCCGAGCGGCTATGACTGGGCGAACATGGCCAATGGGTTCGGCACACCGGCCACGGCCCACTTGCTGCGGGACGCCGGCGCCCGCGTGGGCATGAGCTACAGCGGGTCCGGCTCCTCCGCATCTCTGGCGGATGTCGACGACGCGCTGGAGAGCTTCGGTTACTCGACCTCCGCGCAGTATACCGACTACACGTTCGACAAGGTCAGGACGGAGATCAACGCCAACAGGCCGGTGATCATGCGCGGCACCAGGGATTGCGATTTCCTCGGGTTCCCCACCTGCGGCGGTCACGCCTGGGTCGTGGATGGCTACGACTACGCCTACTACTGCGAGAATGGCACCTTCCCCGAGTACATCCACGCAAACTGGGGCTGGGGAGGCGCGTACGACGGGTGGTATCACGATTACAGCCTGACCCCCGGGGGCCAGAACTACAGCTACCACAACAACATCGTCATTGGCATCAAGCCCTGAAGATGTATCGATGGTTGCGTCGCGAGCGACCTGCGAGAGTGCCACTCGTTTCGCCGGCCTGATGCAGCAGTGTTAGGGCGGCCGACCGAGGACTCCGGAGGCGTTTCGAGGGAGGAATGCCGACGCCGCAGGGCGCATCGCAGCAACGGTCGACACCTCTCGAGCTTTCGTCTGTGAATCGATGAGGAGCGCCGGCACGTCGACGGCGCTCCTCCTTCTTCCATCGCCGCGCCGTCTTTCACCGTGCGCGGTGCGCCGGGCCTCGATCTCGCAAATTCCCGGGAGTTGAGTGCCCCGCGGGCACTGCCCGTGTCCCGCGGGCACTGGAGGTGGCTTTCAGGGCACTGGACGTGACCTTCGGGGCACTGGCAGTGGCCTTCGGGATACTGGAGGTGGCTTTCGGGGCACTGGACGTGACCTTCGGAGCACCGGCAGTGGCCTTGGGGGCACGGTCGGTGGCCTTGCGCGGTGGCGATATGCTGCCGGGCTCACCTGCGCCGGATGGCGCCCGCTCCTCAAGATGTGTCGATAGTTGCTGCTACGCGCCCCGCCGCGTCGGTTGGCCTCCCTCAAAATCGCCGAGGATTCCTCGGTCGGCCGCCCTAACGGCGGGGCGCTCGCGACGCAATTATCGACACATCTTCACTTCTTCGGCGGCACCATCTTCGCAGGATCCACCTTCACATCCCGCGCGACTTTGCCAAACGTGATCACGCTGCGATCACCCGCGCCCTCTTCGATCTCGATGCGCTGCACCGTCCACAGATCCGGTGCCACCGCGAGCACCAGGCTCTTCACGTGCTTCTTCACCTCGTCCGTGGTCGGGCGCGCCGTGAGCACGACACCTGCTTTGCGCTCCATCGAGAGGTCGTAGCGGGCGCGCAGCTTGGTCATGTCGCCGCCGATCAGCGTCATCAGATCACCGAGCACCGCGCCGAACTTACCGGCGGCGCCCTTGCCGACGCCGGATCCTCCGCTCGGCGACGCATAGGCGATCCCCTCCGGGGTGATCCAATACGTCATCGCGTCCGGCGGCTTGAGCTCCCAGCGCAGGCGATCGGGGCGCACCAAGATCATCTCGCCTTCGCTCTTCACCGCGGTCGCGAGCAGCCCGATGACGCGCTCCTGCGTGAACGGGGCGACCAGCGTTTGCACGCTGGAGCGGGCTTTGGCGATGTCCGCGAGGACACCATCGATCTCGTCCGCGCGGGCCACGCCGGCGATGGTGATCGTCGAGAGGCCGAGGAGGAAGGAACGTCGGTGCATCAGTGTCCCTGCGGCGCGCGCTCGGGCGCGCCGTGCTCGGTGGTGTGCGGTGATCCGGCGCGCATCCACGCGTCGTACGTGCCGTCGCGATAGATGACGTCCGCGGGGATCTCCTGCACGGGATCGTCTTTCTTCGGGGTGAAGCCCGCGTCGAGGAGCTTCGCGAGATCGAAGCGAAGATAACGGCCCGCGAGGTGCGGGCCCTCGCTGACCCAGAGCGCCCGTGCGGTGGTGTCCATCACCACGGAGTGCGTGGCGATGAGCGCATCGATGGTGCGGCGATCACCGAGCGGCAGCGTGACGTCGCCCTTGCCCTTGTGATCGCGGAGGATGCCCACGGCGCGTTCGACGGAGGCACCCGCGGGGAGATTCGCGAGCAGCTCGTCGAGCCGATCGCGGCGGGCGTGGGTCGAGGTCGTGGCCTCGACGGCCTTGTTCTTGGGATCGGACGCGAGCGGCCCTTCGAAATGGTTGGTGAGCGGGACCTTTCCGCGGCCGCGGCGCACGTGCATGGCCGCGCCGGGCGCGCGCTCGGCGATGGCCACGTCGCCGCTGGGATCGGCCAGCATCACCATGTGCGACACCATCGGATCCTTCGCTTCGAGGATGGCCAGCGCTTCGCCCGTGGTGCGCGCGCGCCCGAGCACGTCGCGCATCGTGTGCACCACGGGCTCGCCCTCGGCCTTCGGCTCGCGCGCGCGTCCGCCGTGCACCACGAGCGCCACGCCCTCCGCGTTCATCCCGGTCACCGCGCCCACGAGGCCGGGCCAGGCCACCGACGCATACGGGATGCGGCCCTCTTCGCGCATCAGGAAGACGGCCTTCTTCTCGTCGAACACGGGCCCGGCCTCGAAATCGAAATTGCGCGCGAGGATCACGTGCCCGTCCGCGGCCGCGCCATCGGTGAGCGCGAAGCTCGTGCAGCCGAGCAGCGGCGAGTGCTCGAACGAGAGCGCGATGTCGTAGAGCGAGTGGAGGAAGACGAAGCGGTGGTACGTGGGGAGGATGCCCTCGTATGGATCGGGAGAGAAGGCCTCGGCCTCGGCGGCGATCTCGCGGCGCCGGTCGAGCGACATCCCGCGATCGACGTGGCGGAACTGGACGCGCGACACATCCATGATCAAGAGCCGCGCGGGCAGCACGGGCACGAAGCGCTGGAACTGCTCGTAGAGCGTGCCCTCGTTCTCGCGCATCTCCGGGTAGAGCAGGCGGCCGTGCTGGTGCCCGATCTCCTCGGGCGTTCCATCGAGGCGCACTTCCAGGATCTTGCCGCGGTGGCGCGCGTAGGCGGGGCCGAGGACCCGGAGATCGGGATCGTCCGCCGAGATGGCCGGTGCGGAAACGATGGTCGTGATGGGCGGCGGGGAGATGCGCGTGGCCGCGCCGACCACCGCGTGCGCCAGCGCGGGGCCGAGGAGCAGCACGGCGAGGGCCGCGAGCTTCTTGGGGTGCCGGCCCGCGAAGGCGCGGAGGGGGGCGCGGCGCTGCGGCACCGGATCCGCCGCGCTAGCCGGCGCTCACGCCGGGCGAGGAAGGTGGCGGCGCGGGGCGCGGGCGCGTGGAGACAGGCGGCGCGGGCGCGCGGCGACGCTCCGGCGAGCGCTGGAGCCCGGCCGTGAGCGCCAGCGTCTTCACGACGCGGACGATGATGCGCGCGGGATCGCGCACGCTGTCGAAGTGCGTGAGCCGCTCCTCGGGCGGTGGGTAGAACACGCGCACCGGCACCTCCACGAGGCGCGCGCCCGCGGCGATCGATCGCAGGATGATCTCCGCTTCGAACGCATACCCGTCGTCCCGCCCGCCCAGATCGAGCGCGAGCGGGAGCGGATAACGGCGCAGGCCGCACTGCGTGTCGGCGAGCGCGCGCCGCGAGAAGACCGAGAGGAAGAAGTTCGAGATGCGGTTCGACATCTGGCTCGCGCGCGGCGCGCCGTCGCGCACCAGATCGCGGATGCCGAGCACGAGCGCGTGCGCATCGGGATCGGCCTCGATGAGCCGCACGGCCTCGCGCGCCGGGTGCTGCCCATCGGCGTCGATCGTGACCACGACGTCGAAGCCGGCGAGCCACGCGGCCTCCATCCCCGTGCGCAGCGCCGCACCCTTCCCGCGATTTCGCGGATGCGCGATCACCCGCGCGCCCGCCTCGCGCGCGACCTTGGCCGTGCCGTCGCGCGAGCCGTCGTCGACCACGAAGACGCCGCCGCGCTCGGGCCACACGCGGAGGACCTCACGCACGACGTCGCCGATGGTCCGCTCGGCATCGTACGCGGGGATGAGGGCACAGGCTCGCATAAGGAGGGACCGTCGTTGGAGGTCGGAGCACACCGCAACAGCGGCTCAGGCGCTCTAGCACGACGGGAAGGGGAGCGCGCGCCCCGATTGTCGAGCGGCCCTCGAACCCAGCTCACGCGTCGCGCGAAGCACGATCACGACGTGCTCGCTGCGCTCCATGCACGCGACATCCTCGTCGGTAAGCGACGCATCCGTCGGGCTCTAGCGCGTGCATTTCGATGGCCTCGTCGCGCCGGCGCGACCTAGCATCGATCCTCATGCACGCGCGGCGGCTCCTGGGTTCTGCGGTCCTCGCAGCGGCGGCCTCGATGAGCGCGGGCTGCGGCCCGAAGCCGTTCAGCATCAGCATCGGTCCGAAATACGATCTCATCGGCGGGCTCACCGGCGCGGTCACCGACGTGCTCGTGCGCGAGATTCCGGCGAGCACGATCCTTCCCGCCAGCGCCGACGCGGCCACGGTGGTCTTCATTCGTCCTTCGGATGAAGCTCCGGCGCTCATGCCGATCGTGGTCGACGAGCGCGGGCAGTTCCTCGGGCAGAGCTTGGCCGCCTCCTACTTCGCGGTCGCGGTCCCGCCGGGCGCGCACCTCTTCGTGCTGTGCAACGACACGCCGGCCGGCCTGCGCGCCGAGCTCGCGCCGGGGAAGCGGTACGTCGTCGAGATCACGCGCGAAGGCTCGTTCTCGCGGCGCATGGTCCCGAGCGCGATGCGACCGGGGAGCGAGGGCTTTGCGGAGCTCGACACGTGGTACGCGAAGAAGAAGCGCGTCGTCGAGGATGGGGACGCCGGGCAAAGCTACCTGAACGCCCATTCGGCCTTGGCCCAAGGCTGTTTGCGCACGGTGCAAGCCGACCTCGCGGCCGGCGATGCGGGTGTGGTCCGCGCACGATCCCTCGCCCCCGGCGACGGACGTTGAAGATGTGACCGAGAAGGCTGCTGCGCGCCGCCTACTCCGTCACATCTCGAGCGACCATCAATTGGGCTGACAGCGGTTCTCTTCGCAGCTCATCCCCGTCGGACACTCGGCATCGTTGCAGAAGAGCCCGCACGAACCATCGGTGCACACGAACGGCCAGCCGCAAGTCGCGTCCGTGCACGTCGTCGGATCGACGAGCACGCAGATGCCCGTGGAGAGCTTCAGGGTGGCGCAATACTCGCCGCTCGCGCAGTCGGCGGCTTTGTCGCAGAGCTGCTGCGGCATGCAATAGGGCTCGTCGAGGGACGTATCGCACGTGGTGCCGAGTGGGCATTGGGCCTCTGCGCCGGCGCAAGGCGTGGTGGCGATGCAATCCACGCTGCAATCGGGCTGGTCGCACGTCCCATCGGGCGCCGACCCCGGCGGGCATTCGTCGCCGGCGATTCCACCGGTGGAGAAGCTCGGGACTTTGGGGCGTTCGTTGCATGCCACGGAGAACGCAGCCACGATGAAGCCCAGGGCCAAGCATCGAATTCGCATGCACGCCTGCCAGCAACAGGCATGCCGTGTGTCGGCACGTGGAAATCTCTCACCTTCACCCCGCTTCACCGAGTGACCACGTGTGCCTCGGCGTGACGCCGGCGTCATGCCGAGGCTCGGAATGGCCATGGAGCATGATGGCGTGAGGTGTCCCTTCAATCGTTGGAGCTCCAACGATTGAAGGGGCCGGATTGCGGGGCGGGCGCCCGAAGCGGCGCGAGGCGCTTGGGGCGCGGCTGGATCGCGGGGCAGTGGGGGCGCGTGCCCCCACCGTGCGACTCAAGGCGTGGGGCAGGAGGCGAGCGATTGAATCCACGCGTCGAGGGCGGCCGTGCCCTTGGCGTCGACGATCTGCGTGGCGAGCGGGGGCATGCGGCCGGCGCCGAGCGTCTTCGGGCGCACGGAGATCAGCGATTTCGACGGATCACCGGGGGCGATGATCTTCGCGCCGGCGATGCCGAGATCGCCGTTCGACGGATCGACGCCGCAGGCCTTGGCGTCGGCGAGCGTGGTCTCGAAGCGCAGATCCATCGGGCCGCCGCCGCCGCTGTTGGGGCGATGGCAGAAGGAGCAGTTGGCGTGCATGTACGAGCGCGCCCGCGTCTCCACCGTGCCTTCTTGGCTCTCCGGCGCGGGATACGCAGGCAGCTTGTCGATCGTGCCGGGGAGGGGAGCGTCGAAGAGGCCGATGTGATCGAGCGTGGCGAGCTGGTTCGAGAGCCGGTTGGTCGACACGTACGCGAAGTCGGCGTTGAGCTGGCCAACCTCGAGGCCGAGCGTGCGCCCGGCCGCGCCGGTGTGGCAAGCGAGGCATTCGGCGCGGCTCGGATAATACCAATTCTGCCCGCCCACGGCCTTGGCCTTGCTCGACGGGAGCAGCGTGGCGTCCTTGCCGTCGCTGTCCCATTCATACGAATAACCGGCCCAACCGCCGTCGTCGTGGCGCACGAAGAGGCGCGTCTCCACGAGCTTGCCGGCGATGCGGAACGACTTCATCAGCACGCTGCCGATGGGGAGATCGAAATCGCCGTCGGGTTGAATGGTGATCTTCGTGCCGTCGGGCAGCGCCAGCCAGCGCTCCTTGCCGGCACCGTCGCTCCACAGCGGGCTGTTCGGCGCATACGGAATCAGACCGGATGCGGGCTTGGTCGCATCGCTCGTGTCGACGCATCCCGTCTTGGAGAGCTTGTCCGGGAAGTTGGAAGGCGGAGGCGTGGTGGTCTCGGGCACGAGCTTGTAAATGGTGCCGTTGATGTCGACGAGGTACACCTCGCCGTCGTTGTCCTCGCCGAAGCCGACCCAGCCGCCGTTGGGGCCGGCGGCGTTGATCTGGGTGACCACCGGCGTGTCCTCGCCCGGGTTCACCGTCAAGCTCCACACGCCCTGCGTGACGAAGTCGGCGAACAGATAGGTGCCGACGTAGTTGGGCATGGCCTTGCCGCGATACACCACCCCGCCGGTGATCGATTTGCCGACGCTGTGCGGATACTCGTAGATGGGATCGATGAGCCCCGCCGTCGGGCAGTTGTTGTTCGGCTTGTAGCAGTGCGTGCCTTCGCGGTAATTCCAGCCGTAGTTGCCGCCGGCTTTGACCTTGGGATCGACCTCCTCCCAAGCATCTTGGCCGACGTCGCCCACCCAGACCTCGCCCGTCGCGCGATCGATGCTGAAGCGGAAGGGGTTGCGGAAACCGTAGGCGAACGTGGCCGGCTCGCCGCCGCCGGATTTGAAGGGGTTGTCGTTCGGGATGGCGTAGGGATCGCCGCCGTCGACGTCGATGCGGAGGATCTTGGAGAAGAACAGATCCTTGTTCTGACCGTGGTTCAGCGGATCACCGCCGCTCCCGCCGTCACCGAAGCTCAGGTAGAGATAACCGTCGTTGCCGAAGTGGGCGTCACCGCCGTTGTGGTTGGTGTACGGCTGCTCGAACGGGCCCAGGATGACCTTGTAGTCTCCGAAGGTGTTGGCGCCGTCGGTGCTCGTCATGCGCGCCACCACCGAGCGCATGCCGGTGCCGCCGCCGTTGGTCGTGTACGAGAAGTAGACGTGTCCGTTGGAGAGCGCTTTGGGGTGGAAGGCGAGGCCGAGGAGGCCGCCCTCTCCGGCGGTGTTGACGGTCTGCGGGACGGTCAGCACCGTCTTCTTCTGCGCGGGGTTCGCCGCGGGAAACGACACCACGGTGCCGCCGCGTTGGAAGACGAAGAAGCGCGAGGAATCGCCTGGGATCTGCGTGATGCCCATCGGCGTGGTGAGCGTCAGGCCGGGGAACGCGGGCTCGAACTTCACGGCGACCGGATCGGTCGCGGGGCGCGCGGGGGCTTTGCACGTGGGGTTCGCCGGGCGCGCGTCGAGGCCGAACTCGGCCGGCATCGCGGAGCCACCGTGACCACCATGGCCGCCGGTACCGCCGCCGGTGCCGCCGTGGCCGCCCGCGTTCCCGCTGGTCGAGGTCTCACCGCCGCCGCCGCACGCGGCAAACGCAGATGCGAAGAGGATGGTTCCGAGTGGAAGCACGAAGGATGCGATGCGCATGCGGCGAGGATATCAGGAGTGCTCGGAGCTCGGCGCGATGTCGTGTCCGTGTGCTCGGCGCATGCCGGCGCATGACCCGTGCACGGCGCATGCCTCCACGGTAGGTTCCACCGCGATGGAAGAAATGAATCCCGAGGTCGAGCTCGCGTACCGCTATCAGGCGAAAAGTCTGTTGAGGAAGCGTGCTCGCCAATTGCGGAACAGCATTCCGGCGGCCGCGATCGCGAAGCGATCGGCGCGCATCGCCGAGCAGCTCGAAGCGCTGCCCACCGTCGTCGCGGCGCAGACGATCGCGCTCTTCTGGCCCATCGAGGGGCGCAACGAGGTCGACCTCACCGCGCTCGACGGCCGCCTCCGCGCGCAGGGCAAGCGCATCGCGTATCCGTCGATCGATCCCGACACGCGCGTGATGACCTTCCGCTTCGTCGACGATCCCACCGCGATGGAGGAGCGCGGCCTCGGCTTCGACGAGCCCGATCCGGCCGCCGAAGAAGCCACGGCGCTCGACGTCGTCGTGGTGCCCGCGCTCCAGGTCGACGTGCGCGGGCATCGCATCGGCTATGGCGCCGGCTTCTACGATCGCACCCTCCCGCGCTTCGCGCCGCCGGGCGTGGCCATCGCGGTGGCCTACGCGTTCCAGCTCATCTCCGAGGTGCCCGTCACCGAAGGTGACGTGCCCGTCTCCATGATCGTCACCGACGAGAAGGTGATCGAAGCGTCACCGTGAAGCCTCGCGGCCGCGCCGCATCGCGCGCGCGCCGTCCCGAGATCGACGGCAACGTCTCGTCGCATCGTCACCGCTCGGCTTCGCATCGAAGGCGCGCGTGTGACGAGCATCGCTTTGCGCGCGGAGACGTGCGCATCCTCACGCTTCTCGCCGTGTCCTGGTAACTTCGGGCTCCGCCGCGTGGCCGGTCGTGATCGTGCTTCGCGCCCTGAATGGGGAATTCGGGGTTGTCATGCAAGCGCGCCCCGTACAAGAATGACCTTCGTAGCAAGGTTTCTTGGTGGCGGGCGCCGGAGCGCTCCCTTCTTGGAGGAAGATCATGAAGCGATTGGCAGCATTGTTCCTCGTGGCAGCGAGCACCATGCTCTTCGGCGCGTGCACGGTCTCGACGAGCACGTGCATCCTCGGTGCCCCGGGTGACGGATGCATCAACAGCAACGACTGCTGCTCGGGGTTGGTCTGCGCCGTCAACGGCGCGGGGCAGGGCGTCTGCGCGGCCGACGTCGGCCCCTCCTGCGTCGACAACGACGTCGCGTGTGGGAGCGATCTCGACTGCTGTTCGAACTACTGCCACACCGACGGCTTCTGCGGCTTCCCGGCGTGCTTCGAGGACAACAGCGCCTGCGTCGACGACTTCGACTGCTGCTCGCAGTACTGCCACACCGATGGTCTGTGCGGTCTGCCCGCGTGCTTCGCCGATGACACGGCGTGCACGTCGGATCTCGACTGCTGCTCGAACTACTGCCACTCGGACGGCGCCTGCGGCCTGCCCGCGTGCTTCGCCGACGACACGGCGTGCGGGTCGGATCTCGACTGCTGCTCGGGCTACTGCCACACCGACGGTGCGTGCGGCCTGCCCGCGTGCTTCGCCGACGACACGCCCTGCGGCACCGACTCGGACTGCTGCTCCGGCTGGTGCCACGGCGACGGTCTCTGCGGCCTCCCGGCCTGCACGCCGGACGGCTACGGGTGCGACTTCGACTCGGACTGCTGCGGTAACTACTGCTACAACGGTTACTGCTTCTAGTCTCCGTCGGGCGACCTGACGCTCCACGCAGCGCCCTGCTCCCGAGCCTTCGGGGGCGGGGCGCTCGCCTTTTGTGGCCTCGGAGAGTGACCATCGTCGCCTCCCGTTCCGCGTACGGAGAGGCCGTGATGACCGCGCCCGCCATGGAGCATCGTCGTGCTCGAAATGGCTCAACAATCGATCGGGTGGGACTCGATGGCTGGTAACTCGATGGTGCACTTCGGTGCATGTCGATTTGTGAGCCGTCGCGAGCCGCACCTCGCTCTTGTTGCTCCCGACCGAAGTCGTGGTCGAGGGGGCCGCCCTGCGGCTCTCCCGGGAGAACATGATGCGTCGATCATGTCCGGCAGCAGCCGTCTTTCTTCTTTCCCTGAGCGCCGAACTCTCCGCGTGTAGCCGCCCAATCGAGAGCCCCACGCCGACCGCCGAGGCCGTCGAGCCCAATCGGGTGTGCATCGAGCAGCTCACCACCGAGGTGACGCTGACCGGGGACGGCTCCTCGACCGCGCCGGTGCCCGACATCCTTTGTGATGCGGAGGGGAACGTCGGCAACCAGACGATCCTCGAGACGAAAGAGCAGAGCACCAAAATGGGCTTCGGCGTGCCCGTCGGCGCCGGCTTCCGGCTCGGTCCCGGCGAGCTGACCGGTGAGCTCCTGTTCGAGTCGGGAAAGGTCGATCACGCGGCCATCGGTGATTCCTGCACCGCCGCCTTCGCCAACCTCCCCATTGGTTATCGCTTCTTGCTTTGAGCGCCCGCGCTCCAGAAAGGAATGGCCATGCACATCATCGTTCGTTGGGCGCTCTTTGCTTCCGTTTGCGTCGGTCTCCCGGTGACGGCCGCGATCGGTTGTGGCGGGAGCGGCGGTTCGGGAACGGGGCACGGCGGGAGCGGCGGCAGCGCGGCCACCGGCACTGCATCGACCGGCAGCGCGTCGACGGGCAGCGGCGGCGCGTCGACGGGCAGCGGCGGCGCTGCCACGGGCAGCGGTGGAAATGTCGCCACTGGTGGGGGCGGGGTGACGGGCACGGGGGGCACGTCGTCCTCCTCCGGATCGAGCGGCGGGGGGTGCGTGGTGACGACGTGTCAGGGGCACGTTTACCAGTGTGGCGATTGCATCGACAACGATGGTGATGGCCTCGTCGACGCCGAAGACCCGGAGTGCCTCGGGCCCTGTGACAACACCGAGAATGGCTATTACGGCGGCATCCCCGGCCAATCGGGGCCGAGCTGCACGGTCGATTGTTATTTCGATCAGGACTCCGGCTCGGGCAACGACGATTGTCACTGGAACCACAAGTGCGATCCGCACGAGGTCGCGCCCGACTATTATCCGGAGTCCAAGAACGGCGCGAGCTGCGCTTACGATCCCAACGCCAACACGCCGGGGACGAGCGGCACGTGCGACCAGCTCTACGACGCGCAGTCGACGACGTGCATGGATTTCTGCGGTCCGCTGACGCCGAACGGATGCGATTGCTTCGGGTGCTGCGAGCTGCCGGCGGGCGGCGGCAAGTACGTTTGGCTGGGCTCCGAGGACGCGAATGGCAATGGCTCGTGCGACCTCGCGCACGTGACGGATCCGTCGCGCTGCCAGCCGTGCATGCCGGTGAAGGCGTGCCTCAACACGTGCGCGAAGTGCGAGCTCTGCATCGGCAAGACGACGTTGCCGCCGGAGTGCTTCCCCGACGGGGGGACCACGAGCAGCTCTTCGTCGAGCGGTGGGTCTTCATCGAGCAGTGGGTCTTCATCGAGCGGTTCTTCGTCGAGCGGAGGTGTCGAAGGGCAGTGCCCGAGCGGAGTGCAGCCGTGTGGGCTGCCGGGGCAGAGTGCTTGTTCGACGGGCTATTACTGCATCACGGGCTGCTGCCAGAAGCTGCCGGGGTAGGGGGGCATGCAGCGGTGGGGGAGCAGGTTCGGTGCGGTAATCCTAGGGGGGACGTTCGGCGCAGGCTGCGGCTCGTCGGGCGCGGGGATCGAACAGACCATCTTCAAAGCGTCTTGCGCTACCGCAGGTTGTCACGCGGGCGAGAGCCCTGCGGGCAGCCGATTCGATGTTCGGCTTCACGATGACGAGCCCCGCCGGCAGCGAGGGAGGATGATGGCGACAACGTCTGTTTCGACCTCGAGAGCGATGGATATCCGCGTTCGTCTCCTGCGGTCGAGCATTTGAATGGTGAGAACATGCGTCCTTGGTCATGGGGGTTGGGGCTGACTTCCGTAGCGCTCGTCGTGGCGTGCTCCGCCGCTCCGAGCACGGGGGGTAGTGGAGGCAGCGGAGCAGGAGGGAAGGGGGGAAGCGGGACGACGGCGTCGTCGAGCAGCGGGACGGGGGATGGCGGCGGCACCCTCATCGGTTTGGACGGCGGCGGCACCGATGCGGCTTGTCCCACCGCGGTCACCTGTGCGGATGTCGGAGCCAACTGCGGTCCCATCGCCGACGGCTGCGGCGGCGTGCTCGATTGCGGCACCTGCACGGGCAACGAGTCCTGCGGCGGCGGCGGCGTGCCGAGCGTGTGCGGCGTGGCCCCGTGCACACCGAAGACGTGCGCCGAACAAGGCCTCTCGTGCGGTCCGGCCGGCGATGGTTGTGGCAACACGCTCGATTGCGGCGCCTGCGTCGCCCCCGAGACCTGCGGTGGAGGCGGCGTCGGCAAGTGCGGAAACACGACGACCTGCACGCCGAAGACGTGCGCCGATCAAGGCTTCAATTGTGGACCTGCCGGCGACGGCTGCGGCAACCAGCTCAACTGCGGCACGTGCACGGCGCCGGCCTCGTGCGGCGGCGGCGGCATGGCGAGCGTGTGCGGCGTGGCTCCCTGCACGCCGAAGACGTGCGCCGATTTCGGCGCCAAGGCGTGCGGTCCGCTCGGCGACGGCTGTGGTGGCCTGATCCAATGCGGCGGGTGCATGGCGCCCGAGACGTGCGGGGCCGTGACCCCGAGCCAATGCGGCGTCGTCGACACCTGCACCAACCTCTGTCTCCAACAAGTCACTTGTCCCGGCAACGGCACGACCAAGCTGACGGGCAAGGTCTACGCGCCCAACGGCGTCGATCCGCTGCCCAACGTGCTCGTCTACGTGCCCAATGCGCCCGTGCAGCCGTTCCCCACGGGCGTGGCCTGCGACAACTGCGGCAGCGGCGTCACCGGCGCACCGCTCGTGAGCGCGGCGACCGACACGGCGGGCAACTTCACGCTCACCAACGTGCCCGTGGGCACGAACATCCCGCTCGTCATCCAGACGGGCCGCTGGCGCCGGCAGGTGACGATTCCGAACGTCATGGCGTGCCAAAACAACGCCGTGCCGCCCGCGCTCTCGCGCCTGCCCAAGAACAAGAGCGAGGGTGACATTCCCAAGATCGCGTTCGCCACCGGCGCCGTCGATGCGCTCGAGTGCGTGCTCCGCAAGATCGGCGTCGCCGACAGCGAGTTCACCGCGTCGACCGGCAGCGGGCGCATCCACCTTTACGTGGGCGACGGCAAGGTCAACATCCCCGGTCCGGGCGGCGGCATGTATTTCGTGGGCGGCGCCAACGCCGGCGCGGGGACGGCGAGCGAGACCACGCTCGTCGGCTCGCTGGCGACGATGAAGCAGTACGACATGCTGCTCTTCCCCTGCAAAGGCGCGGAGAAGACCCGCTCGTCGGCCGAGCTCGCCAACATGGTCCAGTACGCCAATGCGGGCGGGCGCGTGTTCGCCACGCACTTCAGCTACGTTTGGCTCTACAACAACGCGCCCTTCAGCAGCACGGCCAACTGGGCCGTGACCCAGATGCCCAATCCGGCCGACCAAAACGGCCTCATCGACACGTCGTTCCCCAAGGGACAGGCGCTCTCCGAGTGGCTGCAGAACATCGGCGCTTCCACGACACCGGGGCAGATCCCGATTCAGGTGCTCAAGCACGACTTCGACGGGCTCGTGCCCCCGTCGCAGCGGTGGATGTACATCAACAACCCGAACCTGGTGATGCACTACACCTTCAACACCCCGGTCGGCTCGCCCGCCGAGCAGCAGTGCGGCCGCGTGCTCTTCGACGACTTCCACGTCGAGAATCACGGCTACATCGATCAGGGCAGCGCTTATGGCCTGACGTTCCCGAGCGAGTGCGACAACGCGCCGATGAACCCGCAGGAGAAGCTCCTCGAGTTCATGATCTTCGATCTCGGCTCCTGCGTGACGCCGGACGTTCCGACCTGCAAGAAGAGCACGTGCGCGGCGCAGAGCATTCAGTGTGGTCCCGCCGGTGACGGCTGCGGAGGGCTGCTCGATTGCGGCGCGTGCTCTGCCGGAAAGACGTGCGGCGGCGGCGGCCAGCCCAGCGTCTGCGGCGCGCCCACGTGCACGCCGAAGACCTGCGCGCAGCAGAACGTCCAATGCGGTCCTGCCGGCGACGGCTGCGGCAGCCTGCTGCAATGCGGATCATGCCCGGCCGGACAGACGTGCGGCGGCGGCGGCGTTCCCGGCGTCTGCGGCGCCGGCGCGTGCAACCCGCTCACGTGCGCGGCGCAGAGCATCCAATGCGGCCCGGCCGGCGACGGCTGCGGCAATCTCCTCGACTGCGGCTCCTGCCCCGCAGGAAAGACGTGCGGCGGCGGCGGGACGCCCGGTGTCTGCGGCTCGTCCTGCACGCCGAAGACCTGCGCCGCGCTCGGCTTCAACTGCGGGCTCGCGGGCGACGGCTGCGGCGGTCAGATCGATTGCGGCGTGTGCTCGGCGCCGCAGACCTGCGGCGGCGGCGGCAAGCCGAACGTGTGCGGCGGGAGCATCCCGCAGTGAGGTGATCCGTGAATGCATCGGCGGAGCCGGGCTCGGCTCGCTCCCGCCGATGCATTCGGGACCCCGTCGGAAACCGAATGTCGAGGGTCGATTCCGGCTCTCGGCTCGGTGCTTCTTCAGGCCGATCCAGAGATGAAGTCTGCGTCGTGGAGGCGCGCCTCGACGTGCATGGTTGGGAGACCGTCACGCGGAGCGCTGCAGTCTGCGGGGCGGTCGGACGCTAAAGGCACGTCCCGTCGACGCAGGTCTGTCCGGCGGGGCAGCTCTTGCTGCAGGAGCCGCAGTGTTGCGGGCTCACCTTGATGTTCAGGCAGGTGCCGGAGCAGTACGCGAATCCATCGTTGCATGCGCACGCGCCCTCGACGCACGAGGCGCCGCCCGTGCAGGCATTGCCGCACGCGCCGCAATGTTGATTGCTGGTGGTCGTGTCGACGCACAGGGGGCCACACGTCGAGAGCCCGGACGGGCACGCGCATGCGCCGGCGACGCAGTTCTGGCCGCCGGAGCACACGGATTTGCAGGCACCGCAATGGTTGTTGCTGGTCTGCGCATCCACGCACGAGGCATTGCAGAGGGTCTGTCCCGGACTGCAGGCGCACACGCCGCCGACACAGGATGTGTTGCCTTTGCAGCTCACCCCGCACGCGCCGCAATTGAGGTTGTCGCTCGAGGTCGAGACGCAGCCGCCGGCACATTCGATCTGCCCGGACTCGCAGCTCGCGTCGCACTGTCCGCCCGCGCAGACCTGGCCCGGAGCGCACGGCGCACCGCACGATCCGCAATGCGCTGCGCTCGATTGGAGGTTGACGCAGAACCCGGCGCACACCGTGGTGCCCGGCGGGCAGACGCACGCGCCCGCCGCGCAGAAGGTGCCTCCCGTGCACGTCTTGCCGCACGAACCACAGTCGGAGGAGCTGCTGTCGAGGCTCACGCACGCGCCCGCGCAGGCGGTCTCGCCGGGGCCGCAGCTCGCCTGACAGAGGCCTGCGCTGCAGACGGTGCCGCTCGCGCAGCTCGTCGCGCAGGCGCCGCAGTGCTGCGGGTCGGATTCGAGATCGACGCAGGCGTCACCGCAGCGGCCGAGCCCCGCGGGACACTGGCACACACCGGCGATGCAGCTCGAGCCACCGTTGCAGGCGACGCCGCACGCGCCGCAGTGGGCGTCGTCCGTCTGGAGGTCGACGCACGCGCCGCTGCACGCGCTCTCGCCCGGCGCGCACGACGCGGCGCAGGTGCCTTTGGAGCACACCTCGGTCGATCCGCAGGCGTGATCGCAGGCGCCGCAATGCGCGGGATCGTTGGACGGCGTCACGCACGCTCCACCGCACGTGATCTTGCCCGGAGAGCAGGCGCAGCTTCCGCCGGTGCAAAGGTTGCCGCCGGTACAGGCGATGTCGCAGGCGCCGCAATGGAGCGGGTCGGACGCGAGATCGACGCAGGATCCGGCGCACGCCGAGAGCCCTGTCGAGCACTGCGCGGCGCACGTGCCTTGAGAGCACACGGTCGCGCCGTCGCAGGCGTGATCGCAGGCGCCGCAATGCGCGGGATCGCGGGAGAGCGCGACGCACACGCCGTCGCAGCGCGCTTCGCCGGAGCCGCAGAGCGCATCTTCGGGAGCGCCGCCTCCGCCGAGCACGCCGACGAGCTCGGTCTGCCAACAGCCCCCGAGCAGACGAAGAACGGCGAGCACGATCGCGCCCGCGAGCACGCGCGTCTTCATGGCCGCACCTCGAGGCCGGCGGCGATCACCACGGTGGGATCACCGAAGGTGGCGAGGTGTCGATTGGCGATGACCAGCACCGGTTGGGGCAGCGCGAAGCCGCAGAGCAGATCGGCGCGGAGCGCGAAGTGCCGTGCGAGCCAGACGCCGGCCGCTGCATGCGCATAGGGAAACAGCGAAGCGCGGACACCGCTCACCGCTCTCCACGGTGCTTCCGCCTCACCGCCGTATGCGCTCACCAGCGCGCCGAAGCCCGCGCCCGCGGCGGCGAAGAGCCCGCGCGGATCGCCGAAGCGCGCGGTGGCGCCCGCACCGACCGCGCCGGCGCGGAGATGCATGCTCCCTTCGGACGCAGATACGGTCGCGGCCGTGGTGGGGAGGAAACCGATGAGCTCGAGATCCACGCGCTCCACGGGCGCCCAGCGCAGGCCCAGCCAGACGTGCGGTGTCACGCTGACACCGCCGGGGCTCGCGAGCACGGCGCCGCCGACGAAGGCCGATGGGCCGCGTCCCTCGGATGAAAGGGGCGGAGGAGATGTCGGCGGCGGCGTTGTCGGCGCAGCGGAGGCAGGTGGAGCCGCAGAGGCGCGCGCTTCGGGGGGAGGTGCAGGCAGCAAGCGCTCGCGCAGCGTCTCCACGGCGCGCAGCGCGAGCAATTGGGGATCGCCGGCGCCCGATTCGACGCGGATCTCCGCGCCTCGATCCGAGGTGGGGTGTTGCGCCGGATCGGTCCACAGCACGACGGCGGGAGGCGATGCTTCGACGGCGACGGCCGCGGCCGCGTGGTGATCGTGCGCGGTGCGCGCGAGATCGCGGTGCTCCGCGCCGATGACGAGCGTGACCTCGATGCCGACCAGCTCGAGCTCTCGCCGCAGCCGGACGACGAGCGGGTGATCGGCGGAAGGGCCGAGCAACACCACGCTCGTCCCGCCGTCGGCGAGGGCGATGGATCCGATGACGAGCAGCGCGCTCAGCGACGACACGAGCCCGAGGAGAGGGGCGCGCATCGATCTCAAGGGGACAGAAGGCTCCGCGCGAGCGCCGCGTGCGCACCGCTCGGGTAGCGTGCGAGATAGCGCTCGGCCACGGCGCGCGCGCCGGCGCGATCGTGTTTGCGCAGCTCCAGAATGCGCCCGAGCGCCTGCTCCGCCAGTGCGCCGTTCGGCTCTTCGCTCAAGTAGGTCTCGAACCAGCGCACGGCGTCTCCTCCGTCGCCGAGCTGATCGGCGGCGATCTTGCCGAGCACGAAGGCGCTCGATCCCCGCATGCCGAAGCGGCGGCGCTGCGCGACGAGCGCCTGCTTCGCCAGCGCGGGGCGCCCGCCGTACCGCGCCGCGTCCGCGAGCGCCGCCAGATCCGAGGCCGCGGCGCGCTCGATCTCCTGCGAGAAGCCCGCCTGCTCCGCGGCGGCGAGCGCTTCTCGGTAGTTGCCCGCCGCGGCCAGCTCGCGCCAACCCGGCTCGCGTGGCCGCGCGGAGGCGCTCGCCGTCGGTGCCGATGTCGTCGCCGGGAGCGCGCTCGACGGTGCCGCGGGCGCGACCGCACTCGCGGAGGGCGCGGGCATCGCCGCAGAGGCCGTGGCCTGTGCGCCAGCGCCGGGCGGCGGCGCGGCGCTCGCAGCGCGCAGCTCCATCGAGCCGTCGTGCACCGAAACGCGCAGGCGCTCCCCCGCGTGGAGCTCGCGACCCGTTTGGAGCAGCGGACCGCGCACGACGACGGCGCCCTCGGTCATCACCAGCGTGAAGGTCTCGCCGGCCGGATCCCAGCTCGCATCGAACTTCGTCCCGGTGACGTGAACCTCGAATGGGCCCGCTTGCAGATCCCAGCGTGTCTCCGCGCCTGTGTGCACCACGGCGGCCGTCACCTCGCCTCGTTCGAGCACGATGGTGGCGCCGCGCGTGGTCGTCTCGGTGACACGCGCGCGCGTCCCTGGGCCGAGCGTCAGGCTCGTTCCCTCCGAGAAACGCAGCGGCACAGGCGTGACCCCTTCGGCCGCGACCCATTCACCGACGGCGCCGCGCGAAGGCGGTGCGCCTACTTGGAACGAGACCGGCGGCTGCCTCAGGACCACGCCGAGCAACAGCGCCGCGCCCGCGGCTGCGGCCATCGCGAAGATCACGGGACCGCGCGCGCTTCGCGGCGGAGGTGCGGGCGCCGAGAGCCAGAGCTTGCGCGCGGCCTCCAGATCGCTGGGATCGCCGAGGCGCTCCGCGGTATCCGACACGGCATCGCCGAGCCTGTGCAGCCGCTCGTTCATGTCGTCCATCGGTTTCCCTCCTGGAGCCACGGCCGCAGGACATCATCCTTGAGCGCCGCCGCCACGAAGCGCGACTCGGCCTTGGCGAGCCGCCGTTTCACGGTGGCGAGCGACGTATCGCATGCGACCGCGAGGGGCGCGAGCTCCATCCCATCGATGTAGCGAAGCGCGAACACGATGCGCTCGGCGGCGGGCATGCGATCGAGCACCGCATACGTACGCCGATACGCCTCGAGCGCCTCCGTGTCGACCGCGCGGGAGGGGAGCTCGACCTCTTCGACGGGCTCCCAGAACTTGAGCCACCGCCGCGCCCGCTGCGCGCGGATGGCACGGAACGCCGTGCGCGCGGTGATCGCCTGCATCCACGCGAGCATGGCGCTCGGCTCGCGGAGCTGGCCAATCGACTCCAAAGCGCGGACGAACACGTCATGAATGAGATCCGCAATCTCGAGGCTCGGCTGCGGCCCCAGGATCTTGCGGAGCAGCCTCCGCACCTCGGGGCCGAACCGCTCGAACAGCGCCGCGCGCGCCCACGCCTCACCGGCGCGGAGCCCCTCCACGAGCGCCGTGTTGTCGCGTACCGACGGGAGCGGCCGCACCACGGCGAGCGCGGCGGTCGGCTGTGGCAGAGAAGGGCGAGAGGAGGATCGCATCCGGTCGAAAACCAATAGAGCGCTCTTCGTTGCGAGATGGCTCATCAATCGATCGGTTCGAGGGCTGGTAACTCGATAGTGCATCTTGCCACGTGTGCGCTCGATCACGGCATGGTCGATTTCTGAGCTGCCATGAGCCGTTGCTCGCTCTTGTCCCTCCCGAGCGCCAGCGCTCCAGAAAGGAAGGGTCATGCACAACATCGGTCGGTGGGCGCTCTTGGCGGTTCTGTGTGTCGGTATCCCCGCGGCGGTTGCGATGGGCTGTGGCGGAGGAGGGAGCGGCTCCACGGGCACGGCGCAGGGGGGCAATGCGATGACCGGCGGCGGCGGCGCCGGCACCGGCGCAAGCAGCGCTACGGGCACCGGCACCGGTGCTACGACGGGGACGGGAGGCACCTCGTCGTCCTCCTCCGGATCGAGCGGCGGAGCATGTGTGGTGACGTCGTGCCAAGGGCACGTGTACGAGTGCGGCGACTGCATCGACAACGACGGCGACGGGCTCGTGGACGCCGAAGACCCGGAGTGTCTCGGGCCCTGTGACAACACCGAGAATGGTTATTACGGCGGCATCCCCGGCCAATCGGGGCCGAGCTGCACGGTCGATTGCTATTTCGATCAGGACTCCGGCTCGGGCAACGACGATTGCCACTGGAACCACAAGTGCGATCCGCACGAGGTCGCGCCCGACTATTACCCCGAGTCCAAGAACGGCGTGAGCTGCGCCTACGATTCCAACGCCAACACGTCGGGCACGAGCAAGACCTGCGACGAGCTCTACGACGCGCAGTCGACGACGTGCATGGATTACTGCGGCCCGCTGACGCCGAACGGATGCGATTGCTTCGGGTGCTGCGAGCTGCCGGCGGGCGGGGGCAAGTACGTTTGGCTGGGCTCCGAGGACGCGAACGGCAATGGCTCGTGCGACCTCGATCACGTCTCGGATCCTTCGCGCTGCCAGCCGTGCATGCCGGTGAAGGCGTGCCTCAACACCTGTGCGAAGTGCGAGCTCTGCATCGGCAAGACCACGCTGCCGCCCGACTGCTTCCCAGACGGCGGGACTACGAGCAGCTCCTCGACCGGCGGCTCTTCGTCGAGCGGCTCCTCGTCGAGCGGTGGTGTCGAAGGGCAGTGTCCGACCGGCGTCCAGCCCTGTGGGCTGCCCCAGCAGGACCCCTGTTCGACCGGCTATTACTGCATCACGGGTTGTTGTCAGAAGCTCCCCGGCTGAGGTGAGGAGAAGGTGAACGTGATCCCGACGAACATCATGAATGGCATCCACCGACTGGCACGCTCCACGGCGCTCCTCGCGCTCTTCGCCGCGGCCGGCTGCGGCGGGGATCTCGGCTCGGAGGAGGACGCCGCGCGCGTGTACCAGGGGCTCGACGCGTCCATCGACAAGGCCATCCAGCTCGGCTTCGACGGCTTCAACGCGGCCTCGAGCGCCAACATCCCCGAGCAAACGGCGATGGGGACGAAGAAGGGGACCATGACCATCGGCGGTAAGGTGGATCAAGGCTCCTCGAGCAACAAGACCATGAGCCTCACCGAGGTCCTCGTGGGCTATTCCGATGATGGCCTGCTCGTCTACGACACGCCCTCCGGCGCGCCCGCGGCGCTCGACATGAAGTTGTCCAAAGTCCCCGACGGCACCCTCGAAGGCAGCCTCTCGGGGCAATACGCGGTCTCCGGCGATCTGGCGGGCACCGTCACGCTCACGGTGAGCTTCACGAGTGATCTCGAGCCCGTCCCCACCGACGACACCAAGGTCCAGCGCAAGCCGGAGACGACCCACATCACCGGCACGGCGACCTCGGACTACGGGACGTACACCATCGACATCACGCGCTGATCCGCATCCCCAAACCCCCTTTCCTTGGAGGTGATTCATGTTCACCAACGCTCTACGTGTGTCCTCCGCCCTCGCGGCGATGGCCCTGCTCTTCGCGGCGGGGAGCGGCTGCGGCCCGAGCCCGGAGAAGGCCGGTGACGAGTGCGATCTCGACGCGGGCTGCCCGAACAACCTCGTTTGCGCCGCCGGACCGGAGGACAACAACATCTGTTACAACCCCGCGGGGGTGCCTGCGACGGGGCCGATCCGGATTACTGCCTCGGCGATGCCGTCTGCACCGATCAAAAGATCTGCGAGATCCCCCTCGGCGGAAAATGCGACGCCGCGGGCGCCGATCACTGCCAGGGTGAGGGCACCTGCGACGGCGGCTCTTGCCAGCTCCCCGTGGGCGCGGCGTGCGATCCCGCGGGGCAAGACTACTGCGCCGGCGATCTGGTGTGCGGCGAGACCGATGCCGGCAAAGGCACCTGCGGTATCGCCGAAGGGGGCACGTGCGATCCGCAAAAGCCCCAGTGCGCCGGCACGCTGATTTGCGCCGAGCTCGCGGCGGGCGGGTTCGCCTGCTATCCGCCGGTGGTCGTCACCGGCATGGTCTTCGACGCTGCCACCACCGCCGGTGTCGCCGGCGGGCACGTGCTCGCGCTCGATGCGCAGGCGACGGCCATCACGGACGTGGCGGTGAGCGACACGGCAGGGAATTACCGGCTCGATCTCCCCGTGCCTCGCGGCGAGGACGGCGCGCCCGTCCCCGACATGACCTTCACGCTGCGTGCGAGCGCGTCGGGATACCAGACCTTCCCCGGCGGGCTGCGCACGGCGCTGCCCATCAAGGCCAGCGCGGCCGTGGCCGACAAGAAGGCTTGGATCATCGACACCACGCTGACCGACGTCTCGCTGATCGCGCTCCCGCAGGATCAGCAGGGTTTGCCGAGCATCGCCGGCAAGGTGGTCTCCGACAAGGCGGCCGGCGTGCTCGTGGTGGCCGAGGGCGCGAACGGCGGTATCAGCGCCGTGAGCGACAAGGCCGGTGGATACACCATCTTCAACGTGCCTGATGGCAGTTATACGGTGCGTGGTTATGCCGCCGGCGTGCAGCTCACTCCCGCGATGGCCACCGTCGCCGGCATGCCGCTCACGGGGGTCGATCTCACCGCCTCGACCGACGCGCTCGGCACCATCTCGGGCAACGTGAACATCGTCAATGCGCCCGGGGGCTCGCTCACGAGCGTGGTCCTCGTGGTGAAGTCGACCTTCAGCGACACCTTCGTGCGCGGCGAGGTGCCGCGCGGGCTGCGCACGCCTCTCAGCGGTCCGCCCGACGTGAGCGGCGCGTTCACCATCACCGACGTGCCCGCCGGCGAGTACATCGTCCTCGCGGCCTTCGAGAACGACGGCCTGGTCCGCGATCCCGATCCCAACATCGCCGGCACGCAGATCGTGAGCGTGCAGATGGCGAGCCCCGGCACGGCGGTGACGCTCTCGAGCTCGTTCAAGATCACCGAAGCCCTCGCGGTCGTCGGCCCCGGCGCCGACGATCCGGAGCCGGTCACGACGGCGCCGAAGCTGCGCTGGGCAGACGATTCGAGCGAGGAGTTCTATACGGTCGTGGTCTACGACGCGTATGGCCAGCTCGTCTGGTGCCTCGCCGATGCTTCCGTGATTCCGGGGTGCGCCGGGCCGAGCGTCCCCAAGGCCAACGGCGGTGAGGTGAGCGTGGATTACGGTGGCCCGATGACGCCGGGGATGTATTACCAATTCCGCGCCACGTCGTGGCGTTCGCCGGGCGGGACCCCGGGGCCGATCTCGCAGACGGAGGATCTGCGCGGCGTGTTCTACGTCGACGTGAAGCCGTGAGCGCGCCGGAGCGCGCGTTGCGAGGTCTCGATGGGGGGGCGAGCCCGCAGCACGCGCAGGCCGGTCGATTCAATGCTTCGCCGACTCGGGGAGGTCGGGCCCGACGTCGCGCATCGACTTCGCGCCGGTGCGCTTCCCCTCGGGCGAGTAGTGCTCGATGATCGCGTTGATCTCCGCGCCGAGCAGGATGACGATCGCGCTGATCCAGATCCATAAAAGGAGCACGATCACGCTGCCGAGCGTGCCGTAGACGACCTCGTAGCGGCCGAAGTGCCCGACGTAGAGCGAGAAGCCGAGGGAGGCCACGGCCCAGACCACGACGGCGAGCACCGAGCCCGGCGTGATGAACCGGAATCGCTGCTCCACGTCGGGCAGGAAGTAATAGAGACAGGCGATGATGAGCAGCATGAGCAGCACCGCCACCGGCCAGCGTAGCCAGAGGATGAGCGCGCCGACCACGCCGCCGAGCGCGTGGGCGACGGCGGGCGTGGCGATGGCGATGGCCGACGCCGCGATGTAAAGCACCGCGCCGGCCAGCGTGACCAGGATGGCGAGGCCGCGCGTCTTCCAGAACGGCCGGCTGTCGCGCACGTCGTACGCGACGTCGAGCGCCTTCATGAGCGACGACACCGCGCCGGACGCGGCCCAGATCGCGCCGATCGCGCCCAACGTCAGGAGCCCCGGCGCCGTGCCCGTGGTGAGCGCGTGCAGGCGATCGGTGAGGATGTCCGCGACCTGCGGCGGCGCGACGCTCCGGATCTGCGCGACCAGCGTGTCGAGCGTGGCCGGGTCGATCACGAGGCCGGCGAGCGCGACCACGAAGAGCAGGAACGGGAAGATGGCGAGGAACACCGAGAAAGCGACCGAGCCCGCGTAGTCGAGGAGGTTGTCGCACTCGAACTCGCGGTAGACGTCGCGCAGGAACTGCTTCCAGGGGATGTCTCTGCCGGGCAGATGCATCGCTGCGGAGACGAGCAAACGCGGTGCCGTCGCGCGCGCGGACGGCCGGCATCGTCGAGGAAGTGAGCCTCGGGCTCGGCGTCACCGGAGCACGACGATGCGCGGCGAGCCGCGGGATCCCATGAGCTCGATCCCGCGGTGGACGTCGTCACGTGGCCTCGTGTGCACGATGATTCCGCCGCTGCGGAGGTTCGCATCCACCGATGTTGGGCACGTCGGTGCGATCGCCGCCAACCCCGCCGCGCGCCGAGCGCGTGGGCAAACCGATGGCGGCGTCATGCGCGCCGAGCGTCCGGTCTCCGGTCTCCGCGAATCGTCGCTGCGCCCGCGACGATCAAACAAACACCGCTGGCCAGGAACACCATGTCCCAGAGGAGGTGCGGGCCGTTCTGGTAGACATGGTGAATCTGCAAGATCTCGTGATCGACGAGGCCCTCGACGAGGTTGAAGGCGCCCCAGCCGAGCAGCAGTGATCCGGCGTAGGTCCGCCCGGATCGCGGCGCGTCCGGACGGGCCATGATTCGCCAGAGCATGCCGAGCCCGATGCCCACCATGATCCAGCAGAAGGCGTGGAACACGCCGTCCCAGACCATGTTGATCTGGATGTCGACGAGGCTCTTCGTGGGGATCCAGTTCGAGAGCATGTTGTGGGTTTGCAGGATCTGATGAAACAAGATCCCATCGAAGAAGCCGCCCATCCCCATTCCCATCACCGTACCGGCGGCGACGAGCGGGCGTCGATTCGGCGTCGTGATCATGCGTTGTCTTCCCCTGCTCCAAGCCTCTTCATGAGCGCCCGCTTCCGGGCCGGCGGCTCACCCGCTTGGGCGGACGTGGGCCGTCCGCGTCGCTCCTCGCGCGACGAGGGAATGGCAAACCGAAGTAGATCGAGACGACGATGCCGGCCAGCACCGGAAAGGGCAGCAGCGTAGCGAGGAGGTTGTGCCCGAAGCGACCGTCGAACAGGGCTCCTCTCACCTCTCGTCCAGCGCTGGTGTCGCAGACGGGACACGCGTGGACGGCCCTCGCCGACAGGAGCGTCACGGTCCCCGCGAGCAAGCTCCAAAGCCTTTGGGACATGCCATCTCGTGAAGCAATTCGACGGCCCGGCGCGCACCGTGCGAATCAGCACAGCTCGTCTGCCGCTCTCGCCCCGGAGCCTCGGTGTGCCTGTCGGGCGGGCAATCGGGCGCCCGTTGCCCCGGGGCAGACCCTCGCGCGCGTCATCGTGTCTGGATACGGAGAAGACGGATGCGGCCGGAGATCGGCTCTGACGAGCGCGCCTCGTGACGAGCGCAGATGTGCGCCGAAGAAGCGCTCCAACCAGCAAGGCACATGAAGGGCATCGCAGGCGCGCTCTGGGCTCCTCGTCCCTTCGAGATGGGCATAGTACAGCCTCGTTTCCCCTACGTTACAGCCTCGTCGGTAACGAGGCATGAACGAGGGAGCAACGAGGCTGTGACGAGGGAGTAACGAGGCTGTGGTAGAAGGCGAGTAGGTCGTGGAGCCTGCAGTGGGTGGCTTCGAGGCCATGAATCGCGCTGCAGGGGCGGCGAGGATGGGCGATAGGCATCCTCGCCGCAGGGGTCACGCCGTGAGCGTGCGGATGAGCTCGGCGAGCGCCTTGCGCGCGTCGTCCAGCGCGCGGCGCGCGTTCGTGAGCTGCGTTTGCAGCGCGTCGAGCTTGTCCTCCTGCTCGCCGAGGTCGGTCAGGTAGCGCTGGTGGAGCGGGGTGCCGGCGGGGACCACCTTCAGGTTCTCGCGGATGCGCGCCTGCTCGGCCGTGATGCGCCCGATCTCGGCTTGGATGTCGTTGGCCGCGCGGACCTTCTCGTCGACCTTGGCGCGGAGCGTGGCGATGCGGTGGAGCGCATCGCGCACGGCGACGGGCAGCTCGCTCGCGGAGGCATAGACGCCGAGCGTCTCGCTCGAGAGATCGGCGATGGCGATGCGATCGTCGATGGGCTTCTGCTGCGTGATCGAGATCGACACCGTGGCGCCGGCTTTGACGTCGACGCGGACGCGGTGATGGGTGGCCGTGCTCTCGACCGTCGCGCCCGTGGGCTCGACGAGGTCGAAGCCTTCGAAGCGCGGCTCCTCGAGGATCACCGTGCGGGACTCGTGCGCGGCGCCGACGATGGTGAAATCGGAGGTGTGGCGCGCCATGCGCGTGAGCCGCAGGACGCCGCCGCTGATGGACGCCACCGTGATGATCTGCGCGTCACGCTCCTCGCGATCGATGCGCACCTTCTGATCGACCCCGAAGCTCACGAAGCGCTTCTCGCCGGCGGGCAGCGACGCGAGCCGCGCGTCGCCGAGGTACGTCGTGGCGTGCGAGGCGCCGCGCTCGTACGTGGTGATCACGCCGGGCGGGAGGCCGGTCTCGGTGTCGTTCTCGAGCTGCACCGAGGCGATGGGGTGATGCGCATCGATGTCGGGCTGGTACACCGACACGCGCTGCGCCGGGATGTCGCGATCGAGGATGGTGATGAGCGCGTCCTCGCCCGCCGCGATGGTGACCGGCGACGAGAGGTGGAAGATCACCTGCGTCGTGTCCTCGACGCTCTCCACCGCCGGCGGCTTGGGCGACGGCGCCGGGATCAGCGGAGGCGCGCCCGGCGCATACGCAGGCGCGGCCTCGGGCATGGCGAACCCACCGGCCATGGCGACGCCGTACGCCGCGCTCGCGTCGCGATGCTTCGCCACCACGGCGACCGCGCCCTCGTCGAGACGCGGCAGCACGCGGCCCACGACCTCGACGGGGATCTCCGGCCGATCCACGTAGTACGCTTGATACAGCGCCTGGTGGAACGTCACCGGGTTGCCCGAGACGAGCGTGAGATCCACGCCGCTCCACGGCACGCCGCTCTGGTTCTCGACGACGGCCAGGCCCACGAGCTCCGCAGGCCCGGGGGCCGCATCGGTCGGGAGCGTCAGGCGATACGTGCTCTTCCAGAGCGGAACGGCGACGACGTATCCGACGCGCACCGTGCGATCACCCTGACCGGTCGCGTGGACCGTGATGGTGCGGCGCCCGCGATCCTTCTGCGTCAGCACCGCGTTGAGCGCGGAGTCGATCTGCGCGCGGAGCTTCTCGTCCACGAAGCGGACGCCGATGACGTCCTCCAAGATGTACGAGTAGATGACGCCATCCCGCGTGATGCTGAGGCGGTGGCGCACGACCTGTCCGCCATCATCGGGGAGCTCCGTGGTTTCGGCCGTGACGGAGATGATGTTCCCCTGCTGCGCGCCGCCGTCCGCGGTCCTCACCACGACGTCCGCGCCGCGCAGCGCGTTGAGCAGCTCGGGCTCCGACGCGAGCGCCGAAGGATCGAAGGGCAGATCGCGGAACGCCTCGTCCAGCGTGGCCTTCCCGGGCAGCGTGACGTTGCCGGCGCCGCCTTGGTCGTCGTACACGACGACGCTCTTGAGCACGTCGTCGACCTGATCGAACCGCACCGTGAGCGGGAGATCGGCGTTGCCGCTGATCTTGGCCTCGTACTCGAAGTACCCGACGCCTCCGCTCGAGAGCAGCACGCGTCGGAGCGCGAGCCCTTCGTTCGCAGCTTCCGCCGGCGCGGCCATCGTGATGACGGCGGCCGCCGCGCCCACGAGCGCGGTCTTCCAGCTTGCACCTTTCATCCTCGTCTCCGGCCCACGTGTGGTGCGCGGTCCGGGCCTCCGGCGCGAAGCCTTGTGCGGCACGGTCGCCCGTCAACGGGCGGCCTTCACGCGGTGCGCATGCGTTCGCGACGCGCGTCCAGGGATCGAGACAGTCGGGAGTTCGAGCCTCTCGGACGGCTCCATCGCTTCGATCGAGCCCCGGCGGCGGCGACGAGCCTCCATGGCTGACCCGCAAGACGAAGGCGCAGCGCAGCCGCCCACCATGCAGCTCCCGAGATTAGAGTGCGCCCGATGCGCTCCTCCTCGATCCTCGCGGTGCTGCCGGTGCTGCTCTCCGCTTCCTGCGACGGAGGATGTGCCCGAGGCCCGGCCGGCGCGCCCATCGCATCCGCCTCGAGCTCCGCGCCGGCGTCCGCGCCCCCTGCCGCGATCCACGGCATCGATCGGATCACCGACCCCACGATCGCCTCCGCGTTTCGTGCGTGGGCCGAGCGACGCGCCGACGAAGCGCGGCGATCGGGAGCGCGTGCCGCGGTGCGGATCGTGTCCGTCGCCTACACGCCGTACAACAACATCGCCGGTGGCTACGCCGACGTCATCGCCCGCGCGCGCGTCGAGGCCGGCGAGTGCACCGACGAGATCCTCGTCCTGAAGCTCGACAACGAGGTGCGCGCGCCGCCCGTGAAGATCGAAGAGAAGACCGTGGGCCACGACTGCTGCGACGACCGACCGTGTCCCGAGCGACCCCTCGTCGGTCACATGTTCGATCTCTCGCGCGCCATCGCCGCCAAGGATGGAGCACCGCTCGCGCGTCTCGTGGACCCGCAGGGCGAAATCGAGATCGTCCTTCGGGAGGTGGGCGAGGGTGAAAACAACGAGGAGACGCGTCGCTTCCGCGCCGCTCAGGCCGAGGAGGCATTGGCGCGGCTCTCGCCGATCGAGGCCCTCGCGTCGTTGAGCTGCTCGGTGTTCGAGGCCGACGGCACGGCTTCGTGCCTTCTCTGGAGCGGCGGGTGGGAGGCGTCGTACACGTTTCGCCGCGATCAACGCGGTACGTTCCTCGTGTCGGTCCACGAGAAGAGTCATTGATGCCTGCCCCTCACCGCGCGGCCATCACGGAGCGCAACGCCGTTGGTTTCACGAAGACCTCGGCGAGCGTGTTCCATGCGCGCGCGAAGGCGGCAGGCGTCGATTGTCCTCCCGCGACTCAAGCGCTCGCGAGATCGATCACGAACCGATACCGCACGTCGTTGCGGCGGAGGCGCGCATGGGCCTCGTTCACGTCTTGGAGGCGGATGATCTCGACGTCGGCGGTGATGCCGTTCGCGGCGCAGAAGTCGATCATCTCCTGCGTCTCGGGGAGCCCGCCGATGAGTGAGCCCACCACGCTGCGCCGGCGCATGATGAGCGAGAAGGCGGGCAGCGTCGCGGGTGTGTCGGGCACGCCGAGGAGCACCATGGTGCCGTCGGTGCGGAGCAGGTTGGCGGTGCGCGCCAGATCGTGGGGCGCCGATACGGTATCCATGATGAAGTCGAATCGGCACGTCGAGCGGCTCATGGCCGCGTCGTCCGCGCCGAGGAGGAACTCGTGTGCTCCGAGCCGGTGTGCGTCCGCCTTCTTCGAGGGTGAGGAGCTGATCAGCGTCACCTCCGCGCCCATGGCCACGCCGAGCTTCACCGCCACGTGCCCGAGCCCGCCGAGGCCGAGTACGGCGATGCGGCTCCCCTTGCCGATCTTCCAATGACGTAGCGGCGAGTACGTGGTGATGCCTGCGCAGAAGAGCGGCGCCACGCCCGCGAGCGGGCCCTTCGCGTTCACGCGCAGCACGAAGCGCTCGTCGACCACGATCTGCGTCGAGTATCCGCCGTAGGTCGGCGTCTTCCCGTCGCGCTCCACGCTGTTGTAGGTCCCGACGAAGCCGATCTCGCAGTATTGCTCGAGGCCTCTTTGGCAGCTCGCGCAGGTGCGACACGAGTCGACGAGGCAGCCGACGCCCGCGATGTCGCCGGGCGCGAGCTTCGTCACCTTCGCGCCCACGCGCTCCACGCGGCCCACGATCTCGTGGCCGGGCACCATCGGATAGGTGGAGCTCGCCCACTCGTTTCGGACCTGGTGCAGATCGGAGTGGCAGATGCCGCAGTAGAGGATGCGAATCAGGACGTCGTGCTCGCCCGGAGCGCGCCGCTGGAACGAGAAGGGACGCAGAGGAGAGTCGCTGTCGTAGGCCGCGTAGCCTTGAGTCTCCAGCATGGCGGGCACGTTGCGCCCGTCACTGCCTCCGTCAACGTGGGCTGGGTCTTCGTCGATCCGGTCCATCGCTGAACCACCCCCACCGCGCGTGCTGCAAATCCCTGGATTTTTCCGTTCGGAAGCGGGGCATGCGCGATGCACGCGAAGCCGCCGAGGCAGCGCATGGCGAACCGCAGGAGAACGCTCGAGCCCGTCACGGCCCTGATGACTCCGCATGTCTTGGTGCCTGTGCGGCTCGCACGATCCGCGGTGGCGATCGATCTCTTCGCCAACGCCGCGCTGCGCTGGCTGTGCCGCGGGCACGCGCCCTCGCCGCTGCGCATCCTCGCGGTCAGTCGTTAGCCTCCTCGCCCGCTTCGGCCGGGAGCCCGCAGACCTCCGCGAGCGAACGGCCCGTGCGCTGCGCGTGGCGGAGCTGCGCGTGCCGCCAATACGTGTAGATGACGGGGATGATCTCCAGCGTGAGGAACGCGCTGGTGACGAGCCCACCGACCATGGGCGCCGCGATGCGCTTCATCACGTCGGCGCCGCTGCCGGTGGCCCACAGCAAGGGCACGAGGCCGATCAGCATCGTCGAGACCGTCATCAGCTTGGGCCGCACGCGCAGCACGGTGCCCTCCATGTGCGCCCAGATGATGTCGTCGAGATTGCGAATCTTCCCTGCGCGCAGCCGGCGGAAGAACGCTTGATCGATGTAGACGATCATCACGATCCCCGTCTGCGCCGCGAGCCCCACGAGCGCGATCACCCCGACCCAGACAGCGGTCGAGAGCCGGTAATCGAGCAGGTAGAGCAGCCACACGGTGCCGACGAGCGCGAACGGGATCGAGAGCAGCACGATGGCTACTTCGGTCGCGTTGCGGAACTGCGCCCACAAGAGCACGACCACGATCACCAGCGAGAGCGGCACGAGGATCTTCATCCGATCGCGCATCTCGGCGAGCTTCTCGTATTGGCCCGTCCACTTGAGGTACATGCCGGACGCGATGTCGATCTCGCCGCGATGTCGGGCGGCGTCGACCGCGGCCTTGGCCTCGTCCACGTAGCCGCCGATGTCGCGCTCCGGCTCGACGTCGACGTAGACGTAGCCCACGAGCAGGCCGGCTTCGTTCTTGAGCATGGGCGGGCCTTCGACCATCTCCACGCGGGCCAGCTCGCCGAGCGGCACGTGGCGCGCGCTGCCGGCGCTCGCGGGGGCTTCGGCCATCGCCGGTGTGCCCATCGCGGGGCCATCGCCCGCGGCGCGATCGGGCAGGGGCACGAGCACGCCGCGGAGCGCCTGCGCCGAGGATCGGAAATCCTCTTTGTAACGAAGGTTGACCGGGAAGCGCGCGCGCCCCTCGACGGTCACCGTCACCGGCGCGCCGCCGACGGCGCTCTCGATCACCGTTTGGATGTCGTCGACCTGGAGCCCATAGCGTTGGAGCGCCGCGCGATCGGGCACGATGTCGACGTACGTCCCGCCCAACGAGCGCTCGTAAAGCACGCTGCGTGTGCCTTTGATGTGCCGGAGCGTGGCCTCGATGTGCGTGCCCGCGCGCTCGATGGCGTTGAGATCGGAGCCGAAGATCTTCACGCCCACGGGCGTGCGGATGCCCGTCGAGAGCATGTCGATGCGCGTGCGGATGGGCATGGTGAAGGCGTTGGTCCAGCCCGGCATGCGCAGCGCTTCATTCATCTTGTCGACGAGCTCGTCCCACGTCTCCCGCTGCTCCTCGGGCCAGAGGACGCGCAGCGGGCGCTTCGCCCATTCGGGTGCCCACGACGAGTACCAGCGCAGGTGGTGGAGCGTCGGCCACGTCTCGGGCGGGTTGAGCGCGACGATGGTCTCCACCATGGAGAGCGGCGCCGGATCGGTCGGCGTCTCGGCGCGGCCCACCTTGCCGAAGACCGTGCGCACCTCGGGGAATTTGCGGAGGATCGCGTCCTGCCGCTGGAGCTGCCGGCTGGCTTCGCCGATGGAGAGGTTCGGCAGCGTGGTGGGCATGAAGAGGATGTCGCCCTCGTTGAGGGGCGGCATGAACTCGCTCCCGAGCTTGAAATACAGGGGGATCGCCGAGGCGACCGCGAGCACGCCGATGAGCACGGTGGTGATCGGGCGGCGGAGCGCGACGAAGACGAAGGGCTTGTAGACGCGGATGATGGCCTTTGAAATCGGGTGATCGGCCTCCTTCCGGATCTTGCCGCGGAGGAGCAGATCGCGGAGCGCCGGCGCCAGCGTGATGCTCAGCACGGCGGCCGTGAGCATGAGGAACGTCTTGCCGTAGGCGAGCGGCCGGAAGAGCCGCCCGGCCTCGCCGTCGAGCCCGAACACGGGGATGAACGAGACCGCGATGATGAGCAGCGAGAAGAAGATGGCGGGCGTCACCTCCTTCGCGGCCTGCGCGAGCAGACGCGCGCGCGCTGCGGTCGAGAGGTTCGGCGGCGCGTGCTCGAGCTTCTTGTGACAGGCCTCGACCATCACGATCTCGGCGTCGACGGTGGCGCCGATGGCGATGGCGATCCCGCCGAGGCTCATGATCGTGGAGGGCACGCCGAGCAGGTACATCGGCACGAACGAGAGCAGCACCGCGAGCGGGAGGCTCACGATGGGCAGGAGCGCGCTCCGCGCGTGGAACAGGAAGAGGAGGATGACGACCGCGACCACGATCATCTCCTCGGCGAGCGCGTGCGAGAGCGTGCCGATGGATCGCTCGATGAGGCCTTTGCGATCGTAGGTGGTGACGATCTCCACGCCCTTCGGGAGGCTCTTCTTCAAGTCGTCGAGCTTGGCCTCGACGCGGCGGATCAAGCCGAGCGCGTTCTCCCCGTGACGCATGACCACGATGGCGCCCACGGCCTCGCCCTGCCCATCGAGCTCGGCCGTGCCTCGCCGCGCCACCGGCCCGAAGCGCACGCTGCCCACGTCGCGCACGCGCACGCTCGCGCCGCGGGGCTCGGCGCGAATGGCGATCTCGCCGAGGCCCTCCAGATCCTTCAGGTACCCGCGCCCGCGCACGAACGACTCGCGGCCTCCGAGCTCGATGACGCCGCCGCCGACCTCGGAGTTGGAGCGGCGCACCGCGCGGGCCACGTCCTCGACGGTGACGCCGTAGGCGCGGAGGCGCTCGGGATCGAGCGTGATCTGATACTCGCGTTGGAAGCCGCCGACGGACGCGACCTGGGCCACGCCGGGAACGCTCTCGAGCGCATAACGGAGCGTGTAGTCCTGCAGGGTGCGGAGCTCGGCGAGATCGTGTTGGCCGGTGCGATCGACGACCGCATATTCGTAGACCCAGCCGACGCCGCTCGCGTCCGGCCCCAGCGTGGGGCTCACCCCCGGCGGCAAGCGCGTGCCGATGGAGCTCAGGTATTCGAGCACGCGCGAGCGCGCCCAATACACGTCGGTGCCCTCGTCGAAGAGCACGTAGACGAACGACATCCCGAACATCGAAAAGCCGCGCACGGCCGTGACCTTGGGCGCGGCCAAGAGGGCGCTGGCGATGGGATAGGTGACCTGATCTTCGACGATGGTCGGCGACCGGCCCATCCACTCGGTGAAGACGATGACTTGGGGATCGGAGAGATCGGGGATCGCGTCGAGCGGCGTGCGGCGCACGGCCACGGTGGCGCCCAAGGCGGCCACGAGGAAGGCGAAGATCACGACCCAACGATGCTTCGCCGAGAGATCGATGAGCTTGTCGATCACGGCGTCTTCCCCGTCGCGAGCGAGGCCGCGAGCCGGCTCTCCGCGTCGATGAGGAACGTGGCGCCGCTCACCACCCGCTCGCCCTCCGCGAGGCCCGCCTTGACCACGAAACGATCGCCGATCTGCTCGCCGAGCTGCACGTGGCGCGCCTCGAAATGGCCACCTTCGCGGGCGATGAAGACGTACATCGATCGTCCCGTGTCGATGACCGCATCCATGGGAATCGTCACCGCGTCGACGTGCTTGCCCGCGATCTCCACGATGCCGAATTGGCCCGGCCGCAGATTGAGATCCTTGTTGTCCACGCGGAAGCGGACCCGCGCCGTGCGCGTGGCCAAATCCATGGACGGGTAGACGAGATCGACCTTGGTGGTGAAGACGTGCCCGGGAGCGACGGTGTCGTGAACGTGGCCTCGTCGCCGACCCGCACCACCGCGAGCTGATGGGGATAGACGCTGGCGATGAGATAAACACCCTTGAGATCGGCAATCTCGAAGAGCACTTTGTCCGGCATCGCATAAGAGCCGAGCACCACGTCCTTGCGGGTGACGTAGCCGGAGATGGGCGCGGACACGGCGAGCGCCCGCATGGGCTGGCCGTTGGCGACGATGCGATCGAGCGTCTCCTTGCCGACGCCGAGGAGCTCCAGCTTCTTGCGCGCGGCGGCCGTGGGCGGCTCGCGCTTGTCGAGCGCGGGCCAACTGCTCATGGTGATGAGCTCCTGCTGCGCTTGGAGGACCTCGGGGCTGTAGACGGAGACCAGCGGCTCACCGGCCTTCACGCGCACGCCCACGTCTTTGACGTGAATGGCCTCGACGTAGCCGGCCGCGCGCACGTGGACCTCGGCGCGCCCCTGCTCGGGGACCTCGACCGCCGCCGTGAGACGGAGCCCGCCTTCGCCACGCTGCTTCTCGACGACCGCCGTGCGCACGCCGATGGCTTGCACGCGATCGAGCGAGAGCGTGATGGGCGCCGTCTCCGCGGGCGCCGTCGGCGGTTTGGGCTCGGGGACGGCCACGAGATCCATGCCGCAAAAGGGGCAGCGCCCGGGAGCATCGGTATGGACATCCGAGTGCATCGGGCAGGTGTAGCCGCGCGGCGAAGGGGCATTGGCGGCGGCGCTCGCAGAGGCGTTTGCCGGCGGGCTGGGAGGCGCGTTGGCCGACGCGCCGGGGCGAGACATCGTATCAGGAGCTGCGGTGTTCGCGCTGGGCGCCGCGGCGCTGTTCGGCGCGGGCACGAGGGCCATGTGACAGATGGGACACTCCCCCGGTCGATCGGAGACGACCTGCGGGTGCATCGGGCAGATGTACGAAGCACCTTTGACCGCCGATGCTCCACCGCCGATCCGCGGCGCGGCATATCCATAGACGGAGTGGAGCGCGGCCACGGCGACGAGGGCGAGCAGGATCCAACGCACCGCGGCCATGGCGCGCACGCCGGGCGGCGGCGCTTCGGCGCCCTCCTCGAAATGCTCGTGGTGAGAGGTGTCCTCGGGCGCGGCGTTGGGGCTACGGGGCATGACGCTGATCCTTCGAAGCAGGGAGGGGGGCGCGCGGGACGTGGGCGCCGGCGGCCCAATCGAGATCGGCGAGCGCGCGATCGAGATCGCCGTGCGCAGTGGCGAGATCGACCTCGATTTCCAGGGCGGCGCGCGCGGCATCGAGCCACATCAGGAGATCGGTGCCGCCGGCGGCGTAGCCGGCGCGGGCGGCATCCAAAGCACGGTGCGCGGCGGGCACGGCGGTATCACGCAGCACCAGATAACGACGCTCGGCCGCGCGCACGGAGGCGAGGGCCATGGCCGCGTCGGTGCGGACGCGGAGGCGTGCGCCTTGGGCCGCGGCGCGCTCCGCGAGGGCCTTTTGCTCTGCGCTCCGCTGCCGGCCCGAGGCCGCGCCCCACGCCCAAGGCAACGACATCCCGAACGAGAGGCCATATCCCGCGGGCATGTCGTTCGTGGGCATGGACACGCTCACACCGGCCGTGAACATGGGCACGCTCGCCATGCGCTCGGCCGCCTCCGCGGCGGCGCGCGCCGACTTCTCCATGCGATCGGCCATGGCCACCTCGGGGTTGCCTGCGGCGGCGAGCGCGGCGGCCTGCTCGGGCGCGATCGCGACGGTGCGCGGATCGGCCCACGCCGCCGCGCCGAGCGGCGCGTCGACCGCGCGGGAGAGGAGGCCGTTGAGCCGCGCGCGGGCCTCGCTCACCATCCCGTGCTCGCGCGCCACCTCGGCTTCGGTGCGCGCCAGCTCGAGCTGGGATCGGGTGACGTCGCCGAGCGGCCCGCCCGTCGAATAGCGGGCGCGCGCGGCGGCGGCCATCTGATCGACGATGGTCCGATGCGCGTCGTGCGCGCCGTGCCGGGCGCTCGCCTCCGCATAAGCGACGAAGGCGCGATCCGTCTCGCGCACCAGCGCGCGCGCTTCCACGGCGGCCTTCGCGGCCTCGGCGTGCGCCTCCTGCGCCATCGACTCGGCCATGCGATCGAGCGAGCCGGCAGCGGGGAACTGCTGCCGAATCGAGAACATGATCATGGCCGCTCGGTCGAACGCATAAGGCTTGGTGAAAGGCACCTGCCAGACGTCGGCCATCACCTCCGGCGGCGGCAGCTTCCCTTCGGCGCGGGCCCTCTCGATCAACGCGCGCACGCGGTGCGAGGCCGCGACGAGGCTGGGCTGGCGCGCGATCACCGCGGCTTCGAGGCTCGGGAGATCGATCGATTGCGCGAGCTTCGCCTCCTCGGCCGGCGCGAGGGCAGGGGGCCTGTCGTCCGGAGAAGCGCTCTCCGGTGATCGTTCGAGGCTCGGCGCCTCGGTACGTGCGGCCTTCGTGGCCGCGGCGCGCACGTCCGCGTCCGCCTCCGCCGATCGCAAAGTGGTTTGTGTCGCCGTCGATGTACAAGCCGCCGTCGTCATCGCCGCCGCAAGGACGGCGAGCCGCACGACACGGCCTCTTCCGAACCGCATAGTCTCCTCCACGTGCGCTGTTCGCGGGCTGGGCGGCTCGGGCGCGAGGCGCTTCCAGCCGCCGGTGGGGGCGTGCATCTCCGCGATGCCGCCCGCTCACGCGCGCCGGGATGGATCGATGATCCGTCCCGTCACGCCGACGCGAAGCTCAGCAGTGGAAGACTTGGAGTCGAACGCAGGTTTCGGCCGCGCTTCGTGGGCCGGCGCGAATCGGCCCGGCGCGGACCCGGGCGCTCGGGCGCGCGGGCGCGAAGGCCGGCGCCGCGCTCGCGGAGGCGCGCACGATCGCAGGCGCCGCCACGCTCACCGGCAGCACGTCGGGCACCTCGACGGCGGCGCGGCTCACCCGCGCCTTGTCGAACGCCGCGTGCAGCCGGTCCTCGCAGCACGCGCTGTGCACCTCCGGCTCGCCGCCCGCGGGCGCTTCGAACGCATCGTGCTCGGGCTCGCAGCAGCAGGCCTCGACCGCCCGCTCCATCATCGAGCACCACAGATACGATCGCCCCGCGGTGAGCGCGCTGACGACGACCAGCGCGGCCACGGTGATCGCGAACATCCGGTGAAGCGCCGAACGCACGACGCGCGCGATGCCCACGGCCCGCACGATCCGCCGTTCCCCGCGCGGATCTCGCCCAGCGAGCGGGCTCTGGCGGGCGCGGGCGACGGCGATCACGGCGACCACCATACCTCGGACCGCCGGTCGTTGCACCGGAACGGCACCTTCCCGCACGTGACGTGCCCCTCTTCCTCCGATCGCTCACCGACACACCACGTATCTCGTGATCCACGTTGGGGAATCCGGCGTGCGGTTTGGGGCCGCGCGCAGATCCATTGTGCTCGACGCCGCGGAGTCGGCGTGCGGTTTGGGGCCGCCTCATCGCCATCGATGATCGGCCCTCGGTGCGAAGGTGATGACGCGTGTTGAAGGTGGTAGCGCCAATTCCCATCCTGCGACGCCGAGTGTGGCATGGGATACACGCCTTGACGCGCCTGCCCTTGTGCATGCAAGGTGTCATCACCTCGCTTTTGCCACTGCGAGGCACGATATCAATTGCCTCGGGCCTCGCCCTTGGCGGCGGAGGGAATCATGGCTGCAATTCGAATGCTGGTCGTCCTGATGATCCTCGCGGCGCTGCCCCTCGCGTGTTCGAGCAGCGTTGGCGGGACGTGCTACACCGCCTGCGACAAGCAGGAGGCCTGTGGTGACATCGACTCGGTGAAGGCCGATCAATGCCGCGCCAAGTGCGACGCCAACGCGGAGCTCGCCGATGCCGAGCTCGACAAGTGCATCAACAAGGACGACATGATCTCTGCGACCAACGAGTGCTTGAACCGCGCTTGCTCCGACTACGCCAAGTGCCTCATCACGATTCCGTTGTGTAAGCAGTAAGCGGCCCCAAAGCCCCCATGCACAACGGGGCATCGATAGCCCCATATCCCACGTTCCGAAAGCCGGCGGCGAGCATGATGGGTTGTCGACAGCCCATGACTTCGTGAGCGCCGGCGTCGAGCACGATGGGCTCCGACACGGCTCCGCACCCCGCAACATATTTCGATCGTCATTCGTTTGCCGAGGGCAGCGACGTCGCGCACGGAGTCGTGCCGCGCGGGGCTCCTCCTGGGGGCCTCGTCTGGGGTGACCCCAACATCTCGGTTGACAGGGGAGGGGGACCCCCATATGTTGGGCCCCGTGCTGGTGACTGGGCGGTTGCCCAGTCTTGAAAGGGAACCCGGTGAGAGTCCGGGACTGCCCCGCAGCGGTGAGCGAGAACGAGCTCCGTCACGTGCACTGGGCCTTTGGGGTTCTGGGAAGCGACGGATCGTAGGAGTCCGGTAGAGCGTGTCTCTGCGCCGGCAAGCTCGCGAGTCCGAAGACCTGCCTGCACACGATCCCGGGAGACATCCGGGGTCGATTCGACCTGGGTGCCTCGTGGGAAGGCGGGAAGGTCCGTGCGGCGCAAGGTGATTGTTGGGGTTTGCCTACCATCGCGCCTGTCTCGGGTTCGACCTGTCCCCCGCGTAGCGATCCGTTGATTTCACGGCGAATGCTCCGAAGCTGGAGCGCGCTTTTCGAAATCGATGGGACGCGCGGCGCCCGGTGCCCGCGGGGGCGAAGGTCGTTCCGATCGCGTGTGTCGCTCTCGCGTCTCCGGCCCAGGCTGGCAGGCTCGAAGCATCGTGTGCGCTCGGCACTTCGTCTCCGCGTCTCGACGCGAGCGGTCGTGCACCGCTCCCCGACGGCGAAGGAGGACAGTCATGCTGAGCGAGACGAGCCATGGGCCGAACGGCGGGACGCCGTTCCGTGCGACGAAGCGGGAGGCCTCCGAGGAGGCCCCGCAAACGACGATGCGCGTGCAGAAGCGCAGCGGCGCGACCGAGCTGTGCGACGTCAACAAGATCGTGCGCGCCGTGGGCCGCTGCGCCGTCGGCCTCACCGACGTCGACCCGCTCCGCATCGCCACCAAGACCATCAGCGGCCTGTACGACGGCGCCTCCACGCGCGAGCTCGATCAGCTCTCCATCCAGACGGCCGCCGCGCTCATCGTCGAGGAGCCGCAATATGGAAGGCTCGCCGCGCGCCTCCTCGGCACGTTCATCGACAAGGAGGTCCGCGGGCAGGAGATCCATGCCTTCTCCATGTCGATCGCGACCGCGTACCGCCTCGGCCTCGTCAACGATCGTCTCGCCGACTTCGTCGCCAAGAACGCCCGCAAGCTCAACGACGCCGTCGAGGTCGCGCGCGATCGAGAGCTCGATTATTTCGGCCTGCGCACGGTCTACGATCGCTATCTCCTCAAGCACCCCACGTCGCGGCTCGTCCTCGAGACGCACGCGCAGTTCTTCATGCGCATCGCCTGCGCGCTCGCGGAGACGGTGGCCGAGGCGCTCGAGCTTCATCGACTCTTCTCCTCCCTCGAATACCTGCCGAGCTCGCCCACGCTCTTCAATTCGGGGACGCGCACCGAGCAGCTCTCGAGCTGCTTCCTCCTCGACTCCCCCGCCGATCATCTGGAGCAGATTTACGGCCGCTACACCGACGTGGCCATGCTCTCGAAATTCTCGGGCGGCATCGGCCTCGCGTACCATCGCGTGCGCTCGCGCGGCTCGCTCATCGAGAGCACCAATGGCCACTCCAATGGCATCGTCCCCTGGCTCAAGACGCTCGATGCCTCCGTGGCCGCGGTGAACCAAGGCGGCAAGCGCAAAGGGGCTTGTTGCGTCTACCTCGAGCCCTGGCACGCCGACATCGAAGAGTTCCTCTCGCTCCGCGACAACACGGGCGACGAGCAGAGCCGCACCCACAACCTCAACCTGGCCAACTGGATCTGCGATCTGTTCATGAAGCGGGTCGAGGCGGGCACGACTTGGAGCCTCTTCGATCCCAAGACGGTGCCCGATTTCCCCGACCTCCACAGCGAAGCCTTCGAGCTGGCCTACGAGCGCGCCGAGCAGGCGGGCCTCGCCGTGAAGACCATCCCCGCCCGCGATCTCTACGCGCGCATGATGCGGACGCTGGCGCAGACGGGGAATGGGTGGATGACCTTCAAGGACAAGTCCAACCGGGCCTGCAATCAAACGGCGCTGCCCGGACACACGGTGCACCTCTCCAACCTGTGCACCGAGATCCTCGAGGTGACGTCGCAGGACGAAGCCGCGGTTTGCAACCTGGGATCCATCAACCTCGCGCGACACACGGTGCACGGCGAAGGCGGCACGGTCGTCTTCGATTTCGAGAAGCTCGCGCGCACCGTCCACGTCGCCGTGCGCCAGCTCGATCGGGTCATCGATCTCAACTACTACCCCATCCCCGCGACGCGCCGATCCAATGCGCGCTGGCGCCCCGTGGGCCTCGGGCTCATGGGCCTTCAAGACGTGCTCTTCCAGATGCGTTTGCCGTTCGACGCGCCCGAGGCGCGGGCGCTCTCGCGGCGGATCTCCGAAGAAGTGTATTTCCACGCCCTCACCGCCTCCGTCGATCTCGCCGAGCAAAAGGGCCCCCACGACGCTTTCACCGAGACGCGCGCCGCCCGCGGCGAGCTCCAATTCGATGCTTGGGGCGTCGCCCCGGCGGACACCGCCCGCTGGGACGCGCTCCGCGCGCGCATCACGGCGCACGGCCTCCACAACTCGCTCCTCGTGGCCATCGCGCCGACGGCCACCATCGCTTCGATCGCCGGTTGCTACGAGTGCATCGAGCCGCAGGTCTCGAACCTGTTCAAGCGCGAGACGCTCTCGGGCGACTTCCTCCAGGTGAATCGATATCTGGTCGCCGAGCTCAAGGCGCTCGGCCTCTGGAACGAGGCCATGCGCGCCCGGCTCAAGCTCTCCGAAGGATCGGTGCAGTCGCTCGACGAGCTCCCGCCCGCGCTCCGCGCCGTGTTCCGCACCGCTTGGGAAATCCCGATGCGATCGCTCATCGACATGGCCGCCGACCGCGGCGCCTTCATCGATCAGAGCCAATCGCTCAACCTCTTCATCGAGAGCCCCACCATCGGCCAACTCTCCTCGATGTATTTCTACGCGTGGAAAAAGGGGCTCAAGACGACGTATTACCTGCGCTCCCGCCCCGCCACGCGCATCGCCAAGGCCACTGTCGAGACGCCGCGCGCGGCCGTCGCCGAAAACCCGCCGCCGTTGGAAGCACCTGCGCCCGCGGAGAAGGACGCGGCCTCCGTCGCCTGCTCGCTCGAGAACCCCGAGACCTGCGAGGCGTGCCAATGAATCACGTCGAACGTCCCGCGCGCCTCCTCGATCCGGGGATGTGCCTCACCCTGCGGCCCATGGCGTATCCGGTCTTCTTCGAGATGTACCGCGCCGCCATCAAGAACACGTGGACCGTCGAAGAGGTCGACTTCACCACCGACACCGGCGATCTCCGCTTCAAGATGAGCCCCGCCGAGCGTCACTTGATCGAGCGTCTGGTCGCGTTCTTCGCCACCGGCGACTCCATCGTGGCCAACAACCTGGTGCTGAACCTCTACAAGCACATCAACGCTCCCGAAGCGCGGATGTACCTCTCGCGCCAGCTCTACGAAGAGGCGCTCCACGTCCAGTTCTACCTGACCCTCCTCGACACCTACGTCCCCGATCCGGCCGATCGTTTCCGGGCCTTCGCCGCGGTGGAGAACATCCCCTCGGTGCGTCGCAAAGCGGAGTTCTGCTTCAAGTGGATGGATTCGATTCAGCACCTCGGATCCCTCGACGATCGCGCCGCGCGCAAGCAGTTCCTCGGAAACCTCATCTGCTTCGCCGCTTGCATCGAAGGCCTCTTCTTCTTCGCGGCCTTCGCCTACGTCTATTACCTCCGCTCCCGCGGCCTGCTCCACGGCCTCGCCGGCGGCACGAGCTGGGTCTTCCGTGACGAGAGCGCGCACATGGCCTTTGCCTTCGAGGTCGTGCGCCAGGTTCGCCGCGAGGAGCCCGAGCTCTTCGACGCCTCGCTCACGGCCGACATCTACGCGATGATGGATGAAGCCATCGCCTGCGAGACGGCCTTCGCCGAAGATCTCCTCGGCGGCGGCGTCGCCGGCCTCTCGGTGCGAGACATGCGCCAATACCTCGAGTTCGTGGCCGATCAACGCCTCTCCACCTTGGGCCTGGCCAAGCGCTACGGGGCCAAGAACCCGTTCGCCTTCATGGATCTGCAAGACGTGCAGGAGCTCGCGAATTTCTTCGAGCGCCGCGTGTCCGCCTATCAGATCGGAGTGACGGGCGAGGTCGCTTTCGACGCTGCGTTTTAGCTCGCGTTCGCACTTCCTGAGCTTCGAGCGCCCGGCCTTTGCCGGGCGCCGGACCAGGCTTATGCGTTCAGAGGCCAGCCTACGGCGCTGGGCCTCATCGCCGAGTTTTGTTGGCGCGCCCGTGTTTGCGAGGGAGCACGCAAGGAATGAAGAGAGGAGCACGACCCCCGTCCCTCTCCACTACCAACGTATGCCAGACATGGGGGCTTGCGGCAAGCCCCCATGCGTGCCGTACAAACCTCGGCCATGAAAAAGCATGCCGTGGTGATCGCTGGTGGAGGTCCGACGGGGATGATGTTGGCGGGCGAGCTTTCGCTTGCGGGGGTCGACGTGGCCATCGTCGAGCGGCGCGAAACTCAGGACCTCGCCGGCTCGCGCGCCGGTGGTCTGCATGCACGCACGATCGAGCTGCTCGATCAGCGTGGCATCGCCGATCGCTTCCTCGCGCAGGGGAAGGTCGCTCAGGTCGCGTCGTTTGCGACGATCCCTCTCGACATCAGCGACTTTCCGACGCGGCACAACTACGGGCTCGCGCTGTGGCAGGAGCGCATCGAGCGCATCCTCGCCGCTTGGGTCGAAGAGCGTTCGGTGCCGATTCATCGCGGATGTGAGGTGACGGGCTTCGCGCAGGACGACACCGGCGTCGACGTCGAGCTCTCCGATGGCCGCACGTTGCGGGCGCAGTACCTCGTCGGCTGCGACGGCGGTCGCAGCCTGATCCGCAAGAAAGCCGGGATCGACTTCCCGGGGTGGGAGCCGTCCGTCAGCTACCTGATCGCCGAGGTCGAGATGACCGACGAGCCGCAGGTCGGCCTTCGTCGTGACGAGAAGGGCACTCATGGCCTCGGCAGGCTCGAGGACGGGAAGCGCGTTCGGGTGGTGTCGTGCGAGCAGCGCCTCGAGCAAGGCGACGAGCCCACGCTCGACGACCTTCGCCGAGCGCTCATCGCCGTTTACGGGACCGACTTCGGTGTTCACGACGCCACGTATCTCTCGAGGTTCACCGATGCGGCCCGGCAGGCGGCGTCCTATCGAGAGAGACGGGTGCTCTTGGCCGGCGACGCAGCGCACGTGCATTCTCCGGTAGGCGGACAAGGGCTCAACCTCGGTGTTCACGACGCCGTGAACTTGGGATGGAAGCTGGCCCGAGTGGTCCACGGCACCTCGCCGGAGAGCCTGCTCGATACCTACCAGAGCGAGCGGCACCCGATCGCGGCGCGCGTGCTCAAAAACACGCTGACGGCGACGATGCTCAACCGCGGCGACGCACGGACGAATGCCCTGCGCGAGACCATGTCCGAGATGCTCCAGATGGACGAGCCGCGCAAGCGATACGCCGCCATGAGCTCCGGCCTCGACATTCGCTACGATCTCGGCACGGGACACCCGCTGCTCGGGCGCCGCATGCCCGATCTCGAGTTGATCTCCGAAAGCGGTCCACGGCGGGTGTTCACCCTGCTCCACGATGCTCGACCGGTCCTGCTCGACCTCGGTGAGCCCGGCGTCATCGACATCGCTCCATGGGCGGACCGGGTGGAGCGGTTCGAGGCTCGATATGATGGTGTGTGGGAGCTCCCGGTGCTCGGCGCGGTCGCGGCTCCCACGGCCGTGTTGATTCGGCCGGATGGATATGTCGCGTGGGTCGGAGGCGGCACGGATCCGGGCCTTCGCGAGGCTCTGACCACGTGGCTCGGGCCGGCCAATCCCGGCTGAGCCTACGCGTAGCCCGCTGTCGTCGCTCGGGCTCCCTGCATCGAGGGAGCCCGCTTTCGCCTTTGCGCCTCGTGGCCTCCTCGCCGGCTCGGCCTGCGTCTCCGACACCCCTGTCGGAAAACGACGCTCACGCCGCTTTTTCGTCACATGCAATACGGCTCGGTCGCCGAGGTCACCGACCTCCGGCGTTGGGTTGCATCGACCAAGGAAGCTCGAGGATGGATATCAAGGTTCGCTCGGTGGGAGACGTCAGGGTTCTGGACATCTGCGGAAAGATCGTGCTCGGCGAAGGTGAGTCCCAGCTCTGCGAGCGCATCCGCGTCGAGGTGGGCGACGGCCAGTTCAAGCTCCTCCTCAACATGGGCCAGGTCACGAACATCGACAGCGCCGGCCTCGGCGCGATGATCCGCGGCTACACCTCCGTGAAGCGCGAGGGCGCGTCCCTCAAGCTCGCGAACCTGAGCCGCAGGGTGCAAGACATCTTGGCGCTCACCAAGCTGATCACCATCTTCGAGACGTACGACACCGAGGGCGAGGCGATCAGCAGCTTCGCCTGATTCACGGGGCCGCGCATCGCCCCTGGGCATGATTCGGGATGGGAAGGCGGTGGAACCCCTGCGCGGCTCGCCTGTCCAACCCCGCCATGCCTCGCCGCATCCTCGCGCTCGCTGCCATCGCCTCGTCCCTCGCTGCCGCCGCTCCCGCCTTCGCCGACGACTGCGCCGAAGGTCGCCTCCAAGCCGAAGAGCTCTTCGCCGCCGCGGGCAAGGCGACCGATCGCGAGGCCGCTTGGGACCGGTATGCCCAGGCCGGCGAGGCTTATTGGGCCCTTTGGCAGAAGCACGGTGAGGCTCCTCTTCGCGCGCACACCGCGCCGACTTGCGCGAAGCTCGAGGAGGTCTTGTACAACGCCAGCAAGGCATTCCAGGCGGCGCGGGACATCACGCGTGCCAATGCGATTGGCCTCGTGCTCGTCGATCCCAAGAATGGTTTTGCGGCGACCCTCCTCGCGCGGAAGATGGTTCATGACATGGGCGCGCGGTATCACGCGCTCGCCGAATATGCGGAAGCGGTCCGCTGGTACGAGCGGTATGCGCGGGAGAATCCCAAAGAGGAGAAGGCGAAAGACGTCCTCTTGGACGCCGTCGTCCTGCGGCTCGGGCTCGGTGACGAGCGCGCCGCCCTGGCGAATGCCGAGCTCTACGACAAGACGTATGGCGCCGCGCAGCGCGAAAGGAGCGCGCAGATCGCGTTCGCGCTCGCGGCGCACGAGGTCGACCGGGAGCGGTGGGCCGCGGCGGAGAAGCGTTTTGCCACCGCCGAGACGCGCATCGATCGCGACGGCTCGCTCGCCCTGCGACTCCAGATGCATGCGCAGCGCGGCCGCGTGCTGCAGAAGCTCGGCAAGGCCCGCGAGGCCGCGGCCCAACATCGTTTGGTGCTGGACCTCCTTCATCGTCCGCAGACGATGCGACAGATGGTGATGGCGGGGGACGATCGCATGCTGGGCAAAGCGCTCATGGCGGCGGGCGAGTCGCTCGTCTACTTCGCCGAGGAAGCCGCGCAGAAGGCTCGTGCCGTGCGCCTGCCTGCCTATCGGGGCAAGCGCGATCGCGAGGCCATGGCGCGCTGGGTGGATGATGTCTTTGCGCGCGCTCTCGGGGAGCGGCGCGCAGCCATCGGCGCCGCCGAGAAGATTCATGCTCAGGTGTCGGACCTCCAACCCGTTCCGCCGCCGCGTTGGGTGGTGGTCGCGAGCGTTTCGGCGACAGGCCTGTGGGCCGAGCTCGCCGACGAGATTGGTGCGCTCGCGGTGATGGATGGAAAGAAGCCCGATCCCATGCTTGCCGCTGCGCTCGCACCGGCGCGCGATGCCGCGCGTGTGCGCCTCTTGGCGGCGGCGCGCACGTGCGTGTCGCTCGGAGGGAAATTCGCGTGGCAGGCCGCGGATTCGTCGTACTGCGCCGAGGTCCTCACGCGTGAGTTTCCCGCGGCACATCCACGCCTCGACGAGATCCTTCCGCGGCCGCGATGGATGGCGTCCGGGCTGTCGGCGCGCTTCGAGCCGTAAACGGCCCCATCGCGGTCAGATGAGGAAGGGAATGACGGCTCTTCGGTCCTTCGGATACTCGGTGAAGTGTTGCCGATACCACTTGTGGTAGGCGAGGGCCCGCGGGGCGAGGTTCGCGAAGGTCCAGACGGCGAAGCACAGGCCGGCGGGTGACCAGGTCGCCACGGCCCAGCCCGTCCACTCGAGGATCTCGCCGAAGTAGTTGGCGCAGGAGACGTAGCCGAAGAGGCCTCCGACGGGGATCTTGTAACCGGCGTCGCCGTCCTTCCGGAGGTGCCTCAGCACATGATCGGAGTGGAGGTTGATGGCGAGCCCGGCGAAGAACATCAGCGCGCCGACGATGAACCTCGGGTCGAGGAGATAGGCAGTCTCGTAGAGGCGCGCGTAGTGCGACAGCCACCTCCCATTCAGGTAGCCGTTCAGCGAGGTGAAGAGGATGGCGAGCGCCACGACCCCGGTGGTCGCGTTCTTCTTGTTTCCTCGGAGGAGGAAGGGGAACACGAACGTCCTTTGCAGATAATGAATCTGCCACATGGCGAAGAGGACGAGCGGGACCGGAGCGAGGGCATGCTCACCGAGGAAGAAGAAGATCGCGAAGGAGAGCACGGAGGGCAGCTCCTGAATCACCCACGCGGCGCGGGCGCTGAATTGGGGGCCCCACCCCGTCCGGGCATATCGCCCATAAGGGGCCTGGACGAAGAAGAGGCTCACGAACATCACGGCTGCCACGGCGAACGTGATGCGGATCAGCACGTCGTAAATCTGTCGCTCCATGTCTCGACGCTCCTTCGATTCGCACGCTAGATCGGGCGCGGGGAGCGCCCGGCGCGTGGCGCCGTCGGCACGTCGAATGGCGCGATCGGCGAGCTGAGGCTCAGGGCCCGGCGAGCGCGCGGCGCCGGTGCTCCGCCGGAGTGGTCCCCGTCCAGCGACGGAAGGCGCGGTGGAACGCGCTCACGTTGGAGAAGCCTGCGAGGAATGCGATCTCGGTGATGCTGACGCCGGGGGCGGCGAGGCGCTCCAAGGTCAGATCGCGCCGCACTTCGTCGGCGTAGGCCTGGAAGGTGATCCCCGCTTCGCGCAGGCGCCGCTGCAGGGTGCGCGGGCTGGTGCGCATCCGCCGGGCGATGCGATCGAGCTCGAGCGCGCCGTGGGCCAGCTCGTCGGCGAGCGCGCGGCGCAGGGCGGCGAGGAAGTCGTCGCGCGGTGGGAGCTTTTCGAGGAGCGCCTCCACCTGGCGATCGATCACCGCGATGAGGGTGGGATCTGCGGCGATGAGGGGCGCAGCGAGCAGCGCGGCATCGAAGACGATGGCGTTCTCGGGCGCGCCGAAGCGGAGCTTCGCGGCGAAGATGCGCCGGTGCTCGGTCATGTCGGCGGGCGCGGCGTGGGCGAAGGCGACCTCGAAGAGCGGAAGCGGACCTCCCGATGAGCGCCGCAACCGCGATACCCACATCGCGAAGACGAACTCGACGAAATGGCGCGGCGCCGGAGGCTCGCAGTGAAAGCTCTGCGTGTAGCGCGCGACGCTGCCTTCGACGTCGAGGCGGACCACGCCGCCCTCGTGCATCAGGCGCTGGTAGCGGCAGACGCGATCGAGCGCGTCGCCGACCGTCGCGCAATGCCGGAGCGTGTAGTCGACGGCGTCGAAGGCCTGGCCGTGCGACGCCTCGGCTGCGTGCAGCCCGAACGCGGGATCATGGGTGAGGGCCGCGAGATCCTGCCAGACGGCCACGATGATCGCGTGCGGCACGCGCCCGAAGGGATCGGTGAGCTGGGCCGGATCGAGGTCATGGCTCCGAGCGACGCGATCCACGTCGATGCCGCGCGAGCCCGCGTAGCGCAGGGCGATCCACGCGGCCTTCATGCTTCCCTCGACCGTGCGGTTCATGGCCGGTCCAGCGAGGGTACGCGCGCCGTGATGCGGCTGCGAGCGCGGATGTGCAGAGCGCGCCAATCGGCTGTCCTCCCGCGCCACGGGCCGAGCCCTCCGGTGCTTCGGCGCAACGTGGGGCGCAGCCATGGATTCTCGGTTCTTTCGGTTCTTCTACGGCACCGTCGAGCCTGCGCTCGAGCTCCTCGCGGGCCTCCTCGGGCTCTTCGCGCCCGCCGTGTTGCGGAGCTCGCTCTCGCCCGGGCTGAGCGCGGATGCATCGCCGGCGGCGCTCTTCGTCACCCGCGAGTTTGGGGTGATGGCCCTCGCGTTCGCCTTCGTTCAGTACGGGCTGCTCCGCTCGTGGGAGCGATCGATCGTACGGCGCCTGCTCCTCGCGTTGCTCCCCGGCGACGTGATCCACGCAGCGCTCACCATCGCTCACCTCGCGGGCGGAGGCGCGCTCGACGCCGGCGCCGCCTTCAACCTGACGCTCTCGGCGGCGACGCCGCTGCTCCGCGCCTACTTCCTCTTCGTTCGCATGGAGCGTGACGCATGATCACGCTCCGCACCGAGATCGTCATCGAGGGAACCGCGGCTCGGATCTGGGAGGTCCTCACGGACCTGCCGCGGTACCCGGCGTGGAATCCTTTCACCCCGGAGGCGCAAGGGCATCTCGCGCCGGGCGCCCGCGTCGATCTTCGCGTCCGCTTCGCGATCGCGGGGCTGATCCATGCGCCTCATCGCGTGGTCGCGGTCGAGCCTCGCCGCAAGCTGAGCTGGGCGCAGGAGGGGCCGCCACCGTGGCTGCTGTCGATGGTGCGGGAGCAGATCCTCCACACGATGCCGGACGGACGCGTGCGGCTCGAGAACCGGCTCCTCTTCGATGGGCTCTTGGCGTGGCCCGTCCACGCGCTCGTTCACCGCGCCGTTCGCCGCGGTTTCCACGCGATGGAGCGCGCGCTCCGGTCGCGCGTGGAGCAGGCGAAGGGCGCCTCTTCCGCCCCGGAGATCGGGGCGAACGACACGAAAGGAGACACGCGATCATGATCTCTCGTCGCTTGCGCGTCCTCGTCACCGGCGCGTTCGGTAACCTCGGCAGTCACCTGGTCGAGGAGCTCTGTGCGCGCGATGTCGCGCTCACCTGCTTCGACCTGGAGTCGCCCGCCGCACGCGCGCAGGCGAGGAGGCTCTCCACGCGGCGCGCATTCGCGGTCGCATGGGGCGACATCCGCGCCGGCGAGCGCGTGGCCGAGGTGATCGCCCAAGCCAGGCCTGATGCGATCGTCCACCTCGCTGCGGTCATTCCCACGCTCGCCTACAAGCGACCTGCGCTCTCGCAGTCGGTGAACGTCGAAGGGACACGCAACGTCCTCGCATCGGCGGAAGCCACGGGGCGCGCGCCTCGGATCCTCTTCGCTTCGAGCTATGCCGTCCACGGGGCGCGCAATGGCAAGAAGGCGCTGTCGCGGCTCACCGCCGACACGCCCCTCGCGCCGTTCGATCCGTACGGGCAGCAGAAGGTCGCGTGCGAGCGCATGCTGCGCGAGAGCGCGCTGCCTTGGAGCATCCTCCGTCTCGGCGCGGTCCTGCCTGTGCGTTACCCGCGCACGCTCGACGAGGCCGACGTTCGCCTCGCCTTCGAGCTGCCCGCGGATGCACGCGATCACGCCATCCACGGGCGCGATGCGGCCGTCGCGTTCGCCAACGCCCTCACCGCGGACTGCGTGGGCAAGACGTTGTTGATCGGAGGCGGCGAGGGCTGGTCGCTGACCAAGGGCGAGTACCTCGACCGGACGCTGGATGCGCTCGGCATCGGTGCGTTGCCGCGATCCGCGTATTGCCCCGCTGATCCGGACGCGGACGCAGCTTGGTATTTCTGCGACTGGCTCGACACCGCCGAGGCCGAGGCGCTGCTCTCCTTTCAGCGCCGTCGCGTCGACGACTACTTCCGCGAGCTCGCCCGCAGCACGGGTATCACCCGCACGCTGGCGAGGCTCGCCGCGCCCGTCGTGCGCCGGAGGTTGCTGCGACTCTCGCCTTACTACCGCGGCGATCGGCGCCTCGTCGTGCAGCCGACGTGGGAGCGCATCGAACCCATCTTCGCGCCTCGTCGCGCGGCAGCTTGAGAGGAGACGACCATGAATCTCATCGCGCCGTCGTTCCACGTCACGCTCCTCGGCCTCGCGATCTTCTACGTCATGCTCTACGCGACACCGGGGCTCCTCGTTCGTCTTCAATCGATGCCGTGGACGTCGCGCCCGCGCGACAACCTCGATCTCGATCTCCAGACCGTCATCTACGCGACCTACCACACCCGTTGGCTCAACCATGCGACCCACTGGCTCCTGATCGTCGATCAGGTGGCGTGGTTCGTTCTGTTCGAGCACGTGCACCCCGCCGTCGCGGGCGCGGCGCTCGCGCTCCTCGCCGTGCAGGCCGTCCTTCTCGCGGATCGAGCGCTTGCCGTTCTGCTCGGCCTGGTGTGGACCGCGTGCGCGGCGGTTGCCTTCCTCGCGCGCCGCGCCGCGGGCGATGCGGCGGTGCCCGCGGCCGAGATGTTCTTGATGGTGAGCGCGGCCCTGCGGGTGCTGGGCCACGCGGCCGAGCCGCTGCCACCGCTCATGGCCAATCCGACGACGTTCTTCGTTCCGATACGCGCCATGGAGCGGCGGCCCATCGTGCTCTTGTTCCCGATCTTCGGGTACCTCTCCGAGCTTGCCGCCGGGCTGCCATTCCGCCTGATCGTCGTCCAGATCGCGTGGCTCGGGCGCCGGCTCGGGGTCGGGCGAGCGCTGCCTTGGGCCGATGCCGCCGCGATCGCGCGCGACATCCATGCGCGCGGCTGGTCCGCCTACCCGAAGATCGCGCGCCTCGTCGCGCCGCACCTCGCCGGCAGCGCACGTGTCCCGACAGCGATCGCGAACCGGCCCGACATCGAGGCGAAGCTCGATGCTCCGCTGCGCTGAAATGGAGTACGAAGATCCCTGTCATGAAGATCGAGCGCGCCGGCGCCTTCTCTCCAACCGCGCTCACCGAGCTTTGGAACCTAGGCTACACGGGCTACTTCGTTCCCGTGCAATTCACTGAGGCGCTCTTCGCGCAGCACGTCCGCGCCGGCAACATCGATTTGGACAGCTCGCTGGTGCTCGTGGACGGTGAGGCGCCGGCGGCGTTCTCGTTTCTTGGTCGGCGCGGTGAGCGAGGTTGGATTGGAGGCGTCGGCGTCGTGCCCACCCATCGGGGCAAGGGCATCGCGCACGAGCTCTTCGCGGAGCACATGAGTCTCGCGCGACGAGTGGGGCTCACGCGTGTGGTGCTCGAAGTCCTGCGCCAGAACTGGGCGCAGAAGGTCTATGCCCGGGCAGGGTTCGCCACGACGCGAAACCTGATGATGCTGGCAGGGACACTGCCGCGCGCCGCGAGCGCGGCGGAAGGCGTCCGTACGGTGACCGAGGAGGCGTTCTTTGCGCACCACGCGCGGCTCCACGCGGCGTTCCCCGCCTGCTGGCAGCGAGAGGTGGAGTCGCTTCAAGCTGCTTCGACGCCGGGTGCGATCGAAGTGCTGGCGCTCGGCCCGGCGGATGCTCCGACTGGCATGCTCATGCTCGGCATGCAGAACGGTGCGGTGCGCATCCGTGATGGAGCGGCGCTCGACGAGGCAGCGGCGGAGGTGCTTTTGGCAGCCGTTTCGGCGCGGTATCCCGGCGCTTCCCTCACGTTGGTGAACGAGCCCGAGGGCAGCCCGTTGCATCGTGTGCTGCTCGCGATGGGTTTCGTGGAGAAGCTCGTGCAGCACGAGATGGTTTGGACCGGGAGCTCGACGTGTCTCCCGGAGCATGGATGAGGGCATTGCGTCGCCGGCGGATGCGCGCGTGTGCCATGACGGCACCTGCCTGCGGTCCGCCGCGCGCGTGTACACGGCTTGTCCCGCGTATTCCCACGTGATGGCGCCGTCGAGCCACGGCGGCGTCTCCGTGCCCACGGTGGGATCGAGGGCGAGTTGGAATGGGCCCTCTCCGAGATCGATGATCTCGGGCCGAGCGCCGCTCGGCGCCGTATCCGCGCAGCCGGCGGCGAGCGCTGCGAGGGAAGCCAAGGTGCCGGCGACGAAGCGGCGCGTGCGAAGCATGTTGTCAGCGTGCATGATGATCTCCGTGGTTCGGCACGAGCGCAGTGAGCGCGCGACCCGAGGGATCACGTGTCCTCACCCGCTCCAATCCGTCGTTCGAGCGCGCGCGGTAGGGCGTCGCAGCGCGAAGACGTGTGTGCCTATACCGCGGCGGCCTCGCCGCTGACATCGCTCCTGCATTTTTCGGGAGCGCGTCGCGCGAGATCGCTCAGCGCGAGAGCCCCTGCCACACCGCTTCGGCGATCTTCGCCTGTCCCCGCCCATTGGCGTGGACGCCGTCCTCGAGGTCGGCCGGCGCGACCACGTCGAGCAAGTTGATGAAGCGCGCTCCCTTCTTCTTCGCGAGCCCCTCGTAGGCCACGGCCAGCGCCTTCATGTAATGGACCGTGTCGGGGCCGAGCTCCACGCCTTTGAAATAGGGCGTCAGCTTGTCGACGTTGATGGTGATCGGCGCCGCGATCACCACCTCGGCTTTGGGCAGCTTCTGCCGCGTCATGTCGACCATCTTGCTCATGTTGGTCGTGGCCTTTTCGACCACGCCCGGACGCCCGTGCTTCATGTCGTTCACCCCGAGGAAGAACAGCACCACGGCGCTGTCGGGGTTTTCGTCGAGCGCTTTGCCCAGCTCGGCCAGGCCTTCACCGGTGGTGCGGCCGTTGCGGCCGGCGTTGACCGCGTTGATGCGGTCGCTCTTCTTTTGGAGGACGGTGACCCATTTCTCCTCCGGCGCGATCTTGCCCGGCCAATCGGCTTGGGTAATCGAGTCACCGAAACAAAGAATCTTTCCCTGCGGGCCCGTCGCGGGCGCGGCGGTCGGCACCGGCGCCGCGCTCGCCGTCGCGCTGGGCAACGCTGCCTGCGGCGCGGGCGCGGACGCCGTCGTGCTGGTGGCGGGGCTCGAGGTCGGGGTCGAGCGGCTCTCGCAGCCGGAGAGCCAGGTGAGGGACACGGCGAGGAGCACGGCGGGGAGCGGCGCGGATCGCATGACGCGCATCCTACCGTGCTCTGGAGGCGTGCGCGCGAGCGTCTCCTGCGTGGCGCTACGGCATGCGGCGGTACGAGAAACGAATCTCGTGATCGCAGATGCGGGCCACGTCACCTTCCATGATGGGCTTGCGTTGAATGGAGTGCCCGTTGACCTGGGTGCCATTGGTCGAGCCCATGTCGACCAGATAGTAGATGCCGTCGTGCTGCTCGATGGTCGCGTGGCACCGAGAGATGTTGGGGTCTTTGATGGTGAGCCCGGAGGCCTGTTTTCCGCGCCCGATGATGAACCCCGCTCCCTCCACCGCGCGCACCTGATCGCCATAGGCCACCATCAACTTCGCCGGCGGCGGCGGCGCGAAGCCGGGCGGCGGAGGAGGCGGCGGGCGCCCCGTCAGCGCCGGGGAGGCGAAGCCGGGCGGTGGAGGCGGCGGCGCGAAGCCGGGCGGGGGAGGCGGGGGCGCGCCGCGGAACGAGGGTGGCGGAGGCGGCGCGGCCCGCGGCAGCGGCGGAGGGCCGGTGACCGGCCGCGGCGGCGGAGGGGCCATGGGCGGCGTCGGGGGCAGCCCATGGGGATGCGTCAATGGCAGTCCGCCCGGGGGCATCAATGGCAGTCCATGAGGATGCATCAATGGTAGTCCCGCGGGTGGCATCGGCGGCAATCCGAGCGGCGGAGGCGGCATCGGCGGCGCGGCCGGCGATCGGAAGGGTTGTGGCGTCGGCGCGAACACCGGCTGTCGGGCCGCGAGCGACGGCACCGGAAGCGGCGCCGGAGGCATGGCAGCGATGTGCACGGCCTGCGCCGGCGGCGTCACGCGATCGAGCGGCATCCCCGGGGGCGTCACCCGTTCCAGCGGCCGCGCCACCCGCGACGACGAGGGAGGCGGCTGTTGCGTCGCGAGGCGCTGGCGCTGGCGGAGATAGTGTTTGAGCGCGTCGTTGAGCAGGAAGTCCACCGTGCATTCCAGCTCGCCGGCCATCTGCTCCAGCGCGTCCCAGAGCAGGTCGCGGCACTGGAACGTGCGCGTCCGCTTCGTATTGGTGTCGCTCGTCGTCGATGCTCCCCACGCCGGCGTCGTCTCCATTCCATGCCTCTCCTTCGGAGGAGATCGGGGGCGAGCTCCTCGTCCATGGAGGGCCGGCAAGAAGCGCGCTTTTCGGAGGAGACGAAGAAATCGTGATCGCGGGGCCCGATCAGCGGCTCATGCGGCGGCGGAGCTCTTGAACCTCGTCTTCCAACGCGGGGTCGGCCGAAGGCTCCTCGATGCGGGCGCGCACCGGGGCGATGCGCGTCTTCGTGCCGGAGGGCGCCGTGGTCGCCGGCGGGCTCGGTTGGGCGCCGAGACGGGCCGCGAGGATGCCGCCGAGGAACCCGAAGAGGTGACCCTCCCACGAGATGCCGCTGGTGCCGGGGATGAGGCCCGTGAGCGCACGGCCGAAGAGGAGGAAGGCGATGACGCTGCCGAGGATCGGCCAGAATTTGCGCTCGAAGACGCCGCGCGAGAACAGGTAGCCGAGGAGGCCGAAGATGACCCCGCTGGCGCCGATGTGCACCGTGTGCGCGCCGCCGATGAGCCAGGTGCCGAGGCCCGCGGTCAGGGCGGAGAGCGCGGCCACGGTCAAGAAGTCACGGACCCTCCGCATCAACACCAGTGATCCGATCAGCGCGAGCGAGATGCTGTTGGCGATGAGATGCGCGAAGCCTACGTGGAGGAACGGCGCGAAGAGGACGCCCCACAAGCCTTCGAGGGTGCGCGGATGGATACCGAGCGCCGAGAGCCGATAGCCCACGAGGACGTTGACGAGATGAATGATCCAGAGCAGCGCGATGCTCCCGCCGAGGACCTTGCCGCGCAGCTTCACGGCGTCGCCGAGGGCGTCATCTGGATCGGTCGAGCGCGGCGGGGGGCCATGGAGGTAGAGCTTATCGCCAAGCGCGCATTGCTTCCACGAGGCGAGCAGGCGGGGCCTCTCGGTGAGACACGCGGCGAGCGGGCGTGGGCTCGAGAGGGGAGGGAAAGAGCGGCGCGAGCAGGGAGCGACGGAGACTCGCGTATCGCGAGCGACCCCAGCGACACAGGCTCAGTGAAGCAGGAACTCGAGCTCGTGATCGCAGATGCGGAATCGATCGCCGTGCGCGATTTGCCGGCGGGCGATGCGCTGTCCCTGGTACTCGATGCCGTTGGTCGAGCCCATGTCCACGAGCCAATAGGCATCGCCCGCGTGCTCGATGAGGGCGTGTTGGCGCGAGACGCCGGGATCGTCGATGGCGAGATCGCTCGACAGGCCACCGCGCCCGACCACGAAGCGATCCTTCGTGACTTCGTAGGAGATGCCGCCGACGAGCACGAGGAGCTTCGGCCGGGCGGCCGCGGAGGACGGGTGGGTGGGCAGGCGCCGCGAGGAGGGCGGCGCTTTGGGCAGGTAGGAGCGCTGCAGGGTCGGCGTGTTGCGCTCGCGCGGCGGCGGAGGCGCGTCGCGGACGGTCACGTCGCGCGGCGCGATCGGCGTCGCCACCGGGCGGGCGCGCTGTTGCGCATAGACCTTCATGGCCTCGTTGATCAGCCAATCGGTGGAGCAGCCCTCTTCGCGGGCGAGCGCTTCGAACGTCTCCCAAAGCGTGTTGTCGCAGGCGACGCTGTGCGTGCTCTGCCGGTGCGGCAGGCTGATGGAGCTGTCCGTGTGCTCGCTCGTCCGCGCGCCGTAGAGCGCGTCGCGCACGGCGGCTTGATCGACGACGGCGTCGCGCAGCAGCGCGAGGCAGCGAGCATCGGCGCACACCGCGAGGTGCCGGCCGACGGCGAGCGCTTCGGCCTCCGGCAGCTCGTGCGCCGCGTGCGCGGCGAGGCGCATCGGATCGACGTGATCCGAAGACGGCGCGAGCGTCGCGAGCGGCGCATCGAAGAGCCGGTGTATCGCCAGGTCTCTCGGATCGGTCCCTCGTCCCACCACGATCACGCCTCCAGTGTGCCTCAGCGCGCGCCCACGTCCAGACGAAGCACGCGCCGGAACGCCGTCTCGAGCTCGGCCATCGTATCCAATCCCACTGCATCCGGTGCAGCGAGCAATGTGAGCGAGAGCGCAGCGCCCTCGCGGTACATCTGTCGCCACGAGGCCATGGTGAGGCCCGGTAAGGAGAGGGCCGTACGCGTCGCCTCCAGCGCGGCGTGCTCGGTGGGATCGCCGGGCGAGAAGCGCCGGGCCACGAGGGCCACCGCGGCTTCGCGCGGCAGCACCTGCGCGAGCACGTCGTGGAAGTAGACCGCATAGCGGTAGACGCTGAGGTATTTGCGATCCGTCACCGACGCCGCGGCCCAGCCGAGCTTGGTCGACCAGGCCTGCGCGTCGAAGCGATCGTGCAGGAAATCGAGGAGCATCGCGTAGCCCACGGGATCCACGCCGTGCACCGCGGCGAGCGCGCGCGTCATGCGCAACGCGAGCGCGGGGTCGGCGGTGGCCGGCGCGGCCTCGTGATCGTGATCGCTCGGCTCGAGGCGCTCGCCGTCGCGGTGCACGCGGCGCACGGCGTTGCGACCGAGGTAGAGGTAAGGCCACGACCCGAGCCAGAGGCGCGCGTCGCGGGGCGCGCGGCCATAAGACAAACTGATATCATCCGGATCCCAGGCGGGATCGAGGAAGGCCACGAGCGCGTCGCGGGCGACGTCCGGCCCATAGCTGCGGAAGCGCAGGCCGAGGAGGCGCTGCACGTCGCACGGCATGGTGAGCAGCGTGCGCCGGTTCGGAAGCGACGGATCGGCGAGGAGGCGGCAGACGCGATCCTCCCCGTCGTACGCAGAGCATCCTGCGCAGCACGGAGGCAGACCGACGGCCGCGGAGGGCATGGGCCCGCGAGCCTACCATGTGCCGAGAGCGCCGCGAGCCGGGGCCGTCCGTCACGCGAAGATGCCGCGAACTGGCGCGCGGCCACCGGTCTCGATACGCTCCCGGGTCGCGCGTCGCGTCGACCGCGTCTTTGCCGGAGATGCTTTTCGTGAACGTTGCAGCACCCCGTCTCGCCGTCGCCTCGCTGTTCGCGCTCGCGCTCGGCACCTTCGGCGCGCCCGCCCACGCGGTCACCGACAACTTCTGCAAGCTCGACAGCACCTCGGGCTTCTCGCTCAACGGGAACGCGTATCGCCCGATCGGCGCGGACTATTTCCGGCTGGCCCAGAACGTCCTCACCAACCAGCGCGGGAGCGCCTTCGTCAGCGCCCCGTTCCCGTTCCCGGCCGGCACGTCGTTTCATGCCTTCTTCCGCTTTCGCAGCGGACCGAGCAGCGGCGGCGCGGACGGCCTCGTGTTCGTGATCCAGAGCAACAACAACAATGCTCTCGGCGCCAACGGTGGTGATCTCGGCTACGGCGGCATCGGTCAGAGCGTCGGCATCGAGTTCGATACGTATCAAAATGGCTGGGATCCGAGCGCCAACCACGTGGCGCTGCTCTTCGACGGCGACACCCACAACCACGTTGCCAGCGCCGCGCCGCCCTTCACCATCGCCGGCAATCAAACCACGTATGCGTGGATCGATTATGACGGTGTGGCCAAGCAGATTCAGGTCTTCGTCGCGCAGAGCGCGACCAAGCCGGCCATGCCGGTGCTCTCCGCCGCGGCCGACATCAAAGCGCACCTCGGCACGCAGGCCTGGGTCGGCTTCACCGGATCGACGGGCGGCACGACCAACAGTCAGGATGTCTACGAGCTCGAGTTCAGCACCGACGGCTACCCGTGTTGCACCTCGGCGCCGAGCGGCGCCTGCGGAGCGCCGCAGCCCGTGTGCGGCGGCGGTGGCCTCTGCGTGCAGTGCGGGAGCAACACCGATTGCAGCGCGCCCACGCCCAAGTGCGACACGGCCACGTCGACCTGTGTCGCCTGTCTCGCGTCCACCGATTGCAGCGCGCCCACGCCGGTGTGCAATCCCGCGACGCATGCGTGCGTGGGGTGTTTGAGCTCCACCGACTGCGGTGGCACCACGCCGGTGTGCGCGACGATGGGCGCGAGCCAAGGCTCGTGTGTGCAATGCGAGTCCAACGCGGATTGCACGAAGGCCGCGCCCGTGTGCGATCCGGCCACGAACCAATGCGGCTGCGTCACCGACACCGACTGCGCCGCAGGCGAGGTCTGCGACAAGATCGGATCGCCCACGGGCCAGTGCCTCACGGGCTGTCACGTCATCGGCGGCGTCGATAGCTGCAGCGCGGGATCGCAATGCAGCAAGCAGGACGGCACCGTGGGCACCTGCCAGACCGTGAGCACGAGCAGCTCGTCCAGCGCGACGGGATCGGGCGGCGGCGCGACGGGATCCGGCGGCGCGACGACGGGATCGGGCGGCGCCGGGGGCACGAGCCCGACCGGGACCGGCGGCGCGACGACGGGATCGGCATCGAGCGGATCGGTCGCCTCCAGCAGCGGCGCGGCCGGTGGCGCGGGCGGCGCCGGTGGCAGCGCGGCGCAGGGCGGCAGCGGGAACGAAGACATCATCGCGATCGGCGGCGGTTGCTGGTGCGGTGTCGGCGGCAGTGGTGAGATCGATCCCAAGGCCGTCGCGGGCGCGGCGCTGCTCGCAGCCGCGATCGCGGGCCGTCGCCGTCGCCGGGCCTGACCGCGCGGCGCCGATCGTTGCCGATCTCACGGCATGGATCGCGCCGAGTCCCCGCTATAATCACGCCTCGTGATGGGTTAGGCTGGCCTCCGTTTCTGGAGGTCTCATGCGCTTCGTTTCGCTCGTCCTCGCCGGCTCGCTCCTCGCCCTCACGGCCGCCACCGCGCGCGACGCCGCGGCGTGCGGCGGGTGCTTCCACGCACCGATGGAGAGCACCCAGGTGGCCTCTCACCGGATGGTGCTTTCGATCTCGAAGACGCAGTCGACGCTCTGGGATCAGATTCAATACAGCGGCGATCCGACGAGCTTCGCCTGGGTGCTCCCCGTCAAAGGCACGGTGTCGATCGGCCTCTCGTCCGATGCCATGTTCGCCCAGCTCGATTCGCTCACGCGGGTCACCGTCACCGCGCCCACCACATGCGCTTGCTCGAATGGATCGAGCTCGGCATCGGCCTCGAGCGGAGGCTCGTTCGACGCGGGCGTGACAATCATCGCGCAGCAGGTCGTGGGCCCGTACGAGACGGCGCAGCTCTCGTCGCAGGATCCGGCCGCGCTCACCAATTGGCTGACCTCGCACGGGTACGTCATTCCGGCCGCCGATCAGCCGACGATCGCGGCGTACGTGTCGCAGGGCTTCGACTTCCTCGCGCTCAAGCTGCAGCCGGGCGCGGGCATCGATGCCATGAAGCCGGTGCGGGTGACGTCGCCCGGGGCCTCGCCTCTGTTGCCGTTGCGCATGGTGGCGGCGGGCGTCGGCGCCAAGGTGCCGATTACGCTCTTCGTGCTCGGCGAGGGCCGATACGAGCCCTCCAATTACCCCTTCTTCACCATTTCGCAGGACGGGCTCGTCTGGGATTTCGCGACCAACTCGAGCAACTACAAGGACCTTCGCCAGCAAGGCTTCGATGGAACGCAGGGGCGCGCTTGGTTGATCGAAGCGGCGGGCCCGGTCTCCGCGCAGAGCATCACGACGCCGCTCCTGGGCGCGGCGATGTTCGATCCGAAGAACAGCGGCTACGGCGATGAGATGGGCGTGGGCGCCGAGGCCGAGGCGCAGGCCGACACCAACACGCTGCTCGAAGGCATCGAGCCCACCGCGTTGTGGCTGACCCGCGTCTATGCGGAGCTCCCGCGCGCGGCGCTCGACAAGGATCTCACGCTCGGCGCGGCCTCCGGGCAGACGCCGGTGTCCGGCTCGCTGTTCGCGAAGAAGTTCGTCAACGCCCCCGCGTGCCCCTGCGATACCTCCAGCTCGAGCAGCTCCGTCGGAGCGGGCGGCGCGGGCGGCAGCGGCGGCGCCGGTGGCAAAGGCGGTGAGGGCGGCACGGGCGGCGGCAACGGCAACGGCAGCAGCTCGGGCTGCGCCGTCGGTGGAACGACGGAGACCTCGTCCGCGCTCGGCGGCCTCGGTTTGGCGCTCGCGCTGGCCGCGGTGCGCCGCCGCCGCGCGCGTCGCTCCTGATATCGGGGCGCGACTTCAAAGCTCACGAGATGTTTGTGCGCCGGTCGCCGGCGCGCGGCCGGCGCTGCCCTTCATCGACGATGAGAGTGTGGCCGCGAGGGAGATGCGGAATCGGAGGATGAGAGTCTCCGATGACGTGCTCTCTCGTGAGCTCTTGTGTCGCTGCACATCCGTAGGCCGCGTGCCTCGGGAGAGATGCAATGGGCGAAGCAATGGAGTCAGGGCGATGACCGTGACGGAACGGCGCTGGGCACGAGCTGCGGAATCACGCTGCCGGATACGCGAGATGCTATGAGCGGCGCGACGGTGTGGATATCCTCGCCCGCGTGCGTATCCACCACCTGTCTTGTCCCACGCTGTGTCCGGCGGGCGCTGCCCTCGTGAACGAGGATGGCCGGCTCTTCGCGCGCGGGCGCATGGTCTGTCATTGTCTGCTGATCGAGACCCGTGACGGGCTCGTGCTGGTCGACACCGGCATCGGCACGGAGGACATGGCCGATCCCGAAGGCCGCCTGGGCTCGGTGTTCACGTTCGTCACCGGGCCGAGCCGCCGAGTCGAGGACACCGCGCTCCATCAAGTGAAGGCGCTCGGCTACTCGCCCGACGACGTGCGCCACATCCTGCCCACGCACCTCGATCTCGATCACGCCGGCGGCCTGCCCGATTTCCCCCGCGCGGAGGTGCACATCTTCGCGCCCGAGCACGACGCGGCCATGCGACCGCGCACCCGACAGGAGTCGATGCGCTATCGGCAAGTCCACTTCCGCCATGGCCCGCGTTGGAAGACCTACGAGATGGGCGGCGATCGCTGGCATGGTTTCGAGAGCGTGCGCGCCATCGATGGATCGGCCGAGGTGCTCATCGTCCCTCTTCAAGGGCACACGCGCGGTCATGCAGGGATCGCGGTGCGCACCGAGTCCGGTTGGTTGCTCCACGCCGGCGACGCGTACTTCCACCATCGCGAGATGGCCGCGCAGCCCACGTGCCCGCCCGGGCTTCGCGCCTTCCAGCGCCTCGTGGCCATGGATGACGGCCTCCGCCGCAAGAACCAGACACGGCTCCGCGAGCTCGCCCACCGGGAGAAGTCGGTGACGATCTTCTCGGCGCACTGCCCCGTCGAATTCGACACCATCGGCGCGCGCACGGCAGAAGCGTAGTCAATTCAGCAGACGGGCCCGGTCGCCGACGTGAGCGCGCCTTCATTGTTGAGAATGGCGGCCTTCAAGTCCTCTGCGGTGAGCGTGCCCGTCTCTTTGTATTTCGTCCACAGATCGGAGCCGATCTTGATCGAGAACACGTCGGGTATGGCCGGCTCGGCCATGAGGTGACTGTCTCGCAAACGAGGTGCGTTGGGCCGATTGTGATTGAGGCCCGCCCCGGGCGGCGCCGCGACGCGCGATGACGGCTTGCACGCGGTCGAACCCCGGCGGCACGAGCCGCCGAACGGCGTACGCTCATGGCATGCTCCGCGCGTTCCTCAACCGGGCTGCCGCGCACGTCGACGTCGCCGTCGGCGCGGCCATCTTCCACCGCAGCGCGGCCTCGCGGGCGCGCTCGCGCACCGAGTCGCTCGGGCACGAAGCGCGGATGCGCGCGCTCGAAGAGATCGTCGCGCTCTACGATCGGGCCGAGCACTACGAGCACGGCACAACCTTCTTTCCCGCGCCGGACGCGATCTCGCCCGAGCCCGTGTCCGTGCGCCGGCTCCGCGACGGCGAGGTCGTCGACTGGACGTGGCCAAGCGCGTTCTCGCCATGGTGCGCCGAGGTGGCCGATCGCTACCAAGGGCCTTCGGCCAATCGCCGTGCGGCGGCGCGCCTCTTCCTGCACGCGGGGAAGCCGCGGCCGGCCGTGGTGCTGCTCCATGGTTATCGCGCGGGTCAGTTCGCCGTCGAAGAGCGGGCTTGGCCGGTGAGCTGGTTGTTCCACCGCGGCCTCGACGTGGCCCTCGCGGTGCTGCCGTTTCACGGCGTGCGCGCGCACCGCCGCGGGCCGCCGCTGTTTCCGGGGTCGGATCCGCGGATCACGAACGAGGGGTTTCGCCAAGCCGTGCTCGACGTGCGCGCGCTCGTCCATCACCTGCTCGCGCGCGGCGCACCGGCGGTGGGCGCGATGGGCATGAGCCTCGGCGGCTACACGACGTCGCTCGTGGCGACCATCGAGGATCGCTTGAGCTTCGCGGTGCCGATGATCCCGCTCGCGTCGATCGCCGACGTGGCCGAGCGCCTCGGTCGCTTCGTGGGCAGCACGGAGGAGCAGGCGATTCAACGGCGCGCACTGGACCGCGCCCACCGCGCGGTGAGCCCCCTCGCGCGAGCCTCCCGCCTCTCGCCCGATCGCGTGCTCGTGCTCGCGGCCGAAGCCGATCGCATCACGCCGATGGCGCATGCCGAGCGGCTCGCCGCGCACTTCGGCGCGCCTCTGTCGACCTTCCCCGGTGGTCATCTCCTGCAGATCGGGCGCGCGCAGGCCTTCCGCGAAGTGGGCCGCATGCTCGGTCGCCTCGGTCTCCTCGACGCGCGCACGTGAGCGACGAAATCGTTTGAGCTCCAACGATCTTTCTGGATGACACGCGGACCGGCTTCGGAGCGTGGTGAGAATCGCGCGGGATCCGCGCGGTGTTCGCCCGATTCCGAGGCGACCCCGTGTTTCGAGCGCGTCGCGGGCAGAATTTCTGGCAGAACTTCCGGCCCTCGGCTCTAGCATGGGCGCCCCATGGCCACCGTCTCGCCGGTCAGCGTCAAAGCAGGTCACCACCACGGCGTCTCGTGGGCGCTGATGCTGGGCGCGCTCGGTGTCGTCTACGGCGACATCGGGACCAGCCCGCTCTACGCGATGAAGGAGTGCTTCAGCACCGACAGCCCGCACCACATCGCGGCGACGTCGGGGAACGTGCTCGGCATCCTCTCGCTGATCTTCTGGTCGCTGATGCTGGTGGTGACGCTGAAGTACCTCGTCTTCATCATGCGCGCGGACAACGAGGGGAAGGGCGGGATCCTGGCGCTCCTCGCGCTCCTGCCGCAGAAGGGGATCGGCGTCGCGCAGGGCGCGCTCGTGCTGCTCGTGCTCTTCGGCGCGTCGCTGCTCAGCGGTGAGGGCGTGATCACGCCCGCGATCTCGGTGCTCTCCGCGGTCGAGGGTTTGGAGATCGCGACCTCGCGTCTCCAGCCGGTGGTGCTGCCGCTGACGTGCGCCATCCTGGTGGCGCTCTTCGCCATCCAGCGGCGGGGGACGGGCGGGATCGGGGTGGTCTTCGGGCCCATCACGCTGCTCTGGTTCGTGATGATCGCGGCGCTCGGGGTCCACCAGATCGTGCACAACCCGAGCGTGCTCGCGGCCGTCGATCCGCGTCACGCGGTGCGCTTCTTCGTGATCAACAAGGGCCACGGGTTCTTGATGCTGGGCGGCGTGGTGCTGGCCATCACCGGCGTCGAGGCGCTGTATGCGGACATGGGCCACTTCGGCCTCGGCGCCATTCGGCGCACGTGGCTCGCCGTGGTGTGGCCGGCGCTGCTGCTCAACTACTTCGGGCAAGGCGCGCTCCTGCTCGCGCATCCGGAGGCGGCCAAGAGCCCGTTTTATGCGCTCGTGCCGAGCTGGGGGATGATCCCGGTGGTGGTGATCGCGACCGCGGCCACGGTGGTGGCCTCGCAGGCGTTGATCTCCGGCGTGTTCTCGCTCGTGCAACAGGCGGTGCAGCTCGGCTTCTTCCCGCGCGTCACCATCGTGCACACCTCCAAGGACGCCGAAGGGCAGATTTACGTACCCGAGGTCAACTACGGGCTCCTCACGGCCTGCCTGATTCTGGTGCTCATGTTCCGGAGCTCGACGGCGCTCGCGGCGGCGTACGGCATCGCGGTCACCGGGACGATGTCGATTACATCCATCGTCTATTACGTGGTGGTGACACGCGCGTGGGGCTGGTCCGCGTGGAAGGCCATGCCGCTCGTGCTCCTGTTCCTCTTGGTCGATCTCTCGTTCTTCGGGGCGAACGCGGCGAAGTTCTTCGACGGCGGTTGGTTCCCCATCGCCATGGGGCTCGGCCTCTTCACGGTGATGACGACGTGGAAGCGCGGGCGGCAGGAGCTGGCCGCCGCGTTCCTGCAAGGCGTGCTCCCGCTCGACATGTTCCTCGAGGACGTGGAGCGCGTGAAGCCGCCGCGGGTGAAGGGGACAGCGGTGTTCATGTCCTCGAACCCCAATGGAACACCGATGGTGCTCCTCCACCATTTCAAGCACAACAAGGTGCTGCACGAGCAGGTCATCCTGCTATCCGTGCTGGGTGAGCAGGTGCCCGAGGTGCCCATCGAGCGCCGCGTGACGATGGAGCCGCTCGGTCAAGGCTTCTTCCGCGTGACGGCCCGATACGGCTTCATGCAGCAGCCCAACGTGCCTCGTGTCCTCGAGATGTGCCGCAGCGCCGAGCTCAAGATCGATCTCGGCGACACCAGCTATTATCTCGGCCGCGAGACGCTGCTCTCCACCGGTCGATCGAGCATGTCGCGCTGGCGAAAGGGGCTCTTCGCCTTCATCTCGCGCAACGCGCGGCCGGCGACGGCGTACTTCGGATTGCCGCCCAACCGGGTCGTGGAGCTCGGGATGCAAATCGATCTTTGAGCTCGATTCCAGAGGATGAACGAGAGGCGAGGTGTTGCATGAACGAGGGTGGAAGGGCCATGTCACGAGGACGCGAATCGACCTCTCTCGGCCCGGTGGTCGTCCACGGTGGGCCTTATCGGCTCACGCCCGCGAGCCCCGAGACGGTGGCTCGTCTCGATGAGGCGCGCTCGGCGGCGCTCGGGGCTCGGCGCGTCGCGACGCGCGCGCAGCGAAGGCTCACCTGGCTCGCGGCCGGGGGCTACCTCGCCGCGGCGCTGGCGGCGACGCCGAGCGAAGGCGATCGCTCGGGTCGATCACGCACGGCCGCATGGACGTGCATGGCGGCGGGCGCCACGTACGCGCTGTTCCTCGCTGGACGCGCCGGCGGTCGCGCGCACGATCTCGAGGCCGAGATCGCAGGGATCGACCAGCTCGCCGAGGCCCTGTCCCGTACGCCGCGCGCGTGACTACTTCGATCGACGATCGCGAACGGAGGTGACGAGCGCCTCCACGAGCTGGGCAGCCGGGCCTTCGGCGGCGGCGCCGCGGCGGCGAAGGACGTGATAGCGCTGTCGCGGGAGATCGGGAATCGGGCGGGCCACGAGCCCATCGGGGATGCGACAGCAGGCGTTGACCACGGCGAGGCCGACCCCGAGCTCCACGAATCGCAGCATCAACGGCCAGCCGTTGGCCTCGACGGCGACCTCCCAAGGGACGGCGGCGTCGCGGAGCGCCCTCGTGATCAACGCGCGTTGCGGGCGCTCGGCGCCGGCGACGACGAGGCGGGCGCCCGCGAGATCGGGGAGGCGAATGGTGCGCTTCTTCGCGAGCGGATGCGCGGCTGGAACGACGAGGACCTGCGCGACCTCGGTGAGCGGACGCACGTCGAGATCCTCGGGGAGGACATCGAGCGCGGCCACGCCGACGTGCGCCTCGCCGCCGCGCACGGCGTCGAGCGTGCCTTCGCGATCGCGGGTGAGCAGCGAGAGCGGCGCGCTCCCGCTCGCGAGGAAGGCCGAGATGCCCTCGCCGACGAGATAGAGATAAGCACCCTCGCCTGCGCAGAGGACGACGGGCGCGCGCTGCGATCCGGCGTGCAGCTCGGCGACCAGATCGTTCGTGCGGCCGAGGAGATCGCGACCGAACGCGGCCACGCGGCGGCCGTCGGCGGTGAGCTCGAGCTTCTGACCGCGCCGCTGATAGAGCGGGACGCCGAGCGCTTCACCGAGCTTCTGGACCTGGACGTGCAGCGCGGGCTGGGAGAGGTGCAGCGCCGCGGCCGCGCGGGTGAAATTGGTGTGCTCGGCGAACGCGACGAACGCTTCGAGCCACTCGAGCTTGAGCATCGCGGAGAGGCTATCGCGATTCGTGATGGCTCATCCAAACATGCAAGTTCCGCGGTGCATTCGGCGCGGTTAATCTCCCGGCATCGGACGCGACGCCTCGGGGGCGGAGGACGCCGAGCGGGCTCACCTGCTCGGCGCGCGCCGACACGATACATTGGCTTTCTCGACGGAGAGACGTATGAGCAATCGAAATGGAAACCGGGCGAGCCACAAGCTCTCCTGGCTCCTCCGGCACGGCGCCGAAGAGGCGGGGCTCGACATGGATGCGGCCGGCTGGGCCGAGATCGCCGACGTGCTGCGGGTCTTGCGGATGTCGCGGGCCGCGCTCGAACAGGCGGTGATCGAGAACGAGAAGGCGCGGTACGAGGTGCGCGGCGGGCGCATCCGTGCCTGTCAGGGCCACTCGCGCGCCGGGATGCCGGTGACGCTCGCGGCGCTGGAGGATTCGTGGACGCCGTTCACCGGCGACGCGCCGGTGTGGCACGGGACGCGGATCGCGGCGCTCTCGGGGATCGCACGTGAGGGCATCCTCGCGGGCGATCGGACGCACGTGCACCTCGCCGCGTCGCTCGACAGCGTCGTGGGCAAGCGCGGCAACGTGGATGTGATGCTGGAGGTGTCGCCCGATCGCCTCGCGGCGCTCGGACACCGGCTCTTCGTCAGCCCGAACGGGGTGATCCTGGCTCGCTGGGTCCCGCCGCCGGCCATCGTCGGTCTGCGTTGCGTGACGGATCGGGCGCGCCGCCAGAGCGACGGGCTCCGCGCGGTGCTCGGGCTCGGCGGCGAGGCCGCCGCGCCGCTGTGAGAATCGGGATCGCGCAGGCCGAAGAGCCCGATTCTCACGCACGATTGACCATTTCGACGCGGCGCTCAACGGCTCTCGAAATGGTCATCATGGTTGCCTCGAGGGGGCGGCGGAGATCGAGAGTCGTCCGCGCGCCCGCCGTCGCCGGCTGTCGTCAGTGCGTGCGCTTGATGATGTGGAAGCCGCGGGGCGTCTCCACCACGTCCGAAATCTCGCCGACCTTGAGCGCGAATGTCGCCGTCGAGAAGGGCCCGGGCATGGCGTTCTTCTCGAAATTGCCAATGGCCCCGCCGATGTTCTTCGAATTGGCGTCGTCGGAATACTTCTTCGCCGCCTCTTCGAAGGGCATCTTGTCCTTCTTGATCTTGCGGAGCGCTTCTTCGGCGCGTCGTTTCGCCTCTTCCTTGGAGCGCGTCACCGTCTTGTCCGCGAGCTCGGCGCCCTTGTAGCTGACGAGGATCTGCGAGGCGCCCGCGATCTCGCGATCGGGGGCCACGGGCGTGGCGCTCCCCGCCGGCGCTTCACCGGAGGGCTGCGTCGTGGGGGCGGCGCTCGCGGTCGTGGTGGCGCTCGGGGGAGCGCTGGTGACGCTGGTCGACGTGGTGCCGGCCGGCTGCGATCCCTTGTTCTGATCGCAGCCGAGAACGGAGAGCGAGACCAGCGTCAGCGCCACGGCGCGGGGCGACCAGTTCAGCATGGCGGCCTTTCTGTCGGAGCCTCGGTGCGCCGTCAACGCCCGTCTTCGCGGCGCGGCCCGCTCGCCGTCGCCCGCTCTCGACCTCCGTAGTTGCTGAGCCCGGGCCGGCGGAGCTACGCTCGCGTCCGGCTCGCCAGCGGGCGGGTGAGGGAGGGGAAGGCGGGTGAAGCACAACGAGAGCATTGGTCGGCCATTACGAGGCCCCGTGGCGGAACGGTAGACGCGGCGGATTTAAAATCCGTTGCTCGTGAGAGCGTGTCGGTTCGAGCCCGACCGGGGCTACTGCTTTGATCCTCGCGGATGCACGTGCTGGAAGCAGCGCTGTCCGATCGAGCGCTTCGTCTCGTGGGTCCACGTTTGGGGCCACGGCGAAGTCGATGGCGGCGAGCTCGAAAGCCATGTCGTGAGACCCAGCGTGCGAGCGGCGCGTGCAGGCCCGAGAGCGGAGGGCCTGCACCGCGAGCTGCTTCGTCAGGGGCTCGTTCGAGCAGCGATGTCGTCATCGCTCTTTCGACGATGTCGAGGAGCCGGACCGCGAGCGCGTTCTGGTTGCTTGGCTGCCGAGATGCGCTGTTGCTCGGTGGGTGATGAAGCTTGGATTCGCGCGCTGCGCTGGTGAGGTGATCCCTATTGGACGATCGTCAACAGCGCTCGTCGCGAGGTGATGTGGCTCGATGCGGTGAGCGCTTCGGGCGGGCGTCGTGTGCTGGGTCGGCCTCGACCGCCGGCATGCGTTTCGGCGAGATGCGGGGTGTGAGCGACATGCACGCGCGGCGTGGGCTCGCCGCACATGGGCGGCGAGCCGGCGGCGTCGTGGATCAAGGCGTCGTGCGCGCGGGGCGAAGCGTGGTGATGTGGAAGGGCTCGCTGCCGCTCTCGAGCTCGCGCTCGGCGACGCGGCGGGTGCGGTGCAGAATGGAAGCGGCGCCGGCCATGGCCAAGGCACCGGAGACGAGCCAGGTGCCGAACCAGAGCCACATGTAGCCCGCGGCCCAGTTGATGAGCGTGTCGAGCGCGCCGCGCGCCTGGATGGCGGCCTGCTGCGCGCCGCTCTGGACCTGCGCGGACTTCGGGCCTTCGCCGCGGAGGATCTGCTGGAGATCGCTGCGCGCGCTGGACACCATCGAGGCGGCTTCGGTGCGCGAATAGCCGAGCGATTCGAGCAGGCCCATGGCCTTTTGATCGAGGCCCACCGTGCCGCCGGCGGCGCCGCCCACGGCCGAGCCGGCCGACTGCACGGCGGCGCTCGTCGTGGCGGTGACCACCTGCGTGGCCGTGCGCGCCGCGCCCGAGAGGAGACTTGCGTGCAGGAACGCCGAGAACAGGAAGGCGACGGCCCACGCGAGGAAGCCGTGCGCGACGCTGATGGAACGGCGCGGGTTGCCCGGTAGGTAACCGGCCACCATGCCTGCGATGTACGCGCCGATGAGCGTGGTCACCACGGAGGTGACCATGCTGGCGATCAAGGCTCCCCTGAGCGAGCCCACGCTCGCCGAGGTGGCCGACAGGATGATCGCCATGCAAAGCGCCCAGACGAGGAGGGAGACGGCGAGCAGCGTGAGCGCGCCCGCGAGGATCGAGCCCCAGCTCACCTGGAGGCGCGAGAGGGGTTGGGCATAGGTCGCGACGGGCCGTTCTTCAGCGATGATCTCTTCGGTTCTTGCCATGATCGCCCGCCGGATCAACTTCCGTACCCGGACGGGTGGGCGAGGCGATCTCAATCATCACGCGGGCAGGCCGATCCCGCGGCTCTGCAGCACGTCGCGCACCGCCGCGCGCGCCGGGCCGGCGAGCTGTTTGACCTGCTCGCGCGCCAGGTCGACGAAGCGAAGGCCGCGCGCCCGCTTGAGCGCCTCCACCGCGGCCATGCGCTCCTCGGCGCCGTCGTGCTGGATGATCCCGAGGAGCAGCTCGGCCGCCTCGAAGGTGTCGATCTTCGCGAGCGCGCGCACCGCCGAGGCGCGCACCGCGGCCGACTGCGACTCGCGGTAGATGCGCGCGAGCGGATCGAAGGCGTGCGGGAAACGCAGCTCTTCGAGGGCCTTGCCGGCCTCCTGCTCGATGCTCTTGTCGGGATCGGCGAGCGCTTCGCGCAGCGTGATGAAGGTGCGTTTGTAGAGGAAGCGCGAGAGCGCTTTGACCACGGCGGCGCGCACCTCGGGCTCGGGCCGGTGGAAGAGGTGCTCGAGCGGCGAGAGGATGGTGTAGAGCTCGACGAGCGCGAGCTGCTCCGCGAGCCGCACGTACGCTTCGGCGCCGGGCGCGCGCTGGCCCGCGCCGGGCGTCGTCTCCACCGCGAGCGCGCCCAAGCGGGCCAGCATGGCGCGGCGGCGCGTGACCTCGGACCACTGGCTCGGATCGAGCACGATGTCGGCGCATGCTTGGCTCGCGCTGCCGCCCTGCTCCCACTCGACCAGATCGACGTGCCACACCTCGGGAAAGCCCGACTCGTGGCGCAGGTGCGCGGGCAGGGGAGACGCATCGATGGAGAGATCGACCGCGTCGCGGTAGCGGCCGCGCGCACGCGCGTAGTGCTTCACGCGCAACTCTTCGAGCGGCAGCTCGGTGAGCGCGCCGTAGACGCCGCCGACCTGCCGGTACTGCCCGGCCTCGCCCAGCGCGATGACCGCGGCGAGGAGCGCGTTCTCGGCGATCTCGGGCGGCGCGCGCCGCTTGCGCGAGGCGGTGGCCACCTCTTGCCAGAGGCGCGCCTGCGTGAGCGTGGCGAAGCTCGACACCGCGGCGAGGCCCTCTTTGCGGGCGTACACGCTCATCTCCCGCGCCAGCGTGGCGGCGGCGGCGACCTCGCCTTGCTGCTCGGCGGCGCTCACCGCCTCCTCGTACGACTGCAGCGCGTAGTAGCGCAGGTGATCCTCGCGCAGGATGCGGATCACGTTCACGTAGCCTTCGAGGACGTGCTCGAACTCCTGGCTCTCGCGGCCGACGGCGATGAGCACCTGGTAACAGTCGAAGGCGCGCTCGCGCTGACCGATGGTCTCGTAGCGATCGGCCGCCTCCTCGAGGAGGTGCACCGCGCCGACGACGGCCTCGCGCGCCGCGGCTTTGTCGCCCGTCCGCTTCGACGTTCGCGCCAAGTTGAAGCGCGCGAGGCCCGCTGCGTAGAAGTCCGATCCGGACGACGACAAGAGGTGCGAGAGGCGCGACCAGAGCGCGCGCGCCCGCACGAAATCACCACCGCGCTCGCCCGCGATGGCGGCCTGCGCCACGAGGCCCGCGGCCTCGTATTCGTCGGCGGCCTTCGCATACATGCTCTTCGCGCGCTCGCGATCCGCGTGCCGATCGGCCCAGGCGAGGTAGGTGCGCGCGCGATCGATCGGGGGCACGTGGGCGATGAGCGCGCGCTGGGATTTCTCGTTGCCCGCGTACCAGTCGAGCGTGAGCGCCGCGCGGTGGTTGCCCGTCTGCGTCAGCACGTCGCGCAGCTCGACCGCTGCGCCCACGTAGTCTTCCTCGCGGGCGACGGTGTGCTGCAAGGCCGCAAACAGCGTGCTCTGCGCGCGGGCGAGGTCGCCCCGCGCCTTGGACGAGCGCGCCTCGTCGCGCAGCTCGTGGAGAGGCCGGGTGCTCATCGCCGACGGGCGTAGCACGACCGGGCCCCCGGCGACGAGGGGCGCCGCGCCGCCGAGCCCGCGGATGGCGCCCGCGCGGCGGCTACGTGGTGAGGTAGCTCAGGCCGCCGAATGGTGGCGCCGGCGCTGCGTGAATCGATTGTGGGGCCGTCGCAATCGAGTGTGCCCTGGCCGTGCCGGGCACGTGCCTGGCCTCTGGATCGGCTCGGATTGGAGACCAAGCATTGCGTTTCCCCATTTCGCGATGAAATGTAGGGTTCGAGGCATTGCCTCGGTACCATCGAATGCTCGCGAGAATGGCACGGCACCTGCGTGAATGAACCCTCCAGCATGCAGGGAAGCTCTTTCGAGACATCATCCTCGCGGCTCGTCCTCGTGCTCGATTGCGACGACGAGACGTGCCGGTGCCTCGTCGAGGCGCTCGGCGCGGGCTTCACCGTGGTATCGGCGTCGTCGGGCGCATTGCCCGCGGACGGCGCGCGGCCCGATTTGGTGGTGCTCGGGCCCGGCGCGCGCGGCAGCGTGATTCGCCTCCGGCTCGACGAAGGCCTCGGCGACGTGCCGATGTTGCTGATCTCCGAGCCCGGCGGGCGCGAGCCGCGGGCGCGGCTCCTCGGCCCGATGGTGCAGGACTACGTGGAGGCGCCGCTCTCCGCGCCCGAGGTCCGCGTGCGCGCCGAGAACCTGATTCGCCAGAAGCGGGCGCGCGATCTGCTCCGCCTCTCCGCGCGCAGCGAGGCGACCGATCTGGAGCAGCTCGCGCACGAGGCCCTGCGCTACCGCGAGGCGCTCGAGGACGCGCTGGCCGAAGCGCTCCGCGCCCGCGATCAAAGCGATCGGGTGAGCCGCACCAAGACGGCCTTCGTGCGCACCATCGGCCATGAGCTGTCGGCTCCGCTGTCCGCGCTGCGCGAGGCGTTGCCACGTCTCGGCGCGGACTCGCCGCCCGCGCGCGTGGTGGCCGCCTCGGTGGATTGGATCGCGGAGCTCTGCAAGGCGCTCCTCGATCACGCCGGCAACGACACGATGAAGGCCAACAGCGAGCCGCCGAAGCGGGGCTGAAGCTCGACCGTCAACCCTCGTCGGGCGGAGGCGGCGGCTGCGACGTTCCGCGCAGCGATCGCGGGCCGCCCGGCGGGCGGATGCTCACGGGCATGCTCTCCCGCGCGCGCTCCGGATCGGGCGCGCCTTGCGTCTCCGTGAGGATGGACTTCGCCGCATCCGCGCGGGCCGCGCCGTGGGCCAGCGTGGCGTGATCGACGACCCAATGGGCGTTGAGCAAATCGAGGTAATCGAGATCGAGCTTGCCGCCCGAAGGCAAGATGAACACGGCCGCGATGTGCGCGTGCTGCCGCACGGCCTGCACCATCTCGCGCGGGATGTAGAGCGCCGCGTGGGTGAAGAGGTGCACCACCGGTGAGCGAGGATCGCGGTGCCGCGCCATCTCCAGATCGGTGGCGAGCTCGGCGAAGACGCGCGCGGGGTTGCGGCCGCGCTCGCCCTTGAAGGCGAGCAGGTGCGCCGTGGGGAGCTGCCCGTTGCGGGCGCGCTGCTGCTCGTAGAGGCGCGAGTCGAAGAAGCGGAAGGCGACGTCCTCGCCCTCGAGGAGGAGCTTCTTGCCGGTCGCGATGGCCATGCCGCGGGCGAAGGTCTGGCGGTCGCCGCGCATCGACGCGGAGGCGTCGACGAGGAGATAGTGGATGCGCTTCTGTTCGTCGCGGCTCTGCTCGCGGGCGAAATAGAGGACCTCGTTGTCCATGAGCCGGCGCATGAGCTCGAGGTCGTCCCAGGCCAGCTCGGTGAGCACCATGCTGTCGATCGAGCCGCGCGTGCCCAGGCCCGAATAGCCGTGCGAAGCGCTCGTGCCCGACGCTGGACGCGTCTTGGTCTCGAGGACGCTGGGCAGGATCTCCAGCGAGAAATTGACGATGTCGTTGGCCTCGGGCGACTCCAGCGCGGCCAAGAGATCCACCTGCGCGAGCGCGCCCGCGGAGGCCTCCGATCCGAGCATGCCGAAGAGGCGGAGCGTGTCGAGATCGAGCGCGTCGGCCATGGTGAGCACGAAGAGGCGGCCGGACTCGAGCGTGGTCAACGCGGCCGCCTCGAAGTCGCGCTTCGTGGCGTCGAAGAGGTTGGGAAGCTGAGCGTCGATGTCGTCGAAGAGCGACGCGTCGGTGGGCACCGCGGGCCGGTACGCGGGCGCCACGCCCGTGCGCGCGGCCACCGTCCCGAGCAGGCGCGAGAGCACCACCACCACGAGGTCGTCGCTCATCTTGAGCTGCGCGGCGCGGCGGGCGGCCTCGCTCTCGCCGAGCTCCGTGAGCACCGCGCGGTACGCCTCCGTGTGCCGCGCGCCCTCACGCATGCGGCTGCGGAGGCCCTCGGGCGGCACGCGCGCGCCGATGGCGAGCTGCTCGCGCGGGGCCGCGAAGAGCAGGCCGATGTCGTGCACGAGCGCAAACGGGAGCACCACCCCGAGCCGCGACAACCCTTCGAGCCAGCGGAGCGCGCGCAGGCACAGCGAAGTCGAGAGCGGACGCACCTGCGAAATCGCGAGCGAGCCGAGCGGGCCGGCGATGGCAGGGTCGGTGAGGAGAGAGTCCGGAACGGGCACGGGAGGGCAGGGTATTGCCGAACGCGATCTCCGTCACGTGTGCTTGGTCGCATTCACACGGCGAGCGTCCGCATCCCGCCTGAGCGCGCCGATGGGGCCGCCCTCGCGCTTCGTCGACGATTCAAAGCAGCGAGCGGCGCATCACCAGCGACACGCCGCCGACCCGGTTCACCACCCGGCGCTCTTCGGCGAACGCGAAGCGCTCGTAGAGCCGAACGGCGGCGTTGCCCTCGCGAACCGTGAGCGCGACGGCGGGGTAGCGGTGGCCCGCGTCGGAAAGCAGCGCATGGAGGAGGACATTTCCGAGGCCTCGGGCTCTCTCCGAAGGCTCGACCGCGATCGCCAGCTCCGGGACGTCGTGCGTCCAGACCTTCGACGGCGAGGCCACGGCACCCGGCGCGAGGAGCCGAAGCCAAGCAGCGCCGACCGGACGCCCTGCAAGCACGACGATGATCCCGAGGTCTCCGGCCCGACCGAAACCTTCGACGTATCCACGGAGCTCCGGATCGATCTTCGCTCGCTCGATGTCCTCCTCGGTTCCGCGCATCGAGGCGGCGAACGTGAGCATCCGCCACAGAAAGCTCGTATCGGCCGCGGTCGCGGCGCGCGTCGAGAGGTCGTTCACGCCGAGAACGTAGCAGCCTCATCCATGCACCAGAAGGCTCGCAAGCAGACGGAACGACGGGGGGAGTCGCTCTTCGCGCCTTCGTCGATGGCCGGCTCGTTCCCCATCGGAGGTGGGGCGAGGCCATGGTCGTCGACGCGCGCGGCACTCTCGATCCGCTCGTGACGAGCGCCCAATGCACCCGTGCCCGCTCGATCGTCGCGACGCTCTCCACTCGACGTCCGCCCGCTCGGTCGCGGTGGTGGCGGCGCAGTCAGCGAGCGCGCGCGGCCGCGCGATTGGCGCGCAGGCCGATTGACGGGCGGCGCCCCTCGGCCTCACGAACCCCGCGCTCGGGCGGCGGTGTGTCGCCGGCGAGCTGGAGGCGCATGAGCAGCGAAAGCTACCACGAGCCGCTGGATCTCCTCTCCGAAGACACGCGGAACATGCACCGCGGCATCGTCTCGCTCATCGAGGAGCTGGAAGCTGTCGACTGGTACACCCAGCGCGCGGAGGCCTGCTCGGACGCGGAGCTCAAGGCGGTGCTCTTGCACCACCGAAACGAGGAGATCGAGCACGCGATCATGAACCTCGAGTGGCTGCGCCGGAACAGCTCTCAGTTCGACGAGAAGATGCGCATCTACCTCTTCACCGAAGGGAGCATCGTCGGCGTCGAAGCGCGCGCGGAGGCCGCAGAGCGCGCCGGTGAAGCCCCGACTGGGGCCGCTTCCTCCGAGCCGGCGGACGCGGAGCAGCGCAAGGCGACCGCCCCCGGGCCACGGCGCGCGTTGAATGGATCGCTCGGCATTGGCAGCTTGAAAGGATAGGTGGAGCGATGGCGGTCGACCTGTTGCGGCGCTCGCTCGCGCCGATCTTGCCGGAGGCTTGGGAGCTCATCGACGCCGAGGCCGCGCGGGTGCTCGTGCTCAATTTGGCGGCGCGCAAGCTCGTCGATTTCGACGGCCCGCACGGCCTCCCGTTCGCTGCCGCGAACGACGGCCGGCTCGCGCCGCTCGAAAAGGAGCCGGTGCCCGAAGTGCGCGTGGGCCGGCGCTTGGTGCACCCGCTCATCGAGCTGCGCACGCCGATCCGGCTCGATCGCGCCGAGCTCGACGGCGTGGGCCGCGGCGTCGAAGATCCCGATCTCGACCCCGTCGTGAAGGCCGCCGAGCGCATGGCGCAGGTGGAGAATCGAGCCATTTTCAACGGCTATCCGGCCGCGGGCATCACCGGCATCATCGAAGCGACTCCGCATGCGCCGCGCGTGCTCGACACGCCGGCCAACTATCCGCGCGTGATCATCGACGCCATCGAAGTGCTTCGCGCTGCCGGTGTGGGTGGCCCTTATGGTCTGGCGCTGGGGCTCCGCGCCTACGAGGACGTGTTCGCCGCCGCCGAGGACGGCCACCCCATCGTGCGCCGCATCGAGCGCGTCGTCACCGGCCCCATCGTGCGCGCCCCGGGTGTCGACGGCGCCGTGCTCCTCTCGCTGCGCGGCGGCGACTACGAGCTCACGGTCGGGCAGGATCTGGCGATTGGCTACTCGTACCAAGAGAAGCTCGCCATCGAGCTCTACCTCATCGAGTCGTTCACCTTCCGCGTGCTCGAGCCCGCAGCCGCGGTGTACCTGAAGCACGCCTGAACCGATGCCGGCCAGGAGAGAGGATCGCGAGGGCGCGAGGATTCAGCTCTGCCACGAAATCGCGATCCACGAGGTGGATGCGCAGTCATTGGAAGCCTCATCGCATCGGGCAAAGATGGATGGCTTGAAGAAAATCGTCAGTTCTCCGCCCCGACCGCGAAGCATGCCATGCTCGTCGGGTGAGCGCGCTCGCCGGCATTCAGTCCCTCGATGAACGAATCCTGACCTCGGTGCACGGTGCTCCCGCCGTGCTCGTGCCCCTCTTTCACATCATCACGGTCATCGGCGGCGGTTGGGGGCTCTTCGCGCTCGTCCCCTTCGCCGTTCGCAAGGCCACGCGATCTTCCACGTTGTGGCTCTTCGCGGCGCTCACGGCGACGAGCGCGCTCGTCAGCACCCTCAAGGCCATCGTCGGGCGCGTGCGGCCCTGCGATGCGCTCGGTTGGTGCAACCCGATTGCGATTGCGTCGCCGGGCGGGCACTCGTTTCCGAGCGGGCATGCGGCGGGATCGTTCGCGTTCGCGGCCTTCGTGAGCGTGCTCGCGCCGCGCTGGGCGCCGCTCGCGACGGCTTGGGCCGTGGCCGTGGCGCTCTCGCGGTGCGTGCTCGGCGTGCACTATCCGAGCGACGTGGTGGTGGGCGCGCTCCTCGGGAGCCTCGTGGGCGCGCTGTTCGCGCGCCTCGCGCGACGGTCTCCGCCGCCGCCCGGCGCCGAGACCGTCACGCCGTAGCCGTAGCGGTCAGGTCTGCGCCGGGCCGAGGACCGCCGGCACTTCGGGCGTCGCAACGCTGACCAAACGATCGAGCAAGCGATCGACGTCGCTCTCCACGAAGAGCATGGCACGATGCTCGGGGCGCAAGAGGCCTTCGCGCGCCGCGTGATCGAGGAAGGCGACGAGCGAGGTCCAGTAGCCGTCGACGTCGAGCAGCGCGACCGGCTTCTTGTGCAGCCCGAGCTGCGACCACGTGAGCACCTCGAAGATCTCGTCGAGCGTGCCGAAGCCGCCCGGGAGCGCCACGAACGCGTCGGATCGCGCGCCCATCTCGGCCTTGCGCTCGTGCATCGAGCCCACGAGCACGAGCTCGGTGAGGCCGCGGTGTGCGATCTCGCGCTTGGTCATGAAGTCCGGCAGGATGCCGCAGGTGCGGCCGCCGCGGGCCGCCGCCGCATCGGCGACGGCGCCCATCAAGCCCACGGACGCGCCGCCATACACGAGACCGAGATCGCGCGCGGCCAGCGCTTCACCGAGCCGCGTCGCGGCGGCCATGTAGGCCGGCCGCGCGCCGGGGTTGCTACCACAGAACACGCATACGCTTCGCATCGGGCAGGCCTATAAGCGATGCGCGCGTTCTCGGCTACATGCGATCGGGCGCGCCGATGCCGAGGAGGCCGAGACCTTCGCCGAGGACGCGCGCGGTGAGATCACACATGGCGAGGCGCGAGGCGCGCTCTGCGTCGGTGTTGTCCTTCAGCACGGGGCAAGCCTCGTAGAAGGAGGTGAACGCCGAGGCCAGATCGAACAGATACGCACAGAGCTTGTGCGGCTGGAGCGTCTCGCCGACCTCCTGCACCGCGGCTCCGAAGCGACAGATCTCGAGCGCGAGCGCCCGCTCCTTGGGCGCGACCACCGCGATCTCCGCGGCCGCGCGCGCCCCGCCGTCGCTCTCCGCCTTGCGGAAGATGGAGCGGATGCGCGCGTGTGCGTACATCAGATAAGGCGCGGTGTTGCCCTCGAAGGCCAGCATGCGATTCCAATCGAAGACGTAGTCCTTGATGCGATCGCTCGAGAGATCGGCGTATTTGATGGCACCCACGCCGACCATGTGCGCGACGTCGGCGCGCGTCTCCGCGTCGAGGTCGGGGTTCTTCTCCGCGACGGCCTTGCCGGCGCGCTCGTCGGCCTCGTCGATCAGATCGGTGAGACGAACGGTGTCGCCGCTCCGGGTCTTGAACATCTTCTTGTCGGGGCCGAGCACCGATCCGAAGGCGACGTGCTCCGCGCGCGCCGGCGGTGCGAGCCAGCCGGCCATCTTCGCCACGGCGTAGACCATCGACAGGTGCTGCGCCTGCGGCGCGCCCACCACGTAGATCAAGCGCGTCGCCTCGAGCTTCTGCGTGCGGTAGCGGATGGCCGCGAGATCGGTGGCCGCGTAGCCGTAGCCGCCGTCCTGCTTGCGCACGATGAGCGGGAGCGGCTCGCCCTCGCGCCCGGTGAACCCGGGCGGGAACACGCACAGCGCGCCCTCGCTGATCGACGCCAAGCCCGCTTGCTCGAGCTCGCTCGCCACGGTGTTGAGCATGGGGTTGTAGAGGCTCTCGCCGGCCACGTCGCCCGCGCCGAGCTTCACCCCGAGGCGCTCGTACACCGAGCCGAAGTACTTCGTCGAGGCATCGACCAAGCGGCGCCAGAGCACGAGCGTCGGCTCGTCACCGCCCTGGAGCTTGACGACCCGCTGCCGCGCGCGCTCGGCGAAGGCCGGATCGGCGTCGAACTTGGCGCGGGCCGCCTTGTAGAAGCTGTTGAGATCGGCGGCCGAGAGATCGCTGCGACCGGAGGCGTCCTCGTCGAGGAGGTGCTCGATGAGCATGCCGAACGGCGTGCCCCAATCGCCCACGTGGTTCTGCCGGATCACGCGGTGCCCGAGCGCCGTGAGGACGCGCGCCACCGCGTCGCCGATGATCGTGCTGCGCAGGTGGCCGACGTGCATCTCCTTCGCGACGTTGGGCGAGGAGTAGTCGACCACGACCGTCTCCGGCTGGGCCGCGGCGGCGACGCCGAGGCGCGCGTCCCTCGCCGTGTCGGCGAGCTCGCGCGCCACGTAAGCATCCTCGAGCGTGAGGTTGATGAAGCCCGGGCCGGCGATCTCGACCTTCTTGCAGATCCCCTCGAGCGGAAGCTCCTTCACGATCGCGGCGGCGACGTCGCGCGGCGGACGGCCCACGCGCTTGCCGAGCGCCATGGCGGCGTTGGCTTGGTAGTCAGCGTGGTTGGAGCGTCGAATCGCGGGGTCGGTGGACGCGTGCTCGGTGCCGAAGGCCGCGGCGATGGCGGTCTCGAAGGCACGGTTCAGCGCGAGGATGGGATCGGCCATGGGCATGCTTTGGCGGCGCGCCGTCGCGGCGTCAAAGCATGCGTGCGGCCTCGGCCGCGTTCTCCTTTGGACGAGCGCGGTTCAGGCCGCTTTCTTGGGGGTGCCGCTCTCGGGCCCCTTCTTCGGTTCGGCGGCGCGCGTCTCGCTCGTCCCCACGCCCACGTGGATCTTGCGCCCCTGCGCCTCGGCCCGCTTGGGGATGGTGATCTCCAGCACACCGTTCGCCAGATCGGCCCGGACGCGCTCCGCATCGACGCCCTCCGGCAAGGTCAGCGTGCGGCTGAAGGTGCCGTAGCTGCGCTCGTACGCGAAGTAGCGCTCACCCTCTTGGCGTTGCTCTTCTTCGCGCTTGCCCGTCACCGTCAGGCGGTTGCCGGTGATGTCGACCTCGATGTCCCTTTCCTGCACTCCGGGCAGATCCGCGCGGACCAGGAACGCATCCTTGGTCTCCTTCACCTCGATGTCGGGCGCGATGATGTCGGGTGTCCTCGCCAGGCCGCCGAGCACGTCGGCGCCCATCAACTCGCGGATCATGCGGAATGGATCCGTCATGGCCCGCATCGTCTCCCCTCCTCGCACGAGCCCCTGCTCCCGCGGCTCGCCCCTTCGCGTCATGTTGCCCATGATTTCCCTCCGAAGATCGCTTTGAGGTGACGGGCAGGATCCGTGCGCGACACAACCCGCGCATCGCTTCACACCCATGCGCTCGTGTCCGGGCGGCACGTGGCTTGCCGCTGTGGACAGGCATGTTCGAGCAAGGCCTCACGGTCCTTCGTATCCGCGGGATCCCCGTGCGTCTCCATCTCTCGCTGCTCGTGTTCCTGCCGTATGTCGCTTATGTGGCCACGCGCCAATATCGATATCTGGGGAGCCGGCTCGGCGTCGGGCCGGAAGATCTGCACATGCCGCCGGCCTTCTGGGGCATCATCCTGGCCGTCGGGCTGTTCGTGGCCGTCCTCGCGCACGAGCTCGCGCACTCGCTGGTCGCGATTCGATACGGCGCCCGCGTGCGCTCGATCACGCTGATGATGCTCGGCGGCGTCTCGCTCATCGAAGACGATCTCCCGCCCCGCAAAGAAGCCTGGATGGCCTTCGTCGGCCCCCTGGCGAGCTTCGGTATCGCCGCGGTGAGCTATGCGCTCTACCGCTTCGTGCCGCTCCCGGCGGAGGTCGACATCGCGCTCTTCTCGTTCGCCGTCACCAACGCGGCGCTCGCCATCTTCAACATGCTGCCCGCGTTCCCGATGGATGGCGGGCGTGTGGTGCGCGGCGTTCTCGCGGGCCGCCTCGGCATCGAGCGCGCGACCTTGGTCGCCTCGCGGCTCGGTCAGGCGATGGCGGTGCTCTTCGCCGTCTGGGCGCTCTGGTCCTTCAACATCATCCTCCTCTTCATCGCCTGGTTCGTTTGGGCAGGCGCCGTCGCCGAGCGCCAGCGCCTCTCGATCCTGAGCGCCCTGCGCGGCCTGCACGTGACCGACTTCATGTCCGATCGCCTCGGCGACGCGTGGATCGACGAGCCCGTCGGCGAAGTGCTGCGCCGCCTCGCCCGCGCCGGCTTCGCGGGCGCGCGCGTGCTCACGCGCGATGCCGTCGACGCCCCGCACGTCGCCGGCGTGGTGACGGCAGAAGCGCTCGAAGGCACGGCGGAGCGCGGCGGGGCCGGCGCTCCCGTCTCCGCCGCCATGGATGAAGCCCCGCGCGCCGTGCACGCAGGCGACGACGCCACGCTCGCGCTCGGCGCGCTCTCACGCGGTCAAGGCAACGCCGTCGTCGTGCTCGACGCGGAGGATCACGTCGTCGGCCTGGTGACCGCCGCCGACATCCGCCGCGCCGTGGCCCTCGGCCGCCTCCGCGAGCACCGTGTTTGAAGCTGGGACCGAGACGCCTCTCGGTCTCTAAAGGTATTTCACCTTCACCCGGATCTCGGTCGCAGTGCCGGGAAATACGAGCTTCGCATCTTTGAAGCTCGGCGGCCCCAAGGTGCCTTTGGCGTCGTTCGACACGGCCACACCCTCTTTGGGAATGCCGATGAAATTCGTGTCCAGCTTGCCGTTGTCGTTCTCGTCGTGAAAGCACGCGACGGCGTACGTGCCCGCCGGGATCGGATCGAAGCTGCACGACGACGTGCGGCTCGCGATCGAGCACCACTTCGTCTGCGCGGCTGCGCCGAGATCCTTGGGAAAGCCCTTCTCCGAAGCATGGAGAGAGCAGCCCACCCGCCCGGTGTCGTTGCGCAGATCGGTGAGCCGCACGGAGAGGACGCCTTTCTGCGGCGGGTCGGCGCGCGAAGCCCCGGCGCCGAAGAGCCATGTCGTCGCAAAGGCCGACAGCCACACGATGACTCGCGCTCTCATGGATTCATCTCCTTCTGCACCCTCGCATCCAGAGAGCTTTTCGTCCGGGGATTGCCCTCGTCGTCGAGGTCGGCGAGCACGGCTGGCAGGTTCTTCCCGAACATCTTCTTGCGGACGGGCGTCATCACGAGCTTCGCCACGAAGAGCCCGCCGATGCCCTTGAAGCCCGTTTGCGCGAACGTGAGGCGCGTGCCGCTCCCGTGCGGATCGAGCCGGTAAGTGAGCTCCATCGTATCGCCTTCGTCGGCGAGCCACGAGTAGCGGAGCACGGAAGGCTCGGTCGCCTCGAGCATCTCGCAGTCGACGACCCCGCTCCAACCGGGCTGCGGCTTGCCCACGAACCTGAACCGCGTCCCGACGACCGTCGAGAACCCTTCGGGCCGCGCCGCGACGAGCCATCGCTCCATCAGCGCCGGCTCGGTCAAGGCACGCCAGACCTTCTTCGGAGAATGCGCGTATTCGCGAACGATGTGGATGTCGCTCATGGATGCACCTCGATGGGCAAAAGGCTCGTCTCCGCTCACTTGTCCAGGTTCTTCACCACACGCTCGAGGAGCGTGCGGAGCAGCTCCTTCTCCTTCTCGGTGAAGCCGGCCGTCGCGATCTCCTCCGCTTCGATGAGCTGCTCCTTGGCCTTGGGGAAGCGCGCGTAGGCCAGGCGGGTCAGCGTCACGAGGCTCGCGCGCCGGTCATTCGGATCGGGCTCGCGCTGCACCACGCCGTCGCGCTCCATGCGCGACAGGATCGCGGCCATCGTGGGCTGCTCGACCTCGGCGCGCGCCGCCAGATCCTTCTGCGACATGGCCTTGCGCTCTTGAAGCGCATGGAGCACCGGCAGGTAGCCCATCCCCAGGCCGAGGGGGCGCAGCCGCGCCTCTTGCACGCGGAGGAGCGCCCGGGAAGCACGGTTGATCCAGAAGGACGCCGACGTCGCCGGGCTCCAGCGGTCGCGCGCCGTTCCATCTTGCATAGTCGGCTATGCTAATTTGAATAGCTGACTATGCAAATCGAAATCGGATCGTAGGGGGTGGCCTGACGGTTGGTCGAATCAGGGGGCGCCGGCGTCCGGATCGGTGCCCGGGTCGGTGCCGTCGCAGGAGGCGCCGGCGTCGGGGGGCACGGGATCGCTGCCGGGATCGTTGCGGGTGGTGCAGGCGTCGCAGGCGTCGCCCGGATCGGGCGCGAGCATGCGGGGCGCGGCGCAGATGTAGCCGCGTTTGGCGTCGCACGGCAGATCGTTCCACGTCCCTTCGGCGCCGATGGTGGTGCAGTTCTCGATGCCGCCGGCGTTGTCGGGCTGCCCCATTCCCCAGTTCGAATACGTGCCCGATCCGGAGGACCAAACGAACGTGCCCTCCATCGCGGCGTCGCTGTATCCAATCCAGAGATCCGAGGTGCCGAGCCCATGCAGGTACTCGTCGTCCTCGGCGCTCGGGATGGTCACGAGATCGCCGCCGCGCGCCGCGCAGGCCGCCGCGGCGTCGGCCCACGTCACGGCGGCCGCACGGCAAAACAGGTAAGCGGAGGTGCCGTGTGCATGCAATTCGCAGCCGGTCTCGGCCTGGCAGCTCGACGCCGAGGCGCACCGGAAAGGCATGCTGTCGACGTTCGCTTGATCGGGGTTGGCGACGCTCGGGCAGTTGTCGAGGAGATCGGGAATGCCGTCGCCGTCCTCGTCGTCGAGCGAGAGCGGGGACCAGCTCGTGAAGAGCGCCGCGCGCGTCAGATCCTGCCGGCTCACGAAGAGATCGTCGTCGCCGTCGCCGTCGAGATCGCCCACGGCGAGGCCGCCGTTCGCGAAGCCCTCGCCGTTGCCGGTGACCTCGCCGGAGTAATCGAAGAATCGGCCCGTTCCATCATTGCGATAGAGGCGCAGGCTCCCCGGCCGATCGAGGACGGCGATGTCGGCGTGGCCGTCGAGATCGAGATCGACGATGACGGCGCTCCGGCCCGCGCCCGACTCGGGGCCGAGCATGAGATCGGTGAAGTCCGCGAAGGTGCCTTTGCCGTCGTTGAGGAGGATGCGATCCTGGCCCGCGGTGGGCAGATAGACATCGAGGCTGCCATCACCATCGATGTCGCCCAGGGCCGGGACGCCGGTGCCCGGCAACGGATCATAGGGAATCGCATCGGGGGCCGCGCGCTGGAAGACGCCGTGGCCATCATTGAGATAGAGACGGGAAGCCTCGCCGTCGGCGGCGAAGAACAAGTCCGGATCGCCGTCCCCATCGACGTCGCCCACGGCCACGCCCGTGGCGTTGAACGTGCCTCCCGCGAGGTGCTTGGTGGTGACGTCGACGAAGGTGCCTTTGCCCTTGTTCGACAGGATCGCGACCCCGGGAGCGCCGTCCGCGGCCGACGCCGATCCGACGGTGACGAGATCGAGATCGCCGTCGTCGTCGAGGTCGATGGCCACCGCGCTCTGATCGGTGCCGAAGAGCGGAGGGAGCGCATCCGGATCGGCCTCGAAGCCCATCTTGCCGTCGCCGAAGAGGACGCGGCTCGCCGTCTTCACCGTGGTGCTGAGGAACAAATCGACGTGGCCATCGCCGTCGAAATCACGGGCCACGACGGCGACGACGTCGGCGGGATCTTCACCGGGAGAGACGTTGATGGGATCGACGAGCGAGCCTTTCCCATCGTTCTCGTAGATCCACACGCCCTCACCGCGCGCGGCTTGGAAGACGTCGTCGTGCCCATCGTCGTTGCCGTCCGCGATGGCCGCCCCACCGCCGTTCACCGGCAAAGGCGACATACGAGCCCACGAGGTGTCGACGAACGTGAAGGGCAAAGCCAGGTAGGTGAAGCCCTTTTCGAGCTCGCCGTGGCGGTCGTCCACGTCGACCTCGATGTCGACGTCCCCAGCAATCTTGCGCGGCGCGATGACTTCGATTTTGGTGTCGCTCGCCGACTTGACGGTGGCCGCTTTGCCACCGAAATGCACCTTGGGATCGGCGCCGAAGCCGTGCCCTTCGAGGGTGATGATCTCTCCGCCGCGGGCCGAGCCCTCTTGGGGGGAGACCGAGGAGATCGCGAGCGCGTCACCATTGCAGGAGGTGACGAGCGGCGAGAGCAGGAGGGCGACGGCGGCGAGGAGGGGAGACGACGAGGCGCGGCGGAGAAGCGAGCCCGTGCCGTTCGAGTCAATGCGCGTCATGGATCGAGGGCTCCACGGAGAGATAGAGGCGGGCCTGGCCCGGAGAGGCGTTCAAGATCACGAGATCTTCATCCGCGTCGTCATCGACGTCGGCCGCGGCGAGGAAGACCGTGGCGTCGGCGTGAATCGGGAGGATGGGTGTGTGATCGATGAAGCGGCCGGTGCCGTCATTGAGGTAGAGGCGCGTCTCGGCGCCGGCGTTGCCGATCACCAGATCGAGGTCGCGATCGCGATCGAGATCGACGAGCGCCACCGAGGTGCCGGACGTGGCGTCGAGCGGCATGGAGCTGAAGGTGGCGTCGAAGAAATGGCCCGTGCCATCGTTGACGAGCAAACGATCCTGCCCTTCGCCGACCGCCACGATGTCGACGGCGCCGTCGCCGTTCACGTCGCCCGCCGCGAACGCGGTGACGGTGCCGGAGGTGCCTTTGGGCAACCGATCCGCCGCTTCTTGGAAGCCCTTCTTGCCGCCGACGAGCAGCCGGAGCGCGACGCCGTCGGCCGCGCCCGGCGTGGCGACCAAGAGGTCGAGCGTGCCGTCGCCGTCGACGTCCACGATGGCAATCGCCGACACGGCCCAATCCCGCTCGGGGATCATGCCCGCTTCGGCTTCGGTGAACGAGATGGCATCTCCAGCGCTGGTGTTGAGATAAACCCGGAGAGGCACGTCGTCGGCGGTGTCATTGCCAATCACCAGATCGGGCAGGCCATCGCCGTCGAGATCGCCGACGGCGACCGCGGTGACGGGATCGGTGCCGGCGGGGAGCACCTCGGGGCCGGCGTCGCTGAAGGTGGCATTGCCGTCGTTGCGATAGACGACGCCGATGCCCATCGAGCCGAGGCCGAGGAAGAGATCGACGGCGCCGTCACCATCGAAGTCGGCGGCGGCCATCACCCGGGGATCGGAGAGCCCTGCGGGGAAACGCGGCCCGTCTTTGCCTTTCGGCACGTCCACGAAGTTGCCGCGACCATCGTTGCGGAGGAGATGACAGGGAGCGTCCTTGAGGCAAGTGATGATGTCGGGATCGCCGTCGCCGTCGAAATCCCGCAGCGCCGCGCCTACCATCGCTGCATCGGTGTCGGCGGGCAGCGCATAAGGCGGGGCCTCGTGGAAGCGCAAATCGAGCGGGAGCACGTCGAGGCCATTCGCGAGCTCCACGGTCTCGCCGGCCTCCGTCGTCACGACCACCGTCGCCGGGCCGGCGAAGAGGGGAGGGGTGGTGAAGTGGATTTCGCTCGACGACACGATCTCGGAGCCACGCACGTGCTCGTCGCCGAGGCGCACCGTGGTGCCTTCGCCGAAGCCCGATCCGCGCAGCGTCACGCTCTCGCCTCCGCGGGCCGAGACACGCGCGGGCGACACCTCGGTGATCGCGGGGCCACCGAGGCAGCCGAGGAACGACAGGGACGTCGTCGCGAGCAGCACAGTGATGGCCGCGCGCCGAACGAGCGTGAATGTCCCTGCCTTCACGGCGAAGGGATGGCGTGACGACACGAATCCTCCTTACAACCCATTTCGAGCGCCCGAGCTCCCATTCCGGTAATGAAACCCACCGTGAGAGACGGGCTCGATGTTCGTCATCCGCGGGCTCGCGGCCCGGGAGATGCGCGGCGCGCGCGTGCCATCATGAAGAGCGCGACGGCGAGGCCGAAGCCCGCCGAGCCCGCGCCGGCCGGTGATTGGGAGCAGCCCGAAGCGAGCTTGGCCGTGGCCGCGTCGTCGGGCGCGCCGCCCTCACCCCCGTTGCCGGGGGTGGGCAAAATACGAATCTTGGGCGTGATCTCCGCGTTGGGACAACCGATGCGCCGCCCGTCCGAGACTTGGAGTTGGAACGTCTCTTCGACTTCACCTTCGACGTCGGTCGGAGCCACGATGTCGAAAGCAAAGCGCCCGATTTCTCCGGGGAGGACGGGCTGCGCCACCACGGCGGCCACGTCCCACGCGGGCCACACCTCGGGTTGGAAGAACACACTCGCACCGCCGTCCTCGGCGCCGTGGGCGACGAGCCAAATCCCATCATGGGTCCAAGCCTCGGCGCCGTCGTTGCGGAAATCGGCCCAGATCGTAGCGTGCTCGCCGCTCCGCAACACCTGTGGATATGAGATGTCCACGAGCGTGGCGGCGTAAGGAGGGGCCTTGTCGCCGATGGGCGGGTGGCCATCGTCGACCGCGCCGTCGCAATCGTTGTCGGCGCCGTCGCAGACCTCGGGCGAGGGGCCGACGAGGGACTTGCAGGCGGTGTTGCCATTGATGCAGCGGACGCGCCCATCGGCGCAGACGCCCGGCTCGCCCGTGCCACAAGCGACGTTGCCGCCGCCCGGATCGGGGCCGCCGCAGCCGCCCCAGCCACCCCAATTGCAGCTCGAATCGCAGGAGCGCGAGCGCGTGCCGCAATCACCGCAGGCCTCGCTCTGCACCTGGCCGGGGGAGCACTGGCATTGAGACCCGTGCCGCACCACGTAACCGCTGTTGAAATAACCGGCCGTGTACGTATGCGTGCGCATGCCGCCGGCGCAGCCGTCGCAGCAGTTCTCTTCGGTGACGGTGACGCTCGATCCGTTGGTGGCGACGACCCAAGCCACGTGTCCGAAGTTGCCGAGATCACGGGTGGCGATGCTGCCCACCACGGGATAGCCGAGGACGTCGAAGTTGGGATCGACGTGCGCGTGCGTGGCCCAGGTGTTGGCGTTGCCCCAATTGACGAGGCCGATGTGCCAATTGCGGCAAACGGACTCCCACGCCCACCAGGTGCAGTTGCCGCCGTTGTCGCAGCAAGGATAGATGTTGCCCTTGCCGCACTCGTCGTGATGAATCTGGTCGCCGCAGGCATTGACGGCGTGCGCGGGCGCGCCGAGCAGGGCGGCGGCGGCGAAGGCGGCGGCGCCGAGGAGGGCGCGGGTCGAGCGATAAGCGCTCACGGCGTCACCGCCACTTCGAGCTTGTCGACGACCTCGTCGAAGAGGCGCCGCGCCGCGGGGTTGCCCTCGTAATCGATGGCGGTCACACGGAAGATTTGGGCGCCGACCGCGAACACCGCGATGGCTTGAGAGAGGGCCTGTGTCGAGCGCGGCTGGCGAAGCAGGATGCCCGAAGCGTGGGCGCGCGACATGGGCCGCTCGCTCACGCGCGTCTCCGCATCGACGAGGCCCGCGAGGTGTTGATCGAACCACGCGCGCACCGCGGGGCGTGCCGGGTCGTCCCAAACGTCGATGACGACAACCGTGCCGCTCTCGGTGGCGAGTCGGAACGAATGCTTGAATTTGTAGGCGGGCAGGCTCGGGTCGTAATGCCTCTCGTCGACGCTGACGCCCGTGGCGAGCACCGGAAAACGAATGCGCGTGAGAGGCTCGCCGTGGAAACGAAGCTCGCCGGGCGCCGGCTCGACCGGCTGCGACGCGGGCTCGACGGCGGGCGTGCCGATGTTTTCGGGCGGCTCGGTGGAGCACGCCAAAGCGAGGATCGGCGCGGCCGCGAGGAGCGCGATGCGGCCGAGCTTTGTTCGGAGATCCATCATCCCGCGTGTCCTTTTCGTGAGGCCCGCGCTCATTGCGCGCGGTCCGCGAAGTCGGGCCTCACGATCGAGAATGCCCACGATGGTTGGGAGCAATAGCCACATCCGTGCCACGCACCGAGGCGCGTATTTCGTGTGTCCGGTGAGGGCCACCGTGGATCGAATGAGGACCATGGTTCGCGCCTGGACCAGGCGAGCGCCGCGGCGCGGGCGAATAAGGTTCGATTAAGCGGCCCCGCCTCGGGGCGCCGCGTACGAAGATGAGGCCATGACTTCGATGCGGTTCTTTCGTTGGGATTCCCGGGTCGCTGTGCTCCTCGTCGGCGTGCTCGCCGCGGGCTGCGGCGACGAGGCCGTCGCGCCTGCGTACGTGGGCACGGTCGCGGGATCGGATGCAGTGGTGGGGCTCGTGGGCGACGGCGAGCACGTGCAGCTCTACCTGTGCGGCGGGGCGACGTCGTATGCGGAGCTCACGCGGTGGTTCCAAGGCCCGATCGCCGCGGATGGGACCTTCAGCATCGAGAGCGGCGGGTTCGTCGCGACGGGCAGCCTGACGACGGGCAAAGGCGAGGTGAAGACGGAGAGCGGCGAGCTCCTCTCGTGGTCGGTCGCGCGCGCGGACGGCGAGCTCTCGGGCCTGTATGCCGCGATGGATGGCTCGTGTCGCACCGGCGTGGTGGTCGGCGACTTCGACGGCGACGGCTCGATCGACGTTCAAGGCACGTGGTGCAACGGCAAGGACCTGTTCGCGCAGGTGACGCCGCTCACGCCCATCGCCATCACCGATCGCGGCATCCGCGTGCGGGTGGACGTCGATCCGCCGAAGGATCTGTACGTCGATCGCGTCCGCGTGCCGTAGCGCGCACCCCGGGGCCGCGCGCGTGATTGCGCGTGGCCTCGCGTTCGGCCTTGAGGTCACCGCGGCGCTGATCGATTCTCGGGCCGATGACCGCTGCGTCCCGGCGCCGGAAGCACGATCTCGCAGCGCCCGCGTCGCGGTTCATCGGACGCGCCGACGATCTGGCCGCGCTCGGCCGGCTGTTCGCCGAAGGCCGCCGCCTCGTGACCGTGTGGGGCCCCGCGGGGATGGGCAAGACACGGCTCGCGCTCGAGGTCGCGCGCGCCGTCGCGGAGGCGCACCCCGACGAGCCCGTGCGGTTCTGCGAGGTCGACGCCGCCCGCGATCTGCGTGCGTTCTGCGGCGCGGTGGCGCGCGCGCTGGGCGTGACCGTGACCGCCGGCAAGAAGGACGCAGGGACCGTCGATCGCATCGGGCGCGCGCTCACGGCTCAAGGACCGATGTTGGTGGTGCTCGACAACCTGGAGCAGGTGGTCGAGGCCGCCGCGCCCGCGATCGGCGCGTGGGTTCGCGCGGCGCCGGAGGCACGGTTTCTGGTGACGTCGCGCGAGCGCACGCGGCTCGCCGGCGAGATCAGCTATGAATTGCGGCCGCTCGGCTTGCCTGAGGTCGAGGGGGCCACGTCGGAGGCGGTGGAGCTGTTCCTCGATCGTGCGGGCGCCGTTTCATCGGCGCGGCCGCTGGGCGCCGAGAGCCTGCCCAAGATCGCGACGCTGGTGCGGCGCCTCGAAGGGATCCCGCTCGCGATCGAGCTGGCGGCGGCGCGCGCAGAGCTGCTCGGCCTCGATGGATTGCTGGCGCGCCTGGAGCGGCGGCTCGATCTGCTGGGCGGCGCGCACCGCGGCGTGCTCGCGCGCCAGGCGACGCTGCGTGATGCCGTGGTGTGGTCGTGGGATCTGCTCGACGAGGCCGATCGGCGCGCGCTCGCGCGCTGCGCGGTGTTTCGCGGAGGGTTCTCGCTCGAAGCGGCGGACGCGGTGCTCGCGGAGCCCGCGCTCGAGCGGGTGCAGTCGCTGCGCGACAAGTCGCTGCTGCGCGCGGTGTCGCGCGAGCCCGGGACGCCCGCGCGCTTCTCGCTCTACGAGGCGGTGCGCGAGCTGGCCGAGGAGAAGCTCGCCGAGCGCGGCGAGACGGCGATCGCCGAAGCGCGGCACGCCGCGCATCACTTGGCGATCGGCGAGGCGGCCGCGGAGGATTGGGCCCGCACCGGATCGGTGGAGGCGCTCGATCGCATCGGCGACGATCTGGAGAACCTGCTCGTGGTGGTGGAGCGCGCGCTCGCGCGGCCCGCCGTGGCGGAGGCGCTGCGCGCGCTCCTCGTGATCGATCCCGTGCTCAGCACGCGCGGGCCGTTCGGCATTCACCTCGAGCTGCTCGATCGCGCGCTCGGGCTCGCGGCCGAGGCGCGTGCGGCGATGGATGGAGCGCGCGCGCCGGATCCACTCCTCGAAGCGCGGGCCCTCGCCGCGCGTGGTCGCGCGCGCCAGCTCCGTGGCAGCGACGCCGCCGGCCTCGACGATCTCGGGCAGGCCCGCGCGCGCGCCGCCGCGCTCGGCGCGAAGACCGTGGAGGCGCTGATCGCCACGGAGATCGGGGTCATCCATCACCGGCGCCGCGAGATGGATTACGCGCGCGCCTGCTACGAGGAAGCGCTCGCGCTCCTCCACGAGGGCGGCGATCGCCGCGCCGAGGGCCGCGTGCTCGGCAACCTCGGCGCGCTCTACCACGACGATCGCCGCTTCGACGAGGCCATGCTCCGCTATCAGCCGGCGATTGCGAGCGCCGTTCTGGTCGGTGATTTGCGTATGGAAGGCCTCTTCTCCATGAACGTCGGCCTGCTCGAGCAGGAGCGCGGCGACGCGGCCGAAGCGCGACGTCGCTACGAGCGCGCCGTCGCGGTGCTCGAAGAGGTCGGTGATCTGCGGCTCCTCGGGATCGCCCTCGGGAACCTCGGCCTGCTCTGCCACGAAGAGGGAAGGCTCGACGAAGCGCGCGGCGATCACGCACGCGCAGCCGTGTTGTTGCGCGAGGGCGGCGATCGTCGATCCGAAGCGCGCGCCGAAGGGCGCCTCGGCGCGGTGCTCGCCTCGCTCGATCGCATCGACGATGCCCGCGCTGCGTTGGGCCGCGGCGAGCGGCTCGTCGCGCACCTCGACGATCCGCTCGACGCCGAGCTCCTCGCGGTGGCCCGCGGGTTCCTCGATCTCGCCTTGGCCCGATCGGCCCGCGTCGCCGGCCGTCCCGCCGAAGCCACCGCGTACCTCGATGAAGCGCGCCGCCGCATCGCGCGCGCGCGGGACGGTGCGCCTTCGCTCGCCGATCGACAGGACGACATTCGCCTCTTCCTGCGCATCCTCGAGCGCGGCTTGGCCGCCATGGAAGGCGAGAGCGGCGCCGGCGCCGAAGATCTCCTCCTCGCCCCCGAAGCGCGCTTCATCCGTCCTCCCGGCGGCGATTGGCAAGACCTGCGCGAGCGTCACGCCGTGCGCCGCATTCTCCTTCGCCTCGTCGCCCGCCGCCGCGACGCGCCCGGGCGCGGCGTATCGCTCCTCGATTTGCAGGAGGCCGGCTGGCCCGGCGAGCGCATGCTCCCGCAGGCCGCGTCCAATCGCATCTACGTGGCCATGAATCAGCTCCGCAAGCTCGGCCTCAAGGATTGCCTTCGCCACGGCGGAGAGGGCTATTTCCTCGACCCCTCGCTGCCGGTGCACCACACCGCCGTCGAGCCCCTGTTAAGGGACAAATAAGGGGCGATTCGAGCCGTTTGCCACAGACTCTCGATCCTCTTCGCGACGGAGGTCTCATGCGCGGTTCTTCTCTTTCCCATTCTTCGTCGGGCCGAATCTGGGCACCCCTTTTCGGCCTTCTCCTCACGGCCTGCGAGCCCATCGTGATCGGCGGCGGAGGGGGTGGCGCAGCGCCGACCACGTCGGGGCCGACGTCCTCGGTCTCGTCGTCGATTTCGTCATCCTCCTCTTCTCCTTCGGGACCCTCCTCTTCTTCGGGCGTCTTCCCGGGCTGCGCCAACCCGACGCCCGTCGGCCTACCGGCCGCGCCGTGCACGCCGACCAACGCCGTGTGCGGGTCGGAGAGCTCGGTCTGCGTCGCGACCGCGCACGCTCACGGCGCACCGGCATTCGATCTCCGCGTCTCGCATGTCACGCTGAGCGCGCCGAAGGCGTTCACGAAGGGCGTCGTGCAAAACGTCTTCGAGACGGCCACACGTCTCAATCGCCCACTCTGCAACTTGAGTGGAGGTGGCAGCTTCAATTGGCTTCTTCACTTCGATACGAACGCCGGCACGCTCACCATCGGTGGTGCCAAGGGCGTGCCCGATCCGACGGCAGGCTATTCGCTCATCGACGAGACCGTGCTCCTCGGCGAAGGAACGTTTTGGGTGAAGCCCACCACCGTGTCGGCCACGCTCGATCCTTCATGCGGTCTCGAGACCAGCGCGGGCGATGTCCTCCTGCCCTTCTTCAGCGGTGTCGGAGACAACTCGTTCACCCTCTTTCCGCTGCGATCGCTGCGCTTCTTCGACACGACCATCACCCCCGATCACGATTGCGTCGGCGCCTACAACGCCTCGGGGCTCGAGACGTTCAACAACTGCGCGCCCGACCCGGTGAATCCCGACTTCCTCGACGGCGGCCACTTCCAAGCCTTCATCACGCTGGAGGACGCCGACGCCGTGCTGGTGTCCGTCCTCAGCGAGACCCTGTGCGTGCTTCTCAGCGAAGACCCGACGACCTTCGGCACCGGATCGCAGCCGGTGAAGTGCAAGCGCGGCGCGAACAACCAGATCGTGCTGCAGGGCGATTGGTGCAGCGCCACCAACCAGCCTGCGAGCCCGGGCTGTGCAGACGCGATGCGATTCGAGGGGACGTTCGCGGCGAGCGGGGTGAAGATCCAATGACGCGAGCCACGACGTTCGTGTCACGAGGATGTGACGCGAACGTCGTGCGCTTCAGCGTGGGTTTGGGGGATGCGATGGGCGCGGCGTGGAGCCGCTTCGCGGCCTCTCGCGTGGATCAGCCCGCGTCGAGGCCGGCCCGCAGCGAGGCCACGAAGGACTTCACGCTCGTGAGCCGCTCCGCGGCCGTCTTCCCGGCCTCGATGCGCTTCACGATGGCCGTGCCCACCACCACGCCGTCCGGGCCTGCGCCGGGCGCGCCGGCGGCGGCTCTCGCGGCTTCGGGGCCGTCGATACCGAAGCCGATCACCACCGGCCATCCGGAGCGCGCGCGCAGCTTGCCGGCGTGATCGCGGGCGGCCGCGAAGTCCGCGCTGCCTGCGCCGGTCACGCCGGTCATCGACACGTAGTAGAGGAAGCCCGCGGGCGCGTCCGCCACCGAGCGAGCCGCGCGGAGGATGGCGTCGAACCGCGCGTCGTCGCTGGTCGGCGCCACCAGCGGCACCAGCGCGATCCCTTCACGCGCGGCGGATGCGCGCAGCGATCCGCCTTCTTCCGGTGGGAGATCCACGAGCAGGAGCGCGTCGATCCCCGCGGCCTTGGCGTGCTCGACGACCTTCTCCTCGCCGGTGATGAGCACCGGGTTGTAGTAGGTGAAGAGCACGATCGGCACCTTCGTCCGCGCGCGGATCTTCGCCGCGGCGTCGATCACGCCGCGGATGGTGGAGCCCGCCGCGATGGCCCGCGTCGCGGCCCGCGCGATCACCGGACCGTCGGCCGTGGGATCGCTGAACGGCACCCCGAGCTCCAAGAGATCGGCGCCCGCCTCGGCGGCGGCGACGGCGAGCTCGATCGACTCGTCGAGCGACGGATCGCCCATGCACAGGTAGGCGACGAGCGCTTTCTTCTTCGCGGCCCGAAGGCCCGCGAACGTCTCTTCGATCCGGCTCATCGTCCGACCTCCAACGAATCTCCACGCCGCCCGAGGATGGTCGCCAGATCCTTGTCTCCGCGCCCCGAGACGTTCACCAGGATGCGCGCCGGGCGTCCGTGCTTCTCGGCTTCGCGCTGCGCCACTTGGGCCACGGTCGCGAAGGCGTGCGCCGTCTCCAGCGCGATGAGGATGCCCTCGGTGCGCGCCACCCGCATGACCGCGTCGAGCGCTTCGTCGTCGGTGGCCGTGAGGTACGTGGCGCGGCCGGTGTCGTGGAGCCACGCGTGCTCCGGTCCGACGCCCGGGTAATCGAGGCCGGCGCTCACCGAGTGCGCCTCGAGGATCTGCCCCGCGTCATCGGACAGCACATAGGAGCGCGCGCCGTGGAGCACGCCGACGCGCCCGCGCGTGAGCGTGGCCGCGTGCTGCTCGGTGTCGATCCCGAGGCCGGCCGCCTCCACGCCGTAGAGCGCCGTGCTCGGCTCGCTCTCCACGAACGCTTCGAAGATGCCCACCGCGTTGGAGCCGCCGCCCACGCACGCGATCACCGCGTCCGGCTGCGCGCCGAGCTTCGCGCACTGGGCGCGGGCCTCGTCGCCGATGACCCTTTGGAGCAAGGCCACGAGGGCAGGGTAGGGGGCCGGCCCGGCCACGCTGCCGACGCAGTAATACGTGTTCCGCACGTTGGTCACCCAATCGCGCAGCGCTTCGCTGAGCGCGTCCTTCAGCGTGCGCGATCCGGACTCGACCGGGATCACCTTGGCGCCGAGGAGCTTCATGCGCGCCACGTTCGGCGCTTGCCGCTCGACGTCGAGCGCGCCTTGATAGACCTCGCAGGGCAGCCCGAAAAGCGCTGCCGCCGTGGCCGTGGCCACGCCGTGCTGGCCCGCGCCCGTCTCGGCGATGATGCGCTGCTTGCCCATTTTCTTGGCGAGCAGCACCTGCCCGAGCGCGTTGTTGATCTTGTGCGCGCCCGTGTGACAGAGGTCCTCGCGCTTGAGCCACAGGGCCTCGATGATTTTCCCTTCCGGATCGAGCGCGCGCGCCAGGCGATCGGCGCGCGTGATCGGGGTGGGTCGACCGACGTAGTCGGCGAGGAGCGCGTCGAGCTCGCGGCGGAACGCGGCGCTCGGGACGATCGTCTCGGTCGCGTGGGCGAGCTCGTCCAGCGCGGGGACGAGGGTCTCCGCGACGTAGCGGCCGCCGTACGGCCCGTAGGTGCCGGGATGAGGAGGCATGGGGCGACGATATTAGCGAAGCGCGCGGGGGATGCGAGCGGGGCGCGCGGCCGCGTTCCCATGCGGTGAAAATGGGTCCGTCCGCCCGCCTCTTGACCGACGCGCCCCGATCTCGCATAGCCGTCCGCGCTCGCCGGATGGGGGGCCTTCCCCCGCGACCGGGCGACCAGGACAGGAAAGAACCGTGGCCCCGCAGTTCATCTTCACCATGCAGGACGTCCGCAAGGTCCACCCTCCGAACAAGGAGGTGCTGAAGGGCCTGTGGCTATCGTTCTATCCGGGCGCCAAGATCGGCGTCCTCGGCATCAACGGCTCCGGCAAGAGCACCCTGCTCCGCATCATGGCCGGCGTCGACAAAGACTACATGGGCGAGGCCAAGGCCCTCGACGGCACGCGCATCGGCTACCTCGCGCAGGAGCCCAAGCTCTCTCCTGGCAAGACCGTGTTCGAGGTCGTCGAAGAGGCCGTGCACGAGACGCGCTCGTTGGTGAAGCGCTTCGAGGAGATCGGCGTGCTCCTCGGCGAGGGCCCCGACGACATGGAGAAGCTCCTCGAGGAGTATGCCGAGCTCCAAGACAAGATCGAGGCCTCCGGCGGTTGGGAGCTCGATCGCGTGGTCGAGCGCGCCATGGATGCGCTCCGCCTCCCGCCCGCGGACGCCAAGGTCGACGTCCTCTCCGGCGGCGAGAAGCGCCGCGTCGCCCTCTGTCGCCTGCTCCTGTCGAAGCCGGACATGCTCCTCCTCGACGAGCCGACGAACCATCTCGACGCCGAGAGCGTCGCCTGGCTCGAGCGCTTCCTCCACGATTATCCGGGCACCGTCGTGGCGGTCACCCACGATCGTTACTTCCTCGACAACGTGGCCGGCTGGATCCTCGAGCTCGATCGCGGCAGCGGCTATCCCTACGAGGGCAACTACTCCGGCTGGCTCGAGCAGAAGCGCAAGCGTCTCGAGATGGAGCAGAAGCAGGAGAGCTCCCGCCAGAAGACGCTCGCCCGCGAGCTCGAGTGGGTGCAGATGAACCCGAAGGCGCGCCAGGCCAAGAGCAAGGCCCGTATCGCCGCCTACGAGACGCTCCTCGCGCAGGAGAAGGAGAAGCAATACGACCCGACGGTGATCAACATCCCCGCGGGCGAGCGCCTCGGCAACACCGTCGTCGAGGCCAAGAACCTGCGCAAGGCCTTCGGCGATCGGCTCCTCGTCGACGACCTCAACTTCTCCCTCCCGCGCGGCGGCATCGTCGGCATCATCGGCCCCAACGGCGCCGGCAAGACCACGCTCTTCCGCATGATCATGGGCCTCGAGAAGCCCGACAGCGGCGAGCTCAAGATCGGCGAGACCGTGCAGCTCGCCTACGTCGATCAGAGCCGTGACGCCCTCGATCCCGGGAAGAACGTCTGGCAGGAGATCTCCGGCGGCGAGGATCGCATCCTGGTCGGCAAGCGCGAGATCGCCTCCCGCGCCTACGTCTCCGCCTTCAACTTCCAGGGCGCCGATCAGCAGAAGAAGGTCGGCGATCTCTCGGGCGGCGAGCGCAACCGCGTGCACCTCGCCAAGCTCCTCCGCCGCGGCGGCAACGTCCTCCTCCTCGACGAGCCCACCAACGATCTCGACGTCGACACGCTCCGCTCGCTGGAAGAGGCCCTCCTCGACTTCGCCGGCTGCGCCGTGGTCATCAGCCACGATCGCTGGTTCCTCGACCGCATCGCCACCCACATCCTCGCCTTCGAAGGCGACAGCAAAGTGGTTTGGTTCGAAGGCAACTACCAAGCATACGAAGCCGACCTCAAGCGCCGCATCGGCGCCGCGGCCGACGAGCCCACCCGCATCAAGTACCGGAAGCTCGCCGACAAGTAGCGGCGACGCCGCCGCGGCGATGGGAAACGCCCGTCGCCGCGGTGAGCGGATCGTGTTCGATACGGCCGAAGCCCAGCCCCTCAGCGGGAATCTGGGAATCGAGATCATCGAGCAGAGCGCCTGCTCCGAAGAAGGGGCAGGCGACTGCCATTGCTTCGTGCCTGGCGCATTGCGCGCCCCGCGCCCGTTGACGGCCAATCGCTCACGGCGCACCTCTCCCGTCCTCCCAGTCGAGTGCCGGCGTGCGCCGCGAAGGTGAGCGTGCCCACAGGCGAGCATGCAGCGATGGCTCGTCGTCGCATCGCACATCGACCATCCGGCTCCGACGTCCGTTGGCCAGCTGCGCCGACGAGGGCCGCGAGCGTCAGTCTTTCAACACGTCGACGGCATCATCCGCTCTGCGCGTTTTTGCTTTTCGAGCCCACTTGTATCGCGCTATTCCCGAAGAGCATCGGAGGGGGCAGGGGTCGGGAGCGGCATGAGCGAAGGATCACCGCGAAACAAGGGGAACCAGGCGGATTACTTACTTGGCACCGCCGAGGGTTGGAATGCATTGAGCGTGGTTCGGTGGCACGGCATCGAGGAGATATCCGGGCCATACCGCTTCGATATCACCCTCTCCCGGCCATTGTCGGACGGGGCGGCCGATCTCGACAAGCTGCTCGACGCCGGAGCGACGTTCCGTATCGCATCGGTCGAGCGCTGGCGCACCATTCACGGCATCTTGGCCGAGGCGGAGGAGATCGATCGCACGTCGCAGATCATTCTCTATCGCGTCTTGCTCGTTCCCCATTTATGGCGGGCGCGCTTCCGCCGCCGTTGTCGTAACTTCGTCGACAAGACATTTCGCGAGATCGTGTCGAGCGTGCTCGAGAACCGCTCGCCCTCGCACCCGGAGGGAAACGGCGGGCTCATTCGCTTCAGCTCGGCGCAGGGCCCCGACGTGCATCCGGACTTCGCGTCTTTCACGGCGCCGAAGGCGTCGTATCGGTGGGATGTGGTCGATGCCTCGCGCATCGACGATCGCAAGCTCCGCCCGCATGTCGCCCAATACAACGAGAGCGATTTCGACTTCGTGGCCAGGCTGCTCGAGGACGAGGGGCTCTCCTATGTCTTCGAGCACGGCCGCGACGAGGTGACGCTCGCCATCACCGATCGGCCCGGACACGCGCCGATGTTCGACGCAGAGGACACGTTCACGCTCCGCCGCGCGAGCAAGACCGGCCGAGCCGACGATCAGGAAGTGATTCGCAGCATCCGTGACGCGCGCCGGCTCGCCTCACGCGCGGTGACCGTCGGCCTGTGGGATTACAACCGCAGCTACGGGCCTCTCCGCGCCAGCGTCGATCAGTCCTCGGGCGAGCCGGATCTCGCTCGCCACTACGAGTTCCCCGCCGGCGAAGAGCCGGACGAGGAGAAGCCGGGCGTCCACGCCGCGGGCATCCGCATGGACCGCTGCAACGTCGAGCGCGCGCTTCGCGAAGGATCGAGCAACGCGCGCGCGATGCAGCCGGGATATCGCTTCACGTTGCGGGACGGTGATGGCCAGCTCCCCGAGACGAAGCTCCTCGCGGTGCGCATGGAGACCTTCGCGACCGAGCACGTGTTGGAAGACACCATCCTCGACGAAGAGCCGTTTGGCTTCGCCGGCACGACAGGCCCTCTCGCTGCCGGCTACGACAGCCGTTTCCTCGCATTGGCCAAGGATCTGACCTTCCGTCCCGCGATGCGCACGCCGAAGCCCCGTATCCACGGGGTGCAGGCCGCGGTCGTGACCGCCGAAGAGGTCTCTGGCACCGAGGCCGACCGGCCCGCGATCAATGCCGACAAGCTCGCGCGCGTGCGCGTTCGCTTTCCGTGGGACCAGCGCGACGACAAGCACGACCAGACCCCCACGTCGGATTGGATCCGCGTCTCGCAATACTGGGCTGGCACGGGGTACGGCGCGCTCTACACACCGCGCGTCGGGCACGAGGTCCTCGTGGCGTACATGCAGGGCGACCCCGATCGGCCCGTCATCGTGGGACGCGTCTACAATGCGCAGCACCCACCGCCGTACGACGCGTCGAAAGAGCCGACCAAGAGCACGGTGAAGAGCCAGAGCGCCGAGGCGAAGAAGGAAGTCGACGGCTTCAACGAGCTTCGCTTCGAGGACCGCGCCAAGAAGGAAGAGATATTCCTCCACGCCCAGCGCGACCTCAACGAGGTGGTGCGCGCGAGCCACTCGACGACCGTGGGCGGCAACCAGTCGAACTCCGTCGGCGGCGATCAGTCGAACTCGGTGAAGGGGCACCGCGAGCACACCATCGGCGACTACGAGACCGTCACCGTCGGCGGCGACCGCACGACGAATTTTCAAGCCAACGAGCACCACTCGGTGAGCGGCTCGCGCGACACCACGATCGGCGCGAACGAGACGCTCGGTGTCGTCGGCTTTCGGAAGAGCACGATTGGGGCAAATGACGATCTCATCATCGGCGGTTGGCGCAACGTCGCGGTGGGCGGGGGCGACACGCTCAACGTGGTCGACAAGCGTGACGTGAACATCGGCGCGAGCTACACGGTGAAGACGGCCGTCGACTACACCTCCGAGGCGGGGTCGAATCACGTGTTCAAGTCGACGAACACCTATGTGCAGCCCTCGGGCGACTTCCAGGTGAATTCGACGACGGCCGGCTTCAACCAGAGCGCGTCGTTCTATGTGAAGGCCGGAGGCTGCACGTTGTCGATGAGCGCCGGGATCCTCCTCATCGACAACGGAGCTGGGGCCAACATCGCCATGATCGGCGGCCTCATCTCGATCACCGCCGGCGCGGCGCTGATCACCACGTCGGCAGGGCCCGTCGTCGCCACGGCGGGCGCCGCCATCACCGTCGGCGCCGGTGGCAACATCAACGCCACCGCGCCCAACATCAAGCTCAACGGGTGAGCGGCGTCGAATGTTCATCCGGAACAGGACCTCCTTCAAGGTCGGGCTCACCCGCGCCAGGTTCGGTGCGCGCGGTGGAATGGCAGCGGTGGTGGTCCGCGCTGCCTATCGAGTCTCGCAAGGCTCCCTCACGCTTTGTGAAGAGCCGGCGCCCCTCCCGAGCGATCCTCCCGATCTCTCGCATCACGCGCTCTGGGCGGGCACGTCGGTCACCGTCGCCGGCGATGTCCTCGGGCCGCGCTCGGCGCCGTTCCAAAGGCTCGTCTCGCTCGCCGTGGGGAGCGTCACCACGCGTCTTTGGACCTTCGGGGATCGGGTTTGGAGCCGCGATGCTTCGGGCGCACTGCGCGCGTCGACTCCGGCGCCCTTCGAGCGACTCTCGCTCTCCTTCTCCAGGGCATATGGAGGCTTCTTCGACGTCCCACCAGGGCTCTATCCGGGAACCGATCTGCCTTTCCCCGGCGGTCGCTTCGGTTACGCGCTCAACGAGGGTGGCATCGGCTTCTACGCCGACGAGGCAGCGGCCGTCGGCCGTCCGCTGCCCAACTTCGAGCTCGCCGATCACCTCGTGCAGCAGTGGAGCGACCGGCCCATCCCGGGCTGCTTCGTTCCGTGCCCCGAGCTCGCGGCGCTTCGCGTGGTGGCCGCGCCGGGCGCGGTCTCGTCGGACGAGCGCGAAACGCTCACCCGCGAAGGCATGCTCGCGCGCATGCTCCGCGGTTTTCACCACGCCCCCGGCTATCTCATCTTCGACGATGTCGCGCCGGGCACGCCGATGAGCGTCGATGGAATCGGGCGCGAGGCGATGAGCTTTCGCGCGCCGCCTCCTCCCGCGCGCGTGCGCCTCCGCCGCGGCAAGCACACCGATGACGTGCGCGCCGAGCTCCGGAGCATCCATGTCGATGCGGACGACTCGGTCATCCATTGCGTCGTGGGCCATTTCTTCACCTACGAAGACGGCCACGAGCCGTCGTGGATCGTGGTCGAGGCCTGAAGATGTGGCCGAAAAAGCGTTGCGAGCACCGCGCGGCTAGGAAGGTTGACCGAGGAATCCTCGGTGATTTTGAGGGAGACCGACCGACGACGCGCGGCGCGGAGCAGCTTTGTCGGTCACACCTCGAGCCCGGAGCGTCGAATGACGGCGAGCTTTTACAACAACAAGGCGGGCATGGTCGGAATCGACTTCCACCACGCCCAGCTCCTTTCGACCGCGCTCTCCGAGCTGGCGAAGGGCCACCGGAAAGACGACTGGCCCTATCTCGTCGTGGTGAAGTGCTCGTGGTTCGGCGGCGACGAGGGCAAGCGAACGCCGAACGTCACCGCGGACGCCGAGAAGATGATCCGCGACGGCTTCGTCATCGGAAAGGTCCCGCACGTGCCCATGCCCGGGCCGCTGCACCCCTACGAGGCGGTGGAGCTCGCATCCATCATCAGCGCCTCGAAGACCACACCGCTCCTCAAGATGTCGACGGTCACGTCCTCGAGCGATCCCCTGTCGGTGTGCGCGATCGGCCCTGTCGGCGCCAACCTCAACTGTCAGGAAGGGGGAGATCTCAAGCTGACCGGCATCGTGTTCTGCGAGTGCTCGGTCGTGACGAGCCCCTCGCTCAAGGACCTCATCTTCCGGATCTTCGATGACTACATCAAGAAATGGCTCATCGACAAAATCATCGACATCATCGATCTCATCCTGAAGTGGCGAAAGGTCCCGAAGCTCCCCAGGGCCATCATCAAATGGCTCTTGAAGAAGCTCGTCCCCAAGCTGGTCGACCTGATGGAGGACTTGGCCAAGTGGCTTTGGGACAAGGCCGAGGCGAAAGCGAGAGAGCCCAAGAAGCTCCCTCCGAAGGAGGAGCCGCAGAAGCCGCGCGAAGACCCCAAAGAGAAGGAGAGGAAAGAGCAGGAGAAGCAAATCGAGAAGTGGAAGGAGCAGGAGCGGCAGGAGCGCTGGGATCGAGAAAAGGACAAGTGGAAGCACTGGCCTGCATGGCCCTATGCGCCCTGGGTGCCCGGCAAGCCGCCTCCCTGGTATCGCTAGCTCCGCTCGCCGGCCCGCCCGCTCGAACACGATGACGTGTGTCTCGCATGTCGAAGGACCCAATCCGATGCGCTCCTCTCTCGTGAGCTCTTATCGTGGACCCGATGGCCGAAGCTATTTGGCGTTGACCGCCAAGCGGCGATACCGCTTTCACCACGGCGCCCGCGCCGAGCCGACGAGCGAGCTTGTGCCCATCCGAGCGGCGCCCGAACATGCGCCGGCCGTGGGGGAGCGAGAGGGGCGCTTGCTGCACGACACCGAGATGATCGCGGGCATCAAGCCCGTGACCGACGTGCTCCTGCTCGGCAGCGCGCGATCGCATCGCGGTCCGGTGCGCGCGCTCACCGCCGCGCTGCGCGTCGGTCCGACGGCGAAATCCGTACAGGTCTGGGGTGATCGAGAGCTCCGCTTGGAGCGGCGCGCTGCCCTCGAGTTCTCGGCTCCAGAGCCCTTTACGGTGATGCCGCTCACCTGGGAGCACGCGTATGGCGGAGAAGACACCTACGCGGAGTCCATGGAGCCCAAGGTGCCAGACACGGGCCTCCATGCCATCTCCGAGGGGCTCGAGCCGACCCTCGGGAGCCTCTCCTATCCGCGGAACCCACATGGGCGCGGGTTTTTCATGGACCTCGATCGAGAGAGGCTCGCCGGCGCGCCCGTACCCAACCTGGATGATCCCAGTGATCCTGTCAGCCCCGATCGCATGTTGGTGCGTGACTATCTCGACTGGATCGACTGCCCCGTGGCGACGTGCTTCGAGCCGATCGATCTCTTCACCTTCCCTCGTGCCCTCTTTTTCGTTCCCGCCGACTTCAACAAACCCGCCCGTCCAATCCACGAGCTCACGATGGGCGCCCTCGCCCCGGCGGATCTCGCCCGTATGGATGGGTTCGACGCGAGCATCCATCCGCGGTCGTTCAACTGTGCACCTGCCGGGCTCGCCACACACAGGCTCTATGGGGCGGAGCGTGTCCAGCTCTGGAATCTCCATCCGGAGCGAGAGCTGTTCGAGTTCGATCTCGCCGGCGACCGCCCGCGCCTCGTCATCGAGCCTCCGGGCGTCAGGCCACGAGAGGTGGAACCGCTCCTCCAGACCGTCCTCATCGAGCCCGACCTCGATCGCGTCACGCTCACATGGGCGGGGGCCATCGAGGTCGCCGCCGTGTATCCTCACGAGATGACGGATGTGATGCGACATGCCGTCGTCTTTGGCCGTTGAGCCGGCTCTGCGCTCGCTCGTCTGCTAAGGAAAGGACCTCATGGGTTCCACGGAGCTCTCCATTGCCAAGAAGATCGACCCGCAGCCGATCACGCTTTCCGTCCCGCGTCCCGAGCGCGTGCTCGCCTCCGCCGCATACCTATCGGCGCTTGGCGGCTTTTGGCTGATCGTGCCCGCGGCCCTCTATTTGTGGCGCGGGAAGACGTCGCGCTTCATCGGCTTCCACGCCGTGCAGGCGGTCATGCTCCAGGTCGCGCTCATCCCCATCGGTGCCATCGCCATTGGTGCCTGCATGGGCCTGATGATTCTCCTCGACGGTGTAGGCCATGCGGCTTCGGCCCTCGGGATCGTCCTGGCCTATTTGGTGCTCGGTCTCGCGGTGATGCTGCCTGCGGCCATTACGCTCTGGATGGGCCTCTGCGCGCTGCGTGGTCAGCCGAAGTCGCTCCCCCTGCTCGGCCGCTGGGCGCGCCGCGTCGTGGGCGACGACCTGTGAATTCGCGTGAGGCTTCTCAACCGTTCGGCGCTTCGTCGGGCCCATTGGCAGGCTCCGACCAGCCGAACGGCTGCGGCATCGGATCGTCATTCAACCCGATGTGCTCTCCATCGAGCGCAATCTTGCCCATGGCCCGTACGCCGACACGGCCGGTGTTGGCTTGGAGCTCCACGTTCGCGGCCTCGACACGCTCGCTGCCGCCGACGCGCGTGTGGTGATCGCCCGCGACACGCTCGCGGAGCGCGCCGCCCGACACGAGGGACAACTCCTCACCTGCCTCGATGGCGACCTCGGGCGCCGCCAGATGGAGACTTCGCGCGGCGGACAGCTCCACGGTCGCGCCCGAGAAGGACAGCACGGGGCCCGTGTCGGTCACCTCGATCCGCAACACCACCTCACCATTGCGCGCGCGAATCGTGACCTTGTCGGCGTCGCGCCCCGCGTCCAGCTCGTACCGCCGGCCGGACGCGAGCATCACGGCCGCGGAGGCGACCGGTGCCTCGACATCCTCGAGCGAGAGGCGAGCAGTGGCCGGCGTTTCGGCATCAATCTCGGACACGCCCTCATCGGGCTGGTCTGCGCGCGTCTGCATGCAACTCACCTCGGCTGTCGGCGCAGCCAATCGCGATACGTCGTGCAAGCCTGCTCCCACTCCTGCCGAGTCTCCGGGTAGGCGGAGAAGCGCGACTCCCAATCGCGATCGAGCGCATGCCGCGCGGCCTCGTTCGATACACCATATTTCGCTGACACTTCGGTGGCGCGATCGGGAAAGAGCGAAAGCTCCACACACAAGGACGCGTAGGTCTGAAGCGGCAAGCGCGGAAACGTCGCCTGACTGGGCTTCGTGCCTGCGCCTGCCGATGTGGGAAATGGCAGCATCTTCGCGGCTTGCACCAGGAGCGCCGCGTCCACGGCCTTCGTCTCGCCGACGGCGGCCAAGCTGGGCTTCTGCGTGACATCGTCCGGCGGCGCGAACGGCAGCGCCGCACGAACCTGAGACATGAGATCGGCGTTGACACCGATCGTCGCCCCAACGCTCGATGTCGGGACGGGCTTGGGTGCGTTTGCGCCTGCCAAGAACTCGGCGGATGGCGTGCCGCCGAAGGGCAACGGTTTCGGTGCGCTCTGCTTGATGAAGCTGGGGAGACTCTCGGCCGCGAGCGTGGAGGTGAGCTCCCGCGGGGGCGCCACCCGCGCGCTCGTGGTCAGCGGCTCTTGAAGCAACGTCGGAACGGTCGCTTCGGGTGCCGGAGCCGGCGTCGCGGGTTCGGGCTCCAGGGCTGCTCCAGCCTGCGTGTCGGTTGCTTCGTGCGGCGTGTGCGCCGGTTGCTTTCGGCGCTGAATCTCTGCAGCGCACTTCCGGCCATAGCTGTTGGGACGCTCCATGCGGCCGGCGGCAATATCGGCGACGAGCAGTCGCGCGTAGTGATCGTCCGAGCTCGTCCAATCCTCGAGCGTCACACCGCGCTCGTCGAGGATATCGATCCTCTCATCCATGTCGCGATGAAGGAGCTGCGCCGAAAGGCCCGCCCACGTGTCGAAGTCGAGCGCCGCCGTCTCGTTGGAGCGCTCCACGGCGTTCTCTTCTCGTCCCACACCCATGGCTCTGCTTTCTATCACCTGGTCCCGTACGGTGGCACCACGTATGTGCAGCAAGTCAGCCTGCCCGATCGTTGGGGCGCTCGTGATGCTCGTCCGTACGGGAGCGGGGAGATGAGCACACAGATTTGCTATGGCTTTGGCATTTTGTGCTCCAAGCATTACTGCTTCCAACCCTGGTGCCGAGCATGCGAGCATCCCTCGCATGCTTGTCGCCCGCCTCTTCTCCACATCGGTGCTCGCTCTCTCCGTCTCGCTCGTTGCCTGTGGCAGCGGCTCGGCCACCAGTGAAGGCACCGGCGCCTCCGGCACCGGAGGCAGCGGCACGAGCAGCAGTGGCACCACCGCCACGGGGACGGGGGGCAGCGACACGAGCAGCAGCACCGGCACGACGGGCACGGGCGGCGTGCCCTCCACGGCGTGCTCCGTCTTCCCGACCGACAATTGGTGGAACACCGATATCTCCAAGGCCGATGTCGACCCGCTCTCCGATGCCTACATCAAGTCGATGGGGGAGAGCGTGGCGTTGCACCCCGACTTCGGCACCGAGTATGGCATTCCGTATCAATACGTCGACAGCAGCGTGACGAAGTCGCCGGTGACCTTCGATTACGACGACGAGAGCGACCCGGGGCCTTATCCGATCCCAAACGATCCGCTCATCGAGGATGGCGGTGATCGCCACATCCTCATGATTCACAGCCAAGAGTGTGTGCTCTACGAGCTCTTCGCCGCCGATCACGAGGCCGACGGCTGGTATGCCGGCTCGGGCGCCATCTGGGATTTGAAGAAGAACTCGACCCGTCCCGCCGGCTGGACGAGCGCCGACGCCGCGGGGCTGCCCATCTTCCCCGGGCTCGCGCGCTACGAAGAGGCCTCGAAGGGGGCGATCAACCACGCGCTCCGCTTCACGGCATCGAACACGCAGGCGGCGTACGTGGCGCCGGCCAGCCATCATGCGTCCGACGACACCAACCCGAACCTCCCGCCGATGGGCCTGCGTTTGCGGCTCAAGGCGAGCGTCGATATCAGCGGTGCCTCTCCGCAGGCGAAGGTCGTCCTCGCGGCGTTGAAGAAATACGGAATGATCCTGGCCGACAATGGGTCCAATCTGTACGTCAGCGGCGCTCCCGATCTGCAATGGGACGACGACGACCTGCATTGGATGCAAAGCCACATCCACGGCAGCGATTTCGAGGCCGTGAAGACCGGCCCGCTGGTCACGGACTGACGCACGAAAGGGCGCGGCCTCCCGTCATCGGCTCCTTCGTCGTCGCTCGGACGGATCACGGAGCTTTGTCGACGGACGGCTGGGACATGCGGACGGCTCGCTCCGGCCGCGTCCCAACGCCACGAGCGGCCGGCCTCTCCGCTCGTGACGGCACGCCGTCCGGAGGCGCCGGCGCGCTTCGCGTGTCGAGGTCTCAGTTCACGGATTTCAAATCGATGTACCGCTTCGACGAGCCATCCCACTCGAAGCGATAGATCTTGCCGAGCTCACACGACTCCTCCGGGGCCGCGTACTTCTTGAGCGAGTACTCCACGTAGCTCGTTCCATCGGTCATGTCGGAGTCGAAGCGGATGGTGAGCTCGGGAGAGCGGGGCTCGCCCGTCACGGCGTAGGCCTTGGAGTGCCAGCGATAGGAGCCCTCGTTCCCTTCGACACGGTACGTCGTCCAAGGGCCGTCTCCCCACTTGAGATCGTAGTTGATGCCCCTGCCGGTGGCGTTCTTGATGCAGGTCAAGGCAAAGCGCGCGATGGCCGAGCGCGCCACGCCGACGGGCTCCACGATGCCTTCCGGGACGGCGCCTTCCTCCGCCGTTGGACCGCAGCCTTGGCAGGCCGAGGCGAGGAGGGTCATCGCCAAACATCCCAGCTTCGTCATCATCGCTCGTTTCATTGGATGCCCTCGTCGATCGTGGGCACACCGCGCCGCACCGGCGCAGGCTCCGAGCGCCGGGCGCGATCATGCCCCCTCGTCGAAACATACGTTGGGGACGCCCGTGCGCAATCGAGGCCACCGTCATCCCCATGCCGGCTCGGCGGGCGATTTCGATCCTTCGCGAGGCAGGGCCGTGAAGGGTGAAAAACGCGAAGGCGTGGAGGATGATGCGGAATGGAAGAGGAGGCCTTTTCAGGCCGGCGGGGCTCGTCACGCGCGAGGATGCTTTGGGGATCGGCGGGGAGCGCTACGCGCGAAGCGAAGGCTCACCCGCCGGTGAACGATGGTGAAGAGAGGACTCGCGGCGGGTCGATCAGAACGGGCCCTTGATGGGTTGGACGCCGCGCAGGATGCGGCCACCGGCGCCGACCGGCGGGATCTGGCGGAGCTTCTCCTTGGCGCGACCACCGTTGTCGTAGACGGTGACGGTGTCTCCGAGGGCGCCTTCGGGGACGCTGAGGCTGGGGTGATCGAAGGGCGCGCGCTCGAAGCGGACGCGATCATCGGTCAGGGCCCACAGGAAGGCGACGAGCGCCGCCTTCTCGGCGTTGGTGAGGCCGAGCGCGGTGATGTCGGGATCGAGGTTCGAGCGGTTCGGGCCGAATCCCGTGGTGTCGTTGCCGTTGGGGCCGCGGCGATCGCCGCCGCGGTTGTAGAAGTCGACGACCTGCTCGAGCGTGGCCTGACCACCGTTGTGGAAGTAGGGCGCGGTGAGCGCGACGTTGCGCAAACCAGGCACCTTGAAGGCGCCGTCCACCGCGTCACGCTCGTTGGGATCGACGGGCTTGTCCGGGCTCACCACGAAGGTGGCCGGGACGACCTGGAACGGATCGGGCACGTTCTTGCCCGCGGCCAGGAGCTTCGCCTGGCGCGTGAACGAGAGCGCGTTGCCGAACGGATCGAGGCCGCCGACGCCGCGATCCTCGAACGTCGGCCGGACACCGATGTTGTAGAAGCCGGTGTCGTAGAGCGCGGCGTTGTCGTCGCCCATGAGCATGCGCTCCACCAAACCACCTTCCTGCGCCTCCGCGAACGTGGGCGTGCCGGCGGCGGTGAGCTGCGGGCCATGGTGGCAGTTGATGCATTTGCCCTTGGTCGAGAAGACGTCCAGGCCGAGCTTCTCCTGCGCGGTGAGCGCGTTGGCATTGCCCATCAGGAACCGATCGAAGGGGCTGTCGTCCGAGACGAGGGTCCGCTCGTAAGCCTGGATGGCGAGGCCCCAGAAGAGGGAAAAGTTCGCCTCCGACAGGGTGTAGTTGGTGCCGCCGATGGCGACCGTTTGCGTGCTGTCCCAGAAGCGCGGTTGAAACGCCTTCTGGACCATGTCGAGATAAACGGTGCTCAAGCCATTTCCAAACGGATTGCGCATCACGCCGAGCACGCTGTCGGTGGGATCGATCTGCTGATCACGAAGCGGCCGGCGCCGCAGCAGCTTGCGCCCCACGGCCGCGAAGGTGCGGTTCGCGCACGACATCTCGAACGGGCTCAGGATCGGGCCCACCGATTGGGACGCGAGGCTCGAGTTCTCCAGCGCGATGCGGATCGGGCGGATCTGCCCATTCTGCACGGCGTACACCCGGGCGTTCGGGTTGCGGTTGCCGAACGGATCGACGCCGTTGAAGACGTTGTTGGCGCGGCCGTCCCAGAAGTTCCGGAAGTTGAAGGCCGCATTGATGACGGTGGGCGTCTGTCGCGGCTCGACGCGACGCAGGTTGATTCCGCCGATGGAGAAGATGTCGGGCACGTTGGTGCACGAGTCCGCGGCGACCTGATTGGTATTCTGGAAGTTGGCGTCGAAAACGCCCTGTGAAGAAAAGACGTCGTCGGTGTCGAAGACGACCGCGGAGTCTCGGTCGTTGATGTTGGCCAGCTTGTGGAACGGGAAGTCGGCCAGCTTGAGCACGTAGTTGGGCCCGCCGGAGCCGCCGGACGCGGTCTTGTTGAACTTCTTGGCGGCGACCGGGTCTTTGACGTTGTTCAGGCCCGGGCTGAGCTGATTGCGCACGCGGTCGTCGGCGCCGGCGCTGAAATGGCAGCTCGCGCAGGCCTGGCCGTCGCTGCCCGCCTGCTGGTCCCAGAAGAGGGCTTTGCCAAGCGCGATGGCCGCCTTCTCATCCTTGATGTACTGGGCGATTTGCGCGGGTTGGGGCACCGGCACGCCCTTCAGCGGGACGAGCGTGGGCGGCACTTCGAGGGCCGAGCGCGCCTCTTCGCTCGACTCCGCGGCGCTGTCGGGTGAGCCACAACCAGCCACGATGCCGACGGGAATCAGGAAGGAAAGGATCCAAGTCGTCCGCACGGCGCGTACGGCGCCCGTGACGATCGAAGGTTTCATGACAGCCTCCTCAGCTCAAGGCCGTCCGTCGCGTGCGGTGCGAGGATCACCGCGCCGCGACGGGCAGCAAGCGCATCACGGGGCGTCGATGATGCTTTTGCAAACGAGGTTGCGCCAACACTGTGCGGCGTTTGGAGACGGAACAAAAGCCGGCAGGTGGACATCGCCTTTCGCCGCCGGACTACCATTCTCGGCCGAAAGCTGGGTCATCGTGCCTCACGTCGTCCGCGACACCGCCGCGGAGCGGAGCATGTCGACCGATGGCGCACCTGCATGTCGATGTGCGTGCGCCTCCGCGGGGAACGCCTCGCTGGGGCGCACGTCGCATGGGCATGCGATGGACGAGCTTGGGCGCGAGGTTTAGGAGATCTCCTGGGCCCGGATCGCGCAGTACCCCGAGCAGCGGGGCGCGCGCTGGAAAAAGGCCCAGATGCGACAGGCGAGGTCGCCTGTCTCACCAAACCTCGAGAATGGATGAACATCATGGGGAGGTCGATCATGCGATTCGACAAGCTCGCTTCCATCTGCGCTCTCGTCGCCCTCACCGCGCTGGCCTGCGGAGGTGAGAGCGGCGATGGGAGCGGCGGCGGCACGACGACGACCAACACCAACACCGGTGATCCGACGGCGCCGAGCGGGTCGGGATGGGGCGCCGTGCAGAACAACGCGACGTGCGCCGATCCGCCGCTCTTCACGCCGGGCACGAAGCAGGGCGGAGAGACGTGCGGTGACACCGGCGAGTGCGCGCCGGCCTGTTGCCCGTGCCCGGCCGGCGGCTCGTATTGGAGCATGAGCTGTCAGAAGGGGATTTGCATCGGTGACGGCAACTGCACCGCCACCGTGGGCGAAGCCTGCAAATGAAGCTTCGCCGCCGGACGATGGCCGGCGGCGAAGAGCTCTCTCCGCGCGAGCGCGACGCGCCCAGTCACATCATTTGATGACGCCGGGATCGTCGATGTCGAAGTCGCAATCGGTGTCGGGGGCGGCCCACTTGATGACGTTGTACCAGAATTGGGGCACCTGGAAGACCTTGTCCGCCGTCTTCCACACGCCCTTGGCGTTGTCGTAACAAGGGTCGTTGGGGTTCGGCGGCTGTTGCGGCTTGCCGAGCCATTGGCTGCTGTACGTGACCCACTCGTCGCTGAAGACGAAGACCTTCCCTTTCCCCACCTGCTTGGCGACACCGTATTGAACGCCGCCTTCACCGGCGACGAGCGTCGCGTCCGTGCTGTTGATGGAGCGGCCGTGGAAGGCGGCGATCTGCGTGATGTTGGCGGAGATGGGGTGAGAGGCCTGAAAGCCGCCCATGGGCACCGAGTTTCCCCAGCAGTAGCAAGGCACGCCGCCCGGACACTGACCGAGGATGTCGTCCTTGTTGTAGGAGATGCCGGTGAAGGCGAGGAGCTGATTGTCGGGATCGACCTCGCCCGCGTCGCCGCCGTAGCCGGTCAAGGTGATGAGCCCACCACCGCTCTTCACCCAATTCGCGAGGGCATCGAGCTCCGATTGCTCGTAGTGCCAGAAGGGGCCGCTCTCGGCGTCCTCGAGGGCTTGGAGGATGAGCACGTCGTAGTTGGCGAGGAACTCGGGCGTGAGGGGCGTGCGCGTGGTGACGAGATCGACCTTGGCGCTGCTCTTGGTGTTGAGCCACGTCTGGAAAGCGTCGGTGTTGTCGTTGTCGCTCCCGTAGTGCGCGGGCTTGCCGAGCGAGGCGATGGTGATGCAGGAGCAGTGGCCCGCGTCGTCGCACACGGCGGGCTTGCCGCCGTCCGTGGGCGTGCCCGTGCCGCTGCCCGACGTGGTGAAGCTGATTTCACCGCCGCCCGAGGTCATGTTGCTCCCCGTCCCGCCGACACCGGCGCCGCCGCTGCCCGAGCCATGGGGCGCCTCCCCGCCCGCGGTGCAGGCCACGCCGGTCACGGAGGCGGTGAGGAGACAAACAACCAATCCCCATCCAAGCTTCGTCGATGTCATGTGGAGATCGTAAAGAGAGGCAATCTCCGGTGTCAAGCAGAGGGAGAGAGGTAATCTCGATCGTGTCACACAAGAATGACACGAACTTGAAGACGCGCCGCGACATGAGTCGGCGATGGTGATTTCGACCTAAAATTACAGATCGAAACGCGACGGCGCAGATGGGGAGTGGCCTCATCGCGGAGCTCGACGCCCGGGTGCGTCATGAGGGAGCACGCTTATCCGATTGACATGTCGTGGCGCGTCATGGGAGGCCCGCGAGGAGCTCGGTTGACGGTCGCGTGCATGAGAAGAGGCACGTGTTCCGCGGCGCGCGGGGGCGCGATACCGTGCTGGCATGCGCCTCACCGCGAACGACTTCGCCCTCGCGCACAGCGTCGGCGGCGACATCCTCCTCGGCAAAGCCTTCGCTTTCGTGAGCAAGGACGCCTTCGCGCGTCCGGCGCTCGCGTGGGTCGCGCGCCTCTTCGGCGGGCGACCCGAAGCGCGGATCATCCCGCTCCTCGGGCCCGAGCCGGTGCCGCTGCCCGGAGCGACGCTGGCACCGCCGACGATCGCGCTGAGCCTCGCGGTCGTCACCAGCGACAAGGCGCTGTATCGCGAGCGACGCGACGACGTGCACCTCCTCGCGCTCGATCCGCTCGCGCCCGAGTCGGTGACGGCCCTTCAGATCCGCCAGAACGGCGCTGATTTCGCGCAGCATCCGGTGACGCTCGACGCGCGCGGCGCGGCGGCCGTGACGCTCCGCGATCTGCCGATCGGCGACTACGAGGTCCGCCTGCGCGGCGCCGAGAAGGGCGCGCCCGCGTGCACGTTCACGGTGGCCGCGTATCGATTGGCGCCGCTCGTGGCGAGCCTCGTCGAACGGCGGCTGCAAGGAGAGCGGCTCACGTTCACCCTCCGGCTGGAGAGCTTCGGCAGCGCCGTGGAGGGCAAGGTCGCGCTGGAGCTCACCGATCGCGGAAGGCGGATCGCGCGCGAGAGCGCCGACGCGATCGATGGGCTCGTCACGGCGGCGTTCACGCTGTCGGGCGAGGGGCCGCATGCGATCAACGTGCAGCTCGCGGCCGACGCGGGGCGCACGGCGACGGTGCCCATCGTGGGGAGCCGCGCGGCGGAGCGATCGCAGACGACGTTCTCCACGCTCGGCTACGAGATCACGGGCGCGCTGATCCCCGGGGAAGGCGCGATGCCCGTGCGCGGCGTGTATCTGCAAGAGGGCGCGCTGCGCCCGACGCCGTTCCGTTTGGAGCGCGTGGACGCGAGCCGCGCGCGCCTCACGGCGAGCGTCGAGGTGGACTCGGCCTGCGTGGTCGTGATCGATCCGACGTTCCCCGCGCGGCGGGCGGACGCGGTCGATCCCGACATGGCGCCGCACCCGGCCACGGTGGACGATTGCTATCGCCGCGCCGAAGCGGCGTTTCACGAGGGGCGCTTCAAGGAGTCACGCGCGCTCTTCGAAGCCGGGCGCGCAGCATCTCCGGCACCGCACCCGAACTATGCGTACTACGTCGCGTGCTGCTTCGCGCGCGAAGGGGATCGCGGGCGCGCCGTCGCCGCGCTCGCCCAGGCCATCCGCGAGGGATGGAAGGATTTCGATCATCTGAGCAAGGACGACGATCTCGCGGCGCTGCGCGGTGACGAACGCTACGAGGCGCTGAAGCGACGTGGGGTGATCGAGATCGCGATCGCGGGGATGCGCGCGGGGCAATCGATCGATGTCGACGTGTCCGAGCCGATGGCCGTCCTCGCCGTGGGCGCATACGTGAAAGGCGAGCCGTGGGAAGGCTGGGCCGCGACCATCACGCCCGCGTCGATGAAACCGACGCTGACGGTGCCGGATCGCGCGGTGCCCGGCGACGAGGTGCGCGTCGAGATCGATACGGGGCGGCGCGGCGACGACGTGTCCGTCTACGTGGTGGTGAAGGACGCGCGCTTGCTGACGCCGGATACACCGGAGAGCCGGCTCGCCGGCAGCATCAAGAGCGTGGCTGAAGCCGCGTCGAAGGAGCTCGGTTTGGGAAAGCCGACGCGCACGCTCGCCGAGGAGCTCCCGCCGTTGCCGACGTTCTTGCCGACCTTCGGAGCACCGCCGAGCTTCGGTGTACCGCCGCCGGCGCCGGGCGGATTCGGTCCGCCGGTGTCCATGGAGTCCATGGCGGCGCCGAGCTTCGGTGCACCGCCGAGCTTCGGTGTACCGCCGCCGGCGCCGATGGCCGCGAGGCCTGCTGCTCCCATGGCGGCGCCGAGGGCCGCGCTGCACGGCGCGAAAGGCGGGGCCGCGAGCGCAGGGCCTTATCGCGAGGCCGATGCGACCGCGATGCCGGCCGTGGAAGAGCCCGAGGTGATCTTCGCCGGGCTCGTGGAGACGCGCGCCGGACGCGCGAGCGTCGCGGTGCGGCTCGGGCCGGATTTCGCGGACTACGTGGTGGAAGCGTTCGCCGTCGCCGGTGCGGATTGGGCCGCGACGGAGAAGCGGTTTCGCGCGGAGCGCGACGTCTTCGTGTCGCTCGATGTACCGGCGTTCGTGCACCCGGACGACGGTGCGATCGGGCGCGTGCACGTGGGAGCGCGATCAGGCGCGCGCGTGCGTGTGACGCGCGACGGCGCGGAGGTGCCGCTGCTCGCGGAGGGCCGCGCGCTCGCGTCCGGAGAGCCTTTGCCTCGTGGCCGCGCGGAGCTGTCGTTCCTGGTCGGACCGGGGCATTGGGAGGCGACGATCGAGGATGCTTCGGGCGCGGTGGATCGCACGGCAAGAGATGTAGAAGTGCCGGGCAAGCTGCGCCGGCTCGCGCGCACGGTGCAGTTCCTCGAGCCGGGACAGAGCGTGTCGCGCGATGCGGACGCTTCGATTCGGCACCTGCAAGTGCTGCCGGGGATCGATGGACCGTTCACGGCGCTCCTCGATGCGACCGCGGACTACGGCCACGCGTGCTGCGAGCAGACGGCCGCGAAGATGCTCTCCGCCTGCGCGATGTACGCGCTCGCCGGCAGTGATCGCCGGAGGCGCGATCGCGCGGAGTCCATCATCCTCGCGGGCGTGCGGCGCGAAGCATCGATGTGGCTCCGCGGGCGCGGGTTCAAGATGTATCCGGAGTCGACTCCGGAGCCGAGCCCGTACTGGAGCCCGCTCGCCGCACGACACCTGCAAAACCTGGCTCTGCTGCGCGATCTCGGGCCGAGCCGCGCGCTCGCCGCCGCGATCGACGAAGCCCTCGCGATGGCCGAGGACGCGATGCGTGCCCATGGCCTCGAGTGGCCACCGCGACGAATCACGAGCTGCGGAGACGCCTATGCGGCGATCCGTTTCGGCAAGGATCACGGCGCCGCGCTCGCCTTCGTGCGAGCGAATGCGGGAGCCGATCTGCCGGCAGCGCCGCAGAACCCTTGGCACGGCGGTGCGGTGGCCATGCGGGCCGAAGGTGCCTATGCCGCGGCGGCGCTGATCCGCGGCGGAAACGCCGCCGATCGATCACGCGCGCTCGCGCTCGCGAACACGGTGCTGAAAGCGCTCGGCCCCACGGGGCGCCTCTACTCCACGGTCGACTCGGTGGCAGCGATCGCGCTCGCCGCCGAGCTCTCCGCGGCCAAGGTCATCGGCGGCACGGGCCTCGTCGAGATCGACGGCGCGCGCTTCACGACGGTGGACGCGGTGGCGGTGACCTCGCCGATCCGATCGGTGCGCGCCGTCGACGCGGTGACCGCCGTCGAAGTGACCCGCCTCGTCGAAGACGACTGGGGCACCTTCATGGGATCGCTGCCCATCGCCGTGCGAATGAAGAAGGGCGACGTCGCGACGCGAAAGCTGCAAGCGCTCGATGCCGTCGAGCTCGAGGTCACCATCGAGGGCGGCTACAAGCCCGGTGATCTGCTCTGGGTCTGCTTGCCCGATGCGCTCTCGCGCGTCGTGGGCGGCGGTCAGGTGAAGCAGTTCTCGGTGGACTTCGAGGGCAACAGCCAAGTGCGCGTGCCGCTCGCGGCGACGGGCGTCACGCTCGATCGCAGCGGTCAGCCGGGGCTCTCGCGCTTCGCGGTGTGCGTGCGCAACATGTTCGAAGAAGAGCGCGGCGGCAGCCCCGGCTACGTCGACGTGAGCGTCGCGCCGCCGGCGGGCGGCGGTGTTGCCGCCAAAGTGATGGCGGGCCTGCGAGGCCTGTTCGGGAGCTGACGATGTGACCGAAAGAGCATCGCGCGTTGCAGGGAGGTCGACCGACGGAAGCCTCTCGCAACGCGCGGCGCGCAGCCGCCTCGTCGGTCACCTCGCGCTCGCAGGCGCTCAGGCCGTTCCGATCGGCGGCACCTTCCCCTCGGCGTCGTGCACGCGATCGCCGTGGGTCGCGAGATCGGTGCGCATCGTGGCGAGGTTCTTGTGCACCCGATCGAGCGGCGGCGGCAGCGTGTCCGCTGCGCCGAGGGCCGCGAGCCGCTCGGCGACCGCGTCGAGGCGAGGCGCCGCGCGATCGAAGGCGGCGCGCGCTTCGCGCAGGAAGGTGAGCCGCCAGGGCGGGCTCTGCGTCCTGTCGGCACGCGCAAGCCAGCGCTTCGAGCTCTCCATCTCCTCGGCGAAGGATCGGATCGCCGCGAAGATCGCGTCCAGGTAATCAGCTGCCGTCGGGTCTTGCTCCAAGGGCGTCTCCGGAGCCTACACCCTGACCGAAAAGCGCGAAACCCTTCGTGCTGCCCGCCTGAAATCCGGCGGCATTCGCAAAATGCAACACTCCCCGAGCGCGCTCGAAATGCTAGGGAAGCGACACGGTGCCGCTGGGCCGATCCGCGCCGCAGCCGTGCTCGGTCGTCACCATCTGTGGTGCTGGATAGGGCTGAGGCTCGTAGCTCCAGGTCGTGTCGGCGAGCGGTCGGGACACGCCGCCCACTTCGTAAGACGCTGGACCGCCCGTGTGCACGAAGATGCCAATCGTCGGCGCCATTTGACGATCTTCGCCATAATCGGCCTCGGCCGAGTAATTGCCGGCGCCGAGCGCGGGATCTCCCGCGGCCTCGAAGACATCGTCACCGCCGCGGTTCACGAGGCAGCCAATACCATTGATGTTGCCGCTGCCGAGCGAGAGGCCCGGCCCGCGATAATGATCGTCGCCGCCCTCGTCGAGATGAATGCTCGCCGAGAAATCGTGGCCGACACCGATCGACGTGGCCGCGGGCACGACGCCGAGGTCGTACCGATCGTCGCCTCCGGCTTCGAGGAAGATCGAGAGCGCGAAATGCGCGGTCGATCCCTGCGTGTACCAAAGCGCGTCGTATTCGTCGTCGCCGCCGCCCTCGATCAACATCCCGATGCCTTGCCAATAGCCCACGCCCTGCGCGAAGACGCTTCCCGTATATTTGTCCTTGCCCTGCTTGTCGTAGAGCAGGCCGAGCCCGCCGGCCATGTACGCGGCGTCCTCGGCGCTCTGCGGGCGCCGGCCTTGGGCGGCGCCCTGCGACATCGAGCTGTTCCCCGCCCCCGGGAGCTGCGGTGAGAAATAGAGCGAATGACCACCGAGCATCGGATCACCGATGTCGACGGTGTACGTGTCGTCACCATCGGCATCGATGAGCGCGCCCACGCCCACGGCGCCGCCGAAGCCTTGAGACATCGTGAAGGATCGATAGGTATCGTGGCCGGCACGATCGATGAGCGCCGCGATTCCGAACATGGCCGATCCCTGCGCACCGGCCTCCGCTTCGTAGACGTCGTCGCCGCCGGCATCGTAGAGAATGCCCACGCCGGCCGCCGCGAATCCCTGGGAGAGCGCGAGCGAGCGATAGTGATCGTTCTCGGCGCCGAGGTCGAACAGCATGCCGATGCCGGCGAGCCCGGCGCCCTGCCGCGCCACGCGGGAGAGGGTGATGGGGCCATAGTCCTCGGTAGGTGGTTTGGTGGAGTGATATCGACCCTTGCCGTCGCTGGGGATCATGTCGCCGTCGGCGGTGTCGGCGCTGATGGCATATCCGTAGGTGTCCTGTCCGCGCACGTCGATGGCAATCGAGACAGGGCGCTTGTCGTCGCTGGCGCCCGCGGGGACTTCGTAGGTGTCGTCGCCGCCGAGATCGAAGAGGAGAAGCGGCTTCTCGGCCAAGCTACCCTTCTTGTACGTGTCGGCGGCGGCGTCGTGGACGACGATCGATCCCACCGGCGTCTCCGCTTCGAAGGGCGCGAAGGTGGCATCGGGGAGTGACGCGAAATCGGCCTCTTCGATGGTGCGCGCCAGCAGCGCCGCCGCGTCGGCGAGGCGATCGAGGTCGACGCCGTCGAGCTTGGCGATGCCCGCCGCGCTCGTATCCCATGTGGTGATCGAAGGCACGTAGAGCGCGTGGCTCCCGGCGAGATAACGCAGATCGGAGGTCGAGGTGACGCCGAGCGCGGCCTTCGTTTCGGAGACCGCGTGATCGAGCGCGCCGATCACGCGGGCGAGCCGGCGCTGGAGCTCGAGCGGGACCGACATGGCTCCTGCGCGCAGGGCGGCTTCGTCACCGGGCTTTCCGAGGTGCTCGTCGAGGAGCAGCACCGCCGTGGCGAGCGGCGTCGTATCCTCGGCGGCCGGCGCGAAGGCGACGAGATCGACACAAGCGCCCGCGATGACGTGCCCGTGCCGCGTGGAGAGCGCCGCGAGCGTGCCGCTCACCGGGCTCGCGGAGGCCAGGGCCGTATCGAGGAAGCTCCGTGTCTCGCGCGCGTAGGAAGGCAAGCGAAGCGGGCCGCGATGAAGCGGGGTGAAATCGGGGAGACGGTGTCGATCGACGAGCATCTCCTCCGGCCAGCCGGAGAGGGCGACAACCTCCGGCAGGAGGCGAACCCGGCAACGATCGATGTCGCCCGCGGCGAGGGCCTCGTCGAGCGCATCGGGCGCGTCGGGCTGCGGCGCCGGGCAATCGTCCGTGCCGGCAAAGGGGCTCGGGACCGGCGCATCGACGCAGACCATGTCGTGCGGCGGAACGACGCCACCCGTGCCTCCTGTGCCGCCCGTGCCACCGGCACCGCCGGCGCTGGTCGACGCCATCGTCTCTCCAGGGCTCGAGCAGCCCAAACCGTGAATGGCACCGAATGGGAGGGCGAGAGCCAGGAGAGCGGCAATGGCGGAGGATGCTTCGCGGCGGCGCATCCCCTGATGGTCCGCGCGGAGAGCCGCGAATTCAAGCGCTCAACGCTCGTTCGCCCAGCGTGTCAGCGCGGGGCCGCGAGCGGCCCCATCGCGATCACGATCGATCCGCCCACCACGCCTCGGCGAGCGAAGCGTCTTCGAGGGTGTCGATCTCCATGTATCCACCGTCCGTGTCGATACGGTGCATGACCTCGCCCTGCTCCAACATGTGCTGGAGGAGATCGATGAGGTACGCCTTCTCGAAGGTGCGCCCCTCACGGAAGATCTGGCCCGCGTATTTCGCGCGCGCTTCGTCGAACGCACGGCAGAGGCGCGCCGCGCCCGCGGGAGAGGCCTTGAGGACACCGATGAACTCCCCCGAGGCGAGCTCCGAGGGAATGCGGCGCGAGAGCTCGACGATGCGATCGCCGTCGGCGCGCATCTTCTCGGCGTCGGTCTCGGGATGCTGCGAGCGGCCGACGTAGCGGCGGCGCCAAGCGGTGTCGCAAATGAGGGTGAGATCGTGCGGCGAGCGTGCCAATGCCTCGACGACGGCCGGGCGATACACGATGTCGGCGTACGTCGAAATGAACCCTTCGCTCATGTGCTCGCGCGCATAAAGGAGCGAAGCGAGGATGTTGTTCGACTCCCACGCAGTGTTCTCGACATAGGTGAGATCGGGATACCGCGCTTGAATCGTCTCTTTGAGATAACCGCAGACGAACACCACCTGCGGCGGGCGCAGGCCGCCCGCGGCGAGCGCCTCGAGGATGCCGTCGAGCATCGGGCGGCCGAGGATGGGAACCAGGGTCTTCGGGATCTCTTCGGTGAGGTGACGCAGGCGGGAGCCCCGCCCGGCGCCGATGATGATGGCCTTCACAAGCGCCCTCCTAGCACGTCCGCGCGGCGGGCTCATCGAAGTCCCTCGCCTCGGGCGAGGATGCTTTGCCGGAGACCGACGTACAAAACGCCGCGAGCGGCGTTTCCGCCGCTCGCAAGCGTATCCAGGCCTTGGGAGGCTTGGCTCAGTTGTTGGCGCAGGCGTCGCTCTCGGGCGAGCAGTTCGCCTGGAGGCACGCGCCGCAGGCCGAGTCGGACGCGCCGCCGGCGATGAGGCCGGAGCAATCCGTGCCGCACTCGGTCTCCGCACAGGACACGAGCGCAGAGTACTCGCTGTCGCCCGTGCCCGAGCAGGGCTCGCCGCCGTCGGTGATGGCCGACGCGCAGCTGTCGGCACAGGCGCTGCCGCCCTCACCGCCGCCACCCGTGTTACCGCCGGTGCCGCCCACGTTGCCACCGCCGACGTTGGTGCCCGTCTCGCTCTTGCAGGCGACGAGGGCGAGAGCACCGACAGCCGTGAGCACGAAAGTGAAAGAACGAATCGTCATTGGACCAATCCTCCAGGTAAGCACCCGAATTAGAGAAGGACAGCGAGAGGCTAGCAGACGCTAGTGCTCAGGCCACTTCTTCGCGAGGCACGCCAACCGCGACGTGACCTCGAAAACCAATCACCGATCCAAAATGCCAGACGGCGTAGCCGCGCGTCTCACGCGGCAATTCACGGTCATTCGAGACTCGGTGCCGAGCTCGACACGCGCCGCTCTTCGCCGACAACCATTGCATGAGGAAGGGTCGGGCGGCAAACGTGTCCGAATTGCAACAGTAGCCATTTTGCGACACCACCATGGTGATGCCGTCGTTGGACGTTGCGAGGAGGGATTGCTTCAAGCGGTCAGCGAAGATGATGCAAGCGTGCCGCGCAACGGAGCACCAGGGCGCGGGCGCTCAACGTTGCTCGGCATGCATCGAGTTCGCGGGGTGACCGAGAAAGGTGACGTGCAGCGCGTTTTCGGTGGTGTCTTCAGCGTCCGAGCGACGCCGGCTCAACCGTAAAGACGGCTGAACGCGCCCGGGAGATCGGCGCTCGTGAGGCGGGCTTTGCGCTCGTGGAACTCGGGCAAAGCGTCCTTGTAGGCGCCGTCGAGGAAGAGCTCGGTGCGGTCCCAATTCGGCTGGAAGACAGGCATGGAGTCCACACCAAGCTCCATGACGTCACGGTACTGCCCGCGCTCTTTGAGGATCTGCGCGGAGAGCGCGTACATGAGCAGGCCGCCGGGGATGGCGCCGAGCGCGGTGGTGGCGACGGGGGGATAGCAGATGCGGGCGGTGCGCGCGCCGAAGCGCTCCTCGATCTCCGCCATGGTCTTGCGCTGGAGCACCTTGGCGCCGGCGAGCGGGCCCATGGCGTAGACGGGATCGTCGGCGGGATAGTCGTAATCGCAGAAGGCCACGATGCTCTCGCCCTTCACGAGGAAGCCGGCGCGCGCGAGCGGCTCGGCCCAGAGGAGCGAGGAGGTGCCCATGAAGCGGTTGGTGCGGTCGATGTCGGCTTCGGTCGCGACCTCGACGTCGACGAGGCCGACGCGACGCACGTTCTCGGGCTGCGAGAAATCAGGGATCTGGAGGACGGGATCGAAGGCCACGTCGACGTCCTTCACCTGCGTGGGGCCGTGCTCCGCGTAGCGCTTGGTGGCGCCGTTGGCGATGCCGTTCACGAGGTGCACGACGCGGATGCCGTCCGCCTCGAGCGCGGCGCGGACGCGATCGATTACTTCGGTCTTGGTGGCATCCTCGTTCCAGAAACGGGTGGGGATGCCTTCGGCGTCGGCGGCCTCGCGCATGGCCTGCACGTGGTACGGGCCGATCTGCATCTTCTCGCTGTCGTAGTGGACCGCGTAGACACGGGCCCGCTCGCCGAAGATGAGCTGGAGCGCGAGCGCGCGCGTGATGCCATTGGAGCCGCCCAGGATGAGCACGGCCGCGTCCTTCGCGATCGCAGTGCCCATCGGACGGATGTGGGGGCGCTGCGCGGCGAGCAGCTCGGTCGCTACGCGGAGCCCGTCCTTGGCGAGCGCAGAGACCATGGCGCGCCGGTCGACGCCGCCGAGGGGGAGCTTCTTGAAGGTCTCGAGTTCCACGGCGCGGCTCTTCGTACAACCACCGTGAGGCCGCAAGCGGAACTCGTCATGCCCGTGCTCGACCGTCCAGACCCGACAGAAGGGAACCTCTTTTCGCGGCGCGAACGAGCCGCTACACCGGCCCGGTGAAGAAGGTCGTCATCACGGGAGGGACCGGGTTCGTCGGCCGCAAGCTGGTCGAGGAGCTCGGGAGGCGCGGCGATCGGGTGGTCGTCCTGACGCGCGATGCGGGCCGCGCGCAGGCGAAGCTTCCCAGCGGCGCGCGCGCCGTGACCTGGACACCGGAGGCCGAAGGGCCGTGGATGGATGAGCTCGCCTCGGCCGACGCGGTGGTTCATCTCGCGGGCGAGCCGGTTGCGCAGCGATGGACCGAGGAAGCGCGCCGGCGCATCGTCGCGAGCCGCGTCGACTCGACGAGGCTGCTCGTCGAGACCATCGGGCGCGGTGCACGGAAGCCGAGCGTGCTGGTGTCGGCCTCGGCGATCGGGTTCTACGGGGCGCGGCCGCCGAACGAGGATCTCGACGAGCAGAGCGCGCCGGGCGAGGGGTTCCTCGCCGACGTGGTGCAACGCTGGGAGGCCGAAGCGCGCGCGGTCACGCAGCACGGCGTGCGCAGCGTGCAGCTTCGCATCGGCGTGGTGCTGGGCGAAGGCGGGGGCGCGGTGGAGAAGATGATCCTTCCCTTCAAGCTCTTCGCGGGCGGGCACATCGGTGATGGCAAGCAGGCGATGTCGTGGGTTCATCGCGACGACGTGGTGGGGCTCGCGCTGCTCGCGATCGACGACGTGCGCGTGGAAGGCCCGATCAACGTCGTGGCCCCCAACCCCGTGAGCGGTGCCGAGATGGCGAAGGCGATTGGACGCGTGCTGAAGCGGCCGGCCTGGCTGCCCGCGCCGAGCTTCGCGGTGAAGATGGCGATGGGCGACGCCGCGAGCGTGGTGCTGACCGGGCAACGCGTGCTGCCGAAGCGGGCGCTCGAGCTGGGGTACGCGTTCCGCCATGGCGAGATCGTGCCCGCGCTGGCGTCGATCCTCGAACGAAGCTGAGCTCGCCGTCGTCCTGGATGGAGCGATGACGAGACGAGGCTCCGTCCGCCCGGGCGCGGTGAAGGGGCGACATCCGGGCGGCGGAACCGCAGCCACCAGGGGCGCGCTGAAAAGTCGACCTTTCGTCGAGCAGCGCGCCCCCGGGGGCTGGGACGGTCTCTTGAGCGCGCTCCCCCCGAAGCGCACCGTCCACGAATGTTCTAGCCTGAACGCGTGGGCTGGTCGCTCGGGCCAAGGTGCATATCGCAGTCAGGCAACCACGGTAGGGCGCGCTCCGATGCACCGGCGCCGCGAGACACGCGTGTCGGTCCAATGCTGGTAGCACGAATTACCATCGACGTCGAAGTTGCGAGGAATCGCGAAAACGCCGTGTTTCTCGCGGCAGCGTGAAGCGGGGAGCATCGCGCCTCGCGGGGCCGGCGGCGCGTGCGCCGGGCTCAGGCGTGCGCGTAGATGCCGACGGAGACGTTGTCCTGGCCTCCGCGGGCGAGGGCGTAGTTGACGAGGAGGCGCGTCACCTCGACGGCGTTGGTCTCGTCGCTCGCCGCGCGGATGACGGCGGCGATGTCGGCGGGCTTGGGCGCGTAGTTCCACAGGCCGTCGCTGCACACGAGCACGAGGCCCGGACCCACGAGCTCGCGGGAGCGGACGTCAGGATCGATCTCGACGGGGACATCGCCCACCTCGAGCGGGCCGAGGCAGCGCGTGATGGTGTGCGCGAGCGCGCCTTGCACCTCGTCGGCGTCCTTGACCTCCCCGCGCGCGATGGCCTCGTTGACCCAGGAGTGATCGTGGGTGAGCTGCTCCGCGCCGCGCGCCGTGAGCCAGTACGCGCGGCTGTCGCCGACCCAGCCAACGGTGAGCCGCCGGCGGAAGACGAGCGCGGCCGCGATGGTGGTGCCCGGCGGATCGCTCACGGGACGGGCCACGTGATCGGCGCAGATGGCGAGGTGCGCGGCGCGAATGGCCTGCGCCACGGCGGACGTGGCCGGCTCGTGGCAGACATCGGGTGAGCGCGCGAAATGGCCGAGCGCATCCCGCGCGGCGCGAGCCGCGACCTGAGAGGCCCGCTCCGAGAACGACGACGAGGATACGCCGTCGCAGACGACGAGGACCGCGAAGGGCTCGCCCGTGTACGAGGCCCCGCTGTCGACCGCGGTCGAGTCTTGGTTGTACGGGCGCCACAGGCCGGGATCGCAGAGATCCGCGATGGGTCCCTTGCCGAGCGGCGCGGACATCTCTTCGCGCACCTGCGCGAGGCCCGCGCGCACGTGCTCCACGGTGCGGCTCACCGAGCCGCCCGCGTCGCGGCTCGGCACGAGCAACCGCACGAGCGACGTCGGCCCGCGGATGGCCGGCGCCAGGAAGACCTCGCTCAACGACTCGAGCAGGTGACGCGCGTCGAGGCGCTGGCCGCGCGGGAGACGCCGCGCGCCGCGCACGCGTGAGAGCAGCACCGTGCCGTCCGGCGCGAGCAGCAAATCGCTCGGCGAAGGCTGGAAGCCGAACCCCGCCTGCTCGACGCGCTCCGCGAGATCGAGCAGGCCCGCGATGGCCGCGACGGTCTCTTCGACGGTGCGCGCCTGCACCACGTCGGCCAGCATCTGCGACGACCACGCAGGCGCCGAGAGCGCGAGGAAGGCGCCCGTGGGATCGTGATCACGCTCGACCACGCGCGGGAACGATCGATGCGGGCCGATGCGCTCCAGCACCTCGGCCTCGGCGAAGAGCGTGTCGGGATCGCCGACGATGAGGAGCACCTCGGTGCCGTCGGGAGACGACGCCGTGGCGCGATCGCCCGCGGTTTGCCGGACCATGTATGCGCCGAGCCGCATGCCCGGAGAGAGCGCGCCGGGAACGACACGCGCAGCCGCGGCGAGCTTGTGGCCGCACACCCTGCAGTAGCCATCTCCGTCGTCGGCCCGCTCCGCATCACAAGCGTCACAAGCACCGGATGAGGGTATGCCCTCGAAGGTGGAGGACGCGACGGGGGTCGCGCTCGCGGCCAAGTGAGTGCCGTCGTGTGCGCAGATGACGTCGTCGTCCGCGTAGGCGGCGCCGCAAGTAGGGCAGAGATTCACGGTACTGGTCATGGTACGGCAAACCCCGTCCGGAGCGAACGGTACACACGGCTTCTTGCGCGCCGGCGCGATGGGCTCGGTGGGGGAGCTTTCTCGGCCGGGCGGACTAGCGAGGGCCACGGCGGTGGTTAGGGTGCGCGGGCTGTTTGGAGGTCGTCGTGCGCGCGTGAAATTTCGTGCTCGCCGATTCCGAACCGGTGCGCGGTGCTAAGCTCGGGCGGCCCGGACACCTCGGGCGCCAAGTGGGAGGCTCTCATGAAGCTGCTCGTTTCTCTCGCCATCTTCGTCGTCCTCCTCGTGGCCGGGTGGCGGACGTACGAAAAGGCGGGGCAGGCCGGTTGGGTTTCGTTCATCCCCGTCCTGAACCTGCTCGGTCTGCTCAAGATGGCCGGGCGGCCGTTCTGGTGGGCCTTCCTCTATCTGATCCCGGTCGTCGGCGTGATCGTGCACATCATCGTGTCAGTGGAGGTGGCCCGCTCCTTCGGTCGAAGCGCGCTCTTCGGCTTGTGCCTCGCCATCCCACCGCTGACGGCAGTCTGCATCACGTACCTCGGCTTCAGCGACGTGCGCTACCTCGGCCCGGCTCGCTGACATCACTCGACGCCATGCGGCCGCCGCCCCGGCGGACTGCATCATCCCCTCCCCACACGCGACGATGATCGACTCGGCACCTCGTGCTGGGCGTGACGTGGATTCCAGCGCTCCTCAGCGAGAATGGTAGTCCACGGCATCATCCCGAAATCACGGAACAAATATCATTGCGACGGGGACGTTTTGCTGAACGCCTTCCTCCGAGCCGCGTCCATCGGCGCGGAGGAAACACCGCATGAATCTCAAGCTCACGCTCGCCGGCGCGCTCGCGCTCATCCCCACGTTCGTCGCCGTTCCGGCCTTCGCGCAGACGTGGCCGAACGGCCGGTACGAGAGCGCGCCGCCGATCGCACAGCAGCGGGGCTATACGGAGCTTCGCATCGCGCCGCCGCAGGGCGGGCAAGTCTATGTCTACGAAGGTCGCCGTTTGCTCGGGCGCTTCGATCAGCCGGGCTCGATGATCGTCGCCACGGGGCGTGATTACCGCGTGATCGCGTCGCGCGGCGATGCGCAGATCTGGTCCGGCGATGTCACCGCGGCCGGGGTGCCGGTGGATCTGAATTGGGCCGGAGGTGCGCGGTACCGCACGCCGATCGCGCCGCCGCCCGCCGGGTACGCGACGCCGCCGGGGTACGATCAAGCGCCTCCCCTCGCGCGCCCGATGGCGCCGGTCATGACGACGAGCGAGCTGCGTGCGCTCCTGCGCGAGCTCGATGACGAGGACGACGATCAAGACAGGATGGATGCGCTCGCCGAAGCCTCCGCGCGGCGCAGCTTCGCGGTGCCGCAGGCGAGCTGGATCCTCGGACGCTTCCGCTCGGACGCCTATCGGCTGGTCGCGCTGGAGCGCCTGCGTGATCGGATCGTCGGTCGCGAAGACGCGGGGATCTTGCTGCAACGCTTCCGCAGCCCGGCGGCGCGGCAGCAGGCCGCCGAGATGCTCGGCTGGTAGCGCGTCAGGAAGCGCGCGGCGGCTCGGCGAGGGCGTCCCAAGCCTTCGCGAGCCGCTGCTCGCGCACCTTGGTCGCGACCGCGAGCAGCGGTCGATCCCGCTGCCAGCGCGCGTACGCCGAAGATCCGACTTTGGCCCAAGCTCGATCGAGCTCGTCGAGCGGGCCTTGGGCGAGCGCGAGCGCGCCGGCCAACGCGACGTGCACGGCGGGCGCGCTCGGCGGCGCAGCGGTCAGCGCTTCGAGCGAAGCGAGCAAGGCAGCGAAGCGCTCGGCGAGGGAGGAAGGCAGCTTCTCGGCTCGGATCTCGCGGATCAGATACGCGTAGACGGCGGCCTGCACGTGGAGATCTTCCACGGTGCGGAAGGGGCGAACGTAGCGATCGAAGCCATCGCCCGGGAGCAGATCGTCGGGGCCGACGATCACGCCTTCGAGATCGATCTCGTCGTGCGCGATCTCGGGCGCGAACGGAGGCTCCGGCGTCGCGCGGCGCTTCACGCCCGGGAGCGCGGCGTCCACGCGCGCGACGCGGAGGCGGTTCTTCCCATGCTCGTCCGGGCCGGTGGAGGCGACGACGAGCAAGATGCCCGCGGCATCGCCGAGCGTGGCCCAACGCTTGTGACCGGTGATGCGGAAGCGGTCGTCGGCGAGCGGCTCGAGGCGCGTCTCGATGGCGCGCGGATGACCGCCGCCGCGCTCGGTGACGCAGATCGAGGCCGGCAGATCGCGCGGTAGATCCGGCACGAGGGAGCGCAGCGCGGCTTGGTAGCCGGAGGCGAACGCGTAGCCGACGCGATCGGCCGCGAAGCCGCCGAGCACGGCTTCATCGAAGGGGCGCGGCGCGGTGCGCGCGCCTTTCACGTGGCGATCCCACCAGACTTCGCGGGAGGCGATGGGCGCGGCGTCGAGCGGGGTCGTGAGGATCGCGTGCAGCGAGTGCATGCGGAGAGGGTCGCACGGGGCCCGAGGAGCGTCACTCCCCGGGCCGCGCGAGGCGCGGCTCAAACCACCTTGGCCAGCGCGCGCAGGAAGATCTCGTACACGTCGAGCGGGTAGTCACCCATGTTGAAAATGCGGAAGAGCTGATCGCTGAGTTTGCCCTGCGCCGCGTAGATCTCGAAGACGTGCCCTTCGACCGGCTCGGTCGCGAGGCGCTGCGCCATGGCGTCGTACGTGGTGCTCTTGGGGATGTAGAGAGCCGAGCCGATGACGGTGAGCGGCTGCCCTTCCCACCGCGCGAGGCGCAGGCCGAGGCGCTCGTAGCCGGGCCGGAGCACGTTGCAGCGGGCCTCGTACATGGCGTGCCGGCCCGCGACGCCGCCGGTGCTCGCGAGATGCGAGAGCGCGGCCTCGACCTGGCAGAGGCTCATCGGATCGATCGTGTAGGGGTGCGATCCGCCGAGCTGCGCGCGCCAGAGCTTGAAGAGCTCGAGGCTCGGGGCGCGCGGCGCGATGTGCTCCATGGCGGCCATCAAGTCCTTGCGGACCAGCGCCACCGTCAGGTTCGGGTGGCTGTGCAGGCCCTTGTTGCAGGAGCCCATCACCGCCGCGATGTTCCACCCCGCGAGATCCATCGGCTCCACGAAGAGCGCGCTGATGCCGTCGACGAGGAGCTTCTTGCCGTATTTGCGGGCGAGCGCGCCCACCTCGGCGACGGGGTTCAGCGTACAGGTCGACGTGCCGCCGTAGACCATCGCGATGGCGTCGACGCGATCGGCGGCGAGGACCTCTTCGATGGCGGCGAGGTCGGGGCGCTGTCCGTAAGGCAGGCTCATGTCCACGACGGGCTGGCGCAGCGTGCCCGCGAACTCGAGGATGCGATCGCCGTAAGCGCCGTTGCGGATCACGAGGAGGCGCTCGTCGGGGCGCAGGCACGAGCCGAGCACCGCGGCCATCGCGGTGGATCCGGATCCAGTGAGCAGGACGGGCTCGTGATCGGGGGCGCCGAGCGCATCCTGAATCCCGCGGCGCACGCGATCGATGAGCGGCTTGAGACGCGGGCCACGAGGGACGATCGGGTTCTCGCCGTAGGTGCGCGAGACCTGGTTGACCGCCTCGGACAGGTGAAAGACGGCCGGGGTGAGCGAGACGACGCGGGGCGAGGACATGCCCGCTGGATTAGCAGGACCGAGGGTTTGCACCAAGGTGATGCATCGCGGGTAGCGGTGCCGGTCGACGCGCGGGGCCGCGTCCGGCGAGGCCCGAAGGACGCGTCACCAGCGCGGAACTTGCCGGAGATCGTCCCAAACTTCGCGAGCGGACTGGTAGCGGTACGCGTCGCGACGGCGGAGGAGCTTGGCGATCACTTGGCTCAGCGGCGTGCCGAGGGCCTCGGCCTTCTGGCGCGGGCCGCCGTCCGAGATCTGGCGTGCGATCTCCGGATAGGCGGTGGAGACGTCGATCGCGGGGAAGCCGGTGTGCATTTGATAGAGCAGGAGCCCGAGCTGATAGAGATCACTCTGCGTCGTGGTGTAGCCGGCGGTGACCAGCTCCGGCGTGAGGATCTTCGGGTTCGCCACCTGCGGCCGGTACCAACGCGTGTTGCCGTCGAGCTGATGCGCCACGCCGAAGTCGGTGAGCTTGACGATGGGATGATGATCGAGCTGGCTTATGAGCACGTTGCCGGCGTGGAGGTCCGAATGGACGACGCCGTTGTCGTGCAAGTATTGGAGCGTCATCAAGAGCTGCCGCGCGATCTCGATGAGGAGCGCGTGCCCGAAGGGGCGGCCCATGAGCGCGCGTAGGCTCGTGTCGCAGCGCTCGAGCGCGAGGTAGAAGAGGTAGTTGTTCTCGAAGGCGTCGTGGATGTAGACGATGTTGGGGTGGCGGAAGCTCTCGAGCCGCTGCATCTCGAGCGACCACTCCTCCTTCACCGCCTGATACGCCTTGTTGGCGGGGCGCAGCATCTTGAGCGCATAGGGCTGATCGAAGGGGCCGATGCACTCGTAGACGGAGCCGTATTGGCCGTCCCCGATGAGCTGGCCCACCACGTAGTTCCCCCGGGTGGAGGTGAGCATCGAGCCCTGCACGGGGAACGGGATCAGATGCGACCCGGTAGCGGACCAGTTCGACACGGAGTTGAGCTTACCGCGAACCGCGAACCGTCGCGAGAAGCCGGGGCGACGGCGCGGATCGCATCAGTGCGTGAGGTTCGTCACGAGGTCGGCGGCTTCGTCGCGGTCGATGTCGAGGGCAAGGGCGGCCTCAAGGATCAGCTCGCGCTCGGAGGTGCGGATGATGCCGTCCGCGGCGGTGACCTGGATCGCGAGGCCGAGGGCGGCCTTGCGCGAGCCGTGATCGCCGAGGCGCGCCTTCACCGAAGCGAGGCGCGCCGCCCGGCCTTCGCGCGCGAGGTCCGCGGTGATGCGCGAGACGCGCTCCTCGACCGCGCCGCCGGAGATGCGCCGATCGGTGAGCGACTCGATGCTCTTGCTGAAGTGCGCGCGCTCGTCGTCGCCGAAGTCACCATCGGCGAAGGCCGCGAGGAACATGAGCTCGATGATTGCGCCGAGCTTGGGCTCCTCGACGTCGCGAATGGAGGGCGGGCCGGAGAGGGCGGTCATGGAACACGAGTACAACGGCTGCGTGACAATGGCTAGATCGGACGCGCGCGCTTCACCTGCGGGGGAAGTGTTCTTCCCCGCGCTTCTCGACCCGGAAACAGCCCTCGTCGAGGCCGAGCTGACAAGCGCGCCGGAACAGCTCGATTGCGCGCTCGGGCTTCGATGCGACACCTTCGCCGCGTTGGAAAAGACGGCCGAGCTCGAAGCAGGCGGCCGCATTGCCTCGGCTGCAGATGCGCTCGAACAACTGCGCCGCTGCGGCCGGATCCTTGGGGCCACCGTGCCCGTCGACGTAGGCGCGGCCCGCCGCGAGACAGCCGAGGTTCGCGCCGCCGTCGCAGGCGCGCAGGTAGAACGAGACCTCTTCGGCGTGCACGTCGACCTTGCGGCCGGGCGGCACCGGCACGAGGCCCGCGTGATGCGCGTCACCGAGCTTGAGGCAACCACGCGCGCTCCCGTCGGCGCAGGCGCTGCGGAACAACGTCACGCCGCGCTCGGCGTCGATGGTGACGACGGCGCCGTTCAAATACATGACCCCGAGGATCACGCAGTCCTCGGTGACGTGCTCGTCGCAACCGCGGATGCAGCCCACGAGATCGTCGCTCGCACACGGCAGACGCAGCGGCGGCGGTGAGGGCGCTTCGACGGGAGCAGCGGTCGCCGTCGCCGATGCGACGGGCACCTCCGGCGGAGGCGCGGGGAGCGGAGGCGGTGCGGTGCCGCACGCGACGAGGCCGATCGCGAGCGAGGCCATCGCGGGCCCGATGAGCGCCGCGCGCGTCACTCGAACTCGAGCCGCCACCGGAAGTCCACGCCGATGTTGCCAAGGGGCGACGTCGAGACGTCGTTGAGGTTGTCGTACGATCCCTGCACGCTCATCTGCCGGTTGAGACGCCACTCGAGGTTCGATCGTACTTCGCGATCCTGGCTCACGCCCGTGGTGACGGTGGCGCGGACGTTGTCGGTGATGCGCTTGCCCACCGTCACCGTCGGCTCGGTGCGCGCGGTGCGCGACGAATAACCCGATCCGAAGCGGAACTCGTCGATCAAAGGCACGATCTGCTTCACGGCTTTGTCGGCGCCCGTCAGCGCGGAGAGCGCCTCGAGGCCCATGCTCTCACCGAGTGAGGCGGCGCCGCGATCGATCTCGGCGCGCGTCATGCCCATCGTGAGCAGGAAGACGATGTCCTCTTGGCTCAAGGCCGGATCGCTGGTGAGCGTCACCTTGAGGTTGTCCGCGTCGCCGCGGGCTTGCAGCGTGATGCGCCAGAGGCCCGCGGAGTTGGTGCTCGCGGCCGATGAGAGCGGCGACGGCCCCGAGCCCGACGGCCCGCTGCCGCCTTGGATCGATGAGGATGGGCCGGCCGCGCCCGGTTGATCGGTCTGGCTGCTCGACGCGTATCGCCGGTACTCCGTCTGCGCGCGCAGATCGACCTTGGGCGCGATCTTGAGCGGATCGTCGAAGCGCACGAACCCTTCGCGTACGAGGAACTCGTTGTTGCGGATCTGGATCTTGGAGTCCGGCGAGATGCGAAGCAGGCCCCGCGCGCCGAAGCGCTGGTTCGTGCCCGAGAGCACGAGGCCGGGGCTCATCACCTGGAGATCCATCTCCACCAGGTTGTTGGCGAAGCGGAGCGGCTTCGGCGAGATCAGGTTCACGTCGAAGCGCACGGCGTCGTTGGCCGGATCGTAGGTGTCGACGGCGGTGCGCGGCGCGCGGCCGAGCTGGCTCAAGCTGAGGTTGAGCGCGATCGGGCGCGTGTAGCTGAACTGCGTGAGCTCCACCGTGCCCTTCACGTCGGGCAGCGCGCGCTGGCCACGCTCGCCGGAGGAAGGGCGATAGCTTGCCTCGAGCTCGGCGTCGGCGGTGAGGTTGATCCCTTCGGAGACAGGCAGCTTCACGCCCTTGGCGTGAATGTTCGCGAAGAACGATCCCGCCTCGGGCCCGCGCAGCGGGACGCGCCCCGAGACCTCGACGGTGCCGCCGCCGAGCCGCGCCTGCGCGCGCCGGAAGCGCGCCTCGCCGCTGCCGATCTCGACGTCGACGTCGACCTCGGAGAGCGCGACGGGGACGCCTTTCAACGCGAGCTCGCCCTTGCGCAACGACGCATCGCCCGAGTAGCGCAGCGTCGCCGGCGTGCCTTGGATGCGCAGGCTCGCCGCGAGCGTGCCCGCGGCGCGATCGACCGAGGGGATGTCGGCGCTGAGCCGCCCGAGATCCATGGGCTCGACGCGCACCGCGAAATCGAGATCGGGCGCCGTCATCGCGTGACGAACCGTGCCGCCCGCGACCACGGCGGCCGTGAGCCCGGACGCCGATCGCACCTCGAGCTTGAGATCAGGCACCGTGAGCGCGTCGTTGGCCAGCGCGATGCGCCCCGTCTTTCCGGCGAGCCGCAGGCGGGCACCGGCGCGCTCGAGATCGAGCGACTCGAGCACCAGGCCGACATCGGCGCGCGCCGGCGCATCGAAGGGTAAGCTCTTCACCGCGAGGGTCGCGCTCAGCGATCCGCGCGGCGACGCGCCCGCATACGCGACGCCGGGGACGAGGTTCGCGAGCGTGCCCAGATCGAGCCCCTTCGCCACCACCGTGCCGCGCAGGATCTTGTGGCGCTGCCGGCTGATGCGCAAGTCCTGGAGCGCGACCTGACCGTCGAAGAGCGCGCCGTCGACGACGATGTCACCGTCGGAGATGTCCTTCTCGTACTCGGCCGGATCGAACGCCGACGTCCGCGGGTTGCCGCACGCCGTCTTCTGCTTCACCCGCGGCGCCGCGCCCGCCGTCGCGGGCGAGTTGCCGGTGAGGGCCACGCCGAGGTGCGAAGGCCCGAGCGTCGCGGGCCCGACGCGCACGCGTGAGAGGTTGATGTCGGCGTTGGCTTGAATGGCGCCGAGCGTCCCGGAAATCTCGGCCACCATCGACGCGGTGCCATCGAAGAGCTTGCCGGAGGCGCCGAGCGCGTCGAGCTTGGAGAGCGGGATGCCGCTCGCCACCGCGGTGCCGCGTACGAAGCCGCCGTGCCGTACGTTGGCGCCGATGAGCAGAGATCCCTCGCCCTTGCGCAGCGTGGCCGAGTGCAGATCGATCACCATCCCGGCCGTGCCCGCCGCCTGATCATCCCAGAGCACGTCGGCGTCGATGGTGCCGCCGTCGTAGCGCTCGCCGAGGAGCGCCACATCGGACAGATCCATGCTGGCGCGCACCGAGAGGAGCCCGCCGCCGCAGCGATCCTCACGACCGCCGAGCGCATAGTGGATGCGCGCCTTGCCGCGGCCCGTGCCGTCGATGTCCGCGAAGCGAGGATCCTTCTCGAAGCGGAAGACCTCGAACAGATCGCGCAGGCGGAGCCCCGGCGCATCGGAGCTGTCGATCTCGGCGTCGGCGACCACGAGGGCGCCCGTGTCGAACGCGAGCTTGATGAGCGGCGATCGCGCGGCGCTCTTGTTGTGGCGGATGCGCGCGTCGTAGAGATCGAGCACCATCGGCTCGAAGGCGACACGCGGCGATTCGATGTCGCCCACGGGGAGCCCCGCGAACACGAAGTCGGTGAGCTTGAGCTCACCGGCGAGCTTCGGGTGCTGGAACGGCCCGCGCCCGCTCACCCGAAGCGCAGCCGTCCCGCCCAGCGCGATGTCGGCGCCGAGCGGCGACATCTCCGCCAAATCGATGTGCGATCCCTCCTGCACGTCGATGTCGATCACGCTGTTGAAGCCGAGCGTGACCGTGGTGAAGAGGCGCGACCGCGGCGTCTCGATGGCCGCGTTGGAGATGACGACCCCCGGGAATTTGTAGGGGCCTTTCTCCTGACCGTTGACCACGAAGTTGCAGCGCAGCGTGCCTTCGCGCACGCCCATCATGTGTTGGCGTCCGGGATCGAGCACGGGCCGATCGAAGATCTCGAAGCCGCGCGTCTGCACGGAGAGCGGTCCCTCGAGCATCAGCGGCGAGAGGTGACCCTTGAAGAAGTCGAAGCGGCCCTTCTCCAGCGTCCACGCCACGTGCGCCTGCGGGTGCGCGCCGAGATCGCGGAGGAGGCCGTGGAGCTCGATGCCTTCCAGCGCGATCGGCCCCGCGTTGAGCGGGACGCCGGGCGCGAAGGGCTCGATGACCACCTCGGGGATCGTGACCTTGCCATCCCCCCAGTGCGAGACGAGCTGGGTCACGCGCACGGCATCGGCGGTGGTTGCGAGATCGAGGTCGACCCGCTTGCCGAAGACCTTGCCGTCGGTGCCGGGGCGATCGGCGGAGATGTGCCCGGAGATCAACGGCAGGCGCGAGCGGCCGTCGTACTCGCCTTCGACGTCGAGCGTGATCGATCCGGTCACGTGCGCCATGTCGGCGAAGCGATGCGCGAGCGCGGCGGGGACGCGCGCGTGCACGCGGCCTCCCGCGCGCAGCGGCGAGCCGGGCACGTCGCCCTTGGCCGCCACGGGGAGATCGATGCGCACGGCCCCGAGGCGGACGTCGACGCCGCGCCAGTCGCTCTCGCGCAGGTTGCACGAGGGCCGCGTGCCCGGATCGGGATCGAAATCCACCGAGCCCCGAGCTCGAGCCGGCGCACGAGCACGCGGGATCCGTGGACGCGCACGCGCGCTTCCAAGCGGCAGATCACGTCGTCGTCGACGGCGTCCTCCGTCGCTTCGCGTCCGGGGAACGGGTGCACCCGCGTGATCGCCGTCTCACCGGCGCGCAGCGCGATCTCGAGGGCGTGGTCCTGCTCGGTCGAGACGTCCGCGTCCAGCTCGCGCGCCGAGATGCTCACGCCTTCGATGGTCGCGTCGACGCGCGCATCGGTGATCGAGAGCGACGCGAGCGGCGCGCTCCCCGACGAGCTGCCCGACGACGCGGGCAGCTTGTAACGCAGGTTCTTGAGCTCGCCGCCCTCCACCACCGCGCGGATGCGCGGCCCGACGATCTCCACGTCGCCGGCGTCGAGGTGCCCCGCGAGCAGGGAAAACAGGCGCGGGCGCACCGCGATGCGCTCGACCGCGAGGAAGGGCGCGCCGCCGCCCTCCGCGTCGACCACCACGTTCTCGAGCGCGACCAGCATCGGCCACGCTTGCACCGCCACGTCGTAGCGCGCCGCCACGCCGAGCTCGCGCGCGATGAGCGCCGACGTCTCGCGTGCAGCCCAACCGCGCACCGTCGCCGTCCGCACCAAGAACCCGAGGCCGAGCGGCACGGCCCCGATGACCGCGAAGATCACGCTGAGCGTGGTGGCGAAGAGCCGGCCCCAATCGCGCGGAGCCCTCCGCTTCTTCTCGCGCCGCTTCACCGCCACGGGCCGAGCTTAGCCCAGGAGGGCGCGCGCGTCCGCGCGGGAGCACGGCGAAAACCGTGCTCTCGCGGACCTGAACGGACAGGTGGGATGGCTCAAGGACAGGGGTTGGGCGGCGGCGGCGTGGTCACGACGGAACCAACGTTGACGCGTCGAGCGTCGAAGCCGAGCCCCACCGAGATGCCGTCGCACACCTTGCTCGGATCCTGCGAACCGTCCGTGAGGATGTCCGACGCCTGCTCGAGCTGCGCGACGATCGAGTCGATCGTGGGCCCGCTGCACAGCGTGGGATCGAAGGATCCGGCCACCTGCTTCATCACCGTGACGAAGGCATCCGTCGGCATCACCCCCGCGATGGTGCCGCTCGTCGCGCTCTGGTGCGCGCCGTCGAGGACCATCGTGATCACCGGATCCTTGATGGGCAGCTCGATGTCGAAGCTCCCCGTCGAAAGCGGCACGCGGATCTCCCCCGCGAAGCGCCCGACCCACGTGTTCCCGACCAAGTAGCTCTGCGGCGCCTTCGCCTTCGCCGAACCGAGCGCGGGCGGCGCGGCCAAGCTGATCGACGCGACCGGCCAGACGTCGTTCCCGTTCCACTGCGGCGTGCCGGAGGTCTGCGCGCCGCCGTAGGCACGCGCAACCAACGGGTTGTAGCTCGATCCTGCGCCCAAGGCGTCCAGATCGAGGAGGATCGTGTGCCGGCCCAGCGCGATCGACTCGTTCACCTTGACCGACACGTCGGACTGGAGCCCGAGGAGGATGGGGACGATGTTCTTCCCGAAGCTGTTGTCGATGCCGTTGTTGCCGTCGGGATAGACGTTGTGCGGCGACGCGTTCTTGCGCGGCAAGCACAGCCCCACCGAGTTGGCCGTGGAGATCTGGCCATCGAGGTTGTAGCCGAACTGCTTCCACGCTTGGATGCTCGGTGTCCCGTTGCGCTCGGTGTCGCCGATGAAGAGCCTGCTGATCGCGTAGGTCGAAGAGCCCGTTCCATCTCCCGCCTGCGGAGGCCCGGGGGGCGGCACGTCGGTGGGAACGGATGGCGCGCCGCCGAAGCCGCCGCTGCTCGAGGTCGTGGTGCTCGACGTCGATGTCGACGTGGTCGTCGTCCACCCGCCTGTCGTCGTCGTCCATCCGCCCGTCGTCGTCGGGTTGGGCGGGGTCGTGGCGCCGGTGCTCGAGTCACCGCCCTCCCCGCCGAGGTTGCCGCCGATCACGGTCGAGCCGCAGCCGGCGGCGGAGAGCATCAAGACGACGGAGGCGCCCAAGGAAAATCTACGCGTCATGCAAAGCTCCTCTCGAAGGACGAAGAGCATGGTAGCGCACCGGCGGAGAAGCGAGCTTAAGCCGACCTAAAAGCGCCGGGGCGATCGCGCCGCTCTCCTCGTTCACGCGGCCGAGGGCTTCGTCCGCATCCCGATGCGACGAACGTGAGGCCCGAAGCGGCGAAACATGCTGAAAATCTCGGGCGGATCACGGGGTGGTGGGGCCGCCGTGTAAATCAGTGCACCTGATAGACGGCGAAGATGGGCGAGTGATCGCTCCCCGCCTTGCTCCCGTCGTCGATGGCCTTGCCGTGCTTGATGACGACCGTGGCCGGATCGAGCATCGCCGCCGCGAGGGGATTGGCCATCTGGTGATCGATGAGCTCCAGCGTGCCGTTGAACTCGTAGGAGTAGCGGTTCGCCGTGGGCACGACGTCGGCCGCGTCGGTGAAGAGCGCGGGCGCGGCGCCGGCCACGGCGGCGACCGGCGGCGACCCCGGCGTGTCGTTGAAATCACCGAGGATGATCACGCCCGCGCCCGGATCCTCGGCCATGATGGCGTCGGCGATCGCGCGCGTGTGCTGCGCCTCGGCGAGGCGCTTGTCCGGATCGTCGGGCGACGCCTTCGCTTTGAAGTGCACCCCGAGCACGACCATGTGCCGGCCATTGAAGGTGAAATGGACCTCGAGGCAATCGCGCGCGTAATGATAGGACGGGCCATTGGTGCCGTTGCGCGTGAAGGCGTCGTCCTTGTGCGAAACCACCTTGTCGGGCTTCACCTTCGAGAGCATCCCCACGTTGATCCCGCGCGGATCGTTGCCGTCGAAGATCTCGGTGTCGACATAGGCGTTGCCGAGCACCGACGCGTTGAGGTCGTCGAGCACGAACTTGTTCTCGACCTCGGCGAGCATGACGATGTCGGGCGCGAGCGAGCCGATCACCGCGCCGATCCCCGCGCGCTTCTCGTTGTAATCGGCCGCGCTCAGCACGCCCTCGTCGGCGCCGTCCTGGGTCGTGTCGAAGTAGTTGCGGACGTTCCAGTCCATGATCGACAACCGTTGCGGCGGCGGCAGCACGCCGCCGGTGCCCCCCGTGCCTCCGCCCGCGGAGCCGCCCGTTCCGGAGCTCGACGAGGCGGTGGTGCTCGATCCGCCGCAAGCGGCGAGCAGCGCGGAGAGGGCAATGGCGGCGAAGGAGAAGCGGAGCCGAGAAAGCACGACTCCGAGCAATAGCCGGGAATCGCGTCGCGAGGTAGCAGGAACGGCGTCACGAGGTCGCGGCAACCGTGTCACGAGGCCGCGGCAACCGCGTCACGAAGCGCTGTCGGGCTCTCCACCTCTCGAGAAATCGCGTGTCGGGCCGCACGCCCCGGGCGAGTCGGTCCCGAGGCAAGTGCGACAAGGCACGAGCGCCGCACAACGTCTGCGTGATCCGCGTCACGCGTACCTGACGGCCGACGAATCCGTCGGTGTTCTCTTGGGGATTCTCACGCCCTCCTCCGGCTCCACGTCGAGCGCTGTCCGCACGCCCATCTCGCCTCGGCTCACCCCGGCCGTCTCTCGGATGGATGGTTCGCGTGCTGCATGGGTAAGTCTCCGCGGTAGTGGTGGCGTCCGCGTGATCGCGCCCCGGTGAAGGCCCGTGAGCGCACGCCAAAGGGCTCATCTCGCGCGGAGGATTGGATACGTGCTCTCGCAGGAAGCGAGCTTTCCTCCATACCGCGATACGAGATCCGGTGTTCTCGCCCCCGACCGAGCAGGCCCCACTCTTCCTGGTTTTCAGGTCTGCGCCGACACCAGCGAGACAGAAGGGGCGCTACGGTCCGGATCTGCACCCGAGCGCGTGCCGTCGTGCGCGTCGTGTGCTCACCGGCCCATCGAGAAGAGAATCGGGGCTCCGTGCCACACCGGGTCTTCACCGCATACCCGCCCTCGGCGCCGGTTCGAGATCTCGCGAGGCCGAACGGCGCCGCGCCACCGTGAACGATTGGGGGGATAGCCCATGTTGATCAACCGTAGAGGATTCATCGCGAGCACCATCGGGGGCACCATGGCCACCCTGGTGGTAGGAGAGGCCCTCGAGGGCTGCGGCAACATCGCGGTGCAGTCGCTCGACTTCACCATCACCGATGCGCTCAAGGACATGGTGACGCACCAGGATCCAGCCCTGAATCCTGATGCCAACATCGCTCAGTGCTATTTCTGGATCTACAAGGAGGCGACGCTCCCCGCCGAGACGCCGGGGCCGCTCATCTTCACCCAAGAGGGAGCCACCATCCCCATCCGCGTGAAGAACAACCTGGACGAGCGGCACGAGCTCGCCATCCCCGGTATCGGCTTCACCACTGGGCCCATCGCGCCCAACGCCACGTTCAATGGCACCATCCGCGTCCCGGCCCGCAGCGCCGGGACGTATCTTTATTTCGACACGCTGAACGCCCCCGTGAACCGGGTCATGGGTTTGCACGGCGCGTTCGTCGTCCTACCCAATCCCGCCAACGGCACACCGTACAGCGCCGCCGATCCGGCGGGCACGCACCCCAACGTGACTCAGCTCTTCGCGGATCTCGGCGCGCGCCCCTGGTTTCCTGGCCTGGCCTGGGCCGAAGGCGGCGTGAACCCGGCGCCGTTCCCCAACACGCCTCCCTTTCGCCAATACGTGTGGCTGATTCACGAGGCCAGCCCCAACCTCTTCGCGGCGGTCGGCAAATTCCGCCCCGGCCAGGAGTTTCCGGCGGGGGATTTTCGCAACCGCTTCCTCAACAACGACTTCACGCCCGACGGCGCCAACAAGCCTCCCAAGAACGCCGGAGAGACGCCTCAGTATTTCACCATCAGCGGCCAGAGCGGGCACTTCTCCCACAACACGCCTTTCGTCTGCCCCCACCTCCGCGTGGGCGAGCCGTGCGTCATCCGCGTGCTCAACGCCGGCATGTGGACCCACTGCATGCACATCCACGCCAACCACGTTTACGTGCTCCGGGTCCGGAGCGAGTCCACCCAGCGAACGGAGTACAATGCCTTTGCCGATCTCGATCCCAACGTGGTGCGCGGGATTCAGGACAACCTCATCTGGGTCGACACGTTCGCTTCGCACCCGCTCGACGTCTGGGATTGGCTCGTCCCCTACATGCGTCCACCGGACGTCCCCAACAACCTGGGCATCAATCGGCCCGATCTCTCGTCTCCGCTGCCTGTCGTCCCCACGCCCATCCCCGAGTTCGGCGTGGTCATGCAAAATGGAGAGATGCGCGCGGGGGACACGCCGCCGGGCGTGACCACGTGGCCGCCGATCCAGGAGGTCAACATGGCCATTCCCAAGGTCGGTACGAGGCTCGGCAACACGCCCATCCACGTGACGATGTCGCCCCTCTGCTACCCCATGCACGATCACTCCGAGGCTTCGCAGACGGCTCAGGGTGGCAATTACAACCAGGGCATGGTGTCGGGGATCAACTTCATCGGAGATCGCAACGAGCTGCGCCGTCTGCCCGCGCCGCCGGCGGGCTCCAACATCAGCTTCTCGCCGACGACCGGGGTCATGACCTTCCCGCACGCGCCGCTCACGTTCAACGACGGCAATTTCGCGGGCGGTGATGCGGCCGAGAATCAGCGGGCCGTCTTCGGGCCCAATCAAAACCTCACGCCGCAGCCCCCGGCCGGCCCCGTGCCTCCCTTCAAAGAGTCGATGTAGCGCGCCCCGCGCCGAGGAGAAGACGCATGAGCTTCAACAACCCTGCCTTTCGCATCCTCCGTCGCTCGGTGCAGCAGCCCGCCGGGGAAGCCGGCCTCTGGGAGAAGATGTCGCCGATGGCGACGCAGGCGACCCAGAGCCCGGACACACCCGAGCTTCTGAACCTGAACGCGCTCCCGAACGGCGTGCGCGCGAACCCCGTCCCCGAGGTCATGGCGGCCGCCGGCTTCCAGGACGATCCCAGCGAGCCCCACACGGTGCAGCGCGATCTCATGCACGGCCGCCGCATCGACACCTGGGATCTGCGCAAAGACGGCCTCCTGTACTTCTTGTTCCGCGACGGCGACAACCCGGCCACGAACGATGGCAATTTCCCGGCGGCGACCATTCGCGTGCCGCGCGGCGCGATCTTCCACGCCGAGACCCAGGGGCATGGGCCGCCGCCCCACACCATTCATTGGCACGGCATCGAGCCCACGCCCATCAACGATGGTGTCGGCCACTGCTCGATGGAGCTCGGCCAGTACACCTATCAATGGCAGCCCAACGCCATCGGGTCGTACTTCTATCACTGCCACCGCAACACGGTGCAGCACTTCGAGTTCGGATTGCAGGGTAACCTCATCATCCATCCGCCCGACGCCTTCTTCGCGTCCATCGCCTCGACCGATCCGAACACTGGCAAGGTGACGCTCAACAACATTCCCATCGGCGCCGGCAGGGATGGGCGCTTTCGCACGGCGGCGAACCTCGTCACGCCGATCGCCGACTTCCGCCCTCGATTCCCCGGCTTCATCGGCGGCCACGCCCAAAACGGCGTCTTCGTGCCCGATCCGCTCAACCAGTTCCCCACCGATCCGCACGCCTTCACGGTGCCTTACGACGTCGAGGTCTTGTGGGTGCTCGACGATCGCGACTCGACGTGGAGCGACTTCGCGCCGGACGCACGGGCCTTCTTCCCGAGGGCCGGCAACCTCCCCGGCATCGACGATCGCTTCGCGATCGGCTTCTTCAACGACTTCAACGCCGATTATTGGTTCGTCACCGGCGTCCCGGTGGTGCCGCTCGACGGCCAGAAGCGAATCGGCAACACGGGCACCATCCACCCGACGCTGGCGCCGACCATCGGCGGCTCGGGCGGCGTCGATCTCGGGCCGACGGGCCTCATCCCGCCGGAGCTCAACAGCGGTGTCTCCGGCTCGCAGATCGCCGTCAACGCCAAGATCAACCAAACCATTTTGATCCGCTGCCTGGACTCGGCCTACAACAATGCGCGCATCACCTTCCCGGTGGACGTGCTGATCATCGCCATGGATGGCCGCGCCCTCGGCGTGCCCCCGTTCGGCCGATACAACAACGCTTTCCTCCTGCCGGCCAACACGCCCATTCTCATCTGCTCCGCGCGCCGGTTCGACGCGCTGGCCCGCTCGGCCGTGCCCGTCAACGCCTTCGTCAAGGTGGAGTTCTTCGACAACCAAGGCGACATCCCGAACCCCACGAGCCGCGGCGTGCCCCTCGGGCGCTTCCTGCAGACGGCCCGCATTCCCTTCGTCATCAAGTGATCGAGGAGCGCAAAGCTCGCTGATCCGCGCTCGACGTCACAGCTTCGCGCCGGCGTGGAGGACGGCCGCCGACATGGGCGGCACGCCGAATACAGCCTTGCCGTCCGCGCCCACCGTGATGGCTTTGCCCGTGCAGGCGGACGCCTCGAGACCCCCGCCGAAGACATCGCAATAGGCACCCTCCGCGAGCCCCGTTTGCAGCGTCTCCGCGAGCGGCACGTCGGTCCGGTTCAACACCACGAATCCGGCGCCGCCACGCCCATAGGCGATCTGATTGCCATTCTTCCAAAAGCTCGTCACCTGCGGGGCGTCGGCCGCGGCGCGCCGGAAGGCCAAGAGGCCGGGGATGAAGCGGCGGCGATGCTCGCAAAGCCACGTCCCCGGCGCGGCGGAGAGGAGGTCCGTCGCACAGCTCGGCGCCGTCGCGCCCGACGCGTAGATAGGCAGTGTGAAGCCTGCTGCGTCGGACGTCGGCCCTTGGGATCGACCCGCGTCCGTGCTGCGATCGAACGCATAGCCGGAGAGCAAGCTCGGGTGTCCATAGGGGAACGTGAGCGCGAACGTGACCGCGAGCTCGTCGAGGACGCCGTCGGCATAGTAGACCGCGTCACTCCGGGCCGTATCGTGGTTCGCCGTGAAGACGAGCGCGTGATCGCGAGGCAGCATGTCCGCCGCGTCGACCAGCATTTCGAGGCTCTCGAGCGTGGCCCCGCCCTGGTTCAAGAACGCGCGGCTCACGATGTCGTATTTGAACTCGGTCACGTCGATGGCGCTCTTGGAAGCGTCCCCGACGCCGAGATAATCCGACGAATGAATCGCCTCTCCGCCGCGATCGATGACCTCCAGGAAATAGTAAGGTGCCTTGTGCGGGGCCACGGCGGCCGCGACCTTGGTGAAGATCGTCGAGAGCTCCGCAGCGGCGATGTGCTTGGCCGCATCGATGCGGAACCCGCGCACACCCATCTTCACGAGGGCAGCGAGATACCCGGCGATCTCGTCCTGCACCTCGGCCTTTCCGGTGTCGAGATCCGCGAGCGAGAGCAGCTCGCAGTGTTGCACGTTCTCGGGGGAGCTCGCGTAATCCGAGCCTTGAATGGCGCACGTGGGCTGATGAAAGCTCGCGGCCGTGTAGAGGCCCGGATATTCGTACTTGGTGTAGGCGGTGCCGTTGGATCCCGTCCCCTTGGTCTGCGCGGTCATGTGATTGATGACCGCGTCCACGTAAATGCCCACGCCGGCGGCGGCGCAGCGCGACACCATGTCTTGGAACGCGGCGGCCGTCCCGCTGCGGCTGTGCTCGAGCCCGTAGCTCACCGTCTGATATCGCTCCCACCAGGGATGGCCGCTGAGCACCGCATGCTCGCTCGGAGGCGAGACCTGCACCGCCGCGAAACCGGCAGGCCCGAGGTACGACTCGCACTCGAGCGCGATGTCCGCCCAAGGCCACTCGAACAGATGGACCACGACGTCGCGCTTCATCTCGACGCTCGGCCCCGCATCGCCGCCGCCGCTCCCACCGGCCCCGCCCGTGCCGCCCGCCGGCGCGACCCCCGTGTCGCCGCACGCCGAGCCGAGGAGGAGACCACCCGAGATCACGAGCCCGAAGGTGATGCGGGAGAGCGCCTGCTTCACCGCCGCAATGTGCGTGAAGGCGTTGGGGCGAGCAACGCAAATGGTGGTAAATGGCTCGAATTGACCGAGAAATGGTGGCTCGCGCGACGATCGCGCCGCGCCTCGTTCGCGCGCCGAGGGGACGCGAGATGGAGCGAGCTCGGCGGCGAATGCTCCCGTGATCGAGCGCGCCGGGACGCGGAGGCCGAAGGCGTGATTCCGTGTTACCGTCGAGACCCGATGGATACCCATGCTGCGATCGCCGGCCGGCTCACCGTCGTCACCGGCGACATCACCCGGCTTCACGTCGACGCGATCGTCAATGCGGCCAACGAATGGATGCTCGGCGGCGGCGGGGTCGACGGCGCCATTCATGCCGCCGCCGGGCCGGAGCTCGTGGAGGCTTGTCGCGCGGTCCCGCTCGTGCGGCCCGACGTGCGGTGTCCGACCGGCGAGGCTCGGCTGACACCGGGGTTTCGGCTGCCGGCTCGGTTCGTGATTCACACCGTGGGACCCGTGTGGCACGGGGGAAATCAGGGAGAAGCGGAGCTCCTCGCCTCGTGTTATCGCGCGTCGTTGCAGCTCGCGCACGCGCACGGCGCGCAGAGCATCGCGTTTCCCGCCATCAGCACGGGGGTGTACCGCTACCCGATCGACGCGGCGAGCGCGATTGCCGTGCGCGAATGCGCCGCGTTCCTCGCGCGACAGGCGGGCTTCGCATCGATTCGGCTCGTCGCGTTTCGCGCGGAGGATGCGCGCGTCCTCCAGCAGGCCCTGGAAGCGCACGTGCCGGGCTGATGCCTTTGCGTCGATGGGCGCTATCCGCGCTTCGTCTTCGCTTCCAGCGCGGCATTCTCCCGATCCCAGCGGGCCTTCAGCTCTCCCCACGTGGGATACGACAGGCCTGGGATCCGCGGCGTTTCCACGCGCCAGCCATGGTCTCTGTCCCAGGCCTCCCAAACCGTGATCTTGTACGCGAGCGCTTCGGGCGGGCCGGCGTCGGCATGGTAGGAGTCTTCCCAAGCGGCTTGGGAGCGGATGAGGGGAAAGCCCGCCATCGCCAAGGCCAGCGCCAGGGTCGAGCTCGCGTGCCAGTGGGCCACGCCCAGCGACGCGTCGCGATCGAGCCCGCGGGCCGGCTCGTCGAGGATGAGCGCGTCACCGTGGCGGCGCGCGCGGCAAAGGACGATCTCCGCGTCTCCGCGGGTCACCGAGAGGGTCGCTTCGCGATCGCCCACGGCGATGCGGGGCGCGGGCGTCTCGGCGTCCCAAAAGAGGCTGAGATCGCGCTTCCACATGTAAACCCACAAGCCGGCGCGCAGGTAGAAGCGGACCGTGCGCTGCCAGGCCCAGCTCGTCTCCAAGCGGATGCCGAGGTCGTAGCGCGCGATCACATCCTTCATGCGATCGAGCGCGCGCCGGCCGACGCCGCGGCCGCGGTGGGTGGGAAAGACGTAGAAGCTCGCGATTCGGGCGAAACCCAGGCCCAGCGACGTCGCGGAAGAGACGGCGATCGTCCCCACCCGATCGCCGTCTTCGAGCAACCAATAGCAGCGCTCGTATTCGCTTCGCTTGCGCAGCGACCAGGCGCGCTCGGTGGTGGCGCGCGCGGCCCACGTTGCGCGCAGGGCTTTGTCGATCCGGCGCGGATCGGTGTGATCGTCGAGCCGGTGCTCGGCGAGGGAAGCGAGGTCGCAATCCAGAAAGAGGCGCTCGTCCGCGCCGCCGATCTCGACCGGCGTGACGAGGCCCTCGCGCACCATGGCTTCGTGGGCGGCGGCGATCATGGCCCGAGGGTAGCCGATCGAGAGGCCATGAGCCTTCGCTCGTTCGCCTTGCGGGAAGGGCGGATCGACACGCGCTGACCGGAGCCGCGGCGCGTGTCGTTCTGGTCGATCACAGCGGCAGGAAACGTCCGATGATGGCCTCGAGCCCCCAGCGGAGGCGCCGCGCGTCGACCTCGATCCGGCCGTGCTCGAACGTCTGCCGGACACGGGGGAGCTCGCCTGTCTCGAGCATGGCTTGGGCGAGCGCCTCGTCGAGCCCGGCGCGCGACTCGGACTCTCGCAGCGCATGGCCGAACACGTAGTCGTCGACCATGGCGAGCAGCGTCAGCTTCTCTTTGGCGCTGAGCTTCGTCTCCGAGAGCGTCTCCAAGCACTGTTCGACGTGGCGCATGGCATTGGGACCCGGCTCCGCGCCGCGCATGGCGACGAGCGCCCACGGGTGCCGCACCAGCATCTCGTGGGTGCCGAGGGCGATCTCCAAGAGCGCTTTGGGGCCCTTCTTCGTCACCGCGGGCAAGAGGTGCTCGGCCATCAAAGCATCATCCATCAAGGCCATGAGCTCGGCCCGCGTCTTCACGTAGTAATAGAGGCTCATCGTCCCGACCTCGAGCGCCTCCGCCACGCGGCGCATGGACACGGCCTCGAAGCCCTCCCGATCGGCGATGGCCACGGCGACCTCGGCGATCTTCGCGCGCGAGAGGCGCGGCTTGCGCGCCCCCGGCTCGGTGCGCAGCCAGAGCGAATCTTCACGACGTCGTTTCGGCACTCGTACAGTGTACGACGGCAGGCCCCCGCGCGACCACTCCGTTGGCCTGTCGCCCCGCGAATCGTCGGCAAAGCATGCCTTCGGCTTGATTTCGTACGGTGTACGTTTAACTTGTTCGTATGTTGTACGAAAATGATGGACGGTGTATGGTTCTGGTGGTCGGCGCCGGGCCGACGGGGCTCACCTTGGCCATCGAGCTCGCGCGGCGCTCGGTGCCGTTTCGGATCATCGACGCAGCGTCCGGGCCTTTTTCAGGCTCCCGCGGCAAAGGCGTGCAGCCGCGCACGCAGGAGATCTTCGATCACCTCGGCATCATCGACGCGCTGTCGAAGCACGCGGGCCTCTACCAGCGCCTGCGCTTCCACGTCGGCCCGTTCTCGTTCCGCGGCGGATCCCTCGGCACGCGTCATCCACCGAGCGAGTCGGTGCCTTACCCGAACCTCGTGCAGGTCCCGCAGTTCCGCACGGAGGAGGTGCTGCGCGCGCGGCTCGAAGGGCTCGGCGGTCGCGTGGAGCATGGAGTCGGCTTTCAGGATCTCACCCAGGACGAGACCGGCGTGCATGTCACTACGAGCACGGGCGAGACGCTGAAGGTGGCCTATCTCGTCGGCTGCGACGGCGGGCGGAGCCGCGTTCGCAAGGCCTTGGGGCTCGCGCTCGCGGGCGAGGCGGTCGATGGGCAAACGCTGCTCGTCGCCGACGTGAAGATCGATGGCCTCTCGCGGGAAGACTGGCACGTTTACCCATTCGCGCCGGGCGGCACGCTGGGGCTCTGCCCGCTGCCGCACACCGACGTCTTCCAAGTGACCGCGACGGAGGCCGCCTCTCGCCGCGGCCTCGTCTCGACCATCGAGCGCGCGAGCAAACATCGGGTGACGGAGGTCTCGTGGGAGTCGCTCTACACACCGCAGGTGCGCATGGTCGATCGGTACCGCGTGGGCCGCGTCTTCCTCGCCGGGGACGCGGCGCACGTGCATTCACCCGCGGGCGGTCAGGGGCTCAACACCGGCGTTCAAGACGCGTGGAACCTCGGATGGAAGCTCGCTTGGGCGGCGCGCGGCGGGCCCGATTCCATCCTCGACAGCTACGAAGACGAGAGGCTCCCCATCGCCGCCGCGGTGCTGCGCTTGAGCAAGCGCCTGCACGTGAAACGCTCGATGAAGCGCGGCGCGCTCACGAACCAGCTCGGGATTCACTATCGCGAGAGCAAGCTCTCCAGAGGCCGTCCCTTGGGCGATCTCCATCCGGGTGATCGCGTGGCCGATGCTCGTTTGCCGGGCGGCCGCCGCCTCTACGATTTCCTGCGCGGGACGGGCGCGACGCAGCTCACCCGCAGCGATGGATTCAAGGTGCTCGTCCGACCGGATGGGTACGTTGCCAGCATTGGTAGGGATGCGATCGACATGTATGCGGGCGAGCCGGTGCAGCAGGTCAGCGTGGGGTGAGGTGTGGGCGAGGGAGCCGCAGGTCTCGGGTGGCCGGCCACTGGCCGGCCACTGGTCGGCCAGTGATTCGGTGATCACGAGCGGTGAAGAGCGCGGCGATCGCGGCTTCATCGCGTGGCATCCCCGTTGCTGCGCGAGCGCTGACCGTAGGCGACGCGTGGCTGGCTGTGGGCTGAGCCGATCGCGACGGCCATCCCGGTGGCTTCGAGATCGACGTTCACATTCGGAGAGCGGACATGATTCTCGTGCTCTATTCCAAACAACCCAAGTCAGCCCAGGACATGGTGGCGTGGAACGTCACGAAGAAGCAGTTGGACACCGATGCCAAGGCCCTGCAGGCGAAGCTGCAGGGGAAGGGAAGGGGCGTGAAGATTGCGGCGGGGAAGTACGACGAGAAGATCTGCTACGAGCATGACTACAAGGCCTACCTGAGCGGAAAGGAGTCCGCGCACGAGACGAAGATTCACGTCGTCGGGCACGGCAACCAACAGGTGTTGGAGCCGTTCAAGAGTGGAGAAGAGTTGGCGGATTTTCTCTTTGCAGGTGGCAAGCTGAAGACGAAGCCCAAGATTCAATCCGTCACGCTGCATGCATGTTACTCGTTTGCCCTACACCCCGGTTCGACCAACGTGAACCAGGTGTTCGCGTTCCGACTGCTTCAACGGCTGGTCCAATTGCATGGAGGGCATGACGCCAAGCAGCCGCAGTACTTCTATTTCAAGGTGCGAGGCGTCAATGGCAAGGAGCACACCCTTCCTGACGGACGGAGTTGGGTGCTGAAAGACGGTAAGGACAATGTCCTGCCGAAGATGCTGCCGCCGGCGGGCCCGAAGTACGATGCGATGCTCAGCAAGCTCATGGTCGCTCGGCCTGCTGCGCGTCCGATCATCACCTACCAAAATGGGACTTACGTCATCACGACGAATGGTCATGATGACGACTACATGACGGACGGCGCTGCGCATCTCCAGAATCAATTGGGGTGGAGGGCTGCTGCGGCAGGGGCGCCCGCGGCAGGGGCGGCTGCTGCGGCGGGGGCGGGAGGCGGGGCTGCGCCGCCGATGCAAGCGGCAGGTGCGGGAGGCGGGGTTGCGCCAGCGGTGCCAGTAGCGCCGGCAGCGCCGGCTGCACAGCCCATTGCTGCGGCAGCGCCCGCGGGGGCCGCGGCGGCGGGGGCCGCGCCGGCGGCAGTGGGGGCGGGGCTCGGACGGAGGCGTTGAGCGCGAGCGCCGCCGGCATCGAGGCGCGCTTGATGGCGCTCGCCTGCATGCGGCGGCGCGTTTCGAAGCGCGGGCGCCGCGCTTGACGGCCCGAGCCGAGACTCGATGTTTCCGGCTGCGGGAACATGCCTGATACACCACCACCGACGACCGATCGATCCGAGCGGCATTGGCTGGGCACCACGTTGGTCCTCGCATCGATGACGAGCCTCACGGCGATTGGGATTGCCGCGGTGGCGCTCGCGGGGGATCGCGGCGAAGCGGCGAGGTACGTGTTCGCTTCCGTCGTGCCGCTCTTCGGGAGCTGGATCGGGACGGTCCTCGCGTATTACTTCGCCAAAGACAACCTCGCGGCGGCCACCAGCAGCGTGGCCACGCTGGCGCGGGGGGCGCTCGATTTCGGCCGCCTTCGCTCGGTCGCGGTGAAGGATAGGATGCTGGATCGCTCGCGCATCGTGACGCTCCCGGATGCGATGGCGAAGCCGCTGGCCAAGCTCGACGCCGTCCCGCTCGAAGCGATCATCGACTTTCTCGCGGCCCGCGGCGTCAACCGGGTGCCCATCTTCGATGACACCGGCGCGATTCGCCATCTCATCCACCTGAGCTCCATCGATCGCTTCGTCCGCGAGCAGGCGCTCGCCGGCGTGGACGTGGCGTCGCTCACGTTCAAAGACCTCGTCTCGGATCCGAAGCTCGCGGCGCTCTTCGCCGAGAGCTTCGACGTCGTCGCGCCGACGGCGACGCTCGCGGAGGCGAAGGCCAAGATGGATGCGAAGTCGCTCTGCGAGGACGTGTTCGTGACGAGGAGCGGAGATCGGGGCGCGCCCGTGATTGGATGGATCACGGATAACGTGCTGTTCGACGCGGCGCAGGTGTGAAGCGTGAAGCGATCGAGCGATATCAGGGGCGTGGAGAAGAGAGCCCGCCGACCATCGATGAAGCCGGCGGCGGCGGGCTCTCTGCCACCTAGCAGCCTGTTGATCTTCGTCGCGAGCGCTCCGAAGCTAGCGAGCCCGACCGAGGAATCCTCTGCGATTTTGAGGGAGGGCGACCGACGATTCGGAGCGCGCAGCAGAAGATCAACAGGCTGCTGGGGATCACAGGTAGACCCAGCACCAGAGCACGTCCACCTTCTGCACGAGGGAGAGCGCGCAGAGGCTCTTCGTCTGCGCCGCGGTCAACGCGCCGCCGGCGAAGAAGCAATGCATCGGGCCGCCGTCCTCCTGCGTGCAGTGGAGATCGGGAGCGATGCCGCAGAGCTGCGCGAGGAGCGCGTCGTCGAAGCCGGAGGTCTGGATCTCCACGTCGTCGCAGAGCTGCCCTTCGAGCGGCTTGTCCAGGTTGAGGGGGCCTCCGAGCTTCTTCGTCAGATCGCACTTGTCGGCGGCGCCGCAGGTGACCGCGCACGTGGCCAGGTCCTCGAAGAGGCTCGCGGGCAGCGGCGGCGCCGCGGGGCCGCAGGTGGCCACGGGATGGCACGAGCCATTCTCGAAGCCGTGCCATGAGGTGGTTTGACAGTCTCCCATGCTCCCCGGGATGAAGTCGGGGCAACCGGCCGAGGACGGCGATACGCCCGAACCTTTCGGACATTCGAAGGCGTAGTCGGGCTTCTTGGCGTCGGGGCCGGCGTCGGTGATTCCCGCGTCCGTCTCGTCCGGGCCCGCGTCTTGGTCGGGCGTGGTCGAGCTTCCACAAGCGATGGCGAGGGCGGCGATGGGCGCGGCGAGGAGTAGAAGTGCTCGGGTCATTTCGCCCGAGCTTACCTGCTTCGCTCCAGGATGGATGGGCGAATGTGATCTCGGCGGCCGGTGATCACGCGGCGGGGAGGGCCACGCCGCGTGATCCGGAGCGGCGATCAGGGGTACTCGCCCAACGTGTGGGTGTCGAAGTACATGATGGCGGTGTCGTGGATGAAGTCGGGCACGGACTTGTACTTCCCGAGCTCGAAGGCGAAGTGGTTCTTGAAGGTCGAGAGCGGTTTGCAGGGCTTGTTGGCCGAATCGACGGGGTTGCCCGACGCGTCCGGCAGGCACGCCGCCGGCAGGACGAAGGAGCTGCCGTCGGCCTTGAGATCCTTCACCGCCGGATCGACCTTCACCACCGGCGTGCCGTCGGCGAAGCGGAGGAATCGCGCGCGCCCGTGCGCGTCGAGCCCAGCGGGGTAGTGGACCGTCGCCGGATAAGCGGTGGTGTCGAGCTCGTAGCCGCGCGCCGTCAGGTGATTGGCATATTCGAGGACGCGGGCGCCGATGCCCTTTTGCACCCAACGGCCGCCGGTGGGCTTGCCATTCGCGATCTCGCACGAGGCGCGATCGGTGGCCGCGGGGCTCCCGAACAAGCACTCCATGCCGTAGGTGCGTGCATAGTAGATCTGGCCGCTCACCGGATCTTGCCACTCGATGCGATCCTCGAGCGCGGGCGCCGGGCCGTCGTCGAGGCGGGTGATGCGCATCATGTCGACCCAACCCGTCTTCTGGTTGGCCGGGATGTGCGCGAGCGTCCAGGCGATGAGGAACTTCTGCACCTCGAACCCGATCTGCGGATCGATCGCGGCCATGTGCTCGGCGTCGATCACCGTGGGATCGAAGTCGTTGGTCCCGGTGTAGTCGTTGCACACGTTCTTGCCGTCGGTCGGGAAGCAGATGGACGGGCCCGAGGCCGGCCACCAGCTCGTCCACCCGATGGGCCGCTTGGGATAGCTCTTGGCCTGCGGATCACGGGTCGTGTCGGCGGTCTTGTCGAGCACCGGCATGGGCGCGGTCCACGGCGCGCTGGCCGTCGGCTGCGCGGGCGTGGCCTCGACGTGCGGCGCGAGGATGGACCGATCCCCGGCGAGCGCGTTGGCGAGCACGCGGCGATAGCCCTCGGGGAAGATGTCGGCCATGCCCACGGCGCGGAAACGAGCATCGTAGAAGTCGCGCCGCGATTGGCTGATGAAGCGATCCTCGGACTCGGAGAGGAGGATGGCCGTGTTGATCTTGTCGTAATAGGCCCCGACGTAGAGCAGGTATTCCGAGTCGAAGTCGCCGTGGTTCTCGCTGAGGCCGTTCTCCAGCGGATGACCGCCGAGGCCGACGTCACGCAGGTAGCCCGTGGCGCCGTTGGGCACGAGCACGAGCGATTCGCTCGAATGGTTGCCACCGAAGGGCGAGTCGTCGGAGCCCGCGCCGAAGTCGTCGGCGTCCTCGTTCGAGTGGAGCACCGGATCGTCGAAGCTCGGATCCTTGTAGTAGTGCACGCCCGGCTGGGGGCGCGAGAGCTCGCGCGTGAAGTGATCGAAGGCCACGCTGGCGGCGATCACGTTGACCTTGAGGTTCCCGTCGAGGAGCAGCGGCCACAGCGTCTCGAAGGAGAAGCCGCTCTCGGTGGAGAGGTCCTCGTAGATGCTGCGGTAGAACCCGATGCCACCGGCGATGCCGAGGAGCTTCTCGTTGTAGCGGGAGAAGGATCGATCCGCGGCCGAGCGCACGTTGAACGTGGTGCGATTGCGCCGGTAGTTGTCGAAGATGTGCCGGTTCTCCTGGGTGGTGATGAGGAACATCACCTGCTCGTAGGGATCGGCGCCGTTGTCGTGGCGGAAGACGGACGCGTTGCCGGAGTCGGCCCAGTGATCGGTGGCGAATCCATAAGGCACGCGGAGCCGGCCTTCGGCGTCGACGCTCGGGCCGCCGCGGTAGCGCTCGGGGCTCGACTTGTTGAGCTCCTTCGTGGGATCGGGCATGCGGAGATCGCCGTAGGCCACGTAGTCGACCGGCTGTTGCCGGCACTTCTTGGTCACTGCCGGCTGGCCCTTCTTCTCCACCACGGAGACCACCCGGCCATCCATGAGCGGGTGCCAAGCACCGTCGATCTCGGCGCGCCAGCGGGCCGGCTGCGTCGGCGTCACCTCGTAGCAGTCCTTGATGACCTCGTAGTTCTTCTGGAGCTGCGAATAGTGGAAGTTGGCCGCTCCGGTGGAGTTGCTGAAGGCCGTGTTCTTGAGCCCGTAGGTGATGCCCGCGAGGCCGCCGAAATCGTCGGTCGCGAGGGAGATGCCCACGCCGATCTTCGATCCGGCCTTGTACGAAGGATCGGTGTAGACCGACACGTTGTCTCCGTAGAAGAAGCGGGCCGCGCCGAAGTCGTAGACGCCGAGGCCCAAGAGCTCCTGCGAGACGTCACCGGCGTAGTCCATGACGGTGGATTGCATGAACTGCCAGATGAGCTGGTCGTTCTCCTCCTTGGTCACTGGATCGAAGTAGCGCGGGCCCGTGCAGCTCGAGCCGTCGGCGACGGCGGTGGTGCACTCCTCGACCTGCGTGCCGTTGGCGGTGCGGAGCTGCCAATACTGGGGGCGATAGAAGAGCGAAGCCGCGGTGCTCACGAAGTTGTGGCGCAGGCCGATGGAGTGACCCATTTCGTGGGCGATGACCGCGTAGTGATAGCGGCGCCGGACGTAGCTCAGCATCTTCAGGTGACGCGTGTGCGCGTCCGCCACGGTCTCCTCGGCGAGGATGGGGAACTTCACCTTCATGATCTCGGCGATGCCCGTCAGCGACGAGGCCTCGGGCGCCTCGTTCAACACGCATGCGCCGCGCGCCCCGAGCGCGTTTTCCCGCGCCTTCTCGAGCATCGATCGCACCTTGGGGTTGTTCAGCGCGAGCGGCGAGGCGATCGCCTTCGACGCTCCTTGCAGCGGGGAGCTGCCACCGATGTCCGCCATCTGGAGCATGGCGCTGTTCACGAGCTGCGCTTCGACCTCGCTGCCGCGGGCCCGCGCCATGCGGCTTTGGGCCGTGGCCGCGGCGGGCGACGCCACGCGCGTGTCGACGGCCACGTCGGCCATGCGGGTCTTGGCCTGCTCGAGGATGTTTTGCGCCGGGCCCTGCACGCCGTTCTGGGTCAGCTCGGCGAACGCCTTGCCGCTCATCTTGGCGGCCGCGGCCACGCGGGCGTCGACCTCTTCCTTGCTCATCGTCGGCCCGGAGCCCGCGGCGCCGCCCGAGGTGGCTTGGGCTCGCACCCAGTCACGGACGTATTCACCATCGGTGATGTCGCCCGTGTCGAGCTCACCGTTCATGTAGCGGACCAGATCGAGGAGGTTTTGCGACGCGAGGTCGGTGACGTGTGTCCAGACGTTGATGCTGGCCGCCACCTTCTCTCCGCTGATGGGATCGTCGGCGTCCACCATGATGCCCCAGGGTGAGGGCGTCTGCGGCTTCTCGACGTTGAGCACGGTGTTGTAGCGAATGTCGCCGAGCCGCGGGGAGAGGCCCTCTTCGCCGCAGGCGGGGTGATCGCCGTCGATCACGGGGTTATGGCAAAGCACGATGATGGAGGGCATGGTCGCCACCGCGCCGATGGCGAGCGTGCTCGGATCGCCGGCGATCCCGCGCTGCTCTGCGATCTTCTGCGCCGCCGCGTTGGCCGCGTCGGTGCAGCTCTGCGCGTCCCACCCGTCGCGGCGGCGGCAGGCGTCGAGGTCGCGCGTGATCTCCACCGCTTCGTCGATGTCGTCCTGCTGGCCTTTCCACATGGGGAATCGAGCGTCGCACTCGGCGCCGCCGCCGGTGCGCCGGCACTCGACGAGACGCGAAGTCTGGACGGCCGTCTTCATGGCCAGGTCCCACTCCTGCACGGCCCAATTGGTGGCCTCGAACAGGTCTTCTCCCTTTTGGCGGGCGGCCGCGAGATCGGCCTCGATCCGCTTGTGCGTGGCCGCGTCGGTCGCCGCCGCGAGCTGGGTGGTGAGGCTGCGAATCTCCTCGGTCGATCCCCCATTGATGTACCAAGGGATGGTGACCGTCTCGCGCTGGGCATAAGGCAACGTGCACTTGCCCTTGAAGACGTCGCAGCGCGACCCCGGCCCCGCGGCTTCGCACTCGTCGGCCGTGCCGTTCTTGGGCTCGACATCGCGGTTGGGATCGGCCGTCGGATCGAGCCGCTTGCCGTCCGCGCCGCGCACGTCGCAGGCGATCTCGCCCGTCATCTCCTCGGGGTTTTCGTAATGGTGGCTCCGCTTCCAGATGTTGTATCGATCGGCGAAGCGGAACCACTTGTCGTCGACGATGCCCTGCTGCCGATCGTAGCCGTGGTACTCCGTGGTGAAGGAGCCATAAGCCTGGAAGCGCACGCCGTCGACGTCGAAAGGCTCGTAGTCGGTGTCAACGATGCGGCGGAACGATTGCCGCAGCGTCAGCTCGATCGGGTTGCAGTCGCCCGCGGGGCGGTGCCGCCGGCGAACGCGCCGGGGAGCTTGCAGGCGGGATACTGTTCGATGCCCCAACCGAGGGCCGACAAATCGACCATCGTCGGTTTGGCGAAGACCTTGTTGGTGACGTCGAAATAGCCCTGTTGCGGATCGAAATGCGGGGCGTCGGGATCCTTCGGATCGAGGACCGTATAGGACAGCGGCTCGTACTGGATGCCGCCCTCGATCCCGAGCTGCGAGAGCGTGTCGAAATCATAGCTGTCGGTGACCAGGTTCTGGGACCAGTCCACCCGGAAATACTCGCGCTGGCTCCACCCGCGATCGCTGGAGTTCTCCTCGATGACGTTCATCTCCTCGCCGGTGGTCGGGTTGTAGGCCCGGCGAATGTCGAAGTGCGAGAGGATGCGGTAGCTCGCGACGATCTGACCGTCGCTAGTGGCCTTCTTCCGATAGCCGTCGTGGAGCTCCCCTTTGCCGTCGGTGCCTTGAATGCGCTCGTAGGAGAGGCGCGCGTTCAAGAAGCCTTCGGTGATCTGGAAGCGGATGCGCGACACCGGTTGGGCGCTGGTGGAGGTGAAGAGCCCGTCCTGCGAGGCGCCATAAGGCACGTCGACGACGGTCCCACGCATGTAGAACTCGGGATCATCCCCGGCGTCTCCAAGGTCGCTCCCGACGAAGAACGACTTCGCCATGGCGTCCGGTTGAACGCGATTGATCGCCGGTCGCTCGCTCGCGCACCCCGCGTGTCCTGCGCCGAATAGCCCGGCCGCGCCGAGCAAGAGCGCGCCTCGAAAGGTCCGTCTCATGGATGGTCCTCCTCATGACCGCAGGCCGAGCGCCGCAGGCCATGCATCGTTTGGCGCCCGCCAACGTCCGAGCGGCGGGCTGCCTCGACGAAGAGCAAGAAGATTGCCAGCGCGAAATGCAGGGCAATTCGGCGAGGATCATCGCGGCGCCGAGATCCCCGTTAGGGTGCTGACAGGCGCGGGTGATCGAACCACGCACGATCTTGGCCGCGAAGAAGGGGAGGGCACGTGACGGCTTCGGACGGAGCAGGCGATTGCGTGAAGGGTCGGTTACCGAAGGGTCTTGTTCGGCGAGATTGGCAATCTCGGCCGGGCCGCTCGAATGCGCCCAAAGCACGTGATCGCGGCTCGCCGGGGCGCGTGGTCGTCATGTGACCGTGTGCGCTCACCGCGTCCGTGAGGCGCGCGGCACGCGCGTGGCGAATGTCGTGCTCGGGGTGGGGAAGGGGTGGGGCGCCCGAGCCTTGAGGTCAGAGCGCCGACGGAGTATCCCTAGAAACCGTGCCGCTACGTGACCTTTCCCGCCGTGAAGCCCTCCTGCGTCTCGGTGCGGCCGGCGCCGTTCTCGGCGGATCGGCGGCGCTCGGCCGGGCCCTCTGGGACAAGGGGCATCCCGGCGCCGCCGGCTCCACCGATCGCGCGCTGACCCGCGATTATCGCCTGCGATCCGCGCCCGCGGAGCTGCCGCAGCTCGTCGTGGCCAAGAACGATCTCGACCCCGCGGCGCTGGTGCGCAAGGCCGTGGACGCGCTCGGGGGCATGAAGCGCTTCGTCTCGCGCGGCGACATCGTGGTGGTCAAGCCGAACATCGGCTGGGATCGCACCCCGATCCACGCGGCCAACACCAATCCGCTGGTGGTCGCCGAGGTGGTGCGCCTCGCCTACGACGCCGGCGCGAAGAACGTGGTGGTCACGGACGCGTCCTGCAACGAGCCGAACCGCTGCTTCCAGCGCTCGGGGATCTGGAAGGCGGCGTACGACGTGGGCGCGGACGTGATCATCCCGACCGAGCATCGCTTCCGCGGGATGCGGCTCAAGGGCGAGGTGCTCGACGATTGGCCCGTCTACACGCCGCTCGTCAACGCCGACAAGGTCATCAACGTGCCCATCGCCAAGCACCACAACCTCGCTCGCTACACGGCGGCGATGAAGAATTGGTACGGATCGCTCGGTGGGCGCCGCAACCGGCTGCACCAGAACATCGATGTTTCCATCGCCGATCTGGCGCAGTTCATCCAACCCACCTTGACCATCGTCGACGCGAACCGCGTGCTTTTGCGCAACGGTCCTCAGGGCGGCAACGTGGCCGACGCCAAGGACATGCACACCGTCATCGCCACCACCGATCAGGTCGCCGCCGACGCCTACGGGTGCCAGCTCATCGGCCGCACCGCGGACGAGATCCCGTACATCAAAATGGGACACGAGCGCGGGCTCGGGACCATGCATTGGCAGAGCCTCCGGCTCGCGGAGGTTTGACCGTGGCGACCACGGCTCCCGCGTCACCGGGCGCGCCGCGCGCCGCTTCGCCGCGCGCGAAGGGCGCAGTGCCTCCCGGGCCGAACGGCTTCTTCGGCAAGCTCCTCGCCCGCGTCTACAAGCCGCGGCCGCGATCGGGATCGGGGTTGCCGGCGCGCAAGGCGATTCAGGTCCTCGTCTGGGTCCGGCGCTGTTCGCAGGCGGGGTTCCTCGGCATCTTCCTCTGGTTCCTCTTCCAGACGGCGTTCCGAGGCTCGTTCGCGTCGTCGGCCGATGCGCGCGTGCGCCTCCCGCTGCCGGTGGAGGGCTTCCTCCTCGTCGATCCGTTCGTCGCGGCGATGACGCTGCTCTCGACGCACACGGTGTATCGCGGGCTGCTCTGGTCGGTCGGCCTGCTCGGGCTCACGCTCATCTTCGGGCGCGTGTTCTGCGGGTGGATTTGCCCGTTCGGCACGCTCCACCATTTCTTCGCGTGGATCTTTCCCTCGCGCTACGGGCGGGGAAATCAGCGCGTCGAGGCCAACAAGACCTATCCGCGGCAGCGCGCCAAATACTACCTGCTCTATGCCTTCCTCGCGGCGGGCGTGACGGGCAGCGCCATCGGCGGCCTCTTCGATCCCATTTGCGTGGCGGTGCGCGCCATCGGCCTCGCGGTGATCCCGGCCGCGCAATGGCTCGCGAGCGGTGTCGCTTCGATCCTCTCCGCGACGGGCATTCGCACCATTCAAGTGGCCGCAGACCGCGGGCAGGATTTCCTCGCGGGCACCGTGTGGCAGACGAAGCAGTTCTATTTCCACCAGACGTGGCTCGTCGGATCGCTCTTCGTGGCGATCCTCTTCATGAACCGCTTCGTCCCGCGCTTCTGGTGCCGCGTGCTCTGCCCGCTGGGCGCGTTCCTCGGCGTGTTCGCGCGCTTCGCCGTCTTCGGGATGGAGAAGGATCACGCGAAGTGCACCGACTGCAACCTGTGCCTCGTGAACTGCCAGGGCGCGGACTCGCCGCAGGGCGGCGTGAAGTGGCGGCAGGACGAGTGCCACATGTGCATGAACTGCGAGAACGCCTGCCCGGAGGACGTGATCAAGTTCCGCTTCCTCCCGAGCCGGAAGAGCGCGCTCGTCGTCCCCGACACCGGTCGTCGCACCGCGCTGGCCACGGCGGCCGCGGGCGCCGCATTGCTCCCGGTCACGCGCGTCGCCGACGTGATCGACGCGAACTACGATCATCGCGTCATCCGGCCGCCGGGCTCGGTGCCCGAGAAGGAGTTCCTCGAGCGCTGCATCCGCTGCGCCGAGTGCATGAAGGTGTGCCCGAACAACGCGCTCCACCCGGCCTTCTTCGAGGCCGGCGTGGAGGGCATCTGGACGCCGATCCTGATCCCGCGCATCGGCTACTGCGAGCACTCGTGCGTGCTCTGCGGCCAGGTCTGTCCGACGGGCGCGATCCAGAAGATCACCGAGGAGCAGAAGCTCGGCGTCGGGCAGAAGGCCATCAGCATCGGCACGGCGTTCTACGACGTGGGCCGCTGCTTGCCATGGTCGATGAGCACGCCGTGCATCGTCTGCGAAGAGTTCTGCCCGACGTCGCCCAAGGCCATTTGGGTCGAGGAGGTCGACGTCCCGAAGCGCCTTCCGATCGCCGAAGCGAACGGCGCGCAGCCGAAGATGGAGACCGTGCACGTGCAGCGGCCGCACGTGGATCCTTCGCTCTGCATCGGGTGCGGTGCATGTGAGAAGGTGTGCCCCGTCCAGGACAAGCCCGCGGTCTACGTGACGAGCGTCGGGGAGACGCGCAGCAAGACGAACGTGATTCTCCTGGAGAACACCGACTACAACAAAGGTTCGTAGTGCGGTCGATGCGCGCGACTCTGCGCGTCGTGTGCGGGAACACCGGGGCGCGAATCCGCGCACGTCCCGATGCGCGGCTCCCGTTGCGCGTGCGGCGCGCCGAGCGGTACGCTCGGATCGATCCTTCTGGCCCCTTCTTGGGAGGTCCGATGAACCGGCTCGTCACGCTGTCAGGGCTTGGATTGATTGCCGCGCTCGGGGATGCGGCCGGCCCTTCGTGATCGACACGGGCACCGGCGGCGGAGGTGCGGCTTCGACCGGCGCGGCGACCTCCGATGGAGGCGCGGACAGCGTCGTCACGAGCAGCGGATCCGGCGGCACCGGGGGCGTCACGGTGCCGGCGTGCAAGGCCGGGGTCGCGGGCGAGTGCGATGCTGGTGAGTATTGCGACGCGGCCACGAGCGCGTGTCACTCCTGCGCCGATCTCTCGAGCCTGCGCTTCCACGGTCAGGCCTTCACGATCGACGTGGCGCCTTCGACGGCGAGCACCACGGCCTTCTATCCGCGGGTGAGCGCGGCCGAGGACGGGAAGCTCTACTTCACCTACGTCGATCGCACCGACGCCATCCCGCGCCGCCGCATCGTCTCGGCGCCGCGCAAGACGGGCACGCCCGGGTGGCAATGGGGGACGTGGCTCTGGGTGCTGCCGCCCGTCGGCTCCGCGGGGCAGGACAGCGGCCCGCTGCTGCTCGACAGCGGCGCGATGCTCACGGGCCTCGTGGATCCGAGCAAGCTCGCCGCGGACAAGCCGGTGATCCTGTTCGACAGCAACCGCAACGGCACGACAACGCAGAAGCTCTTCGCGGCCAACCTCGACGGCACCGTGGCCGCGGACGTGTCGCTCCCGAGCGGCAAGCGCGACTCCGACGTGGCCGCCGCGCCCAATGCTTCGCCGCCGCGCTACTACTGGCTCAGCGACGCGGGCTCGAGCACGCTGAGCCAGCGCCTCGTCACCGCCACCGCAACGTCGCAGGCGACCGAGGTGAAGCTCACGCTCGACAACAACTGCGTGACGAGCGTCGTCGAAGGCCCCTGGGTGACGCCGAACGGGAAGCTTCTGCTCTTCGCCGCGGCCTATCCCGAAGACGGCACCTGCGCGCTCGTCGGGGGGACGAAGCACCTCTTCATCACGCGCATGACCGATCAAGGCACGCAGGCCCCCGGGGAGAAGGCGCAGCCGTTGTTCCCCGATTCACCGACGACCTTCGACTCCACGCCGGCGCTCACGCCGGACATGTGCATGCTGCTCTTCGCGCGCTTCGACGACACGGCGAACGGTCGCCTCTTCGGCGCACTGCGCGAGTGATGCTCCTTCGGACGAGCGCGCTCGCGGCGGTGCTCCTCGCGTCGGGCACGGCCTTCGCGGGGATCGACGATCTCGGCGGCACCCAGCCGGGCGATCTCGCGTTCCCTGCGTTCGCCGATGCCGACGCGTGCCTCGCTTGTCACGGCGGCGGTGTCGCCGGTGACACGACGCTCCTGCCCGCGGACACGTGGGCCGGGACGATGATGGCGAATGCCGCGCGCGATCCCGTCTTCTTCGCGGCGCTCACCATCGCGGAGCAGGACGCGCCCGGCGTGGGCACGTTCTGCCTGCGCTGCCACTCGCCCATCGGCTTCGTGCGCGGTCACGCCACGCCGCCCGATGGAAGCGCGTTCGACGCGGTGGATCGTCAAGGCATCGGCTGCGAGACCTGCCACCGCGCGCGGACGAGCGCTGTGCCGAACGACCCCTATTTCCTGGGCGATGCGCAGCTCGTCTACGACGAGGATGCGACGTACGGCGGCCCGCGCGCCGATGCGCTGTCGCCGGCGCACGCGACGGCCGCGGATGCGAGCCTCGGCGAGCCTCGCTTCTGCGGGCAGTGCCATCAAGTGACGAACCCCGAGGTGCACCTGCGCGACGCGACGGGCACGGACACCGGCCTCCCGTTCCCGCTCGACACCACCTTCACCGAGTGGGCACGGAGCGCGTTCGCAGATGGTTTGAGCTCAAACTATCGGAGCTGCGCCGACTGTCACATGCCCAAGGCCGCCGCGGCGACGCCGTCGAGCAGCGTGCCCGGCGCGCCGCTGCGCGACGGCGTGCGCGGCCACGCGGCCACGGGCGGCAACCATTGGGGGATCGAGGCGGTGAAGGCCAAGCATCCGGAGCGCTACGCGGCGCACGCCGCTGCCTTCGATCTGGCCCAGCAGCGCACGCTCGAGACGCTGGCGAGCGCGGTGAGCGTGACCCTCGCGGGCGCGCCGGCCACGCTCGCGCCGGGCGCGTCGTTCCCGGTGACGGTGCGCGTGACGAACCTCAGCGGGCACAAATTCCCGACCGGCTATGCCGAGAGCCGGCGTGCGTGGATCGCGGTCGTGCTCGTGGACGGGGAGGGGAACGAGCGCGCGCTCCTGGGTGGCTACGACGACGCGACGGGTGAGGTGCAGGCGTCGCCGCCGACGCATGTGTATCGCGCGCAGCATGGCCGATGGGACGGGCAGCAAGCGGTGCCCGAGGAGCACCTCGCGCGGCACGACGTCATCGTCTCCGACACGCGCATTCCACCGCTCGGCTTCCAAGCCGACAGCACCACGATGCCGACGGCGGAGATCGATTACGGCGATGGGCAGGGCGGTCATCGCAGCTACGACGAGGTGACCTTCACGCTCACGGCGCCGGCCGATGCGATGGGCGAGCAGACGCTGGAGGCGCGGGTCTACTACCAGTCGATGACGCGCGAGCACATCGCCTTCCTGAAGGACGCGAACGTCACCGATGATCGCGGCGCGGAGCTCGAGAGCATCTACGAGAAGACCGGCCGCGCAGCGCCGCTCGCAATCGCGAAGGCCACGGCGACGGTGACCTTCCCCGGCGGAACGTCGAGCAGCAGCAGCGGCTCGGGGGCAGCGGCGGCTCGACGACGGCGGCTTCGTCGAGCAGCGCGAGCAGCAGCGGCAGCACCTCGAGCGACGGCGGTTGCGGTTGCCGCACGGCCGAGGATGGATCCGCCGGCGCGGCGGGTGCGCTCACGGCACTCGCGCTGGCCGCAATGGCGCTGCGACGTCGCCGCTGAGCACGCCGCGGCCGCCGCGAAGGTGCGTGCTTACGGTGCGATGCCGAGAAGGCTCGTTCTCGCGAGCGCGTCACGCTGGCGCGTCGCTGTGATTGCTGTCTTCGTGTGAAGGGACCGCGTCGCGATGATGCGCGCGCTCACTTCCCCCAAGGGTCGAGGACCTCGCCGCCCTTGCCGCCCTTCTTGCCAGGGCCTTTGCCGCCGCCCTTGCCGACGCCGGGACGCGGGCCTTTGTTGATGGCCTTGAGCTTGATCATCTTGCTCACCTCGCTGCCGTCGAGGATGAGCGTCTCGGTCTCGAAGCCCTCGGCCTTGATCTCGATCGTGACGGGCTTGCCCTCCTCGACCTCGACCGACCACGGCACTTGATGAACGGCGGCGCCGTTCTGCCAGACCTGCGCGGTGTCCGGCAGCGCGGCCACGGCGACGGCGGTCTTCTTCACGGGCACGGGCGCCGCCGTCGTCGCGGCGGTCGTCGTCGGCGCGACGGCGGTCGTCGCAGCGGCGGACGTGTCAGGCTTCGGCGGCGTCTTGCCGTTGGTCGTCCCGCTGATCACGAAGATGGCGCCGACGATGGCGACGGCCGCAGCCGCGCCCGCGACCCACACGTAGCGCGGCCACTTCGTCTGCGGCGCGGGCGGCGTCGCGGGGACGATGGCGGCGGGCTGCTTGAAGTAGTCGGCGGGGACGTTGAAGCCGCCGGAGCGCGCCATCATCTCCGTCACGGCGATCGCCACCTGGCCGTTGCGCACGCGATCGAGATCGGCGGAGAGCTCCTCCATCGATTGGTAGCGCGACTCCGGCTTCTTGGAGAGGCACTTCAAGATCACCGCTTCGAGCGAAGGCGGGCACTCGGGGCCGGGCACCAGCGCGCGGATGGGGACCGGCGCCTTGTACATGTGCTGCGTCAGGATCCCCATGAAGTTGTCGGCGTTGAAGGGGAGCTGGCCGCTCACCATCTCGTAGAGGATCACGCCGAGCGCGTAGATGTCGGTGCGATGATCGACGGGCGCGCCCGCGGCCTGCTCCGGCGACATGTAGTGCGGCGTTCCGAAGACCGCGCCCGCCTTGGTGAGCTTGGTGTTGGCGTTGCCCGTCACCTTGGCGATGCCGAAATCGAGGATCTTGACGAAGTCCTGATCGGAGCCGCGCGCGATGACGAAGATGTTGTCGGGCTTGAGATCACGATGGACGATGCCCTGCGCGTGCGCGGCCGAGAGGCCGGCCGTGATCTGCTGCGCGATGTGACAGATGCGCTCGACCGCGAGCTTCACGCCCGAGTCGATGAGCTGGCTCAAGCTCTGCCCCTCGAGGAACTCCATCACGAAGTACGTGGAGCCGTCGGGCAGGTCGCCGAAGTCGGAGATGTCGACGATGTGCGGGTTGCCGATGCTCGACGCGGCCTTCGCCTCTTGCAGGAAGCGATCGAGGATCTCGCGGTCCTTCGCCAGATCGGCGCGGAGGACCTTCACCGCGACCTTCTTGTCGATGACCTTGTGGCGGGCGAGATAGACGAACCCCATCCCGCCTTCGCCGAGCAGCTTCTGGATCTTGTAGCGATGATCGAACGTCGTCCCGATGTACGGATCGGTCGAGTTCGGCTCGCGCTCCTCCGGCGGCTTCACGTCGGCAGGCGGGGGGATGTCGAGCGAGGCCTCGGGATCGCGCCCGTGCACCGAGCGCGCGATGGCATCGGCTGCGGCTTGCAGCTCGGGATCGCTGAGGCGCGGCACCGCTTGCTCGATGGTCGCGGCGGCCGCCTCGAGCGGCGTCGGCTTGGGCGCCTCGGCCTTTTCCTCGATGAGCGGTGAGGACGGCGCCGAGGCGCGCACGATCTCGGTGGCCGGCGCGGAGGGCGCATCGCTCGTTGCGGCGACGTCGCTCTTCGGTGTCGCCTTGATCACGGCTGGCTCGCCCAGCCGGGGGTTTGGGGCCGCTTGCGGCCCCATCGCGATCGCTGCGCTCTTTGCAATGCTCGGGCTCGGCGGCTTCGCGGCTGCGGCGCTCTTCGCAGGCGGGATGCTGGGCGCGCCAACAGTCGCGGCGGGTGCAGGGCTCGGCGCCGGCTCCGCAGATGCGCTGCCCTCTGCAGCTTTTGCAGGCGCGCGCGGAGGAGACGGGCGCGGCGGGGCAGCGGCACCGGAGGCGGGGCGCGGAGGGGCGACTGGAGCTTTATCCGGCGTGCTCATGGCGTGCTCGAAAGGCCGCACCCGGCCCGAAGCGCATCGCGTACGCGTGACGCGTCGCGAACGCAAGGAGACCTCGGCAGGGTAGCAGGGCAGAGGGTTGGGGAGAAGCGAAGGGGCATGCCTACTTGCTCTCTCGACGCGAGTTGTGACCGATGAAGCTGCTACGCACCCCGCGGCGTCGGTTTTCTTCCCTCGAAATCACCGAGGATTCCTCGGTCGGCGTGTCCTTTCGGCGGGTCGCTCACGACGCTCTACGGTCAAATCTTCGACGCTCGATGCGATCTTCGCGGCGTGAGCCGGCCCGCTGGGCCCGCTCGGCGAGGGTGCTGAGAACGGCGGCGGCGTGAACGGCTTCGGGCGGCGATCACGCGACCTTCTGGGCCTGCAAGATCGGTGCGCGCGAGGGGCGAAGCATACGCCCCGGCTTCTCCAGACTGCGCCGTCATGCTGGAAACGTCCCAACAGGATGCGGTTCCGAGGCGGTTCTGCTACAGGCCCCCGCCATGGGTTATCCCGTCGACGTCGCGCTCCGCTATCTCGGCTCGAAGAAGCGCGCGTTCATCTCGGTGGGGACGGCGTTCGCCATCCTCGGCGTGACCCTCGGCGTGGCCGCGCTGGCCACCGTGATGAGCGTCACCGGCGGTTTCCAAGCCCAGTTCCGCGAGAAGGTCCTCGGCGTCAACGCCCACGTCTTGGTGCTCAAGTACTCCACCGATTTCCGCGAGTACCGCACCATCATGGATCAGGTGGCGAAGGTGCCCGGCGTGGTGGGCACCGCGCCCTTCAGCATCAATCCCATGATGCTCACGCACGGCGATGCGTCGGCCACCGGCGTGCTGCTCAAGGGCGTCGATCCGGCGTTGAGCCTCGGCGTCGGCGCGCCGCCGGGCACGAAGCCGGTGCTCGTCGTTCCGCAGCAGATCGTGGGCTGCGAGCCCAACGAGGGCCGCAGCAAAGAGGCGGCGACGGCCTGCGCTTTGGAGAAGCTCCAGGGCTTGCGCGCGCCCGGCGCGAAGCCGGCGGAGCGCAAGATCCTCGACGCCCAGAAGCCCCCGCTCCCGCTCGACGATCTCGATCCGCTCGACGGCGGCGCCGACGAGTACGACGACGCCGGTCGCAACCTCAACCTCATCCGGAAGATCGAAGCGGACATCAAGCGCCGCGAGGACGAGGCGGCCCGCAAGAAAGCGCAGGGCTCGGAAAAAAGTGCAGGGCAGGCTGACGCAGCGGCCACGGACGACGCCAAGCTCGACGACATCCTCGATGCGGGCGCGCCGTCCGCGCCGGCGCCGCAGGGCGATGTCGTGCCTGACGGCGGCTACAAGAGCCGGTTCGGCGCGGACGACGACGACGTGCTCCCGCCCGAGGTCGATCCCGATCCCTGCACCGATCCCGCCAAGATCAGCAAGATGCCGGGCATCGTCGTCGGCATCTCGCTGGCGAAGACGCTGCACCTCGAGATCGGCGATTGCGTGACGGTCACCTCGCCGACGATCGGCTACTCGTTCTCGGGCGGATCGTTGAAGCCGCCGGTGGCGCGGCGTTTCCGGGTGATCGCGCTCTTCCAGGCCGGCTTCGACCAGTACGACTCCAAGCTCGTCTACACCGACCTCTTCGAGGCGCAGACCTTCTACGATCAGGGCGACACCGTCACGGGCGTCGAGATGATCGTCGACGACATCGACAAGGCGCCCAAGATCTCGCGGCAGATCGCGGAGATGCTCGGCAGCGGGCTCTACCACACGATGGACTGGGAGGAGCTGAACCACGGGCTCTTCACCGCGCTCCGCATCCAGCAGATCGGCATGAGCGCCGTGCTCGCGCTGATCATCATCGTGGCCGCGTTCACGGTCATCGCCACCTTGATCATGGTCGTGCTCGACAAGACCAAAGAGATCGCCGTGATGAAGGCGATGGGCGCGACCGATCAGGCCATCCTCCGCATCTTCCTCTACCAGGGCGGGCTCATCGGCTTCATGGGCACCGCGCTCGGCCTCCTGCTCGGCCTCGTGGTGTGCAAGCTGCTCCTGGTCTACGGATTCCCCCTCGATCCGAAGGTCTATTTCATCTCGCGCCTGCCCGTGCAGGTGCGCCTCCAGGAGTTCCTCATCACCGGCGAGGTCGCCCTCGCCATCTGCATCGAAGCGACGGTGCTCCCGAGCCTCTACGCCGCGAGCCTGAGCCCAGTGGAAGGCTTCCGCGAGCAGATCGGATCGAGCGATGGCGGGCGCGGCCTCGGCCGGCTCATGACGGCGTGGATCTTCCTCATCCACATTGCGTACACGCTCCTCACGATCGGCCTTCTGATCCAGATGCAGACCAACGCGGACCTGTCGCGTCTCATGCGGCTCGGTCTCGCCGGCGGCGCCATCGTCACCGCCTTCGGCGCGGTGGCCGCGCTGGCCATGTTGGTGTGGAAGCGCTGGGGCTTCTACGTGCTCAGCATCGTGCAGGTGGTGACGGCCGCGACCCTCGTCTTCCTCGCGCCCGTACGCGGCCCGATGGCGATCGCCGTGTCGCCGCTCTTCGTGCTGCTGATCCTCACCTTCCTCGGCCTGCGGAAGAACTGGCGCTTCTTCGACTGACGCGCGCCTGCGCGTCGCGACGAATCTGTCGTCGCGACGCGCTTCATCGCGCGCATGGATGTATCGCGCGAAGTGATCGCCTCGCGTTCGCGCGCGGTGTTGCGCGCCGTATGCGCGCGATGGCCTGATGGTGAGAGATCGCGAAGAGCTCGCTCGCGATCAACGCCGGCTCGTCCGGCGCGGGGGACCGCTTACGGTCTCATCGTGTCGCGATCAGCGCCGGCTCGTCCGGCGCGGGGTATGGGGCCGCTTGCGGCCCCATCGTGATCAAGACGCGACGAGCTACTTGATGATGATCTGATCCGTCGGCGTGTTGCCGGCGCCCTCGGGCGTGCCCTTCTCCTTGTGCACGCAGAGGCCTTGCTTGCAGTAGACGGGCGGGGATTCGCGGCAGTCGCTCTTGGGCTCGGCGCACTTACCCTTGGTGAAGGGATCGTGCATGGCCTTGATCTTGTCGTACGAAGCGACGCTCACGGGCTTGGCACAGCCCGGCCAGTCGCTCTGGCGACAGTCGGCGTCGGTGTTGCAGTGCTGCGGCTTGTTGAGCAGCTCGAACGAGTCCTCGCGCAGCTTGCCGCACTGCTTCGGATCCATGTCGTTCGAGCAGCCGCCCGCGGCCGGAAGCAGCACGGCGCCGAGGAGCAGCAACGCTCCGTAGATGCCCGGGGTTTGGGGCTTCTTTCCCCAGCGAACGGCCGCGACATGCGAGAGCTTCATCCAGATCCTCCGGACACGCTTGTTATCATGGTTCGGCGGGATCTGGATCCACTGGGCGGCTTGGCGTAGCTCTTCGGTATGAGCCGCCTCCGTATTCTCACGCTCAACATCTGGAACCGTCAGGGGCCGTGGGAGCAGCGGGTGAAGCTCATCCGCGCCGGAATCCGCGCGCTCGCCCCGGATGTCGTGGGCCTGCAGGAAGTGCTGGAGCGCGACGGCCAGTCGCAGGCGCACGAGATCGCCGAGGGGCTCGGGTACGAGGTCGCCTTCGGGGTCGCGCACGAGCTCGGAGGCGGCGTGAATTTCGGCAACGCGGTGCTCTCGCGCTGGCCCATCGCTTCGTGCACGCCCATCGCGCTGCCGACGGGCGCGACGGACGAGCGGCGCGCGCTCGTCTTCGCCGAGATCGATTCGCCGCACGGCAAGATCCCGTTCTTCGTCACCCACCTCAATTGGAAGCTCCATCACGGCATCGTCCGGGAGCGCCAGGTCGTGGCCATCGCCGGTCACGTGAAGGCCGCGGCGCCCATTGCGGGGCTGCCCCCCGTTCTCGTGGGTGATTTCAACGCGGACCCCGACTCGGCCGAGATCCGCTTCCTCAAAGGCCTGCAATCGCTCGAAGGGCAGAGCACCTATTTCGCCGATTGCTTCGGCCTCACCGGCATGGGGCCGGGCTACACCTTCGACGCGACCAGGAACCCTTTCGCGGCCATCACGCACGAGCCTCCTCGTCGTATCGACTACGTCTTCGTGCGTGGCCCCGACACGGCCGTTCGCGGCAAGCCGCTCCATGCGCGGGTGGTGATGGAGGACGTCGACGGCGGCGTCGCGGCCACCGACCATTACGGCGTCTATGCGGAGATCTCGATTTGAGCGCCCGGAAAGCGGCGTTGCCCTTTCCCTCCACACGCGTGTGAATGCGCGATTGCGGTGGATGCGCGCGGGACGCGAGGATCCCGCGGACGAGAATCGGCGCACGCGCGCGTCTTTCTGAATCGCGGGTTACGCCCGTCCACGTTGCTTCGTCAACACGCACCCTCCGCGCGCCGAGCTTGCTACAGTGCGCGGGCGTGAAGCGCTTTGCTCTCCCGATCCTCGTCGCGCTCTCGGCGCTCCCGGCCGCGATGGCTGCGACGCCGGACGCGCAGCGCGCGCCTTGTCAGGGCTCGGTGGACGAAGCGCGCCGCCACATGGAGCGCGGCTTCGATCTCTACGACAAGAAGCAGTTCCCCGAGGCGGCGGCCGAGTTCGATGCGGCCTACAAGGCGCAGCCCTTCAGCGCGTTCCTCGCCAATGCGGCGATGGCGTATCAGGCCGCGCTCGATCTGACCGCCGCCATCGCGCGCTACGAAGCCTTCCTCGCCGCGGAGCCGAACCCGCCCGATCTCGCGCGCATCCGCGCCAACATCGTGTGGCTCAAGGCGCAGCAGGCCGCGCGCCTCGCGGCCTATGGTGACGCAGGCGCGCTCGACGGCGGCGCGCTCGATTCATCGCCGCCGCCTCCAATGGATCCGAGCCGCACCGCGCGCTCGCAGATCATCGTGGCCAGCGATCCGCCGGACGCGCCGCTCTACGTCTACCAGCGCCGTCCAGGCGCGCCGGCCTTCGTGTCGGGCGGCCCCAACCCGGGTTGGGACAAGGTCGCGTCGGCGGCGCGCACGCCGCACGATCTCTCGCTCGGGCCGGGCGATTACCACGTCGTCATCGACGCCTTCAAAGACTACAAGCGCGTGGAGACGGATCTCGCGCTCTTGCCCGGGCACCTCTACGAGCTCAAGGCCGTGCTCTCGCAGGGCGAGTTCATGGGCTTTCTCCGCGTGCTCTCGCCCGCGCCGGGCACCCGCATCTACGTCGACGATCCGCCGCCGCACAAGAAGCCGCCGTGGGGGCGTGCGCCGCACGGCGCGTTGCTCGAGAGCGGACCGCATCAGGTCTGGCTCGAGGCGCCGGGCTTCGAGCCCAAGGTCGAGAAGGTCGTGATCGAGCACGGCAAGACGGCGGAGGTCACGCCGGCGTTGGAGCGCGTGCGCTACGGCTATCTCCGCGTCGATGGCAACGCCGAGGAGGTGACCGTGAAGGTCGACGGCGAGCGCCGCGGCCTCTACGTGCCCATCGGCGAGCCGCTGCGCATCCGGCTCGCGTCGGGCGCGCACAAGCTCGAGCTCGAAGCGAATGGACGCAAGACGTACGCGGGCGACATCGAGGTCCCCCGCGGGCAGGAGCTCGCCGTGCACGGGCGGCTCAGCTACAAGCCCGCGCGCAGCAGCACGGTGGTGAGCGGCGCGCTCGCCGTCGGCGCCATCGTGGGCGGCATCGCGCTCCTTCGTCAGGCCGGCATGCCTGCGGAGCCGACCGCGGGATCACCGCCCGGCAATGCGCCCACCAATGCAGCGACGTGGCTGCGCGTCGGCGGCGGCGCGTCCTTCGCAGTGGCCGCGTTGCTCGGTGCCTCGACCGTGTATTCGATCGTCAAAGACCCCACCCCGCCGTCGACCGTGAAGCTCGACAAGCCCAAAGATCTCGATGATTCCGAGCTCGACGTGCCCGCCGGCGGCTTCGTGCCCGGCGTGCGCGGTCGCGTGCTCGGCGACGACGCGCGCGCGACCTCGCGACGGTGTGGTGTCTTATAAATCCTCATTGGGATCCCATTGGGGCAGCGCTCGATGCAAGACGCGAACGTCGTCGTTCGTAGCGGCAAATTCATCCATCACTGCAAGGTGCGTCTTTCGTCGTCAGGGCATCTTGGCGCCGCGGCGAAGGTCCGGCACCTTGGCAGACTACACGGGGGCTCGTGGAGACGCGAATGAACGAACGACGGCACTTTCTTCAGGTCCTGGGAGGCTCGTTGGTCGCTGGTGGCATGGCGACCGGCGCGGGGTGCGGCAGCAGCGGTGAGCCGGGATCCGGCGGCAGTGGGGGCACCACGGGCACGGGCGGTGACGGCACCGGCGGTGGCAGCACCACCGCGAGCAGCAGCAGCAGCACGACGAGCACGAGCAGCAGCACCACCGCGAGCAGCAGCTCGGGCGGCTGCGCGCCCACGGGCGTGGACGTGGGGACGGCCGACAAATACACGACCGACGGGCTGCACAAAGTCTCGGCGACCAAGGTGCTCGTCGGGCGCGACGGCGGCGGGCTCTTCGCGCGGAGCTCGCTCTGCACGCACATGAGCTGCAACCTCAACACGTTCGGCACCCTCATCGCGTCGGGCATCCGCTGCACGTGCCACGGCGCGGAGTACGACACGACCGGCAAGGTCACCATGGGCCCGGCCACGAAGGAGCTCAAGTCGTACAAGCTCACGCAGGAGTGCGACGGCACCCTGCGCGTCGACACGCTCACCGAGGTCGATCCCGCCGAGCGCCTCGTGGTCTGAAGGCGCGACGGCAAACATGATGTGACCGAGAGCGCCGCGCTCGCGACGCGCCTCGGTCACATCGAAGCTCCTACCCATCGATTCATGTCACGCATGGGGCTTTGACGGCGCGCTGCCGCCCACGCCCAAAGCACTGTCGCCGCGGCTCGCCGACAAGCACGCTCGGCGCCGTCGGACGCAAGGGCGTTTGGCGGTGCGCCCGTGTTGCGTGATAGCCAATTTGAACGTGGTCTCTTCGGGCTCGATATCGATCTGGGAGAGCCCTTGTCACGGACACGTCTCACCATCGTGTCACATTCGTCGTCATGCGGTTGCCGCGGAGGGAGCGAGCGTGGGCGACGCCCATTCCCGCATGGGGCCCCCGCAAGCGTCGCCGGAGCGCCCCACATCATGGGTGGATGGAGGTGCTCCAATTTGCTCCGCCTGCGTCATGCGCATATCGAGCCATCACGCGACGCGCGATCGCTGCCGCGGAAATGGATTCGCTCGCCATTTCTCGGGCAGAAGCAGCGCGGCGCCGCCGGCGCGTTTGGTATGACAGCGCGCGGGCGATGTTGGGCCGATTACTGCCTTGACAAGCGAACGCGCTTCGAATGAAAGTGGCGCACTCCGTCCAAGACACGGTTTAGCCCCCGAGGGGGTGCCGGCATGTGCTGGTAACTTCGTGTCGTCGTAGGACGGGGCAGGGGTGATTCGCGCATGTTCCAGGACTTGGACAGCACATTGGCTGAGCTCCTCAAACGGGGCTTACCACCGGCGCTGGCCAATCAGGTGAGCATCAGCTTCGACACGCCGGATGCCCAGTTTCCCCCATCGTCTCTCGCGTTACCGACGCTGAACCTCTTTCTCTACGAGATCCAAGAGAATCGTGAGCTTCGCTCGACCGAGCCGCTCCTCGAGCGGCAGGCTTCGGGAAGGGTTTTGAGCTTACCGCCGCCCGTCCGGGTGGATTGTCGTTATCTCGTCACCGCATGGGCCAAGCCGGGCGTGCCTCTGCCTCATCAGGACGAGCATCGGATTCTGGGCGAGGCGCTTCGGGTGTTGCTGCGTCACCGCGAGATCCCATCGGAGGCGCTGCGCGGAGATCTGGTGACGCAGGCCCTGCCACTCCGTACCGTCGTTCTCCAAGGTGGCCAGCAGCAGTCTCGTGTCGACATCTGGCAGGCGCTCGGCGGCAAGCCGCGGGCGTCTTTCTATTATGCGGTCACCGTCGGCGTCGAGGTCGGCGAGCCCGAGGACGTCGGGGCCGTGGCTTCGGTGGTGAAGGCCTGATCGATGGGAGCGGTGATGACGACATGGCTGAAGTGGTCGCCCACCGCGCATCAGGCGGCGATTGCGGGCAAGGTCGTCGATGCCGAGACGCAGCGTCCGGTGGCCGGCGTCGCCGTGGCGATCACGGCGATGCCGCCGTCGTTCCAAGAGTGGCTCTCGCTCCAGGCGATTGCGCGCGGTGGTGGATGGGACGCGCTGATCGAGCGGCCGGATCGCACCGTGACGGCGGTCGATGGGTGCTTTCGTTTCGTCGACCTGCCCAATGGGGATTACACGCTTTCGTTTCGCGATCCTCGCGGGGGCCGGCATCACGGCTCCACGCAGCGGAGCGTGACCGTGATCCGCGGCGCGGATGGGCTCGTGCCTTTGAACGTTCAGCTCGTGAGCCTGCCCCCTACCGCCGTTCGGGGCCTTCTCACGAGCAGCGCCTCGGCGGCGCCGCTGCCGATGGCCCGGGTGCGGGTGCGCGGGAGCGGCGAGATCGCGTATGGCGACGCGAGCGGCCGCTTCTATTTGACCGGCGTCGAGCCGGGGCAACGCACGTTGGACATCACGGCGATTGGATACCCACCTTCGACGACGGTCGCCGCGGTCGTCGAAGGCCAGATTACGGACGTGGGCTCCATCGAGCTCTGAGACATCGAGCGGAGGCCGGAGCCCGCCGACCGCTGAAGGAGACACCATGATCGACTACGCGAAGAAAGCGCCCGGAGTCTACGTCGAGCAAGTCCTAGCCGGGACTGCGCCCATCGCCGGCGCCAGCACCAGCACGGCCGGGTTCGTCGGGATCGCTCCAACCTCGATTCCGAGCGGCCTCGCGCCGGTCGGCCGGGTGCAGCTCGTCACCAACTTCACCGAGTTCAAGAGCGCGTTCGGCGACTTCTCGACCGATTCCGCGCAGAGCAATCTCGCTCATGCCGTCTACGGCTTCTTCAACAACGGCGGCTCGCGCTGCTACGTGACGTGGGTGGCGCCGTCCGCCGGCGGTGTCGACATCGCGCCCGCCCTCGCGCTGCTCGAGCCCATCGACGAGATCTCGATCGTCGCGGCCCCCGGCCTGACGGATCCGACGCACTACGCGGCGCTCGTCGCGCACTGCGCGTCGATGCCCGAGCGCTTCGCCATCCTCGATACCGCGCGCGATCTCCCGAACGACAACCTCTCGCTCCTGACGGCGACGCCCGGCAACAACCAAACGAGCCTGTTGCCCGGCAATGCGGACTCCGCGGCGCTCTACTTCCCCTGGATTCAGGTCTTCGATCCGGCGAGCAAAGCCACGAAGTTCGTCCCGCCGAGCGGGCACATGGCCGGTGTCTATGCGCGCGTGGACGGGCAGCGCGGTGTCTTCAAGGCGCCCGCCAACGAGGTGATCCACGGCGCGACCGATCTTCGATATGCCATCAGCCGGCAACAGCAGGACGGGCTCAACCCGCAGGGGGTCAATTGCCTGCGCCGGGTCAATGGCAACATCCGTGTCTGGGGCGCGCGCACGGTCGGTGGCAGCGCCAATGCGGACTTCACCTATGTCAACGTGCGCCGGCTCTTCAACTACATCCGTGGATCGATCGAGCAGGGCACGCAGTGGGCCGTCTTCGAGCCCAACAACCCCGATCTCTGGGGCCGCATCACGCGCAACGTGACGGCGTTCCTCCAGATCGTGTGGCAGTCCGGCGGGCTCATCGGCGAGACGGCGGACAAGGCGTTTTACGTGAAGTGCGACGCGGAGACGAACCCGCCGGCCGTGCGCGATCTCGGCCAGGTGGTGACCGAGGTCGGCGTGGCCATCACGCGGCCCGCGGAGTTCGTCGTCTTCAGGCTCGGGCAGACGGCTGCGAGCTGAGGAGCGACGATGCCCACGCATGTCGAGCAGAGGACGCCGCGCGTCTATTTCGAGCAGGTGCTCCGCGAGCCGGAGCCCACGTTCGAGACCGGCGTGCCCGCGTTCATCGGGCTCGGCGCCGTCACCGAGGCCGTGCGTCTCGCGCTGGCGGAGCCGAGCGCGGCGGGCGCCGGCGTGGCGGCGCTCGACGCCGCGAGCTTTTCGCAGCTCGAAGCGCGCGCGGGCGCGGTGTGGGGCGATGGGTATCTCGGCTTCGCGGTGCGCGGCTTCTTCCAGAATGGAGGCCGGCGCTGCTACGTGGTGATCCCGCCGGCCGGCGGCCTCGCCAAAGGCCTCTCCGCGCTCGACACCATCGACGACATCGATCTCGTGTGCGCGCCCGATCTCGCGGCGATGGACACGGCATCCATGATCGAGGGGCAGCGGCAGCTCGTCGCGTTCTGCGCGGCGCACGGCGGTTGCTTCGCGATCCTCGATGGGATCGGATCCCGCGTCCCCGACGACGCCGTCGATCTCGCCGCGTTGCAGAGCCATCGCCAGGCGCTCGTCGCGGATCTCGTGGGGCTCGAGAACGCAGGGCTCTATGCGCCGTGGATCAAGGTCGAGGACGCGCCCGGCGCCGGGTTCGTGCCGCCGTGCGGCCACGTGGCCGGCGTGATCGCGCGCACCGACGGGCTCGCCGGCGTCCACAAGGCACCTGCGAATGCGGTGCTCGAGGGCGTGATCGATCTGCAGCTCCGCATCGACGAGAACGCGCAGCGGACGTTGAACCCGGTGGGGATCAACTGCCTGCGCGCGTTTCCCGGGCGGGGCGTGCGCGTCTTCGGCGCGCGGACGCTGAGCACCGAAGAATCGTGGCGATACGTGAGCGTGCGCCGGCTCGTGCTGACCATCGGCCGGTGGCTCGAGGAGAGCATGGCGGACGTGGTCTTCGAGCCCAACGACATTCGGCTCTGGGCGCGGATCGGCCGTGACGTGGGCGCCTTCCTCGAAGGGCTGCGCGTCGCCGGCGCGCTCACGGGCGACACGCCGAAAGAGGCCTTCTTCGTGAAGTGCGACGACGAGACCAACCCACCGGCGACACGCGATCTGGGCATGGTCGTGACCGAGATCGGCGTCGCCCCCGTGAGGCCCGGCGAGTTCATCGTGGTGCGCGTGAGCAGCAGCGCAGACGGGGCGGCGGCCGAAACGCCTGCGTAAGACATCTAGAGAGGAGCGAGAGACATGGCCATCGAACGAAAAGATCCCTTCAGCGGCTACAACTTCGCGGTCGAGATGGACGGCATCACCCGGATGGGTTTCAAGCAATGCTCCGGTCTCGACAGCACCACGGAGGCGACGAAATACCGAGAGGGCACCGATCCCACGCTGGCGCAGCGCCAGCTCCCCGGCATGTTGAGCTTCTCCAACATCCAGCTCCAGCGCGGCATCACCGATGATCGCGCGCTCTGGGATTGGCGCGCTCAGGTCGCGAGCGGCGCCGCCCCCACGCGCCGCACGATCTCCATCATCCTCCGCGACAATGCCGGCGCCGAGAAGATCCGGTGGAACGTCAAGAATTGCTGGCCCGTGAAGTGGAGCGGCCCGAGCTTCGACGCCACGTCGGACGCGGTCGGCATCGAGACGCTGGAGCTCGCGCACGAGGGCCTCGAGGTTCAGAAGTGGTAGCAGAGGCGCGGCCAACGGAGTTCCCTTTCACGCTGCCCTTCGGCTTCGTCGGGCCGGACGGCGCCGTGCACCGTGAAGGCACGATGCGGCTCTCCACCGCCTATGACGAGATCGCGCCGCTCAAGGACCCGCGGGTGCAGGCGAACCCGGGATATTTGCTCATCATCCTTCTCTCGCGGGTGATCGTGAAGCTCGGTGGGCTCGAGTTCATCAACCCCAAGGTGATCGAGGGGCTGTTCTCCGGTGATCTGATTTACCTGCAGGACCTTTATCGGCGCATCAACGAGAACGGCCATTCCCGCCTCGTCGTCACCTGTCCTCATTGCGAGGGCAGCTTTCAGGTGGAGACCGCGTCCCCGGGGGAAGCTTGAGCTACCCCTCGGACCGTCTGTTCGAGGAGGTAGCGTACGTGTCGTATTACCTGCATTGGTCCCGCGATGAAGTGATGTCGATGGACCATCGCGAGCGGCAACGCTGGGTGGCCGAGGTCGCGCGGATGAACGAGCAGAGGAACGAAGAGGGATCTCGGCGCGGTTAGCCGAAACGAGAGAAAACGATGCCGCTCGGAATCAACGCCATCTACACCACCGCCGCCGGCGCCTTGGGGATCCGCAACGATCCCTATCTGGCGTACAACTTCCTCGTCGAGATCGAGGGGATGCTGGCGGGCGGCTTCCGCGAGGTGAAGGGCCTCGAGAGCAGCATCGAAATCAAGGAGTACGCCGAGGGCGGCGTGAATGGCTACATCCACAAGATCCCCGGCGAGACACGTCATCCCAACCTGGTCTTGTCCCGTGGCCTCACCGACGCCGACGCGTTGTGGAGTTGGTACGACGACGTCTCCCGCGGGGTCGTCCGGCGGCGGAACGTGACGCTCCTGATGCTCGATGGCCGCCGCCGCCCGGCGATGTGGTGGAACGTTCGCGCGGCGTTGCCGGTGAAATGGTCCGGGCCGACCTTCAACGCGACCTCGACCGAGGTGGCCGTGGAGTCGGTGGAGCTCGTGCACCAAGGCATCGAGAAGCCCGCGCTCAACCTGGCCCTCAAGGCGGCGCGGGCCGCAGCCGCCGCCGCCGACCGCTTCGCGAAGTAAGCGCCGAGATCACCGATGTCCACCGCGCCCACGAGCCCCGACCCGCACGCTTGGCAGGAGAGCCTCGATCCGGATCTCGTGGCGCGCCTCCGTCGTCCGCTGGCGCAGCCGGGGTTCGTGCCCATGGCCGTGGTGCGGAGGATCTTCGGCTGGGTCGACGCGCTCACCGGCCGTTTGCCGCTGCTCGCGGATCTCGAGCGCCGCCGTGGGCAAGCGGGCGCGCGCGACACCGATCGACTCCCCATCGTCCATGCCCGTTGGGTCGCCGACGACGCGCCCGAGCAGACGTGGCCCGATAACGCATCTCCGTCACCTCGTGTCGTCGAGGTGGCCTCGGGGACCTCCGTGTCGCTCACCGTCAACGCTGTGCTCGTGAGCCCCAGTGTTCCCGCGGAGCCTTCGACGAAGGAGCCGCTCGCGTCGCCGGCCAGCACGGTGATGCGCCATGAGGCGCCCGTGGCGACGGCGGCGCTGCTGGAAGCGAAGAGCTCGCGTCCACGAGAGTCGCTTCCCGTGACGGTGGAGCGCGAGCCGGAGGAGACGACATCAGCGCTCGCAGATCTGCGGCACGTGCATCGAGCGGTGCCGGTCGTGGAGCCCGACGCTCGGCCTTCCGCGAGCGCGGCGCTCGAGCAAGGGCAGGCGGTCGTCGGTACGACCAGGAACGAAGCGCGGGTGGATGCTCCCGTCGGCGCGCATGTCGTGGTGGAAACGGTAGCGCCGGTGATCACCGAGCGACGAGCGGCGTCGCGGGCGTCGATTCCCGAGCAGGCTTCGCCCGTGATCGCGGCGACACGACGTGTGCGCGAAGGCGCGCCCATGATTCACGATCTCGCGCGCACACCCAGTGAGGGCGAGCCGATCGCGCCGCTCGCGCGCCCGACGGCGCGCCATGCAACGCGTGTCGTCGATGGCAGCGCGGTGAGCGCCGAAGCCTCCGAGCTGCCGAGCGTGCCTGTGGCCGCGCCGAAGGTGCCAATCGTGCGACCGCGACGTGTTGCGCAGGAGCCTGCTCGCGCGACGCATGCGGCGGCAGCCTTTCCTGCGGAGAGCGGCGAGGGCGAGCGAACCATTCCGCGCATCCATCCAGCGGTGCGTGTGGCCGAACGTTCGGTGAGCGCGGAGTCGCCTGCCGAGGCGAGAGCGATTCCGCTCGTGCGGGCACGCGCGCCCGAGCCACTGATTGGGCGCGGAGCGCGGCCCTCGGGCTTCGGACCCATGCCCGCGCCGAGCGCCGATGGAGAGGTCGTGAGCACCGTTTACGGCGCTCCGCCGGGGACCGCACGAAAGCAGCCTTTGCCGCGCGTCGCGCCCGTCGAGCCCGCGCCCGACCAGGCGACGAGCCGCACGCTCGCGCACGTGAGCACGCGCGCCGAAGCGACCGCACCGGCGGCTGCGCAGAGCGTCGCAGCGGAGCCGCCGTTCGTTGCGAGCCCGGAGCCTGTCGCGCCGCCGCCGCGCGCGGCCCGACCGCAGGTGATCGCCGAGCCGCCCGCGGCGCGGCGCAAGGACGAGATCGACATCGACAAGCTGGTGGACACGGTGCAGCGCAAGCTGCTGCGCCGGCTCGCCACCGAAAGGGAACGGAGGGGCATGCGATGAGCCTCGAAAAGCTGACCATCCGATACGAGACCGGGAAGCGCGACAAGGCGAGCCACGCTTTCAGCGGCGCGTTCGAGGCGCTCTTCAACCCCAATCAGATCTCGTACTCGAAGAGCGTTCGCTGGGAGCGGCAGACGCCGGCCGCGAGCGCGGACACGGGCTCGCGCGGCGAGGTGCTGCGCGCCGCCAGCAGCGAGCCGGAGACGTTGAGCATCAGCTTGTTCTTCGACACCTATGGTGTCGACGCGGGCGGTGTGTCCGCCGTCGCAGGCGTGCTGCGCGGGCTGACCTCGGCCATCGGGCGCGGGGCGGCGGCGCCGCGCGCGACCAACGTGATGAAGCTGACGCAGCAGGTGGCAGCGCTCACCGAGCCCAACCCCGAGCTCGGGCGGCCGCCCATCTGCCGTTTGCAATGGGGCAAGGTGCTTTTGCTCGAAGGCGTGCTCACGAGCTTGAGCCAGCAATTCTCCCTGTTCCTCGAGGATGGGACGCCGGTGCGCGCCAACCTCGAGTGCTCGTTCCAAGAGCACGAGCCCGGGAGCAAGACGACGCGTGGAGAGACCGCGGGCGCGCGCTCGTCGGGCGTGGCCGCGAGCTACTCCGTGAAGCCTGGTGACTCGCTCAGCCGCATCGCCGCCGCGACGTATGGAGACCCGTCGTGCTGGCGCAAGATCGCGGAGGCCAACAACATCGACAACCCGCGCCGCATGACCGCGGGCGTCTCGCTCTCCGTGCCCCGCATTCGCTGAGGAGGATCGTCGTCGTGTCGTGCAATGGTGATCGGACGGCGGGAGCGGCGGGAGGCAGCGTCGATCTGCCCGTGGAGGGCGTGCGCGTGAAGATCGACGGCGCCGATCTTCCCGCGCGCGTCTACGCCGATCTCCTCGAGGTCAGCGTGCAGGACGACGTCGAGGCGCCGTCCATGTTCACGCTGCGCCTCGTCACCTGGGACGACGACAAGCTCGCCATCTCGTGGGCCGACGACGATCGCTTCGCCATCGGTCGCGCGGTGGAGGTGAGCATGGGTTACGCGGGCGCGCTCGCGCCCGTGATGAAGGGCGAGATCATCGCGCTCGATCTGGAGATGGCGAGCGGCGAGACACCCACGTTGACCGTGCGCGGATACGACCGGCGCCACCGCCTCCTGCGCGGGACGAAGACGCGATCCTTCGTGAAGATGAAGGACAGCGACATCGCCGCGCAGATCGCCCGCGAGCAGAAGCTCTCCGCGCAGGTCGTCGACAGCAAGGTGCCGCACGAATACGTCCTCCAGCACGCCCAATCCGATCTCGATTTCTTGGGGCAGCGCGCGGCGGCCATCGGATACGAGATCGTGGTCGAGGATCGCACGCTCCATTTTCGGCCCCGCGCGATCCGCCGCAAGGCCTCGATCTCGCTCTCCATGGAGAAGGACATCATCGAGTTCCACCCGAGCATGACCGCGCAGAACCAAGTGGGATCGGTCGACGTGCGCGGTTGGGATCCGATGAAGAAGCAGCCCATCGTCGGCAAAGCCCGCTCCGCGCAGGCCGTGGCGATGGGATCGACGCTCGGCCCGAAGGCCGCGGACAAGGCCTTTGGCCAAGCGGCGCTCTCGGTCGTCGATCAAGCCGTCGCCACGCAGGGCGAGGCCGATCGCATCGCGCTCGGGCAGCTCGAGACCGCGGCGCTCGGCTTCATCCGCGGAGAGGGCGTGTGCTTCGGCCGCACCGACGTGAAGGCGGGGATCGTCGTCGAGATCACGGGGCTCGGAAAGCGCTTCAGCGGGGTCTATTACGTCAGCTCGGCGACCCACGCGTACTCGTCGAAGGACGGATATCGCACGAGCTTCACCGTACGGAGGAACGCGACGTGATCGGGATGGACATGCTCGAAGACCTCTTGCCCGAGCGCGATCGCAGCGGCCGGATCCATGGAGTGGTGGTGGGTGTCGTCACCAACAACCAAGATCCGGACGGGCTCGGTCGGGTGAAGCTCAAGTTCCCGTGGCTCTCGGACACCGACGAGAGCAACTGGGCGCGTATGGTGTCGCCGATGGCGGGGAAGGAGCGCGGGCTCTATTTCCTGCCCGAGGTGGACGACGAGGTGCTCGTGATCTTCGAGCACGGCCAGGTCGATCACCCCTTCGTGCTGGGCGCGCTCTGGAACGGCAAGGACAAGCCGCCCGCCGTCAACGAAGGCGGCAAGAACGATCGGCGCGTGATGAAGTCGCGCAGCGGGCACACCATCACGCTCGACGACACCGACGGCGCGGAGAAGATCACCATCGCCGACAAGACGGGGAAGAACACCATCGTCCTCGACGCCAAGCAGAATGCGGTGGCCATCGCCGCCGACAAGGACGTCACCATCCAGGCCGGCGGCAACATCACCTTGTCGTCGAGCGGCGGTGACGTCGCCATCAAGTGCAAGAACCTCTCGATCGAGGCGCAGCAGAAGTTCGCGCTCAAGGCGAGCCAGGAAGGCGCGCTCGAGGCCAGCGCGGGGCTCAAGATCACCTGCATGGCCGGGGTCAACGTCAACAGCGGTGCGCTGGAGGTGAAGTGATGCCGGGCCTCCTCCTCTCCGCGGGCTCCAAGGTGCTTTGCGCCCACGGCGCCCAGGCGATGCCGGCGGCCCCGGTGCCGCGCGTGACCGTGATGGGGCAGCCCGTCGTGACCAAGGTCGCGCCACACGCGGTCGCCGGTTGTCCCAACCCGCCTGCGCCGGCGGGGACGGGGCCGTGCGTGATGGCCCAATGGCTCACGGCCGCGACGCGCGTCACCGTGATGGGACAGCCCGTGCTGCTAGCGGACAGCAAGGCCCTTTGCACGCCCACCGGCGCGCCCGCGAGCGTCATTCCGGTCCAGAGCCGGGTCCAAGGCATCTGAAGGAGATCGCATGGACGAAGCGCTGTTGGGCACCGGATGGAAGTTCGACATGCTGAATGGGATTGGGCCCGCTCAGGATGGGCGAATGGTCGAAGCGAGCGGCGAGGACGTCGTGCGCCAATCGATCTGGCTCATCCTCAGCACCGCGCCCGGCGAGCGCGTGGGCACGCCGGATTTCGGCTGCGGCATTCACGATCTCGTCTTCGCCCCCATGAGCGCGGGCACGCTGGGCGAGGTGATTCGCGCGGTGGAGCAGGCCCTCACGCGCTGGGAGCCGCGCATCGCGCTGCTCGACGTCGACGCCAACGTCCACCCCGACGACCCCAGTGGGATGTTGATCGAGATTCGATATCGCGTTCAGGCCACGAACAGCACCGCGAACCTCGTTTACCCGTTCTACCTCTCCACCTGAGCGGAGCTGCCGATGCCGATCCCGAGCCCTGCCATCGACGGTCGTTCCTACGATCAGGTGGTCTCCGAGACCGAGGCGCTGGTCAAAGCGTACACGCAGGATCCGGCCCAACCGGGCTCGGGGTGGAGCCCCCCTGCGGGCCGGCCGGACGCGGCGTCGGCGCTGGTCCGCGTCTTCGCCCGCATGGCGAAGCACGTGATCGATCGTGTCGATCGCATCCCGGATCGAAGCCTCCTCGCGTTCTTGAACCTCATCGGTGTCGAGCCGGAGCCGCCGCGGCCCGCGCGCGTCGCGCTCACGTTCACCCTCGCGCAGGGCAGCTCGGTCGAGCCGGTGGTCCCCGCGGGGACGCAGGTGGGCGCGGATCCCGCCGACGGCGACACGAGCGAGGTCGTGTTCGAGACCGAGCACGACGTCGTCGTCGGGCAAGCGCAGATCGTCGCGGCTTTCGTGCGCCAGCCCGATCAAGATCTCCATGCCGATCGCACCCTCGAAGCGACCGGGGAGACCCCGGCGCTCTACGAAGTCTTCCGCGGCGCCGTGCCGGTGGAGCATGCGCTCTATCTCGCCGCCGGTGAGATTCTCTCGCTCCCCGCGGGCGCGGCAGTGACGGTCACGTTCGGCTTCGCGAGCAGCGCGGCCGCGACGGCGTGGCAGGCGCTGCACAGCACGAGCACGGCCACGGCGCCGGCGCTCCAGGCATGGAGTTATTACCAATCCCATCCACCCTCGCTCCCGTTCATCGAGTGGTCGTATTGGAATGGTGAGGCGTGGACGCGGATTCCCGGCCTCGCGGCGCCCGCGCCCGCAGGGGCTCAAGCGAGCCTCACGTTCTCGCTGCCGGCCGACATGGAGGCTGTCGAGGTCGGTGGCCGCGCCGAGCGCTGGATTCGCGGTCGGCTCGTGGCGTGGCCGGCGACTGCCGTGCCCGCGATTCAAAGCACGAGCATCGCCGCGACGGTGACCCGCTCCGGTGTCGATCCCGATGCGGCGTCGAGCAGCGGTCGCCCCCTCGATCTGAGCCTCGATTTCTACCCGTTCGGCGAGCGCCCGCGGTTCAACGACACGCTGCATTTGCAAAGCGCGGAGGTGCTCTCGCGGCCCGGCGCGACGGTCACCGTGACCTTCACGCCGAGCACCGCGATGTCCGCGACGCTGAAGGGCACCGAGGCGCCCTCCGTCGCGTGGGAGGTTTGGACGGGCACGGCCTGGCAAACGGTGCTCACCACGACGCCGACGACGACCACGACCAACAACGCGCTGCGCACGGCCACCTTCACGTTGCCAGCTCAGCTCAAGCAGGCGACCGTGCAGGGGACGCTGGGCGATTGGCTCCGGATCCGTCTCGTCGGCGGCGACTTCGGCAAAGGCATCACCATCGTGGGCACCACGGTGGCCGACGATGGATATCGGCCTCCCATCTTTCAATCGGTGAAGCTCGGGTTCACCGTGGCCCGCGCCACCTCGGCCGCTGCGCCCGCGGTGTGCCTCGCCTACAACGATTGGGCTTATACCGATCGCACCGGCGCGACCGGATTCGTGCCCTTCGTCCGCGCCGCCGGCACCGAGCCCGTGCTTTATCTCGGCTTCGATCGGCCTTTCGCCAATCAACCGGGGGCGCTTTACGTGCAGGTCGCTCCGCTCTCCGCGGCCGATCTGCAGCAGGACGACGTGCTCGGTGACGCCGAGGTGGTCTGGGAGTATTCGAGCGCCGACAGCGCCGGTTATCGCGTGCTCGGCGCCGAAGACGAGACGCGGGGCTTCTCCGAGAGCGGTCTCCTCCGCTTCACGGGGCCGGCCGATCACGAGGCCCGCGAGGAGATGGGACGGCGCTGCCATTGGCTCCGCGCGCGGCTCACCCGCGGGAGCTTCGCGGCGTCGCCGCGCGCCGGGCGCGTGCTGCCCAACACGGTGTGGGCCACGCATGCGACGACGGTCACCGACGAGGTGCTCGGATCGAGCGACGCGAGCGACGGTCAGGTGTTCACGCTGGCCCAGACGCCCGTGCTGCGCGGCCAGCGGCTCGAAGTGGTGGAGCCGGCTTTGCCCGAGCCCAGCGAGCGCGCCGAGCTCGAGCGCCTCGAGGGCGCGGACGCCGTCACCGTCATCCCCGGCGAGGACGGCGATCCCGACGTGATCCGCGTCCGCTGGCACGCGGTCACCGATTTCAATGGCTCCGGCCCGCGGGATCGCCATTACGTCTTCGATGCCGCGACCGGTACGGTGCGCTTCGGCGACGGCGTGCATGGCATGGCGCCGCCCCGCGGGTCGGGGAACGTGATTGCCGCCTGGTACCGATCCGGAGGCGGCGCGATTGGCAATCGCGCGGCGGGCACGGTGAGCCAGCTCAAGACCACGATTCCCTATGTCGACGGCGTCACCAACATCGAGGCTGCCGGGGGCGGCGCCGATCGCGAGAGTGTCAATCGGGTCAAGGAGCGCGGGCCGCGCCAGCTCCGGCACCGCGGTCGCGCCGTGACGGCGGAGGACTTCGAGGATCTGGCGCTCATGGCCTCTCCCGCGGTGGCGCGGGCCAAAGCCGTCACGCCGCATTTCAGCCCTTCGGAGCAGGCCGGGAATCCCGGGGTGCCGCCGGTCCCCGACGCCGGCTACGTGTCGATCCTCATCGTGCCTTACAGCACCGAGCGGCCGCCCGCGCCCAGCGTGGGTTTGCTCCGCGACGTGGAGGCTTATGTTCGCGAGCGCTCTTCTCCCATCGTCGTGCTCCGGCTCGCGGGCCCGACCTGGATTCGGCTCAGCGTGCGCAACTTGAAGATCGTGCCCATGTCGGCCGACGGCACCACCGCTTTGCGCGCGGCGGTGACGGAGGCGCTCGATCGGTTCCTCGATCCGCTCACCGGCGGCTTCGACGGCGCGGGGTGGCGCTTCGGGCAGGTGCCGGCGGTCTCGGACATCTATCGTCTGCTCGCGTCGATTCGAGGGGTCGACTCCATTCGGAGCTTCGACATCGCCTTCGATCCACCGCTGCCGACGGGAGACTCCGTGGATCGGGCCCTCATCTATCCAGGCACGCACGACCTCATCCTCCTCTCGCCGTCCGGTGGGGTGTAATCATGCCGATCCCGCTCCCGAACCTGGATGACAAGACGTACGCCGAGCTCGTGGACGAGGCGCGGACGTCCATTCCTCGGCACTATCCCCAATGGACGGACCACAATCCATCCGACCCGGGGATGACCCTGGTCGAGCTCTTGGCGTGGCTGACCGAGATGGTGCTTTATCGCACCAACCGGATCCCGGAGGCGACACGACGCACCTTCCTCAAGCTGCTCGACGGCGCTGCGCCGCCGCAGGGGCAGCCGATCGACACCGCCATTCGCGCCACGTTGCAGGGGCTCCGCGAGCGATGGCGCGCCATCACCGCCGACGATTACGAATACCTGCTCGCGAGCCAATGGCCCTCCTCGCCGGAGGCGGCGGCGCTCGCGCCCGAGGCGAGGATCATGCGGCGGTTCCTGTGCGCGGCGCAGCCGCTCGGCGACATCGATCTCATCGTGCTGCCCGACATCGGCGTCGGCGCCACACCGTGGCTCGCGCCCAGCGCCGCGCTCGCGGCCGCCGTGCGCGCGTTCTTCGATCCGCGCCGGACCATCACCACGCGCGTCCACGTCCGCGGGCCGACCTACGTGCCTGCTTCGATTCACGCCACGCTCCACCTCGCCGACGCGATGGTGCCGCGGGACGTCAGAGACGCGCATGGCAACGTGATCGCCAAGGGCGTCGAGAGCTACGCGCGGGAGGCGCTCGTCGCGTACTTCCACCCGTGGTCGGGCGGCGCGGAGGGGAAGGGCTGGCCGCTCGGTCGTGATCTCGCGATCTCGGAGATCTATGCGCTCCTCGATCCGATCGCGCGCGTCGACTTCGTGAGCAATGTGACCATCACGCTCCCGGTCCCGAGCGATCAGGCCGCGCGCGCCGTGAAGGAAGGCAGCACGACGGTGGCCATTCGGCTCGATGCCTACGAGCTGCCGCGGATCGAGCCGAGCTCGGTGACCTTCGATCTCATGGAGAAGCGAGGTGGGCAGTGGCTGCCGATTCCGTGAGCACGTACCTCGAGCACCTCCCGGCGGTCCTCCAACGAGGCCCTTTCATCGGGCGCCTGCTCCTCGCGTTCGAGGCCGTCCTCACCGGCGTGCCCGCGCAGCCGGGCGTCGACACGCCGGAGGGCCTCGAGCAGATCCTCGATCGCATTCATGGGTTCTTCGACCCGAGCGGCGCGCCCGAGGAGTTCCTCCCGTGGCTCGCCGAGTGGGTGGCGACGAGCCTGCGCGACGAGTGGAGCGCGGAGACGAAGCGCGCCTTCCTCGGCCGGATCGTGCAGCTCTACCAAAAGCGCGGCACGCTCGCCGGCATCCGCGAGGTGCTGAAGCTGAGCGTCTCCGGCGACGTCGAAGTCATCGAGTTCGACGACACCAAGCCCCGGCACTACTTCCTCGTCATCGTGACGGTCAATCAACAGGACCCGACCGTCCTGCAACGCCTCCTCGGGCGGGTGCGCGAGATCATCGATCGGGAGAAGCCGGCCCACACCTTCTATGGGCTCGAGTTCCGCTATCCGGGCATGCGGATCAACAACGACCCTGCGGCGGCACCCACCTTCGGCACTGCGCATTGGTCTCATTTTCGCCGCAGCTTCTCGGAGTGTTCGAACGCCTCGGTCCAGATCATCAGCCGCTTCAACCCACGTCCGATCGTGGTGGAGCCCGGCGGCCCGCCGGAGGACTTGCCAGTGTAGCCGCCGAGCTCGGCGATCCAGAGGACGGCCTGGGCGATGGTCGGCACGCCCTCCGGGATGGTCTCCGTGCGCGCCTTGTACTTGGTTTTCGCGGCGCGAAGCGCCTCGATCTCCATCGGGGACAGCGCGACGCTCGCCGCAGCGTCGGGCTGGGTGCGGGCGAGGTGCTTGAGGCGTTCGGCGCGAGCTGCCACCGCGGCGAGCATCGTAGCCCAGCGGATGACGCGATCTTTGGTGTGCAGCTGCGTGTCCTCGACATTGCAATGACCGCGCTTCCAGGCCCGGTGAAAGTCTTCCCCCGCCACCGGAAGCAGTACCCATGGATGATGCCCTTGGCGTCCTCGAAGCCGTTCACCTCGGCGTTGGTCAGGAGCATCCAGTCGAGGCGCTCTTCGCCGCGCGGCGTGCGACGCTCGTGAGCCCAGACCACGCGCACGTTCATCGTCGTGCGGTGGTGCGTTGCACGCTCGGGTAGATCGAGCACGACATCCGCGTAGCGTACGTCGAGCCGGGCGCGCCGGGCGGCTCGTGTCGGCCCGGCGGGGATGTCGACGTCGTAGCTGCCCACGATGCGTTGCTTGCGCATGTGCCGGCGCAGCAGGCGCCGTCGGCCATCCACGAGCACCACGAGGCGGTCCTGGTTCGCGCGGATAGTGAACCGCCCTTGTTTCGCAACGGCGCGCAGAATCTCGGCGTTGTCGCCCTCGCGGTCGATCAGGAACCACGGCATGCACGAGGGCGCCTTCTGGTGCACCAGCTTGCCCGTACGCGCCACGACGTCGACCCACTGCGCCGTCTCGGTCTCAAGGTCGCGTCGACGCGCGTACCGCCCCTTCTTGCTCTTCGGCCCGCGCGCCCAGAACTCGAGGTCGAGCAGCCCCACGGGAGCTCCGTCGGCAGTCACCGCGAGAGCGTCGATGACCTTCAACCCTCGCGTCGGAAGCGAGCGCATGCCGAGCGAGCCGAAGTCCTTCGTCTTCGAGACGTCCGTGAGCGAGAGGCTGGTCCCATCGACGACCACATAGACGAACGAAGCGTCGCTCACCGCGCGGAGCGACGCCTCTGCGAACGCCGTCGTGAGCGCCCTCGGCGCCATTTCGGTCTCAAGGAAGTCGTACGCCGCTTGCAGCTCCGCGCGCGTGCAGAAGACCTCCGTCAGTCGACCTGCCGGCTGGTCGGCGGCTTGTCGCAACATCGACGCGGCCCGCCGAACGCGACGCGCGTCGCCGAGCTTCGCCGACGCCACCTGCTCCTCCGCCCACCGCTGAACCTCACTGCTGTCGCCCATCCCGCGGCGCGCCCATCAGCGCGACCGTTGTCAAGTACGACAACATGGCCACCAGTGCGCCCGCTCTTAGGGGGACTGCGCTTGCCGTCATTTTCACCGTCGACGGCGCCCCGCTTGTTCGCCCGGAGATGAGACCAATGCGCAGCCTTCGGCACGGGGATCATCATCGGGCAGAACACGGTCCTCGGGACCCTCGCGGTGTAACGGAGAGAGACGCTCATGGCCGATTACAACGTTCCCGACTACGTCGTGTCGAGGCTCCGTTACTTCAACGGACAGTTTCTCAAAGAACAGGATTTCATCGACGAGCAGAAGTTTCACCTCGGTCAGGCGTGGCGCCACCAGCGCTTGCTCCACGTCTCCGGTGTGGCCGCCGGGCTCGACGTCTCGGTCGCGAGCAACGGCACCTCGATCTTGGTCGCAGCAGGCTCCGCGGTGGACGACGCCGGGCGGCAGATCCTGCTCTCGTCGTCGCAGACGATCGCAGTCCCGCCCGGCAGCGGCCCGTGGGTCGTGGAGATCGCGTACGCCGAGCAGGCCACCAACGTCGCCGACGTCTCCAGCCCCGTGCAGGACTTCACGCGCTTCAGCCAGAGCGTGAACCCGATCGCCATCACCAGCACGCTCTCCGCGGGCGCGGTGCTGCTCGCCGAGCTCGTGATCTCCGCGGGCGTCGTCACGGTGAAGCTCACCAAGCGCAAGTACTCCGGCGTGCGCCTGCCCGACGCGGGCGGCGGCGGGATCGCGCTACGAGCGCGCGGTGACGTGGCGGTGGGCTGGGGGCAGCTCGAAGGCAGCTTGAGCGTGCTCGGCGCGCTCGCGGTGACCGGCGACGTCTCCGCGGCCGCCGCGGTGAGCGTCGCAGGCGCGCTGACCGCGAACGGCGGTCTCGCGGTGACGGGCGGCAACGCCTCCGTGAGCAACAACCTGAGCGTCACCGGCGCGTCGACGCTCACGGGCGTGGTCAACGCCAATGGCGGGCTCAACGGCCCGAATGGCACGCTCAACGTCAACAACAACCTGGCCGTGGCCGGCGCGTCGACGTTCACGGGCGCGGTGAATGCCAATGGTGGAATCAACACCACGAGCAACTTGAGCGTCACCGGTACATCGACGTTGACCGGCGTGCTGAACGCGAATGGTGGCATCAACACGGGTTCCATCGGCGTGGGCGGCTCGTCGACATTCACCGGCGCGCTGAACGCGAATGGTGGAATCAACGCCGCGAGCGGCACGCTCAACGTCAACAACAACCTGAGCGTGACCGCCGCGTCGACCTTCAACGGCGCGGTCACCGCGAAGAACGGCGTCGCGATCACGACAGGCAACCTGAGCGTGGCCGGCACGTCGACGTTCACGGGCGCGGTCGCGGCCAACGGCGGCCTTACCGCCTCCTCGGCGACCGTCTCGGGGGCCCTCGCGGCGAACGGCGGCCTCACCGCATCTTCGGCGACCGTCTCGGGCGCCCTCACCGCCAACAGCGGTATCACCGCGACCTCGGCGACCATCTCGGGCGTCACTTACGCGAACGGCGGTCTCAATGCATCGACGGCCACCATCTCGGGTGTCGCCAACGCCTGGGGCGGGTTCAATGCGTGGACGGGGACCTTCACCGGCCTGCTCAATGCGAATGGGGGCATCATCGGTGCAAGCGGCTCCCTCAGCGTCCAAGGCGCGATGTACGTCGCCGGCAGCGTGGGTATCAACATCTGGCCGCCGCGGAGCCGCCTCGATTTGGGGAGCGGTGGTGTCGGCACCAGCTTGCGGGTCGGCGCCTACTTCGACATCGGCGGGACGTACACCAACAACATGGCGTACATCGGTGTCAATGCCGTGCTCAGCACGTCGGACACCAGTGGCAATCGCTTCAAGCCGGTCCACTGGGGCCCGAGCCCGGTGGGCGGTGGCATGGTGCTCTCTCAGCTCGCCGGCGGGCTCGGGGAGCTCGACTTCTGGGGCATCAACTGGAACAACGATGCCAGCGAGAAGGTCTTCCCGGACGCCTTCACCCACGTGATGCGTTTGGGGATCAACGGCAACGTGGGTATCGGCACCGGCGGTGGGGGACCGGCGGCGAAGCTCGACGTGAATGGAAACCTGAGGGTCGCGAGCGACGCCAACGTCCTCGGCAATGCCGTCGTGTCAGGCACCATGCAGGCCGGCACGTTCGCGTTCCCGCTCCCGGTGGGCGATCCATCGCCCGTAATCACCACACGGACCATGCCCGCGAACCAGGGAGGCTCCAGCGAGCGCACGGAGCTCATCCTCTTCGCCGCCAACGATGGGACCGGCGGCTCGGGGCCTGACACGATCACGCTGCGCGCGCCCCACATCCGGCTCCAGACCTACAACGACGTCAGTGTCTCCGACATCAACAACGCGGCCGGCTCGAACGATCGGCTCAGCATCGACTCGAACGGCAAGATCGCGAGCCCGATGTGGAGGGTGACGCAGGTCCTCAACATGAAGCCGGGCGCGCTCCCGGTGTCGGGCACGTTCACGTCCGGTGGCGGGACGCTGGTGCTCCTGGTGTCCGGATCCGGGTGGGGACCCAACGGCGCCGTGATTGGTTTCGACATCCTGGTCGACGACGTCACCCGAGGGAACGCGCTCACGTACACGAATCTCAATGGATGCCACCTGGCGATCAACGCGAACCCGCTCGTGGTCACCGGCGTCGCCGCCGGCACCCACACCGTCAAGCTCGTCGCCCGCTCCAGCATCACCACGGACTACAACGACTTCTTCTCCGTCACCGTGATGGAGCTGCCCTTCTAGCCTCGTCGCTGCGAGCGTGGTTTCGCGCGATGCCGGCGGACACGACCTCATCCTCTCTCGACAGGAATACGAACCATGAAAGCCACCCTGGAACAGCGCCTCGCCAACCTGCAATCCGAGTACGAGTCCGGGCAGAAGATGCTCGCCGAGCTCGACCAAAAGCGCGCCTCCCTGACGCAGACGCTCCTGCGCATCGAGGGGGCCATGACGGTGTTGAAGGAGGTCCTCTCCCAGGAGGCGTCCGAGCCGGCGAGCCATGGAGTCGAGGCCGCCGGATCGCTGCCGTCCTGACGCGTGATGGAGAAGGTTTCGCTGCCGTTTCCCCCGCGCCGCCGCGGCGCGCCGGCGCCCATCGCGGTACGCGACGAGGCCTATGCCTCATCGCTCGAGCACGTGCTCGACGAGCTCGCGCGCATCGATCTCCTGGTGCGCATTCAAGTCGCGCGCGCGCGAGCCGGCAGCGATGATCCGCTGCGGGGGCTCTCCATCTCGGACGCCGAGATCGACGCGCTCCTCGGTCGATCGTTGGGGCAGCCGCATTGGGCCTCCGTGCCGCTGCCGCCGGCGCTCGCGGACGCGTACGCGCTGGTCGCGGAGCACGCGGGCGCCATCGAGCGAAGGCGCGTGGAGAGCCTCCGGCGCGGCGTCCCGTTGCGCCTGTCGCGGCTCGCGACCTCGTTCCAGCTCACGCGCTTCGATCTCGACGTCCTCGTCCTCGCGCTCGCGCCCGAGATCGATCTTCGCTACGAGCGGCTCTTCGCGTACCTCAACGACGACGTGACCCGCAGGCGACCCACGGTGGACGCCGTGCTCTCGCTCCTGTGCCCGTCGCTCGAAGCGCGCATGGCGGCGCGCGCGCGCTTCGCGAGCGAGGCGCCGCTGATCCGAAACGGGCTCGTGCACGTGGTCGCCGATCCGCAGGGATCGCTGCTCGGCGCCGTGATTCGCATCGACGAGCGCATCGCCGGTCACCTTCACGACGCCGACGATCTCGATGCCCGGCTCGCGCCTCACGCGCGCGCGGTGACGCCGGCGATCGATCTCGCGGATCTCCTCGCTCCCGATGCGCTCAAGGCTCGTTTGGCGGCGCTCGCCGCCGGCGATGGCCAGGTGCTTTATCTCCACGGGCCTCGCGGTGTCGGCAAGCAGACGGCGGCGGAGGCGTGTTGTCGCGCGGCGGACAAGCGTCTTCTCGTCGTCGATGGTCGAAGCATCACGACCGACGATGCTTTCGACGGGATCGCGCGCGCCGCGGTGCGGGAGAGCGTGCTCCTCGATGCCACCCTTTACTGGGATGGTTTCGATGCGCTGTTCGCCGCCGACAAACGCGGCCCGCGCGCCGCCGTGCTGCGCGCGCTCGAAGGTCTGCGCGGGCTCGCGTTCCTCGCGGGGCATGCGCCTTGGGATCCGGTGACCATGCTGCGAGGTCGCGCGGTGGTGCACGTCGAGCTCGGTCTTCCCGACCCGCAGGAGCGCGCGCGCCTCTGGGCAGGCTCCCTCGGCGACGCGGCGGCGAGCTTGGATCTCGCGGCGCTCGCGGGCCGCTATCGCCTGAGCGGTGGGCAGATCCACGACGCCGCGGCCACGGCCGGAGGCCTCGCGCGCTTCCGCGATCCCGCGCGCCCCGAGGTCACGTTGGACGATCTCTCCGCCGCGAGCCGGATCTGCTCGAGCCCCAAGCTCTCCACCTTGGCCAACAAGGTCACGGCGCGCGCCGCTTGGGACGAGCTCGTGCTCTCGCGCGATCGCGTCGCTCGGCTGCGCGAGATCTGCGATCACGCGCGCCACCGTGATCGCGTGTTCGACGGCTGGGGCTTTCAACGGAAGCTCACCACGGGCCGCGGGCTCGGCGTGCTCTTCGCGGGCCCGCCGGGCACGGGCAAGACGATGACCGCGGGCGTCCTCGCCGGCGAGCTCGGCCTCGATCTCTTCCAGATCGACGTGGCCCGCGTGGTCGACAAATACGTGGGCGAGACCGAGAAGCAGTTGAGCCGCCTCTTCGACGAGGCCGAGGGCTCGAACGCCATCCTCTTCTTCGACGAAGCCGACGCGCTCTTCGGCAAGCGCACCGAAGTGCACGACGCCCACGATCGCTACGCCAACATCGAAGTCAGCTACCTGCTCCAGCGCATGGACGCGTACGAGGGCATCATCATCCTGGCGACGAACCTCGCGCGGAACATGGATCAGGCCTTCGTGCGGCGGCTCCGGTTCATCGTCGAGTTCGACAACCCCGAGGAGCACGAGCGCCGCGAGCTCTGGGAGCGCGCCTTCCCCGAGCGCACGCCCCGCGATCCCGCGCTCGATCTCGCCTTCATGGCGCGGCGCTTCGAGCTCACCGGCGGCCACATCCGCAACGTCGTGCTCGCGGCCGCGTTCCTCGCGGCGGCGGAAGGATCGGTGGTGATGCAAAAGCACCTCCTCCACGCCGCACGGCGCGAATACCAAAAGATGGGCAAGATGGCGGACGAGTCGATGTTCGCCTACCACCGTTGAAGGGCGAGACCATGCACGATGGCAACGGCGCAGGCGGCGCCCCCGGTTTCGTCCTCGAATCGGGCCTGCGCCTGTCCCAATCCATGCTTTGGGATCTGCAACGCCGCTTCTTCGAGCAGCAGGGCATCGAGGCTTGGCGACGCGGGGCCGTGCCTCTCTACATCACCAGCAATCCCTTCATCGCCGGCGCCTATGCCGCCGTCGTCATGGGATATCTCGAGGACTGCCAGGCCGCGGGCGCCTCCGACGAGCCCGTGTACATCGTGGAGCTCGGCGCCGGCTCGGGGCGCTTCGCGTATCTCTTCCTCAAAAAGCTCCTCGCCCTGCACAGGCGGCCGGGCGCGCGGGCCGCGCCGTTCGTCTACGTGATGACCGATCTCGCCGCGCGGAACCTCGCCCACGCGCAGGCGCACCCTTCGCTCCAGCCCTTCTGCGACGAGGGCGTGCTCGACTTCGCGCGCTTCGACGCGGAGCACGACGACGCAATCACGCTCGTCCGATCCGGCGTCGTGCTCACTGCAGGCGCTTTCCTGCGCCCGCTCGTCGTCATCGCCAACTACGTCTTCGACAGCATCCCGCAGGATGCCTTTCGCATCCACGAAGGCCGCCTCTACGAGAGCTCGATCACGCTCGTCTCCAAGGACGCGGAGCCGGACACGCGCGATCCGACGCTGATTACGCGCGTCACGCTCGACTACGATCATCGGCCCGCGCCGGCCGACCCGTACGACGATCCTCTCCTGAACGACATCCTCCACGCGTACACCGCGCGTCTCGGCACCACGTCGATCCGATTCCCCATCGCGGCGCTGCGCTGCTGCCGCACGCTCGCTCGAATCGCCGGCGGGCGCCTCCTGCTCTTGTCGGCGGACCGGGGATCCATCCACGAGGATCAGCTCCGCGGCCACGGCGAAGCAGGCATCTCCGTGCACGGGAGCTTCTCGCTCAGCGTCGACTACCACGCCGTCGCCGAGTGCTTTCGCGGGCAGGGCGGCTTTGCGCTCCACACCGCGCACGAAGCCGCGAGCCTCATCGTGGCCGCCTTCTTCCTGGGCGCGCCGGAGGAAGGCTGCCCCGCGGCGCGCCGCGCCTTCGCGGACGCGGTGGAGCGCTTCGGGCCCGACGACTTCTTCTCGCTGAAGAAGGGAATCGAGAAAGGCTATGACGCGCTCACGCTGCCTCAGCTCCTCGCGTTCCTGCGGCTCGCCGACGGCGACCCGCGCATCCTCTCCCAATGCCTCCATGTCCTGATCGAGCGGGCGCGCTCGGCCTCGATGGCCGACGAGCAGGAGATCCAGCGCGCCGTCGCCCGCGCCTGGGAGCACTATTATCACCTCGGCGAAGAGCCCGATTTGCCCTTCGGCCTCGGGATGCTCTTGTACGAAATGGGATGTCACCGGGACGCGCTCACCTATTTCGAGCGCTCATTCGAGCTTTACGGGGCGAGCCCACACACCATCTTCAACATGGGCATGTGCCATTACGAGCTCGGCGAAATGGATGACGCGCTCGCCTGTGCCCGTCGGGTGCTCGCGCTCGATCCGCTGCACGATGGGGCTTTGGCGATGCGGGCCGAGCTCGAGCGCGCGTGGGACCGCGCCGTCGATATCGCGGAGTGAGCCTGGGCGGCGGTTCCTGCGCATCACCCTCGCTCGATCATCCGCCCAAGCCCACGTTCGAGCTTCTCCAGGTAACCCTGCTTCGAGCGATACCCCCGTTTCGGGCTCGGCACGAATCCATACTTTCAGGGATCGTGAAGTAGATTGACGTCCCACAGGAGAGCGCTAGTAGGAGGCTCCGCCGTATCGCGCCTCCAGGGCTTCCCGCGTTTCGCGTGTCCGTGCTCGATACGCGTGTCCAACGCTGAAGCCGACGCGCTGCGGCGTTCGTGTCCTTCACAAGGGGGCAACGCATGGTACGTGTCCTGTCCGTACTGGCGATGGGTGCGCTCGCGTTCTTCATGGGCGGGTGCGCAAGGGAGAGAACCACGGCCGAAGACGCTCTGGGAGAAGCAGAGACCGAGCTCTCGAGATGTCCATCCAACCCGGAGCCGCCGTCCGGGAGCCGAATCGTCACGGCCGATGTCGTCGCCATCGATCAGGTTTATGTTTATAACCGCTTCGGCTCCTTCAACCCGGGAGGGATGATCTATGCGCTCAAGCGGGATGTCGTCCCGATCGATCCAGGAAAACCGATCGGCCCGGGCAACGCCATGCTCCGTGAGGACAAGCGTCCGAGGCCGCTCGTGCTCCGCGCCAACGTGGGCGATACGCTGACAATCCGGTTCACCAACTGGCTTGCTCCGGAGCGCGTCGACGAAGATCAGCCGTTCACCCGGCAGGCGTCCGTCCACGTGAACGGGCTCGAGGTGCTCGATCTCGCGTCGCTGGGCGGCAACGTGGGAAAGAACCCGAGCGCGTTGGCGAAGCCGGGGGAGACACGTGTCTATCGGCTCTTCGCGGCGCGTGAAGGGACGTTCTTCATGCACAGCGGCGGCGCCATGACCGGCGGCGAGGGCCTCGGCGGGCAGACCGTTCAAGGCCTGTTCGGTGCCGTCAACGTCGAGCCCGTGGGGGCCGTCTGGTATCGATCGCAGGTGACCGCGGCGCAACTCGCGGCGGCGTCGCGGCCGCAGCGGAACGCCGACGGCACACCGCGGATCGACTACGACGCCGAGGACGCGCAGGGGGTCCCGATCCTGCGCATCCTGGACGATCAGAATCAGATCGTGCACAGCGATCTCAACGCCATCGTGGCCGGCTACGACGTTACCGACGTCGGCACGCCGAGCTCCGTGGACCAGGGCGTCTTCCGCGAGATGACCATCGTCTTCCACGACGAGCTCAACGCCGTGCAGGCCTTCCCGGAGCTCGATGAGCCGCAGTTCCACGGGGTGCGCGACGGCTTCGCCATCAACTACGGCGCGGCCGGCTTGGGCGCCGAGCTGCTCGCCAACCGCAAGCGCATCGGCCCGACGAAGAACTGTGTCGAATGCCGCTTCGAGGAGTTCTTCCTTTCCTCATGGGCCGGCGGCGATCCGGCGCTCAACGTGGAGAAGAACGCCAACGGCGTGGCCGAGCGCGCGCTCTTCCCCGACGATCCGTCGAACGTCCATCATGCCTATCTGGGCGATCCGGTGCGGATGCGGAACCTGCACGGCGGGCCGAAGGAGACGCACGTCTTCCACCTGCACGCGCACCAGTGGTTGCACACGCCCAACGGCGACAAGTCGACGTATCTGGACTCGCAGACCCTCGGCCCCGCCGGCGCGTACACGTACGACATCAACTACGGAGGCGCGGGCAACCGCAACTTCACGGCGGGTGACGCGATCTTCCACTGCCATCTGTATCCGCACTTCGCGCAGGGCATGTGGGAGCTGTTTCGGGTCCACGACGTGTTCGAGTCGGGCACGCCCGACCGCAACCTGCCCGATGGTGAGATCGCGCAGGGGACGCCGAACCCGGCGCTCGTGCCGCTGCCCGAGCGGGCCATGCCGCCGATGCCGACCCCGGAGTTCCGCGGCTATCCCTTCTACGTCGGTGCCATCGCCGGTCACCGGCCCTCGCAGCCGCCGCTGGACATCGAGTTCGACGGCGGGCTCCAACGCCACTTGATCACCAAGGTGCAACAGGCCGAGCTCGGAGCGCGCGGCCAGTTCGACGTGGAGATCCTGAAAGCGAACGTGAAGCTGCTGCCGCCGACGGGGACACCGCCCGAGAAGCGAGCGATGGACTTCCACGCCGGCGCCTTCCCCGGCAGTCAGCCCTTCACGACCATCTATGGCTTCCCGGCCAGGTCGTATCCTGCTTTCACGCCCGAGGGGGCGCCTGCGCGGTTCGTGGTCAATGGGCACGCGCCGCAGCCGGGCGCGCCCTACGCGGACCCGTGCCCGGCTGGATCACCGGAGCGCGATTACCGCGCTGCCTACGTGCAGCTCGACGGCGTGGTCAACCAGGCAGGGTGGCACGACAAGCAGATGCGCATCACCGTCCTCGAAGGGGACGCGGCGGCGACGTTGAACAAGACCCGTCCGCCGGAGCCGTTCTTCGTCCGCGCCAACTCGGGGGAGTGCATCAATTACGCGGCGACGAACCTCCTCCCGGATTCTCTCGCCCCGGACGACTTCCAAATCTTCACGCCGACGGACGTGGTCGGCCAGCACATCCACCTGGTCAAATTCGACGTCACGTCGTCGGACGGCTCGGGCAACGGCTGGAACTACGAGGATGGAACGCTCGGCGCCCAATCGGTCCAAGAGATCATCGATGCAGCCAACGCCGCGGGCGGCGCGTTCGCGGCCGACGGCGATCTCCAGCCCGGGATGGGCGATGGGCGCGTTTATCTGCGGGCCCGGGCGAACCCGCGCGTCCCGCTCGCGCAGCCGGGCGCCCAGACGACCGTGCAGCGATGGTGGGCCGATCCGCTGCTCGACAAGCAGGGCCACGACCGCACCATCCGCACGTGCTTCAGCCACGATCACTTCGCGCCGTCGTCGCACCAGCACCACGGCCTCTATGCGGCGCTCGTCATCGAGCCGGCGGGCTCCACGTGGCGCGACCCCGGCACGGGGCAGCTCTTCGGGACACGCCCCGACGGCGGCCCGACGAGCTTCCGCGCCGACATCCTCACGCCCGCGGCCAGCGACAGTTATCGCGAGTTCAACCTGGCCCTGGCCGACTTCGCCATCGTTTACGACGCCTACGACAAGCCGGTGAACCCGCCGAACTTCTTGGAGGTCGCGCTGCCGATCGCCATCGCGCACAAGGGCGTCCCTACGCCGGAGGCCATCTCGGCCGGCGATCCCGGGACGATGCTCATCAATTATCGCAACGAGCCACTTCCGCTCCGCCTCGCGAAGCGCAAGGCGGATGGCACGTTCAACCTCAAGCCCGGGCCGGAGGGGAAGATGGAGAACGTCTTCCGCTCTGCGATCCACGGCGATCCATTCACGCCCATCCTCCCGGTCTACGAGCGGGACAAGGTGCAGATTCGCCTGATCCAGGGGGCGCAGGAGGAGCAGCACGTCTTCTCGCTGAACGGCCGCCGCTGGCTGCACGAGCCGTCGGATCCGGACAGCGGCTTCGTCAACACGCAGGCGATGGGCATCTCCGAGCACTTCGAAGCGCTCACGCAGAACTTCGGGACGGCGACGAAGAACGCCGACGGCTCGGTGGACTACATGTACCAGAGCACGCCCACCGACGATCTCTGGAATGGCATGTGGGGCCTCGTCCGCGCATATGGGAAGAAGATCCCTTCGCTTCAGGCGCTCCCGAGCAACCCGCCTCCGGCGACGCTCGCCCAGCCGACGCCGGTGTGCCCGGCGAACGCGCCGGTGCGCGCCTACGAGGTGCACGCCATCACGGCCAAGGGCAACTTGCCCGGCAATCGCTTGAGCTACAACGAGAGGTTCAAGCTCTACGATCCGGACGCGATCCTCTTCGTCAAGGAGGAGAACCTCGCCGGGATCCGCAGCGGCGCGCGAAAGCCGGAGCCCTTGATCCTGCGCGCGTCGGCCGGTGAGTGCGTCGAGGTCACGCTCGTCAACGAGCTGCCGCAGGTGCCGCCGAAGACGCCGCACTGGAACTACAACCCTCCGATCACCGAGCTCTTCAACACCAACCAGGTGCCGTCGTCGAACAACGTCTCGCTGCACCCGCAGCTCGTCTCCTACGACGTGAACCTCGGCGACGGCGCCAACATCGGGCAGAATCAGGTGCAGACGATCGCGCCCGGGGAGACGCGCACGTACCGTTGGTACGCGGGCACGATCGTGCCCAACCCGGCCGACGGACAGTCCTACGTTCCCGTCGAGTACGGCGTGGTCAACCTGAGGGACATGGCCGACGTCGTGAACCACGGTATGCACGGCGCGGTCGGCACGCTGATCATCGAGCCCCAGGGCGCGAGCTGGGTGAGCGACGCGGGGATGGAGGCCCAGGCCGTCGTCCAGCACACCGACGGCGGCGGGTACGCCCGCTCGTTCCGCGAGCACGTGGTCGTGTTCCAGGACGAGATCGGGATGCACTCGGACGATCCGCGGTTCCAGTGCCAGGACGACGATCTCAATTGCTGCACGGCCATCCGCAACATCGGCGGCGAGGACGACGCCGAGGACACGGGCCACAAGGCCTTCAACTTCCGCACGGAGCCGATTGGGGCGCGCCTCGGCCTGCCGCCCGAAACGGACCCGAACGTGATCAACGATCGTGAGCTCGCCGCCATCATGAGCTCGCTCTCCAACGGTGATCCGGCGACGCCGCTCTTCACCGCTCGTCGCGGGCAGCAGCAGCGCTTCCGCCTTGCGCAGCCGTCTGGGCACGCGCGGCAGCATTCCTTCAAGCAATGGGGCGCGGAGTGGCCGAACAACCCCTTTGCGGCCGGCTCGGGATCTCGGGTGATCGGCCCGAACCCGCAGAACTTCACGCGCGCCGCGCGCGACGGACAAGGCCCCATGCGTCCTTACAACGTCGTTCCGCTCTTCGGCGCAGGCGGGAAGTACGGTGTCACCGGCGACTTCCTGTATCTGGATCAGGAGAGCTTCTCGTATACGCAGGGGCTCTGGGGCATCCTCCGCGTGACGCCCTGAAAGCAGGCCCGCGCGCGGCTCGGTCTCCACGAGGCCGCGCGCGGGCGCATGGCGTGACTGCCACCCGCAAATCCGCATCTCGCGACGAGCAGGGCAGTTCGACGCGAGCACACCATCAGGTCGATCACGGATGTCGCGTCGTGCGCCGTGCGCAACGAAGCATGGAGTGGCCGATACCGGCCACCCGAAAATCCGCATCTCGCAACGAGGAACGTAGTTCGACGCGAGCACACCTTTCGGCCCATCAACGATGTTGCGGCGTGCGCCGTGCGCGACGAAGGCCGGCCGGGCGCGCGAACGTAGGATGGGAACGCGCTCTCCTCAGCTCCACGCTCCGCCCCTGACACTGCATCTGCCTTCTTGGGGAAAGAACATTGACGCCCTACCGTGTGGGGGTATGAGGTAGGCCCAGCCGAGCTGCGCATCGCGGAGACCTGCGTACCCGCGGTCTGCGTCCAGCCCGCGTGTGTCCGACGCTGCTGGAGGTGCTCCGGTGCGTCCAATGACGAGGGGGCCGCCCATGATACGTGTCAGTCCGTGCTCGCGACTGGCGCTCGCGCGCTTGGCGGGAGAATGCGGCAGAGCCGAGCGAGTATCAGGCAAGATGGCGACTGACATGGTGATTCGGCTGCTGCCGGCGCCATGTCGAACGACCGATGTCGCCACCGTCATAGGGGTGACGCCTTGAAGCCACGCATGGAGTGGCCCGGCGGCGAGGCCCGGCGCGGCCTCGTGTTGGGGGCTGCGCTCGCGCTGTGCGTCTCCTGCAACCGCGGGGGGACGAGCGCCACGGTCGTCGCGGACGCGGGCGCGCCCGCGGCACCCGCAGGCCGCGCCGTGCCGGCGACCGGCCGGGTCGAGCGCGAAGGGATCGCGATCGCATTCGAGCTGCGACCCGTGAACGGCCCCGTCGGCGCGCATGCGGATGCCGCGGCGGTGTTCACCATCACCGATGCGAAGACGGGCGCGCCCGTCCGCGGGCTCCGCCCCATGGCCTGGATGTCGCGGCGCGGATCGGAGGCCGCGCCGGACGACGCCGCGTGCAAGGCCAAGGTCAAAAGCTATCTGGCCGGCCTGATCTCGGCGAAGGCGGATGTCGAGATGAACGCCTATCACCTCTGGGTGCTCGGCGGCGACGGGACGATATCCATCGTCGATCCGACCGTCGCGTTCTCGCGCACCAAGCTCCAGGGCGTCATCGAGCTCGACGCGCGGGCCGCGGATTGGACCATGAGCGCCGATCGAAGCTCGCTGTTCGTCAGCCTCCCCGAGAAGCAGAGTCTGGCGATCGTCGACGTCCCGAAGCGCGCCGTCGCTGCCCGCGTGTCGGTGGGCGCGGGGGCAGCGCGCGTGGCCGTCGCGCCGGACGGACGGCGTGTCTGGGTCGGCAATGACGGTGGCGCGAGCGTGAGCGTGGTCGACGCGCAGACGCACGCCGTGGAAGCAACCCTCCGCGCGGGCGCCGGGCATCACGAGATCGCGTTCGCCGATCACGGGCAGACGGCGTGGATCACGAGCCGGGGAGGCGACGACGTCGTGGTGGTCGACGCGCGCAGCCTGGCCGTGATCGGGACGGTGCCCGTTGGTCGCGGCGCGGTCGCGATGGCGGCGAGCGAGGCGGCGCAGGCGGTCTACGTGGCCAATGCGGAGACGGGCGAGGTCGTGGTCATCGACGCGGCACGCCGCACGGTCGTGAGCCGGATCGCGCAGAAGCGCGGCCTCGCGGCGCTGCGCTTCGACCCTTCGGGGCGGTTCGCGTTCGCGGCGAACCGCGTGGAGGGCGAGCTCGCGATCATCGATGCCACCTCCGCCCGCGTCACGCGGACGCTGACCGGGCTCGGCGCGCCCGACGAGATCGCGTTCACCGGCAGCTTCGCCTACGTGCGCCAGCCGAGCGTCGCGAAGATGAGCGTCATCGAGCTGAACACCATCGATCGCCAGGGATCCCTGGCCGCCATCGACGTCCCCGTCGGGCAGGCCGCCGCGACCGAGCCCCGCGGCGCCCTGGCGTCGCTCATCGCGCCGACGCCGGAGGGCAACAGCGTCATGGTCGCGAGCCCCGCGGACAAGAACCTGCATTACTTCGTCGAGGGCATGATGGCTCCGGTGGGCTCGCACCGGACCTATGGCCGCGCGCCGGAGGGGCTCCTCATCGTCGATCGCACGCTCACCGAGAGCGCGCCCGGCGTGTACGCGGCCACGGTCCAGCTCGGCAAGGCCGGCGCGTACGATGTCTCGATCCTGCTCGATCGCCCACGCTTCGCCGCGTGTCTCGAGGAGATGGTCCCGGTGGGCGCAGGGCGCGCGGCCGAGGCGGACACGCCGCGGCTCACCATCGCGCCGCTCTTCGATCCGAAGCTGCAGCTCAGGCCCGGCGTGCCGGTCACGCTCCGTTTCCGACTGCACGAGGGCACCGAGCGCGCGGCCGTCACCGCGGCGGACATCGACCTGTTGATCATCCGCTTCCCCGGTGGCCATCGCTTCCGCGGCCGCCCGCAGGACGAGGGCGATGGCGTGTACTCCGTGACCTACACGCCGCCGACGCCGGGCGAGTACCGCGTTCTCGCGGCCGTCGCGTCGAGGGGGCTGCCCTTCGGCAAGATTCCGCATCTCACGCTCGGCGTCGAACGAGACGCGCCGCGCGACGAACGAAGGGGGACACCATGAAGATGAAGATCGGAGCGCTGGTGATCGCGTCCGCGACGCTGCTCGCGGCGCCGCGCGCGACCATCGCGGACGAGCGCCAGAAGATCGGCGGATCCGCCAAGGCCGAGGACGAGGCCGCGCGGAAGTACTTCACCGACACCGAGGTCGTCGATCAGAACGGGACGCCACGGCGCTTCTACAGCGATCTCATCCGTGGCCGGAAGGTGCTCATCAACTTCGGCTTCACCTCGTGCAAAGGGGTCTGCCCCGTGATGGCGGCGAACCTCGCGCGGGTGCAGAAGCTCCTCGGCAAGCGGGCGTCGGAGGTCACGATTCTCACGATCACGGTCGACCCCGCGAACGACACGCCCGCGGCGCTGAAGCGCTACGCGGAGCAGTTCAAGGCGGCGCCCGGCTGGTTCTTTCTCACGGGCGCACCCGAGAACGTCAACGCCGTCCTGAAGCGGCTCGGCGGGCTCGCGCCTCGCCCCGAGGAGCACAGCGCGGTTCTGCTCGTCGGGGACGCCGCGAAGGGGAACTGGGTGAAGACGGCAGCGGTGGACAAGCCCGAAGCGATCGTCACGCTGCTCGACCACATCAACGACGAACGTTGAGAGGGGCACATGAATGCATGGATGAAGGGGCGCGCGACGACGCTCCTCGCGGCGGCGCTCGCGCTGTGCGCCGTCCCGGGGTGCCGGCGCGCGCAGGCGACACCGGAGGGGGAGAGGCACGGCGGCACGACCGCGCCCGCGGAGGACGAGGCGCGCATCGCGCCTGCGATGGACGTGAACGTGCCCGACGAAGAGCTCGTCGATCAGGATGGACACGCCGTCCGGCTCCGCGACCTCTTCGCGGACCGCGTGGTGGCCGTCAATTTCGTGTTCACCACGTGCACCACCATCTGCTCGCCGATGACGGCGATCTTCGGGAGGTTGCAGCAACAGCTCGGCCCGGCGCTGGAGACGCGGGTCCGATTGATATCGATATCGCTCGACCCCGCGACCGACACGCCCGACAAGCTGCGCGCGTATGCCGATCGCTTCGGCCGGCGGCCGGGGTGGACGTTCCTCACCGGCCCCTCCGAGCGCGTCGCGCGCGTGCTGCGAGCGCTGGGCGGTCAGGCGTTCGTGCGGGAAGAGCACCGGCCGCTGACGCTGCTCGGGAGCTCGTCGAAGCGGCGGTGGCAACGTGTCGATGGGATCGCCTCGTCCGATCGGCTCGCCGCCTGGATACGGCCACTGGTGGGCGAGTGATCCCAGCGCGGCATCGAGCGGCGCTCTTCGGCGCAGCGACGATTGCCGTCGCCGCAGCCACCGGCGCCCGCGTCGTCGATCGCCCAACCGACGGCGTGCGCGCGGAGAGCGCGGCCTGTGCGTCGTCCGACGCGGCGGTGGCGCGCGGGCGGCGGATCTTCCGCAAGGGAGAGACCCGCCGAGGTCCGCTCGAAGCCGTGCTCGATCGCGGCGAGACCACGCTCTCCGGCCGCGACGCGGCCTGCGCCGGCTGCCACGGCCCGACCGGCGCGGGCAACGAGGAGGGCGCGATCACCGTGCCTTCCCTCCGGCCGGAGCGGCTCTTCTCCGCGCCGGGACGCTACGACGACCGCTCGCTCGGCGCTGCCCTGCGCGAGGGGCGCGCCGCGGATCGACGACTGCTGCGGATGCCGATGCCTCGCTACCGGATCGACGACGCGGACCTCGCCGATCTCACCGCCTACCTGCGGTGCCTCGGTCACGATCGCGATCCCGGCGTCGGCGACGATGCGGTGCGCGTCGGCGCCGCGCTGCCGCTCAGCGGCCCCATCGCGGCGCTGGGCACCGCCGCGCGGGACGCGCTGGCCGCGAGCTTCGCGGACATCAATCGGCGCGGCGGCGTCTTCCGGAGGCGCATCGATCTCGTGGTCGAGGACAGCGGCGCGCGTGACGGCGAGGGGGCCGAGGAGCGCCTCGTCGCGCGCGGCGTGCTGGCGCTGGTCGGAAGCCTGGTGCGCGAGGATCCCGAGCGCGCGGCGCGCCTCGAGGCCGCGGAGATCCCGCTCGTGCTGCCGCTGGTCGCCGCGCCCGAGCGCCCACCCGCGCACGCGTTCTATCTCTACCCGTCCGACGACGTGCTCGCGCGCGTCGCGGTGACACACCTCGCGCGCCGCGGCGTCGACGCGCGCCTCCTCGTCGTCCACGAGCAGGGCCCGCAGGGCGAGCTCTCTCTCGCCCGCGCGAGAGAAGAGGCGCGCGTGCGCGGGATGCCCGCCCCGGCGGCGCTCAGCGTCGAGCCCGGCCGGCTCGAGGCCGCGAAGCTTCTCGACGTCGTGCGGTCGGCGCCGGCGGACGCGATCCTATTCGTTGGTGCTCCAACGAATTTCGCGGCCGTGGTCGCCGCCGCCGAAAAGCTCCCGGGCCTCACGCTCTACGCGCCCGCCGCCGCGCTCGCGGGGGGCGCGACGATCCCCACGGCGCTCCGCGAGCGCGTGCTCTTCGTGCGCGCCGCGCTCCCGCGCACGGCCCTCGCCGAGGGCGCGAGCCAGCTCGCGGCCGTGCTGCGCCAGCACGGCGTCGCGGAGCGGCACCTGCCCTTCCAGATCGGCGCCGCCGTCGCCGCGCGCGTGCTGGAGGAGGGGCTGCGCCGTGCCGGCGACCCGCCCACGCGCGACGGCTTGATGACATCGCTCGAGAGCCTCCGCGACTTCGAGACGGGGCTCTCACCGCCGTTGAGCTTCGGCCGAAACCGTCACGTCGGCGTGCTCGGCGCTCACGTGCTGCGGCTCGACGAGGTGCAGGGCGCGCCCGCTCGGGCACCCACGTGGATTGGGCTCGTCCCGTGAGGACGTGCTCCGTCGAGCGCATCGCCACGCCGCCTTCCGCGCGGCTTGGGCCTCACTCCATCACTTGTTGAAGAGGGCCTCGCAGCAGCTCCCTGCGAGCTGACACGTCAGCGTCGGCGAGTCGCACATCCCCAAGGACACGTCGTCGACGATGCATTCGCAGCCGACGCCGATCGGTGTCGAGCCACCGCAGGCGATGCCCCGCAGCTTTCCATCGCTGCACGGCCCGGAGCAGCCGCAGAGGCCAATGGGGCCGCCGCAGAGGAAGTCGCACGTGAGCGGGCCGGTGGCGGTGGTGCCGCCCACGCCGTTCCCACCGGCTCCGCCCGTGCTGCCGCCGGTGCCCGAGAACGAGCCATCGACGGCCACCTTCCCACCGCAGGCGAGGAGCACGCCGCCGAGCGCCATGGCGAGCAACGTCGTTCGCATGGCCGCGCAGCGTACCCGGCGAGAGGTCGAATGCCCACACCGCTCTGCACCGACGTGCTTGCCACAGTCAGTCATTGGCGTCGCGCGGCCGCTCGTCTCCACGCGCGAAGCTCGTGTTAGCCTTGCGCACCATTTCGCGGAGGAGGAGCCTGTGCGTGGAACGCTGCCGTTGACGCTTCTCTTGCTGGTCGGCTGCGGGCATCCAGAGACGGAGAGCCAGCCCGACGGGAAGAACCAGCGGCCCCCCGCGGCCACGCGCGTGCTCTACGGCCCTCGAAGCTCCACCAAGCTCACGCCCTATCCCTCCAACCGCTACACCAGCGTCGACGGCGCGTCGCCCACCGGCCAGCGCCTCTCCATCACGACGGATACCACCGGCGATACGCTGCCCGTCCTCTATCCATCGATCACCAACCAGCTCAACGAGCAGGATGGATTCTCCAACATCGGAGGCATCACCATCCATTTCAGCGGCGCGGTCGATCCCACCTCGTTCATGCGAGCCAGCGAGGATTACCGCGCCCAAGGCTCGCCTCTCCGGCTCATCGACGTCGACCCCAGCTCTCCGGAGCGCGGTTCGACGCGAGGGCTCGTCGTTCGCTATTACCCCGAGGACGCAGGCGATGGTCAAAGCGGGGATTACCTGCTCGTCGCTCAACCTTCGACGCCCCTTCGGCAGAGGACGACGTACCTCTTCGTCGTCACCGACGCGCTCCAGGACGCTTCCGGTGCTGCCGTCGGCGCCAGCGACGAGATGGCCCTCGTGCTCGACGGCCAGCCCAAAGGCACGTACGAGCAGTCCATCCGAGACGCCCTCGACTTCATCCGCGAGCCTCAGGCGCTCACGGTCGATCACGTCGCTCTCGCTTCGATCTTCACCACCCAGACCGTGCACGACGAGACCTTGGCCGTGGCCGCCGCGGTGCGGGCCTCGCCGCTTTCCTCGCTCGACGGCGAGGTGACCCTCGCGCAGATCGCCGAGGACGAGCCCAATGGCCGCATCGCCTTTCGCGGGCGCTTCACCGCCCCCGAATGGCGCAGCGCGACCGACGGTCGCTTTCGCTTCGACGCGGGCGGCGCGCCCATCGTGCAGTCGGAGGCGAGCCTCGAGTTTCAGCTCGTCTTCAGCAATCGCCAGATCTCCGGCCCGCGGCCCGTCGTCATCTTCGCCCACGGCCTCGGCGCCAGCAAAGCGATGACCTGGGATGCCGCCGGTTGGCTCGCCGATCAAGGCGTCGCCGTCATCGGCATCGATGCTCCCGGCCACGGCTCCAGAGCTGCCGAGGGCGACAAGGGCAGCATGTTCGACAAGGCCTTTTCCTTCTTCGCCGTCGACATCGACACGAGGACGTTCGATCTCGCGCGGGGCGCCGACAACTTCAGGCAGATGTCCTCCGATCAAGTCGAGCTCGTCCGCGCCCTCACGGGGCCGCTCGCGAACCTGGATCTGTTGCCGAGCGGCGCGCCCGATGGCGTGCCCGATCTCGACCCCTCCCGCGTGGCCTATCTGGGGCAGTCCTTCGGCGCCATCCTCGGCCCCACCGCGCTGGCGCTCGCGCCCGAGCTGCGCGGCGGCGTGCTCAACGTCGCGGGCGGGGGGCTCGGGACCATCATCCACGAGTCGCCTGCATTCCAGCTCATCTTGCCGGGCCTGTTCGAGCCGGGGACCACGAAGGGCGACATCGCCCGGATCTTGAGCGCGGCCCAGGGCCTCTACGATTCGGGCGATCCGCTCAATTTCGCGCGCTTCGTCACGCTCGAGCCGTTGCCTTCGGCGACGGGCTCTTCGCCGAAGAGCGTGCTCGTGCAAGAAGCGATGAACGACGTGCTCGTGCCCAACGATGCGACAGCCCTGCTCGCGAGGACCCTGGGGCTCACCCACGTCACTCCGGCCGTCGCGCCCATCGAAGGCGTGAAGACCGCGCCGGCGCCGTTCTCGGGGAACCTCGCGGAAGGAGCGACCGGCGGCGTCTTTCAATTCGACAAGACGGACGGCAAGACCGCCGATCACAACACGCTCGCCGGTTCCTCCGAAGGCCGCGCCCAGTACGGAGCGTTTCTGAAATCGCTGTTCGACGGGGCCCCCGCCGTCATCATCAATCCCTACGCCGGCCAGCCCTGAGGCGAAGCGACCGCGCAGCCGTCGCTCGGCGCGCTCGCCCTCACGCGCGATGGAAGAAGGACGCCTGCTGGAACCGCAGGCCGTCCAAGATCTGCTCGACCCGCTCGGCGGACAGCGCGCCGATTCGTTCGCCGAGCCGCGCCTTGTACACCGTCGAGACCTGCGACACGACCACGACGCTCTGCTTGCTCAAGCCGCCTTCGCCGACGTCGAGCAGCACGTTTCCCGGCTCGCTCGCGCGCTTCAGGTTCGAGGTCAGGGCGCACACGATCACGGTGGTGATCCGCGAGCGATTGAAGACGTCGTCCTGAACCACCACGTGAGGATGCGGATGGCCCGGAATGGAGCCCCGCGACCCGTCGGGCTCGATCCAGAAGAGGTCGCCTCGGCGAATCGTCTCCGGCCCTCGGCCCTTTTCCGGATCGGCGTGCTCATCCATCGGTGACGAGCGCAGGTATAGCCGAGATCGCGCCCTCGGCTCGCCGCGCGCCGCGCCTGCTCGGCGAAACGGCCATTTCGTCGGGGGGCGTCGGCGGGTCGGGCGGGCCGAGAAAAAAATCGACGCGCCCCACGCAACTCTCGCCGGCTGGCGTCGATATACAAACAGGAGCGCAGGCGCGGCGCTCCGCGGGCGGTCGTCCTCCGGACGGTCGTTCTCTTGTCGCGTCTCGTTCGACCCCTTGTCGTCTCTCATTTGAATACGAAATCGCATCCGTCGTGCCGCCGGCGGTGATCGATGCCCGAAAGGCATCTCACGAAGCACGTGGAGCTCGGTACGAGACGGCGTTTGGCCGACTCGACCCTCCTCGGCCCCGCTCCGCCGCGCGTGCACGCATGGGCCGAGCTTTGCTTTTCATCGTCGCGCTTTCGGCGAGGTGTTGTGTCTCTGCGGCACCTCCGATTCCCCATGAACCGCGTTTTGCTGCTTCGCAGATGAAGAGGAGAGACCCGCGCGAGAGTGGTTGTGTCGTCATTCGATGTTTTTGCCCGACCCCTGAAGGAGGGAATCATGCCCAATCCGAAGACCCCTGTTTGGACCACGTGGGAAGACATGCCCATCGCGGAGTTTCGCAAGCGCCATGCGCTCGCGAAGGAGAAGGCGGCCGCGTTCGTGGCCGCGATCGACGAGCTTTTACCGGGGCTCGTCACGCTGACCCGGGAGCAGCGAAAGGTGGCGCCGCGCCTGCGCGTCGGCGAGCACGCCATGCTGCTCGAGGTTCTCCAGGTCACGCAGATCAAGCCCGCGCTCTTCGAGTCCCTCGCCGACGTGGATGAAGGGATGGACCCGAAGAAGTTCGAGCCCGAGCTGCTCGCCGAACGGGTCGAGAAGCATCAGCTCCTTGGCGAGCTCGACGAGACCCTCGTCCCCATCTCCGACGCGGTGGCCGACACGGGCCATTATCTCGCCGGCAAGTTCCGCGACGCGATCTTCGCGGCCTATCGCATCGCGAAGGTCCACGCGGCCACCGACCGCGCCATCAACGACATCCTCGCCCCCGTGATGGACTTCATGCGCAAGAACGCCGTCACCGGCGCTGCGACCCGCTCCGCGAAGAAGAGCGACAACACCAACAAGTAAGCTCCTCTCGCGAGGACTCCCGCCCAGGGCTCGAAGGGTGCTCGAAGAGGCACCCTTCGGGCCCGAAGGGCCGGAATGGATCCTCGAAGGCCCGGATTCGAGCCCCAAAGGGCGGGAATCGAGCGCAAAAGGGCCGGCATGTCGCCCCAAAGGGCGCCGGATGGTGCCCTTGATGGCTCCACGCCGGCGCTTTGGGGCGGGACACCGGAGCCTTGGGGCGGGACGCCGGCCTTGGAGGCCGGATGCCGGCCCTTTGGGGCTCCGCGCCGGCGCTTGGAGCTGGAGGCCGGCCTTTGGGGCTGGACGCTGGGCTCGAAGGCTCGACGCTCGGGCTTTGGGGCTGGACGCTGGCCTCGAATGCGCGGCGGTCGCCGTTGGGGCGTCGAACGAGGGCGGGGGAATGAAATTCGTGTGCCGCGTCGTTCCCCGGACATGCGATACACAGCCATGTTCTCGCCCACAGCCACGGGAGTCGGGGCCTTGCTCCCGCTTCTCCGGAACGCTCGGAGGGCGCTTGCCCGCCGGCATGCTTGGGTCCTCGCGCCCGCGCTCCTGCTCGCGCAGCTCGTCGGTGCGGCGGATGCGCAGGCCTGTGCGTGCTGCTCCGAGCCGGGCCAGCGCGTCGAGGGCACGGCGCCTCTCGATGCTTACGTGAAGGGTGAGCTCGGGCGCGTGCGGTTCGCCAAGGCGGCGAAGCTTTACCTGACGGCGGCCGGCTTCGACGGCGTGAGCGGCATCCGCGATCCCGCCGACCGCTACGAGCTGGTCCAGACGCGGCAAGGCGACGTCTGGACGTTCACCTTCAAGGACGCGAAGGGCAACGCGGGCGCGCTCGCGTTCACCCTGCCGGCGAAGGTCGAGGAGTTCTTCGTCGACACCCAACCCGGCAAGCAGGCTGGAGACCCGACGCTCTACAAGGAGTGGCGCCTCGCCGCGCCGCTCACCGCGACGGGGATCTTCAAGCCGAGCGCGGTCGGGAGCCCCACCGTGCGGCTCATCCTCCAAGGCCACGGCAACTCGTGCACCAGCGCCGAGCAGCTCACCACGTGGACGATCGTCGTCTCGGGCCCGAAGGCGAGCTTCTCGCTCTTCGGCACCCTCTCGACGCCGGCGGCCACGCCCACGCCTTGATCGCCCCCGCGCCGGGGCTTCTCTCACGCGTCCATCATCCCATCCGCGATGCAGCCCTCGGGGGCTGTTCATGAGGCGCTCGAAGATCATCAGGCGCCGCGCCGCCTCGTGATGCGAACGCCTCATGCGCTCGCGGATGCGATCGACGTGGGGCTCGAAGCGGCGAAAGGTGCTCGTCGGCGAGCCAGCGGCTTCGCCCTGAGAATCAGAACGATCCAGCGAGGGCCGCGCCGCCGCCGTTCGGGAGCACGAGCGGGGTCGGGACGAGGCGCATGCCGGTCTGCTTGTCGGCGCTCTTGCCGAAGCTCGTCGCGATGAGGACGGCGCCGGCGCCGATGCCGGCGATGCCGATGATCCAACCGGCGGTGTTGAGTGGCAGGAGCGGCGTCGACTTCGCCTTGTCGTAGAGGCGCAGGCCTTCGGCGTCGCAGCGCTTGTTCGGGCAGTGGGCGTCGAGATCGCTCTTCATGCCCACGAGCAGACCGCCGCTCACGGCGGCGATGCCGAGGCCGGCCACACCCAAGCCTCCGGCGGCGATGCCGAGCGTGCGGCGGAGGCGCGCGCCCTCGTTCACGGCGGGCGGCGGCGGGGGCGCGCTCACGGCGGCGGTCTTCGCGGCGCCGGGCGCGACGGTCAGCGTCTCGCGCTGTCCTTCGGCGAGCTTGAGGTGGAGCTGCGCGTCCTGTCGATCGGCGGCGGTGATCACGAGATCGTGCTCGCCGGGATCGAGCAGGGTGACCGCGCCGAGCGCGAGCGGGGCGCCTCCGGAGAGCTTCACGACGGTGTCCGGCGGAGCGCCGGGCGCGAGGGTGAGCGTGATCTGCGGGAGGCGCGCTTCGAGCTTTTGAATGAGGTCGAGCGCGAAGGCGAGGCGATCGTCCTTCGGGGGCAGGCGGGAGACGAGCTCCTTCAAGTGGCTCCGCGCGCTCGTGAGCTGCCCGAGGCGCGACTCGCACACCGCCAGGTTGAGCAGCGTGCCCGGCGCGGGATCGGCCTTGAGGCTGGCCGCGAACTTGGGGCATGCCGTGGCGAAGTCGCCCTTGTCGAAGGCGACGCGACCGTCTTTGAAGAGCGCGTCGGCGGCGGCCTTGTCGGGGGCCTGCGCCGCGGCGTTCATCGCGAGCGCCGCCACCCCGACCATCACCATCCCCGAGAGAAGACGCCGCGCGATAACGTGCTCGTGGCTCATCGGTGCTCGCTCAGTTTCGCCGATTCAGCAGGTCGCGCTCGGTCTTCTTGGGCGCGGGGCCGGCCTTGCCCGCCTGCGGCTTCGCCGAGGACGAGGGGCGCGCGGAAGCGCTCGGCGCCGGCTCGGCCGTTTGCGGCGCGGCGCTCGCGGCGGCCGTTGTCGTCGCCGAAGGTGCGGTGTCCGTGGGCGCGGCCGTCGCGGTCGCCGGCGGCGGTGCGTCGGCGGGCGCGGGCGCGGCTGTCGCGGTGGGAGCCTGCGTCGCTGCGGCGGTGGTTGGCGGCGCGTTCGCCTGCGTGCCCTTGGTGTTCGGCGCGGGGCCGCGGAGCATGGCCCACGAGGCGATGATGGCCACGACCAGCGCGCCCGCGATGCCGCCCACGATCATGGGCGCGCGCGAAGGCTTCACGATGGGGAGCGACCCGTTCGTCGTGCCGCCGACGGTGACCGCCTGCGCCGTGACGAAGCGCTGCGCGTCGCCCCGCGCGATGGGCGCAGCGGCGCCGAGCTGCGCGACGGGCATCATCACCTGGGGTGAGGAGGCCATCTCCGGATACGAGAGCTGCGGCGGCCGCGATGCTTGCGCGGACATCTCCGTCGGCTGAATCGCGAGGCCCGGTTGCGAGGGTGCGTAGGCCGGGAGCGACACGGCGCTCGGCTGTCGCTGCATCGCGGCCGGGCTCTGCGAGAGTTGCTGCATGGCGTGCCGCACGGCCGCTTGCATCGCGCGCGCATCGGGGAAGCGCCGATCGAGCTCGAACTCGAGCGCGCCGTCGACCACCGCGCAGAACGGCAAAGGCAGCGCGGGGAAGAGCGACGCCATCGGCGGGGGCTTGCGCGTCATGGCCGCGAGCAGGAGCTCCTGCAGCGTCTCCGCCTCGTGGACGATGCGGCCCGTGGCCATCGTGAACATGGTCGCGCCGACGGCCCAGAGATCGGTGCGCGGGCCGATCAGCTCCGAGCGACCGCGCGCCTGCTCCTGCGGCATGTACGCGGGCGTGCCCATCGCGCCCGTTCCGGTCATCGTCTGGCTCGTGGTCGTCTCGCGCAGGCGCGCGATGCCGAAGTCGAGCACCTTCACGGTGCCGTTCTTGAGCAGGAAGACGTTGTCCGGCTTGATGTCGCGGTGAACGATGCCGTTCGCGTGCGCGGACGCGAGCACGTCGAGGAGCTTGTCGGCGATGGAGAGGATGGTCCACGGATCGACGACGCCGATCCGCTCGCGGAACGACTCGAGCGACTCGCCGTCGAGCAGCTCCATGACGATGAACACCGAGCCGTCTTCGGCCGTGTCGTCGTCGAGCACCTCGACCGCGCCGGGGTGCTTCACCTTGTTGGCGACGTAGCCCTCGCGGAGGAAGCGCGATCGCGCCTCCGTGTTCATCGAGACCTCGGGGTGGAGGACCTTGATGGCGACCTCACGCCCGTTGTTGCAATGAACGGCCTTGTAAACGGCCGCCATCCCCCCGGAGCCGAGCAGGTTCACGATCCGCCACTTGTCCCGGAACACGAGCCCGAGTCGGGCCCGCGAGCGGAGCGTCTGGGCATCGGACGGGTCGATCATGCGCGTCGTAGAATACGGTCGAGAGGACGGGGCAGACCCACGAGCGCCCAGCGGGCGAAGCTCGGGCCTTTAGGATTCCGCGACGAAGCCCCGAGCGTCAAGCGCCGCAGGCGCGTCGCGCCCGATGGAACCGTGCTCGTTCCCGAGACGTAGGGACGCCCCCAGGCCGCGTCCCTAGTGCTGCTCGCCTGCTTCGTGCTCGTGCATCCCTATCGATTTCGATGGGGCTTCACCCCACCCCCGCCGCGCTTCGCGCGGGTTGACCAGCCCACCCATTGGAGAGAGCATCGGCACCATGCGCAGCCTCTTGATTCCGCTGCTCCTCGGCACCGTTTCGGCGGTCGGCTGTGCGTTGGTGGGCTTCGACCTCGACGGTTATCGCGCCGGCTCCACGGGTGGATCCGGAGGCATGGCCACGGGCGGCGCGAGCTCCAGCTCCTCGAGCCCGGCGACCACCGCGAGCAGCACGTCGAGCAGCAGCAGCGGGACCGGCGGCGGGAGCAACACCGAGTGCAAGACGCCCGCGACGTGTCCGATGGGCTTGCCGTGTCAGGTGCCGACCTGTGTGGCCGCCATCTGTGGCTTCGACAACGCGCCGGCAGGCTCGACCTGTCCGGGCGGGACGTGCGACGGCGCGGGCCATTGCTCCGGGTGCACGGACGCGAGCCAGTGCCCCACGAACGGCCTCTGTGACACGCCCACCTGCGCGGGCGGCACCTGCGGGACCTCGCTGCAACCGATCGGCACCACGTGCAAGAACGGTGTCTGCGATGGCCTGGGCAACTGCGTCGCGTGCCTGCTCAACACCGACTGCGGAACGAGCAACGCCTGCGCGACCTTCACGTGCATCGGGAACATGTGCAGCAGCGTGTTCACGCCCGCCGGCACCTCGTGCGGCGGCTCGAACAAATGCGACGGCGCGGGGAGCTGCGTGCAGTGCTTCGCCGCCGCGCAGTGCCCGCCCGCGGTCAATGCGTGCCAGGCGGCGGCCTGCGTCAACGGGCAGTGCGCCATCGTCAACCGCAACCCCGGCGAGTTCTGCAACGGCCTCGAAGACCAGTGCGACGGCAACGGCAACTGCGTCGACTGCGTGAACAGCGGCGGTTGCGGCGAGTGCTGCGTCTGCCTCAACAACGCCTGCGTGCCCGCCTGACGGCGGCTTCGCGCCTCGCAGCGAGGCGCTCTCCACATCGTCGGACGGCGCCTCGCAACATCGCTCTTCGCGTGAGCCTGCGCCGGAATTCAACGCCGAGACGCCAAGGCGCGGAGGCGCAAAAAGACGCAAAGAGCTCAGGCCTTTTTGCGTCTTCGCGTCTCTTTGCGCCTTGGCGTTTGATCTCTTCCGGAACGTCGCTCGCTTCGTCGCGAGGTCAGGCGTCGCGCGTGCGCTCGTGGCTCTCCCATTCGGCTTCCAGCGCGCGCACCTCGCGCATCGCCAGAATGGCTGTCTCGATCTGCGCTGCGTCGGGCTCCACCATCGTGGCGCGCTGGAGCACCCCGACGATGGGCCACGCGCCACGCAGCTTCCCGGCCTGGAAGAGACGGCCGGCGAGGTGGGTGAGCTCGAACGAGAGCGCGCCGACGACGGGCAACGTGGCCAGCTTGAGCGCGAGGAACGTCGCGTGGAGCGCCGTCGGCGAGCCCGTGAAGCCGACGAGAGGGCGCCCCGCGAGGTAGAAGACGAAAGGGAAGAGCGCGAGCGCAACGCCGAGGTAGCTCCCGCCGGAGCGCGGATGGAAGGGTGATTGGCGATGCACGGCCGCGACGGTGAGCGGCGTGTTCGTCTCGTGGGCGACGAGCGTGTGAAACGCGGCCGTGTTGTATTGCATGACGCGCCGGACGTCGGGCATTCGTCCGACCATGCGCAGGTAGACGACGAGCAGGACGGCCTGCAGGATCACCGTCACGATCTGAAAGGGGAACGAGCGCACATCGAGGCTCGCGCCCGCGAGGGAGAGCACCTGGTCCGCGACGAGCTGCGCCACGCCCATCCAGACGGCGGCGATCACGAGCACCTTCACCATCGGCCCGGGCGACCACGACGGCGGCTTGCCCAAAAGCTCCTCGCGCGAGGCGATCGCTGGGTCGTTTTCGGTGGGCGGGAGCTGGTACGTGCGGCTGCGCTTGGTCGGCGGAGGCGCGGTCCCTTCCGCGTGCGCGAACGACCACTGGTGGAAGGAGACCGTCTGATTCCACTGGCGAACCTGAATGACGACGCCACGCAGGAACGGCCACGCGCCTGCGCCGGCGTCGAGCGGGTCGACGGGAGAGCGCGCGGCGCGGAGCATCCCATCATGGCTCCGGCACACGGCCACGCGGAAGTGAGGGGAGCGGATCTCCACGCCTTCGATGACAGGCCCGAACGCGTGCACGAGCACGGGCGATCGAGGCGCGGCTTCATCCATGGCTCCATGCTCGGCGAGGGACACGCGCGCAGGGTAGGGGATGGGCCGCGCGCGGGTCCATGAAGTCTCGAGCTCGCAGCGCTGCGATGGGCGTTTCGTCGTGCGAACGCGCGGAGATCGCTCGAGCACCGCGCCGGGCGCGCGCGGTGTCCGAGGACGATGCGTGGAGCACATGGGGTGTCGTGCGGTCTGATTGTGTGTTCCCAGACACCCATTCTCGTGCGCTCGACCCATTGGCCCCACCGCGCGCGCCTGGGCGAGCCATTGCGCTTGCATTGGGACGACCGCTACCGTGGCTGGGCCATGCACGATTTTCGAATCGACGAATCCAGCTGGCCGCTCGTCGTCGTGACGTATCCAGAGGCCACCACGGGCTCGCAATATCGCGCGCTCTTCGAGCGATACGTCGAGCTGTCGAAGCGCGGCGACAAGATTGGCTATCTGATCGACATGCGGAAGTTCAATCCCATCACCGCGCCGGCCGCGCTCCGCAAGATCGCGGCGGATACGTTCGCCGAGCACCGTGACGTGCTCGTGAGAGCGACGATCTGCGAAGCGCGCGTGGTGGAGAGCCCGGTGACGCGCGGCGTGCTCACGGCCTTCGATTGGCTGACCGGCCAGAAGTGGCCGTGCCACAATTTCACCTCGATGGACGAGGCGGAGCGCTGGGTCCGGGCGCGGCTCGCCGTGCGCGTGTCGATGTGAAGATGTGTCGATGATTGCGTCGCGAGCGCCCCGCCGTCAGGGCGGCCGACCGAGGAATCCTCGGCGATTTTGAGGGAGGAAAGCCGACGCGGCGGGGCGCGTAGCAGCAACTATCGACACATCTCGAGCGGAGGGCGCCGAGCAGGTGGCCTTCGCGGTCGCGCGCTTGGGGGAGGCGCTCGTGTCGGCGTCGTCGTGCCTCTGGCCTCGCCTCGTCGCATTGAATATTCTCTCGCCCCGATGCGAAGGTTTGTCGTTGTGGCCGTCGGCGCCTCGCTGCTCTCGTGCCGTGCGCCCACGGAGATCGTGGTCGACGTGACCACCGACATCCCCTGCGCGAGCCTCAACAACACATCGATCACGGTCGGGCGTTATCCGGACATCGAGGGGCTGCCGCCGGCCACCATCACGGATCTGTGCTCGAGCGATGGGCACATCGGGTCCATCGTCGTCGTGCCCGCCGACGTGGACAACGCCAAGGTGGCGGTGCGCGTGGTCGGCGGGAAAGGGCAGGACGCCGAGGGCTGCAAGGCCCCCGAGTACGGTCCGCGCGCGCCTACGCCGACCGGCTGCGTGGTCGCGCGCCGGCTCTTGAGCTTCCAGCCGCACAGCCCGCTCCACCTGCCGATCGTGCTGCGCAACGACTGCGTGGGCGTGCCCTGTCCCGACGACCAGACCTGCGTGGACGGGACGTGCAAGGACGCGACGGTGACGGATCCGAGCCAGTGCGTCGACCCGAAGGCCTGCGACGAATCGACGCTCGATCCGGTCGATGCGGGACGGCCCGACGCGGGCGACGGCGGCCCGAGCGACGCGGGCGACGGAGGGCCGGACGACGCGGGCGACGGAGGTCCGGACGATGCGGGCGACGGCGGTCCGGACGACGCGGGCGACGGAGGGCCGGACGACGCGGGCGACGGCGGTCCGGACGACGCGGGCGACGGAGGCTCGCCCGGTCCCGTGCTGGAGGTCGCCGTCTCGACGCAGGGGACGAGCTGCGCCCGCACGATGTCGGGGAAGCTCTACTGCTGGGGCAGCAACGACGCCGGCAAGATGGGGCTCGGCGGCGCGAGCACGGGGGGCAAGTTGGCGGTGACGCAGGCCATGCCCACGGTGCCGGACGTCGTCCGCATGGGGCTCGCGCCGTCGTTCTTCTGCGTGAGCTCGAGCAGCAATGGAGTGCGCTGCGCGGGTGACGGGAGCCTCGGTCAGCTCGGCAATGGCATCTTCGGCGCCTCGACGGGGCCCGTGGCCGTCAAGTACCTCGACTCCGGCGCCGAGAGCCTCACCGTGGGCGACAACCACGCGTGCGCGCTGATCGATCCCGCGATTTATTGCTGGGGCCTCGCGAGCAGCGGTCAGCTCGGGGCCAGCTCCAGCATGGGGAACGCGGCGACGCCGGTCACGTTCGCCTTCGGGGCCAGCACCGTGGGCGTCGCCGCCGGCGGCGACACGACCTGCGCGTGGGCGAACCCGGGCAACGTCCTGTGCTGGGGGAACAACGCGGATCGTCAGCTCAACCGCGATCCCGCGACCACGCCGATGACGTCGTCTGCGCTCCCGGTGTACGTCTCGGATGTCGCCAGCAGCGTCGTCGTGGGCACCAAGGCCGCATGCGCCGTGGTCAGCGGGCAACCGCAGTGCTGGGGACGGGTCGACGGGAGCTCGCTCTCCACGCAGATCGTGGGGCTCGGCGCGCTCTCGAACGTCTCGCAGATCGCGCTCGGCGGCTCCGGTGGCTGCCTGCTCTCGGGAGGCAACGTCTACTGCTGGGGCGCGAACGACGTCGGGCAGCTCGGCCAGGGAGGCACCGACGCCGCGAACACGTTCCCGCCGGTGCAGGTCCCGGGCATCGCGGACGCCGTCCACATCGCGCGGAGCGCCGATCACGTGTGCGTCGCGCGCATGAACGGCACGGCATCGTGCTGGGGTGACAACACGTTCGGCCAGGTCTCCGGCGACGGTATCGCGACGCCCTTCGTGGCCAGCCCGGCCTCCGTGCCCGTCCCGCAGTAGCCGTCAGAAGCGCAACGACAGGCCGCCCACGCCCTGCGGCGAGATCCGGCCGGGAGGGATGGTCCCCGTGTCGGCGGGGCGCGTGCTGAGGCTCGCCGCCGTCACGACGGCGACCGTGGCCGCCGCAGCGCCGAGGCTCGCCCAGAACCACCACTTCGTCGTGACGGGCTTTCCGCGCAGGGGCACCGTCACCTCCCGGCGTTGCCCGGCCTCCACCACGATGCTCGCGGTCGTGTCCGCGAACTGCGGATGCCGGAGGAGCAGCGTATGCGTGCCCGCCGTCACGACCTGCTCGGCGGGGACGATGCCCACCCGCAGGCCGTCGATCGCCACGTCCGCGCCGGGGCTCGACGCGTTGACCACGAGGATCCCGTTCGAGCTGCGGAGGAGCGTCACTTGGATGCGGCGCACCTCGGCCCCTTTGAGGTCGACGGTCTGGTGGAAAGGGAAATACCCCTCGGCCTGCACGTCCACCTCGCGCACGCCCGCGTTGAGCTTGAGCTGCCCGGAGAGCGGTATCGTGCCGACCACGGTGCGGTCGACGAGGACGCGCGCCCCCGCGACGTTGCAGCCGAGATCCAGCGTGCTCACGCGCGCGCGGAGATCCTCGAGGAGCTTGTCGAGATCAGGGACCTTGAGGAGCAGGTCGGCCGGCGCGGTGGCCTTGAAGGCTTCGACCTTGGCGAGCGCCTCGGGGTGCCGGTTCAGCGCCTGGAAGACGCGACCCAAGTTGTAGAGCAGCGCCGGCGTGGGCGAGAGCTGATACGCGGCCTGGTACGCCTCGAGCGCGTCCGCATAATGGAGGCTGTCCATGGCCTTGTCGCCGGCCTCCTTGAGCGCCGCGGCGCGCTTCGTGGGGGCTTCGACCTGGTCGGGCGCCGAGCCGGGCGCCGGCTCTTGGGCCATGAGCGGAGTGGCGGTGAGCATCAGCGCTGCGACGAGCCCGCCGAGCAGCGCACGACATCGAGGCGCAGGCATGAGCGCGGGGGATGCTCCCATGTCTAGATGTGCGAGGGAAGCCCGACGGGCGCAGGGGCCCGAGGTGCCGTCGAAGGTGTAGCCGGGTGCGCGGTCGGCGCCGTGGGCGCGCGCGGTGAGGAGGCCGGCTTCTTCGCTGCTGCGCCGGCCGAAGCCTCCGCGGACGCACGCGACTCGGGCGTGGGTGCAGACGCGGTGACGATCGGCGCGGCCGCGCTGGTCGACGGCTCCGCCGTCGGCGTGACCGGGGCATCGCTCGTCGCGCTCGTCGAGAGCGAGGGTTGAGGCGCGGAAGCTGGACCGGGAGCGCCCGCGCTCACACCGGCGGGCGGGCCTTCCGGCGAGCGCAGCGAGCGAGCAGCACCCAGCAGGGCCAGGGCACCCACGACGGCAGCGCCCGCGAGCAGCACCCGCCGGCTGCCTGTTCGTGCCGGCGCGGGAGCCACGGACGCGCCGGTCCATCCCGGTGCGGTCCCAGCCGGACCGATGTTGGCCGGTGGCGGCAGCGCTTCTTCGACGGGACGCGCAGCATCGCGATGGGCTTCTCCCGCCGGAGGGCGGCTGCTGCCCGCCGCCGGGCTCGGCTCCGTCGCGCCCTCGTTCTCGACCGTTTGCGCGTCCGCGGACACTTCGCCTGCGAAGGTCCCCGTCACCAGGACGAGGGTCGATGGGCCGCGCATGCGCGCGCTCGCGAAAGGCTGGAGCGCGAGGACCAGCTCCCCGATGTCTTGGAAGCGAGCGTCCGGCTTCTTGCGCAGCGCCTTCATGACGACGTCGGCGAGGCCCGGCGGCAGCTCGGCGCGACGCGACGCGAGCGGGATGACGTCGTCCGCCACGATGGATGCGGCGATGGCGGTCGCGCTCTCGCCCGTGAAGGGCACCTCGCCGGAGAGCATCTCGTAGAGGATCACGCCGAGCGACCAGATGTCCGTGCGCGCATCGACGTTCTTCGCCGAGCGCACCTGCTCCGGCGACATGTAGAGCGGCGTGCCGAGGACCGAGTTGGTCGCCGTCATCCGCGCGTCGACGTCGGCCGTGAGCTTGGAGATGCCGAAGTCGAGCACCTTGAGGATCTGCTGGCCGCCCTCCTCGGCGAGGAAGAGGTTCGACGGCTTGAGGTCGCGGTGCACGATCCCGAGCCGGTGGGCCTCGGCCATCCCCGCGCACGCTTCGAGCGCGTAGCCCACCGCTTCGGCGGGCGGGAGGAAGCCGCGCTTCTCCAGCTCGATGCTCAGATCGTGCCCTTCGAGGAACTCCATCACCATGAAGGGCGAGCCGTCCGGCAGCGCCTCGACGTCGATGACGCGCGCCACGTTGGGGCTGCGGATCAACGCCGCCGCGCGCGCCTCCCGCTCGAAGCGGCCGGCGATCTGCGGCATCGAGCGCGTGTAGGGCTGGAGGACCTTGATGGCGACCCGGTGACCGAGCCGCGCATGGCGCGCAGCGAGGACCACGCCCATGCCGCCTGCGGCGATCACCCGCTCGACGACGTACTTGCCATTGAGCACATCGCCCGGGCCCGGCACTTTTCCGTCGGGGCCTGTCTCCACGCGCGGCATGATACAGGGAGGCCGACGCCAACACCATCCTTCCCGCCGGCCGCGCCGCCGACGGGTCGCGCCCCGCGCCCGAGCGAGCGTGGGGCGATGGCCGGCCGGCCTTCTCCTCTTCTCGTTCTTTTCGGCACCCGTGGGCGCGTGTGAATAGGCACGTCACCCGATATCCGTCTCTCGATTCATCCTTTCAATCGCACAGCGTCGCTGCATTGGTTGTGCGTGTTGGATTCCCATTCTCGAAAAATCATCACTGCACAATGGTAGAGCGGTATACGCTGCCACGTCATGAATGATTTCCGATTCGATGAGTCCCGCGCCCCGCTCATCGTCGTGACCTTCCCGCCCACCGTCACGGCCGATCAATGCATCGCGCTCTTCCAGCGGTTTCTCGAGCTCGCGCGCAAGGGGAGCAAGATTGGTTATGTGATGGACCTCCGGCAGTTCAATCCGCTCTCGGCCAACGCGGCGATGCGCAAGGTCGCGGCCGACGCGTTCGCCGAGCGACGGAGCGAGCTCCTGCGCGCGACGCTGTGCGAGGCGCGGGTGGTGGACGGCCCCGTGCTCCGCGGCGTGCTCACCGCCTTCGATTGGCTGACCGGACAGAAGTGGCCCTGCGACAACTTCACCACGATGGAAGACGCGGAGCGCTGGGTGCGCGCGAAGCTGAGCGCCGAGGGCATTCATCTTCGTGCCGCGTCGTAGCCCAGCGGCGGGAGCACGCGCCCCCGCCGCCTCGGCCCACCACCCCGCGAACCACGCTCGTTGACAAGCCTGTTTCGCCGCCTCGGGTCCTTCGAGCGACGTCATTCACGCTCGCATCACCGTCACTTTGCGGCGCTGCCCAAAACATCCAGGGGCGCTGCGGGACCGGCGTTCGCCGCACTGGAGAGTAACGGTGGACTGGTCGAAGACCACCCGTGTGAAAGCGCGCAATCGATTCGCGTTCTCACCGAATTAGGGGGCACTGCCGAGCGTTCTTTCCCTCTCAACCATTGACGAACCCTAGGGTCGCACCCCGAGATTTCTCATTGGTTGACACTGAATTACCAATTTCGGAAAATTGATCCGCAAACGTGGCCTCACATGTATATGGTGAACGTTTATGCACGACTTCCAATTCGATGAGTCCCAGCGGCCGATCATCGTCGTTACTTTCCCGCACACCATCACGGCCGAGACCTGTCGCGGGCTGTACGATCGGCTCGTCGCCCTGTCGCGGCGGGGGACCAAGATTGGCTACCTGTGCGACCTCAGGAAGTTCAACCCGCTCACGTCGAACGCGGCGCTGCGCAAGCTCGCCGCCGACACGTTCCTCGAGAAGCGCCACCTCCTCGCGCGCGTGACGGTGTGCGAGGCGCGGGTGATCGAGGGCGCCATCTCGCGCGGCTTCATCACGGCCTACGATTGGATGACGGGAACGAAGTGGCCGTGCGCCAATTTCGGCACGATGCACGAGGCCGAGCGCTGGGTCCGCGCGCAGTTGAAGGGGGCGGGGGTCGAGGTTCGCGCTTCTGCTTGAGCGGAGCCTGCGTGGCGTGGCCACGCCCAGCCCGCCTGGGGGTTGGGGCCGCTCGCGGCCCCAGCGTGATCGATTCGCGAACGTGATCGCGATGCGCGCCCATCAACGCAGGCCGCACACGGTGCGCAGCCCATTGGGCAACACCACCGGCGTGCCGACCGGCTTGCCCGCGCAGGGGTCGCGCGGCTTGGTCGTGCCTGCATCGACCTTCGCCGTGCCCGCGTCCGCGCCCGCGGCGACCGCGCCGCCATCGGTGGGATCGGCGGCGCCGTCCGCATCAGTGGACGCGTCGGAGGCCGTGTCCGGCGCGGCATCGGCGGAGGCATCGGGCGAGGCGGCGTCGATCGCGACGCTCGCCGTGGGGCTCGCAGCGTCGGCCTTCACTTCGATGCGCCCGGGCCGAAAGCCCAGCGCGAAGGCGGCCGCCGCTGCCACGAGCGCGCCCGCGAGCGTGGTGTAGAGCGCCCACGCGAGGCGCGAAGGGCCGGGCGGCGGGCGGCCGGGGATGCGCTCGGCGAGGTCCGGATGGCTCGCGCGCTCGCGTGCGCGGATGGCGAGGATGTGCTTGCGCGTGGCGGGCGAGGCGAAGGGCGCGAGCGCCAGAACGAGCTGGCCAACGCTCTGGTAGCGCTCTTCGAGCTTGCGCGCGTAAGCGATCTCGATGGCGCGGGCGAGCGCCTCGGAGACGTCGTGGCGATGAACGCGCAGCGGATCGGGCGGATCGAGGCTGACTTTGACGCAGAGCTCGGAGAAGGTCTCCGCGGTCCACGGGTGCGTGTGCGTGAGCAGCTCGTAGAGCGAGATGCCGAGCGACCACACGTCGGTGCGGCGATCGACCGTCTTGGTCGAGCGCATCTGCTCGGGCGACATGTACATCGCCGAGCCCATGACGGCGGTCGTCTTGGTGAGCTCGAGGCTCTCCTGCGCGGCCTCCTCGACGACCTTGGAGATGCCGAAATCGAGGACCTTCACGAGCGGTGATCCGTCGGAGCGCTGCGTGAGGAAGAGGTTCGACGGCTTCACGTCGCGGTGCACCACGCCGGCTTCGTGCGCGCGGGAGAGCGCGTCAGCGGCCTGCACCACGAGATCGATCGCCTCGGTCACGGAGAAGTGACGGCCTTCTTTGATGAGCCGGCCGAGATCCTTCCCCTCGAGGAGCTCCATCACCATGTACGGGCGACCAGCGCCCGGGCCATCCGCGGGCAACGTGCCGGCGTCGAGGACCTTGGCGACGTGCTCGCCTTCGATGCGCGTAGCGGCCTTCGCTTCACGCTCGAAGCGCTGCGGGCTATCCGGGAGATCCGCGAGCGTTGGGAGAAGCAGCTTGATGGCCACCTTCGTCCCCAGCGAGACGTGCGCGGCCGAGAGCACGAGGCTCATCCCGCCGGCTCCGATCTCCCGAACCACGCGATACTTGTCCAGGAGGACGGCCCCCGGCGCGATCCCCGCGATGCCCAAAGGCGCGCTCACGAGCGGCAATGTACCCTCGGCGGCGTGCGGGCGCAGGGGGCGCGTGAACCTCGGCGCGGGGGCCTCCTCACGTCTCCGGATCTTGCCGGAAAATGGCCGTGACCCGTGCACGGCGAGCAGCATGACGGCGGCCGAGCGCGTACACTGCGGGGGAGGCGGTCGGTCGACTCCGCCGCCGGGGACCCATGCCCACGCAGCCTCTTCACGTCGTTTTTTGTTACGCGCCGCAGGATGAAGATCTCTGTCAGGCGCTCGAGGCGCACCTCTCCCTCTTGGTGCGTCAGGAGTACATCACCGGGTATTCGAGCCGAAAGGTCGGCAGCGGCGTCGATGTGCGCGCCGAGATCGATCGCCAAATGGACCGGGCGGATCTGATCCTCCTCCTCGTCAGCGCCGATTTCCTGGCGTCCGATCACATCTACGAGCTCGAGCTGCGCCGCGCGTTGATCCGCCGCGCTTCGCATCCGGAGGAGGTGATCGGTGTCCTGCTCCGGCCGTGCGATTGGAAGCACGGCGAGCTGGCGTTGCTCGACATGCACCCGCGCGAAGCACGCGGCGGCGAGGCCGTGCCGCTGACGCAGTGGCCGAGCCTCGACGAAGGGCTGAAGCGCATCGCCGAGACCATCCGCGAACGCGCCAAGCACCGTGTGGGGTCGCTGTCGTTAAACCCTCCGTCGGCTCACCCGCGAAGAGCGTCGTTCGGGTGGGCCCAGACAAGACGCAGGCGCTCCCCGGTGTTCGCAACGCGCCCCTCGCGCCGACGCCGGACTTCACGGGTCGTGTCGACGAGCTGGACAAGCTGCGCCAGCTCTTCGATGCGCGTGTGACGGGCACGGCGATCGTCGCCATCCACGGGCTCGGGGGATCGGCAAGACGCAGCTCGCGCTGCGCTACGCGCGCACCTACGCGTCGGAGTTCGACGCGGTGTGGTGGATCCGTGCGGAGCAGCCGGCCACGCTCGCCGCCGACTTCGCCGATCTCGCCGCCGCGCTCCGCCTGCCCGGCGGCGCCGAGCAGGATCAGCGGGCCGCCATCGACGCGGTGAAGCACTGGCTCGCGCGCAGCGCGCGCTGGCTCCTCATCTTCGACAGCGTGCGTGATCCGCGGGATCTCGTTGAGTATCTCGTCCCGGGCGCGCCGGGGCAGGTGCTCGTCACCTCGCGTCACGCGAGCTGGGTCGGCATCCCCAAGCTCCATCTGCGCGAGCTGCGCCGTCAGGACGCGGTGCGTCTCCTGCTCTCGCGGAGCGCGGTCAAGGATCGCACGACGAAAGATCAGAGCGAGGCCGCAGGCCGCCTCGCCGATGCGCTCGGGGATCTCCCGCTCGCGCTGGCGCAGGCCGCCGCGTTCATGGAAGAGCACGCGCTCACCGTGGAGGAGTACGCGGTGCTCTTCCGCGAGCGGCAGCAGGATCTGATGCGTCGCGGCGCCGCGCACGACACGGCGCCCACCGTCGCGACCACGTGGGATCTCGCGTTCACGGAGCTCTCGAGCCGTGCGCCCGCGGCGGCCGAGCTGCTCGCGCTCTCCGCCTTCTTCGCGCCCGACGACATCCCGAAGGACGCGCTTCGCGACGGTCACCGCGCGTGTCCGCCCGCGCTCTCCGAGGCGCTGCGCGATCCGATCAAGCTCGGTGATCAGATCGCGGCGCTCCGGCGCTACTCGCTCATCGAAGCGCAGGACGACGCGCTCGTCGTGCACCGTCTGGTGCAAGCCGTGGTGCGCGAGCGCCTCACCGACGAAGAGCGCAAGGCGTGGGCGCTCTGCGCGGCGTCGCTCCTCGATCAAATCTTCCCGACCGACATCGATGACAAGGCCGTGTGGCCGCGCTGCCGCAGGTTGATTCCGCACGTGCGCACCGTGGCCGAGCGGGCGGGCGCGGCGGGCGTGGCCGAGGACGTGGTGGAGCACGTGCTCCATCGCGCCGCGGATTACAGCCGCAACGTGGCCCTGTGGCTCGAGGCGCGCGATCTCTACATGCGCGCGCTCGGGCTGGCCACGCCGCGGAAGGGCGAGGATCACCCCGAGGTCGGCAAGCTCCTCCGCAGCCTCGCGCTCACGCTCTCGCACGGGCAGATCGGCGATCCCGCCGAGGCGCGCAGGCTCGCCGAGCGGGCGCTCGCTATCCACGTCGCCGCGTTCGGTGAGGACGCGGAGGTGGTCGCGCGCGATCACGGCGCGCTGGTGTGGATCTGTCGCGCGCAGAGCGATTGGAAGGCGCGCAGCTATCACCTGGAGCGGGAGATCGCCATCTACGAGAAGATCTACGGCCGGGACGACGCGCGCCTCTTCAGCCTCTACAACGATCGCGGCTTCGTCCTGCAGCGCACGGGCGACAAGGAGGGCGCGCGCAAGCTCTTCGAGCGCGCGCTCGCCATCGGCATCGCCAACAACGGCGCCGACGATCCCGACGTGGCCACCATCCACTCGAACCTCGCCAGCGTGCTCGACGAGCTCGGCGAGCGTGCCGCCGCGCGCCGCCACGCCGAGCGCGCCGTCGCCATCGGCGAGAAGTGCTATGGCCCCGATCACTACGCCGTCGCCATCCGCCGCAACAACCTGGGCGTGCTCCTCAAGGGCATGGGCGAGCTCGAGGCCGCGCGCGAAGAGATCGAGCGCGCCCTGGCCATCGCGCAGAAGGCCTACCCCGCGGGCCACAAGCGGCTCGACAAGCTGGCGAAGAACCTGAATGCCGTGAACGACGAGATCGCCGCCAAGGCCGCTGCCGCGGCCAGCGCTCCTGCTTCGACCAGCGCCGCGAAGCTGAAGTGGCGCAAGGAGAGCTGACGATGTGACCGAGAGGATGCGCCGCGCGGCGCCTCTCGGTCACATCTCGATCCTTCCAAAGCACCCATCCTGGGCTCGTGACCGATATCGAGCTTTCATTCCGATCACGATGGGCCGCACGCGGCCCCACACGCCGAGTCGACTCCGCAGATCCTTCGGGAAGGCATTCATGGCAGCGCGTGATGGGTTGATCACCGGCGCGCCGCCGATGGAGTCGGCGCGTCGATGATTCGCAAAGCGTTCATCCGCGCGGATGGTACGTGTGGCCCGTCCCGCTCGCTTCGATTCGCGTCGATGCAGGGAGGTGGCAGGGAGCACGGGCGGGCTCTTCGCTTCAATGGTTGAAGCCGATGCGCGGAAGCCCGAGCGGACCCGGCCGGAGCTCCCGCAGGTGGCATTAGGCAGCCCGTGTGCCCGATGCTATCTACCCTCATGGTGGGGGAGGAGCATGGCGGGTGCCGTCGCGCATGAGGGGGTCGCTCGTGCGGGAGCCCTTGGTGAATGCGCGCCGGCGGGGGATGCGCGCGAGCGGAGCGCGGCGTGTACGGCCATGATCACCATCCCCGGCTTCGACCTCGGCGAGAAGCTCTACGAGGGCTCCCGCACGCTCGTGTGGCGAGCCCGTCGCAGGCGCGACGGCTCCCCCGTGGTCCTGAAGATGCCGAAGGCGGAGCGGCCGTCGCCGAGCGAGATCGCTCGCTATCGGCGGGAGCACGAGATCACGAGCCGCCTCGCCCGGCCGCACGTCATTCGCTCGTTCGAGCTCCAGATCGTCCGGCACCGGCCCGTCCTCGTCCTCGACGACATCGGCGGTCAATCGTTGAAGCGCGCGCGCCCGCCCGGCGGCTTCTCGCTCGACGAGCTGCTCCGCATCGCCTCCACGATTGCCGAGGCCATCGGGGAGATCCACGCCGGCAACGTCATTCACAAGGACATCAATCCATCGAACATCGTCCTCGATGCGTCGACGGGGCGGCTCGAGATCATCGACTTCGGCATCTCCAGCGTGCTCTCGCGGGAGTGCCCGATCCAGAAGAGCCCGGACGTGCTCGAGGGCACGCTCGCGTACATCTCGCCGGAGCAGACCGGCCGGATGAACCGCGTGCTCGATTATCGCAGCGACTTCTATTCGTTCGGCGCGACCTTGTACGAGCTCTTCACCGGGGCGCCGCCGTTCACCGGCGGAGACGCCCTCGAGATCGTGCACCGGCACCTCACGCAGGAGCCGGTGCCCGCGCACGAGCGCAATTCGACCGTCCCGCGCGCCATCTCCAACGTCATCGCCAAGCTCCTCGCCAAGACCGCCGAGGAGCGTTATCAGAGCGCGTGGGGGATCAAAGCCGATCTGGACACGTGCCGCGCCGAGCTTTGCGCGCGCGGGCGGATCGCGCCGTTCACGCTGGGGTCGCAGGATGTCCCTGCGTCCTTCCAGGTGCCGCAGAAGCTCTACGGGCGTGAGCGCGAGGTGGCCGCGCTCCTCGATGCGTTCGGCCGCGTCGCCGGCGGCGGGCGGGAGATCACGCTCGTGGCCGGCTACTCCGGCATCGGCAAGACGTGTCTCGTCCAGGAGATCTGGAAGCCGCTCACCAGGCACCGTGGCTCCTTCATCCGCGGCAAGTTCGATCAACTGGAGAGGAACGTCCCTTACAGCGCGCTGGTGAAAGCCTTCCAAGAGCTCGTGCGGCAGCTCTTGAGCGAGAGCGAGGCGATGCTCCAGGGCTGGCGCGAGAGGATCGCCGACGCGCTCGGGCCGAATGGGCAGGTCATCGTCTCGGTGATCCCGGAGGTCGAGCTGATCATCGGCACGCAACCGGCGCTGCCCGAGCTGCCGCCGATGGAGTCGCAGCGCCGGCTCCACCGCGTGTTTCAGGCATTCGTCCGGGTGTTCCATCGGGCCGATCAACCACTCGTGATCTTCCTCGACGATCTGCAGTGGGCCGACGCCGCCACGCTCGGGCTGCTTCGGGCCCTGATGAGCGACGAGGACACGCGGGGGCTCTTCTGCATCGGCGCGTACCGCGACAACGAGGTCGGCGGCGATCACCCGCTCACGATCACGATCGACGCGCTGCTCGGCCAAGGCGTCCCCGTGCGCACCATCTCGCTCGCGCCGCTCGCGCTCGGCGACATCGCGAACCTCGTCGCGGACACGGCCCATTGCGAGGTCGTGAAGGCGCTGCCGCTCGCCGAGCTCGTGCAGGGCAAGACCGGCGGTAATCCCTTCTTCGTCGGTCAGTTCTTGAGCACGCTTCATCAGGAGGGCCTCCTCGTCTTCGACACGTCGGGGGGCGAAGGACGGCGGCCTCATTGGCGCTGGGACATCGCGCGCATCGAGCGGCTCGACATCACCGACAACGTCATCGATCTGATGCTCGCCAAGCTCAAGCGGCTGCCGGCGGAGACCATCGACGTCGTCCGCCTGGCGGCGTGCCTCGGCGATCAGCTCGATCTGCGCACCCTCGCCGTCATCCACCAGCGGCCCGCGAGCGTGACGTACGCGAGCCTCTTTCCCGCGATCCAAGAGGGAATGATCGTCCCGACATCGGATCTCGAGATCCTCGATCCCGAGGACGGCGGCTCGTCGCTCGTCTTCTTCCGCTATCGGTTCCTCCACGACCGCGTGCAGCAGGCGGCGTATGCGCTCATCGACGACGACGCGAAGCCGGAGCTCCATCTCCGGATCGGGCGCCTCTTGCTCGCCGGCGTGGACGATGCGGCGCGCGCCGCGCGCGTCTTCGAGATCGCGGACCACCTGAACTTGGGCCGCGCGCTGATCATCGAGCCGGAAGAGAAGATCGAGCTTGCCCGCCTCGACCTCTCGGCGGCGCGCAAGGCCAAGGCCGCCGCGGCGTACTGCGCGGCGCGACGCTACCTGGAGAGCGGCCTTTCGACCTTCGGCGGTGATTGGGACGGCCAGCATGCGCTCACCGTCGCGCTCCACGACGAAATGGCCGAGGTCGAGTATTTGAATGGCAATTACGAGCGCGCCGAGCAGCTCGTCGAGACCATCTGGGAGCGCGCGCGACACGACTCGGATCGCGCCGAGGCCTATGCTCGGCTCGTCACCCAGCGCACCGTGCTGGGCAAGTACGAGGAGGCGACCGCCGCGGCGGCCAAGGCCCTCGGCCTCGTGGGGATGGCGTTTCCCGCGGAGGCGGAGCTCGAGGCCGCGCTCGACGCGGAGCTACGCGCGATCGAGCGTGGGCTCCGTAACCGATCGATCGCGTCCTTGATCGATCTGCCGCCGATGACGGACCCGGCGATCACGACGGCGATGAAGGTGCTGATGACGGTGCACACCGCCGTGTACTTCGCCAATCGCTACCAACTCTATTGCTGGATGTTGGCGCGGATGACCAACCTCTCGATCCGGTATGGCAACGTCCCGGAGGCGTCGAAAGGGTATGCGAGCTTCGGCAACACCTTGGCTGCGAGCCTCGGGAGATACCAGGCCGGCTACGAGTTCGGGATGCTCGGGCTCCGCCTCGCGGAGAAGTACGGGCACGAGGGGCTGACGTGCAAGGCGTGCCTCATCCTCAGCATGTTCTTGAACCACTGGGTCCGGCCCATCGCGGAGGCCGAGGTCTTCGACGACGAGGGGCAGCGCGCGGGGATGAAGTCCGGCGAGCTGCAGTTCGTCGGTTACTTGATGGCGTATGGCCGGACGCTGAACCGGCTGCACCGCGGCGAGCTGCTCGGCCGGATCCTCCCCGATTTGGAGCGGCAGATCGCGTTCACGAGCAAGCACAAGCACAACCTCTCCACCGACATCATGCTGGGCGCGCGGCGCGTGATCGAGAACCTCACCGGCCTGACGTCGGGGCCGCTGTCGTTCGACGACGAGGCCTCGAGCGAGGCCGACTATCTCGCGGGGTGCGCCGAGCACAAGAGCTTCGCCGCGCTCTGCTCGTACCAGACGATGAAGGCGTTCGCGCTCTACCTCGCGGGCGATCTCGCGGCCGCGCGGGCCGCGATCGAAGCAGCCACACCGCTCGTCGGTTACATCAAGGGCGTGCTGACGGAGGCACAGCACAACGTCTATCAGTCCTTGATCCTCGCGGCGTCGTACGACGGCGCGCCCGCCGATCGACGTCCGCGCCTCCGCGAGCAGATCGAGGCGAACCAGCGGCAGCTCCAGGTGTGGGCCGATCACTGCCCCGCGAACTTCCGCCACGCGCGGCTCCTCGTCGAGGCGGAGATGGCGCGTCTCTCCGGTGAGGTGGAGCGCGCCATGGTGCTCTACGACGAGGCCATCGCCGCGGCGGGGGACGACGGCTTCGTGCATCACGAAGCGCTCGCCAACGAGCTCGCGGCGCGGTTCTGGCTCGCGCGGTGCAAGCCTGATTTTGCGCTGATTCATCTGCGCCGGGCGCGCGTCTGCTACCGCGCCTGGGGCGCGACGCAGAAGGACGCGGCGCTCGCGGAGGAGCAGGCGCGGCTCACCGCGCTCACCCCCACGGGCCCCTCGGCGAGCGCCGCAGGCTCACGCCAACACGGGCGGGATCTGCTCACGGACGAGACCTCGGTCGCGAGCCTCGACATGGCGTCCGTGGTGAAGGCGTCGCAGGCGATCTCCGGTGAGATCGTGCTCGACGAGCTGCTCGATCGCCTGCTCGCGGTGGTGCTCGAGAACGCGGGCGCCCAGCGCGGCAGCGTGATCCTGAAGCGCGACGGCTGCCTCGTGGTGGTCGCGTCGATCGCCGCGGCGGATCGCGGCGCGTCGTTCACGGACGCGCCCGTGGAGACGTCGGCGGAGCTGTCACGCCTCATCGTGCAATACGTCGCGCGCACGCAGCAGAGCGTCGTGCTGAACGACGCTGCCCGCGAGGGGATGTTCAAGGACGATCCGTACGTGGTGGCGGGCCGGATCCGATCCGTTCTCTGCGTGCCCATCCAACACCGCGGCGACCTCACCGGTGTGCTGTACCTGGAGAACAACCAGATCGCGGGCGCGTTCACCGAGGGGCGCGTGGAGCTGCTCCGGATCCTCTCGTCCCAAGCCGCCATCTCGCTGCAGAACGCGCAGCTCCTCGCGCGGGAGCAGGCCGCGCGCGCAGCGGCGGAGGCGGCGGAGCGTCGCGCAGCGTTGTTCGCGGAGTCGAGCAAGGTCCTCACCGCGTCGCTCGACGGGGACGAGGTGCTGCGCCGCCTCGCCGCGCTGGTGGTGCGCGGCCTCGCGCATTGGTGCGTGATCGACGTGGTCGAAGGCGATCGCATTCGGCGCGCGGCGGTCGCGCACTTCGATCCAGGCAAGAAGCCGCTGCTCGACGCCCTCCTGGCGCGCCATCCGCCGCGTCGCGGCTCGCCGCACCCCGCGGTCCAGGTGATCCGAACGGGCGAGCCGATGCTCCTCTCGGAGCTCTCCGACACGGTGCTGCGCCGCATCTGCGAGGATGAGGATCACGCCGCCTTGATCCGCGGGCTGGGGGCGCAGACGGTGCTGTCGGTTCCGCTGGTCGCGCGGGGGCGGGTGCTCGGCGCCCTCTCGCTCGGCTCGGGCGACGGCCGCTACGGGCGCGCCGACCTCGACATGGCGCAGGAGGTGGCGAGCCGCGCCGCCATCGCGATCGACAACGCCGAGCTGTTCGAGGATGCGCAGCGATCGGTGCGGGTGCGCGACGAGTTCCTCATGGTCGCCTCCCACGAGCTGCGCTCGCCGCTCACGCCGCTCAAGCTGCAGAACCAGCTCATCCGCCGGCACATGGAGAGCCCGGCGTTCGAGCGCTTCCCCAAGCGCGAGGTCCTCCTCACGGCCATCAGCCGATCGCTCACGCAGATCGACGGACTCATCGGGCTGGTCGACGATCTGCTCGACGTGTCCCGCATCCGCGCCGACCGCATGAGCCTCGTGCGGGAGCCGATGGACCTCTCGTCCTTGGTGCGCGCGACCGCCGAGCGTTACCGCGCCGTCTACCAGAGCGGCGGCGGCGAGCTTCGTTTCCAAGTGGCGTCGGGCGTTCGGGGGAGCTGGGATTCCGCACGCATCGAGCAGGTGCTGACGAACCTGCTCACGAACGCCGTGAAGTACGGCGCCGGCAAGCCGATCGAGGTCACGCTCTCGATCCATGGTGGGAGCGCGCGCATCGCGGTGCGCGATCACGGGATCGGCATCGCACCGGAGGAGCAAGACAAGGTCTTCGAGCGCTTCGAGCGAGGCTCGTCCGTGGCCCACTACGGTGGGTTGGGGCTCGGCTTGTACATCACGAGGGAGATCGTGACGGCACACGGCGGGACGATCCGTGTGGAGAGCGCCGTGGGGCGAGGATCGGTGTTCGTGGTGGAGATGCCGATCGAAAGAGCGGGGACCGGCAGCGGAGGCGGAGCAGGATCGCGGTAGGAGCGCTTCAGCCCTCGGTGATCTCGAGCACGCCTTGCACGCGCGGCTCGCCGTACTCCGCGGCGCCCGTGAGCACCTTCAGGTTGGGCAGGATCTCGGCCGAGCCCGCGCTGTGCGTGTGCCCGCAGAGCACGCGGATCTTGCGATCGGGATGGGCCGTCGCGGCCTCGCGCAGCGCGTCCCCGACGGCCTTGCAGGAGAAGTGCGGGAGCCAGTCGTCGTTGGAGACCCGCCCCTCGTGCCAACACGCTTCTTTGAAGGGCGGCACGTGCGTCGCGACGATGACGCGCCGGTATTTGCGGAGCGCCTCCGCGAGCAGAGGACGCAGCGCATCGGCCTCTTCGTCGCCGAGACGGTGGAGCGCGTCGAGGCGCTCGCCCTTGCTCATGCCGGCGAGATCGGAGATGAGCAGGTAGTCGTTGAGCATCACCGGCGAGCGCATGAAATCGCCGTAGCGAGCGTCGGCCCAACCGTCGACGCCGACGAGCGCGACCTCCGTCGTCAGCTCCACGATGCCGGCCGCGGGGAGCCACGCGAGCCACGACGAGCGGTCGGAGAGGCTCTTCACCACCTCGCGCACGCGCTGGATGTTGCTGCGGTAGTAGTCGTGGTTGCCGAGGACGAAGTAGATGGGCGTCTTCAGCTCCGCGGCCAGCACCGAGAGGAGCGGATCGACGGACGGCGCCTCGGCGATGTCGCCGGTGATGACGACGGCGTCCGCTTCCTGCTGCGCCAGCGCTTCGCGAAACGCGTCGAGCCCGCTCGCGGAGAGGAAGTTGAGGTGAACGTCGGTGGCCCAGGCCAGGCGCCGGATGGGGCGTGCAGGAGGGGTGAGCACGGAGGGATGATAGCCGAGCGCGCGGGGCGATGCGCTCGGCGCGGCGCGCCCCGGTCGGCCTCGGGGCTACCCCGAGACCCGTGTGATATCGAGCCTCGGCGGATCGTTCGACGCTACGCGGCGGCGGCCTTGGCGTCGCGCGGGAAGCAGGCGAGGATCTCGTCCGCGTCGAGCGTCTCGCGCTCGAGCAGGCCCGAAACCAGCGCCGCGATCTCGTCGCGCCGCTCGCGCACGATGTGGCGCGCGCGGGCGAGCTGATCGTCGAGGAGCCTCCGCGTGGTCTCCTCGACCCGCGAGAGCAGCGCCTCGCTGTGCGGCGCGTGACCGTCCTTCAGGCAGATGGGCCCGAGGTCGCTCATGCCGAGCTCCGCCACCATGCGGCGCGCGAGGCCCGCGGCGCGCTCGATGTCGTCGGCGGCGCCCGCCGTCATGGTCCCCAGGATCTCCATTTCGGCCGCGCGGCCGCCGAGCATCAGGCAGATCTGATCCTCGAGGTACTCGCGCCGGTACATCAGCCGATCCTTCTCGGGCAGCGAGCAGGTCACGCCCAGCGCGCGGCCGCGCGGGAGGATGGAGACCTTGTGCACCGGATCGGTGTGCTCGGCGGCGACGCCGACGGCCACGTGGCCGGCCTCGTGCACCGCGGTCGCGTGCCGCTCGCCGTCGTCGACGAGCACGCCCTTGCGCTCCATGCCCATGATCACGCGGTCGCGTGCCCGCTCGATGTGGCCGACCTCGACCGCGGCCGCGCCCTCGCGTGCCGCGAGGATGGCCGCCTCGTTGAGCAGGTTGGCGAGCTCCGCGCCGGAGAAGCCGGGCGTGGCCTTGGCGATGTTGAGCAGATCGACGTCGGCAGTCAGCTCGATGGGCCGCGCGTGCACCTCGAGGATCTCGTGGCGGCCGCGCAGATCAGGCAGCGGCACCACGATCTGCCGATCGAAGCGGCCCGGGCGCACGATGGCCGGATCGAGGATGTCGGCGCGGTTCGTCGAGGCCATGACCACGATGCCCGTGGTGTGATCGAAGCCATCCATCTCCACGAGGAGCTGGTTCAAGGTCTGATCGTGATCGCCCGAGGCCGAGTCGCCGCCGCGCCCGCGGGCGCGCCCCACGGCGTCGATCTCGTCGATGTACACGATGCACGGCGCCGACTTGCGCGCCTCGGCGAAGAGCGAGCGCACGCGCGCCGCGCCCACGCCGACGAACATCTCTTGAAAGCTCGAGCCCGAGGCCGAGAGGAAGGGCACGCCCGCCTCCGAGGCCACCGCGCGCGCGAGCAGCGTCTTGCCGGTGCCGGGCCCGCCCGTGAGCAGCACGCCGCGCGGCGCGCGCCCGCCGAGGCGGCCGAAGCGATCGGGGCTCTTCAGGAACTCCACCGTCTCGGTGAGCGCCTCCTTCACCTCGTCCATGCCGGCCACGTCGGAAAAGCGCACCCGCGGGCCCGTCTCCTCACTGCCCGAGAGCGCGACGAAGCCGGCGCGCCGGCGGCGCTTCTCCAGCATCACGAAGACCGTGCCGAGCGCGCCGAGCGCCAGCGCGCCTCCGAGCACACCGCCGAGGCGGGCGGCCAAGGTCGGCTCGCGCCCGTCGAACGTGAGCGGCACGCCGGCGCCGACGAAGCGCTCGACCAGCGTGTGCCGCGCGTCGCGATCATCGACGATCGCCGTCAGCTTCTCTCCCGACGTCCGCTCCACCACGAAGCGTTCACCGTCGACTTGCACGCTCTTCGCGCTGCCGTCCGCGGCGATGCGCGAGAGCTCCGTGTATCCGATGGATCGCTCTTCGGCTTGGACGCGTGCCGCGCCGAACGCGACACCCCCGATGGCCAGAAGGCCGATCACAAGCGCCACGATCCACCGCCGCAACCGTCCCCGCGGCTCCTTCTCCGAACGTCGAGACTTCATCGTTCGCGTGCTCACCTCGTCCCCCGCGACGCGCGGGACGTTGGGTTAGCGCGCAGCCCGACACGTTGCAGGCGATTCCCGAGGCGCGTGTAAAAGACCTGTCAGCCCTGCCGTCCCCTCTCGCATTGTCGCAAATGGGAGGTTTGGAGAAGCCCTCCTTCCAGCCTGTTTTCTCGCTCGCGCCCGCTCGCTCGCGGCAATCGTGCCGAAGTGGTTTCCGCACCAACGAACCGACCGCTGGCGCGCTCGCTCGCGACGAAGGTTTGAGCACCAACGAATCGGGCGCGGCGGTGATGAAGGTTTGAGCACCAACGAATCGGGCGCAGCGGTGACGAAGGTTTGAGCACCAACGAATCGGGCGCGGCGGTGATGAAGGTTTGAGCACCAACGAATCGGGCGCGGCGGTGCGCGAGGTTTGGGCGCGGATGGGGCGCGCGGCGCACAAAACGAATCAGGCCCGCTCACGCCGAGGCGGAGCGGGCCTGAAGGAGAGGCGAGGGCGCCTCTCAGGCGGCGGGCTTCGCCGCCTTGGCGCGCTTCTTCGAGCTCTTGTAGAGATCGTAGAGGCGGGGCACCGGGTACGCCTCGATGCGCTTCTTGAAGCCGGCATCCTTGGTGCGGTTCTCGGAGGCGAGGATCTCGTCCACGAGCTTGGCGCGGGTGCCGAACTTCTCCTTCACCTCGGAGAAGATGGCGTGGAGGCGGAGGAGCTTGGCGTTCGACACGTGCTCGAGGCCGCGGTCGTTGCCACGGTCTTCGCTGGTGCGGCCGATCCAGAGCTCGTCCGTCGCGAGGGCCTTCACGGCCTCCACGAGCTTGGTCTTGTCGCCGAACTTGTCCTTCACGGTCGCGAGCGGGCTCTTCATGATCTGCTCCTTCGATGGGGCGCGAGATGACTCGCGCGGAAAAAGGGAGCGCTTTCTAGCAGAAGGACCGGACGGACCGCAAGGCCGCGCCGCGCTCGCCCCTCCGCTCCGTCCGCGTCGCCGAAGGCTCCGGTGGTGACGCGGTTCTCGCGCGGACATCCCTCGATTCGCTGGGTCGGAGCGTCGAGCCTCGCGGCGCTTCGCGCGGCCCACCCGGAATCGTGCTAAACGCGCGCGCATGTCGTCTGGCAAGCCCCGGCTTCGCTTCGCCCCGTCTCCGACGGGCTACCTCCACATCGGCGGCGTCCGCACCGCGCTCTTCAACTGGCTCTGGGCGCGCAAGACGGGCGGCACCTTCGTCCTGCGCATCGAGGACACCGATCAGGAGCGGAGCACGCCCGAGAACGAGCAAATCATCCTGCGCGACATGCGCTGGCTCGGCCTCAACTGGGACGAGGGCCCGGAGGTCGGCGGGCCGCACGGGCCGTACCGTCAGATGGAGCGGCTCCCGGTCTACCAGGAGTTCGCGAACAAGCTCATCGCCGGGCGCGGCGCCTATCGCTGCTACTGCACCAAAGAGGAGCTCGACGCCCAGCGCGCGGCGCTCAAGGCGCGCGACCCCAAGGCGCAGTTCCGCTACCCGGGCACCTGCCGCGATCGCACGGACACGCCGGATCGGCCCTGGGTCCTGCGCATGCGCGCGCCCAGCACCGGCGCGGTCACCTACCACGATCTCGTCTTCGGCGAGGTCACGACGCCCAACAACACGCAGCAGGATCAGGTCCTGATGCGCGCCGACGGCGTGCCGCTCTACAACTTCGGCGCCGTCGTCGACGACATCACCATGGGCATCACGCTCGTGGGCCGCGGCCGCGATCACATGATCAACACGCCCGTGCAGATCCTCCTTTACGAGGCGCTCGGCCACGCGCCGCCGCAGTTCGCCCACCTGCCGATGATGCTCTCGCCGAAGGGCGAGAAGCTCTCGAAGCGCCACGGCGCGGTGAGCGTCGGCGAGTACCGCGATCTCGGCATCACGCCGCCCGCCCTCCTCAACTACCTCGTGCGCTTCGGCTGGTCGTACGGCGACGAAGAGGTCTTCTCCATGGCCGACCTCACCCAGAAGTTCGACTGGGCGCGCTGCGGCACGAGCGATGGCAAGTTCGACATGGCGAAGCTCACGGCCATCGACTTCGAGCACCTGAAGGCGCCGGCGCTCACGAGCGACGAGAGCTACGCCGACGGCGTCATCCCGTTCCTCGCGAAGCGCGGCATCGAGTCCGCCGATCGCAAGACGGTGCTCGCCGCGCTCCCGCTCATCCGCCCGCGCGCGCAGACGTACACCGAGGCGGCCGACGCGCTCGATTTCTTCTTCCGCGATCTGCCCGTGTACGACGAGAAGGCCGTGAAGAAGTTCCTCGTCCCCGAGAAGGCCGCGCGCCTCGCCGATCTGCGCAAGGTCATCGCCGACGCGCCCGACTTCGCGGGGAAGCCGCTCGAGGCGCGGGTGAACGCGTGGCTCGCCGAGAACAAGCTCGAGCTCAAGGACGTGGCCCAGCCCGCGCGCGTCGCGGTCACGGGGCGCACCGCGTCGCCGGGCCTCTTCGAGGTCTTCGAGATCCTGGGCCGCGAGCGCACGCTCCTCCGGCTCGATCGTGGCATCGCCCTCGTCGCCGCGGCGGCCGGCTGATCGATGTCCCTCGACATCGCGCACCTCTTCGCGGGGCCCGGCGGCTTCGGCCACGATCTCTCGCCCACGCAGGCCGCCCTCAAGGCGTTCTTCCCGATCGTCGCCTTCATCGGCCTCGCGCCCGTGCTCTGGCTGTTCTTCGGCCGCACCTGGCGCGAGCTCGATCTCGCCGCCCACGAGCACCAAAAGAAGACGCTCGCCGCGGGCGGCTACGACTTCCGCCCCGCGGTGCTCTTCGCCATCACCGCGCTCGTCCTCACCATGCAGGAGTATTACGGCGGCCGCGGCTTCTACGAGGAGCACTTCAAGCCGGTCCTGCGCGAGCTCGAGGTGCGCGCCCTGGTCGACAAGAACAGCCTCGGCCGCTTCGTCGACATCCGTAAATACAACGAGCTCTACAGCTACACCTGGTGGGCCTTCAACCGCGTGGCCGGCTACACCATCGTGCCGATGGTGATCTGGAAGATCATCTTCCGGAAGGACAGCCTCCTCGACATGGGCCTGCGCACGCGCGGCTTCATGAAGCACGCGTGGATTTACGGCCTCTGCCTCCTCGTGGTGCTGCCGGCGGTCTTCATCGCCTCGCGCTCGCCGGAGTTCTCGAATTACTACCCGTTCTACAAGCACGCTTCGCGCTCGTGGTTCGATCTCGCCTGCTGGGAGGTCATGTACTTCGCGCAGTTCTTCGCGCTCGAAGTCTTCTTCCGCGGCTTCTGGCTCTCGGGCCTGCGCACCACGCTCGGCTCCGGCGCCATCTTCGCGATGTGCGTGCCTTATTGCATGATCCACTACGGCAAGCCCTACCTCGAGGCGGCCGGCGCCGTGGTCGCCGGCATCGCGCTCGGCTCGCTGGCGATGCGCACGAAGAGCATCTATTCAGGCTTCCTCGTGCACGTGACCGTCGCCCTCTCGATGGACCTGCTCGCGCTCGCCAGCCACCACGCGCTCCCCAAAGTCCTCTTCGGATGACGCGTGATCGAATTGGGGCCGCGAGCGGCCCCAAACCCCGCGCCGGACGAGCCGGCACCGATCACGATCCCCAAACCCCACATCAGATGAGCCGGCGCTGATCGCGCGCGGGAGCCCCACGCTCCGGCCGTGGGACCACCGTGCCCAGCGCATGCGCTCGAGCTTCGACGTACGGAATCGGAGCATCGATTGCGGCGCAATGATTTAGGATGCCTCATGCGGTTTCATTCCATCCATTTCGGTGCGGCATTCGTCCTCTTCGCCGCAATGGGAGCGTGCGGTCGCTCCAACCTCGGCGCTGATCTCGAGACTGCCGGCTCCGAGGGCGGGCTCGGCGGCCAAGGTGGTTTCAGCGGCACGGGCGGTAGCCAGGGTGGTTTCGGCGGTTTCGGCGGCCAAGGTGGTTTCGGCACCTCGACGGCCATCTCCTCGTCGAGCGTCGTGTCCTCGGTGAGCGCTTCGTCCTCAAGCGTCGTGTCGTCGAGCAGCGCTTCGTCGAGCAGCTCGTCATCCAGCTCTTCGTCGAGCAGCTCTTCTTCTTCGAGCTCCTCATCCTCGAGCAGCTCTTCGTCGAGCAGCTCTTCGTCCTCTTCGTCGGGCACCGTCGCCTTCTGCGGTGATGGCAAGGTGGACCCGGGCGAGCAATGCGATCTCGGCAATGCCAATGCCGATCGACCGGCATTGCAGGTCAGGCAGGGAAGCCTGGTGTTCGGCGTGGCCCCCGTGCAGGCGGCGCAGAGCGCGGTGTCGTTCTACAACTACTTCTCGGCCAGCGGGCACACCGGGTTCGAGGCGCTCGGCACGAGCAATCTCTTCTTCTATCGCAACACCGGCAACAGCATTCTCAGCCTCGTCGTCGAGCACGGCATCGATCTGGACAGCTCGGGCCAGGATCAGCCGGAGTCGCACGTCATCATGAATTTCGCCGGCGTGCCCGGCGCCGCGTCGCTGGCCCTCTCCGACGACATGGGCGACGCGTCCACGCCGCTGCCGGGCGTGGTGCACGGCAACTGGCACTTTCAGAGCAACAGCGATGGCGCCGTGATCGCGGGCCTGCCGATCCCGGGCACGTGGTCGATCCTCGTCGCTTCCCAGTTCCTTCAAGGGATCACCGCATATCGCTGGGTGAAGGACGACGGGACGACGGTGAGCTTCGACCTCGGCACCTCGGTGATCCTCACCGCGTTCAACTCGCCCTCGTCGTGCCGCAAAGACTGCTCGATTCCCATCTGCGGCGACGGTGTGCTCGACGGCGGCGAGGTCTGCGACGACGGCAACACCGTCGGCGGTGACGGATGCGCGGCCAACTGCAAATCCCTCCAATGAGCAGCGCCGGCCCTCGACGCGGGGCCGGCGCTCGCCGCGGCCGGTCGCGTGGTGGGGCGGGTGCGGTCGCGCTCGCGGGGCTCCTCACCCGGCGAGGGCCTGCGGACAGGGCAAAGCCCGTGGCCGGCGGGCAACATCCGGGCGGCGTGGTGGGGGCGGTCGCGACCCGTGTGCAGGGAGAGCGTGCTTCACCGCCGCCGCCGCCGTGTCACGTGCTAGGCTGCCGGCTCCACAGATGGCCGCGACGATTGATCAGCTCCTCAAAGTCTGCCGCGAAGTGATCGGACCGCTCGTGCGCGCAGACGGCGGCGAGCTGTACGTCGTCGCCGTCGAGCCCGATCACCTCACGCTCCACCTCGCCGGCACCTGCGCCGGTTGTCCGGGGGCCGTGCTCACCGTGCGCGGCGTGATCGAGCCCGCCGTGCACGCCATCGCGCCCTCCGCCCGTGTCGTCGTGACGAGCGGCGCGCGCGTGCCCGAAGGTGCGTCGATCGTTGCGTGAGTCGATCACGATGAGGCTCCCTCGATCACGGGGCCGGTGAGAACGTCGTCGTCTCCAGCAGCACGTTGCCCGGGGCGCGCAGATCCATGCCCGTGAAGGTGGGCGTGGCGCCGAGCTCGCGGACCTGCGCAGCGATCGGGCGGCCATCGATGGCGCGATCCGAGAAGACGATGTGGATGCGGACGTTGCCCTCAGCCGGAGGGATTTTGTAACGCGTGCTCCCGATGGGCGCGCCCGCGGGACAGGGGATGGCCTCGTTCGGATCGAGCGGCGTGAGCTGGCGGACGATGCCTTTGGCGGCGATCGTGTAGACCAAGCAGAACGGCGGCAGACCCGCGGCGGGAATCAGCTCGATGGACGAGGGACCGACGGCCCGCACCTCGACGCGCTTCGCCGCGACGGGCGCCTTCGAGCACGCGCCGAGCACGAGCATTGCGATCCACAGCACGGCGACACGCGCCCGACGGGCCACGTGCGCTCCATGAGAAGGAAGCCGCGAGCCGCTTGCGATCACGCGTCCGGAGCCGAGTCGCCGCCCTCTTGCAAAGGAGCGCGGAGAAGCTCGAGGCCCCACGAGATCCCGAACGGAGGCGTCGGTGGTGCCGGAGACGGCGCAGCGTCGGCGCGCAGTCCGTCGGTATGGAGGCCGTCTGTGTGAAGGCCGTCTGCTTGAAGCAACGAGCGGAGCTGGCGCAGCTCGTCGCGGGTCACGGCTTCGAGCGCGTCGATGACGGGAAAATGCGTCCAATCGATTTCACCGGGGTCGGTGACGACGACCTCTCGCAGCGGGTCGACGAGCCGCACGTCCCGCGGCTCCTCGCCGTTTTGGAAGCGATACAGCACGGCTAACCGCTCGTGCCGCGATAGCGTCCCCTCTCCGTCGCCAGGCGACTCGAGGAGGAGCGTCCTCCAACATGCCTTTCCCCCGCTGCGCATGCGCGCATGGTAAGCCATGATTGCGTCCTCGAGTGAAGCGCCATTCGACCGGGCTGCCACAGAAAGGTGGCAGCTTTGTGAAGCCGCTCCGCAAAATGGTCGGGCCGGGCGAAGAATGTGGGAACCCGTGAGATGAAACTCTCCGCGGCTCCGTACGCGCATCCGGATTTTCATCGACGGATCGATACGGAGCAAACGGATCGTCGCTCAGGGCCGCGCGGACGCCGAGATACGAAACACCCCGCTCGCGCCGCCGATCCAAACATCGTCGGCATTGCGTCCCAGCACGGCTTTGAACGGCCCGCGCGCTTTCGTCGCGACACGCCACGAAGCGCCGTCGAAGAACGCGAGCCCGTCGCCCACGAGCCACAGCGCGCTCGCCGATGATCCCCAGAGGGCGCGTGGATGCGCGATGGGCGAGGGCGACGTCTGCCACGCTTTGCCATCGAAGACGTGCACGCGCGCGGCCTCCGTCTCGAGGACGTAGGCGCGATCGCGGAGCGCGAAGAGCGCGTCGGCGTGCTGCCACGGGCCTTGATTTCCCGCGGCTTCGAAGCGCGCGCCGAGGTGATAGAGCGTCCGCCCGCCGACGCCCCAACCCACGTCGTCGCCGAGCGTGACCTGCTCGATGTCGGCGGGCGCGGGGATCATCGTCCAACCGCTGCGGCGCTTGATGATGCAGAGCGTGGCCGGGCGACAGACGATCTCCGGATCCTTGGTGCCGAGGATGGCGACGAGCGCTCCATCGTCGTTGCCGAGCCGGCCCACCTCGCGCGCGCCCGAAATGAAGCCCTGCGGCTTCCATCGCAGATAGATCGATTGCGGGCCGCGCGCGGTGACGCGCGTCCCCACCACGCGCACCCGATCATCGCGCCCATAGAAGATGTCGAGGCGCGGCGGCCGATCCTTGATCACCGATCCCGGGAGCTTCGTCGATCGCCACCCGTGCGCGTCGTGGATCCACGCCGTGTCCTCACCGAGCGCAGCCGCGTGCGGCGGCGCATCGAGCGCGAGCGCGCTCACGGGCGCCTCGATCTCGCGCTGCAACGTCACCTCGATCGTCGGCACGGGCGGCGGCGCTGCGGGCTCGGCCGACGGAGCGATCGTGGGCGCGGCGCTCGCGGCGATCGCCGGCGCGATCTCGGCCGCCGTCGTGGTCGCGGCGATCGGCCCGGGCGGCGGAGGAGGCACGGCCGCCGGTGCGCTGCTGCACGCGACGAGAGCGAAGGAGGAGACGACGATGCACCGCACGCGCGCGGCTTACGAAGACACGAGGACAGAGGCAAGCAGATCCGATGGTGGCCCGCATGACGGCGCCGGCGCGCCTCGATCTCGGGTGCAACGCGGAGGGCGAGCGTCGGTATCGTGCCGAGGCACAGCTTCGTCCCGCCCCGGCATTGACGGCTGCAAGTGCCCGTGGCACTCGCCGGAGCCTCAGGAAGGACAGAGAGATGACCACCAAGGCCGACTACACGAATGAAGAATGGGATCTCCTCTGCTCGGGCCCGACCCTCGCGGGGCTGGGCGTGACGCTGCTCGATCCGGGCCTGGTCTCGGGGCTGCAGGAGGGCGCGGCCATCTCGCGCGCCATCCACGAGGCGAAGGGGCGCTACGCGGACAACGCGCTGGTGCAGGCGATCGTCGCGGATTTCGAGGGGAAGGGCGATCACGTGCACGCGCTGCCCGAGGGCACCACGTCGGCTTCGGTCCTCGAGAAGCTGGTGCAGATCGACGGCATCCTCGACGCGAAGTCCAAGAAGGGCGACACCGAGGCCAACGAGGGGCTCGGTTACCGCAACTTCCTCTACCAGGTCGCCGACAAGGCCGCGAACGCGTCCGGCGGCTTCCTCGGCCTCGGTGACAAGGTCAGCGAGGAAGAGGCCTATTACCTGAAGAAGCTCAAGGACATCCTCTTCCGCGATCAGGCGTGATTCATCGCCGAGGACGCCGCGTCCTCGGATCGCGCGTGATGTCATGAAATGAGGAGGCTCTCCGGCAGTGATGCCGTGAGAGCCTCTTCGCGTTTCCGTGCATGTCCGAGCGGACGAGCCCACCGCTCCTCCGCCGCTTCGCTTCGTCACGAGCCTATGAGAGCTCTATCGCTCATCGCTTTCCACGCGCTTGCTCTCCTCGCCGGCTGCACCTCCGCCCGCGTGCCGAACGTGCCAGTCTCCGGCGACACGATCGCGGTTTGCCCCGTCAATTACCCGGTCCCCATCGAGCTTCACAGCAAGACCCCAGTGCCGGCTCCGGCACGCGTCGTCCTCGCCGGTCTGGCCATCGGCGAGGTCGTGTCGCAGGGCGCTGCCAAGCACGTGACCGTCTGCCTGCGAAGCGGGCTCGACCTCTTCTCGAATGCCACCCTCTCTCGGCACACCTCATCGATGCTCGGCGAAGTCTACCTCGAGCTCGCCCCGGGAAGCCCGGAGACGATCGCGCCGGGCGGCGCCCGCGTGCCCGGCGCCAAACTCCCTCCGGGCGGAGCGCTGACGCTCGTCGAATAGGCCGCGAAGCCCATCCCATCCGAGCTCCCGTAGGGAAGCCCAGATGGGAGGATTCGATATCCGAGCGTCACCGCACGAGAGCCCTCAAGGGCGCCTTGCGACGCTCACTTCAAGCCTTGTCACTCGCAGCCGCAACCGCAGGCGTCGCTGAACATCGTCTCGCCCTTGGGACAGGCGAACTTGACGTACTTGCACTCCTCCGGATCGTGGCTCACGTACGTGGCGCCGGGGTGCTTGATGGCGCAGAGGACGGCGCGCGGCGGGCGGACGCAGATGCCGCTGCAATCGGCGCCGCCTGCGTGCGGATCGCAGTCGTCGCGCGGATCGTCGATGCACTCGAACCCCGACGGACACGCGAGACCGAGGAAGCCGCCGCACGTTTGCAGATGCTGAGGTACGCAGAGGCCGCCGCAATCGGCGCCACCCGCGTTGGGGTCACAGCCATCGGTGGGATCGTCGATACAGGCGTATCCGGTTGGACACTGGATGCCGGCGATTCCACCACACGTTTGGAGAGCGCTTTGCGCTTCGCTGGTGGCTTGATCCGTGTCGCCGGCGCCGTCTTGTGCTTGGAGGCTGCACGCCGCCATGGGGACGATGCCGAGACACACGAACGCGACGATGGAGAGCACGCGCTTGAACATGGATTCCTCCACTTCGTGATCGGGGATTCGACTGCGGCATTGCAGTCACCCCGGGGCCGAAAGGTAGAACAGAACCTGGTCAAACGCACGTCATGTGTTCTGCGCGCCTCGTCGAGGTCGAGACGTCTCCCGCGCTCGAGGATGCCTGTTTACCCAGGGCCGATACGAAAACGCCGGGCTTTTCGGGAGATGATGAATGACTCTCGACGTGCCTGGATCCCGGCCTTCGGGCGAGGGAGACGAACGCTCACTTCCGATATTGCACGAGGCGGACGCCGTCGACCCAGTACACGAATTGTGAGTCCACGGCGACGCAGGTAGGGAAGGCGCTGGGCGGGTCGAGGGGGCGGAGCAGGATGGGGAGGCCGCCCGTCTTCGCGACCTTGAAGACGCCGCTCGGGCTCATGAAATAGACGCTCTCCTCGTCGACCGCGAAAACCCCGCTCGCCCCTTGCTTGGCGTCCACGATCACCGTGGATTCGCCCCCCGCGATGCTCACCCGCGCCACGATTCCACCCGTCCCCGGGACGGGAGACGTGGAGTAGAAGACGGTGTCGCCGTCGACGACGAGCGAGGCGCTGTCCTCCAAGTTGATGTCGAATCCGGTGCCCTGCCCGGAGAGGACCGTGGTGTCGTGCGTGGCCTTGTCTTCCCGGACCAGCGTGTAACCCGTGCTGCCCCAATAATACACGCCGGTCGCGTCGGCGGCGATGCGACCGAGGCTCAGGCCATTGGGAGAGAACACCGTGGGCGTCGTCCCGGCGGGCGCGGTGGTGTCGGTTTCGAGGACGTCCGTTCCATCGAAGTAATAGAGCCTGGTGCCGTCGCCGGTCATGCGGGTGGGCGCGCCGGTCTGGTCGGCGAAGGAGCTGCCGAAGGCTTGACCATTCTGCCCAGCGTGCTTGTCGGCGCGGCGGATCCCTTGGCCGCCGCCGGTCCAATAAAGGTGGGTGTCGTCCACCACCAAGCTCGCCGGCATCGTGGTCCACCCGAACGAGGTGGCCTGTCCACCCGTCTTGGCGACGCGCCGCACCTCGCCGATCTGCCAATACACGTTGTCGGCATCGGTGACGATGTTGCACGGCGCGCCGGTCAGGGTCGTTTGCGTGTCGAGCTCCACGACCGCATGACACGAGGACTCGACGCACACTTCCGTGCTTGCACAAGCAGGCTGGCAATCGCCCTGCGGTGCCGCGCCGCCGGTCGACGAAGAGGTGGTGTCGTGATCGCCGCCCGCGCCGCCGCTCGACGAGGAAGAGGTCGCGCCGCCGGTGGTGATGGGCTCGGCCGTCGCCGGATCGCAGGCGGCGGGCAGGAGAGCGACGGTGAGCAAAGCAAGGGCGATGTTCCGGTTCATGCGTCGAGTCCTTGAAGGGCCGGCGGGAGCGCCGGTGTCCCCGAGTGGCCGACGGGCTCGAAAACGGCTCACGCGATCCTCACCAATCCACGCTCGCGCCCGCCGACAGCATCCCGAGCGGGCGGCCCCAGGCAGCCACGGTGCGGCCGGCAAATGCGATGTCGGCCCGAGGCAGCGAGACGCCGACCTGCCCGTCGAAGCAGAGATGAACCCGCTCGGTGAGGCGCGGCGCGATCTCGGCCCCGATGAACCCCAACAGAACGGCGATGTTGCTCGGCTTCCCCTGATAAGGCGTGGCCGCGAATCCATTGGTGCGCAGCCAGGCCAGCGCCGGGCCGGCTTGGGCGGAGAGCCGGAGCTCGGGAATGACATCCACGACCCACGAGAGCGACGCGCCGAACAGCGTCGCCGACATCGAGGCCGATCCCTCGGTCGACGTCACCGTCGATCCCGCCAAAGGCACGCTCAAAAGCGCGCCCACGCCGAGGTGATCCGTGGCCATCCACCGGCCGGAGAGGGTGAGATCGAGACCCGGGCCACCCGGTTGAAAGGGGACCGCCAGCGCCGCACCCACGACGAAACGCGGCCCGGCGGCAGCAGGCTTTGGCGGAGGAGCCATGACCGTCGGGACAGCGGCCGGTGGATTCGTGGATGGAGAGGCCGCGGGAGATGGCGGCTCCGGCACGGGAGCAGGTGCCGCGGCAAGCGAGAGTGCTTTGGGCTCTTGGAGCGGTTGAAAGAAGGCGCGGAGCTGCTCCGAGGCGCGCACGGTTTGAATGGCTTCGTCCTCGTCCGCAGAGGGCATGACGAAGGCCCGAATCGTGAGCTTGCCCGTGGCCGGATCGGTGATCCAGAGCTCGACGCGGCGAGGTGGGCTTTCGATGACGCGCGCGGCGGCGACGGCGGTGGTGGTGCCGTCTTCGACGAGGATCGGCGCGGGATCGATGTCGAACCCCATGGCCTCGATTTCGGCGCGCACGCGTGCGGCGAACGGCGTCGTCTCCGGTGCGACGAAGAGAACGCGCCGGCCCTCGGCCGCGGCGTCGCGCGCGATCGCGACGAGCGTGATCATCGCGATGGCACCGAGGAAGCGGGCGCGCATCGTCATGGTGCCATCAGGCTCTTCGCGAGCTCGGCGTGGGCGCCGCCCGGGTAACGCGCGAGATACGTGCGCGCCGTCTCCCTTGCGGCGTCGAGGCTCCCGAGCCGCTGCTCGGCCTCCATCTTACGGCCGAGCGCTTCGGCGGCGAGCGGGCCGCCGGGGCGCTCGGCGAGGTAGGTCGAGAACCAACGGTGTGCGTCGGCGAATGCATGCGCACCGTCGAAGGCCAATTGACCGAGATGAAAGGCCGCATTGGCGGCCGCGTCACTACCACCGAAGCGACGGCGGACCGCGCCGTACGCTTCCATGGCCTGCGCGCTGCGGGCCGCGAGCCGCGCGGTGGTGCCGAGCTCGAGCAGCTCGGCGGCGGAGAGGCTCTCGCACAGCGCGCCAAAGCCCTCAATCTCCGCTGCGGCCAAAGCACCCTTGTAATCGCTGCGTCGCGCGAGCTCGCGCCACGATGCCGGCGGTGCAGCCGCGGACGTCGCCGGCTCGTCTTGCGGATGGAGCGTCGTCGCGGGCGGCGCCGTCACGGAAGGCACGCTCGGGCCGCGCGCGCTGGGCACTGCCAGCCTCGGTACGTCGGCGGAGATCGCGGGCCCGTTCCCCGAGGCTCGGGCTTGCTTCGATGACGCGCACGAGAGCGTCGCCGATTCGCCGGCGGCGAGCGCGCGATCGTGATCGAGACAGGCCCCGCGCACGATCACACGGCCCTCGTGCATCACCACGCGGAGGACTTCGGCCTCGGGATCCCAGCCGGCATCGAAGCTCGTGCCGGTCACGTGGATCTCGAAAGGACCTCCGACGACCGACCAATCGTTGCCGGCGCGAGGGACCACGTCGGCGCGCACGGTCCCGCGCTCGATGGCCACGCGGGCGCCGTGCGCGGTCACGTCGATGACGCGCACGCGCGCGCCGCCCTCGAGCCGCACGCGCGTCCCATCGGAGAAACCGATGGGCAGCGCCTGTGCGTCGGGCGCGACGATCCACGATCCGCTCGCGCCCGCGAGCGTCGGCTCGCCGACCGCGAAGGTGAGGGGCTCGGCCGCGGGCCAGAGGATCGCGACCGCCGCGATCGAGCCCAAGGCCAGGCCGATGGCAATGGGCCGGCGCAGCGATTCTTGGCCGCGCGCCGTGCTGCGCCGATCGCGCTCGGCGCGCAGCGCGGAGAGGCGCTTCTCGACGGGCGGTCGCGCGCGGGCCTCGACGGCCTCGTCGCCCAGCGCGGCGATCGTGCGGCCGAGCGCGGCTAGCTTGTCGGATCTGCCCATCGCGAGCCCTCCTGGAACCAATCCGCGAGCGCCTCGTGCGCCCGGCCGCGCGCGCGGAGCTCGACCTCTGCGCGCTTGATGCGTCGCTTGATCGTCGCGAGCGAGGCGTCGCACGCGCGCGCGATCTGGGTAAGCTCCATCCCCTCGACGTAGCGCAGCGTGAACGCGATGCGCGCGTCGGTGTCGATGGCGCCGAGCACTTCGTAGAAGGCCCGGAGCGCCGCGCGATCCTCGGGGGACGCGCAGGGCGCGGGGATCTCGGGCGTCTCCTCGGGAGGCCGCAGCACTTGCCACCATCGCCGCCGCTTCCTGCGAATCGCTTCGCGCGCGACGTTGGCGGCGAACGCGGAGAGCCAATCCTTGAGCGCGTGCGCCTCGCGCAGATCGCCGATGCGCTCGAGGGCCCGGAGAAACACCTCCTGCGCGAGATCGTCGAGGTCCGTGTGGTTGCCGAGGATGTGCGTGAGGACCCGCTCCACGTGGCCGCCGTATCGTTCGAGGAGCGCGCGCTCGGCCCAGCTCTTCCCGTCGCGCAGGCCGCGCACGAGATCGTCCTCGTCGGGCGAGGGCTCGCGAAGGCGGCGGGCCTCCTCGCCGTCGCGCGAGGCTCGGCCGAGCGCCGCCCTGCGGACCTCGTCGAGGTGAACGACCTTACCTGCGCTGCCCATCGTCGTCTCCGGGACCACGACGTCGCGGTCACCGACCCGTAATGGCCGGACCCTGCCCGAACGGCTCACGCGAATCCATTTTCTTTCGCGCGGGGCATCCCGGCCCGGAAGGCTCAGCGATCCAGGGCCCGCACAGAGGACGCGAGAGCGCGCTCACGTCGGCGCGATCATCGAGCACGTTGCCGCGCTCGTCGGTGGTCACGTGCGCCGCGTGGAGCCCTTCGGCGAAATCCACGCAAGCCGCCGCGATCGGCTCGATGCCCGGCGGCGTGGCCTCGAGCCGTACCCGCGCGCGGATCGGCTCATCGCCGACTGCCCATCACGTTTGAGCGCCACGCTCGGTGCGGATTCGAGCTGCTTTGGAGAAGACTCGATATCTCCGCACGGCGGGGGATCGACGGATGGGCGACGCGGGGGGTATGCCCACTCGACTCGGAACGAGCAACGAAGCTCAGCGGACGCCGTTCGTGGACGCGCGTCAGGCAAGCATCGGCCGCTCTGCGGGCCTCGCTCCTCGCAGGCGTTCAGAGGGGCGCATTGTCGTGGCGCTGCGCGTCGTGGTGCGTCAGCGGGCGTTGCAATGGTGAGGCTCCGATGCACCAGGTGATGGAGCATTCGTTATCCATCTGAGCCATCGCTGCACCACCCAGGGCGCCCCAATGCATCTCCGATTCAGCGGAAAAGTTGGGTGTCAGCGTCGAGGTACAGGGCTTGCTCGAAGGTGGGCAATCGGCGCGAAGGCCGCGAGGAGACTGACGAATGAGCTACAGCGAAGAGATTTATCAGGTAGCGACGTCGTACGAGGGCCGGCACATCCCCTACGGTACGGGGGCGGGGCAGATCGACTGCTCGCACTTCGTGGCGTCGATCATCCGCCAAGCCACGCGGCACAGCTTCGATTACATCCAGGCCAATGCCTACGGTCACTCGCCTCACTTCGTGCGGGTCGATCACCCGCAGCGCGGCGACATCGTGTACTGGCACCGCAGCCCGCACGGCCACGTGGCCGTGGTGCTCGATCCCAACCAGCACACCTTCATCGGCTCGCAGAGCTCGCACGGCGTCGGCACCGATCGCTACAACAGCCACTACTGGCGCTCGCACGGCAGCGGCCCGATGTTCCTGCGCTTCATCGGCTGAGCTCCACGCTCCACGCTCGCCGAGCCATGCGCGGTCGCACGCTCCGCGACCGCGTCTCCCATCCTCCCCACGACATTCGAAGCATCGACTCACGGCACGATCGCGCGCCTCGCGCAAAGCGTCACTGCTTCTTGGAGCAGCAGCGCTTTCCCCGGCACCATTCTCGGCAATGGGTTTCGGCTGACGCTTCGGCGACGCATCACCGCTTTCCCGCCGGGACATCGCCGGTCCGCAGGGTGGGGGCTTCGTCGATTCTCCGCACCGCATCGCTTCGGGCCGCGTCCATGTCGTCGAGGGTCGGGAGCGGGGTGAGGTCGAGCTCCGGTCTCCTCTCCTGGGCGGCGGCGACGAGCCGGCCTCCGAGCTGGAAGAGATGATCGAGGAGCGTAATCAGCGCCAACACTTCCGCCGGTGTCATCGGAGCCCCTTCACGAGCCTCTCGAGGTTGGCATAGGCCTGGGAGAGCAGCCCCACGGCCTCCATCACCTCGGCGTCCGTCGCCTTTCCCAGCTTCGCCAATTGCACGGTGGCGACGAACGATTGCCAAAGAACCTTGGTCGATAGATAGGCTTTCTGCGCCGGGAGGCAGATGGCATCGACCTTGGCCAGCGCCTCCATCGTCGCCGCCGCGCGATACCGCGGGACGCAATAATCCAAGATGATCCGGTTCTCGGTCTCGGCCACGTCGTGAATGGTGTTGGCCGCGACCACGGCGGTGTCCCGCAGCGACATCGCGCACCCGGAAAGCGCGACGGGGAGGGCGAGGGCGGCGAGCTTCAGCGCATCTCCCCGCGAATGGATGGCTCTCCTCGGTTTCGATGGATGCGCGTTCGGCATGCGGCCCCCGCTCCTTCGACGTGACGGTCCTCGGGGGATCGTGGTCGCGGCGAAGGGCGATCGGGAGCGCTCGGACGCGTTATCGAATCTGGGAAATCGCCGGAGAATGCAGGTGCGGTGGAGATCCGCGGGAGGACGCGCTTCGCGCTCTACGGCCCAATCCACGAAAGCAAGGCCGCCGTGGACTGCGGGCCTCGATACTGCTGGAGCGCGGTGCGTGCCTTGGCGCGATCGGCGGGAAGGTCGTGGAACACGTCCTCGGGGCGGCGCGCGTCGGCGCTGCCCAGGCCGAGCAAATTGGGCAGGTAGGTGCTGACGAGGTTGTCGTGGAGGCGCGCGGCCTCGGGCAGCGCGACCAAGCGAAAGAGGGTGACGGCGAAGCGATTCGCCTGCTTGGGCACGGGAGGCTCGGCCATGTCGATGGCCGTGGAGACGTTCATCACCAACGTCGTTCGCGGCACGTGGCCGAGCGCGGGCTCTTCCATGAACGATGCGATGGAGTCGAAGGCTGCCGGGCTCGACAAGGCCTCTGCCTCGTGGCGCGCCCAGAGATAATCGGCGAACGGCGCGCCTAGGGTGCCCGCGGCAGGGCGCGCGAGCGCGAGCAGATGCGCGAGATCGAGGTGACCGGCTTCGGCCTTGGCGGCGATGTGTACGTCGGCGAGGGCTTCTTCGGGCGCCAAGAGCGCCTCGCAACCATTGTCGCCGAACGTCACGGCGGCATCTTTGCTATCGATCTTGCCAAAAGCGATGACGCGCGTGCTGGGATCGATGGGATGATTCGACCACACGCCCGGCAGCGGACCCCAGGGAACATCGGTCTTTTCTTGCCTCACGTCGACGTCGACGACGTCGCCCGGATGCTGGGTCACCGGGCCTTTCACCACCTCGTCGAGCTTGAGAGAGATAGTGACTCTCCGCTCCTCGGCATTGGGCGGCAACGGGCTCCACGGGCCGGGCTTGGTCGACGTGATGGTGGCCACGAGGATGCGCGTCGCGCGCAGGATGAGAGATCGTGAACGAGGATCGGTGATCATCTTGGCCTTTGCGCGGGGCGCGGCGCGCGGCGCCGCGGTGGGGAGCGAAGGTGCTTGGGAGCTCGGCGACGGCGGCGCCGCGGGGGAAGCGAGGGCGAGGGCGACGAGCGCTCGGGAGCGGCGCGGGGCTCGGTGCCGGCGTCCTTGGGACGGCATTGCGTGAGGCCCACGAGCAGCATCACCGCGGTCAGCGCGGTGACGGCGCCGGTGGGAGAGGCCCTCTCGATCATGCGGTGTTGTCGAGCCTGAACACGTTGAGCGCGACCGGGAAGCGCGCCTCCAGGCCGCTGCCCTCCACGGGCGTGGCGCGCCTCGTCGGGACGTCACGATGCATGGTGAGGGCGACCGCCGGGACCGGACCCGTGGGCGCGCCGGTCGTCGGATTGAAATTGAGGGAGAAGCGCACGGTCCAGGTGTTGGTCTGCACCGTCGAAAAGAGCCTCTCCGCCGGAGAGTTGGTGGCGCCGGAGGCGCGGCTCAGGTTGGTCCAGAACAGGAGATCGACCCGAAAGTCGATGTTGAAGCGGAACGCGACCAGGTTGCCGCCCAGCGGATGCGCCGGCGCCATGCCGAAGTTGCCCGGGCTGTCCAAGGTGTCGACCGTCCACTCCTGCCCAAGCGGCTTGTTCGCCTTGGGGATGGGCTGCGTGAACGATCCTCGGCCACCCCATTGTCCAGTGCCGGTATCTCCGCCCGTCCCGCCCGTCCCTCGGTTCGAGCAATCGAGCACGGGACAAGCGATCGGGGCCGGCGCAGCCGGTGGAACGAACGGCGGCGCAAAGACGAAGAAAGCCCGATGAGGCACCGGCGCTGGAGGAGGTGGTGGAACCGCCGGTGGCGGAGGAGGAGGCGGGGCAGGGGGTTGGAAGATGTATTGTCCGAAGACGTCGAGCCCTTGCGGCACGCTCGCGGAAGTGGGTGTCGCGAGGATGTGTTGGCTCCACCCCGCGAAGACCCGATCGAGCCCGCGACGCCCGTTCGCTCCGCCGCCGATGACCTTCACCGTCGCCGTGCTGTAGGCCGCCGCTGTGGCCCTGTTCCAACCGCCGGTGACGATGCGAACCCCCGTGGCCGCGGTGGGCGCCGCCGGGAGGACGGCGGTGCTCGTTCCGGCGACGCTCGCGTTCGTCTTCCCCTCGACGCGAACGAGGATGAGATTCATCACCAGATAAGGTTGGATGTCGATGTCGAAGTCGAACGAATTGCTCCCGTTGCAATCGACGAACGGCAGAACGTGAAACGTGCCCACGCCGTCCGCGAGCATCCGCGCGATGAGCGGATTGACCGCGTCCTGCACGGGCCGTGCGGGCGTGGGGAACGAGCTGACGAGCGTGGCATTGTCCCCGTTCGGCGCCGAGCGCGTGTCGCGTTTGACGAACCAGCGCAACGGCACGCCGGCCGGAGCGATGCTCGCGGAGAGCTGGATCTTGTGCGCGTCGGTGGTGGAGAGCACCGAGCCTTCGATGAGCACGAGCGCGGGATTCGTCCGGTCGTCGACGTCCCAGTGATCTGCGGAAGACCCAGCGATGGTGTGCGTGTGGCCGGCCGCGGCGTTGCCCGAGCGCGTCGTCAGCGGCGGCGTGGCGCGAATCTGCGCCTGGAGATTGGTGATTTTACACACCGTCACGCGGACGATGTCGGCGCTCGTATTGTTGTCGTTCTTGAGGTGCAGCCGATACCCCATGTCGCGCAGCGCGCCGCTCACCGTCTTGCCTTGGACCCAGAAGCGCTTGTCCTCGTTGCGCTCGGATCGATAGTTGATCTCGTGTGGAACGGCGGTGGCCGACTCTCCGTTCGTGGGGCGCTCGTGGGTGAAGATCTCCGTGCCCGCGCCGATGGCTTCGAGCACCACCGTGCCCGTGTACGAGGCCGGCAGGGTCCTCCGGACGAGGAGGAGCGCGCGGCCATGATGCTTGTTCGCGTCCTGCTCGTGGACGAAGCGACCGACAGCCACTTTGTTGGCGGCCGTGAGCGGTTGCGGATCGACCCCGCGGGCCGTGCGGCTCTGGCAGATGTCGAGCGTGATTTGCACGGCGGTGGCGTGGACGAGATCGCCTTCGGGCTCCACGCCGACGATGCCGAGACGGAAGCCGGTGGTGCGCATTCCGGTGCTGGGATGCGCGCCCTGCGCCCACACCGTGCGGCCCGCGCCGATGGCGCTGGCCGCGACGGTGAGCGGGAGAACCGACGCTTCGCCGGCGGTGGGATGCTCGTTGTTGAACGCCGTGACATCCCCATTGAGGGCTTCGAGGACGACACGGCCCGTGAACGCCGCCGGCCGCACCGGCCGGATGATGACCTGCGCGCGCTCGAAGTGGTTGGCCGCGTCCTGTACGAGGATGTCGCGACCGACATGGACTTTGTCGTCGGTGGAGAGCGCGGGCGGCGCGCCGCCGCCGCTCGGACGAGGTCCGCAGATGTCGAGCGTGACCTCGACCGAGGTGATGGTGGCCGTGTCATCGGGCCCCCTCGGCCGCGATCCGCCGGTGAGCGCCAACGTGAGTGTGATGTCGTCCATGGCCGCGCTGGGCGCGATGCCTTCGACATACACGGTCACGCCGCCGGGCAGCGTCGCGCCGCGCGCCCAACGCGGCGTCGCGCCGGGCGCAAACACGTTGTCTCGACCATCGAAATGAATCTCGTGGCCCCCCGTGGGCGCCGACCAGAACTTCACCAATGCGGGCCGAGAGCACGTGAAGGTGCCTGTTCCGTCAAAGGCCCCATCCGTGGCCAAGCGCACGGCGTGGCGCGCAGGATGGGTATACGGCTCGAGGTGGTGATTGCGCGGATTCGTGGCCTTCTTGACCACGACCACGACGAGGGAGGCCGGCGTGATGAGCGGATTGACCGGCGGTGTCGGCGCCGGCCCGGGCGGAGGCGGCGGCGGGGCTGGAGCGGGCCCCACGTTCGCGAGCGCCGGGCGCGCCAAGGAAAAGGCCCTGAGGCGCCCATCGAGCAACGCCCTGCGGAGCATCGAAGCGAGGCCGCCGTCCTCCTCTTCATGGACCGGCGAGGGGCGGAAGCTCCCGAGCTGATCGCCAATCTCGTGGAGGACATGCCGGTTCCGCGCGTCGGCGGACCACGTCGTCAGATGCCATATCGCGGCCCCTTTCCCCAGCGGCGTGGCGTCCGCCGGGGCCGGCCCCGGCCCGGCGATGAGGAGCACGTCTCTGAGCGCGGTTGCGATCTGCCAGCGTCTCCCCACGGATGCTGTCTCCCGCGCCGATGGGACCACCCCGCCGCGGCTCCGTCAATCCGAGACATGCGGCCCAGGTCGCCCCGCGAATTCGCCCACGAACATAGGCATGGCGCCGCGATGACTTCGCCCTCCCTCATGCGTCCCGACGCGACGAACGTCAGGCCCGAAGCGGCGCAACGTGCTTGTCGGCGAGGGTGGATCGCGGGGTGGTGGGGCCCCAGCGGCTGTGCCGGGGGTGTGGGGCGTAGGGCGGCGAAGCCGACCCGAAGCCCCACATGAAAACCAGCGCGGCGGGGACGCGAGTCCCCGCCGTGTGACTCACGGCGTCGGTCCGGCCTTGGCGTTGGCGCAGCCCCAAGACTCGACGTAGACGGTGAGGCTCCACGGGTATTTGAAGGCCTCTTCGCCGCCGCCGCGGGTGAAGGACCAGACATGGCCATTCGTGAGCTCGAGGAGCCAGCTCTTGTCGATGGTGTGGGTGACGTCGAACATGTGCCAATCACCCTGTTGCTGCGCGGCCGAGACGGCGGCGGAGACGGTGGCCAGCGCGACGGAGCCGAGGCCGAAGGCCCAGCCATAAGGACCGGCGCCTGCGAGCGAGCCCGCGGCCGCGGCGCCGGCGTCGAGCACCGTCGTCCAACTGTCGCTGCCAGGCTGCTTTTGCTGGAAGCAGCTATAGGTGATCGAGAGGTTGTTTTGCGTGAGGCGCGGGCCGGTTTGGCCCCAGAAGATCGAGTCGGCCGGGCCGAAGTCGGCGCTGCCGTGATCGGGAATCGACGCCGTGGGCTTGGTGAGCGCGACCTCGACCGTGCCATTGTCCCCGGCGTCCGGCGCGGCGACGACGGCGCCGTCGGTGGCTTGAACGAGGCAATAATAAGTCTGGGGCGAGCCATCGATCGTGCCCGTCGGGAGCCAGACCTGCTTGCCTTGATGACCGACCTCGAGGCGCCGGATGCGCAGGCGGAGCTGAGCGCCGCCGCAGTTGTCGGGCACGGGGAAGCCGCCGTCGGGAACGCCGGTGTCCGCTTCCGCGATGGGGGCCGAGAGCTCCTCGAACGAGAGCGTCTTGGGCTTGGCCGGGAGGGAGAGGCCCTCACTGCACGACGGCGCCGCATTGCACTTCGGGCATTGCCCACAATCGTTGGGACAGTCGACACAGGACTCGCCCTTTTCGCAGACGTCGTTGCCGCACTTGGCGGGTGTCTCGGCGTCCGGGGTGGGGATGTCCACCCCCGAGTCGAAGTCCGAGCCGCCGGAGCCGGTCGTCCCGCTCGAGCTGGTGTTGGCGCCGCCCGTCGTCTCGGTCGAAGCGCCGGCCGCGCAACCGACCACCAGCGCCACCGGCATCCACCTGATCCAACGCGTGCTTCTGCGCATCGACGACCTCCGGGCTCTTCACTGAGAGCCGTCACTGACGCGACGATAACAAGTCGGCGTGGCCCTGTCGCGAGAGAAAGCGAGGTCACACTCCACCCCTGCGCCCGAGGTGCGAGCGCGGGGGGCAGAACGTGATCGCCTGGACCGACGGTCGTTGGCTCAGAGCGTGATCGAGAAAGTCGACGTCAGGCCCGAAGCGGCGCGACCTTCAAGCAGGCGCGGGTGGTCCGGGGTGTGGGGGCCCCGAACGAGCTTTGCTCGTTTGGGGGAGAGGGCGCGAGCCCTCTCCCTCAACCAAAGAGATCGCTGGCCGCGTCCACGAACGCGCTCACGCGGGTGAGGACGTCGTACGCCTTGGCGCCGTTGCGGATGGAGAAGGAGCCGTCATTCGCGGCGAGGAGGATCGGCGGGAGCTTGATCTTGAGGCGGCGTTGAATGAAGTGGAGCCCGAGATCGATGCGATCGAGGAGGCGCTCGGCCTCCGCGCTGGGCGTGGCGACCGGCGGCTCGTCCCAGCCGAAGAGCGTGGTGCCTTGGTGCTTGTGGGCGGCGAGGACCTGCTCGAGAAAGTGGGTGTATCGCTCGATGTCGTCGCCGAACGTGACGTGGACCCAAGCGGCGTAGGTCGTGGTCACCGTGTGCGTGACCTTGCCGTTGGTGCGCTCGGCGAGAAACTCGCGGGTGACGGTGTCCGCGAATTGATGGGCGTCCCTCAAGGCTCCGACGTCCTGCTTGAGGCGCGCGGCGACGCGGGTGAGGGACGGCGTCGTTCGAGTCTTCTTCACTGCCATTGGGGGGGATCTCCGCGGCGCGGAGCGCGCTTGCGCCGACATGGCCGCGGACCCTACCAGGGCTCCACCGTCGGCGCCAACTTGCGCCCCTTGGCGAGGGAGCGAGCCGCGCGGTGCGCGTCGCATCGTTCCCGCGATCCCGTCCGCGCCGGACTCCGTGGCATCGTCCACGTCGCCGGCGCGGCCATCCTCATCCATCGTCACCGCGCCGGGCCCGTCGCCTCGCTGCGCGCCGGGCCCGGCGTGCCCATCAGTTGGCGCCGAGCCACCACTGCGCGGGCTGGGTGGGCTCGAGCGGCGTGCCCGTGTGCACGAGCCACGACTGGAAGTTGCCCGCGCCCGAGAGCACGTGAACCTCGGTGGACTTGGTGCCCGTCGTCGGATACTGCGTGATGGCCATCAGATCCGGCGTACCATCGGCGTTGACGTCGGCGACGCTGAAGGACCAATTGGCCGCGCTGGTCTGCCCGAGCGGCGTGCCCGTGTGCAGGAGCCAATTCTTGTAATTCGAGGCGCCGTCGAGGATGTGCACCTCGGTGGACTTGGTGCCCGTTCCATTCATGGACACGACGATGAGGTCATTGCGCCCATCACCGTTGTAGTCGGCGATGTGGAGCGACGTATTCGCCGCGCTCCGCTCCTCCAGCGAAGTCCCGGTGTGGAGGAGCCATTTCTGGAAGTTGGAAGCCCCGAGAGGATGTGGACCTCGGTGGACTTCGTGCCCGTGCCCTTCAGCTTGAAGGCATAGAGATCGGCGACGCCGTCGCCGTCGTGATCGGCCACCGCGAACTTCCACTGATCGGAATTGGTCTGCTCCAGCGGCGTGCCGGTGTGCACGAGCCATTTGTCGTAGCTCGCCGCGCCGTCGAGCACGTGGACCTCGGTGGACTTGGTGCCCGTGCCGTTCATCTGGATGGCGAAGAGATCGCGCGTGCCATCGTGGTTCACGTCACCGAGGCCGAACGCGAAGCTCGTGGGCTTGACCGACGCGAGCGCGGTGCCCGTGTGCACCGTGAACTGCTTGTAGCCCGAGTCGCGCGAGAGCACGTGGACCTCGGTGCCGCCGGTGCCGGTGCCGCTCATCTTCACGCCGAAGAGATCACCCCGCGGCGCGCTCGAGGTGGCATGTGCCTTGAGATCGGCGAGGGTGCCATTGAAGCGGTCGAGATCGACGTTGCCGGAGATGCCCGGCACATGGCCGTTGTCCGCATACTGCCAGACCGAGAAATTGCTCCACGGCGTCGGGAGCGTCGGGCAGCTCGCGCCCCAGTGCGCGACCCACAGCTTCACGTCGGCGAACTGCGATGATCCGGAGAGCGACGGCCAGAGGCCGGGCGAGGTGTAAATCATCGGCGTGCGGCCCGTCGCCTGCTTGATGCGCGAGATCCACTGCCCGAGCCGCGCATTGAGCGTGGCCGGGCCGACGCCGTCGGACACCTCGACGTCGACCACGATGGGCAGCTCCCCGAGATCGCTGCCGAGGTGTTGGAGCACCAGATTGGCCTGCGCGATCGGATCCTGACCCGGGCGGAAGAATTGATAAACGCCGCGCGCCATGCCCACCGCCCGCGCCTCCGACCAGTTCTTGTCGAACTTCGAGTCGAAGTAATTCGCACCATCGCTCACGCGGATGAACGCGAACTCGCGCCCGGAGCCGCGCACCGCCGACCAATCGATGTTGCCTTGCCACGAGGAGACATCGATTCCCTCGACGGTGGCGCTGGGGCAGACTTTGACTTCATCGTCGCGATCACCGACGTTCTCTTCGGCGTCGGACGCGACCACGCAACCGACGGACGAAGCGAGGAGAGGGAGCGCGAGGACCGAAACGAGGGCGCGGAGGTTCATTGTCTCCGGTCCTGAGCGAGAAGCGTGCCGTCGAGGAACACCGCGTTTTCCGAGGCTCGACGGCCATAACCCTGGTTCGCCCGCGATCCATGGTGGGGCCGGTGTTCCCCCAAGGGGCGAGTCGCCGCGTGATGGTCACTCGGCGATGCAGGAGATGCGGTGTTCCAGTCAGAAGGTGATGTTGCAGCGCTTGCCCGGTCGCAGCAGCTCGCTGCCGAAAGATCCATACGCAGCTCTACGTATGTCCCACGCCAGGTGCGTCGGTGACCATCGTGGGATGTCGCAGCCATCCCAAGAAACAACCTACTTCAGCGACGACCGCGTCACGATCACCAGCACGCGCGCCATGTTCGACGGCACCATGTACCCGCTCCGGAACATCACGAGCGTCCGCGCTTGGACGGTGAAGAAGCGCGTCTTGCCGCTCGTGCTGGGGATCCTCTTCTGCTTCTTCGCGTTGCCGATGTTCGGCGCCGGCGTTGGGCTCGGCGGGACGGTGCTTCTGCTCGGCATCGGGCTGATCTGTCTCCATGTCTTCAGCCGCGATTGGCACTACGTGCGAATCGGGACGGCGGGCGGCGAGACGGACGCCGTCGCCTCCAAGGACGGGGCCTACATCAGTCTCGTCGTGTTCAAGCTGAACGACGCCATCGTGAACCGCGGATAGAGGAGCTGCCTGAGCGGCAATTGGCCGAAGCTCCGCCCGTCGTGGTCTTCGGCGACCGGGGTGGCGCCTACGCAGCATGGGGACGATGCATGTCCAACTTCGTTCAATGGGCACAGCTCGGCGTCGCGAGCGCGCAGCTCGATCAACTCCACGCGCTGAGCGCGCAGTTCCAGGCGCAGTGGCGGGCGCAGCACGACGCTCAACGCCGGCAGGCGATCCTCGCCGACATGCTCTACCAGACCGAGCGCCGCGCGAAGCAGCTCACGATGGTGGCGGAGCGCGACCCCATCGTCGCGGCGATGTTCGCAGAAGAGTGGTTATCCTCGGTGCGCTTCGTCGGGCCGGAAGCCTTCGTGCAGATCGAGCACAAGAAGGTCTGGTCGGCAGCGATGTCTCGGCTCCAAGCGCTGATCGCCCCGTTGCAGCACCCGGCGACAGCGGGATTGGTGCAGCAAGTTCGAGGAGCGCTCGCCGAGATCAACCACCTGCGCACCGCGTTCGTGGGGCACGCTCAACCCGAGCAGCGTTTTCAGCAACTCTCCGCAGAGCGCGCCGAAGCGGAGCGGGTGCGCGCGCGTGCAAAGACGTACACGGCCATCCTCGCACCGCTCACCGTGGTCTTGCCCATGGCCATCCTGTTCATCGCTGGGATTGTCCAAGCCGTCTTGCATTCGTCGAAGAAACAGACCGTCGAGGTGGATGGCTCCTGCGTGGGCACCTTGGTCTTTTTCACCTTCGCCGCTCTCGGTGCCGCCGTCATCGTCCACGGATCGAAGTGGCATGACATGATCGAGAAGCTGAAGCGCACCGACGAGGAGGCGCAGCGTTTGGGGCAAGCGATGGGACAGCTACAAGCCTTCTCCGCCGACGCTGGGCGGGGCGGTGTGCTGGCCCATTTTCAGCGCGAGCACCCCGCGTTCAACCAGCCTCTACCGAACGTCGATGATGCATCCCCGTTGTCGATGGCCGGACCGTCGCAAATCATCGAGCGCCAGACGGTCGTCGTCCGTTGCAGATTCTGCCAGACGCTGACTCCCATCGACGGAGCCACGTGCCGCAACTGCGGTGCAGGCAGCTTCTCGTGAGAGCACGAGGGGCTCGTCGCCGCGCGGATGCGACGTCCCCAGCAGCAAGCAGACGAGGCGGGCGTTCGGAGCGGGGGGATGAATCGTCACCGCGGTGACGACTGGGTCCAGCTCTCCTCGATTCTCGGCGCGCCCGAAGGGATTCGAACCCCTGACCAACGGCTTAGAAGGCCGCCGCTCTATCCAACTGAGCTACGGGCGCGTGCTCTTCTGTGATCCTGCTTGCTCTTCTCCGGCTCGATCTCCTCGCGATCGACCCAGTGCTACTCCATCTGCGGCCGCGACTCATCCAGCAAGTCGATCGGCGTCGCTGGACCTGGAAATTTGGTGATCCCACGCGCGGCGGAGCGGCTGTACGGCCGTCGCGGTGCTCGACCCCGATCGGGCGGCGCAGGAGGGGGCGAGCGGCGTCGAGGGGAAGGCCCTCGGCGGCGTGCTCGCGCTCCATCCGGAGGCGATCTCGATTCTCCGCGACCTGGGCGCGATCCTCCCCGGCCCGAGGACGGACATCCCCGTCGTGGTCCAAGCCCACGGGGACGTGGTCGCGACCCAGGGGCGCGTGTCCGTCCTCTTCGCCGTCTCGGTCCCCGATGACGATGTCGTCAGGCCGGCTCACGGCGACGCGAGCCTCGATCTACGCGACGAGATCCGACGCTCCCGGACGAGGTCCCAGGATTCCCCGCGCGTGGGCGCGCACCATACCGGCGCGGTCGGCAATCAGGGCGGCGTGATCGGCGCTCACGTGGTCGCGAACGGCGATCGGGGCAGCGCGATTGGCGATCGGGCGCTCGTGATTGACGCTTCTCGTGCTCGACCGACCGACCGACCTGCGTGGTTCATGGATCACGCGGTCGTGAGGTTGGAACACGCGGCCGTGGGGTTGGATCCCGCCGCCGTGGGGTTGGACCACGCCGCCGTGGGGTTGGATCCCGCCGCCGTGGGGTTGGACCACGCCGCCGTGGGGTTGGACCATGCCGCCGTGGGGTTGGACCACGCGGCTGTGCTCACGGACCGCGCGGCCGTGAGCATGCCGCGCGGTCATCCTGGGGAGCTGCTCGATCTCGAGATCGAGCGCAGCGCTGTGGCTTCCCGAGACGACGAGGCCCCGCGCGTCCTTCACGACGGCGGGGCCCGTGGTCTTTCGACGGCAATCGCGGACTGGCTAGAACTGCTGCAGCTCGATGGCCACACCGGCGGCGCCGTCACCCATGTTGCCGCCGGCGTTGTCGCCGAGGCCGCCGTTGCCGGGGGTGCCGACGGTGGCTTTCCAGGTGGTGTCGGACGACGCCGGCGGTGCCTTGCCGGTGTAGGCAATACCGATGGAGTGACCGCCGCGGCCGCCGCCGCCCTTGCCGCCGAAACCACCCGCGCCGCCCTTGCCGCCGGGGCAGGCGTCGCTCAGGTTTGCATAGGTCGCGGTGGCCTTTCCAGCGGGGCCGGGATCGCCGCCGTTGCCGCCGCTCTGGCCCGGGGCGCCGTCGCCGCCTTTGCCGCCGACACCTGCCTTGAGCGTGACGTTGCTGAGGAGCAGCGTGCCATTGACGCTGACGAGCGCGAAGCTCGCGCCGCCCGCATTACCACCCTTGCCGCCTGCGCCGCCGCAGCCGCCGGATCCGCCCGAGCCGCCGGACGCACCGCCCGTGATGTTGGGGGGCGTCGTCGGGCATTTGCCCGTGCCCGTGCCGCCCTTGGCGCCACCGCCGCCGCCGCCGCCCTGGCCGGGCGCACCGGGGTTGCCGTCGGGACCGCCGGCGCCGGTATATCCATTGGCGCTAAGCGTGCCCATCGTCGTGGCGCCCAAAGCCGGATTGCCGGCGATCCCGTCATCGCCCTTGCCGCCGCCGCTGCACGTCGCGCCGGTCTCGCCGACTCCGCCGTTCATCTTGGTACCGGGCAATCCTGGATTGCCACTGCCACCCGTCAGGATGTCGCCGATACCGCCGGACCCGCTGACCGAATCCGGATTGCCGCACGCATTCGTGACCGATTTGCCACCGAAGCTTTGGTCCGCGACACACGCGTTCTTGCCCGTGTCACCGATCGTTCCGCTGGCTGCGGAGGTGTCGAATGCCGTGCCGGCCTTGCCTGCTTTGCCGTCACCCGCCGTGATCTCGCAGCGCGTGAAGCTGGCCGTCGCCTGCGCCACGAGGGTGCCAATCGACGAGCCACCGTCTTTATCGGCGCTCGCGGCGGTGATGGCGAAATCGTAGATCTGCGCGTTCGTCGTCTGGCTCGTGATGGTCAGGGGGATTTGGTCCACCTCGGCCGTGAGCTGCGTTTTCTTGGCGGCGTCGTAGGCCCAGCCGTTGGCGCAGTCGACGGCGCCGTACACCGTGGCGCCGGCGGAGATGGCCACGGCCTCTTTGAAGGCCTCGCCGCAGGCGTAGACGGGCTTGCCGTTCGCCGCGGTGATGGCCGCGCCCAGGGTCTTGAAGGGCTTGTCCTTGGTGCCCCCATTGGCATCGTCGCCGAGGGTGCTCGACACGAAGACACCGCAGGTGTCTTCCACCGTCATGGTGTTCTCGCTGGGGATGCACGAGGCGGGGGTGCTGCCGCCGGTGCCGCCCGTGCCCGAGCTGCTCGAGCTGCCCGAGCTCCCGCCCGTGCCCACGTTGGGACAACCGGCCTTCGGGTAATCATCGCAGCTCGACTCATCGAATTTGAACACGCAGGAGATCGCCCCTGCGCTCGTGGCCGCGGCCAGCAAGGCGACGACTCCCACCATCCAATCGCTACGACGCATACGCACTTTGCTCCTTCACCAAGCCAAGACTGCTAGAAAGACCCGCCGAGCACGAGGCCGCCGCCGTCGCCGCTCACCACGGGCAGCACGCGGAGGCCCGTCCGTGCCGGGGCCTTCGTCGAGCCGCCGCCGGCCACGCCGTAGATGAGCGTGGCCACGCCGACCACGCCGCCGCCGACCAGCATCCACAAACCGGCGTTGCCGAGCGTCGCCTTGGAGGCCCCTGCGTCGCGCAGATCGGAGCACTGGGCCGCGGTGGCCGCGTTGCCGTCGGCGCAGCCGCCCTTGGCCTTGATCTCGGTTTGCAGGCTGCTCACCGTGCTGCCTTTGCTCGCGGAGACGCCCAGCAGCACCGCGCCGACCACGATGGCCGCGCCGCCCACGGCCGCGCCGGCGCCGATGACGGCCTTGCTCGGGCCCGCGGGCGGGACGAGCGTGAGGGACACCTGCTCGGTCTTGCCCTTCGGCACCGTGACGTTCATCACCACGGGCGGATAGCCTTCGAGGCGGGCTTCGACGCTGTGGTTGCCGGGGTCGACGTAGAGCTCGTTTTGAATGGGCGACGTGCCCAGGGATTGCCCGTCGACGAAGACCTCCGCGCCGGGCTTGTTCACCTGGAAGCGCAGCGTGCCCACGAGGCGCGAGACCTCGCCGAGGCGCTTCATCAGCGCGTCGCGCAGCGCCGGGCGGCCGCCGGCGGGGAACTCGCGCACGGCGTAGGAGAGGTGCTCCGCCGCGGCCCGCGGCTTGTTCATGTCGGCTTCGAGGTTGCCGAGGTTGCCGGCGACGTCGTAGCTCTTCTTCAGCTTCCAGGCCTGGAGATAGGCCGCCTCGGCCTGCGGGTATTTGCCCTCGTCGTAGAGCTTGTTGGCCTGCTGGAAGAGCTCGCGCGATTTGGCCAGCGCGGCGGCGTCGCCGCCGGCGTTCTGCGCGGTCTGCGCGCTGGCGGAGTGATTCCCCGTGAGGACGGGCGCGGCGAGGGCCGCGCACACGGCGAAGATACGGAAGCTTCGGTTCATCATCGTTCGATCCGGCGCCGCGGCTCGGGCCGCAGCTCGCGCGCCATCATACGGAACCGGAGCCCGAATTGCAGGGTTTCTGCGAGCGTGGGGCGCGTGACCGTCGTGTCGAGACGTGGCCGAGAAAGTTGCGCCGAGCGGCGCGGCGTGGATCGGCCTCGCCACGCTTTCTGGGTCACATCTTCAGTTGTCCACGCCGAAGAGACGCCCCTTTGCTGGCGAGGCCTCTGCTGGAGGCGGCGCGGGCGCAGCGGGCTTGGCTTCGGCTGCAGGCTTCGCCGCGCGCGGGCGCGATGCGCCGGCCGTCGCGCGGGGAAGCGGCGCTGCTTCCGCAGCAGGCGGTGCAGTCTCCGCGGGCGGCGCTGCCGCGGGCGGCGTCGCGGCCACCTGCGTTTCTGCCGGCGGCGCGGACGCGGTGGCCGCGGGGCGCGCGCTTTCGGCTGGCGGTGCCGGCGCGGCGGTTTGTGGTGGCGGTGCCGGCGCGGCGGTTTCCGCGGGCGGAGAGGGCGCGGTGGAGGGGTGCGTGGACGCAACGATCGTCGGCGCGGGCCCGGCGCCTGCGGGTTTTGCGGCGGCGGCATCGCCGCGCGCGCCCACCATGATGCCGACGCCGGCGAGCCCGAGCACCACCACCACCGCGATGATGCCCGCGAGCGCGCTGCGACGGCGCGGCGGCGGCGCGGGCACCGGCGGGAGCAGCGGGAAGGGCAGCGCCGCGGCGAGCGGTGTGGGCGGCGTCGCGAACGGCGACTTGCCCACGCCCACCATCGGGATCGTCGGGTGCTCGCCTTCGTTGTCGGTCGTGTCGCGCGGGATCGTCGGTCGCTCGTGGATGTCGTCGGCGACGTCGATCTCCGGCTTGCTCGGTGTCGGCGTGCTCCTCGGGACGTCACCGCTGATGCGCTTCGGGGGCGCGGTCACGGGCGGGAGCTTCGCAGGCGGCGTCAAGCGCACCGGCTTCGACGAGGGCGGCGGCGGCACCGGCTTCGACGAGATGGGCGGGAGCGGCGGCAACGGCGGCAACGGTGCCAGCGCCGCTCTCGCGCTGGGCGCGGGCGTCGCGTCGGGCAGCGGCGGCATCGCGTCGGGCAGCGGCGGGCGGGCGTTCTTCTTCGTCTTCTGCTGGCGAGGATCGGTGATCTGGACCTTGTCCATCTCGACCGTCGGACGCAGGGGCGCGTCACGCAGCTCGGCGGTGACGTAGGCCTGCGCCTCCATCTTCCCCTCGCTGGTGAGCACGCGGCCGGCCCGCGAGGGCGCCGTGTCGTCTTTGTTCGCGTCGTCCGTCATGTCCGCCGCCGTCTTCCTCTTGTACGCGATCGGCGCGCGGATGACAGGCAGAACCCGCACGCTCGGGCGCGCTCGTCGGAGCGGCGTCGTGCGACGCGGTGCAGGACACCACACGATGCGGCACCGCTCGGCGACGCCCGCGCGCGGTAGCCCCGATGACACGTCGAAGCCATGGCGACGAGGCTTCGCGCGCGCGTCGCGCCGATGTCGAACCGATGCCGCTTCGCTCGCGCGCGGCCGGGCTCGATTCAGCGATGGGTGCTCGTCTCGATGCGGAAGGCGGGCGGCGCGATGCGCTCGCTGCGACACTTGGGGCAGCTCCCCGGGGTCGTGAGGCGATCACGCGTCTTGAACACGAAGTCGCAGGCCAAGCACTTGGCCGGCTCGATCACGAGGCGCTCGCCGTCGTGACGCAGGGAGCGCTCGAGGTGCTCGAGGTGCGTGGCCACGTCCTTCTCGCGGAGGCTCGTGCGCACGGAGATCTCGCGGGCCGTGAGCGCCGGCCCGAGCAGCGCTGCGCGGATGGCGGCGCGCGGGGTCTCGTTCCGTTCGGGAGGTGCCTTCTCGGGTTTGCTCGTCATCGCAGTGCCTTCACTTGATCGCCCTTGATTTCAAGCACCTCGGGCTTGCCGCCGTAGTGCTTCGAGAGACCCACGTCGATGCGCCACACCTGCTCGTCGCAGGCCGCGTTGATGCCGTTGCGCTGCACCGTGTGCCCCACGACCATGCGCTTCGCCGGGATGAGCGCCAGCGTTTCTTTGAGGACCCGGCAGTCTTCTTGATCGGACGCGGCCGAGTAGCGCCGCTGCCAGACGGGCCCATCCTCGTTCGTGAGGATGGCGGGCACGTCGCGGGCGCTGCCGTCCATCCAGGCGCTCATCTCGCGGTTCATGCGGTCGATGCCGTAGCGTACGTGCTTGGGGAGCAAGCCGCCGTGGAGAAACACCGTATCGCCCACGACGGCGATGGTGTTGCGCCGGGCGAGCTTCTTCGCGTAAGGGCCGCCCGGGAGGAACGCAGCGGCGCGCGCGCGTGCGTCTTCCGGCATGCGCCCGAGGCGAGGATCCATGGTCATCGCGCCCGGGACGCCCGCGAAGTCTTTGTGCGCGCCCTCGGTCACGTAGCGGAAATCGAGCTGAACGTTCATCACCTCGTGGTTGCCGTTGAGCGCGATCACGGCGCCGCCCTGCGCCTTGGCTTCCTCGGCGAGGCGATCGAAGAGGTCGATGATCTTGCGATCGTCGTCGCCGCGATCGATCTCGTCGCCGGTCTGCACGACCATGAGGTCCTTGCCGATCCAATGATCGGCGTCGTCGATGGCGCCCGCGATTTTCAGGGTCGCGCGCGTGGCCGCGAGGTCGCCGTGGAGATCGCCGATGGCCACGATGCGCGCCGGCGCGGCGAGGCGCGTGGGCGGCACGACGGCGGCGCTGGCCGTCGCGCTCGCGGACGGCGGGGCCGGGCTCTTCACCGGCGCGGTCGCGCTCTTCGTGGGCTCGGGCACGCCTTTGTCGCAGGCGGCGAGCGTGAGCGCGGCGAAGGCGAGCGAGCGAATCGCGGGGGACATTCCCCGGCTCTACCGCAGCGTTTCGCCCCCGGAAATCACTTCCGTGCGGGGCCCGCTCACAGCGAGCCGACGACGTCGACCGTGGGTTCCGGCTGCATGCTGAGGACGGCGCCGACGATCGCGAACACGCCCGCCGCGGCGCCGTACGCGCCGAGCTGGTGGTGCTGAATGAAGAAGCCCGCCATCGACGGCCCGACGATCTGCGAGATGCTCGTGAGCGATTGGCTCGTGCCCAGCGCGGCGCCCTGCTCTTCGCGGCTGACGCTCTTGGTGATCAGCGTCGTCAGGCACGGCCGCACCACCGCCACGCCGAAGCTCGAGAGGACGACGAGGATGAAGAGCTTCGTGTAGCTGTCGCCGATGAGGCCGAGGAACGGATAGGTGATGGCCATCGACACGAAGCCGAAGAGCGCGAGGCGCGGCTCGCCCAAGCGTTGAACCAAGCGCTTGATGGCGCCGCCTTGGATCACCGCGCCCACGAAGCCCGAGACGCCGTACACCCAGCCGGTCTCCCGCGGGCCGAAATGGAATTGCCGCTCGAGATACAGGCCGAGCCCGCCCGTGAGCACCGCGAACGAGGTGGTGAACGCGAAGAACTGGAGGAGCCGACGGCGGGCCAGCGGGCGCGTGAGGAAGCGGCCGAGCGCGAGGTTGCGTTGACCCGCGGGCGGCGCGGGCGCGAGCCCCTCTTCAGCGGCGCGCTCGGCCTTGATCTTCTCGAGCGTGGCCTGATCGGGGAGCAGCGTGGCCGAGAGGATGACGGAGAGCAGCGACAGGGCCGCGGCCATGTAGGCCGGCGCGGCGAAGCCGAAGCGATGGCTCAGCTCCCCCGAGATCATCGGCCCGAAGAGGAAGCCGCTGCCAAACGCGATCCCGATGAGCGCGAACGAGCGCGTGCGCTCCGAAGGACGCGTGACGTCGCTGATGTACGCCTGCGCGATGCTGAGGTTGCCCGCGGTGAGGCCGTCGATCATCCGCCCCACGAACAAGAGCCAAAGGCTGTTGGCGCCGCCGATGATGAGAAACCCCGCGAGCGTGCCCATCTGACTGGCGAGCAGCACCGGCTTGCGGCCGATCCGATCCGAGAGCCGCCCCAAGATGGGCCCCGAAACGAGCTGGCAGACCGCGTAGCTCGCGATGAGCGTGGTCGCCATCTGGGGCGAAGCGCCGAAGTGCTCCGCATAAAACGGGAGCAGCGGGAGCATCAGCGTCAGTCCGAGGACATCGACGAAGACGGTCAGGAAGATCGGGAGCAGGGGAGATCGCGTCATGAGCGGCTCGGAGACGAGGGGGCTCTCCGACGCGTGGCTCTAGCACGAAGCGCGCGCCCGCTATAGTTGTTCGCCCGTGCCGAAAGCTTCGAGCGTGCTCAGCAGCTTCCATGCGCCCGTGCGCACATGGTTCGCCGCGTCGTTCGCGGAGGCCACGGGCGCGCAGCAAAAGGGCTGGCCCGCGATTCTCTCCGGGGCGTCGACGCTGCTCTTCGCGCCGACCGGCTCGGGCAAGACGCTGGCGGCCTTCTTGGTGGCCATCGACCGGCTCATGTTCTCGCCCGAGCCGCACAAGACCGAGCGCTGCCGCGTGCTCTACGTCTCGCCGCTCAAGGCCCTCGGCACCGACGTGGAGCGCAACCTGCGCGCGCCAATCGCCGGCATCGCGGCCGTGGCCGAGCGCGAAGGCGTCCCGTTCCGCGTGCCCACCGTGGCGGTGCGCTCCGGCGACACGCCTGCGGGCGAGCGCGCGCGCATCGGCAAGCAACCGCCGGACATTCTCATCATCACGCCCGAGTCGCTGTATCTGATGCTCACCTCGTCGGCGCGCGCCGGGCTCGCCTCCGTCGAGACGGTGATCATCGACGAGATTCATTCGCTCGTCCCCACGAAGCGCGGCGCGCATCTCTTCCTCTCGCTCGAACGGCTGGAGTCGTTGCGTCCACGCAACGCCCCTCCGCTCCAACGCATCGGTCTTTCGGCCACCCAGCGCCCGCTGGAGGAAGTCGCGCGCCTGCTCGGCGGCGGTGAGCTCGGCGTCGGCGGGGAGGGGACGTTTCAACCGCGGCCGGTGACCATCGTCGACGCGGGCACGAAGAAGGCTTGGGATCTGCGCGTCGAGGTCCCCGTCGAGGACATGAGCAAGCTCGGCGAGATCGAGGAGCTGCCCTCGGGCAGCGCCGCGCAGGGGCCGAAGCGACGATCGATCTGGCCATCGATCCACCCGCGCCTCGTGGAGCTGGTGCGCGCGCATCGGTCGACCATGATCTTCGCCAACAGCCGGCGCTTGGCGGAGCGGCTCGCGGGCGCGCTCAACGAGACGGCGGGCGAGGAGATCGCGCTCGCGCACCATGGATCGATCGCCAAGGAGACGCGCCTCGCCATCGAGGATCGTTTGAAGCGCGGCGAGCTCCCCGCCATCGTGGCCACCTCGTCGCTCGAGCTCGGCCTCGATCTCGGCGCCGTCGATCTCGTGGTGCAGATCGAGTCGCCGCCCTCGGTCGCCTCCGGCTTGCAGCGCATCGGCCGCGCCGGGCACTCGGTGGGCGCCGTCTCGCGCGGCGTGATCTTCCCCAAATACCGCGGCGATCTCCTCTCCTCCGCGACCGCGACGGCGCGCATGGTCGCGGGCGAGGTGGAGGAGATGTTCTATCCACGGAACCCCCTCGACATCCTCGCGCAGCACATCGTGGCCACGGTGAGCATGGACGCGACGACGGCCGACGCGCTCTTCGCCATGGTGCGCCGGGCCGCGCCCTTCGCCGAGCTCCCCAAGGCTTCGTTCGAGGGCGTGCTCGACATGCTTTCGGGGCGTTATCCATCCGACGAGTTCGCCGAGCTGCGCCCGCGCATCACGTGGGATCGCACCACCGGCCGGCTCACCGCCCGCGAGGGCGCGCGGCGCATCGCGGTCGTGAGCGGTGGCACCATCCCCGATCGTGGGCTCTACGGCGTTTATCTCGCGGACGAAGGCGACGGCAAGAAGAGCCGGCGCGTCGGCGAGCTGGACGAAGAGATGGTCTTCGAGTCGCGGGCCGGCGACGTGTTCCTCCTCGGTGCGTCGTCGTGGCGCATCACCGAGATCACGCACGATCGCGTGCTCGTGGTGCCCGCGCCGGGCGAGCCCGGAAAAATGCCTTTCTGGCGCGGCGATCGCCCCGGCCGCCCGCCCGAGCTCGGCCGCGCCATCGGCGCGCTCGCGCGCACCCTGCTCGCCGAGAAGCCGGCCGCCGCGCGGAAGCGCCTGCGCGAGCATCACGGCCTCGACGAGCGCGCCGCGGACAACCTGCTCGCGTACCTGCGCGAGCAGGCCGAGGCCACGGGCGAGGTCCCGAGCGATCGCACCATCGTCGTGGAGCGCTACAAGGACGAGATCGGCGACTACCGCGTGTGCGTGCTCTCGCCCTTCGGATCGCGCGTGCACGCGCCCTGGTGCACCGCGGTGCTCGCGCGCCTCCGCACGGCGAGTGATCAGGATCTCGAAGGCATCTGGTCCGACGACGGCATGGTCTTCCGCTTTCCGGGATCGGACGAGCCGCCCGCGATCGACGCGCTCCTGCCCTCGGCCGACGAGATCGAAGATCTCGTAGTCCAGAGCCTCGGCGGATCCTCGGTCTTCGCCGCGCGTTTCCGCGAGAACGCGGGCCGCGCGCTGCTCTTGCCGCGCCGTCATCCGGGGCAGCGATCGCCGCTCTGGGCCACGCGCAAGAAGGCCGCCGATCTCTTGGCGGTCGCGTCGCGCTACGGATCCTTCCCGCTCATCCTGGAGACGTACCGCGAGTGCCTGCGCGACGTCTTCGATCTGCCCGGCCTCGTCGAGCTGCTCCGCCAGATCGCTTCGCGCAAGGTGCGCGTGCTGACCGTCGACACGCGCGTGGCCTCGCCGTTCGCGGCCTCGTTGATGTTCTCCTACGTCGGCAACTTCCTCTACGACGGCGACGCGCCGCTCGCGGAGCGCCGGGCCCACGCGCTCAGCGTCGATCCGGCTCAGCTCAAGGAGCTCCTCGGCGAGGCCGAGCTCCGGGAGCTGCTCGACGCGGACGCCATCTTCGAGCTGGAGCGCGGGCTCCAGCGGCTCGATGGGCACCGGCCCGCGACGCACGCCGATGGGCTCCACGATCTGCTGCTCTCCATCGGCGATCTCACCGAGGACGAGATCGCGGCCCGCACCGCGCCGCCCGAGGCCGCGCGCGGCTTCATCGACGAGCTCTCGCGCGATCGTCGCATCGTCTCCTTCACCGTGGCCGGCGAGCGCCGCTGGGCCGCCGCGGAAGACGCGGCCCGCCTGCGCGACGCGCTCGGTGTGGTGCCCCCGCGCGGGCTGCCGGCCGCGCTGCTCGAGCCGGTGAAGGATCCGCTCGGCGATCTGCTCTCGCGCTATGCGCGCACACACGGGCCTTTCCTGATCGAGTCGGCGGCCGCGCGCTTCGGGCTCGGCATCGCGCCGGTGCGCACTGCGCTCGAGCGCCTCGCGGCGGCGGGCCGCGTGGTCGAAGGCGAGATCTCACCGGGCCGTCGCTCGCGCGAGTGGTGCGACGTCGAGGTGCTGCGATCGCTCAAGCGTCGATCACTCGCCAAGCTGCGCAAGGAGGTCGAGCCCGTCCCGCAGGACGCGCTCGGCCGTTTCGCCGTCGAGTGGCATGGCCTCACGCGGTCGCGCTCGGGCCCGATGCCTTGCTCACCGTCATCGAGCAGCTCCAAGGCGCGCCGCTGCCGGCCTCGGTGCTCGAAGCCGACGTGCTCCCGGCGCGCATCAAAGGCTATCGCGCCGCGGATCTCGATCTCCTCTGCGCCGCCGGCGAGATCGCGTGGGTCGGCCTCGAGCCCCTCGGTCCGCACGACGGCAAGATCGCGCTCTACCTCGTCGATCAGCTCCCTCTGCTCGGGCCCGCGCCCCGCCGCGCCGAAGGCGAGCTCTGCGCGCGCGTGCGCGACCTCTTCGAGCAACGCGGCGCCCTCTTCTTCTCCGATCTCGTCGCGGAGACCGGCGCCTTTCAAAACGATCTCCTCGCCGCGCTCTGGGATCTCGTGTGGTCCGGCGAGGTCACGAACGACACCCTCGCGCCTCTCCGCAGCTATCAGCGTGGCTCCGCCGCGCAGGCCAAGGAGCGCCGCACGACCTTCCGCGGCGCGAGCTTCCGATCGCGCCGCGTCGGTCCACCCGGCAGCGAAGGCCGCTGGTCGCTCGTGGGCCGCGGCCGCCGCGCGCCTTCGGAGACGGAGCGTCGCGCCGCGCTCGCGCGCGTGCTCTTGGAGCGGCACGGCGTGGTCACGCGTGAAGCGGTGCAGGCCGAGGGCATCGCCGGCGGCTTCTCCGCAGTGTACGAGGTGCTCAAGGCCATGGAGGACGCGGGCCGCGTGCGTCGCGGCTATTTCGTGGCCGGCCTCGGCGCCACGCAGTTCGCGCTCCCCGGCGCGGACGATCGCCTGCGCGCCGCCCGCGAGCCTCCCGAGGATCCGCGCGCCCTCATCATCGCCGCCACCGATCCCGCGAACCCTTACGGCGCCGCGCTCCCGTGGCCCGAGACGGCCGCCGACGGCGACGCTTCCCGCGCGCGCCCGCAGCGCGCCGCCGGCGCGCACGTGGTGCTGCTCGACGGCGCGCTCGTGGGCTACGTGGGCCGCACCGAGAAGAACCTGCTCACCTTCCTCCCGAAGGACGAGCCCGAGCGTGGCCACGCCGCCGCCGCCCTCGCGGGCGCGTTGTCCGCGCTCGTGGACGATGGTCGCCGCCGCACCCTCCTGGTCACGCGCGTGGACGGCGAGGACCCCGAGCGATCCCCCATCGGCCCCAAGCTCGTCGCCGCCGGCTTCACCCCCACGAGCAAGGGATATTTCAAGCGCGCCACCTTGCAGCGGGAGCTGTAGATGCCCGAGGGCGACACGCTCCATCGCATCGCGCAGACGCTCGGCAAAGCCCTCACCGGCAAGGTCTTGGTCGCCTTTTCTTCTCCGCTCCCCGCGCTCGCCGAGGCGAAGCTCGAAGGCCGCACCGTCACCTCGGTGGAGGCGCGCGGAAAGAACCTGCTCATCCATTTCGACGACGGCCGCGCGCTCCACTCCCACTTGCGCATGACGGGCTCGTGGCACCTCTATCGACCCGGAGAGCGCTGGCAAAAGCCCGCCCATCAGGCCCGCGCGGTGCTCACCACCGCCGACTTCGTCGTCGTCTGCTTCAACGCGCCCGTGGTCGAGCTGCTCGCCGCGGGCGGCGTCGATCGCCACGAAGGTTTGCGCCGGCTCGGCCCCGATCTCCTCGATGACGACTTCGATCCTCTCGAGGCCCGCCGTCGTCTCCGCGAGCGCGGAGATCTCGCCGTCGGCGACGCCATCATGATGCAGAGCGCGCTCGCCGGCATCGGCAACATCTACAAATCCGAGACGCTCTTCGTCTGCAAAATCGATCCCTTCGTGCGCGTCGCCGACCTCGATGATCGAACCCTCGATCGCATCATCGAAGAGGCCCGCACCTTGATGCACCGAAACCTCGACGGCGCTCCGCGCCGCACCCGCACCGCGCTCTCCGGCCCGAGGCTTTGGGTCTACGATCGCGGCGGTCGCCCGTGCCTCACGTGCGGCACGCTCATCAAGGTGCGGCGCCAGGGGCTCGCGGGGCGGACGACCTATTACTGTCCTTCCTGTCAGCGCGTCGGCGAGCGCCCGCCGCATGGTTGAGCTCGGCGCCGGCGCGATCGAGACACGCTGTGCACCAATGGCATTGCATTTCGTTGGCAGCGTTCCGAAGCGGGGATTCCGCTCCAACTATCCGTGATCGTGACGGTGAGCCATTGCGATGTCGCGGGGGTGAAGTCCCGAAATGGGCAGTCGCGTCATGCCTGCTCGCCCGCGGGGCCGTCTCGTGGTGCTCGCGGATCGCGATAGTTCTCCGCAACAGGGCGCCTTCGCTGTATCTTCGCCGCCTGCGGAGGCTTGAGATGCGCCGGTCAGGAATCCTTGCGTCTTTTACCATCACGGGTGTCATCGGGATCGTCGTCGGCTGCGGTGGGATCAGCTCCACCGAGACGCTGTTCGAATCCTCGGGCGGGACGACGACGTCCGGTCACGGCGGCGCAAGCGCGACGAGCAGCACCTCGAGCGGCCCCGACACGACCAGCAGCAGCGGCTCCACGGGCGGCGGCGGCGCCACCACGTCGAGCTCTTCGAGCAGCTCGAGCAGCAGCTCCTCGTCGAGCAGCTCTTCCTCCAGCAGCTCGAGCAGCTCTTCCTCCAGCAGCTCGAGCAGCTCTTCGTCGAGCTCCGGCGGCACGAACAAGCTGCCTTGCGGTGACGGTCTGACCTGCCCCCTCGGCGGGCAGAACGCCTGCTGCTGGGACCAATACGACAACAACACCGGCCCGCAGAACTTCTGCGTCAACGCGGGGCCGGACACCGATGGTTGCAAGACCTACGATCAAGGCACCGGCAACGGCCGGCAGACGCGCATCGAGTGCCAGACCAGCGCGGCCTGCACCGGCGGCGCGGTCTGCTGCGGCATCCGCGTGCAGAACGCCAACAGCCCCACGTACTATAGCGACGTGACGTGCGAGACCCAATGCGCTTGGCCGAACCTCCAGCTCTGCGAGCCCAACAAGCCCAACGCGCCTTGCCCGATCATCAACACCCCGCAGGGCCCGATCCAGCTCGTGTGCCAGCAGAGCGGCCTCTTGCCGGACGGCTACTGGGTTTGCGGCACGCCCTGATTCACTGGGGCTGACCGACGGCGCCGCCGCGCGCGGGCGAGAGCTCTGCGTCCGGCGGCGTTCGTGTCTCGAATCCTCAAAAGCGGAAGCGCAGGCTGCCGCCGGTCGCGCGACCTTACGTCTCGTCGATGCTTCTCGATGGAGCGTGCATGCGGTGCGCCCTTCTTTTTCCGCCTTTCTGCGCTGTCACAGCCCCGTCACGCCCATCCCGATAGCGTCACCCGAGCTCCCCCAAACGGGGAAGGAGGGACCCATGACGCACCCCACGACGACCCACACCAACGTGCTTGAAGCCGTGCGCGATCTCGCGCCCACCCTCTCGGCGCGCGCCGCCGAGATCGAAGCCGCGCGCCGGATACCTGCCGATCTGCTCGCCACGCTCAGGGCCGCCGGCTGCTTTCGCATGTTCGTTCCGCGGAGCCACGGCGGTGAGGAGCTCGATCTCCTCGCCGGCCTCGACATCCTGGAGACGCTCGCACGCGCCGACGGCGCCACGGGTTGGACGGTGATGATCGGGGCCGAGAGCCCTCAGCTCTTCTCGCTGCTCGCGGCCGATCGCTTCGACTCCATCTATTCTGCGGGCCCGGACGTCATCCTCGGCGGCGCCTTCAACGCGCAGGGCGAGGCGCACGTGGTCGAGGGTGGTTATCGGGTCAAAGGCCGTTGGGGCTTTGCCAGCGGCTGCCAGCACGTCGATTGGATGTTCGGCAATTGCGTCGTCCTCGCGGACGGCCGCCCGCGTCCAGGCATCGAGGAAGGCGTGCCCGAGGTGCGAGCGGCGCTGTTTCGCCCGGATCACGCGCGAATCCACGACACCTGGTCCGTGCTCGGCCTCCGCGGCACGGGCAGTCACGACATCTCCGTCGAAGACCTCTTCGTCCCTGCGAGCGACACACTCGATATCTTCATGGGGCGGGCCTCGATCCCCGGTCCCACCTTCGTGATGCCCGTCCTCCATTGCGCCCTTCACATGGCCGCCGTGGCGCTCGGCATCGCGCAAGGCGCGCTCGACGATCTCGTGTCCCTCGCCCAGAACGGCAAACGCCGCCTCTACGCGCGCGCCTCGCTCAGCGAGGCCCCGCTCTTCCGCCATCGCCTCGGCCGCGCCGACACCACGCTGCGTGCGGCGCGGGCCGCGCTTCATGCCTTCTCCAACGAGCTTTGGAGCGCCTGCGTGAATGCACCTCAATCCGCGGTCGCCTTGGCCCCGCGCGCTTCGGCGACGTTGACCTGGGTGGGCGAGGCCGCCGTCGAAGTCGTCGACACCTGCTATCGCGCCGCCGGCGGGAGCGCCGTTCGCGACGGCTCCCCGCTCCAGCGGCGCTTCCGCGACATTCACACCTTCACCCAGCACGCCGCCGCCGCCGAAGGCTGGTTCGTGCAAGCCGGTGCCGCCATGCTCGGGCTCCCGACCGGATTCTGGGTTTGAATCCCCCAACGAGCATCGGCCCGGGCCCGCTCGGCAAAGCCACCTCGTGTCGCGCGCTCGCCGCGAAAGACGACCCCTTGCCTTGACAATCGTGCCGCGCAACGCAAACTGCGCCCCGCTGCTGCGAGGTGGTGCTCCGCCCACCTCGAAACCCGAAGGAGAACCCGACGATCTCGTGTCGCCGGCGTGAGGGCACCTCCATGCCCGCGCCGGTGAGCGCGCCCGCCCATCGCCCATCGAGGCTTCGTGAGCGAGCGCCGGCACCGATCGTCGCAGGTACCGGGCCACCGGGAGTGGATCGGCCGCCGCTCGTGCATCGCACGTGCGCGGAGGCCGTCCGCCGGGGCGCCGCTCATCGGACCCGGGCAAGGCAGTCATGGGCACTCGTTTCGATGTTTCCAGCGCGGTGCGCCGCCTCGACGGCGCGCGCGCACGAATCGACAATCCATTTGGTATTCCGATCACGCTGCTCGCGCGACCCGACGTCGTGATCGAGCCGCAGGGCATCGCTCAGCTTCTCGCGTTCGCGTCGATCGCGGAGACGCTCGATGTCCTTTGGAACATGCAGCGGAAAGGCGCCGTCGCGCCTTTCTGGGGCGACTCTCCGGGGCGCCTCGACTCCATCGTGATCACGCCCGATTTCCACAAGGGCTCGGGCATCCCCGTGGGCACCGTGGCCGACGCGCGCGGCTTCGTCGTGCCCGCGGCGGTCGGCAACGATGTCTGTTGTGGGATGCGCTTGCTCCTCACCGACGTCGGCGAGGAGGAGCTCACCCCGCATCTCGATGCCTTCGAGCATCGATTGCGGGCCATCTTCTTCCGAGGCGCGCGCGACATTCCCATGTCGCCTCGCCAGCGCGAAGCCCTGCTCCGCGAGGGGCTCTGGGGTCTTCACGACACCGCGGCCGACAACGCGGGCACCGGCCTCTGGCGCCATTACGATCGGGCGCGCGAGGCGCAGGATCTCGAGCGCGTCCATTTCACCGGCGCGTTGCCGACCTCCGGCACGTTCGCGTTCGACGCCTTCATCCGAGGCTCGGGCGCGCGTGACGGGCGGGATCCGCAAATCGGATCCGTGGGCGGCGGCAACCATTTCGTCGAGATTCAGGCCGTCGAGGATCTCTACGACGGCGCCTCCGCCCACGCGTGGGGCGTGAAGCGCAAGGCCATTGCCATCATGGCGCACTCTGGATCGGTGAGCCTCGGGCACGCGGTCGGCGGCCATTTCGTCGGGCGTGCGCGCGAGCTCTATCCCACGGGCCTCGCGCACCCGGCGCATGGCTTCTATGCCATTCCGACCGCGGGCCCGCATGCGCGCGAGGCGGCGGCGTACCTCTCGGCGATGCGCAACGCAGCCAACTTCGCCTTCGGGAATCGCCTCTTCCTCGGCCTCATGGTCATTCGCGCGCTCTCCGAAGTCTTGGGGCGCGCCATCGATCATCGGCTCGTCTACGACGCGCCTCACAACCTGATCTGGGAGCCCGAAGGCGCAGATGATCGCTTCCTCCATCGCAAGGGAGCGACCCCCGCGCCCGGCCCCGATCCCTTCGAGAGCCCGTTTCGCTTCACCGGCCATCCGGTGATCATTCCGGGCTCGATGGGCGACGCGAGCTACCTCCTCGCGGGCGCCGGCAACGACGCGCTCCTCGCGAGCGCGTGCCACGGCGCCGGCCGCAGCCTCACGCGCGGCGCCTCGTGCCATGTCGACGACGCCACCTACACGCGGGCCATGGATCGCCTGCGCGTCGTCACGCCCATCGATCCTCGCTCGCCCGAGGTGCGCGCCCGGCGCGACATCCTCGAAAAGTACCACCGCCGCATGAAGGAAGAGGCCCCTTATGCGTACAAGCCCATCACGCCCGTGGTGCAGAGCGTGGAGGACGCCGGCGTCGCTCGCCGCGTCGCCCGCCTCCGGCCCCTCGTGACGGTGAAAGGATGATCGCGAATCGATGGTGACGTCGCTCGCGGGAGGAACAATGTCGGTTCGTCTCGCGAGCGATGGAGTAGAGTCGGCCCTCGATGGCCGATTGGCGACTGGAGGTGCTCGGAGGCGCGCGGCTCCTCGGCTCGTCGGAGCCGATTGCGTTGCAGCGCCGGGTCGCGGCCGTGCTCGCCTATCTGGCCCTCGAAGGGCCGACCCCGAAATATCGATTGGCAGGCATGTTGTGGCCCGACGCCGGTGAAGAGCGGGCGCGCAACAACATGCGCCAGCTCCTTCATCGCCTCCGCGTTGCCGCCGGGGCCGAATTGGTGCTCGGCGGCGACGTCATCGCCCTCTCGGAGCGCGTCGTCACCGACGCCGTTCAGTTGGAAGCGCACGTGTTCGCCGGCCGCCACACCGAAGCCCTGGCGCTCGCGGGCACGCTGCTCGGCGCCATGGATTTCGACGACTGTCCCGATTTCGAGGCTTGGATCGCCGAGGCCCGCGATCAGCTCGGCGCCCTCCGCCGTCGCGCGGCCGCCGCCGAGGCCGACGCCCGCGAGCAACGAGGAGATCTCCACGGCGCCCTCGATGTCGCCGAGCGTCTCCTCGCCCTCGATCCCCACGCGGAGGATGCCTATCGCCGCCTGATGCGGATTCATTATCTCGCCGGCGATCGCTCGGCCGCGCTCGCCCTTTATCAACGTTGCCGGCGGATGGTGGCCGACGATTTCGGCGCCGATCCGCACCCTGAAACCGTCGCGCTCGCCCGCGACGTCGAGCGGGGGACGCTCGCCGCGCGCCCGGTGAAAAAGACCGGACGCGCCTTGCCGCTCAGCGTCCTACGGCCTCCCGTGCTCGTGGGCCGAGCGCGGGAGTGGAGCGCCATGGAGGTCGGGTGGGAGGCTGGCCAGCTCCTCTTCTTGATGGGTGATCCCGGCGTCGGCAAAACGCGTCTCGCCCTCGATTTCGCGGCCTCGCGCGGATCCTATATCGTCTTCTCGGCTCGCCCCGGCGACGCGGACGTGCCTTATTCACTCTACGTGCGTCACGTCCGCGCCATGCTCGCCGAGCGTCCCGCGCTCCGCACCTCGCTCCCCGGATGGATCGTCGAAGCGCTCGCGCGCCTCGTTCCCGAGCTCTCTCCTGCGGGTGCCGCGCCGCCGCCGCTGCGTGACGAGGGCGATCGCGTGCGCTTCCTCGACGCGCTCAGCGAGGTGCTCCGCCGCTGCACCGAAGGGCTCGCCGCCTTCGTCACCGATGATCTGCAATTCGCCGATCTGGCCAGCCTCGAAATCGGCGCTTACGCGCATGCGCGCTTCTTCCGCCAAGGTGCCTTTCCCCGGATCATCGATTGTTGCCGTCGCGGCGAGCTCACGCCGGCGCTGGCCGCCATGACACGCCGGCTCGAGGAAGGCGGTCTCCTCACGCACCTCGATCTCGAGCCGCTCTCTTCGGAGGCCGTCGGCGAGCTGCTGTCGAGCCTCGCTTTGCCCGGCGTCACGGCGTTGCGGAGCGAGCTCTCTCGTTACACGGGCAACAATCCCCTCTTCATCACCGAGACCGTGAAGCACCTCGTCGAATCGGGCAGCCTCGAGCGCGGCTTCCCCGAGCGCTTGCCGCCGCCGGGACGCGTGCGGCTGCTCATCCAACATCGCCTCTCCCGGCTCTCGGCGTCCGCGTTGCAACTCGCGCAGGTGGCTGCGTTGGCCCGCACCGATTTCGATCTCGATGTGGCGTCCGCGGTGCTCGACGTCGATCCCTCTTCGCTCGCCGCCGACGAGCAGGAGCTGACCGCCGCGCAGATCCTCCGCGACACGCGCTTCGTCCACGATCTGGTGCTCGAGGCCGTGCGCGCCTCGATCCCGTCGACCCTCTCGTCGCTGCTCCATCGCCGGCTCGCCGTTCACCTCGAGCGTCGCGCCGCGCCCGCGACCATCGCCCAACATTGGATCGACGGCGCCGCGCCGCTGCGCGCGGTGCCCTTTCTCCTGGCTGCCGCCGAAGCCGACGCGTCCGCGCTCCGTCATGCAGAGGCCGAGACGCTCTACCAGCGCGCCGTCACGCTGCTCGAAGCCGCAGGCGATACGGAGGGTGCCCAGCGCGTGCGAGCGCGCCTCTCTCCATCGTAGTGGCTCAACCATTCTCGCGGCGGCGGCTTCAGCCATTCTCGATGCGGCGCCCGTTCGGTCACGCTCCTCAGCGATCGTTCTCCACGCAGACCCCGGCCTGGCAGGCGCCGGCGTGGAGATCGGGATCGTTCGCGACCGGGAAACAAGCGTTGATCTGAAAGGCCGGCGTCGTCAGCGGCAGGTGGACGCAGCCGGTGTGGCCCGCGCAGAAGGGCGGCAGGTCTTCATCCATCGTGCAATGGCGGAGGTCGCGCTCCTCCGCGGGCAGCGCGCTGCAGGGCGTGCAATTCGCGTCGACCGTGCAGGGATTGCAGTCGTCGCAAAAGGACTCGACGGCGTCACCATTGCACGCCGCCTCGCCTGCACATTCCGGGCTCGCGCAGCTCCCGAGCCTCGCTTCCTCGATCTCGCCGCCGTCGTTGCCGCTGCATCCGGCCGCGACGATGCCAATCAAAAGCCCGAGCCACCACGGCGCCCGCGCGCCGAATCGTTGCTGTTCCACGGGAACCTCCATGGGTCGCCGAGAGCATGGGGTGGCGCAACGCGACGCGTCATGTTAGAGCGGGACAACTTTCTGTCATTTCGGGCCACCGATGTCGGAGCACGCCGAAGAACGCATGATCGCCGCTGGACACGCCCTCCAGCTCGTGGAGCTGGCGGCGCGTTGGGGCGTCACCGAGGCCAATCTCTTGGCGGGCCTCGATCTCGATGCGGCCGCGCTCTCCGATCCGCGGCTTCGTCTCCCCGTCTCCGTGTTCACGGAGCTCGCCGCGCGCGCCAAAGCGCTCACGGGCGAGCCGGGCCTCGGCTTCTGCCTCGGCCTGCAAATGCGGATCTCGTCGCATGGATATCTGGGCTTCGCGGCCATGTCCGCGCCGACCCTGCGCGACGCGCTCGACGTCGCCGTGCGCTTCGCGCCCACGCGCACCGATGCCATCGCGCTCCGTGTCCACGAGAGCGACGGCGTGGCGGCCATCATCCTCGACGAGCTCGCGCCGCGCGGCCCGCAGACGGACGTGCTCGTGCTCTCGCTCATCGTCGGTCTGCACGAGATCGGCGCGGCCCTCACGGGGCGTCGCCTCGACTCCCGCGCCGACGTCGCGCTCCCCGCGCCGGACTATCTCCCGCGCTTCCCGCAGCTCGCCGCGCGCATGCGCTTCGGAGCGCCCGAGCATCGGATCGTGTTCGACGCGAAGGAGCTCGATCTCCCGCTCATCCAGGCCGATCCCATCGCGCTCCGCTTGGCGCGCGAGCAGTGCGAGCGCGAGCTCTCCGCGCTCGGCGGTGGTGGCCAAGTCGCGACACGCGTGCGTGCTTTGCTGCCGCGCGCGGAGGGCGGCTTCCTCTCCATCGACGAGACGGCCGCGCGCCTCGGCATGTCGCCGCGCACGTTGAAGCGCAGGCTCGCGGACGAAGGCCTGACCTTCTCGGAGCTGCTCGAAGAGCAGCGCCGCGAGCGCGCGCTCCTTTTGCTGCAATCACCGGATCGATCGATCGAAGAGGTGGCCGACGGCGTCGGTTACTCGGACGTCGCCAATTTCACCCGCGCCTTCCGGCGATGGACGGGCTCGACGCCGACTGCCTACCGCCGCGGGCACGTGAGCCCGCGAAAGGGATCGGTCTGAGCTAAGCGCGTTGCGCGCGCCGCGCGGGCCGGCGCTTCATGCGGCGGCGCGCCCACACGGCGGCGCCGACGAGGAGCGTGCCCAAGAGGAGCGGTGAAGGCGCGGTCGTCGTGCTCAGCGCGCAGCCGCCGCTCCCATCGACGGGAGTCTCGTCGCACTGCGACTTCCCCCACTCGGCATCCACCGAGGTGAGGTAAGCACCGCACGCCGATCCGGTATCGGTGGGATCTCCCATCGAGAGCATCGCGTTGATGGCATCGTCCTTGTGGAGCTTGGGGACGTTGGTGCACGAGAGCTCCACGAGGTCGCCGTCGATGAGATGGGCCTCGCCGACGGGTTGCGTCGGCCCGTCGCTGGCCCAGAGGCCGACGAGCACGTGAGCGCCGACGGTCGCATTGGGCGCCCCGCCGACATCGATCTCCTGCCCGACCATCACCTTGGAGGCGTCGCCGTGGACCACGTCGATCGTGGCGCGCCCCGTCGTGGTCTGGGACACGACCGTCATCGTCGCCTCGACGACGGTGGGCGTGTTTCCCGTATTGCAGAGGCACGCGTCGGCCTTGTTGATGAAGCAATACGACGGCTGGATGCGCGCGGCCTCGGCCGCGGTGAGCCCGACCCGATCGAGCCAGGCCGTGAACGCGAGGTTCGCCTCGAATTCCCGGACGAACGCGTTGTTGTGCGTGGTCGCCACCGCGGCCGCGAGGCCGGCGTCGCCGGTCGATTCGACGAGGTGCGCCACCGCGCAGCGCGTGCCTTCGGCATCGATGAAGTAAGGCACCATCGAGCCCGGAAAATCTCGGTTCTTGGGGAAGCGCCCGGCCCGTGCATAGCGCGCGACCTCGGCCAGGATCTGCGCCCGCGCGGCGCGCCGGGCCGCGTCGAGGTGGCTCACGTCGTGCGGCGCGATCTCCGCGAGCGCCGCGCGGAAGTGGGCGCGGAGTCGAGCCACCTCGCGCGCCTCGGCGCTCTGGAAATGGCGGCGCATCACGGGCCGGCGACGCGTCACGATGGATGAAGCACGGGAAGCAAAGCGCATGAGACCTCCTCGGCCGGGCTCGATCGCCGCGGCTCGCAGAGACGAAGATACGGAGTCGACCCGGCAAAGGCACCTGCAAACGTGAGGGCCACCGCCTGCCCGGCGCGCTCTCCACCCGCGCTTGCGCCGCCGCGCATTCGCGGCCCATCCTTGCGTCATCGTGGACGGAGCACGCAGCAGAGCAGACGCCGATCTCGGCGATGATGCGTCGCGCCTTCGCTTCGCCTCGCTCGATCCCCGCCGTCCTTCGACCGCGGAGGAGATCGCCGCCATGCGCGCCGCGGTGCGCGCCGGCGCCGCCGACAGGCCCGGTGTCTATCGCATGATCGCCGCCGACGGCGAGGTGCTCTACGTCGGGAAATCCAAGCGGATCCGAACACGGCTCCTCAGCTACTTCCGCTGCGACGAGGCCGAGAAGGGCGCTCGCATCCTCCGCCGGGCGTGCCGCATCGATTGGGAATATGCCCCGAGCGAGTTCGCCGCGCTCCTCCGCGAGCTCGGCGCGATTCAGGATCAAAGGCCGCGCTTCAACGTGGTGAGCAAGCGCGAAGCGCGCCACTACGCCTTCGTGCGCATCACGCGCGGCCCGGCTCCCAAGCTGCAAGTCGTGCGCGGCGCGCCCGCGTCCGCGCGGGTTTGTTATGGCCCCTTCGTGGGCGCGGGCCACCTCGCCGACGCCGTGCGCCGGCTCTCCGACGCCCTCGGTCTGCGCGATTGCGCCGAGACCGTCCCTCTCCACTTCGAGGATCAACGGGAGCTCATCTCCTTGGGCCCGCGCACGCCCGGCTGTCATCGCTACGAGATCAAACGCTGCCTCGGCCCCTGCGTGGGCGGCTCGGCGCGCGCCTATGCCGAGCGCGTCGACCTCGCGCGTGCCTTTCTGGAGGGCGAGGACGACAGGCTCCTCGAGACGCTCCGGCGCGACATGGAGGTTGCCAGCGCGAGCCTCGCCTTCGAGCGGGCGAGCGCCCTCCGCGATCGCTTGCAGCGGCTCTCGGGCCTGCGCGCGCAATTCGACACCCTCCGCATGGCCACGCAGTCGCTCACGTTCCTCTATCCCGTGGCCGGCTTCGCCGAGGAAGATCGGGTGTATCTGATCCAGCGCGGCTCTGTCCGCGCCGATCTGCCGGCGCCGCGCTCGGAGGCCGAGGCGGCCGCGCTCCGCGATCGCATCCACGCGCTCGCCGCCGTCCCCCATCGCGCCCATGCGCCGATGGCACCACGCGATTTGGATCAGCTCCTCTTGGTGGCCGCCTGGTTCCGAAAGCACCCGGAGGAGCTTTTGCGGACTCGCCCGCTCGACCCAGCGAGCGTGTCGTCGTTGCGCTGAGCGCTCCGCGAACGACTCTTCATCTCCTCGGAGATGCGGTGTCGCTCCGCACCGGCCCTCTCTCTGCTCACGGGCTGCGTGGAACGCGTGCGGGCCCGCATCGTTTGTGCCGTGAACGATCGCGTCCGGCGCGATCGCGCGACACCATGCCTCGTCTCGTGCCGAATTCACCCAAGGAGGATGGCGCTCTTGGATGAGCCTTGTTATGGCTGGTTCGATGAACCGCACCCTCGACGTCGCGACCTCGCACCTCGCCAGTGTCCTGCGCTTCGGGGCCGGGTGGACCGCGCGCCCCGGCCGCAAGCTGCCCGAAGCGCCGTTGGTCCTCTACGAGTTCGAGGCGTGCCCGTATTGTCGCAAGGTCCGTGAGGCGCTCACCACCTTCGATCTCGACGCCGTCATCTATCCTTGCCCGCGCGGCAGCCGTTATCGCGACGTCGTCAAGGCCAAAGGGGGAAAGCTCCAGTTCCCTTACCTCGTCGATCCCAACACCGGCAGCGCCCTCTACGAATCCGACGACATCATTCGTTACCTCGCCGAGACGTATGGTGACGGCCGCGTGCCCATCGCGCTCTCGCTCGGTCCCCTCACCACGGCCACCTCGGGCCTCGCGTCGCTGGCGCGCACCGGGCGCGGCAGCGAGGCCACGCCCGCGACGGAGCCGGCCCAGCCGCTCGAGCTGTGGAGCTTCGAGTTCTCCCCGTATTGCCGCATCGTGCGCGAGGCGCTCGCGGAGCTGACGCTCCCGTATCGCCTCCACAACGTCGGTCGCCACAGCGCCTCGCGCGCGGCGTTCCGCGAGATGTCCGGCAAGATGATGGTGCCTTACCTCGTCGATCCCAACACCGGCGTTCGCATGTTCGAGTCGGCAGACATCGTGGCTTACCTGGAACGGACGTACGCTGCCCCGTGAACGTGGGTATCGTCGCCCGACGCATCGACGCATCGCCCGCCCGCAGACCGCCGCTCCCATCGATCTCGCCACGTGACGAGCCCTCGTGAAGCGTGGTGGCATATCTGGAGAATTCCGGCCTCACCACGTGACGGATCGCCGCGAGACGTGGTGCCAATCCATGGTGCAATGGCTGACCACGGCGCCGATCTCGGGAAAAACGGCGCTGAGCGGGGGCTCGTCGCCCATCATGACGCATCGTGCGTGTCGTCGCGCTACGATGGCGCTCCCCCGCCCGCGGGTGTCCATCGCATGATTCATCGCCCCCGCTTCGCGCTCGTCGCGCTCGCCGCCTCGGTTCTTTCGAGCTGTAAGGACCCGCCCGCCCCGCGCCCGCCTCCTCGGCTTCGGCGCCTGCGTCTTCTGCGTCCGCTCCCGCGCCGCCGCCCAAACCTCCTGCGCCCATCGACGGCGCCTTGCCCCAAGCGGCCCCGCGCGCTCTCGATCGTCGCGCCGAATGCGGCAAGGAGACCTGTGTCCTCGCGCACGTCGTGCCCGATGAAGTGCGCCCCGCGCTCTCCGACGGCGCGCCCGCGGTCCTCTGGGAGCAATCCATTCTCGAACGATCCAGCGTCGTCTTCCCGCGCGACGAAAGGGTCGAGGTCATGGGCGTCGTGCTCGACGGTGTCGTCGACATCACGGCCATGGAAAGGGCACCCAAAGCGACCTCCGTGGGCGGCCGGTGGGCCGGATTTCGCGCGCCCGGCGGCGGCGTGACCATCAACGGCGCGGCCGGCAAAGCGGCGCGCGTCGCGCTCGTGGTGGTCACCACCGAGCCGGGCCGGAGCTTGGGCGCGCACCTCGAGCAACGCGATCGCCCGGGCGCGGCGCCGCCGAGCTGGAACTGGAAGACCAGGCCCAAGCGTATCGAGACCTTCTCCTTCGCCGATCGACCCGATCTCGCGTGGGGAGGCAACGCGTACCACGCGCGCATCGGCTTCGAGGGCGAGGGCCCGGCGGCCGTCATCGATGTCCTTCGCTTCTCAGCGGACGCGGGCGTGGCGGAGCACACCCACGATCGACAATGGGAGATCCTCGCCTTGCTCGAAGGGGAAGGCACGCTCGTGCGCTACCCCGCCTCCGGCGAGGATCGCGTGGAGGCCCGAGCCGGTGCCGTCATCACCATTCCGGCCGGGATTCGGCATGCGTACAAGCCCTCGGGCAAGGCGCCTCTCTTCGCGCTTCAGGTCTACGCCCCGCCCGGCGCCGAGGAGCGCTTCAAAAAGCTCGCCTCTCCGACGAATTAGCGCAGGGAGCGCGCGCGTCCCTCGGGCCCGAGGTGGATGCGCGCAGGAACACCTTGGCGCGCTCACGGTGGCTCGGTAATCCTTTCCCACCGCCATGCGATCCCGCTCCGCGCTCGCCGCCCTCCTCGCCGCATCCATCTTCGCCGTCACCGTCCCCGCGGCCGCCGAGAACGAGGCGTTCACGCGCGCGAACGCCGCGATCTCCCGCGGTGACTACGCGCTCGCCGAGAAGGAGCTCGCGTCGGTCACGAGCGGCCCCGATCGCGCCAAGGCCGTCCTCCATCTCGCGCGCCTCCAGCTCCTCGGCGGTCGCTATGCCGAGGCGATCGCCTCCGCCAAGTCGGCCGCGGGTCTCGGCAAAGAGGCTCGCGCCGAGGCCGCCGCCGTCCGCGGCGAAGCGCTGGCCGCGCAGGGCAAGACCGCGGAGGCCATCTCCGCCTTGAAGGAAGTCGAGAGCGACGACGGCGCCCGCCGCGCGCGGCTCGTCCTCGGCGAGCTGCTCATCCAGACGGGCCGCCGCGCCGAAGCGCGCACCCCGCTCATGACCCTCGTCGAGGACTACAACCAGGACAAGATCACCTCGTCCGACGCCGTCGGCCTCACCATGGTCGCCCGCGCCGCGCACTTGCTCCGGAGCCCGCGCGACGCCAACGATGCTTACAACGCCGCCGAGAAGGCCGGGGGAAAGAAGCTCGTCGAGACGCTCCTCTGGCGCGCCCAGCTCTTCCTCGACAAGTACGATCCGGGCGATGCCGGCGCCTCGGTGAAGGATGCCCTCAAGCTCGCTCCCCGCGACCCGCGCGCCCACGTGATGATGGCCCGGGTCAAGCTCGAGAACGCCATGGACTTCGAGGGCGCCGAGAGCGAGGTCACGCAGGCGCTCGAGGTCAATCCCAACCTCCCCGAAGCCTTCTTCGTCCGCGCCGGCCTCGCGCTGCGCGACATGGATATCGCCGCCGCCGACGCGGCCGCCGACAAGGGCCTCGCCATCGATCCCACCGATCTCGAGCTCCTCTCGATGAAGGCGGCCATTCGCTTCCTCGCCGACGATCAAGCCGGCTTCGAGGCCATGAAGCAAAAGGTCTTCTCCATCAACAAGGAGTATTCGACCTTCTATCAAATCGTCGGCGAGTTCGCGGAGTGGGAGCACCGCTACGACGACATCGTCAAGATGATGACCGAGGCCACCCGCATCGACGGCAACGACTCCAAGGCCCACGCCACGCTCGGGTTGAACCTCATCCGCGGCGGCGACGACGACAAGGGCCTCGATGCGCTGCGCAAGGCCTGGCAAAAAGATCGCTTCAACGTTCGCGTCTTCAACACGCTGAACCTCTTCGAGAAAGAGATCGCCAACGACTACGTGACGGTGAAGACCCCGGTCTTCAACATCCGTTATCACAAGGAAGAGAAAGAGATCCTCGAGCGCTACGTCCCGCGCATGCTCGACGAGGCCTGGGGATCGATGGTGAGCCGCTATGGGTTCACGCCCCAAACCCCGGTGGCCATCGAGCTCTATGCCGACACGCAGAGCTTCAGCATCCGCACGAGCGGCCTCCCCAACGTGGGTATCCAAGGTGTCTGTTTCGGCAAGACGCTGGCCGCCATGAGCCCGAGCGCCGGGCCCTTCAATTGGGGCAACGTGCTTTGGCACGAGCTCGGCCACGTCTTCGCCATCCAGATGTCCAAGAACCACGTGCCCCGCTGGTTCACCGAGGGCCTCAGCGAATACGAGACCATCATCCGTCGCCCCGAGTGGCAGCGCGAGGAGGATCCGGCGCTCTTCGCCGCCCTCAAGGGTGGTCGGATCCCGCCCGTGGACGGCTTCAACCGCGCGTTCACGCACGTGGACGACGTCTCCGACGTGACCATGGCGTACTACGCCGCGAGCCAGATCAGCGTTTTCATCGCCCAGGAGTTCGGCTTCCCCAAGCTCGTCTCGATGCTGCCGCGCTGGGGCGCCGGCCAGCGCACGCCGGAGGTGGTGAAAGGCTCGCTCGGCATCACCCCGGAGGAGCTCGATCGTCGTTATCGCGCTTGGCTCAAGCCCCGTTTGGAGCGCTACGCCAAACAGTACGTCCCGGACCTGCACGTGCCCCCGCTCGACGAGGCGCGGAAGGCCGCGCGGAAGGAGCCGAACGACGCGAAGAAGCAGGTGGCGTTGGCGCTCGCGCTCTTCGGCGATGGCCAGAAGGCCGAGGGCGAGGCCGTGCTCGCGGAGGCGCTGCGGCTCGATCCCAAGCAACCCGACGCCCACTTCGTGAAGGTGCGTCTCGCGCTCAAGGAGAAGAACACCGCCGAAGCGGAGCGGCTCCTCAATAAGATGGTGGCCGACGGTCACGACGGCTACGCCGTGCGCATGAAGATCGCGGACCTCTGCGAGCACCGCAAAGACGTCGCCAGCGAGAAGTCCAATCTGGAGGCCGCCTACAAGCTCGATCCCACCCAGGTGGAGCCGCTCCAGGGCCTTTACGATCTGGCCCACAAGGCCGGCGACAAAGAGGGTGAGCTCTCCGCGCTCACGCGCCTCTCGAAGCTCGATCAACACGATCGCAAGGTGTGGGGCATGCTCCTCGAGCGCCTCATCGATCGTGGGATGTGGGAAGAGGCGGTGAAGGTCGGCGAGAGCGCGCTCTTCATCGACGTGCAAAACCCCAAGGTGCACCGCCTCTACGCGCGGGCCCTGGCGCGCACGGGCCGCCACGTCTCCGCCGTCTACGAGCTCAACAGCGCGCTCGTCTGCAAGCCGAAGCCGAAGGAGCAGGTCGAGATCTACGACGCCCTGGCCAAGGGCTACGACAAGCTCGGCGAGGCCGAGTACGCCAAGCAGGCCCGCGAGTTCAAACGACAGATCGAGAGCGCCCCCGCGCCCTCCTCGCCCGGCAAGCCGAAGAAAGGCCCCGCCGCGGACGACGAAGGGACTTGAGCGACGCGCGCGGCCCTAGGCTCTGCCTGACGACGTCGCGAGCGCATCGCAGCTAGAGACCCGATCAACTAAGAACCAAGGAAGATCGATCCCTTACCCACCGCGGGATCGACACCGGCGCGGCCCTCTGATCAAACCGGAACTGGAGGTGCCGCATGGCCACGCTCTGGAAGCCGCCGGTCGAGCTGTCGTCGTTGGAAAAGAAGATCGTCGAACGTTGTGGGAAGCGACGCGTCTTCGTGTTTCTGCGGGAGCTCCGGCACCTCATCTTCGATGAGGAGATGCAGCGGAAGTTGCACACGGCCTACGAGCGTGCGGACCGCGTACCGCCGGTGCAGTTGGCGCTGGCGTCGCTGCTGCAAGCTGCGCTTGGCGTGCCGGATCACGAAGTCGTCGAGCTGACGGTGATGGATCGGCGTTGGCAGATGGTGCTCGGTTGTTTGAGCGCCGAGGAGCCGCTCTTCTCGCAAGGGACGCTGTTCTACTTCCGCCAGCGCATGATCGAGCACGACCTCGACCGCGAGCTGTTCGACAGGACCGTGCGGCTGGCGCGGGAGACCGGCGGGTTCAGCGCGACGCACCTGCGCGCGGCGTTCGATGCGAGCCCGCTGTGGGGCGCGGGGCGCGTCGAGGACACGTTCAATCTCATCGGTCGTGCGGCCAAACACGTGGTGCGTACGGCGGCCGAGCTGACGGGCAGATCGTTCGAGGAGGTTGCGAAGGACGCGGGCATCCCGGTCGTCACGGCGACGAGCATCAAGACGGGGCTCGACATCGACTGGGACGATGCCGGCGCGAAGAAGCGGGCGCTGGAGAAGCTGCTCGCACAAGTGTCCGCGCTCGGCGCGTGGATGAACAAGCAGCTCGCAGAGCACCTCGGCGCGCCTCCGCTCAAAGAGCAGTGGGAGCTGGTCGAGAAGCTCGTCGCGCAGGATACCGAGCCCGATCCCGACGATGGCGGCGGTCGGCGCATCAAGCACGGCGTCGCCAAGGATCGACGTATCAGCGTCAGCGACGCGGACATGCGCCACGGCCGCAAGAGCAAGAAGAAACGCATCGACGGCTACAAGCGGCACATCGCCGTCGATCTCGACACGCCCGGGCTCGTGTGCGCCGTCGCGCTCACGCCGGCCAACCAGCCGGAGCGCGTCGCAGCAGCGGAGCTGTTCGCGGATATCGAGCGTCAGGGCGCCGACGTGCACGAGCTGTTCATCGATCGCGGCTATCTCGGCGACGAGAGCATCGAGTCGCATCGACGCCGTGGAATGGCGGTGCGCTGCAAGCCGTTCCCGCTGCGCAACGGCGCGCTCTTCTCCAAAGCGGACTTCACCATCGATCTCGACGCTGGCACCGTGCGCTGCCCGAACGACGTGGTGGTGCCCTTTGCGCTCGGCCAAACCCTCCACTTCCCCGCCACGCGCTGCGCGGCTTGTCCGCTCCGTGTGCGATGTACGCAGGCCGCAGGCAAGCGAGGGCGCAGCCTCTCGGTTCACCCGAACGAGCCTTTCCTCGTCGAGCTCCGCGCGCACGCCAAGACGCCTGAAGGCAGAGCAACGCTGCGCCAGCGCGTCGGGGTCGAGCACGCCCTGGCCACGATCCACAACCGCCAAGGCGTCCGCGCCCGCTACCGAGGGCTGCGCAGGAACCTGTTCGATCTGCGGCGCCAGGCGGCGCTCTCGAACCTCTGCGTGGCCGACCAGCTTGCCAGGGTTGCGGCTTAATTGGTCAGGTCTCTAGGGGAGAGCGAGCGAGGAATACTCTCGTATTTCGAGCGAGCTCGACCGACGATGCGGGGCGCGCAGCAGTCGTCAGGCAGAGCCTAGCGGTTCGGGCCTGATTTCGGGGCGATCCATCATGCTCCGCTGGGCAGGCGAGGCGCACCCGCGCGCGCATCGAGACTCGGCCCTTCGAGACTTCATGTCACGCGGATGATCACGTAGCTCGAGCCACGCGACGTCCAGGTCGTCGAGGTGCGGGGCCTGCGCGCGGGCGAGCCCCGTTTGCGCGATGGCCCACGCACCTGCGCGTGTCATATCAGCCCGACGAGGGGAGGGGGCTCATGCGACTCGTGATCTCGATTCTGGCTGTCCTGGCCGTGGCGCTGTCGTCGGGCTGCGCGACGGAGCACACGGGCACTGCGGTTTTTCGAGGCGCGCACGCGGGCAACATCGGTGTGCTCGACGGCATGCGGCTCGTCGATCTCACCTATCCTTTCGACGAGCGGACCATCTATTGGCCCACGGCGACGAAGGGATTCGTCCACGATGTGATGCATCACGGCAAGACCGAAGGTGGCTATTTCTATTCGGCCTATTCGTTTTGCGCGCCCGAGCATGGCGGCACGCATCTCGACGCGCCCATCCACTTCGCCGAGGGCAAGGCGACGGTGGACACCATCCCTCTTTCGCGCCTCGTCGCGCCGGCCGTGGTCGTGGATGTCGCGGCCTCCGCGGCGAAGGATGCCGATTATCGCGTCACCGCGGCGGACGTCGAAGCCTTCGAGAAGGCGTATGGCGCGATCGAGCCCGGTACCATCGTGCTCTTTCACACCGGGTGGGGCGCACGCTGGCCGGACAAGAAACGTTATCTCGGCGACGATCGCCCCGGCCACATCGAGAGCCTCCATTTCCCCGGCATCGGCGAGGACGCCGCGCGGGCGCTCGTCGCGCGCAAGGTCGCCGCCGTGGGCCTCGACACGGCGAGCCTCGACCACGGTCCTTCGAAGGACTTCATCGCGCACCGCGTGCTGCTCGGCGCGGAGATCCCCGGCTTCGAGAACATCGCCGCGCTGGAGACGCTGCCTCCCCGCGGCGCGCTCGTCCTTGCGCTGCCCATGAAGATCGGCGCCGGATCCGGCGCTCCGCTGCGCATCGTGGCGCTGCTGCTGCGCCGGGAATGACGTGCGCGGTGCATCCCGAGAGCATCAGCCCTGTGAGCGCGCTCGCGCTCGGCCGGCAGGGGAGGCCTCCTTGACAGGACATATTTTGCTCATAATATGAGCGCCGCGAGCCCCGTGGTTGCGTGATGGGGTGAGCTCGTCGAGCCCGTGCTCGCCGACCCATGGGCGTGATCCGCGGGGTGATCCGGCGCTGTCGAGGTGTGCCCTCGGTGTGCGTCGCGGCGACCGCCGTCACGTGGAAGCAGGAAGCGCCCCGCGCATGCCGGGCGCCGGAAGGAATCGTTCGTCATGAGCAAGCTCGAAGGAAAGGTCGCTCTCGTCACCGGCGGCAACAGCGGTATCGGCTTGGCCACGGCGCGGCTCTTCGTCGCCGAGGGAGCGTTCGTGTTCATCACGGGACGCCGGAAGAACGAGCTCGACGCGGCGGTACAGCAGATCGGGCGGAACGTCGAAGGCATTCAGGGCGACGTCTCGAACCTCGCGGATCTGGATCGGTTGTTCGCCACGGTGAAGGAGCGCAAAGGCCATCTCGACGTCCTCTTCGCCAACGCAGGTGTCGCGGAGCGGCAGCCGTTCGGATCCATCACCGAGGCTTCGTTCGACCGCCATTTCGACATCAACGTGAAGGGGACGCTCTTCACCGTGCAAAAGGCCCTTCCGCTGCTTCGCGAGGGAGCTTCCGTCATCCTCAATGCCTCCATCGTGGCCTCGAAGGGCCTCGGCAGCGTGAGCGTTTACAGCGCCACCAAGGCCGCGCTCCGCTCGTTCGCGCGCACGTGGACCACCGATCTCAAGGGGCGCGGGATCCGCGTCAACGTGGTGAGCCCAGGGCCCATCGACACGCCCGGGCTGCGCGGCCTCAACAACGCCGACGGCGCACAGCTCGAGGCCGCCTACGCGGGCGCCGTTCCCCTCGGGCGCGTCGGGCATCCCGACGAGATCGCGCGCGCGGTCGTGTTCCTCGCGTCGAACGACAGCAGCTTCATCACCGGCAGCGAGCTCTTCGTCGACGGCGGCATCGCCCAAGTGTGAGCGGGGCTCGTCACATCGGCGGGCGGCTGGGTCGATCTTCTCGACCCGAGGAGCATGCTCGCGATGATCGCCCGCCCGACCACCTGCTGGATCGACCCGCGCACCCTCGACGGCGACGGCCGGCGGGATCTCTGTCGATTCGTCGCGCGCTACGAGGACATCTCGTTCCCAGCGCCGCGCGTGTCCCCGATCACCTGCGCCCGCTCCTCGACTTCTATCGCCGCATGAACCCCGGTCAGCACGAGGGCGACTCGCTGCTCTGTGTGGCCCGGGTGACGTGGGCGAGCCTCGCGACGATGCCTCTCCGCACGACGATCGCCCAGGTCGGCGGCCCCAAAGTGTGGGCCCAGTTGCAGGGATGACCGTTGGGCCGTCGCGCCGAGCCATCGATCTTTCACGAAAAGCCGGTCGCCTCTAAAATCGACGCCGCGGATGTCGAGCGGCCGCCTTCGGCTCCGACAACCCCATGAAAGCGCGCCCGAGCCCGGGCGCCGGAGCCGAAAGGGAACCGACCATGAAATACATGCTGATGATGAACACGCCGAGCGGCGGCCCCTACCAGGTGGCCAATTGGCCGAAGCAGGATCTCCAGGCGCACATCGCGTTCATGACCGGCTTCGCCAAGAAGCTCGGCGCCTCCGGCGAGCTCGTTGGTGCCGAGGGCCTCGCCGGCCCCGATCAAGCCAAGCTCGTGCGCGCCGGCAAGGACGGCAAGCCCATCACCGATGGTGTCTTCCCCGAAGCCAAAGAGTTTCTCGCCGGCTATTGGATCGTGGAAGTCGAGACCCCCGAGCGTGCCTATGAAATCGCCGCCGAAGCCTCCGCCGCCCCCGGCCCCGGCGGCGCCCCGCTCAACATGGGCATCGAGGTTCGTCAGGTGATGAGCGGTCCTCCCAAAGACCTCTTGTGATCCCAAGACGACTGCGCATCACGTCGAGCACCGTTGGCGCGAGCATGCGGTGCTCGGTGTGATGGGATTTGCAGGCATGACGAAAGTGCGGAGCATGCAGGGCGCATCGAGGCTCGCACGGATGTGTCGGCTTGCGATTCGAGCCCATCGTCGTCGTGTCGTTTCTCTCGATCTCCAGCGCGCTCTGCGTGGCCTCGTGTGTCCCAGGCTCAACGGCCGTGCAGGAAGCGCAGAGCTCCCCACGTGCCGACGACGAGGTCAGGGAGCCAGCGGATGAAAGCGACGATCGGAAATCCAGCGAGGCAGGCGAGCTCGACGATGCTTACGAGGGCGATGGTGGATTCACTTATCGCTTGTGCTCCCTGCTCAAAGGGAGCTCCACGGTGGTTCGGGCGGCCTTCTGCCTGAGTCAGCCCGCGTGTGACGTCCGCGGGAGATGCTTCTCGCATCTCGGTGACAGCGCCGTTTCCTGGGGGAACTGGTGCTACAACGAATTCGTCGAATGAAGGCGTCGGTTCCCTACGTTCACCGTATCTACGGCGTTGCCGGAGAGCCTGGCCGGCAGGTCGTGCTCACCATCGGGAAGCCCCGGCCATGGTGTGGGGATTGGGCTTGTCGCGTGCGCATCGAGGGGATTCCCAAGGGGCGCGCCCGGGTCCCGGGCATCGATCCATTGCAAGCCTTGCAGCTTGCCATCGTGCGCGCTCGCCGAATGCTGGACGCTTCGGGGTTGCCGCTTCTGTGGTTGTCGGACGGCGAGCCCGGCGACGTCGGGATTCCACTGCCGGCGCCGACGGGGAACGGGTTTGCGTTCCAACGCAAGATGGAGCGCTACCTCGAGCGGCAAGACAAGCAGTGGAACGATGCCGTCGCTGCATTCTTGAAGGAACGAGAGCGATTGCAAGCCGCGAAGCGGCGCGTCGCCGAGGAACGTGCTTTGCGCGGAAAGACTTGAATCGCCTGCGAGGTTTGGGTGCGCTCGCGGCGAGCTGTGCGGAGGCCGCGACGCGTACGGCTTCTGCGATGCCGAGCCCGCGTTCCGATTCAGCGAAGCGCCTCTCGCAGCGCGGTGTCGAGCGCGTCGACCACGAGGCGGACGCGGGGGACGTTGCGCAGCTCGCGGTGGTAGGCGAGGTAGATGGGGGTGGAGGGCAGGTCCGCGTCGACCTCGAGGCGGACGAGGTCCGGGACGGCGCGCGCCAGCGGGTCGGGCAAGAGGGCGATACCCTGGCCTTCTCGGGTGGCTTCGAGCATGGCGAGGTCCGAGTTGGTGCGGACGACGAAGCGCTTCGCTCCGTGATCGGCGAGCCAGGCCGTCTTCGGGCTCTGCGGCATCGAGGCGTCGAAGCCGATGAAATCGTGGCGCTCGAAATCTTCGCGCTTGAGGCGCCCGCCGCGGAGGCGCCGCTCGAGGTAGCTCGTCCCCGCGTAGAGCCCGAATTGCGCGTGCCCGGCGGCGCGCTGGACGACGGTGGGGGAAGGGGACTTGCTCGAGCGGAGGCCGATGTCCGCCTCGCGCCGCGCGAGATCGACGAGCCGTGTCTCCGAGAGGATCTCGAGGAGGAGCGCGGGATGGAGCCGCCGGAGCTCGCAAAGGAGCTTGGTCACGGGGACGAGGACGCCTTCACCCACGGAGACGCGCACCGTCCCGGAGATCGCCTCTTCCCCCTCGTCGCGGCGAATCGCGCGCAGCCCGAGCTCGATTTGCTCGGCGAGGGCCACGAGCTCGAGGGCGTCGGGCTCCACGAAGGTGCCGCCGCTGCTGCGATGGACGAGCGCGCGCCCGAGGGCCGCTTCCAGCGCCTCGATGCGGCGCGCCGCCGTGGAGGTCGACACGCCGAGCGCCTTGCCCGCGCCGAGGAAGCTGCGATGTCGGTGCAGCGCGAGGAGCACGCGGAGGTCGTCCCACGGGGGAGAGCTTTCGTTTTGCATCCGTGGAAAACAGTTTGCCATCGATGCCCGTTGCCGAAAAGGGGCACGAGTCACATCGTCCTCGGCATGAACGCATTCGATTTCGCAGGAAAGACGGTGTTGATCACGGGCGCCTCGATGGGCATCGGCGAGGCGTTCGCCCGCGCGTTGTCGCGACGCGGGGCTCGCTTGATCCTCGTGGCCCGGAGCGAGGCGAAGCTCGGCGCGCTCGCGAAGGAGCTCGGCAAGGCGCACGTGATCGCGGCCGACCTCGTCGCTCCGGGCGCGGCCCAGCGCCTCTTCGACGCGGTCGCCGAGCGGGGGCTCGAGGTGGATGTCCTCGTGAACAATGCCGGGTTCGGCATGCACGGGAGCTTCGATACCGTGCCTCTCGCGACGCAGCGCGAGCAGATCGATCTCAACGTGGGCGCGCTCGTGGAGCTGACGCACCTGTTCATGCCCATGATCGAGCGCCGTCAGGGCGGTGTCATCCAGGTGGCCTCCACGGCGGCGTATCTGCCGGTTCCGTACATGGCTGTTTACGCGGCGACGAAGGCTTTCGTGCTCTCGTTCGGAGAGGCGCTGTGGGCCGAATACCGCTCTCGCGGCGTGCGGGTGCTCACCTTGAGCCCCGGCGCCACCGAGACGCCCTTCTTCCTGCGCGCCGGCGAGGCCGCTGCCGTCGGCCAGAAGGCCCGGCCCGAGGACGTGGTGGAGCTCGGGATTGCGGCGTTCATCGCGGGGCGAGCGTCGGTGATCCACGGGGCCAAGAACAGCCTCATGGCCTTCAGCGCCCGCCTGGTGAGCCGCGAATTCACGGCCAAGATGGGGGAGAAGGTGACGAGGCCGAAGGGGCTCGTGCTGCAGCGCGCGGTGAGAAGGGGCGTGTGACGGAGAGCGCGGCATCCTGCTCGACGCTGGCGCCGCTTCGATTCGAGGCGTATGGGCGTGGTGAACGCAGCTCTCCCCGAGCACCCATCCCCGACGCATGCACTTCATCGCTCCCCTCCTCGTCACCGTCTCCGCGATCATCGCCGTCCTGCTCGCGCTGGCGCTCCGCAAAAGGCACCACGCCGCGCGCGCGGCCATCGTCGAGGAGCTCGCGCGGCGCGGCCTTCGCCATCGCGCGCTCCCTTCGCCGCAGGCGCCCACGCCCGACGCGCAGGCTGCCCTCGATGCTCCGCAGGGCGGGATCGCGATCGAACGTCAGGACGGCGCGAGCGTGTGGCTCTCGCCGATCGCCACGCAGGGCGCCGCGACGTTGCCGGGGTTCGGGCCGGTGCATCCGCAGCAGACGCTCGTCGAGCTGGATCTGGCGCTGCCCGATCAACTGATCTGTAGCCCCGAGCGCGCGCAGGCCGCGTTCGGGCCGTTTCCGCCGCACCCGCGGAGGACGGGGAACCCGGCGTTCGATCAGCGCTTCGGCGTGTTCGTCCGCGAGGAGGGCGCACAGGGGTATCGTTCTGCGCCCGCGGATCCGACGCCCTGGGCTCGCTCGCCGGCGGCCGCCGCGATCTTCGCCGACTTCGACACGCTCGGCTTCCTCGCGCTGCACGTCCACGAGGGCCGCGGCCGCTTCCTGTTCGCGCCGCAGGCCGTCGATGGGCTGGTCGCCGCGCTCGACACCGCGACGGCGCTCGCGCACCCCGAAGCGCCGCGCGCCCAGGCCCGTCCACCGAGCCGCCTTCCGACCAACACCGCGGGGCTCGTCCTCCTCTTCGCCTTCGCCTCCGCGCCCGTGGCCGGCGGGTGGCCGCTGCTCCCGTTGCTCACGGAGACAGGCCTCGAGATCGCGGGCAACACGGTCGCGTGCCCGCGCGGCGGCACCTTCAAGAAGGGATATCGCAACAAGGCGGACACGTGCATTCCGGAAAAAGGCACCTCGTATCGCGCGGAGTCGGCTGCTTATGCAGGCTGGCAATTCGCGGTCTGGGCGCCCCTGTGGATGGCGATGCTCGCTGCGGGGGCGGCGCTCTGGTTCAAGCTTCGGGGGGATGCGGCGTGCGAGGTGCAGGCGGGCCTCTCGCGGCGGTAGAGGGCCAATCCCACGAAGCGGAACGCGGATGGCGCGCTGAATGCGACCCGACGCGCAATCGAGGCTGCAGATGTCGCCGTGAGCCGCTCCGCGCCATGGCCGACCCGCAGAGCGCGAGTGGCGCATGCATGAATAGGCAGCTTGGAGGTGGCGAATGGGGAATCGCCACCTCCGGGTTGCTACGACGGTACCTCTCGTGGTGATGAGGATCTCACACCTTCCAAACGTGCTCTGACGAATTCTTCCGCGACGCACGGCGATTCGCGCTCGAGCGTGGCGCGAGGATCCATGATCGTCGCCTGCGCGTGCTCTGGCTGATGGCAGCGCAGTCGTGTTGCCCGCACCACCAGCGACAGAGTCGACTTCCTCCGTTCGGCGGATTGCGACTCACACCTCCCTTGCATTGTCAATGCGCAGCTCTGCGGATTGCCGGGGCCTGCTCTTCGGGACCAAGTGCAAGCAGCCATCCGCCGGGCTCGGGACTGCCCACGTTCCGGCGATGTCACGGAGGGCAGATCACATGAACCGTTGGGGGATTCTCTGGGTCTCGCTGACCCTCGTGTCGTGCGCCGGCGAGGCTCCGCCGAGGGCCGAGATCCCTTCCGCCTGCCGATCGGAAGTCGAGTGCGCCCATGCGTACCAAGAGGCCCGCGCACGCGCCGCGCGATGTCATGGCGGCGCGCGCACGGGCATTCATCTCCTCGACGCGGCATCCAAGCTCGGTGGGTGCGATGGGGAGGACGCGAGCGCGCGGGCTGCCGGCCAGCGCCTCGCATGGTTTCAGACGCAGGCGCGCGCGGCGGCAGATGCGTTTGCGAGACGACAGCAGTGGGAAGCTCAGGAGCGGGCGCGGATCGAGCGCGAAAAGGCAGAAGCGGCGATGCGAGATGTATTGCAGCAGCGCATCGAGGCGGCGTGGCTTTCGCTGGACGTGAGGGCGTGCTCCGTCCACGGGGACTCGGCCGCCTGCGACGATCTCGCACGGTTCATCGCGGATCACCCCGGCAATCCGCATCAGGGCGAAGCGGCGGAGTCGCTTCGGGCGGGGCGCGACAAGGCTGTCGAGCTCCGGGCCAAGGCGCAGGAGGCGGAGGCGCGCAAGGTCGCCGATCAGAAGCGCGAAGATGCGGCGCGAGCGCAGGAGGCCGCGAGGGCTCAGGCCGTGAGGGCCAAGGAGGTGGCGGACGCTCGAAGCAAGGCCGCCGAGATGGAGGCCCGCGCCGCGGCCAGAGCGGCTTGCCACGGTGCTTGCAAGAACAAGTGTGCTGCGGTCCTGGAGCAAGCCGGATTTCAAGCCTGCTTGCAGGCCTGCACGGCCGGTTGCCAGTGAGAAGGGACACCATGAGCAACGATAGAATGCGGGTTGTTTACGGGGTTGGAATCGCGCTTCTGTGGCTGGAGGTTGCGGTCTTGGGGACTCTCGGGATGAGGCGGCTCTCCGAGATCGAGCGGCAGGCCGTCGAACGGGAGACGGCGCGCCTCGCTCACGAGGCCGAGATGGAGGCACAGGAGGAGTCTCGGCGCCGCCTGCTGACGCCCACGTTCGTGCCGGCGACGAAGACGAAGCACACGTGCTTTGCCGTGAACGACTTGGTGACTTGTTATTTCACGAATCTCACCAAAGACCCCATCGTCACTTGCACGCAGGGCCTCGTCAGCCAGAAGGATGCGGCGGGCGTTCGTCTCTACTCGGCGCCCATGTGCTCGGGCCCGATTCAGGCGCTCTCCACCGTCGTGGTGTCGTCTCCATGGAGCGGAGGGCGAGCCGTGGACATCTGTGCCAGCGGCAAGTTCCTCGACTGGGACAAGTGCAACTTCACGAACATCGATTTCGATCCGAAGCCGTAACCTCGTTCGGGACCCCACATCCCGGACCACCCGAGCAGGCTTGTGGGCCGCGTTGCTTCGGGCCTGACATCATGGTGGCCTGTGGTGTCGCACCACGATCGCTCGCGGCACGCCCATCGTGGCAACGGCGGTCGTGTCCGTGAGGGCGCGCCGGTCCTCCTTTCTTGCCAATGCCAAGGCGACGAAGTTGCGGCCGCTGTGCTCGAGCGGCTTGGGGCCGCACCCGACCACTCGAGCTCCGCTGCACGGACCGCAACCCTTCCGCGGGTTGGAGAGCGCCGTCGCATTTTTGCGCAATCACGGTGTCGCTCATTCGCATAAATTCGAGCAAAATAGGGGTGTCTCCTTATGCGAAGACCGTGTACGGGCGGGACGCATTCGGGTACGGGTAACGATTGCGATCGATTCATTCTTCGATCGAGGAGGCGCGTCCACGCCCATGATCATCGTCAATCAGGACTACTACCCGTTCGTCCTCCAGAGCTACCCGCTGTCGTCCAACACCGAGAGCGACTATCGGGCGATGATGGACGCGATGGCGAAGGTCGCGCAGCGCGCCATCGAGCGGGACACGTACCATGTCGTGTTGACCCTGGGCGGGGCCGAAATGAGCGCGGCCGAGCGCAAGTACGTCGCGTCGCTCCTGGAGACCTGGCCGAAGCACTACATGGACAGGACCGTTGGATCGTTCGTCGTGGTGCCGAATGCGATCGTTCGCGGCGTCATCACGGCGCTCCGGTGGATGGCGCCGAAGCTCGTCAACGTCGAGACGGTCGCCACCATCGACGACGCCGTCCTCGCGGGGAAGCAAGCGCTCTTCCGGACGAAGGGCATCGCCCTCGAGCAGCCTCTCCTCAACGCTGCGCGCCGCTGGCTGGAGGCCGAAGTGCGCCGCCGCAACCAAACGAGCTCGGCGCTGGGAGCGTGAGATGCGCGCCGTTCGCCGCGCTTGCCCGCAGACGATGTCGGCGAGTCGAGCGAGCGCGATCCGGCACCGCGGGTCAGGCCTCGTAGGGGGCTGACGAAGCGCGAGCGCGACGAGGTCGGGTCGGCACCGTTCCTCTGAAGGACGAGCGCCGCGCTCGTGCCCGCGGCGGTGATCGGTTAGCATCCGCCCATGGATGGGCGGGGCCTCGCGTGAAGCTCGAGCGCAAGCTGTTGGAGTGGCGCGATGCCGGACTCATCGACGCCGACACCGCGGCGCGCATCGCCGCGCACGAGGCGGCCGGCGAGCAGCGCCCGTACCTGCTTTATGCCGTATCGGGGCTGGGGGCGCTCTCCGTCGCCATCGGCCTCGTCTCCATCGTCGCCTCGAACTGGGAGGCCATCCCCGGCGGCGTCAAGCTCGGCCTGGACTTCGTCCTCCTCGCCGGCCTCGCTGCGGCCATCTACCGCGCCCGGAGCAGCAGGCTCGCCACCGAGATCCTTCTCTTCGTTTTCTACGGCGCCGTCCTCGCGTCGATCGGCCTCGTCGCGCAGGTCTATCATCTCGGCGGTCGCACGGAGGACGCGCTCCTCTTCTGGTCGCTGATCACCGCGCCCATCGTCCTCCACGGCACGACCCGGTTTCTCGCGGCCACGTGGTTCATCGGCGCGGAGAGCGTGGCGCTCGCGCAGCTCTTCCGCTTCCTCGAACGGCACTGGCATCGCAGCGACACGGTCGTCGCGTTGACCGCGGCTTACCTCCTCTCGCTGGGGCTCGTGGCGCTTGGCCTCTTCGGCTGGTTTCAGAGGCGTAAGCCCGCGTTCGCCTCGGTCGCCGCCATCCTGGGTCGCGTGCAGATCGTCGCGCTGGCCACGATGGTGCCGCTCGCCTGGTACGACCGCGCCGACAACGTCGAGAATGGGATGGGGCTCGGCGTCGTGTGCCTCGCCGGGATCATCGGTGCATCGGTGGCGCTGGCGCTGCGCGACGAAGCTGGACGCGCAGCGCGAGGCTCGCTCGTGACCTTCGCAGTGGTCGCGCCGCTGATCACGTACCTGCCATTGCTCGGGCAGCACGATCGATTTGGGGGCATGGCGGCGGCGAGCTTCCTCATCGTGTGGGCGATCATCGGGGTGGTTGCCTATCGGCTTGGCCGCATCCGCCTGCTCAACGTGGCCACGGCCTTCCTCGGCGTCCGGTTGCTCATCATCTACTTCGAGGTGTTCGGCTCGCTGCTGGACACGGGCATCGGGCTGTTGAGCGGGGGAATCCTCACCATCGCGCTCGCGTGGCTCTGGGTGAAGAAGTCGCGGCAGTGGTCCAAGGCGGAGCGTCACCATGGCTGACCGGCGTGCCGATCGCGTCCTCCTCCTTTCGCTGCTGCTCCCCGTCGTGGCGCTCGGGGCCATGGTGGCGCGCGCCGAGGTCACCTCGCGCGGCGGGCGGCCCTGGGTGATCGCCATCAAGGGTTACGATCCGCGCGATCTCGTGCGCGGGCACTACCTGCGTTATCAGCTCGATTTCCGCTGGGACGAGCCGGGCGAGCGCTGCACCGAGGCGACGTGCTGCTATTGCCTGCGCGGGCCGGCGGGGAGCGAGCCGCGCGTCACCAAGATCGCGTGCGGGGAGACGGCGAGCTGCGACTCGTCGTTCGCCGAGGAGGAGATGGAGCACCTCCAGCAGTTCTTCATCCCCGAGGATCGAGGCCTCGTGCTCGAGCAGGCGCTTCGAACGAAGGACGCGAAGCTCAGCGTGCGCGTCTCCTCCGGAGGCCACGTGGTGATTCAAGATCTCTTGCTGGACGGGAGACCGTGGCGCGAGGTCATGCGCTGATCAGGCCCGCAGGTACCGGCGCACCTCGGCCACGGGATCGCGCAGCGCGGGGGCGAGCGCGGCGGCCTGCACGAGCGGCTCGATCGCGAGCTCGAAGGGAGTGCGGGCTCTTGCGATCGAGAGGCAGCCTTGCTCTTCTCCTCTCGAGGTGGCGTCGGTGACGACACGACGGCAAGAGCCCGACGCGGGGACCGTGTCCACGGCCCTCCTGCGGTGCTTCGCGATCTCGTCCGCGGCGATGGGCTTCGATGCCGCTCGCCTTCTCGAAGACCTCGGCGTGGCGACGGTGATCGAGAAGCCCGATCTCCGCATCTCGGCCGCGGTCGCGGCCCACGCTTTCGAGGAAGCCGCGTTGCGCGCGGGCGATCCCGACTTCGGCCTCCACGCTGCCGAGCGTTTGCCGCCCGGCGCGGTCGGCTTGATCGACTACCACACGCGATCGAGCCCGACGATCGGCGAGGCCATCCGCCGGATGGCTTGCTACTTCTCGATCATCCACGATCGCACGAGCATCTCGCTCGAGCCCGCGCACGGCCGCGCGCGGATCGTGCGCACGACGCAGGGGGCCGCGCTCCCGCGCCAGCTCGCGGAGTTCCTGCTCGCGATGATCGTCCTGCGGGGGCGAGCGCTCAGCGGGCGACCGTGGCCCGGCTGCGTGATCGAGCTGTCGCATCCGGCGCCCGCCGACAAGCGCGAGCACCGCCGCGTGTTCGGCGTCGAGCCGCGGTTCGAGCGCCCGAGCGACGCGCTCTCGTTCGACGAGGCGTTCCTCGATCAGCCCCTCGCCACGGCCGACCCCGAGCTCTCCTCCGTGCTCGCACGCCACGCGGACGCGATCGTCTCGAAGCTGCCGAAGGCCGCGCCCACGTTGCTCGACGACGTGCGCCGCGCGATCGCCGACATCCTCTGCCACGGCGATCCGAGCGTCGACGCGACGGCGGCGCGCCTCGGCACGAGCCGCCGCACGCTCCAGCGCAAGCTCCGCGCGCACGGGACATCGCATGCCGAGCTGGTCGACGACGTGCGCCGCGAGCTCGCGCTCCGGCAGCTCGAAGGCTCGATGATGACCATCAACGAGATCGCCGATCTGCTCGGCTTCTCGGAGCCGGCAGCGTTTCATCGCGCGTTCAAGCGGTGGACGTCGACGACCCCCGCGGAGCATCGCCGAGCGCTCGGCGCGCCGGCACAGATTCGCAAGGCTTGATCGCGCCGACGGCGCGTGCCCGACAGCACTGCGCCGCGTGGCGCGCGCGGTCAGGATTTCGGCGCGCACAATCACTGCGGCGCCGGGCAGGGGGCGATATGGATGGTCACCCGAGCGACGCAGAGCGGCCTCGTCGGTGTCGGCTCCGACGCGGCTTTGCGGCTGCCTCGGCACGCTTCGCGCGCGATGGAGGCTGGTGTTCGACACGAGCCTCCGAGGAGCACCTCCGATGAAACGCCGTTCTCTCCGAAAGCTGGCCTTCGCGGGCCTCCTCCTCTCGCCTTGGCTCCTCGCGGCTTCGTGCAGCGTGGAGACGCCGTCGTTCACGCCCCGAGCGTGAAGCCCGCGGGCGGAGGCGCCGCCTGCCCGTGCACCGACGGCACGCTCTACGACGGTACGCCCATCCCGACGGCGAGCACGTATTGCGACATGTTCGTGTGCGGCAAGGACTTCATCTCCTATCAGTGCGGCCATCCCTGGACGCTGAACCCGACGGGGTGGACGTCCTTCGCGACGATGCCCTGCAACAACCTCGCGTGCCCAGGCACCGGCGTGTTCTGCGGCAATGACGTCCTCAACGGCGTCCCGACCACGAAGTACACGTGCACGGGCGCCGGAAAGATCCCCACCGATTGGGTGATTTGCGAAGGCGCTTGCAAGACCACCGGCGCGGGCTCGGCGGCATGTGGGCCCGCGCCGGGGACGTGCTCATGCGGCCCGCTCGTCGATGGACACAGCTCGACGACCTGCGGCGAGCAGCATTGCACGCCGACCGGCCAAGGCTCCGCCACCACGATGATGATGTGCACCTCGTCGGGCTGGCAGGACCTCGGCCAGAGCCTCGACGAGAAGTGCGAGCCGACGAAGACGAACGACTGCGCCGCCTGCAAAGGCATGCAGGACAAGAACGGCAAAGAGATCATCACCACCGAGTGCGGCCGCACCGTCTGCGGGATCGGCAAGAGCAACGACGAGTACTTCGCGTGCACGCCCGGCGGCTGGGTCGATATCGGCACGCCCTGTCCCGCGCCGAAGCCCGGCGATCCCGAGCCTCTCGGGAAGTGCCCCGACATGTTCGAGGACCAGAAGCACAACAAACAAGCGGTCGAGGATTATCAGACGTTTTGCGGAGGGCAGACGCTCTTCGACAAGAATGGCAATCCGACCATCAAGCTCGGCGGCGATCCGGGCTCGCTCTATGCGTGTGCGAAGGCCGGGGCGGAGCCGCGGCTCGTCAAGACGTGCGCAAAGGAATCGCCGTGTAGGCCCGTCTCCAAGCTCCCAGCCTACGAGCAGAAGGATCCCAAATCGAACGCTTCGGTGCTCATCAAAGACTGGGATCGTTGCCTCGAGCCGTGCCCCCCGTGGTCCGAAGCCTACCAGTACAAGCCGGGGAAGCTCTGCGCACCCGTGAGCGACGCGGTGAGTTGCGTAAGGCACTACACGTGCGGGCAAAACCCCATCAGCGGGCGGCCCGGAACGCGTTATTCGTGCTTCGCGGAAGACTGCAATACAGTGTTGGAGTCGGGCGCGTGCACGTACGGTGTCCCGCTCCCCGTCGACGACTGCACGCTTCACGGCCCGAAGTACACGTGCCAGGCCAACGACAACTCGGTCGAGGACACCGGCTGTTTCCAAAACCACGACAAGGCACCTTGGGGCGTCCCCCCGCCGGTCGTCGCGGACACCGAGCGTTGCAGCGCGATCAGGACGTATCAAGGCCTCCCCCTCCCGGCCGAAGAGGCGACGCTGGGCAAGAGCGTTTGCGGCCTCGGCATGCAGGTCTATCGCTGCGAGACACGCGCGATCGGCCGGCCGGACGGCTGGGTTTCGACCGGCGAGCCGTGCGGCACGGACTGCGCCGGCTGCGCGCTCGACCTCTATGGCAATCTCCCGCAGACGTGCTGGTCCAAGTGCAAGAGCACGGAGCAGTGCCTGGCGCTCTCGCCGTCAGGCTGCGACGACACGACCAAAGACCCCGCCGACATCCCCTGCAGGAGCCCGAAGCCCGGCGCGAAGGCGCCGACCAATGACGAGCCTGCCTATTGCGGGGACAACCCGGCGCTCGGCGCGAAGGGCGATCCGAGGATTCTCTACACCTGCAAAGCGCGTTGCCCCGGGACGACCGTCGGGTATTACGACTGCGACGCGAGCAATCCCGGGTGGGCTCTGCGCAAGTACACCTACTCGAAGGCGGAGTACTGCGAGCACGGGTGCCGGATCACGGATCCCGGCTCGCCCACCGACGAGTGCATCCTCCTGCCGGGGCTCGGCTTCGGTGACGCGGTCGACGACAAGCGTGTCGTCCAGAACCTCGGGCACTACAACCCTCTCGATGACGACGCGGGACTCGACGGGACCCACCTCGGCGAGGACATCAAGCCCAAGTTGGGGACGGGCGTCGGCGCGATCGTCCGGGCCATCGGCCCTGGAAAAGTGCTCTTCGTCGGCGACAACGCTTCTCAGTACCACGCGACCGTGCTGCTCGAGCACTGGGTGAAGGACCCGGGCGAAAAGATCGCGAAGAGGTATTGCTCGTTCTATGGCCACCTGAACCGCGACTCGGTGCACCTCCACAAGGCCGGCGACAAGGTCCAGAAAGGCGAGAAGATCGCCACCATCGAGTCCTGGGCCGCCATCGAGAGCGCGCACGACGCCGGGACGAGCGGAGGCGACAACAACTCCCACCTTCATTACGTCCTCCTGGACGACGCGTTCTGCAAGGCGTTCGAAGGCGGCGGCGGCCCCTGCGGCTACGACGGCGAAACGAGCGACCTCTGGGACGTCCCCTACAACGACGACGCGGGCGCGAAGGAATCGATCGTCGGCGGAGCCCCGAAGGGCTCGTGCAGCAGCACGCAGGGCAAGACGCTCTACGCGCCTCGAATCTTCGCCGCCAATCATCCCAATGCGAAGGTCTGCGCTTCCCTCGAAGACTGCAAATAAGACTCCGAGTCTCCACCTGAACGCCCTCTTTCGGAGGATGTCGATGGTTCGTGCTCTCTCACTCTCCGTCTGCGTGCTCGCCGTTCTCGTCTCCGCCTGCGGACACGACACCGGCTCTCCTTCGGACACCGTTTGCACGCCGGGCGCAAAGCTTCCCTGCTATCTGGACGACGGCACGCTCGGTGTCGCGGTCTGCCAGGCCGACGGCAAGGCCCTCGGCGTGTGCACGGCGGCGTCGGCGAGCGGTGGTTGCGCTTCCCTGCTTGCGTCCTGTTGCCCGAGCCTCCCCGCCGCAAACACCGCTTCCTGCGCGGCGGTCGGCAATCGAGGTGACGACGCGCTCTGCGATGTGTACCTCGCGGACGCGCGATCCGTGGGCCTGTGCCCGGAGGAGGGCGGGAGCGGCGAAGGCCCCGCGTATGGGCCGAACTGCGCGAGCCTCGCCAACGACTGCTGCGCGACGCTGCCCACGAATGCCGTCGAGGCCTGCCTCGCCCGCGCTTTCCTCGGGAACGAGCAACGCTGTCGGAGCTTCCTCGAGGTCGACGCCCAAGGCCAAGGCCTGTGCACGGCGGTCGATCATCTGAGCGAGAGTTGCGCGTTCCTCGCGGAGAGCTGCTGTCCGACGCTGCCGGACGGCGCCCGCGATCGCTGCGTTTCGTTCGCGCAAAACGGGGCACCCTCCGATTGCCTCGATTACCTCGGCAGCGTCGCCGAAACGAACCGCTGTCCGGCGATTGCCACTCCTCCCGCCGTCAAAGGCACCTGCGCCGATCTGCTCGACGGCTGCTGCTCCACCATCGAGGGCCAAACCTCCATCCTTTGCGATTTCGAGGCCCTCTCCGGTGATGAAGCGCGTTGCACGAGCTTCGAGACCGAGGTGCAAGATCAAGGTTTCTGCGGCGGGACGGGCATGAACGGCTGCGGTGACACCTCGTCCGACGTGCTGAACTGCGGTCTCTGCGGGTACGTCTGCGGCACGGCGCACGCCGTCCCCTCGTGCGCGGGCGGCGTGTGCTCCCTGGCTTGCGAGGTCGGCTTCGGCGACTGCGACGGCGACCCGGGGAACGGCTGCGAGGTGGACTTCGCGAGCGATCCCTCGAGCTGCGGATCGTGCTTCAACGTCTGCGGCGATCAGCACGCCGCGGTCGCGTGCACGGCGGGCCAATGCGTCATCGCCTGCGATGCGGGCTTCGGCGATTGCGACGGCGACCCGATCAACGGTTGCGAAATCAACCTCGCCACGAGCCCCTTGCACTGCGGCGCGTGCGGCAACGACTGCCTCGGCGGCGTCTGCGAGGCCATGACGTGTGGGCTCGCGCCGGAGATCCTTTTGAGCAATCTGAAGGTGCCGTCCGCGGTCGCCCTCACCACCAATGATCTGTTGGTCTTCGGCGCGCAGCCTCTCGGCGGCGTCGCGGTGCGGTTCTCGAAGCTCGGCGGTCCCGCGACCTGCCTCGCGTCGGGCAGCGCGCCGAACAACGGCACGTGCGGTTTCGGCGTCTGGAGCGGCGTGGTGGTCTCCGGCTCGGAGGTGTTCGCCGCCGGCGCGAGCGGGATCTCGCGCTTCACCATGCCGTACGGAGAGACCTCCATCGCCGCGAACGTGCCCAATGCCTTCGCCCTCGCGATCGATACGGACTCCGTCTTCTTCACCTCGAAGGCCGAGAGCGGTGTCTTCAAGGCGAGCCGCAACGCCACGGGCCAGGACGCCTTGAAGATCGCCGGCCTGCCAGGCTCGATCGGCGGCGCGCTCGCCGTGGACGATGGCTTCGTCTATTGCACGACGCTCGACGGTGCGGTGTTCCGCATGGACAAGGACGGCAAGAGCCTGCAGCAAATCGCGTCCTCCCAAGCCTTCGACAGCATGCTGCCCACGCCGCAGTCGCTCGGGATCGACGAGCAATACCTGTTTTGGACTGCGCAGAGCGGCCGCATCTTCCGCCTGAAGAAAGACGGCTCGGAGCTCGTGCTGCTCGCCGATGCGCAGCCCGGCCCGGCGGGGATCTTCGTCGAGCCGGGGCCTACGGGGGCGGTGTATTGGGTGAATCGCAGCGGCGGCACGGTGCGCCGGATGGCGAAGGACGGGTCCGGGCAAACGACGCTCGCCGCCGCTCAATCGGGGCCGACCGCGGTGGTGGCGGACGAGGTGTCCGTCTATTGGGCCACGGTGGATGGAGTGGCGTGGAAGACGGCGAAATGAGCTGCGGCCCGGGGGTTCGACATCGCGTCGACGACGTGCGCGTCTACCAGCGCCTGTGACCGGGCCGCTCCTCTTGCGTTCGTCGCGCGTCTAGGGTCGTCTCTCCGTCGGTACCGATGGCGAAGCGGCGCACCGACGAGCAGAGGCTGCTCGAGCTGATCCGAGAGAAGGACGCGGCCTACGAGGTGATCGAAGCGCTCGAGCGGCGCGGGCTGTCGGAGGCGGCTGCGGGCGATCTGCTCTGGGATGCGCTCCGCGCGGGCGCGCTCGGCGCGAAGTGGCGCGAAGGCCTGTTTTCGTGGCGATCGCCGTACCTCGAGGCCATGGCGTGCGCGGCGCGCGGGTTCGACGTGGCGGACCTCGCGTCGCTGTTCGAGCAGCTCGCGCTCGCGTTGGGCGAGGTCGCGGACACCGCGGATGCGTCGTCGTGGGACCGCTCGCTGGATCGGATGATCGCTTCGTGCGCCGGCGATCGCCGCGTGCTGGTCGCCGCGCACGGGAAGCTCGCGGAGCCGGCCCGCGCGCGCGTCGGCGCGGCGCTCACCCGCGCGGGCGTGCTCGCGCCGCGACGCGACGAGCGCGCGGCCTTGCTGCGCCATGCGGCCGAGTGCGTGTTGTTCGGCGGCGACGATTCGTATCTCGAGAGCGTCGGCGAGGCCGAGCGATCGCGCTTGATCCTGGAGGCGGCGGGCCGGCGCGACGACGCGCGCCGGTACCTGATCGCCGAGGTCGAGGATCTCCTGCCGCGCGCGACGGAGGAGGAGCTCGTCGGCATCGGCATCCGCGCCTGGGACGTGAAGCCCGTGCACGACGAGCTCGAAGCGCGCGGCGAGGCTGCGCGGGGGCCGCTGGAAGCGGAGGCGGCGCGGCTCCTTGGGAGCGACGCCGAAGACGAGGACTGGATCGTGGTCGTCACTGCGCGGCTCGCGTCGCTCTACGCGCAGCGCGGCGAGGCGTTCCCCGATCGGCTCCGGCCGCTGCTCGATCGATCGATCGCGCTCTCCCGCGCGCCCCGCAAGACGCCGAGCGGGCCGAGCATGCCTTCGCGGATCTGCTCTTCCGTGCGCTCACCCTGCCAGATCCGGACTTCGCCGATCATCGCCGAGAGCTTGTCCGTTTGCGGCGCATGGGCGAACGAGAGCTGATTCGCGCCGAAGATGATGTTCGGCGCGGCGATGGAGCTCGACGTGACTTTCGCGCCGTTCACGTAGAGCGTCCAGCCCGCCTTGAACCACGTCGGCACCCACATCGCGTTCGCGGCCGCGTCCGTGAGCTGCATCGCGGCGTCGCGGAGGACGGCGTCGTTGTTCCCCTTGGCGTCGGCGGCGACGCGCCCCGAGCCGTCGTCGAACGGCCACTCGGCCACGAGCCCCTCCTCGTTCACGACGAGCTGCGAGAGGCCGGCTTCGATCTCCCAATCCATGCGGCCGACCTTCCAGAGCCGCACGTCGTCGATCGTCCCCTGGAGATAGCCCCCCGCGCTCGTCGCGCCCAAGAGGACGTTGGCGTCGCCCGTATCGGGCGGGCTCGTGACCGTGGAGGTCGCGACGCGCTTCCCGTCGACGAGCAGCTTCTGGATGAAGGCCCCCTTGTCCACCATCACGAACGCGGCCCCGTCGACCAGCGTGCCGTTGCTCGTGCCCGCGAGATCCATCGCCGTGGTCCCGAAGCGATCCTTGAACGGCCAGTAGCCGACCAGGCCCGCTTCCGCGCCGGTCAGCGCGCGCATCATGTTGCGGCGGATGTCGTCCACGCCGAGCGCGACGTTCCAGAAGCGGACCTCGTTGATCATCCCGTTGAAGGAGGAGCCCGCGGGCTCGGAGCCGATGCCGAAGCCGAGCCCCGGCCCCGGGCTGAACGAGCTGGTCGAAGGCGTGCTCGTGACGTCGATTCCATCGATGTAGATCGCCGCGACCGCGCTCTTCACGTCATAGGTGACGGCGAGATGGCTCCAGCCGTCGTACCGGAGCGGAGACCTCGAGCTGACGTTGACGGAGCTCGTCTGTCCGCTCCCCGCTGCCCAGAGTCGCACGTAGCCGTTCGGGTCGGTGCTCACCATGACGACGATCGGATTCCCCATCTGGGAGAGCACGATCTGCTGCCCCTGGCGCTGCCGGCCCGAGTAGGACGGCCGGATGTGGACCCACATCTCCACGGTGATCGCGTTGGTCGGCGGGCTGGTGAGCGCGGGGATCTGGACGTAGCTGGACACCGACCCGCTGAACTGCACGGCTCCCTGGCGCTCTTTCGCGACGTCGTAAACGGCGGCCACGTGATGCCATTGACCTGTCCCGAGCGGCCGAGTCGCCGCGACCTCGAACGTCGAGGTGTCTCCGGCCGAGGTCGAGGTGACCGCGAATCGGGGAGCTCCGCCCTCGTCGACGTACATCTTCCAGCCCGTCTCCGCGTCGTCGTCCCATTTCGAGGCGATGATCTGCGCGTCGCCCGTGTCGTCGAGCTTGACGTAGGCTTCGACGGTCAGCCCATCCGGCGTGCTCAGGCTCGCGTTGCTCCCCGCGTCGAGGTACCGCTCACCCGAGAGCTCGATGCCGTAATCCGTCCGGTAGACGGCGGCCACGTGCGTCCACTGCTGCGTGGGGATCACCCCCGCCGGCGACGTGGCTCCGCGCGACGTGGTCGCGAACAGCGCGCCCCTCGGGGTGACGCCGAACGCGTACGCTGCCCCCGCGCTCGGGTTGTCGAAGAAGACCACTGGAGCGTTGCTCGACGCCGGGAGGCGAGCGAGGTTGATCCATGCTTCGAGGCTGAGGCTGCCCGCGAGGTTCAGATCCCCTCGATACGATCTCATCTGATCTGGGCTCAAGACCTGGACGTGGTCAATCCCCGAGGCGAACGAGAGCGCAGCGCCGGGAGGATCGCTCCGCCACCAGCAGTCGACGCCGGCGCGAGCGAGCGCCGGAGGCTGCGTCGCGGTCGGCGTCACCAGCGCGGTGATCCCGTTGTCGGGTTTGCCATCCGCGGCGACGGCGAAGAGCCCCGAGCCCGTCCCAGGCCCCGGCGCCGGCTCGGTCCGGCTGCCCCCGCTCACTGTCACCTTCGTGTAATCGTAGCTGACGAGGCCGCGATCCCCCGGGACGGTGTCGTCGGATGCCTGCACGGCCTGCCCCGAGAGCACGGCCACGAACGCGTCGAGCGCGAGGGGCACGCTCGGCCACGTCTCGGTCAGCCCGGTGAAATCACGCAGCGTGACCGTGGCGAGCCCATGGTCGTCCGGCGCGCCGACGTCGACGAACAGCGGAGTCGTCTGGGTGCCGTTCATCACCGCGCCGGACTGACGGGCGATGAAGCGCACGGCGCCGGACTGGCTGTTCGACGGATGATTGGTGTCCTGCGCCTGCCAGCCGACGAGGTAGTGCGCCCGCGCCGTCTCGGTGTCGTAGTGCGCGGCGCCCAGCACCTGATTCGCGTCCTGGTAATAGAGGCGAATCAGGCCGTCGGAACCGTCGAGCAGCGAGGGCGTGGACGTCGTCACCACCGACGGCAAGAGCGTCGTCGCGGCCGTGAGGCCGTTCGCGTCCCAGGCGACGGGGCTCATCGACGCGCCGCGCGGCGCGCTCGTCGGCACCCACCGCGCGCCCGCGAGCGTGCCGTTCGCCGACGGCGAAGCGAGGTTGGGCACCGTCTTCAGGCGGGTCGCGTCGCTCGGCTCGTTCAATGGATAATACCCCACGAGGGTGCTCCACGAAGGATCCGACGCGCTGATCGAAGTGCTCATCGCCGCGAGGATCTGCGCGCGCGTCCGGGCCACGTTCCAGATGCGCACCTCGTCCAGGTGGCCGGTGATGCCGTTCGCGCCGCCGAGGATGTATCCGGCGCCGATCGTGGCCGCCGGGGGCGGCGTGCCCGCGCCCGACGCCGGCTGGCCATTGACGTAGACCGTCGCCGTGCTGCCGTCCCACGTGCCCGCGAGGTGAACCCAGAACCCGGTCTGAATCGGCCCCGCCTGCGCCGTGATCGTTCTCCCGCCGGCGCTCACGCTGAGCTGCGGGCACCCGCCGACGATCGCGAGCGAGAGCGGCAGCGCCGCCGAAGGCGCGCTCTGAAGCACGACGTCGGCGTCGCTCGAGATCTCTCGGAGCCGGACCCACGCCTCGACGGTGACCGCCGATCCGCTCGTGATCCCGAGATCGGGCAGCGTGACGGCCGAGCCGACGAGCGGATCGAAAGCGAGCGCCGTCCCGATCGTCGGCGTCGGCGAAACCGGGAGGTTGCCCGCGACCTGCGCCAGCTTGCCGTCTTTACCCACGCCGAAATCGAGGATCGCCGTCCCGACCGGGCTCGACGACGGATTGACGGCGCCCACCGCCACCATCACGCGGGTCTCGCGCTTCACGAGCTGCTCGCGCCCATACTCGTCCTTCGCGCGCTCCTGCTTCGCGTAGACGAGCGCCGCCGGCCCCGTCGCGAAGCCGAGATCCGTCGTGGAGCTCCCCTCGGCGAGGCGGAGCGAGAAGCTCTGATCCGGCGGCACGTCGCCGTCGCGTCCGCGGACCAGGGTGGAGAGATCGAAGAGGCCGTTCTCGGCCCGCGGGATCGAGAAGCTGTTCAGCTTCCCGGCCGCGGTCTCGTACGTGAAGAGCTGCCAGCGCGACACGCCCTGGAGATCGGTCGGAAGGATCATCGCGGAGAACCAGCCGTTCTGGAGGTCCTTCACCATGGTGAGCTCCGTCGTGGGCTCGATGAAGTGGTTGCCTTCCATGTCGGTGGCCCCGAACGTGTCTTTGTCGCTCTCCGGGATATCGATTTTGCGGCTCCGCCGATACCGCACCTCCCAGGCGCTCGCGAGCTTCATCCGCGTCTCGTCGTACACGAAGCGATCGACGAGCAGCGTCCCGGTCGTGGACTGGCGAAATACGTAGACGTGCATCCCGTCGGAGAGCACCTGGAAGGGCGTGTCGGCGGCGGGGATCTCCTCCGCGCCGAAGTCCACCGTGAGGAGGTTCATCCCCACCGGCCGGAGCTGCCGCGGGAAGCTCAGGAGATCGAAATCGGTCCAGCAGTCGTCGTCGGGTTTGGCCGGATCGAGCGCGAGGATGGAGTACCCAATCGAATCCTTCGGATTTGCGCCGCTCCCGGCGCGGGCGGCGAAGGCGAACGTGACACCCCGGTGCGTGAGCGTGCGAGCATACTTGTACTTGGAGTCATCGAGTTTCATGACCGTCCTCCTGCGATTCACTTCTAGGCAGGGACGGCGCGCTCCACATTCGCCGGAGACGACGAATGATTGGCCGCGCGCGTCGCGAAGCGGCCTGTCGCGCGGGGTCAATCCACGGTCGCCCGGCGTCAATGCGATCTGCGCCGAGGCGACGCAGGCTCGTTTGCGGCGCCGTGCTCGCATGACCGCGACGCGCAGGGCGCCGAGAAGGAGAGAGAGATGAGCCCCGACCGACTCGACAAAACGCGAACGACCCCCCCGCCGTTCTCCTGGAAGCCCGTTTACACGGGCGTCGATCTCGCGAGCGCGAGCCTCTACACACCGCTCGATCCGAAGGCGAGCGGCCCCCGCGAGCAGAACGTGAACGTCGCCCGCGTGGACCTCCGCACCCCCGGGCTCGAGCTCTTCACCACGCCGCCCGAGGGGCCGTATCAGACGATCGGCCAGCGCTGCACCGATTTCCTCGACAGCCATCCGGAGGTGATGCTGGCGATCAACGCCAATTTCTCGTGGCCCGGCGGAGCCTCCGTGGGCGACCCCTTTTCGCTGCTCGGGCTCGCGATCTCGCGCGGCCTCGTCGTCTGCAATCCCGCCGCGCCGGCGCCCCAGCCGGACCCGCCTCCCGAGCCGCTCCCCGACGTGCCCGACGATACCTGGGCAGGCGCCGTGGCCCTGCTCGTGACCCGCGACAACCGCGCGCGTATCCAGACCGTGACTGCGGCCTGCCCCTGCGACCTGTCCGACGTCTGGACGGCGATCGCGGGCGGCCGCAACCCGGGCCCCGGGTGGCCCCCGCAGTCCTACGGCCCGGGCCCGCAGCAGGTCTTGGTGCGCGGCCGCAACATGGCCGTACCGCAGGAAGATCCGATCGAGGGCGTCGCGGCCCGCACGGGCGTTGGCCTGAGCAAGGACGGGAGCACGCTCTACCTCCTCACGATCGATGGAATCGAGGGGCAGCCCTATGGCGCCGACTTCTACGATTTGGCAGCGTGGCTATTGCACGCGGGCGCGTACGCCGGTTTCGCGCTCGACGGCGGCGGCTCCACCACGATGGCGCGTCGCGACGTCTCGGGACGCGCCATCCTCGTGAATGATCCCCACGGCAACGAGACGTCCGAGATCCTGCAACGGGTGGTGGGGAACTTCTTCGGCGTGATCACGAGCCCCCTCGCGTCCGCGCGCAGGTGAGCGCTATCCGAAGCCCGCGGATATCCGATATCCGAAGCTGACCGGGTACAGATGGGATGAGGCCGCCGGCGCCACGCCGGCGGCACTCACGTAACACCCAGCGCCGCCCCGTCGTGACGTAGGCCTCGATTGCCCATCTCCTAGCGCGTGCGCGTGAGGAGGCGATGATCACGAAGACGGTTGAGGAGATTCGGTCTGCGCTGGTGTGAGCCCCTGCCCTGAAATACTGCCCCTCCAGGGACGAAGCACGAGGGGGACCGAGAGAAGGGGCGGGAGGTGGAAGGCTGGCGCAGGAAGTGCGTGGTCGTGACGCCACCTCGTGAGGGGTGACGATTCAGGACGCATGAACAGGCAAGTTCTCCAACGCCATCAGAAGATCGCCACTCAGAAGATCGGCAAACTCGTCATTGAATTGCGCTACATCCTTCTTCAATTGACGGAGAGAGAGGTTGCACCAATGGTCGTCACCACCGTAAACACCGAGGGTGTCGTCGCAACGGGCACTCAACCATTCGATGTCTCCGATTGGAGCCTCCGGCTCTTTTTCGAGCTCGAGCAAACGGGCGCGTACAGCCTCCACGACCTTCCTCGCATGCAAATCGTTCAACACACCACTCCCTCCGATTCGAGGGCGGATAATGCGAGCAACGGGCTCCGGAAGTCAAAGGGCCTCCTACCCCACGTTGCCGTCGTCAGAACAGAAGGCGCTACCAGGGTGAAGCGTCGATGGCACACGGAGGGCCCTCGCCCAACGCTCGACGTCCCCCGCTGACGCTCGCCATCAGCGGAGCGGGAGGAACACGTCGAGCACCGCCTCGTGCTCAGGCACGTCGGGGAAGAAACGGATCCGCTGTACGAACCGCGGGACGTCGCGTGGCTCTTCGCTGCTCGCCGGCAGCCAGGTCGCGTAGAGAAAGCGGAGCGCCTCCCCGAGCCCGGCGTCCGACCCGACGTGTCGCAGGACGGCGCAACGCCCGGCGGGGATGACGCCCTCCACGACGCCCTGGGGGTTGTCGGCGACCGGGCCGCCGACGGAAGCGCAGAGGTCGAGCCGGAAGTCGCCGGGCGCGACGTCGCGCGGATCGCCGTGGAGGATGTTGAACGTGGCGCTGACGGCGGGCACGTAGCCCGTCGCCTTCCGCCAGGCGATGAAGGTGCGCACGGTGTCGCCGATCCGGTCCGGATCGCCGCGGTGCGAGAGGATCGCGATGCGCGTCTGGGGGAAGTCGACGATGCGGACGTCGTCGGCTCGAGCTTCGGTCTTCATGGGCTGGCTCCTCGCTTCGTTCAGGCGTCGGTCGATGGCGTGCCAGCCCTCCCACGCGGGTCGTTCGCGGAACTCGGACGGCGTCTGCCCGATCATCTTTTTGAAGATGCGCGCGAACGCCTCGTGGCTCTCGTAGCCGCTCCCGAGGGCGATCTCGAGGATGCGGCGCCGTCTGCGGAAGGCGAGCTCGTGCGCGGCGCGACGGACGCGCACGAGCTGCACGTACCGCGAGATGCTGATCCCGAAGAGCGCCGAGAACTGCCGGTGGAAGTGGTACTTCGAGAACGCTGCGACACGGCTCAGGTCGTCGACGGTCAGCGCCTCCTCGGGGTGCGCGTCGATGTGCTCGAGGACGCGCTGGAAGCGGCGGCGATGGTCGTCGGCGGTGGTCATGTCGTGGCGACGCTGGCGAGCGGTACCCTACGACCCGCGCCCCGGCCGCGCCTGACCAGGATTGCGGATCTCGCGCGCGTCACGGTGCTGCGAGCGCGAAGCGCCGCCGCGAAGCGGCGTCGAAGTCTGGCCCTGTGAGGCCAGACTTCGACGGGCAGAACTAATACTTCCAGAGGTCGTTGAGGTAGCCCTGGGCTCCGGTGGAGTCGTAGCCCATTCCGCCGAAGAGCCAGAGGTTGCCGGAAGCGTCGGTCCAGGTCGGGATGCCGAAGCGTCCTCCGGGAACGTTGGTGGTGGCCGGCGTTCCGAGTGTGCCGTAGACGCCGGGCTGGCCGCCGGTACCACCCACGGTGGAGCTGCCGCTCTCCCATGTCCATTGGCCCTTGGCCGGATCGAACTTCCAGAGGTCGTTGAGGATGCCCTGGCTTCCCTCCGAGTCGAAGCCTTGTCCGCCGAAGAGCCAGAGATTGCCTGAAGCGTCGACCCAGTTGGCGCCGCTGAATCGTCCTCCGGGGACGTTGGTAGAGGCAGCCATGCCGAGTGAGCCGTAGACGCCGGAGGGGCCGGCGTTTGCCTGGGCGAGCGTGCTGCTACCGCTTACCCACGTCCACTGGCCTGCGTCTCCGGTCTTGGTCGGCGTGTACTTCCAGAGGTCGTTGAGGTAGCCGAAGTTTCCGGCCGAGTCGATGCCGAGCCCGCCGAAGATCCAGAGGTTGCCGGAGGCGTCGATCCAGCTCATGGGCGCATCGCGTCCGCCGGGATAGTTGGTGGAGGCTGCGGTTCCCTGGGTGCCGTAGACGCCGGGGGCGCCCTTCGGGCCGCCGGGGGTGGGGCTGGCAGGAGCGACGTCGGGCCCGCCCATCCAGGTCCATTCGCCTGCGCTTCCGCCGGCACCTGGCGTGTATTTCCAAAGGTCGTTGAGATAGGGGAGGTTGCCATTGAAGCCGGCAGAGTCGATGCCGCTGCCGCCGAAGAGCCACAGGTTGCCTTTCGCATCCATCCAGCTCACGGCGCCATAGCGTCCTCCGGGAACGTTGGTGGGAGATGAAGCTCCGAGCGTGCCGTAGACGCCGGGCGGTCCGCCGAAGGCGAGGGCAGAGCCGACGGAGTCGCTGCCGCCCATCCAGGTCCATTCGCCGTTCACGCCGGCCTTGGGATCGAACTTCCAGAGGTCGTTGAGCTCGCCGGTGACTCCGTTGACGTCGATACCTTCGCCGCCGAAGATCCAAACTGCGCCGGAGGCGTCGATCCAGCTGGTCGTCTGTTCGCGGCCGCCGGGCATGTTGGTGGCTGCGGCGACTCCGAGCGTGCCATAGACGCCGGGGGAGCCGTTTGCGCCGCCGGTGCTGCTGATGGGAGCGACGTTGGTCCCGCCCATCCAGGTCCATTTGCCGGAGGCGCCTTGCGTGGGATCGAACTTCCAGAGGTCGTTGAGCTGGCCACTGGTTCCATCGGAGCCGACGCCATAGCCGCCGAAGAGCCAGAGGTTGCCGGAGCTGTCGCGCCAGCTGAGGGACTGGTGACGGCCGCCGGGGATGTTGGCGGCGTCAGCGGTCCCGAGAGTGCCGTAGACGCCGGGCAAGCCGAAGTCTGGGGCAGTGTTGCTGCCGCCTTCCCAAGTCCAGGATGACGGCGTGGTGCTGGGTTGCCCCCCGGTCCCGCTCGAGGAAGACGAGGTGCCACCCTGCCCCCCAGTCCCGCCCGAGGACGACGAGACGGCTTCCCCCCCAGTGCCTGCGCTCGTCGACGCGGACAGCGTCTCGTTCGACGACGAGCACGCTACGAAACCGACCATGGCCACGATGATTCCCATCGTTTGCGGCGACGCTGCTCTCATGCTTGCTCCGTGGTTCGTGAAGGCCACCCTCGTTGGTGATTCGAAATGGGTAGGCAATCAACGTGGGTGGCGCCATGTGTCGATTCGATGGCCAGCTCTGCGCCGAAGATATCGACACACGGATAGGATAATCGGCGCGCGGCGATTGTGATGTAAATGGTAGACGCCGATGTGTGAGGTATTGCACACGAAGCGCTGCTTCGCCTTCGAGTCCGCGACCGTGCCGTCGATGTCGAGCCCGCTCCTGAACCGTCGCTGAGCCTGATCAGCACAGGGCAGATCGTCCCCCATTTTTCGGTGGCGCCGCTGACGGTGATACAGTGACCGCATGGCACGCCAGAGATCTTCGATGATCATCGCCGTCGTCGCTGCCCTCTGGGCGCTCACCCCGTCACGCGGTGACGCTTGCGAGAACGCCGTGCTCGCGACGGACGAGAGCGTCGCCGCCGTGAAGGAGGCCGAGAAGATCCTCAACGGCGGCGACCCGGTGGAGGCGCGCCGCAGGATCAAGCTGCTCCTCGCGGGCGCGGACGAGTTCGACGAGCGGACGCCGAGCGCCAAGGGCCTCACCAAGCGCGCCCGACGCATCCTCGCGCTCGCGGACGTCCGGCTCGACGACCTCCGGAGCGAGCACCGCAAGGTCTTCCTCTCCAACGCCGTCTTGGTGCTCTCGAGGCTCGCCGACGACAGCCCGGGCGACGCCGCGAAGAAGGCCGACCTCGCCGAGGCGCTCGCCAAGACCAACGCGGGCAAGGCCAAGAAGATCCTCGAGGACCTCGCCAAGCGCGATGTCGTCGCGACCCCCTACGCCTACGCCGCCCTCGCCCGCCTGCGTGCCTCGGACGGCGACGAGAAGGGCCGCGACGAGGCGATGGCCAGGTGCAAGCAGATGGTGAAGCCCGAGAAGATCAAGTCGATCTGCAAGCTCGAGTAGGGGGCGCGCTCGCGACCTGAACGGCTCACGCCTTCCATCCGAGGTGAGGTGTGAACACGCGCGTTCTCGCCGGGCCTACGTACGGGATACTGCGCGCGCGTCAGCTCCACGGCGTCGACTTGATGAAGTCGACGAAGGTGCGGAGCGGCGCCGGAAGGTGCTTTCGACCGGGGTAGTAGAGGAACGGCCCCGAGAAGCTCGGCCACCACCGCTCCAGCACGGGCTCGAGCTCTCCTCGGTCGATGTAGGGGCGTAGCCAATCCTCGAGCAGGTAGATGATCCCGCAACCTGCGACCGCAGCCTCCACGGCGAGGTCGGTGCCGGCGCCATAGTTGAAGAGCAGCGGCCCTTTGACGTCGACGTTGATCGTTTCTCCACGACGTTCGAACTCCCACGCATGCGCCGGTCCGCTCACGAAGCGCCCGCACAGGCAGTCGTGCTCGAGGAGCTTGCGCGGATGCTTCGGTCGGCCCCGGCGATCGAGGTAAGCGGGTGATGCGGCTGCCGCGTAGCGCTGCGTGCGTGGCCCGATGGGCACCGCCACCATGTCTTGCTCGAGGCGCTCTTCGTAGCGGATGCCGGCGTCGTAGCCTTCGGCGACCACGTCGACGAGGCGCTCCTCGGCCGTGATCTCGACCGAGATGTCCGGGTACGTCGCGAGGAACGGCGGCAGGATGCGAGGCAGAACGAGGCGCGCGGCGACGACCGGCACGTTGAGCTTCAAGCGGCCCGCAGGGCGGCCGCGGAAGTCGTTCACCACGTCGAGCGCAGAGCGCACTTCGCCGAGCGCGGGCGCGAGTCGTTCGAGCAGACGCGCGCCCGCGTCCGTCGGCGTCACGCTGCGTGTGGTCCGGTTGAGCAAGCGAACGCCCAAACGGGCCTCGAGTCGGCGAATCGCATCACCCAAGCGGGAGGCGCTCGTGCCCGACGCGCGCGCCGCGCTGCGAAACCCGCCCTCGCGGGCGACCGTCAGGAATGCCGTGAGATCCGCGAGGTCATCCATCGGTGCACGGAATCTCGCACAGCCTGTGCGGATTGCCACGGATTGTCGCTCACCAGCGCCTTCGCATACTCCACGCCCTCGGAGGACTCACGCATGACCGACATCCACCTCGCAGGCAGCTACCACCTCGGCAAACACAACGTCCGTCGTCTGGGCTACGGCGCGATGCAGCTCGCCGGCCCCGGCGTCTTCGGCCCGCCCAAGGACCGCAAGGCCGCGATCGCCGTGCTGCGGGAGGCCATCGCCCAGGGCGTCGATCATCTCGACACCAGCGACATCTACGGCCCCCACGTCACCAACCAGATCATCCGCGAGGCGTTGCACCCGTACCGCGACGGTCTGGTCATCGCGACGAAGGTCGGCGCCGCTCGCGGCCCCAACGGCTCGTGGGACCCGGCGCTCTCCGCCGCCGACATCGAACGAGCGGTCCACGACAACCTGCGGAACCTCGGCCTCGACGTGCTCGACGTCGTGAACCTTCGGGCGATGTTCAGCGCCGAGGGCCCGGCGGAAGGTTCGATCGAAGCGCCGCTCACCGCGCTCGCCGAGCTTCAGCGACGTGGGCTCGTCCGCCACATCGGGCTGAGCAACGTCACGGCGGCGCAGGTGGCCGAGGGTCGAAAGATCGCCGACATCGTCTGCGTGCAGAACCACTACAACCTCACGCATCGCCACGACGACGCCTTGATTGACGATCTCGCCGCCGGCGGCACGGCCTATGTGCCGTTCTTCCCGCTGGGCGGGTTCACGCCGCTGCAGTCGAGCACGCTGAACGACGTGGCCGCACGGCTCGGCGCGACCCCGATGCAAGTCGCCTTGGCGTGGTTGCTGCGTCGCGCACCCAACGTGCTGCTCATCCCCGGCACGTCGTCGATCGCCCACCTCCGGGAGAACCTCGCCAGCGCAACGCTCGCTTTGAGCGCCGAAGACATGGACACGCTGAACCGGCTCGCAGAGCGCTGCTGAGAGCCCGATTCGCTCACGCGTCGATGCGCGTGAGGCGACACCACTGACCGTACCAGTGCCGGCCTTCGCTCTCGCTCGGCTCGACGGCCCCGAGGCTCACCGCGTAGCGACCAGGCTCGACGCGGACGACAGCGCCGACGCCTCGATCGAAGGCGGTTCCGAGCGAGGTCGACGCCGCGGTGTCGTCGGCCGAGACGGCGGCTGGATCGAAGCCCTCGAGCTCCTCGAACGCGACCGGCCCCCAGACGACGACCGCCTGCGACGTCGTGAAGGTGAGCTCGGCGATGGGGGCACCGGGACGCTGCGCGGCCACGTACGCGCGTGCGGCGGTTTGATCGGCTTCATGGGTGTCGATCTCCGCCGTGTGCTTGAGGAGAACGATCTCGGTCGCGCTGCGCCCGACGTGGACCACGTTGTCGCCCACGAACCAGAAGAGCGCGCGAGCGTCGTCGCCGAAGGGATGCAGCCAGGCGTCGGCATCCCTGTTGTTCTGCCACGAGGCGTCGTACTCCGACTTAGGCTCGAGCTCGGCGCGCAGCTCGCCGCCGCTCGCGGGATCGCGGAAGCACGTGAGCCCCGCCTCTTCCGTGATGACGACGTCCGGACAGTTTTGCTTCGCCAGCCGGTGGAGCCCTTCGAGCTTCGCGACGGCCTCGTCCTCGCTGTCACACTCGACGAACCGCTCGCCGGCGCCCCCGAGGTTGCCCCAGAAGTGCAGCACGGTCAGGCGGCCGGCGAAGCGCGCGGCATCCGCCTCGCTCCTCGCGCGAAGCACGCGGAAGGGGATGCTCCCCGTCCACTGCGGGAATCGTGCGAGATCGACGACCATGACCGGACCGCCCGTGCAGCCGACCCTTGCCGTCCATGCGAGTGCGTTCTGGCTCATCGCGGTCCATTCCTAGAGACCTGACCCGTTAGCGTCAAACGCGGCGTCATCTCGCTTCGGATCGGTGAAACCCGCGGCGGCCTGATCACCGGCCTTCGCTGTTCACCTCGGGCACCGCGGCTTCGATCGTCTCGTGCGTGCAGCGCGCAGCAGCCCGGCCTTCGGATCGGCTCCCCTCATCACGGCAGGCCGCATGCTGTCGATGACGGCGGTGGGGCCGTTCGGGAGCACAGCTCCTCAAGCCGCTTCGGTCTTCGACGTCATTCGTTCGCAGATGCGCGCGAGCTCGTCGAGGCCGTCGCGGAACTTGCTCTCCTTTTCTTTCATCGCGTCGTAGTACCTCGACGTCGCGTTCTCGAGCTCGGGTGCGGTTGCGACCCAGATCGGCGTCTCCGCGCCTTTCTCCGGCGTGACGGCAAAGAGGGGCGCGGAGAGTTTGATCATCGTCGCCATGAAGCCCTCCGCGTTCTGAAGGAAATCGGTGCGCACGAATCCCGGCGCGACGGCGTTGACGGTGATGCCCGTTCCTTCGAATCGTTTCGCTTGCCACCACGTGAGCATGCGAACGGCGAGCTTCGATTGCCCATACACCTTGAAGCCGTCGTACTTGCGCCTGCGGAACTCGACGTCGTTCGGATCGTAATCGGTCGCGAGGCTCGATGCCATGTTGACGACGCGCGAAGGCGCGGCCTTCCTCAACGGCTGTTCGAGCTCTTTGACGAGGAGATATGGACCGATCACGTTCGTTGCCCACGTGAGCTCGATTCCGTCTGGGCTCTCGCGTCGATGGCTGAACCACGCGCCTGCATTGTTGAACAACACGTCGAGCCGATCGTGCTTGGCGCGAAACGCTTTGGCGAAGTCGCGAATCGAGGATTGTTGTGCGACATCGAGCAGCATCACCGAGACATTTTCGTTGCCCACGTCCTTCGCGATCTCGTCGCGCACGCCGCGCGCTTTCGCTTCGTCGCGCACGCCGAGAATCACGGTCGCTCCCTTCTTCGCGAGGCCTCGCGCGATCTCCTTGCCAATACCGCTCGTTGCACCCGTGACGACGACGAGCTTACCCTTCATGTTTTCTCTCCATGTCGATGGTCATCTGAAACCGTGGGAATTCGGTGACGTTCGCCGGTGAAGGGCACGCCCGGTGCCGGTGAGCTTCACCCGTGAAACGGGGCCATGGTTCTTGGTGCGGTGCTGCATGGAACGGCTGGCCGCGAGCTGGCTCCACGCTCTTGGGATCGCGCGTCCACGCAGCCCTGCTCGGGGCGGCGGGCTGCCGCATAGACGCGCTTTGCGCCCGCGTCGCGGAGGACGAGGACGCGACCGATGCTTCGGTTGGCGCCGGTGACGAGCGCTACGGTGTTGTCGATCTTCATGGGATCTCCTCGGCGTCGAGAGCGGTTGAGCGCACCCGGACTCTGCGCCTCGGCACCGCGCTGCGGTAGACTGCGGGCACGCAAGGCATCCTTGCGTGCCGCGAGAGGATCCCCAAAAGGAGCGGCCACGATGGATCTGCTCGCGCAGATGCCGACGTTCGTGCGCGTGGTGGAGTCCGGCCACCTCTCCGCGGCGGCGCGCGAGCAGCGCATCTCTGAAGCCACAGGGGGCGCCAACCTCTGCGGATGTCACCATCCGTGCGCAGCTTTTCGCCGGACTCTGGTGGTACCGACCCCGCCGCGCATGGCGCGTCGCCACCCGCAGATGGCGAATGGCCTTGTTTGGATGGGGAATGGCGTCCCGGAGGTGCTCGGAGAGAAAACAGCCTCGATGCCTGGACGATCACGCGCTCTCGTGTGAGCCTTTGCGGATGCGCGCGAGGGGGGCGGCGCGTTCGGGAGGTTTGAATGGCTGCACAGAAGAAGGCGCAGAACGGCGAGCCGTCGCTCGCCGATCTCAAGAAACGTCACACCAAGGCGAAGAAGCTCCTCGCCGATGCACGCGCGCTGTTCGCGGAGGCGCACGAGCTGCCGAAGGATGATCGCCGCCGCTCGCAGGGGCGGCTCGGCGCCGACGAGTCCGTGGCGATGCGCGGCGTGATCGGCGCGATGGAGAGCGAGCCCGCGGTCTTCGTGTCGCTCGCCGATTTCGACGGGGGCAACGACCCGCAGAAGCTCGAAACAGCGCTGCTGCGCGAGCGGCTCGACCGTTACGATCTCTATCAAGACATCGCCGAAGAGGCGGAGTCGCTCGCCCGACTCTTCGCCGATCAAGCCCTCTCGGTGGGCGCGCTCGTGGTGCCCGTCGTGCGCGCGGGCTACGAGATCGCCAAGCCCGTGAGCAAGACGAACCCGAAGGTCCGGGCGAAGATCTCCAAGATGCTCGATTACCACGGCGCCAACGCCCAAGCGGCGCAGGCGTCCCGCAAAGCGAACAAGACGAAGAAGGCGCCGGTCGACGCCTGAGCGAAGCTCCGAGGCGGCGCCGCGCTCCGGTCGTGGGGCGCGGCGCCGTGATCCCGCCTCGAGCAAGGCGCCGGTCGACGGGGGCCAAGGGCGCGCCGGAGGCTCGCGCGCAGGCCATGGTCGATTGTTTCGCGACGCTCTCCGAGTGTCGCCTGGGATTCGATGCCGAGAGGCGAGGCGCTCATCCGCGAAGGTCCGCCCCGTCGTACCCGAGCTCATGTACCGTCGCCCCATGCGCTTTGGAGCCCCCGCTCGCCGTATCCTGGTGATGGCTCTCCTCCTTCTGTCGAGCACGCTCTCCGCGTGCGGAAACAGCGGCACCTCCGGAACGGGAGGGAGCGGAGGGGGAATGACCTCGACCAACACGACCCCGACCTGGGAGACGTACTGCGCCGAGACGTACTGTCCTCTCCGCGAGAAGCAGGCCGCCGACACCGGCTGCGACATGGACCCCACCTGCTACCAGGGCTGCCTCGCCCTCGAGAGCTGCGCGGACGCGGTCAAGGCCCTCGCCGAGTGCTCGAAGACGGCGAAGCTCGCTTGTTACCAGGACTCGCCCGTCCAGCCGAGCCGCGTAGACCTCGCGCTCGGCGAGTGCACGAGCGCGTCGAACGTCCAGCACGCCTGTCTCCATGGCCCGTGCGATCCGCTCACGGACAGCGAGTGCGCCCCCGTCGCGTGCCCGGACGGCACGTTCGCCCGGCTTTGCAAGAGCGGCACCTGCGTCGAGGATCCCAGCGTCGTCTGCGCGCCGACGACCGCTTGCACCTCGGCCGACTTCACCGACGTCTGTCCGTCGCTGCTCTGCGACGGCGGCATCGAGCAGCAGTGCACCACGGGAGGCGTCTGCAGGGTCGCCTGCAACTGACGCACGGAAAGCCGCCGGGCGGCCATCTCCATTTCGTCGAACATCGCGGAGGGCGCGGGCAAGCCGGCGCGGGGCCACCGCGCGCGGTACCACGCCATCGCGCGCGGCTCGGCGATGGAGTGCGGGGCGCTGCTGGACCTTTGCCGCATCGCGGGGGTGGTGCCCGCTGAAGCGTTGGCGGAGGGGAAGGCGCTGCTGGTGAGAGTTGTCGCGATGCTCACGAAGATGTGTCGGGCGTGAGCACGGCGCGCACGCGCACCGCGTCGCACCCGTCCGCTCGCCACGGATGCTGAAGGGCCATGCGTCGCGGCGCGTACCCTCCTCGGGATGGGCAATGGCCACATTGGGGTGGGTGGTAGCCACCTTTTTGTGGCTCGTAGCCACCTTTGGGTGGGTGGTAGCCACCCTTTTGTGGCTCGTAGCCACCTTTGGGTGGGTGGTGGCCACCTTCGGGTGGGTCGTAGCCACCTTTTGTGGCTAGAGAGGGGCGCTGCACCCCGAATTGGCCGGTGGATCAGGTCCCGGTGGCCTTGGTGGTCTTGCGGGCGCGGGGGTTTTTGCGGACGGTGCCACGGGGCGTGAATCGCCAGCTCCGATGAAAACACCTCTCGGGCGTGAAGCGGAAGCGCCCTCGCGCATGGCCCCCAACATCGCCTCGAGAGTCCGGGACAGCGGGCCGATGGCCGCAGGTGACGGCCGAGGTCGCCACGGAGGTGGCGGAGTCGCTGATGCGCAGTCGAGATCGCTGGGTCGGCGTGGAGCTCTGTGACCGGCTCTACCAACAGATGACTGCCGTCTTGTGCGGGCCGAGGTTTCGTCTCGGGGCTAGAGTGACGAGGCCATGACGCAGGACGAGCTGGTCGAGATCATTTACCGGTTCTATCCCCGCGGAATGGGCGTCTCGAGCCCAGGGCGTGACGCGACTCCAGAGCATCGTCGTCAAATGGAGGCCCCGCGGCGCGCGGTCGCCGAGTATCCGAAGTGGAGAGCCCTGCTCGGCCGACTGCAGCCACGATATGAGGTTTGGGACAAGTCGGTGTATCTCCTCGGGGGGACTTTCGATCCGGGGTATTCGGCCGAAGTGACGATTCCCGGCGAGGGCGAGCACCGCGTCCTCTTCAACGTGAGCTTCCTCGGACCCTGTTATGCGATTCACGACAAGGGCTTTGCAGGCGAGGCGGCGCACGTGCGAGCGCTGGCCGGAGAGATCGAGGCGATGTATCGATATGCGCCGATCCCGCCCGAGATTGGGACGGTGATCGTGCCGGATGTCTCGCGGGACGCGGTGCCTCTCGGTGAGGCCACGATTTACGACATGCTCCTTTCGGACTTCTGGAGATATTGACTGCGCCAAGAGCGGTATCGACGCCACCACGCCTGAGACTCGCCTCCTCGTGATTGAAGCGTGGTGTCCCAGCGTGAGCCGATCTTCGCGTTGGCGGTGCGGGGCGTGGAGGAGCGCAAGCTGCCTCACGTTTTGGGCTTTTGGGTGGGGAGCGGAGCGAGGGTGGCGGGGCAGGGGGCGGGTGGTCGGGTCGCTTCCCGGTGCGCGCGGGACGGAGCGGGGTGAGCGACCAGGCCGAATCTGTTAGCATCGCGGGCACATGTCCCATTTCCCAGAAGACCGCCCCCGCATCCTCGTGGTCGACGACGAGAAGGTCATCCGTGACATGCTCGCCGACTTCCTGGGCATGGAGGGCTACGCCGTGCGTACGGCGGAGGATGGCCAGAGCGCGCTCGGTGAGCTCCAGAAGGGCCACTACGACCTCGTCATCAGCGATCTGAAGATGCCGCGCATGGGGGGGATCGCGCTGCTCGACGAGATCAGCAAGACATCGCCGGACGCGCTCACCGTGATCATGACGGGCTTCGGCACGGTCGAGACCGCGATCGATGCGATGAAGCGCGGTGCGTACGATTACGTGCTCAAGCCCTTCAAGCTCGACGAAGTGGTGCACGTCATCCAGCGGGGGATCGAGAAGCAGCGCATGGCCGCGGAGAATCTGCGGCTCCGCGAGGCCGTGTCGCTCTACAAGGTGAGCGAGGCCATCACCGCGAGCTTGTCGCTCGATCAGGTGCTGGACACGGTGGCCGACAGCTGCCTCAACGAGGTGCGCGCCGATCTGGTGTCGACGTGGCTCGATGACGGCGAGGGCGGGCTCTTCGAGCGACAGCACCTCCGCGCGTCGACGCTGCCGGAGGGCGCGCAGCTCGGGCGCATCGATCCGAATCAGGTGGTGAATCACCTGCGGCCGGATCCGCAGCTCCTCGAGCAGGGGACGAAGGGGCTGCGCTTCTTCGCGGAGACGCCGGGGCTGCCGCTCACGTCGATCCTCGCGGTGCCGCTGCGGGCGCAGAAGGGGATCATCGGGTTCATCGCGCTCGCCTCGTTCACCAAGACGAAGAAGTTCGACGAGGGGCAGCGCAAGCTGCTCGCCATCATCGGCTCGCGCGCGGCCGCGGCCATGGAGAACGCGCGGCTCTACGAGGATCTCCAGGCCACCTTCCAGCAGACGATCGAGGGCCTCGCCAAGGCCATCGACAAGATGGACCGCTACACCGCGGGCCACTCCGATCGGGTGGCGCTCTACGCGACCTTCCTCGCCATCAAGCTCGGCCTCTCGCCGGTCGAGGTCGAGATCGTCCGGCAGAGCGCGCTCATGCACGACATCGGGAAGATCGGGTGCGTGCTCAACCTCAACAAGCCGGGCAAGCTCACCAACGACGAGTACGAGGTCTTCAAGAAGCACCCGGTGTACGGGCGCGACATCCTCGATCCGATCAAATTCCTCCACCCGCTGATCCCGGGCGTGCACCTCCACCACGAGCGCTGGGACGGGCGCGGATATCCGCTCAAGATGAAGGGGAACGAGATTCCCATCATCGCCCGCATCATCGCGGTGGCGGACACGTACGACGCGATGACGAGCGATCGATCGTACCGGCGGGCGCTGCCGCACGAGGTGGCCGTGGCCGAGATCGAGCGCTGCTCGGCGACGCAGTTCGACCCCGAGGTGGCGGCGCAGTTCACCGACAACATCGACGCGTACCGCGAGGAACAACGCGCCAAAGGTGGCAAGGTACCGGAATGAGATCGGCGCGGGCCGTCTGGCTTGGCAGGCGGCGGTACGAGCCCATCCACGCGCTGCAGAAGCGCTTGGTGGAGGCGAGGCAGGCGAAGCGAATCGGCGACGTCATCCTGCTCTTGGAGCACGAGCCCGTGATCACGCTGGGCCGCGCGGCCGAGCCGGGGAACGTGCTCCACACGCCCGAGGTGCTGGCCGAACGCGGCGTGGATCTGGTGGAGACCGGGCGCGGCGGCGACGTGACGTATCACGGGCCGGGGCAGCTCGTTTGCTATCCGCTGCTCGACTTGCGGCCCGATCACTGCGACGTGCGCCGCTACGTGCGCGGCTTGGCCGAGGTGATGATCCTCATCGCGCGCGCGCACCACGTGGAGGCCGGCGTCGTCGATGGGATGATCGGCGCTTGGGTCGATCGCCTCGCGCCCGCGGAGTGGGGTGGTGAGGCCTTCGCGCGCGAGCTCGCCAAGGTGGGCGCCATCGGGGTGCGGATCTCGCGCTGGATCACGATGCACGGCTTCGCGCTCAACCTCGCGGTCGATCTCGATGCGTTCGGGCTCATCGTGCCTTGCGGGATCAAGGACTACGCGGTGACGTCGGTGCACGCGCTCACGGGCCGGCGGCCCGAGGTACGCGCGACGGCATTCGCTGCGCGAGCGGCGCTCGCCGAGGCGCTCGAGCTCGAAGTGTCCGAGGTCGAGGACCTCGCGGGCGTGGAGGATCTCGACGCCGCCCTCATTGGTTGAGGCGCGTTGAGAAGCGTTGAGAACCATTGAGGCGGGCGCCAGCGCAGATGATGGCGAGGAGATGCTGATCGGATGACGCTCGTCGATGGTCTCGATGACGCGCACCGGCAGGCATCGCGCGGAGGAAAGAGGTCGCGGCGACGTCGCGAACGTGGCAGCTTGAGCCCGTGAGCGGCAACACTCCCCCTGCCGATCCGAAGGCTCCCGAGCCTCAGCGCTGCCCGCGCTGCGGTGGCGTGGCCCGACCGCACAAGCGGCGCGGAGCGTGGGCGAACCCGTTCCTCTCGAAGACGAAGAACGAGATCACCTGCGAAGATTGTGGGCTCGACTTCGACCCGGGAGTCCCTTCGGGCGAAGCGTCGCGCGCGTCGGACGGGCCACGTTCGTCAGGACACTCCCCGTGGGGAAAAGCCTGATATTCGGCCGGCGCGTGCATGCGCGCCGCGGGTCGCCGCGCCGCGAGCAATGATGTCGCGCGCACGGCTGCGCAGGTGTTCGGCAAGGCATTCCGGTGCTGCAATGGTGCGCTGCGCGCGAGATCACGTGTGCAGGGCATGCGCTGAACAACCCTGCTCGGAGCGGTCGAGTTGCTCGCCGCTCGCGATTCACGAGCAAGCGGGCGAGATTGCCAATCTCGTCTCGGAGATGAGCTTGGAAGCGTGAAGGCTACGAGGCTGTTGCGAGGCGAGGGCCGATGAGGAGGAGGAGGGCCGTGGCGTTGTCGTCGCCGTCGCGGGCGAGGGCCGCGTCGACGAGCGAGCGGACGGCGATGTCGAGCGTGGGGTGGCCGAGGAGGATGGATGCGATCTCGTGCGCCTCGAGGGAGCGATAGGCCCCGTCGGTGGCGAGGAGGTAGAGGTCGCCGGTCCTCGAGGTTTCGGTGCGGGTGTCGACGAGCACGTCGTCGTCCATGCCGACGGCGCGGGTGATGACGTTGCGTGGGATGGCGGCGAGCTCCTCCGGAGAGATGTCGGGGTGGTGCTCGAGGGCGTCGGTGTAGAGCGTGTGATCGCGGGTGAGCTGCTCGAGGACGCCGGCGCGCAGCCGGTAGATGCGGCAATGGCCGACGTGGGCGAGCTGGATGCGATCACCGATGATGGAGACGGCGGCGACCGTGCTGCCCGATCCCCGCATCTCGGGCCGCCGTTGCACGGCCGCGCGGATGGCTCGACCGGCCGCGCGGACGGCGCCGGCGAGGCGGTTCTCTTCGTGAGGGCGATCGGGGTAGGGGACGAAAGGCCAAGGCTCTGCCGGGCGCGCGTGGCTCGCGGCGAAGAAGCGAGGCATCGCGTCGACGATGATCTCGGTGGCGCGATCGCCGGTGCGATGCCCGCCCATGCCTTCGGTCACGAGATACAGGCCGAGAGAGAGCGAGGCGACGTCGCCTTCCTCGTTGTGCTCTTGGCGCGGGCCCGTGTCGGTCCAAGAGGCAACGTCGATGCGGAAGCGCTGCGGGACGACGCTGCTGGTCGCGAGCACGCGGTGATCTGCGTCCATGGATCGAAGCTACGCCATCCGCGTCGTCATCGTCCATGCGGGGCCGCGCGTGGGCACGGGCGTGACGTGAACCGCAACGCGGAGGCGTTCAGCGAGCGAGGTGCGCGCCGCCGGCGATCTCGAGGACGGTGCCGGTCATGAAGCCGTTGGTCGCGACCATGACGATGGCCTCCGCCACGTCTTCGGGGCGGCCGACGCGGCCCACGGGCAGCGTCTTCTGGGCTTGGGCGAAGAAGCCATCCTTCTGATCCTTCGGAAGCGCGTCCCACCACGGCGTGTCGACGACGCCGGGGGAGACGGCGTTGACCCGGCGCGGGGCGAGCTCGTTCGCGAGCGGGCGGACGAGCGATTCGACGGCGCCGTTGATGGCCGCGAGGCCCGCGGTGCCCGCGAGCGCGGCGCGCGCCGAGATCGCCGAGACGAAGGTGATGGATGAGCGCACGAACGGCAGGGCCGCTTGCAGCGTCGTCAGGTGCGCGAAGAGCTTGGCCTCGAAGCCGCTCCGCAGATCGTCGAGCGCGAGCGTGGCGATGGGGCCGGCGCCCTTGCCGCCGCTCAGCGCGAGCACGAGGTGATCGATCTCCCCGACCCGCTCGAAGAAGCGGCGCGCGCTCGCGGCGTCCGCGCCGTCGATCTCGAAGCCCGAGACCTTGCCCACACGGGCGATGCGCGCGGCGGCGGCCTCGATCCGAGATGCGTCGCGCCCGCCGATGACCACCGCTGCGCCGAGCGCGGCGAAGCGCGCGGCCGTGGCTTCGCCGATGCCCGAGGTGCCTCCCACGACGGCGACCTTGGTCGCGTCGAGGGGCGAGTGTGCTTGTGTCGTCATGGTCGTTCCTCCGAGTGTCTCCATTTCGAGACGATGTGTTTCGAAACAATAACGAGACGAACCGTCTTGTCAAGGCGAGGGCTCCGCCGTAAGCATCCGGGCCATGGACGAGACGGCGAAGCGGCCGGGGCGACCGCGCAGCGAGGAGGCGCGGCAGGCCATCCACGCGGCGGTGCTCCGGATCGTGCAAGGCGGTGGCTACGGCGCGCTCACGATGGATGGAGTCGCGGCCGAGGCCGGCGTCGGCAAGCAGACGCTCTATCGATGGTGGCCGTCGCGCGCGGCGCTGATGCTCGAGGTGCTGAACGGCCTCGCGTCGGCGCACGTGCCGAGCCCGGATACGGGCACGCTGCGCGGTGACGTGGGCCGGTTCTTGACGTCGACGTTCGCGCTGTCGAGCAAGGTGGCGGCGATCCCCATCCTCCTGCGCGGGCTGATGGCCGAAGCGCAGCTCGACCCGGCGTTCGGGGCCGAGCTCCGCAAAGAGCTCATCGAGCCGCGCCGCGCGGCGCTGCGCGCGCTCTTCGATCGCGCCAAGGCACGAGGGGAGCTCCGGCCGCGTTGCGACGTGGAGCTGTGCCTCGACATCGCGTTCGGGGTGCTCTGGTATCGCCTGCTCGCGCAGCATGCGCCGCTGACGCCGGTCGTCGCGCAGAAGCTGGCCGATGCCATCGCGCGCGAGGCCACCGAGGAAGGCTGAGCGTCACGGCGCCGCGCCTGGCGCGACACGTTTGGGAGCGAGGCGCGGGGCGCAATCGGGTGATCTCCTGCTGGGGCAGGCTGCGCGCGCGAAGCCGATCCACCCGGGACGACAGGCCTGGATTCGCGGTGATTTCGCGTGAGAACGAGGGACGGGGGGATCCATGGGTCCCTCCATGTCGCGGGATGCGTCGCGGGGGCGGTCTCTCCGAGTAATGTACGGGCGGCGGCGGCCGGTGCCGGCGCACAGCGAGGCGTGAGAGCGTGATGAAGGACTTCCAGCGCGTTGCCATCGTGAACCGAGGCGAGGCCGCGATGCGGCTGATCCATGCGGTGCGAGAGCTGAACGATGGGCGGCGGGACGGCGGCCGGACGGCGACGGTCGCGCTCTACACGGAGCCGGATCAGCGGGCGATGTTCGTGCGCGAGGCGGACTTCGCGGTGGGGCTCGGGGCGGCGACGTTCGTCGATCCCAAGGATGGGCGGCGCAAGAGCGCGTACCTCGATTATGCGCGGCTGGAGAAGGCGCTGCGGGATTCGCAGGCGGATGCCGCGTGGGTCGGTTGGGGCTTCGTGTCGGAGCACGCGGAGTTCGCCGAGCTGTGCGCGCGGCTCGGCGTGACGTTCATCGGGCCGTCGCCCGGCGTGATGCGAAGGCTCGCCGACAAGATCACGGCGAAGAAGCTCGCGGAAGAGGCCGAGCTGCCAGTGTCGCCGTGGAGCGGGGGCGCGGTGGAGTCGCTCGACGAGGCGATCGAGAAGGCGCGCGGGCTCGGCTATCCGTTGATGCTCAAGGCTTCGGCGGGCGGCGGCGGGCGCGGCATCCGCGCGATCACGTCGGAGGAGGATCTCGTCGCGGCCTTCGATCGGGCGCGATCCGAGGCGCTCGCGGCGTTCGGGGACGCGACGGTGTTCTTGGAGCGGCGCGTGTCGGGGGCGCGCCACATCGAGGTGCAGATCCTCGGCGATCATCACGGCAACGCGTGGGCGGTGGGCGTGCGCGACTGCACCATCCAGAGGCGTCATCAGAAGGTGCTGGAGGAGGCGCCGTCGCCGTCGCTCTCGCCCGAGCAGGATCGCGATCTGCGCGCCGCGGCGGCGCGGCTCGCGCGCATCGTGGGCTACGAGAACGCGGGGACGGTAGAGTTCCTCTACGATCCGGAGCGGCAGCGCTTCGCGTTCATGGAAGTGAACGCGCGCCTTCAGGTCGAGCACCCGGTGACGGAGGAGACGACCGGGCTCGACATGGTGAAGCTGCAGATCCACGTGGCGCGCGGCGGTCGCCTCGAGGGCGAGCCGCCGCCGCCGATGGGGCACGCCATCGAGGTGCGGCTCAACGCGGAGGATCCGGAGAACGAGTTCGCGCCCGCGCCGGGCCGCATCGAGATGCTGCGCCTGCCGACGGGGCCGGGCCTGCGCGTCGATCGCGGCGTGACCGAAGGCGACGTGGTGCCGCCCGAGTTCGATTCGATGATCGCCAAGCTGATCGCGTGGGGGCGCGATCGCGAGGAGGCGCTCGCGCGGCTCCGGCGCGGGCTCGCGGAGGCGGCCATCGCGATCCGCGGCGGATCGAGCAACAAGGCGTTCCTGCTCGGGCTGTTGGCGCGGCCCGAGGTGCGCGAGAGCACGGTCGACAACGCGTGGCTCGACGGCCTCGCGGCGCGCGGCGAGCACATCTCGCGCGAGCACGCCGAGGTCGCGTTGCTGGTGGCCGCGACCGAGGCGTATCAGGCCGAGCTCGCGGTGGAGCGCGCGCAGTTCTACGCGTCGGCGGCGCGCGGCCGGCCGAAGCTGCGCACCGAGGTGGGACGCACGGTGGAGCTGCGTCACCGCGGGCGCGATTACCGGCTCAAGGTGCTGCACCTGTCGCCGCACGAGTATCGGGTCGACGCGGGCGGGGGCGCGGCGCTGGTGCGGCTCGAGCGGCTCGGGCCCTTCGAGCGACGGCTGCTCTACGCCGGGCGGAGCCATCGCGTGCTCACCGTCGCGCAGGACACGAGCTACCTGATCGAGATCGACGGCGTGCCGCACCGTGTGTTCCGCGACGCCGGTGGCATGGTGCGCTCGCCCGCGCCGGCGATGGTGCTGTCGCTCGCGGTGCAGCCGGGCGCCGAGGTCGAAGCGGGGGCGCGCCTCCTGACGCTCGAAGCGATGAAGATGGAGATGGCCGTGACCGCGCCCTTCGCGGGGCGGGTGCGCGAGGTGTTGGTCACCGCGAACGTGCAAGTGGACGCGGGCGCGCCGCTGATGCTGCTCGCGCCGCTCGGTCGCGCCGAGGCCGAGGGCGCGGAGGAGCCGCTCCGCTTCGAAGCCGCGCCGCCCGCGCCCGACGATGCGCGCACGCGCTTCCGCCGCGCGTTGGAGAGCCTCAGGCGCTTGCTGCTCGGCTTCGACATGGATGCCGCGTATGCGCGGCGCTTCGTCGCCGAATGGGGCGCGTGCTGCGGCGGGCTGCCGCAGGACGATCCCGAGCTGATGCGCGCCGAGGAGGATGCGATCGCGATCTTCGTCGATCTGCATTCGCTCTTCCGGCAGCAGCCGGCCGAGGACGATCCCGATGGGCCCTCCGATCAGAGCCCGCGCGAGTATCTCGTGACGTATCTGCGCGCCATCGACGTGCGCGGTGAGGGCTTGCCGAGCGGCTTCCTCGGCAAGCTCGGGCGGACGCTCTCGCACTACGGTGTCGAGAGCCTGGATCGCACGACCGAGCTCGAGGACAGCCTGGTTCGGATCTACAAGGCGCACGATCGCGGTGATTTCGGGGCCGCGGCGGTGGCCGCCATCTTGGAGCGCTGGCTGCTCGCGTTGTCGGCGCGCGAGGGCGATGCGGGCGATCGGCTGCGCGTGCTCCTCGGTCGGATCATCACGGTCACGCAGGGGCGCTTCCCCACGGTCTTCGATCTGGCGCGCGAGGTGCGGTATCGCGTCTTCGAGCAAGCAGGCTTCGAGCGGGCGCGGGACGCGGTCTACGCCGAGATGGATGCGTGCCTCGCGCGGCTCGGGGCCGGCGCGAAGGGAGACGAGCGGGTCGAGCTCTTGAATACGCTCGTGGATTGCTCGCAGCCGCTCGTGCGCGGGTTGCTCGAGCGGTTCGAGCACGCGGCGCCCCCGATGCGGGAGCTGATGCTCGAGGTGCTCACCCGGCGCTACTACCGCATCCGCGATCTGCAGGAGATCGCGTATCACTCGACCGCGCGGGAGAGCGTCCTCTCGGCCGAGTACGATCACGAGGGGCGGCGCGTGCACGTCTTCGCGACGCACGCGCTCCTGCCGAGGCTCACCGAGGCCATCGCGGCGCTCGGCGATCTCTTCGCGGCGGTGCCGGCCGATCACGACATCGTGCTCGACGTGCACGCGTGGAGCCCGGAGCCGCTTTCCGGCCCGGAGGTGACGGTCCACGCAGTGCGCACGGCGCTCGAGGCCGCGGGCATCGCGCGTGCGCTGCGGCGCGTGGTGGTGCTCGTGGGCGATCCGACGACGGCGCTGCGCACGGGCGAGCCGGCGAGCACGCGCTTCCCCGGCAAGGTGCGGCGCCTCTCGCGGGCGCAGTACTTCACGTTCCGCCCGCGCCGCGAGGGGCAGGGCTACGAAGAGGACAAGGTCTACCGCGGGCTCCATCCGATGATGGGCAAGCGGATGCACCTGTGGCGGCTCTCGAACTTCGACATCGAGCGCCTCCCGTCGGCGGAGGACGTGTTCCTGTTCCACGCGCGCGGGCGCGACAACCCCAAGGACGAGCGGCTCCTCGCCGTCGCCGAGGTGCGCGACTTCACGCCGGTGCGCGACGCGTCCGGCCGCGTCGTGGGCCTGCCGTACCTGGAGCGGATGCTGCTCGAGACGCTGGCGAGCATCCGCCTCTTCCAGGCCCGGCGCGCGCCGCACGAGCGCTTGCAGTGGAACCGCGTGCTGCTCTACTCGCGGCAGCAGCTCGATCTCTCGTCGCGCGAGCTCGTGGCGTTGGTGCGACGCCTCTCGCCGTGGACCGAAGGCCTCGGGATGGAGCAGGTGCTCGTGCAGGCGCGCGTCCCCGATCGGGTGACGCAGAAGCTCAAGGATCAGGTGCTGCGCATCACCGCGACCGTGGGGCACGGGCTCCAGATCTCGGTGAGCGATCCGAGCGACGCGCCGCTCCGGCCGGTGTCCGAGTACGAGCAGAAGGTGACGCAGCTCCGCCGGCGCGGGCTCGTGTATCCGTACGAGATCATCCGCCTGCTGACGCCGGCCAGGAGCAGCGCGGCCGGCGATTTTCCGCCCGGCGTGTTCGTGGAGCACGACCTCGACGAGAGCGGTCGCCTCGTCCCCGTGGATCGCCCGCCGGGGAAGAACCGCGCGCACATCGTGGCCGGCGTGATGAAGAGCTTCACCAAGCTCCACCCCGAAGGGCTCACGCGCGTGGTGCTGCTCGGCGATCCGAGCCAGGAGATGGGATCGGTCGCCGAGCCGGAGTGCCGGCGGATCATGGCCGCGCTCGATCTGGCCGAGGCGATGCGCGTCCCCGTCGATTGGTTCGCGCTCTCCGCGGGCGCCAAGATCTCGATGCAGAGCGGCACCGAGAACATGGATTGGATCGCGGCGGCGCTGCGCCGGATCGTCGAGTTCACCCAGGCCGGCGGCGAGATCAACGTCGTGGTCGCGGGCGTGAACGTGGGCGCGCAGCCGTATTGGAACGCGGAGGCCACGATGCTCATGCACACGCGCGGCATCCTGGTGATGACGCCCGAGGCCGCGATGGTGCTCACCGGCAAGCAGGCGCTCGACTATTCGGGCAGCGTCTCGGCCGAGGACAACCAGGGCATCGGCGGCTACGACCGGATCATGGGCCCGAACGGGCAGGCGCAGTACTGGGCCGCGGACGTGGGCGGCGCGTGCCGCATCCTGCTCGCGCACCACGAGCACACGTGGATCGCGCCGGGCGAGCGCTTCCCGCGCCGCGCGCGCACGAGCGATCCCATCGAGCGCGACGTGCGCACCGCGCCGCACCCCGCGAGCGACGGGTTCGCCACCGTCGGCGAGGTCTTCTCCGACGAGAAGAACCCGGGGCGCAAGCGGCCCTTCGACGTGCGCGCCGTCATGAGCGCGGTCGTCGATCGCGATCACGGGCCCCTCGAGCGCTGGCGGGAGATGCGCGACGCCGAGACCGCGGTGGTCTGGGACGCGCGCATCGGCGGTCACTCGGTGTGCCTCGTCGGCATCGAGTCGCGTCCCGTGCGTCGCCTCGGCTTCGTCCCGGCGGATGGGCCGGAGCAGTGGTCGGCGGGCACGCTCTTCCCGCGGTCGTCGAAGAAGGTGGCGCGCGCGCTCAACGCATCGAGCGGCAACCGGCCCGCCGTGGTGCTGGCGAACCTCTCCGGCTTCGATGGATCGCCCGAGTCGATGCGCAATTTGCAGCTCGAATACGGCGCCGAGATCGGGCGGGCCATCGTGAACTTCCGCGGGCCCATCGTGTTCTGCGTGATCTCGCGCTACCACGGCGGCGCCTTCGTGGTCTTCTCCAAGCGCCTCAACGAGGGCTTCGAGGCCGCCGCGATCGAGGGCAGCTACGCGTCGGTCATCGGCGGCGCGCCGGCCGCGGCGGTGGTGTTCACGCGCGACGTCGACGCGCGGACGTCCAAGGATCCACGCATCGCCGAGCTCGACGCGCAGATCGCCTCTGCGCAGGGCGAAGAGAAACGCAAGCTCGCGGCGCGCCGCGCGGAGCTGTGGCCCATCGTGCGATCGGAGAAGCTCGGCGAGGTGGCCGAGGAGTTCGATCGGGTCCACTCGGTGCACCGCGCGAAGGAGGTGGGCTCCTTGGATCGCATCCTGCCGGCGGCGAGCCTTCGGCCTTACCTCGTGGAGGCCATCGAGCGCGGCGTTTCGCGCGCGCTCGGCGGCGGTTGAGGGCACGGGCGGGCTCGTCGCGGCCCGCCCGTTCCTTGCGGCTGTCGGGGCATTCCTTGTGCGAGGAAGGCCGCGCCGGCGGTGCGCGTCCGCTCGGTCATGGAACTTTTCTCGATGTCGTGCGTCGCATCCGGGCCGGCGCGCCCGTCCGCGCTACGTTGAGGCTCCATGCACTATCGCGATGATCGACACGCCCTCGAAGCCCGTCGCGACGACCTGCGCCAAGAGCTCGCCGACCTCGGCAAGAAGGCCGAGGAGCTACGCGTCGCGGTCCACGATCACGAAGCCGTCCAGCGCGAGCTCGCCGCGCTGGAGGCGCGTCTCGCGCACATCGAAGCGCGGCGCGCGTCGCTGCTCGAGAACGTGCGCATCGCGAGCCCGTGCACCGCGAGCTGGGACGCGATGACGGGCGACGACCGCGTGCGCTTCTGCGGTCAGTGCCAGAAGAACGTCTACAACCTCTCCGCGATGCCGCGCGACGAGGCCGAGCGCCTGCTCGCCGAGCGCGACGGAGCCATGTGCGTGCGCCTCTATCGCCGCACCGACGGCACCGTCTTGACCGCCGACTGCCCCGTCGGCGTGCGCAAGAAGCGCGTGCGCCTCGCGCTTTTCGGCGCGGCCAGCGCCGGCGTGATGGCCGCTGCCACCGCGTGGCGCGCATACACGTGCACCATGGGGGACATCGGCCCGGGCCAATACGTGGCTGGCGGCATCCAGCCTTTGCCGCCGCGCGAGAGCTTCGTCCCGATGACGCTCGCAGCGAAGCCCGAGCCCGGCCTCGCGCTCGTCTTCTGGACCGAGCACCCCGGCGCGCGGCAGACGTGGCGCCTCTATGCCGACGGCACGCTCACCCGCGAAGATGCCGGCTCGGCGCCGGTCCGGTTGCCCATCGCCGACGGCGAGCGGCGAGGCGAGGAGGTCCTTCGCCTGCTGAACGAGCTCACGCCCGAGGCCTTCGGCATCGTCGCCGCTTACGCCGACAACCTCATTCACCAAGGTATCGAGATCCGCGGATCGGGGACGCGTCCCGCGACCGATGAGGATCGCGCGCGCCTCGCCGAGCTGGCTCGCAACATTGCGCGCTGAGCTGCGCGCGGAGGCTGGCCGTCGTCGTCTCGCACGCGGATCCGAGAGCGCGGAGACGGGTGACCTGTCCTTGGCACTCCGATCCGAGAACGCGGAGACGGGTGACCCGTCCTTTGGCACTCAGACCTGAGAGCGCGGTGACGGGTGACCCGTCCTTTCGCACACAGATCCCAGAGCGCGGAGACGGGTGACCCGTCCTTTGGCACACAGCTTTGTAAGGAGCTTCACGCCGCGGGCTCGTCCGACACTCGGAGCCGCGTCCGCGGAGGCGGTGCTGGGGTGATCAGCGACGCAGGAACGGGTTCGCCCGCTTCTCCTCGCCGATCGTCGTCTCCGGTCCGTGCCCGGCGACGACGCGCGTCGTCTCGTCGAGCGTGAGCAGCTTGCCGCGCAGGGAGCGGAGGATCAGATCGCTGTCGCCGCCCCACAGATCGGTGCGCCCGATACCGCGGCGGAACAGCGTGTCGCCGGTGAACACCACGCTGCTTTCCGGCGACTGCACCAGGAACGACACGCTCCCCGGCGTGTGCCCGGGCGTGTGCAGCACGTGCGCCGTGAGGCCGCCGGCGTTGATGCTGGTGCCGTCGCGCAGATCGCCTTCGAGATCGCACACCTCGGGGAGCCCCGTGCCGAGCAGCGCGGCTTGCACGGGGAGCAGCTCGTAGAGGAACCGATCCGCCTCGTGGATGCGCGCGGGCGCGTCGGCCCAGCGCTGTAGATCGGCTGTCGCGCCCACGTGATCGATGTGCGTGTGCGTGTGGACGATCGAGACGATCTTGGCGCCGTGCTTTTCGAGGCGGGCGCGGATGACATCGAAGTCACCGCCGGGATCGATGACGATCCCGGTCTTCGTCCCCGGATCGACGAGGATGGAGCAGTTGCAGCCGAGCGGCCCGGAGGGGAAGGTCTCTACGATCATCGTCGTGGTCCGGGCCGAGGCTAGCACGGCCCCGCGCGCGTGGATCAGGCCGGCAGCGCCGCCGGATCGCGGAGGATGGCGCCCGTGAAGCGGGTGCGCAGGTAGAAGCCGCGCGGGAGCGCTTCGATGGGCTCGCCTTCCGGGCCGTACGCGCGGGTGCGGACGCGTCCGTGCGCCGCCTTGGGGCGCGCTTGCAGAAAGCGACCCGTGCGCGCATCGAGCGCCTCCACGCGACCGATGCCGACGAGCCCCATGATCGTGTCGAAGTCCTCGGCGAGCACGGCCTCCTGCGCGGGCGTCGGGCGCCACAGCACCGGCGCGCCGATGCGCCGCGTCTCGATCGCGCTCCCGGCCTGCGTGTCGATCGGCACCCAGAGCACGCGCGCGAGCTTGCGCCGCGCCCACGACGTCGCCCACTCCGCGCGATCGGCGTCCGCCAGCGAGAACGCGCACACGAACGTGGACTCGCGCGGCTCGCCGCGCGCATCGAGGGGGATGGTCTTCAGCTCCACGCCGAGGGCCGGGAAATCAGGCACCGCCGCCGAGCCCCCGGTGGCGCCGAGCGCGCGCTCGATGACCTCGCCGAGCTTGCCCTTCGTGCGCAGCCCGCCGCCCGCGAACGACACGCCCACCGCGGCCGCGAGGTCTCCGAGCGTGCGTCCCTCGAGCGCATGCGCGCGTTGGGCGAGCTCGGCCTCGTCACGCGGCGGATCGATCATGATCTTCTCCGCGCGACGCGATGATCACGGGCCGCGTGGATCGCGAGACCCGCGTCACCTCCGCGCGTCGTCGTGGCATGCGCCTGCTTCACGCGCGTGACCATGCCACAGCGACGCGCGACCATGGAGAGATCATGACGGCGCTCGCATGCAGCCGAGCTTGGCCGCATGCCGGCGCGGCGTGCTCTCAGCGCTTGTTGGGCGGCGGGGGCGCGACCGCGGAGGCCGAGGGGCTCGGTGCAGGCGTGAGCGCTGCGACCCGCGCCTGCGCGTCGCGCTGAATGTCGGCGAGCATCTGTCGCTCGCGCCCTGCGGGGAGCGCAAGCACGCGCTGGTAGTAACCGACGGCGCGCTCCTTCTGCCCGAGGTCCTCGCTCACCATGCCGGCCCCGAAGAGCGCGCCGGCGGCGGTGCCGTCCAGCGCGAGCATCTGGGTGAAGATCGCGAGCGCCGGCTCCAGCTTCTTCTGCCGCGCGAGCGCGAAGCCGAGCGCCGTTTGGGCCGTGGGCTCCGGCCGGATCTGGATCGCCGCGCGCAACGCGCGCTCCGCCTCGTCGGCGCGGCCGGCACCGAGGAGCGCCTGCCCGAGGGCGCTCAGCGCGTCGGCGCTCTTCGGATCGATTTGCACCGCGCGCTGGAAGTGATCGAGGGCCTCCGCGGCGCGCTGTTGCTGCGATCGCACGTTCCCGAGCGCCATCCGCACGCCGAAGTCCTCGCCGGCTCGGAGCGCCGCCTCCAGCCGATCGGCCGCGCCCACGAGATCGCCCTCGGCCAGCTTGAGCTGCCCGAGCGCGATCAGCGCCGGCGCGTGATCGGGCTTCGTCTTCAGGGCTTGCTCGAGCTCGGCCTTCGCCTGCGCGGTGGTCTCCTTGCGGGCCATGAGCATGGTCCCGAGCGCGGTGTGCGCGAGCACGCTCGCGGGATCGAGCTTCAGCGCTTCGGCGAGCTGGAGCTTCGCGCCGTCACCGTCGCCCAGCCGGAGGAGCACCTGCGCCAGCGCGGTCAGGTACACCGGCGCGCGCGGCTTGTCCGTGTCGAGGAGGAGCTGCGCTTCGTAGCGCGCGTCCTCGATCCCATCGGCATTGATGCGCCCCGCATTCTCCGCGACGAGGTGGATCCGCACGCGCATCAGCGCGCGTTGCACGCTCGGATCCGTGGGCGCGATCTCACGCGCGTGGCCGTAGGCCGCGAGCGCCGCGGGGTATTTCCCGGCCGCGAGCGCCGTGTCCCCGCGCCTCATGTGCTCCTGCGCAAGCTCCGGCGTTTGCGCGCACGCCGCTGCGAGCGCCGCCGCGGCGACGAACGCCGCGATCTGGATGCGGTGAGCGAGAGCCCCTCGGATCATGCGGCGACCGTCGTAGCGCCTTCGCTCGCCGGACACCAGATGACGCCGTCGCCGGCGGGCCGGCTCACGGTCTCGCCGGTGCCGCCTCGAGCGGGAGCTCGCGCGGGACGAGCGGCTCCGCGGTGAGCACGCTGCCCGGCGCGAGCTTCGCTTCGAGCGGGAGCTCGCGGGGGACCAGCGGCTCCGCGGTGACGACGCTGCCCGGCGCGGGGTGTGCCTCGAGCACGAGCTCGCGAGGGACGAGCGGCTCCTTCGGCCCCTTTTCCAGCGCCTCCAGCACGTCGGGTGGAAGCGCGGCCATGCCCGGCGTGGGCGTCTGCGCGGGCTCTGCCTTCGCCCGCCCATCGACCGATGGCGTGGTGCCGACCGCGCGCGCCTCCGCGATCGGCGTGCTCGGCGCCGCCGCTGCGTTGCGATCGCGGCGCGCGCGGAGCCCTGCTCCGATCACGATCGCCGCGATCGCCACCGCGGCGATCGCTCTCCTCGGGCCCGACCGCACGGCGTCACTGCGCATTGGTCGAGCTGTTCACGCAGCGATAGGTGCGCACGTTCTCCTTGTCGCAGACGCCCTCGAAGTTGTTGAGGGTGGTGGTGTTGTTCACGCAGTACGCCTGGTCATCGCCGGCGCGGCTGCCAATCCAGTCCCCGTTCCCGACGACGTTGGCGAGGCCGTACGTCTGCGCGAGGCGGTACGTCTCGTTGTACGTGCCGATGTGACCGCCGAGCGCGTAGCAGACGTTCTGCGCGTCGTTGAAGTTGAGCCCGCTGAGCCGAATGGTCGCGCAGATGGTGTTCCTCCGCGTGATGCCGCCGACGGTGACGGGGGTGACCACGCCGAGGCTGTTGAACGGGGCGGTGCAGGTCCGGTTGCCGGCGCCGATGAGCTGCGACCACTCGGTGTTCCCGGCGTTGTTGGTCTTGCGGAACCAGAAGTCCTGGTCGAAGAAGCTGCCCGCGATCTGGAACGCGAAGTTGTTGCCGTTGTTGCTGTGGCGCGTCTCGAAGTAGTGCTGCCAGCCCGACACGTTCGGATAGAAGTTGGCGGCCACCGGGTTCGACGTCTCGAAGAAGCCGCTGCGTGCGCCCTGCGATCCCATGAGGCCCGGGTCGTCCTTGGTCTCGGTGCGCACGAGCCCGTTGCCCCAGTAGACGATGCCATCCGCGCGGATGTTGCCGGTCGCGTGCACCTGCTCCGCAGGCCCCGTGGTGCCGATCCCGAGGTTGCCGGTCACGTACGTGATGCCGCTCGTGCCGCCCGCGATCGTCAGGTACGCGCCGGTGTCGTTGTGGATGCCGCCGCGGAGCTGAGCCTGCGCCTCGAAGTACACCGTGCCCGAGTTGAAGTACGCACCGCCGGGCACGATGATGTACGAGCTCGCGACCACGGATGGATTGGCCGCCGTGAAGCGGATGTTGCCCGCGCTGTTCGCGCTCGAATTGATGACGACCGGCACGTTGGCGCTGATGAGCGAGCCATCATCGGTGATGTTCGAGTTGCCGCCCGTGGTGGCGCTCGTGAACTTGATGATGGTGTTGACGGTGCCATTGATGTTGGCCGAGCCGGCGGGGCCTTGCGCGCCGGTCGCACCGACAGGGCCTTGAGCGCCGGTCGCACCGACAGGACCTTGCGCGCCAGTCGCGCCTTGCGCGCCGGTGGCGCCGACAGGGCCTTGAGCGCCGGTGGCGCCGACAGGGCCTTGAGCACCCGCGGCGCCGGTAGCACCGACAGGGCCTTGAGCACCCGTTGCGCCGGTAGCACCGACAGGGCCTTGAGCGCCCGTTGCGCCGGTAGCGCCTTGCGCGCCGGTAGCACCGACAGGGCCTTGAGCACCCGTTGCGCCGGTAGCACCGACAGGGCCTTGAGCGCCCGTTGCGCCGGTAGCGCCTTGTGCGCCGGTAGCACCGACAGGGCCTTGAGCACCCGTTGCGCCTTGCGCGCCGGTAGCACCGACAGGGCCCTGAGGACCCGTTGCGCCGGTAGCGCCTTGTGCGCCGGTAGCACCGACAGGGCCTTGAGCGCCCGTTGCGCCGGTAGCACCGACAGGGCCTTGTGCGCCCGTTGCGCCGGTAGCGCCTTGAGCGCCGGTAGCACCGACAGGGCCTTGTGCGCCCGTCGCGCCCGTCGCACCGACTGGACCCTGCGGTCCAATCGCGCCGGTTGCACCCGTCGCACCATCAGCGCCCGTCGCGCCGGTTGCACCCGTGGCGCCCGTCGCACCGACTGGACCCTGCGGTCCAACCGCGCCGGTTGCACCCGTCGCACCCGCAGGGCCCGTCGCGCCGGTGGCGCCCGTCGGCCCCACCGGCCCTTGCGGGCCCATCGCGCCGGTCGCGCCGTCGGCACCCGTTGCGCCCGTCGCACCGACTGGACCCTGTGGTCCAACCGCGCCGGTTGCACCCGTCGCGCCCGCGGGGCCGGTCGCCCCCGTCGCGCCGGTGGCGCCCGCTGGACCCATCGGTCCAATCGGGCCGGTGGCGCCGGTCGCCCCATCTGCACCCGTCGCACCGGTGGCACCCGTCGCGCCGGTGGCACCCGCTGGACCCATCGGTCCAATGGGACCCGTCGCACCGGTGGCACCGACGGCGCCATCCGCGCCCGTTGCGCCGGTGGCACCCGTTGCGCCCGCTGGACCCATCGGTCCAATGGGACCCGTCGCACCGGTGGCACCGATGGCGCCATCCGCGCCCGTTGCGCCGGTGGCACCCGTTGCGCCCGCTGGACCCATCGGTCCAATCGGACCCGTCGCACCCGTGGCACCGACAGCGCCATCCGCGCCCGTTGCGCCGGTGGCTCCCGTGGGCCCCATCGGCCCTTGTGCGCCGGTGGCACCTGTCGCGCCGGTGGCACCCGTCGCGCCGGTCGGTCCGATCGGGCCCTGCGGCCCCACGGGTCCTGCTGGGCCCATCGCGCCGGTGGCGCCGTCGGCACCCGTTGATCCGGTGGCGCCGGTGGCTCCGGTCGCGCCAGCAGGACCCATCGCGCCTGTCGCGCCGGTTGCGCCTGCAGGACCCGCGGGGCCCGTCGCGCCCGTGGCGCCCGCTGCGCCGGTCGCGCCTGCAGGGCCCACCGCGCCGGTCGCGCCGGTCGCGCCAGCAGGACCCACCGCGCCTGTCGCGCCGGTCGCGCCTGTGGTTCCCGCAGGACCCGCCGGTCCCGTCGCGCCGGTGGCGCCTGCTGCGCCTGCTGCGCCGGTCGCGCCAGCAGGACCCACCGGGCCCGTTGCTCCGGTGGCGCCCGCAGCGCCTGCAGCACCGGTTGCACCAGCAGGGCCCACCGGTCCCGTTGCGCCTGCAGCGCCCGCAGCGCCGGTTGCGCCTGCAGCGCCGGTCGCGCCTGCTGCGCCGGCGGGGCCCGTGGGCCCGGTCGGGCCGATCAAGCCGGTGGGATCGCCGACCCATTGGCCGTTGTTGTTGATGACTTCCTTGTCACCGATCGAGACGGACGTCGGATGAATGTCGCCGCGAACGTCGCCGGCGAGCAGCGCGTAAGGCACGCTCTGGATCGCCGAGCGCGGCGCGAGCTCCGGATCGGTGCCGATCGTGATCCCGAAGTAACGAACCGAGCCGTCGAAGACCTTGTCGCCGAAGGGCACCACCGAGCCGAGCGAGACCGAGTAGTAGCCCTCGTCGAAGGTGATGGTGTGCTCCTCGCTCCAGATGGGCGTCTGCGCCGTGGGCGCGTCGTAGATGGCGAAGAGGACCTGAAGCGATCCGTTGATCGGTTGGGCGCTCGCGTCGAAGAGGCGGCCCTGGTTCGTGATGGTCCCCGGCACTGCAGCGCGCGTGTCCAGTTGCGCCAAGCCCATGCCGCCGACGACGACCGCTGCGGCCACCCAGCGTCGAACCGTGCGAGATCTCATGACGAGCCCTGTCCCCTTCACCGTAAGCGCCCCACTCGAAGGCGAGCCCTGATCGAATACTGGCCGCCATTTTTGACGATACTGGGCTCCCACTCGCGTCGTCAATCGGGTGTGGTGCGCACGCGCCGCCGCGGCTCGGCGGCGTACGAAGCGTGATGGGGTGTACACCTGCAACGATGGGGGAACGCTCACGCACCGGGTTGGCCGGCGCACCGATTCTCCGGCAATCGCGGGAGCGCGGAGACGCTCGCAGCCATCACCGTCGCCCGCGTCGCAACCGCTCTCGTACAGCCTTGGCGCGCGCGCTGTCTCTCGCGAGGCCGCCGCGGCCCGCCTCGAGCATGCGCGCGAGGCTCGTGCATCCCTGCGCGATGCCGCCGTTGCACGCTTGCTCGAAGAGCGAGACCGCCCGGGCGTCGTCCTTCGCGAGGCCGCCGAGCCCCTCTGCGTACATGGTGCCGAGGTTGCTGCATCCGTAGGGCTGGCCGCTGTCACACGCCTGCTTCCAGAGCGCGACCGCCTTCGCTTCGTCTTTCGCGAGACCGCCGAGCCCCTGCGCATACATGGTCCCGAGAAACTGGCAGCCGACGCCCTCTGCGCACGTTCGCTCATAGATCGCGACGGCCTTCGCGTCGTCTTTGGCGAGGCCACCGAGGCCCAGCTCGTACGCGTGTGCGACGTCCACGCATCCTGCCAGTACCCCGTCTGCGCACGTTTGCTTGAAGAGCGCGACGGCCTTCGCTTGGTCTCTCACGAGGGCGCCGAGGCCCCCCTCGTACGCTACCCCGAGGCGCTCGCATCCGTTCGGATTACCGGCGTTGCACGCTCGCTGAAAGAGCGCGACCGCGCCGACGTCGTCCTTCGGAAGGCCACCGAGCCCCTCGAAGTATGCTTGCCCGAGACGCTCGCACCCGTCCGCATCACCGGCGTCGCACGCTCGCTGAAAGAGCGCGACCGCGCGGCCCTCGTCCTGCGCAAGGCCGCCGAGCCCTCCCGCGTACGCTACCCCGAGGTAGGCGCAGCCACGCGGATCGCCGCCGTCGCACCCCTGCTTGAAGAGCGCGACGGCCTTCGCCTCGTCCTTCACGACGCCGCCGTGCGCCCCCGAATACGCTCCGGCGAGGCCGGTGCAAGCATACGCGTCGCCGCCGTCGCACCCCTTCTTGTAGTACGCGACGGCCTTCGCCTCGTCCTTCGCCACGCCGCCGAGCCCCTTCGCGTACGCCGCACCGACGTTGCCGCATGCGCGCGCGGCACCGCCGTCGCACGCCTGATTCCAGAGCGCGGCCGCGCGGGCTTCGTCCTTGGGAAGGCCACCGATCCCCAGCACGTACGCACCTGCCAAGTAAGCGCATCCGAGCGCGTCGCCGGCGTCGCATGCCTGCTTGGAGAGCGCGACTCCCTTCGCTTCGTCCCTCGTGAGGCCGTCGATGCCCTTGAGGTAGCTGTTCGCGAGGCGGGCGCACTCGGCCGCATCGCGTGCGTCGCATGCCGGCCTGGCCCCGCAGGCGGCGAGGAGAAAGCCCAACGTGCCAAGGAGAGATGATGAGACGATGCGCATGGTGGTCTCGAAGGTCCGAGGGAGCGGACTCTGATCGTCGCGTCGACGCGAACGGGGCCGCGGGCTGTTCACGAGGCGTGCCACCCGCGGGCCATCCTCGGCGCTGCGATGCCTCATGCGTTCCCGATGGTCCTCGCCGACGCTGAAGACGGCGAGCGTGCGGGCCTCTCGGCGAGGGCGAGCATTGCCCATCCACGCAGAAGCATGCCGCGCGCGACGGCTCGTGAATGAGGCTTCACAGTGGCCCCCGAGGCATCGTTCACGCCCTCGAAGCGGAGAGGGCGACAGGCTCGTTCATCGAGACGATGAAGGCCGGCGATGCGGTGATGCCAAGACGCTCACCGCGCGCGCTTCCCTCGCTTGCGCGTCCCGGTGGCGGCGGCGAGCGCGACGTCGAGCGCGCGTTTCGCGTCGATGAAGGCAGCATCGTCACCGCCGCGATCGGGGTGCGTGAGCAGCGCGGCGGCGCGGAAGGCGCGCTTCACTTCGTCGGCCGTGGCGTCGGCGCCGATGCCCAGCACCGCGAGCGCCCAGGCGCGGCTCCCTCTCGTCGCGGGAGGCGGTGGTGCGGCGGCGCGATCTTCTTCGGGGGCGGTGGTCTGTTTCGGCCACGGCGAGTCGCCGCGGAGCACGCGCACCCATGCGCCGGCCCAGCGGCCGTCGATCTCCACGAGCCGCTGCCCGGCGGCCTTCTCCGCGAGCTCGCGCGCCTCTTCACGCGAGCGCGCGCCGCCGCTGGAAGCGTCCGGCTTGCGGAACGGATCGGCCTCGGGCGGTGCGGACCACCAGGCGGCCCAGAGGAAGCGGCGCCGCTTCGTGGGGACGATGGCGACGACGCCGGTGAAGAGCGACGTGGCGATGGCGGCCCCCGGTCTCTAGAAATCGCCCCAGAAACAAGGGCCGATCTGCATCCCGCTCTCGTCGGTCACGTAGGCGTTGAGCCCGTCGCTCGTGGCCTTTGCGTAGAGATCGTCGGCGTCCGGCTTCTGCGCGGCGGCGCATGCGCCCACGTACTCTTCGCAGGCGAGCCAGAAGGGGCGCGTCCCCACCATCAGCTTCATCCCCACCCACGCGAGCATCTCGCTCCGTGATTCGGCATCACCACCATTCGAATAGACCTCTTCGTGCGAGACTCCATCGAGCAGCGAAGGGAAGGGGACTCCATGCGTCGTCCCCAGGCGCGTCACGTCGCTCGACGCGTTCTGCATCACGATGAGCTTGTCCGGGAAGCGCTGCCGTAGCTCCCACACGAGATCGAGCCCACCCTGCGAGCAAGCCGCGTCGCACGGGCCCTCGCCGGCGTTCGCGCCGTGCTCGACGACCTCCATGTTGTCGAGGAAGAAGCCGTCGATCCCGCGCGCCGCGAGCCGCGGAGCCACGTAGTCGACGATGAGATCGCGATAGTCGGCGTTGCCGAGGTTGGCCCAGCGCTCGTCGGGATAGCCGCCGTACTCGGTGGTGAGCGCGCCGGTCGATTGACAGGACTTGTGCCCGGGCGGGTCGACGTCCCAATACGAGCGGTACTGCTCGCAGGCGCCGACGTTCATGTACGAGATGACGCGGTTCTGTCCGCCTTTGCGGAGCGTTTGGATCTGCGCGTCGGTGAAGTTGTCGGTGTCGGGATCGACGTCGATGTTGATGATGCGGAACGTGTCCGAAACCTTCGCGAGATCGACGCCGTCCGCGCTCCCGTAGAAGCTGACCCACGGGCCGCCCACGGGGAACCCGCGCGCTTCTCCGGCGCCGCCGGTGCCCGAGCCGCCCGTGCCGCTCGGATCGTGGCCGCCGGTGCCGTGCGCGCCGCCGCTGCCGGTGGGATCGTTCATGCGCGATCCACAGCCGAACGTCAGGGTCGCCGCGACGAGCACCGGCAGGAGGCGGTTCATGGACAGGGTTCTACCACGGTCCCCGGTTCGCTCGCGGTCGCGTTGCGCCGGCGATCGGCGAGCCAGAGCAACGCCGCCGGCAGGACCAGCACCGCCGCGAGCAGGCAGGTCGCTTCGCCGACGACGGCCGCGATCCCCAAGCTGCGCACCGCGTGGTTCTGCGAGCCGACGAGCGCGAAGTAGCCGAGCGTCGTGGTCATGCTGCAGAGGATCACGGCGCCGCCCGTCTTGCGAATGGAGGCGATGACGCCGCCCGTGCCTTCGGTGCGGTAACGCTGCACGATGTTGACGGCGTAGTCGACGCCGATGCCGAACGTGATCGGCAGCGCGATGAAGTTCAAGAAGTTGAGGCGCATGGGCACGAGCGAGAGGATGCCGCCCATCCAACCCACGCCCACGAGGAGCGCGAAGAGCACCGCCACCGCCGCGCGGCTCGCGCGGAAGGCGAGGAGGACGACGAGCACGGTGGCCGCCGCCGAGACGGCCACGGCCTTGGGCACGTCGGCGAGGATCGCGGACCACATGTCGGCGTAGATCACGGCGCGCCCCGAGCCGCGCACCACGCTGCCGTCGGGCAGGTGCGTCTCGCGGTACGAGTCGGCCCAGCGCAGGAGGTAGTGCGCGTCGTCCATGGCCCCGTTGAAGATCGGGCTGATGTACACGATGCGCCCGCGCGTGCCGTCGGTCTCGGTGAACGCGCGCGCGATGCCTTCGGGCAGATCGGCGATACCGAACGGCCGCAGATCGTCGGGCGGGAGATAGGTCGCGATCTGCTTTCGGAGGTCGTCGGACACGAGGCCGCGCTTCTCCGCGCGCACGAGCTTGTCCTTGATCTCGAGGAGGATCGGGATCTTCGCCGCTTGATCGGCGGGCACGAAATCACCGAGCGAGTGCACGCCGGCGAAGGGCTTCTCGTTCGCGGGGGCGCGATCGCGCCGGGCCTCGAGCTCGTGACGGAGCGGCGCGATCTGGGCCGGATCGTCGACGAGGATGGCCATCCCGTTCTGCGCGAGGTGCCCGGTGATCGACTCCGCGAGCTTGTTGAGGCGCACCTCTTCGGCGCGCGCGTGCATCTCGGTGCGCAGGTTCTTGACGTCGTACTCCATCGGATCGGCGTGCGCGTACCGCGCGGTGACGGCGAACCCGAGCACGGCCAGCGCGACGCCGGTGACGGCCACGACGCGCGGGAAGCGCACCACCAGCGCGGCGAACGGCTCCGAGAATGGCACCATCCCCTGGCCTCGGGCGCGGATGCGCGCGAAGAGGCCCACGCGGTTCTGCGTGAGCGGCAGGACGCGATCCATGGCGGCGAGGATCGCGGGCAGCGTCCAGTAGGTGGCGATCCAGCAGAGGATCATGCCGAGCCCGCCGATGAAGCCGAAGTCGCGGAAGCCGCGGAACTCGGTGGTGGCGAGCGATCCGTACGCCGCGGCCGCCGCGGCCGCCGCGGTGAGCGTGCCGCGCCAGGTCTCGCGGTGGGCGGTGCGCACGGCGTCCGCGAGATCCGCGCCGTGGCTGCGCGCCTCCACGTAGCGGGTCATGAACAGGATGGCGAAGTTGATCCCGTTGCCGGCGACGATCGAGAAGAGGAAGCCGGTCGCCATGTTGAGCCGGCCGACCGCGAGCTGCGTCATGCCGAACGTCCACGCGAGGCCCACGCCGATGGTGGCGAGCATCGCGACCAGCGTGCGCACCCGCAGATAGAAGGCGAAGACGACGGCCGCGATGAGCACCGATCCGACCACGCCGACCTCCGTGAGATCGCGATGGATGGCGGCGTACTCGGCGTTGCCGCTCACGAGATCACCGGTGAAGCCCCAGTGGATCGCCGGATCGAAGCGCTCGAGGTGGGTGCTCTCGACGACCTCGCGCACCCGGCGAATGGCCTCTTGGCCGCGCTCCAGATCGGTGCCCATCACCTTCGATCGCACCGCGACCACGAGCACGCGTCCGTCTTTGGATTGGTAGTAACCGTCGGGGTAGCGCTCGGCCTGGCCCTCGACGCCGTGGAACAGGGACCGCACGCGATCAGCGCCGAGCGCAGGCGGCGGCTCGTCGTCGTCGAGGCTCGTTCCCAAGGCCTTGTTGACCTCGTACGCGTAGCGCGCGTCGATGTCGTCGCGCAGCGACGAAAGCGCGGCCTTGTCGGCGAAGAGCCCGGCCCGCGGCAGCAGGAAGCGGTGCGCCTCGTGCAGCCCGTCCTCGACGCTGCCGACCCATGGCGGACCGATCTTGCCGATCTCCGTGACGAGCGCGTCGCCCGCGCGGCGCATGGCGTCGGACGTGGTCTCGGGGCCGCCTTCGAGCACCACGAAGAGCGAGGAGATCCCGGTGGTCCGCTTGGCCACGCGATCGAGCTCCTTCACGCTCGCGCGCTTCTCGGGCAGCAGCGCTTCGAAGCCGGTGGCGACGGTGAGGCGCGACGCGAGCACGGCCGAGATCGCCGCGAGCACGAGCGCGATGAGCAGCGGGATGACCGGGCGTCGAACCTGCAATGCAGTCAGGCGATCGATGAACGAGACGCGCGCATGGGCGCGCCTCTCCGGCTCCGTGCTCCGGGCTCTCCAAGGCATTCCGTTCGGCTCCCTGCTGTTCTCGAGGTGGCCCCCGAATGTGTCCGCCCGATGCGCGGAGGCACGCCGGGGCCGGTGATTTCCTCCGGGCTCTCCGCGCTGTCGCCGCGCGTGCGCGATCTCCGCGATCACCCGCGGTCGTCCGCATCACCCCATCGCAACGAAATCCAGCGCAAAGGGCGGCGCGCCGACATCGAAGCGCGGCGGAGGTGGTCCGATGCACGGGTTGGTACTCGCAGCCGGAGAGAGCCGTCGGCTCACCGCGCCGGGCGGAAGGTTGGGGAAGCCGTTCGTCGCCGTCGGTGGACGGACGTTGCTCGGCGGTACGCTCGAAGCGCTGCGCGCGATCGGCTGCCTGAGCATCACCTGCCTCGTGCGCGCCGAGCACGCCGAAGCGGCGCGCGCCATCGCGTCCTGGGCCGGCTGCTCGCAGGCCCGCGTCGTCGCGTGCGTGACGCCGTCGTCGCTGCACACGCTCGCGGTCGGTCTGGGCGCCGTCCCCGAAGGCCCCGTGCTCGCCATGGCCGTCGACGTGGTGATGCCGCGCGCCGACTTCCACGCCCTGAGCGCACGCATCGAGGCCGATCTGGCGACCGGCGCCGACTTCGCCGTCGCGGTCACGCCCCGGACCGACGACGATCTCCCCACCTACGTGGCCTACGACGCGGGACGCCGCGTGGTGCGCGTGAGCGACGATCGGATCGAGCCGGCGCAGATCGTCGCGGGCATCTACGGCCTCGGCCCGCGGGCGCGGACGCTGGCGCGCGCGGTCGTCGATCGCGGGCAGAGCCGCGTGCGCTCGCTGCTCGCGAGCTGCGTGAAGGAAGGCCTCGTCGTGCGCGCCATCGAGACCCCGCGCATCGTCGACGTCGATCGCCCCATCGACGTCACCGTCGCCGACGCCTGGCTGCGCGGCCTCGGCGAAGCCGCTCCTTGAGAGACGAGGGCGAGCCCCTGCTCGGCGCGCCTCGCCGAAAGGGCCGGCGCGAGCGGAATGTACCAATTGGTAACGTCTGTTGACCCTTCGCCCGGCGTGGAGCGACGCTCGACCCATCGGGCCTCGGTCGCCGCTGCTGATGTGCGGCGCGGCGCGGCGGCCCGATCTCCGCGCGGGGCCCATGTCACAGCAAAGCATCCTGATCATCGAGGACGACCAGGCGCTCGCCGCGATGATCGCCGACTTCCTCGCGCAACAAGGCTACCTCGTGGCGACCGACGCCCGCGGTGATCGCGCCGTCGCGCGCATCCTCGCCGAGCGGCCCAGCCTCGTGGTGCTCGATCTGATGCTCCCCGGCCGGGACGGGCTCTCGGTCTGTCGCGAGGTGCGCGACGGCTATCCCGGTCCCATCCTGATGTTGACCGCGCGCGGTGCCGAGGTCGACGAGGTGGTGGGCCTCGAGATCGGCGCCGACGACTACCTCGCCAAGCCGGTCCGTCCCCGCGTCTTGCTCGCCCGCATACGCGCTCTCTTGCGCCGCCCCAGCGGCGCCCCCTCGGCCCGGAGAGAGAGCCTCACCATCGGTGCGCTGACCGTCGACGCCTCCACCCGCGAGGCGCGCATGCGCGGCGTCGCCGTACCGCTCACGTCGGGCGAGTTCGATCTGCTCTTCTACCTCGCCTCTCACGCCGGCCAGGTGATGAGCCGCGCCGTCCTCTACCAGGAGCTTCGCGGCGTGCACCCCGACGACTTCGATCGATCCATCGATCTCATGGTCTCGCGCCTCCGTCACAAGCTCCAGGAGACCGCGAGCCAAGGGGAGATCATCAAGACGGTCCGCGGCGTCGGCTACCTCTACGTGACCAAGTGAGACACGATGGACAGGCTCTTTCTTCGCGTCTACGCGAACCTCTTCGTCACCCTGCTCCTCGGCGGCCTCGTGGCTCGCGTGCTCATCGCGCCGCGTGTCGACGCGCAGGTCGGTCGCAACATCGAGGACACCCTCTCGGGCCCCATCTCGGTGACGGTCGAGCTGCTCGCGGCCACGCATCGATCGCACGGCGACATGAACGCGATCCTCGCGCGCGCCGTACCGCACAGCGGCGTCCCCATCGCGCTGGTCCCGCGCAGCAGCTTGAGCCTCTCGGCAGGTGACTCCTCGCGCCTCGATCGAGGAGAGATGCTGCGGACGCACAAACCGTTCGACGCGGTCGTCTTCGCGGCCGTCGCTGGGACGGATGAAGTGCTCCGGATCGGGCCGATCAACAGCGTCCATCCGATGGGTGGTCTCCGGGGCACGGCGTTCGTCCTGCTCTTCGCGGCGGCCTTGTCGCTCGGCGTGCACGCGCTGCTGCGCCCCATTCGCCGGCGCCTCGACAGCCTCGCGCGCTCGGCCCGCGCACTCGGCCGCGGTGAGCTCGCGACCCGCGCGGAGATTGGCGCGGACGACGAGATTGGCACCGTCGCCTCGGCGTTCAACGGCATGGCGGGCGAGATCCAGCGCCTCGTCGCCGCGCAGGAGGAGCTCCTGCACATGACGTCGCACGAGCTCCGCACCCCGATTCAGCGCCTCTATTTCACCCTCGAGCGCCTGCGGGACGCGGGCTCCGCCGAGGAGCGCGGACGCAGCTTGGCGCGGATGGATCGCGATCTCGCCGAGGTCGACGGCCTGATCGAAGAGCTCCTCACCTATGTGCGGCTCAAGGAGCCGCGCGCCCACGCCCGCGCCACGATCGACCTCCGCCGGCTGGTCAGCGAGCTCTGCGAGACGCTCTCCGACATGGCCTCTCAGGTCACGCTCGCGCCTCCCGTAGCGGAGGAGGCTCCGCTCTTCGTGGTGATCGACGCGCGCTTGATCCGGCGCGCGATCTCGAACCTCATCGTCAACGCCCAGCGCCACGCCCGCGCCCGCGTCGAGATCACGCTGGTAGAGGAGGATCAGGGGATCCGCGTTCACGTCGACGACGACGGCCCCGGCGTCCCCGCGGCCGATCGCGAGCGCATCTTCGAGCCCTTCCTGCGCCTCGACGACGATCGCACCCAGAGCAGTCAGGGCTTCGGGTTGGGCCTCGCCATCGTCCGTCGGATCGCCGAGGTCCATGGTGGCAGCGTGTCCGTGCTCGCGTCACCGCTCGGCGGCGCGCGGTTCCGGCTGTCGCTTCCCGCCGATCAGCGCCGCGCGGCCTCGTGCTCGCCCAGGTAGGCATGCCACCCGGCCGCGATCCGATCCCATCGGTACGCATCTTGGTGAGCGACTTCGTATGCGGCGAGCGCCATGCGCTCCCGATGGGGAGCGTCGTGGTAGAGGCGCGAGAGCGCGTCGGCGACGTCGCGCGCCTCGACCTCGCCGCCCTGGAGCAGGCCCGAGAGGGTGAGCGTTCGGCGGACGGGGAGCACCTCGGCGGCGCTCGACCAGAGCTCTCCGCAGGCGCTGTGCGCAGGGACGATCTGGGCCGCGCCCGTGGCCGCATGCTCGAAGCTGGGCAGCCCCCAGCCTTCGCCGGTGGACGTGTTCACGCCGACGTCGGCGGCGTTGTAGAGGAGGTTCAAGCGCTCGGTGGACACGCCCGCGGCCGGGCTCGGGACGACCAGCCGATCCGCGATGTCGAGGGTGCGCGCGAGGCTCTTCACGTCCACCCCGGTTCGGTCGTCTCCCCACGGCAGGAACAGCAGGACGTCGGAAGGCTTGCCCGCCGCGAACGAGGCGAATCCGCGGACCGTGAGATCGAGCCTCTTGCGTGCGTGGTTGCGATTGACGTTGAGCGTCCAGAACCCGGACCATCGCTCCGGGCGATCCGGAAAGAGCGCTCGACGCGCCGCCAGACGGCGCGCGGAGGCGTCCTCGAGCGAGCCGCCCCACGGCTGGAAGTCATCGCCATCCATGCCGTGGGGCAGCACCATCATGCGATCGAACGGCGTGCGCCCGGCGAGGTCCGTGCCTTCGACGCAGGCGCGAATGGCCCGGGCCGCGAAGCGCGTGGGGACCACCAGGCCATCGAGCACCGCGAGCTCCGTCGCCACCCACGTTTGCAGGATCTCGCCGTCCACCGGGCAATAGGCGATGACGCGTGCGCCGGTGTCGCCGATCGCGCGCCGCAGCCGCGGCACGTACCAAGGATCGTGATACAGCACCACCGTGTCGGGTCGCAGCGCGGCGACGAGCCTGGGCAGCTCGCGCTCCGCGAGCATGTCCCAATCACGAGGGTTGCCGTGAAGCACGTACCCTCCGTCCCGGCGCCCCGGGCACGCGGCGCTCCCGGGGAAGACGTCGATGCCGAGCGCATGCACCTCGCGGTGCGCGGCGAGCCGGCCGGCGAGGGCGTGAAGGACGCGCGCCATGCCGGTCGGCTGCGCCGCCTGTCCAACGAGGAGCGTGCGCGGCATCGGATCACCTGCGCGCGTCGCGGCTCCAGCGCGCGATCGAAGCGAAGGCGTCCTTGCCGCCGACATCGAGCGAGGAGTCGGCGTACAGGAGGAGCAGCGAGGAGATGTCGAGCGACGACTCGGACGCGTGCCCGATCCAGTCCGTGGCCACGGCGAAGCTCTCCAACGCGCCGCCGGGCAGCAGGCCCTGCTTGCCGATGACCACGTACGACGCGAGGCCCGCCGTGCTGGTGTAGCCGACGTACTGCTTCCACCCGTTCATCGCCGCGCCGCACGTGGACAGCCACTCGCAGAACGCAGCCGTCGGGTAGTTGCGGACGTCGATGCCGAAGCCCGACAGGATGCAGATGTATCCGCTCTCCTTGACCCGACCCACGTCGGTCATGATGGCGTCGTACATCTTCAGCGAGGCATCGTGTGAGCTCCAGTCTTGGTAGTACGTCCAGCTCAGGATGGGCTCGAGCGTGTCCGCGTGGAGGAGCGCGACCTGATGTCCGCCGATCGGCGCCACGACACCGCCGGCCGAGAACGGCGGCGGCGGCACCTCCTCCGGGATCGGCCGGACGCTCGTCCCCTCCACGATGACGCTCGACGACGTGGTGAAGTTACCGCCGCCGGGCCCCGTCTTGGGCGTGTAGAGCGCGCGCGACGTGACCACGATGGCGCCGTTCAAGTACACGTCGAGCGCCTGCTTCACGGCGGCCGCCTTGTCGCCCGAGAACAGGTAATCGAGCGACCGGAGCCCGAAGCCGATCACCGCCGGGTTCTTCATCACGGCCGACGTCCAGCTCGTGAAGGTGGTCGCGTACGAGTCTCCGTATTGCGGCGTGAGGGAGTTGAGGAGACTGCTGTCCCCACCGACGGCGGCGATCTTGACCGATCGGCTGTTCGTCCACTCCTCGCCGAGCTGGCTCCAATCCGCGGATGCCTGGGCCGACGCCGAGACGAAGAGCGCTTTGTACTCCAGCGAGACATTGGCCTGCACCTTCATCTCGTCCGAGGAATAGGACTGTTCGACGCCGAGGTAGTAGTCGAGCGCTCCGCCGACGGTCACCTGATTCACGTAGTGTGTCCCGAACTTGCGAAACACGGTGAAGAAGAGCTCTCGGTTTTCTTCGGTGTACGCCGAGGGCAGGGCCTCGACGTCGGGATCGTTGATGAAGCTCTTGCTCACCCAAGCGGAGGAGTGATCGGCGAGGCTGAGATTCCAGCCCGTGTAATCCATGTCGTAGAGCGCGTAATAATAGCTCTTGTCCGTCTTGAAGGTCGTCGAATACGCGAAGTCGAATTGGGCGCTGAACGCCCCGTAGGACCCTTTGATCTTCGCCTTCGTCGCGAAGCTCTCCTGGAACTGCTGGCGCGTCGAGAACACCTCCGCTGCGCCCGTCGTCGAGGTGTTGGGGAGCACGGAAGTGTTGTCGGGCACGTAGTAGGTGATCCCCGTCGGCTCGTAGGTCCAGGTCGAGGCCTGGGTCGTTTGGTGCGTGAAGATCTGTTGGGTCAGCGAGGAGACATCGTAGTTGCCCAGCGCGTTGAAACCGTACCCGAGCGCGCTCGCGCCCGGGATTTCGCTCGTCATGGTCTTCATGGTGCGTCCCTTTCGTCGCGTGTTGGATCTGGCCTTTGTCGCCGGCGCTCTCACCGGCGCGCCGGCGCCGCGCCGGGAAAGGCGTCAGGCGCGTTCTCGAGGACGTCGCTCTTGTCGTGACTCGAGCTCTCCCGGCAAGCGAGCCAGTAAACGGTGCAGTCCGTATACTCCCGGAGGATCTGGCTCAAGCGCAGCGGTTTGCTCGCCGTGTACTGGCTCAGGGATTGCCGCAGTGTCGTGCTGCCGACATCGTAGATGCCACAGGCCTTCGCGAACTCTTTGGCGTACCAGCAGGAGTAATCATACGTGGACGCGCCGGCTGCGACCGTCTCGACGATCTCCGCCGTCTCCACCGTCCCGCGCTGGAGCTGAGACAGGATCCGGTATCCCGCCTGATTGGACAGCATCCCGCCGTCACGTACGTAGAAAACCACGCTGCTCCCCGTGGGAATCCGGCAGGTCTGGGTCTCGTCCGACCAGCGTCCCCCGTGCGCCGAAATGATGATGTCAGGCATGATGAACCTCTCGATGCTCAGCGTTGATGTCTCTCCACCGCCCGTCGCCACGCGGAGCGCCTTCTTCGCTCACCCCCCGAATCCCGGAGCGCCCCGCGTGGTGCAGAGATGGTGAGATGATGAAACCTCAACGCGCGCAGAGAGCCAAACACCGGTACCAACCGGTACAATCGATACGCAGTGATACGAACGTGCCTCACGCGCGATGTCATTGCCGCGCATGCCCGCGCATGCCCGCGCTCGACTCCGTTCGCTCGATGGATGTGCGATTGCCGCGCTCGCGCGCGAGCGTGGCAATCATCGAGCGTCGATTGGCTCCGTGGCAGCGTCGGAGACGACGCGCCGCCGTGTCGAGAGCGCGCTTCGTGTCTATCCCACTAGACCGGACCGAGCCGGCCGAGCAATGAAAGCGGGCGAAGTGCGTCCGTGGGCCGGCGACGTGGAGGTCTACTGGGATAGGCGCTAAGGCAGCAGCGCGAGCGGGTCGCTGAGAAGGATCTGCGTCCGCACGGAGCCCGCGATCTGAACGTAGAGAGACGTGTGTCCGGCCATGTCGGCGGGGACGAGCATGGAGCCGCTCGGGACGCCGTCCAGGTAGATCGTCAGCACATCGCGAACGAGCCGCGCGCGAAGCTCCATCGGTGTGCCGAGGCGCAGGCGGCGGCTTCGCTCGATCGTTCCGAGCCGGGCCTCCGTCGTTCGACCGTCGCTGCTGCGGGCGAAGGTCGCGGTGACGGAGCCGTCCTGAAAGAGCAGGACCTGCACGTGGGAAGCGTCGCTCCGGCGCAGCCAAAAGCCCACGCCGACGCCGGTCGTCGCCGACTCGAACACGACGCTCACGCGGGCATCGACGTCGACGAAGTCGCCTCGGGTCCAAGCGCAGGGCAACGTCGCCGTCGGTGGCGCCCCGGGAAGCTCGGTGGCTGCAAGCAGCTCGAGCCGGAGCCGGCGTCCCTCATCGAGCACGTCGAGCCGCGCCCCGTCGACGGGCGGCGTCAGCTCCCACGTGGGCCCATCGTCGCCGAACGTCTCCGCGATCACCTCGTCCCGTCGGGGCGCAGAGACTGCTCCGCATCGCTCGCATCGCGCTTGGGTCGTCACGCGATGAACGCTACCAGGCGCCACGGCCGGGAGAGAAGCGGCTGCTACCGTCGCCAGCCCCTCAGCCGCACGCCAATCAACGGCATCCACCGCCGGCAGCCGCGAGCGCCAGCGAGCGGACCAAGAACGACGCTGCCCTCCGCAGCAACGATTTGCTCCACCGCTCGCTCGTGCCATGAGGCGGACACACCGCGCGGAGGCACCGGCGATGGACTTCGAGCCCGACTTCAAGTGGCAGCACTTCGCATTCGCGGCGGACGCGTCTCTCCTCGAGGCGCTCTCCCGTGCGGTGACGACGCTCTTCGAGACCGGCGATCCCAACGACGTCTTCGCGTTCTACGATGCGCACGACGAGGCGTTCGAGCAGAGAAAGGCGAGCGTCCGAATCGTCGTTCCATCGGAGGACGCGCGCCTCGCCCTCGAGCGGGCGGGCGACGGCGTCGCGGCGGGAGGCGGCGATCGCACGGCGTTCGATCGAGCCTGCGCGCGCATCGCCGCGACCTCGGGCCCGGTTTCGCTCGTGCGGCTCTCATGGGAGCGCTTGCGCGATGCCGCGGAGCGGCTCTCGGGTGGAATCGCTGCTGGTTTTCCGCGCACGGTCATCGCGCACCACATCCAGACGCTGATGGATGTCGTGCGCCATCTCTTCGACTGGGAGCACGTCCCTCGCCGTCCCGAGAGCTCCGCTCCATCGACTTGGTACGAGGATCGCCCGTTCGAATGCGCGACGGCGTGCCTCACCTTCTGCTTGTCGCCCTTCCCCGAGAACGTCGGCATTCGAGGCGGTTACGAGCTCTGCGAGCCCATGGGCGGGATGCTCGATCGCAACGCGGATCCATTCTCGTGCGCCGAGCTCATGCCGCCGGGGCGCATCCCGTCTCCCGACGTTGCCGTCTGGTACTCCGTCCTGGAGGAGCAGCCTCACGGCGTGCTTCTCGCGCCCGGCGATGCGGGGCCCGTTGCGATCGCGCGCGGAGAGGAGCTGCGTGCCTTCGCCGAAGCGATCCGGTTGCCGCAGGCCGTGATCGACGATCCGAGGACGCACGCCGATGACGGGACGTCGCTCGACTTCGTCGTCTCCGACGATGAAGACGACGACTGGACGGTCAACCAGCCCGTGCTCCGCCGACGCGTCGAGCGCTATGCCGCGGCCTGTCGCGAGATCCACGCGCGCGGCCAGGCGCTCGTGACCTGGGTGGCGAAGAACCCGGCGCTCTGAAGCACGCGCCGCGACGGCCTCTCTCGATCAGGCTCGAGCGCTCACCGCACCATCGCGAGCATCTCTTCTTCGAGATCCTCGATCCCGAAGGGCGCCGGCGCCGGGAACGGCGGGCAGCTCGGGATGGGATCTCCGGGGAGGATCGAATAGCGCCCCGACGCCGTGCGGCCCTCGCGCCGCAGGAGCGCAGCGCGCACCAAGAGGCTCAAGGTGCTCTCGAGATCGTGGGCGCCGAGCGGATGGTCCACCTCGATGAGCGTCGCGCCCACGTCACGCGCCAAGGCCGTGAGCTCGGCGGTCGCGCTCGCGTCGTTCGTCCGGGCCACCACGATCGCGAGCGGCTTTCGCGCCGCCGCCAGCGTGGGCAACGCCGCGAGGTCGCAGTCGCGCACCATCACCGCCAGCCCGGCGAGCGCGTTCCAGCAGCGGGCCAGCAGCACATCGGAGCAGCCCGCGGCGATGACGGTGGGGATGTCGACCTGCTTCTCGGTGGCGCGCTCGTCGGAAAGAGAAGTCCACGTGCTCATGCGGGCACACTACGATCGGGCCCCTCCGCGGAGGCAGCGCATTCATGCTTGGATGGGACATTGATCGACCATGAAGAGCCCTCGCCCGAAATTCGGCGTCTCCCTGTAAGTCGCGTTCGCGGCGCTGCGTTCTGACCTCGCCATGACGCAAAACCGCACTGCTCTCTCAGCGCTCTCCCTCCTCATCGCTGCCATCGGTGCCGGGTGCGGCGGCGGTGCGGAGCTTCCTGCCGCGGCTCCGCCACAGGGGTACGCCGCGACGCCGGTGGCCGCGACCGCTGCTCCGAGCTTGGCCGTCGAAGAGGCGAGCGCCAAAGCCGACGAAGCGCCTCGCCCCCCGCCGAGCCGCCGCCCCCGCCTCCGGCGCCCGAGCCTGCGTCGATGCCTGCGCCCGGAGCGCCGAGCCGCGTCGTGACCGGTGCCGAGGTCCGCGTGGCGTCCGTTGCCCCGGGCGCGCCCCGTCCTGCGGCTGCCGCAGCGCCGCGCGCCGATCGCCGCGAGTTCGAGAAGGCTCCGGCCAAGCGCATCGCCGAGTCGAGCGCCGATGCTCCCGCCGCCGGAGGCGCCGTGGCCGTGATGCCGTCGGCCAGCGTCAAGGCGGGCGAATGGGACGACAACGCCAACTACCGCGAATTCCAGCGCTGGCTGGGCACCGAGCAGCGCCACGCCTTCCACCGCGTCGACGTGCGTGATCGCCAGTTCATCGTGGTGCGCGACGCCGAGGGCAAGGCCGTGCCGCGCTGCCAGGTTTCGATCATCGACGAGCGCGGCCACAAGGTGTCGCTCACCACCACGGCTTCGGGTCGCGCCATCCTCTTCCCCCGCGCCGAGGGCCTCGTCGGCAACGACTTCGCCGCGGCCACCATCTGCCAGAACGGGACCGCCAGCGCGCGCTTCTCGATCGCGCAGAGCGACGGCGTGGTCGATCTCAAGCTCAACGCCAAGCGCGCTCTCCCCGCGACGCGCGACGTCGACGTGGCCTTCATCCTCGACACCACCGGATCGATGAGCGAGGAGATCGCCGCGGTGAAGTCGACGCTGCAAAAGGTCGCCGCCGCGCTCTCCAACGCCAACGCGCGCGTCCGCATCGGCCTCGTCGAGTACAAGGATCGCAGCGATCCCTTCGTCACCAAGGTCTACCCGATGACCACCGACGTCGGGGCCTTCTCGCGGCAGGTCGCGAGCATCGAGGCGAGCGGCGGCGGCGACACGCCGGAGTCGATGAACGAGGGCGTGCACGTCGGCCTCACGGGCCTGCGTTGGAGCGACACCGCCGTGGCGCGCCTCGCCTTCGTCATCGCCGACGCGCCCCCGCACCTCGATTACCCGAACGACTTCGACTACGCCGCCGACATGCGCGAGGCCGCGCACAAGGGCATTCAGCTCTTCACCGTGGCCGCGTCGGGCATGGATGAGCTCGGTCAGGTCGTGATGCGGCAGATGGCGCAGTACACCGGCGCCACCAACCTCTTCGTGCTCCGCGGCGGCGCGGGCCCGCAGTCCACCGGCGGCGGCGACCCCAAATCGAGCTGCGGCGGCACGCAGACGCAGTACGCGAGCGGCAACCTCGACGCCCTCATCGTGCAGAAGATCACCCGCGAGCTGCGCGGCCTCGACCGCGACCCGCTGCGCATCCCCGGCCTCCGCACCGACGAGAACGCCAAGCCCTGCCACGAGCGGCTCATGGTCGCCGAGTGACGACGCCCGCGCCCGCCGCATGATGCCTCGCGAGAGGCCACGCGAACCGGGCGCGCGAACCCGCAAACCAGGTGGGGCTCGCAGGCCATGTGCGTGAGCCACGACGTGACGATCCCGGTGCACGAAGCGATGGTCTCGAAGCAGGACGCGCGGCGCCCGGTGCACGACGTGACGATGCTGGTGTGAGAGGCGAGGCTCTCGGCGCCGGAGGTCTTGGTGTCGACGCGCGGCAGGCCCGGTCAGCATGGCCATATGCAGGCGTGTTATTGTGGCGCGATGATCGCACGAGCGAGCTTCTTGATGGTGCTCAGCGGCTGCGCCGCGAACGCGTCGCAGCCGCACGCCCCCGAGATACAGCCTGCGCGCGTCGTCGCCGTGGACGGCGCGGCGCCCGCGCCGTCGATGATCGACGGCATGCGCGAGCAGATGCTCTGTCACGGGAGGTGTCCACCGCCGGACCTCGGCGGCCAGCCACCCCCCGACGTCGAGCTCTCCCTCGCGCGGGCCGAGCGGGCGTACGGGATCAAGGTCCGCACCGACGGCACGGTTGTCTTCGAGGGCTGTCTTGGCGAAACGGAAGGCCGCGTCGTCGAGCACATCGATCCTGCCTACGCGCAGGCCTTGGTCCGGCGCTTCGAGAGCGCCGGTGCGCGGTTTGACTTCGGCGGCGTGAGCGCGCCCGAAATCTTCAGGTCCGTGACCGATCTGCCTGCCTCCAGTCTCACCCTGACACGCGGCCGGAGGAAGCTCACCATCCTGCAGCTCGCGGGCGCGCCGTTCGCTCTGGCCGACGAGATCGATCGGGTGACGCGCGCGGACCGCTGGGCGAGCAACGCGGAGGGAGCACCTGCCTCGTGCGGCAGGCGCTGATGGTGCAGGCCACGGTGACCAAAACGTAGATTCGCGCTCGCCTGCACGCGAGAACGGCAAGGGATGAAGGCCCTTCTCGCGAACCGTGCCCGCGCTCGGACCGCGTCTCGGGCCGCTCATCGATTCAGAAGGACCAAGTCATGCTCGCCGTGCCGAGCCCGACCGCGATGCTCGGCTTTCGCGATGCTCTGGGTGGCTTGGGCGCCTCGGGCGCGATGGAGCCGAAAGCCCACATCATCGCGCCGGCGCCGGCCACGGCCGTGCTGACCAGGACCATGACGCCACCGCCAACCACACGATCGATTCCGGAGAGGATGCCGTCGTTGTCGTGATGGCCCGTCGCGGCCACCACGAAGCCTCCCACAGTGGTCGCGACCGCAAGGCCGACGGTCACCATACCCCCGATCATCAAGCCTTCATCCGAATGACGCCGCGGCTCGGGGAGAGCCGATGCGTGCTGGAGATCGCGCCCTGACACCGCGCGACCCAGGGGAGGGGGGCTCGGGCTCGGCTGCGGCGGGGTTGGTGACTGTGCTGCTGGAGGCTGCGATGCCTCTTGTGCTCCCGCCGGAAACGGAAGCAGGAGCGATGTCAGGCCCGCAGCAAGGACGACCGGCATGATGCGCATGGGTAACCTCCCCGAGCTCGCGGAGCGCGTATGCGAGGACGCGGCGCCCCTCGGCCCGACGCGCATTGGCAATGGTCGTGCCCTCCGTCACGATACGTGTTTTCCGGCGATCGTCACGAAGGCCGTGCCGCACGCGGGCACCACGCTACGCGCCGCGAGGGCGTGATGTGAAAAGCCGTGGGAGCCGTCATGCCCCGCTGCCGGAGACATGATGTCTCCTCATCGCACCTTCCCATCATGTCTGGGTCGACGTGGTGTGTTGTCGAGAGCAGGGCAGATGTCGACGGCGTCGCCTCCGTGGGCATCTTGCGGCGAGGTGTGGTGTGATGAGCCAACGTCCGTCGTGATTACGTGGCATTGGGCGCGTCGGTCACGGAACGTTGGGGCAATCGTTGGAATCGGGTCGAGACCCAGTCGACCACGCGTCGTGAGAACGGGTCGAACCGTACCGTTTCGGCCTCGATCCATGCGCGAAAAGCTCCTCGTTTCTCATGGCTCCGACGCATTCTCGGGTGCCCACGAAACCGGGTGAGATTCACCTTCACCGATATTGCTGCAGAATCGATCCCCGGCGCCGTGGATTCCTCCGAGCGGCAATGTTACTGCGCATCGATGATGGAAAATGGCGCCCGCCGCGTCGAGCCCATTGCATCGGACATAGGGCTCCTCGCTGCAACCTCCGAGGTCATCGTCGTCGGATCGGGGTATGGCGGCGCGGTGGCGGCGGCGCGCTTCGCGCGGGCCGGGGTTTCGGTCACGGTGTTGGAGCGTGGACGCGAATATCTGCCGGGCGACTTTCCCACGACGGTCCCGGGGGTCGGCGCTGCCACCCGTGTCGAGCGGGCGCGCGATGCGCTGGGGCGGAGCGATGCGCTGTTCCAGTTCCACGTCGGGGACGAGATGACCATTCTCTCGGCCTGCGGGCTCGGGGGCGGATCGCTCGTCAACAGCGGCGCGGTGGCGCGGCCCGAGGCCTCGGTGCTCGCCGATGGCCGCTGGCCCGCGGCCCTCCGGGAGGATCACGCGGGCATCGATCGCGCGTACGAGCGCGCCTTCGCCATGCTCGCGCCGGCGAGCTACCCGGCCGGAGGGAAGACGCTCCCCAAGGCGCGCGCGCTCCACGAGGCGGCGGAGCGCGGCGGCGGCACCGTGAAGGACCTCCCGGTCACCATCTCCTTCGAGGCGGGACCGAACCACGTGGGCGTGCCCATGGCCGCCTGCACGCTGTGCGGCGGCTGCAACGCGGGGTGCAATCAGGGCGCGAAGGGCACGCTCTCCACGAGCTACCTCGCCGATGCGGTCGCGCACGGCGCGGCCGTGTTCACCTCCGTCGACGTGCACAGCATCACGCGCGGGGGCGACGCTTGGCTCGTGGCCTGCGATCTCCGCGGGCTCGGGCGCGAGCGGTTCGCGGCCCCGCGGATCGTGCTCCGCGCGCGGGTCGTCGTGCTCGCCGCCGGGGTGATGGGCACGACGGGCATCTTGCTCCGGTCGCGCGCGCGCGGCCTCCCGCTCTCCGACCGCGTCGGCGAGCGGGTGAGCGCCAATGGCAACAAGCTCGGCTTCGCCTACGATACGGGCGTGCGCCGCGACTGCCGCGGGACGTCGGCGGATCGCGCGGTCGGGCCGGGGATCTCGGCGGCGCTCCACTCGTGCGCCGCGGGGAGCGACGTGGTCATCGAGGACGGCGCGTATCCCGCGTGGGCCGTTCGACCGATGGAGGCCGCGCTCCTGGCGCTGTCGCTCGGCGATGGAGCGCGCGAGGCGCAGGGGCTCGTGCGACGGATCGCGAGCCCGTCGCGCGCCGCGGCGGAGACCATGAATCTGCTGGCGATGTCGCACGACACGTCGGCGGGGCGCATCTCGCTCGATGGGGATCGGCCGCACGTGTCGTGGCCCAGGCAGGTCGGGGCGACCGACGTCGAGCGGCGGCTGCGCGAGGTGGCGGCTGCGCTCGACGGGCAGTTCGTCTCCTGGCCCGCGCGGATGACGACGCATCCCCTCGGCGGATGCGTGATGGCGGAGCGCGCCGAAGACGGGGCGGTCGACGCGGCCGGCCGCGTGTTCGCGGGCCCTTCAGGCGACGCCGTGCACCCTCACCTCTACGTGGCCGATGCCTCGGCGATCCCGGTGTCGCTCGCCACCAATCCGCTCTGGACCATCACCGCGCTCGCCGAGCGCACGAGCGCGCTGGCCTGCGCCGAGCTCGGCTTTCGCTTCGACGACGCGGTCCGCCCGGCTTCTGCGCGGCGATCGCGGGCCGATGGTTTGCGGTTCACCGAGCGCCTCGCCGGGAAGGCAGCGATCGGTGACGACGACACCGCGCTCGAGCTGACCATCTCGATCACCGTCGAGGCGCCCGAGGCGCTGTCGGCGGATCCCGGCCGGTCGATGCGCTTCGTCGGCACCGCGCAGGCCCCCGCGCTCTCGCCCGATCCGCTCGCCGTCACCGAGGGACGCTTCTCGTTCTTCGAGCGCGCCGCCGAGCGCGCCGACGCGTACCGCATGACGTACGCGTGCCTCCTGACCAGCGCCGCGGGCCGGCGTTTCTTCCTGCGCGGGGTCAAGGACGTCCACGCCGCGGGCGAGGGGCCGCTCGAGTTCTGGCGCGACACGACGCGCCTCGAGGTGGAGCTCTACGACGGCCCCGATCGTGACGCGCGGCCGCTCGGTCGCGGCACGTTGCTTCTGACGGCGCCCGATTTCCTGCGGCAGCTCTCCACGCTGCGCCCCGTGGGCGAGAGCTCGGCGGCCGCGCCCGCGCACCTCGGTGGCTTCTTCCTCGGCCGGCTGCGTGACGTCTACGGCTCGTTCGCGCGCCCCGCGGTTCGGATGCCCGCCGCGTCCCGCGGGGCGCGCTCGCGGGCGCTGCGCGCGCCTTCACCCGAGCTCCACCGGGCGCGCACCGCCGACGGAGTGAGCCTGCCCCTGTACCGCTACCGTGGAGGCACGCGTGGGCCCGTGGCCCTGATCCATGGCTACGCGGCCAGCGCCTCGTCGTTCGACCTCGACACCGTGGACGAGAACCTGGTCGAGCACCTGTGCGCGCGCGGCTACGACGTGTGGGTGCTCGCGTGGCGTGCCAACGGGGCCCTCGAAGACGGAGGCCGGCCGTTCACGCTCGACGACGTGGCCCGCTTCGATCACCCGGCGTGCGTCGAGCGCGTCTGCGCCGTCACCGGCGCCGAAGGCGTGCACGTGATCGCGCATTGTCTCGGCTCGCAGACGTTTCTCATGTCGATGCTGCGGAGCTCTCTGCGCCCGCGCGTGCGATCCATCGCCTGCTTGCAGGTGGCGGCCCACTGGGAGTCTCCGCCTCTCCTCGGCGTGAAGGTGCACACCCGCCTCCCCAATCTGCTCGACGGTCTGCGCATCTCGGCGCTGCCCGCCGGCGCCTTCGATCGCGACGGCGCCGCGTTGCGGCTCCTCGACGCCGCGCTCCACCTGCACCCGCGCGGCAAGGGCCAGCGCTGCCGCAACCCGAGCTGCCGCCGCAGCGCCATGCTCTTCGGCGAGCTGTTCCGCCACGAGAACCTGAACGCGGCGACCCACGACCGCATCGCCGAGCACGTCGCCACCGCGCCCGTGCGGCCGTTCATCCAGATGGCCAAGATCGCGCGCCGCCGCGAGCTCATCGACATGGAGGGCCGCTCCTACCTCGCCGATCTCCGGCCGCTCGATCTGCCGATGACGTTCCTCCACAGCGACGGTAACGAGGTCGTCGGCGCGGGCACCACGGGGCGCACTTGGCAGCTCCTCCGCGAGACCTGGGGCGACCGCCGCTACCGCCGCGTCGTGCTCCCCGGCTACGGCCACTTGGATGCGCTGATCGGCAAGAACGCAGCGCACGACGTCTTTCCTCACCTCGTCGATCACCTCGAGCGCGCCGAGGCCGTGGCGTGAGCGTCTGGTTCGACTGTGACTCGTGCTGGGACGGCTTCCTCGACGACGCCCCCGCTCGCATCGATCTCTCCGAACTCGTCCCCGCGTCCGCGTCCGACGTCTTCGAAGCGATCGTCGATCCCGCGCGGAGGGCCGCCTGGTCGCCTGGCGTGCGTGATGCTCGCTGGCTCTCTCCGTCGCCGCCGAGCGTCGGCTCCGAGCGTCGGTTGATTCACCCTCTGCTGCGCGCCGACCAGCGCCTCGCCGTCCTCGAGCCGGCGCGCCGCTGCGCGTTCTACGCCGTGCGAACCGGCTCGCTGGCGCTCAGCCAGCTCATGGAGGAGTTCGTGCTCGACGAGGAGCCGTGGGGGACACGCGTTCGCTGGCGCATCGGCTGGCGGCTGCGCCTCCCGCTCCGCATGCTGGAGCCGAGCACCGTCGCCGCCGCAAGTCGCGTGCTGCCATCCCACCTCGCCGCGCTGCGCGCGTACTGCGACGCGAGGAGCGCCGCGCGGGCTGCGCGGTGATCGTCGAGAGCGATCCGATCCGGCCTTCGATGAGCACGTCGCTCACGGCAAGGCGCCGCCCAGCGCGTCGTCGGTGATCTCGAGACGAGCTCGTCGACGAGAAGATCGTCGAGCCTGAGTTTTCGGGGACGCTTCAGTGCGCGAGCGCGCGTTCGATGCGGGTCTTCAACGTGAGGATCTCGCCTCGGAGCTCGGCGGGGGCTTCCGCGTGGGCACGCGAGAGCAGCTCGGGCAGGACGGGGTGCTCGACCAGCATCATGGCCACACCGATGCGCTGGCGGGCCGCGGGCGAGCGAAGGGGGAAGGCGCTCACCAGCGCGCGGGCCGCGATCTCGCGCACGGCGAGGCCCGTCGCAGCGACCGAGGGGCCGAGCGCTTTCCACGCCCAGCTCGATCCGATCGTGCCGAGCGCGCCGGCCACGAGCTCGGTCGTCGCGTCGTCGGGCGCGGTCGCGAGCAAGCCGCCGAGGTGCTTGGCGGCCTCGACGCGCCGGCACTGACCGAGCCCATGGACGGCGGCCTGGTGGAGCGGATCGGTGAAGACGGCGTGCCGCGTGAGCGCCGAGAGGTCGGCGTCTCCGCAGAGCCGACCCAACGCTTCGGCGGCGGCGCGGAGCACCTGGGCATCGGTCGTCCCGCTCTCCAGCGCGGCCGAGAGCACCGGTCCGCTGCGCGGATCGCGCAGCAGGCCGACGGCTTCCAGCATGCCGACGGTGAGCGCGGCGCGCTGCGGATCGGTGAGCACCGCGCTCGGGCCGTCGAACGCGAGCGCGCTCAACATCGGCAGGAGCGCGGACGCGCCCATGGCGCGCAGCTCGTGCGCCGCATTGGGCTTGGGGTTCTGGTACTTGAGGTAGACCTCCGGCTGGATGCCGCGGACCTCGAACACGGCGCGGTAGCTGTCGGGGCGGGCCTTGCGATCAGCCGCGATCTCCGCCGCGAGCGAAGCGCGCGCCGCCGGCGAGAGCTTCGCGGTGCGCACCGCGAGCCCGTCGGCGAAGGCCGGCGCGGCGGTCAACGTGAGCGTCAGGGCAGCGAGGGTCGTGCCGATGCGATTCATGATCCACCTCATCGTCCGGTCTCCCACCATTTCACGCTGGAGAAGGGCGCGCTCGCTTCGGGGTTGGAGCCGCAATGAACCTCGCCGTCGAGGATGTGATAGTAGGTCCAGTCGTCCACGAAGGTGATCTGGAGCCCTTTTCCGTCGCTGCCGAGCGCGTTGGCGTCGGTGCCGAGCCGGGCGGTCATCTCCTTCTTGAAGATGTCGACGCCGTCGATCACGGGCCCGAACGGATCGGGCGGCGCGATGACGTTGCCCATCACGAGCATGTTCACGAGCCCCGGGTTCCACGCCACTTTGCCGCCGGCGATCTCCTCGTAGATGGTGGGGATCTCGATGATCTCGTCGTCCGCGAGCCCGATCTCGTCCTTGAGCTGGGCCACGACGGCGTCGATCTCCGCCTGCGCCTCCTGCGACCAGCCCATGAGATCGGTGTCGGCGAGCGCGTCGTCGATCGACGTCTCGGCCGAGATCTCCGTGTAGCTCTCGCCCTCGTAGCGCTTCTTGCCGACGAACATGTGCACGTCGCCGTGACCGTCGGTCTGCGCCTGCTCCAGCATTTGCCGCGCGAGCCGGGGCGAGGCGCAGAGGAGCTTCCAACCGCGCGGCGTGGCCGCGGGCACGAAGCTCAGGAACTCGTCGATATGACCGACGTAGAGCCAGTCGCTCTTCACCACGAGGTGCGGCGCTTGGAGCTGCTGCGCGTCGTAGAACGCGCCCGTCTCCGTCAGGACGTGCGACCCCGTGATGATGCGGCCGAGCGGGAAGCTCGCGCTCTTGGCCGCGTTCTCGTACGCGGGGATGAGATCGTGGTTGCCGTGGGAGTCGTACGTCTCCCCGCTCCACTTCTGTTTGTAGATCTCGATGATGCCGCGATCGGGGCCGAGGTAGCTCTTCTTGAGCCACGTGATCGGGAGGTAGGCGTCGACCTCTTGATCGGCCTGCCCCCACGGACGCGCGTTGGCGATCCGCATGCCCTGCGCCACGCCGCCGGGCCCCGGGATCGCGGTCCACGCGGTCTGGAAGATGTCCTGCGTCCACTGGTCGTCCCAGTTCTTGATCGTGTTCAAGGTGACGCCGGCCTGCTTGGAGGCATCGCCGAGCCCCTTCACGAACACGCTCGACGCATTGTTCGCCCACACGGTGTCGAACGAAGACAGGTTGCCGAAGAGCACCCAGGGCGCGACCCGCATGCGCGCGTGATCGATGCCGTCGGGCGCGTCCGTCGTGGTGAACGGCGTGCCACCTTCCTTGTCGAGGATCTTCAGGGTGAGATCGACGTCGCCGCTCCACGCGTCCTCTTCCGACGCGCGGAAGCGCCGGCCCTCGATGCCGAGCTCGACGCCCGCCTTGACCTCGTCGGTGGTGAGCGTGGCCTCGAGCACCTGCATGGCGCACGGTTGCTTCGGCCCCGCGCTGCACGCGCCGAGGCTGCCCGCGATCGCCACCCACGTGCCGTCCGGGTTCTTCTTGAAGATGCGCACCGCCGGCGCCGAGGCCGCGTCGACGCCCACCTTGCCGACGGCGCCCGCGGGCGCGTCGGGGAAGGGGGCCACGCGGAAGCGCGCCAGGTCGAGCAGATCGGCGTCGCCGTTGATGACGTCGTCTTCGGCGTCCGCGATCTTGTCGCCGTCGTCGTCGTCGAGGTTGGCGAGGAACGAGGCGCCGACCTTGTCGTCGAAGTCGTTGCGATGGGCGCGATCGCCTGCGCTCGCGAGATCGACGACGCCGTCGCGATCCGCGTCGACGTAGAGCGCGACGACGGGCTGCGGTGTGGAACCACCGCCGCCGCCGGTGCCCGGGTTGGTTGATTCACTGCTGCCGCAACCGGCGGCGAGCGCGAGGGGAACGAGAGAGAGCCACCGGGGAGTGCTGCGCATGAAGGCCTCGGGGTTCGGAACGAGCCGCAGAGGTTAGGCGTTGCGCGTCCTCGCAGGCGTCGAAATCGAACCGCGCAGTGCGTCGAAGTGAACGGCAAAACGGCTGCGGAGCGAGTGGGGATCTCAGCCCCGGGGCTGCTTTGTGTCCGCGCGCATCTTCGATGACGCTCGTCCGATCCGTGCAGACAGATCGCGGATGGAAACGTCGTGCGGCGTTTGTGATCTTCACCCCCGTGGGCGCTCATCTCTCCTCAACCGAGTGAAGCCGCGCCTGCGCCGTCAGCTCCGCCGGTGGCTCTGCTCGTACCAATCGGCGATCTCGCTGCCCGTCGCGATCCAGACCTCACGACGCGAGGTGATGTGGGCGAGCGCCTGGTCGAAGTATTTGCTCCGGTGGGGATGCCCCATCAAGAACGGATGGAGGCAGATCGCCATCACGCGTCCTGATCGAGCGCCGTCCTCGTAGAGCCCATCGAACTGATCGCGGATCGTCTGCCCGAAGGCTTCACCGCTCTGCCCCTGTTCGAGGAAGGCCGTGTAGTCGTTGATCTCGACCGAGTACGGCAGCGACAGCATCGACCCGCTCTTCACGCGCATCGGGTAGGGTTGCTCGTCGTTGACCCAGTTGGCGACGTAGCGAATGCCGGCCTCGGCGAGCAGGTCCAGCGTGCGGTGCGATTCGGAGAGCCCGGGGCTGAGCCAACCGCGCGGTCGCTTGCCGGTGCCTCGCACGATGGTCTCGAGCGCGGAGCGCACGAGCTCTCGCTCCTCCTCCTCCGACTGCGCGTTGATCATCGTGGAGTTGTTGGTGCCGTGGCCCATCCATTCCCAGCCGAGCGCATTGCCAGCCTCGATGATGCGCGGGTAGTGCTGGCAGACATCGGCGTTGAGCGCGGCGGTGCCCTTGACCCCCTGCTTCTCCATCACCTCCATCATCCGCCAGATGCCGACGCGAACACCGTAGTCGCGCCAAGCATAATTGAGCACGTCGGGAACGAAGCTCGTGGTCGCGGCGATGATCGAGCTCGACGGGCGATCGAACAGAAAGTGCTCGATGTTGGGGACGACCCAGACCGCCACGCGTGCACCGTTGGGAAAGCGCAACGGAGGACGGTCGACGATGGCGGAGTACGGATAACGATCGTGCTGCTCGGGCAGCGCTGAAGCTCGCGACATGATCTCTGTCTCCTGCTCGGGGCCGAGCCGCAGCCGAAGGGCTGTGCGGCGACGCCGGCCACCACGCTCGCGAAGAGGGTAGCCGCGCCGAGCTTCGAGACAATTGTGCTACGGTTTCGAACACATCGGACATCCGTGTCCGAAATCGAGAGACGTCGCATGGACAGCCTCAGCTCGCTCAATGCCTTCGTTCAAGCCGCTGAAGCGCGCAGCTTCACGGTCGCGGGGAGGCAGCTCGGCGTCTCGTCCTCGGCGATCGGCAAGGCGGTCGCGCGGCTGGAAGAACGGCTTCACGTGCGGCTCTTTCACCGCTCGACGCGCACGATCACCCTCACGCCGGAGGGCGCGCTCTTCCTCGAACGTTGCCGGCGCATCTTCGGTGAGGTCGAAGCGGCCGAGCTCGAGCTCGCGCAGACGCAGGGCGCGCCGCGCGGCAAGCTGCGCGTCAGCCTGCCGCTCGCGGGCATGTTGATGATGCCGGCGCTCTCCGCGTTCATGCACGCATATCCCGAGGTCGAGCTCGACCTCGATTTCACCGATCGGCTCGTGGACGTGATCGATGAAGGCTTCGACGCCGTGGTACGCGCCGGTGAAATCAGCGACTCGCGGCTCATGAGCCGGATGCTGGGCACGTTCCGTCTCATCCTCGTCGGCTCGCCTGCCTATTTCGCGCGGAGAGGCACGCCGCGGAAACCGGATGATCTCAAGTCCCATGCTTGCTTGCAGCACCGCTTTGCGACGAGCGGCAAGCTCGAGCGTTGGCCGCTGCGCCGCGGGCGCAAGGACATCGAGATCGATTTGCCGACGACGGCGGTGGTGAGCACCATCGAGCCTCTGATCCATTTGGCCGAGCAGGGGCTCGGCATCGCCTGCCTACCGGACTTCGCCCTTCGCCGGCAGCTCGCCGAAGGCACGCTCGTCACGGTGCTCGACGGCTATACCCATCACTCGGGCCCGTTCCGCGTGCTCTGGCCCTCGAGTCGCTACCTGTCGCCGAAGCTCCGTGTCTTCGTGGACTTCATCGCGGAGAACCTCTTCCCTGCATGAGCATCTCCGCGATCGAGATCGTCACTTGCCGCGGCTTGCGCGGGGCTTCTCCGCGCCGTCGATCGAAATTCGGGCGCCGACGAGCAGGCTCGCGTCGGGCCGACCGCCGGCGACATCGGTGCTCCACGCCCACCCGACGTGTCCCCGAACCTCGAAGGTGAGCCCCTCCCAACCCTTCATGCCGGGCAAATGAGAGACGCTGAGCGCGCTCGTGCCGCTGACGTGGTGGCGCCGTCCGCTCAACGGGCTTCCGAAGAGCGGTGTGTACAACACCTCGAGCTCCGTTCCCATCCAGGGATTCTTGGGGGCATGGCGATGGATCGAATGCGCGTACCGATCGTCGGCCCAATGGCCGCGTACCAGCCGAGGCCGAGATATCCTTTCGACTCCCAACGCGGGGTGACCGTCAGACCGCCAATTCCTTCCAGGACCAAGGGGCCACGGATGTTGCCGGCCATGGCGAGGAGCACCAATGCATCGAGGCGAATCGCGGAGGCGTGTGCGCGGCCACCGACGTCCAGGTGCGAGCGTCCGATGAACCCGAAGGGCAAGCGCCCGTCCGGATAAGCACCCATGTCCAAGCCCATGGCAAAGGAAGTCGCGCGCTGGCCGGCGCCGAAATCGAGCCCGATCGTCCCGACACCAGGGGCCTTGGACGAGATCAGCAGGAGGGCAGGCAAGATGCCCGGCACGGCGCCGAGAAACGCGATCATCGGGATGAAGGCCCCCTGCCACCCCTCTTCCGTCGGCGCGGCCGACGCCCGGCTCGAAAGCGCGACGGTGGACACACCCAGCAACAAGGCACAAAGGCGGCGAGCATGGGTGTTTGGCATGGGGCCTCTCGTGATGGGATGAGGGCGCGGAGCAGGGGTGCTCGAAGATGGCGACTCCCATGGAGACCATCAGGGCTCGAACCTAGCCCCGCGCCGTGCGGTGGCCACTTACCGATTTTTAATGCAGACGCGGACCCGAGCGCGTCCAGGTGCGGCGCGCTCGCTCGATGCTCGGGCGCGGGTCAGCGCCCCCGCGCTCGAGCTCGTAGAACACGAGCGGCCCGTCCTTCACGTAGTACAAGCCGCAACCGACCGTGATGAAGTGCTTGTCGAGGCGCTTTCGATACCAGGCGCCGGTGCGCAGGTGCACGGCCACGTCGGTGGCGTCGCGGTCGCAGGCTTCGCGGAGATCGCGGGCGGTGATGGCTTCCAGGTAGAGGAAGCCGCGGCACATGGCCGCGATGTTGTCGATGGCACGCTCGGCGTCCTCGTTCGAGAGGTACGGCAGCACGCCCTGACACACCACCAGATCGAACTGCTGCTTGCCGCGCCACTTGGTGATGTCGCGCTGCTCGTGACCATAACGTTCGCACGCGTACGCGCTCACGTCCGTCGACACGTAGCGCACGTCCTTCTTGTGCGCGCGGAACCAATCGCGCCAGAGGCCGGGCCCGGCGCCGATGTCGAGCACCGCGTGGAGGTCGCCGTTGAACCAGGCGATCATCTCCGTCACGCCGCGCGCCAGCCGCGCCACCTGGGCCTTGCCGTGCACGCGGGTCGCCTTGGACTCGTAGAAGCGATCGAAATAGCCGGCGTCGAAACGTTCTTCGGACTTCTTCATCGGGCGCGGCAGCCTAACGAATTTCGGGCGGGCCGCCCACGGCTTGCCCCGCCCGCGAGGCCGCGTTACCCCGGGGCCATGTCCTCGCTGCCCGAAGCCTTCGCCAACGCGATCGCGCTCGATTTCCCCGCCGACTTCCTCTCGACCGAGCCGGGTGATCTGGCCACCTTCGGGCGCGACTGGACCAAGGTCATCGAGCCGCGCCCGGCCGCGATCGCGTCGCCGCGCACCACCGCGGAGGTCTCGCGCCTGCTCCGCCTCGCCCAAGAGCACCGCGTCGCCGTCGTCCCCTCGGGCGGTCGCACGGGCTTGGCCGCGGGCGCGGTCGCCGCGAACGGCGAGCTCGTCGTCTCGCTCTCGCGCATGCGCCGCATGGATCCGATCGATCTCCTGGGCTCGACGGTGCGCGTGCAGGCGGGCGCCATCACCGAGGCCGTGCACCAGCACGCGGCCGAGCAAGGGCTCACCTGGCCCGTCGATTTCGCCTCCAAGGGATCGAGCCAAGTGGGCGGCAACATCGCCACCAACGCCGGCGGCGTGAAGGTCATTCGTTATGGCCTCACGCGCCAATGGGTGCTCGGCCTCGAGGTCGTCCTCGCCGGCGGCGAGGTGCTGGAGCTCAACGGCGCGCTGGAGAAGAACAACACCGGCCTCGATCTGCGCCAGCTCTTCATCGGCAGCGAAGGCACGCTCGGCATCATCACCGAAGCGACCCTCAAGCTCACGCGTCCGCCCGAGAAGCTCGACGTCTTCCTCTTCGCCGTCCCCGATCTCGCCGCCGTGCTCGCGCTCTTCCGTGAGGCGCGCCGCGCGCCCTTCGTGATCATGGCGTACGAGTTCTTCACCGAGAAGTGCCTCGCCCGCGTGCGCCGGCACCGCAACGTCGTCACCCCGCTGGCGCAGGCGTCCGACTACTACGTGCTCCTCGAGGTCGAGCGCGGCGAGCCCGAGGTGCTCGAAGCGTGGATCGCCTCCCTCTTCGAGCGCGGCCTGGTAGAGGACGGCACGCTCGCCCAGCACGCGAAGCAAGCCGCCGAGCTGTGGACGCTGCGCGAAGGCATCAGCGAGAGCCTCTCGGCCACGGGCCTCCCGCACAAGAACGACATTTCCCTCCCCATTCGCGAGCTCGAAGCCTTCTGCGCCGATCTCGAGCGCTTCTTCGCGAACGAATACCCCGGTTGGGAAATCGCCCTCTTCGGCCACATCGGCGACGGCAACCTCCACGTCAACGTGATGAAGCCCGACGCCATGGATCGCGCCGAGTTCCTCCGCCACACCAAGGCCGCCGATCACCACATCTTCGCCCTCGTGCAGAAATACCGAGGCAGCATCTCGGCCGAGCACGGGATTGGCCTCTTGAAGAAAGACTATCTCGGATACACGCGGACCCCCGCGGAGATCGCCTTGATGAAGGGCATCAAGAAGGTCCTCGACCCGCACGGCATCATGAACCCCGGCAAGGTGCTCGACGTCTGACGGCGGTGGCGAGGGGCGCTTCCCGGCAGGGGCGCTCATCGTTTTGGCTTGCCCGAGCTCGATCGGGCCCCCACCAGGTTCAAGGGGTCGGCGGCGGGGGGCGAAGGCGCGAGCCGGTACGCCGCGCCGGCCGCCGTCGCGTCTCCAGCTCGCCAATCATGTCGGAGAGCGTTCGTGAGCGGAGGAAGCCGCTCTGGAGATAGAGCGACTGGAGCGTTCCCTCGTCGATGGCAGCGAGGTCCTTCGTGTCGACCTTGCCTTTGCCCTCGACCCAGGCGCTCTCCCAGAGCAGCGCGAGCAGCGCCGCGGAGTCAGCCATGAGCTGAACCGTGCGCGTGCCGAAGGCCTCCCATAGCTCTTTGGCGCGCTCGTCCTCGTTCCGACCTGCGCTGTATGTATCGATGATGTCCTTGGGCGGGAGCTGCTCCACGGTGTTCCGCATCAGCGCGACGGTGCGGATGGCCGCGTTGTGGCCGCCTTTGAGCAACTCGGAATCGGGCTCACGATTGGCAATCTCACGGTCGAGCATCCGGACCACCTCGTCCGCGTGCTCATCGAGCATGATGGTCTCGTACACGGCGTGCACTTTGTACGCGACGCGGCCTTTCTTCACCGGTGGATACCCGTGATGGAGCCTGGAGACATGAAGCGGTTGGCAGGCGTCGCCGATGTAGTGACAGAGAATCCCCGCTGAGGCGACGAACTCGTCGATCTCCCCCGCAGCGGCGTAGGCGACCATTTCATCGTAGATCTGCCAGACGCGGAAAGGCAGCGACCCTTTGTGCTCATCCTCGATGCCGAGCGCGTCGTAGAAATCGTTCCACCGGCTCGGGACCACCCACGCGGGATCGACGCAGAGATCGAGCAGCGTCTTGCCCTCGAACGGCCCCTTTCCGGGCTCGTCCATGTCTGCGAAATGGTTCGCTCCGTCGTCGTGCCGCGCGTCGAGACCGCGCCAAACGTCGTCGGCCACGTCGGCGAGGGGGACGAAGTCGAAGTGCTGTGACCTGCGTTTGTAGAGCTCCCCGCTGCGCAGCGTGCTCTCGCTGAAGCCGATGTTCTCGGCGTTGAGCTTCATCAGCGCTTTGAGCGTGGGATCGCCCACGAGCGACCACGGCTCCCGGCCGATCGCGAAATGACCGAGCTCTCCCCAGTATTCAGGGAGGCCGGTTTGCCAATCACCGATCAGATCGAGATCGAGCTCGCGGGTTGCCGTGCTGAGGAAGGTGGCGAGCGCGAACGGTGCAGTCGTGCCCCCCACGGCCGCGCCGAGCTCGTGGGCCCCCCACTCCACGGCGAGCGGGCGCAGCACCTTGGCGTCCGCAGCTCGTTGCTGCGAGGCTCGTGTCACCAGACTCTCGCTGTGGGTGAGCGCGCCGTACGTGATGGCGTGTGAACCGGGTTCCGAATCCGTCACCTCCATGCACCAGAGCGTCCCTGAGTCGCCGTGGTGGGTGAAGGCGTCCTCCGCCCGCACGTCGGGGGCGATGAGCAGATCGGCGACGTAGTCGAACCCGCCCACGGATTTGTAGCGATAGAAGAGACCGCGGATGCGGCCCTCCAGTGGACCACTCGCGCCGCCGAAGGCGCGAACCCGCTTGTCGACGAGGTCGACGGAAATGTTCGAGACGTGGAGATCCAGCGGTGTCCCCAAGGGACCCAAGCCGAAGACCTGAGCGGTCCAGTCGTTCACGTCATCGACGCGGACGAGGCCGATGTCGAGATTGGAGAAGACCTGTTTGCCGGGCCAGGTCGGGTAGACGCGCTCGAAGGGGACCTTGCCGATCTGCCGCTCGTCCGAGACCCCGATGGGGACGCGCCGTCCACCCACGTAGGAGTAGATTTGCTGTCCCGCATCGCCGGCCACATGACGGTTGGTGAGGGCATACGTGGTGTGACCGTCGGTCACGAGGCAGCCGACGGAGCCGATTTGCTCCCTTCCCTGAACCTCGGAAGAGACGAGAAACCCGCCGCCGAGAAGGTTTCGCGGAAACATCCGGCGTCCCCGCGCCGGCGGCCCTTTGCTCGGCTTCACCTGGATGACGCACGTCGGGACGACGCGCCCGTCTGGCAGGTAGAGCGCTGAAGGGATGGCGTTCTCGGGCGAGCTGCCGAAGTCGGTGGGCTCGACCCAGTCGCTGACGAAGACGAGGACGCACGGCCACGACCACGGGGCGATGACCGTATTGAAGAGCGTCTTTGGGGTGTGGAGCTTGGGCAAGTCCGCCGGCCGTGGCTCACTGGGCGGGTGGACGTCGTACCAGTCCCCCGCCGAATGAGATAGCGCCCGACCGCAGTGGAGATGACGTGGTCGAGATTGGTGAGATGGATGTGATAGGCCTCCCGGGCGTCGAGCAGATCACGCACGGAGAGTGAGCTGAAGCTTCGCAGCTGTTCCACCGTAGCCATGGATCTCCCTTTCCATCGGAGCGTGAGCGTTCATGCGGCCTGCACGAACGACGGAGTGGCCATGTGCCCAACCCCAAGCGCTATCATGGCGCATGCCACGCACGTCAGCGCGAGACGCTGCTCGCCACGGTGCCGCTGCCTGCAAGCGTGAAGGCAGAGCTGGGTGCTGCCAGGCTCCTCCGCCTCGACGCCGGAGCAGCGAGCATGACCGCAGTCGAGCGGTGCTCGCTCGATCTCGGTTCATCGAAGGCCGTGTAGGCCTCGAGCTTCAGCTGGATCCTGCACCGCTCGTGATGGAGCAGATCGAGCACCATCCGTGAACGCCATCAACGTGCCAGTCGAGCACCGGCTCGACGTGCGCTCGCACGGCCATACGTAGTCGCCGAGGTCGTCGTGGTGAGCGCACCCCAAAGGATGATCTGGAGTCGATCTTGACGTGGGACATCTCGGGCCCCGCGTCTCGCGCTCTCGAATGGTGCCCGTCTCCTCTGCTCCGAACGAAAACCGCTCTAAACGATCTTCAGCTCGCGCTCCTTTCGCTCGGCCTCTTTGGCGTCGCGGCGCCTCTCTTCCTGCCGCTTCTCGAGCTCCTCTCGCTTCTCCTTGGCTTCGCGCGTCTCGCGCTCGAAGTTGTCTTTGGCTTTGTCCAACGCCTCTTTCGCCTTGATGACGTCGGCGCTGCTGCCCTCCGGGGCCTTCGTGACCTCCTCGAACCTGCGCTCCGCCCGCTCGAATGCAGCTTGCGACTCCTTCAGCGCAGTCTCGCGCTCCAAGAGCTCGCTCTCCGCCTTCCTTTCGCGCGCCTCCGCTTGGCGCAGATCGTCGGCCCGCTGCGATTTCGAGCGCTCGATGCTCTCTCGGTAGGTCTCGAGCTCCGACTCGGTCACCGCGAAGCTCGCCGTGCTCGCGCGGCTCACTTCTTTCAATTGTCGCTCGGCGGCCCCGGCGGCCTCCTCGAGACCTCGCCGCGCTTCGACCAAATCGTGCATGCGCTGCGGGCTCACGGAGCCCGTGCGCTTGAGCTCTTCGAGCTTCTTGTCGATCTCCTTGTGGACCTCCATCGATTTTCGCTGGACCACGGCGATGATCAACGTCGCGAGCAGGCTGGCGAGCCCGCTCATCGTGCTCACGACGAAGCTGACGATCGTCGAGCTGCTCCAGCCGCCGGTGCCGTCCGCGTCCACGCGCACGCCGGTCGCGTTGATTTCCGCCGGGGCTTCGGCGCCGCGACGGTAGATCCTGCCGGCGAAGACCGCGCGGCCGTCGGGCATGGTGGAGAGCTCGATGCTGCCCGCCGTCCCGCTGCGCTCGTCATCCCAAGTCAGCTTGTTGTCACCGGGGTGGCGCGTCGCGCTGCTGTAGTCGTTCTCCGCGAGCTCCACGATGTAGAACACCACACCCTTGTTCTGCGCGAGCTTCAAGACGAGGTCCGGTCCGGGCGCCCATGTCCCGCCGCTGCCGGCGAGCTGAACGTGGTACGTCCCGTTCCACCGATCGAGCGTTTGCAGCGCAGTGTCGTTTTCAGCCGGCTGCACGTCGCCGAACCGCGTGCGTGGAGTGCGCCCGCGGACCTCGACGGGGACGGGCGCGCCGGCTCCCGTGGTGATGGTGCCCTCGAAGGCCAGCGCGGCGACACCACCTTCGCCGACGAGCGCCTCGGGCGAAGGGCCTTCACGGAAGAAGCGCACGTTGCCCTCGGTGGTCTGTTCCCGAGTCGCCTTCCACGCGAGGCCGTCGTTCTCGTAGTCGAAGGAGGTCAGTCGCGACCTTCCGATCCACACGCTCCCATCGTCGTCGACGATGACTTGGCGCAAGGCCCCGCCACCAGCATCGATCTCGTAGACGCCTCGCCAATACCGGATGTCGCGGCGACGATGGATGTCGAGCGCCTGGGCGACCTCGTCGACGTTCGTCGCGTAGCCGCGCTCCTCGAACCAACGTTGCATGTCCTCCGGCGCGGAGTCTTGCTCTCCCGTCGAGGCCAGCGCCAGGCTGTAGGCCGAGGCGACGACGGGGCTCGAGGTCAGCGCGTGGACGAACCGGAGAGCTTCTCGAAGATCAAACACATTTCACCTCTCGATCTCGAATCGATGGAGACGACTCTGGGTTTTTGGCAGATGCCGTGATGATGCGGAGGGTGCGGAAGTAGCCATGAAACTGCACTTCGATGGTGTGGACCCCCGAGAGGTCGACGCCGGGCTGGCGCGCCGAATCGATCTCGAGCGTGAAGCCGGTATACGGGCCCACGCCTGCGTAGATGGCTTTGGCGGTCTCCGCGTGAACGTCGGTCAACGCATATTCGCCGGCGGCGAATCGCTTGTTGTTGCGTCGTGGCCAGTACGAGAACTCCACCGCTTCGACCGCGTCTCGCCAGAACACGATCGATTTGCCGGGGTCCGAGGGGCGTTTGGGGTGGCGCGCGTCGACGGGGATGAACGTGTCGTCCCGATCGTGCACGATCCGCACGATGACGAGGTCATCGTCCGACTTCACGGTGGCACCGTGGAGGTACACGGACACGCGGCTCAGCCTGACGTCCGCCCAGTCCCGCCACATCGGCGCGGCCAGCACGCCGGGGCGCCCTTCGAGCCACCCGATGCGGAATTGGACCTTTCCTGTCGTCTTGAGCGAGAGGAGGCTCTCGGGGTCGTCGACTCGGATGGACAGCCCCGGCGCGTCGTCGTCCGCGGGGAACTTCTGCGGCGCGTGGGAATAGCGCGCCAGCACGTTGGTGTACTGCGTCTGGAGCGCGTCTTGGCACGCTCTCAACACCGAAGCATCGATGTTCGCGGCGACGTTGTCCGGGTCCCAGGCCCGGCGGTCCTCCAACACCGCGCGGAAGACGTTGTACTCCGTGTCGAGCGACCAGTACGCGTACGCGCGATTGGACATGCTGATGCGCTCGATGAGCCGGTCGCGCATGCGCTGATGTAACCGGCTGAAGAACGCTGCGACGGCCGGCAGGCTCGGGTCCGACGCGGACCGTACGGCCCTGAGCCGAGCCGTGAATTGGCCATCCAGCTCGGCGAGCCTCGCCAGCGACTCGCGCAGGGCGGAGACCTCCACCGTGTAGCGGAGCTGCAAGAGGCTGTGCTCCTGGAACGCGTCGGTCAGCCGGCGAAGCGCCGATCGCATGGCCGGCGCCCCGTCGACGTCGCAGAAGCTGTCCACGATCTCGGTGTATTCATCGAGGTTCGCAAAGACCTTCCCGACATCGCGGATGTCACCCGTGTCCGCGAGCGCCGCGCGCAGGGCTTCGAAGCCTTTGCCCTGCACACGATAGATGCGGGTGACGAGGTCCGACTTGTCGATCGTGACGCCGTCGCTGCCCTTGATGGTCGTCCAACCCTCGTAAAGCAGCTTGGTCGTCTGGAGGCCCATCATGGCGGCGCCCGCGTAGCCGTGCGACGGCGGCACGAACGTCAGCATCTCGAGCGCGGACGCGATGGTCCGAAAGTCCATGTTGAACTTGCGATAGATGCTCGCCTCGAGCTCGCCGAGGTGGCGCACGACGTCGCGCCGAGCGTCTTCGCACGCGACGCGCGCAGCCCTCATTTCGAGCGCCATCTGCTCGATTCGCTCCTTCGCGGACTTGATGTCTCCTTCGCCGAGCTGGCGCGCCGTGCGCACGTTGCTCTCCAGCGCGCCGAGGTCGGAGAGCTCCTCGTGCTGCTGCTCGAGCAGCGCGGTGTAGCTCTCGTACGATTTCTCGACGCTCTCGAGCGCATCGATGCTGTCCTTGATCGCGCGCTGGATGTATTGGAACGACGGCGAAGGGGCGTAGTTTCGCTGGTGGCCAAAAGCATCCTGCTCGGACCGGAGCCGCCCCCGGAGGATGGCGGCCTCGGTGAAGAGCGCATACAGGTCCTCGTCCCGGTCGCTCGCCGGCGCGAGCAGGTCGTACAGCCAATCGAAGATCTCGCCGAGCCGTGGATCGGCGGCGGCGCCCACGCCCTCGGAGACGAAGATGTCCCGAGCGCGCTGCACGAGCATGGCGAGGTAGGGATAGTGTGCTTTGCAAGCGTCGAAGATGTCCCGCAGAGAGCCCTTCTCGACGCCGGCGGCGCCGGCGGGGCCGGCGTTTCCCGATTGGCCATCACGGCCCGGGGTGCGCACGGGAGACGTGTATTCGGAAACCTGTTTGTCGGCGGGCAGGACTGCGCCCAAGCCAAACGTCACCAACGCGAAACGGGTGCCCGCCGTGCCGCCCTCGCCGCCCTCACCGCCGTTGCCGCCGGCGCCGCCGGACGCGGAGGCGTGAACCTCCGCTCCTGGTGCGTCGAGGGTGAGCACGCGCGCGGTGCCGCCCTTGCCCCCGTCGCCTCCGCGACCTCCTTCGCCCCCTCGTCCTCCAGCCCCGCCCTCGGCGGGCGAGAGCGTCTTGTACCAATCACTCTGCCCATACGCCGGAGGGTAGTGCCATGCATAACCGCGTCCGCCGTCACCGCCCTTGCCCCCGCGCTGCCCGCGTTGGCCTCGGCCGCCTTTGCCACCGCCGGCCCTCACGTCGAGAGGCCCTGTGATGCGGCCCGCGAAGATCCTCACCGTGCCGCCGGGCTCTCCGGCGAGGCCGGAGTCACCGCGTGCGCCCTCCCTGCCGTCTTTGCCGGGGGTGGCCAACGTGTCGCCCTGCCAGAAGTACCCGATGTATGCGTCGACGCCGTTGTCCGCGTCGAGTGGAGCGCCCGTTCGCGTCGGTGTCAGCAGCTCTTTGCCCGGGTTGCCGGAGACATCGATGCAGGCGGGCTCCTTGAATGCGTTGGGCTTGGCGTCGATGACGCGCGCGACGATCGTCACGGACCTCCCGGGGATCACCAGCGGGCCACGGATCGTGACCGCCTCCGCGAAGATCTCGACGTCGCGCTCGCGGTCGAGCAAGCAATACGCGTCGGGATCGGTGCCTCCCGCCGACTGCGTCAGCACGAGCTCCGGCAGCGTCGAATAGATCGTGTCCGTCTTCTCGGACGCCCCCGGCTTGGTGCGCGATCGTTGATAGAAGCTCTTCCCAGATCGAACGAGCGGCATCGGCTCCTCGTCTCCTTCGGTCATGAGCGCAGGATGGGTATGCGCTGGCACAGCGGTCATCCATCATCGCCTCGCGCCTTTCGCGGGAGGACGGCGACGCTCCCGCGACATCGCCGTTGATCCATGCTTCCCAAAGGGCCTTGCCCTCGTGGAAGGCATGGTCTCACCCACCTTCGCAGCCGCGACCCGTCGCCGTCAACGACGTGGGTATTCAATATTTGTTTGGGTGCCGTCGGACCGTCCCCGTCAAGGTGGTTGCATTCAACATTTGTTTGGGTGCGACGGTGCCGTCGTCGCGCACGAGGGAGGCATTCAACATTTGTTTGGGTGTCACGCCGCCGGAGCGGGCGCGATGCGCATTCGTTCGAGAAAATGCGGGGAATGCGCGTCGTCGTGTGGTCCGTCGAGGCCTTGTCCGCCGGGGCGCGCGCACGGCTTCTGCTTGACGTGTGATTGCCAATTGTCGTGTTTAGGAGACATGATGGCGATCCTCCTCGCCTGGGCTCCGCTGCTGCGTGGGCTCTGGGCAGTCTCCCTCGGGAGCGCGGTGGTCTTCTATGCGCTCTGCTACGCGGCGCCCGGTCTGGTCGTGCGGCTTCAATCGATGCCTTGGACCTTTCACGTCGGCCGGAATCTCGATCTCGATTTCCAGACGGTGACGTATGCCACCTACCACACCCGTCGATTCAACCAGATCACGCACTGGCCCCTGATCCTCGACCAAGTCGCGTGGTTCGTCGTCCTCGAGCGCTGCCATCCAGCGCTCTCCGTGGCCGCGGTCGCGCTCCTGCTCGCGCAGGCGGCGCGCCTCGGTGAGCGCCGCGTGGGCTTCGCCGCGGTCGTCGTGTGGCCCCTGATCGCGCTCGGCGCGAGCCTCTTCCGTGATGCGCTCGGCGACGAGGCGGCCTATCTGCTCGCCATCGTCGTGCTGATGGCGGGCACGATCCTCCGCTGCATCGGCCACTGCGTGGAGCCGCTGCCGCCCATGATGGCCGAGGAGAGCGACCAGTTCCTCCCGGTGCGGCGCGCCCTCGACGTGCGGCGTTTCTGGCTCTTTCCGCTGTTCGGATATTGCTCCGAGCTCTGCGCCGGGATGCCGTTTCGTCTCTTCGTCGTGCAGATCGCGTGGGCGACGGCGCGTCTCACCGGGCCGCTCCAGCGCGTGATCGGTTGGTCCGAGGCCGCGCGCCACGCGAGGGAGATCCATGCGCGCGGCTTTCGCGTCTATCCACCCGCCGCGCACCTCCTCGCTCCTCACATCGCAGCGGACACGGGCGCGCGCTGGGCATCGGACAGCACGACGAGCACGAAGTAAGCGCGCACGGGAATGGTGAGCGCGCTGAAGACGAGGTTACCGATGTTCGAAGCGTTGAACGCGCCGTTCGCCACACAGAACGCGACCGCGATCGCGAGGTGCACCAGATCGCCGGGGAGCATGGCGGTGACGAAGCGGCGCACCACGCGACGCTCCCAGGGCAGGAGCATGGTGCCGTGGATGATGCCGAACGAGAGCGTCATCATCCCGAACTCGCGGGTCATGAGGAGCGCGGCCGCGCCCGCGGCGTCGGCGCGGGCGACGTAGGCCGGCGCGAGCTGCGCGAGCAACGCTGCCGGCGCGAGGAGCGCGACGACGCCGGTGCCGATCTCGATCAGCACCTCCACGTAGGTGTAATAGATGCGAAAGAATCGCTCGATCGGGGAGAGAGGGGTTTGCGTGGGCATGAGCGACGGGCGCGTATGCCACTTGGCGCACGGCGACGCCTGCGGTCCTCGCCTGGAGATTTGTTTGGGTCGAGGTTCTCTCCTCGGATCGACGCACGGGGGCGGTATCTTCCGATCATGCCCACGGACGTTTCGTCAACCATGCCGCGTGGCCTCGTCGCGCGGCTGTGGGAGGGGGCGAGGCGCTTCACGGCCACCGAGCCCCGCGCCTCGTCACCCGAGGAGGAGAGCGAATATCAGCGCTTCTCGCGGGAGACCAACGCGCGCAGCGGCCGCATCTTCTTCCTCGGCATCAGCGTGGGCAACCTGCTGTGGTGGCTCACCGATCCGGTCGTCTATCACGGGCAAGCGCGGGTGCTGCGCGTGTTCTCGACGTTCCGCCCGCTCATCTCGGTGGGTGGGCTCTTCGTCTATGCGCTCGTCGTCACGGTGCCGGCGCTGCGCCGGCACCCCGTGGCGTCGCTGGCGATCGGCGGGGCCGCGCTGATCGGGCTCACCGCGCGCGGCCTCAGCGGGATCGGCGGGCCGTCGGAGCCGTGGTTCCACTTCCTGCACTTGGCGCCGCCCGCGAGCGTGCTGCTCTCCTGCTCGTTCGCCGAGCGCGTCGCGTCGCTCGCCTTGATCCTCGCGGCGACGCTGCTCGGGTACTTCTCATTTCACGCGGGCTACTTCCACGATCCCAACGCGCTCGCCGCGGTGAGCTTCTTCCTGTTCGCCATCGTGGCGAGCCTCGTGGCCGGCGTGCTCAGCGAGCGCACGCGACGCACGCACTTCTTCATGCGCCGGCTCCTCGCGCAGCAGGGAGAGGAGCTCCGCTCGCTCAGCGATCGCCTCGAGGAACGCGTGCAGGAGAAGACCGCGGAGCTGCGCGCGCTCGCCGCGCACCTCGAGACGGCGCGGGAGAGCGAGCGCGCCCACATCGCCCGCGAGCTGCACGACGAGCTCGGCCAGGAGCTCACCGCCGCGCGCTACACGATGGCCTATGTCCGGCCGCGCTACGCCCGCGATCCGCACAGCATCGGCGCCGATCTCGAGGCGATCGACGAGCAGCTCGCCCGCACCGCGGCGGTCACCCGCGCCATCATGATGGATCTGCGCCCGCGCGTGCTCGACGATCTCGGCCTGGTCGCCGCCGTGGAGTGGCTCGCGCGGCGCGCCGAGGATCGCATGGGCCTGTCCTGCGATCTCGACCTGCCTCCCGATCGCGATCTCGATCTCGATCCGAGGCTCGTGATCGCGGCCTTCCGCATCGTGCAGGAGTCGCTCACGAATGCCGGCCGGCACGCGCAGGCCGCGCGCGTGGAGCTGACGCTGCGCTGCGACGACGCGCGCCTCCTCATCTCGGTGGGCGATGACGGCGTCGGCTTCGAGCCGCACCTGGCGCGCGGCGGTTATGGCCTGATCGGGATGCGCGAGCGGGTTCGGGCGCTCCACGGCGAGCTCTCGATCGAGAGCGCGCCGGGGCAGGGAACGCGGGTGCTGGCGCGCCTGCCGCTCGCTGCCGAGGGCGAGGAGGTGAGGCCGTGATCCGAGTCTTCATCGCCGACGATCACACCATCGTCCGTCGTGGCATTCGACAGGTCCTCTCCGACGCCGGCGACATCGAGGTGGTGGGCGAGGCCGCGGATGGGCGGGCCACGCTCAAGGCGCTCGAGGCCCCCGACTTCGACGTGCTCGTGCTCGATCTCTCGCTCCCCAAGGTCAATGGCCCCGAGGTGCTGCGGCGGCAGCGCGAGCAGGCGCCCGGCTTGCGGGTCGTCATCCTCTCGATGTACCCCGAGGAGCAATACGCGCTCCGCCTTCTGCGCGACGGCGCCGCCGCGTACATCGCCAAGGATCGCCCGGTCGAAGAGCTCATCGCCGCCGTGCGCGCGGCCGCCGCGGGCCGCACGTACGTCACGCCCGGCGCGGCGCGCCTCGCCGAGACGAAGGCTTCCGGGGGCGCGCCGCACGAAGCGCTCTCACCGCGCGAGCATCAAGTCTTCATGCTGCTGTTCAAGGGCCTCGCGGTGGCCGACATCGCCGCGGAGCTGAACCTGAGCTCCAGCACCGTCAGCAACCACATCGCGACCATCAAGACGAAGCTCGGCGTCCGCACCGTCACCCAGATCGTCAGCTACGCCCACCGCGCCGGGCTCACGCCGTAGGCTCTGTCCGACGACTGCTGCGCACACCGCATCGTCGGTCGAGCTCGCTCGAAATACGAGAGTATTCCTCGCTCGCTCTCCCTAGCTGCGGTGCGCTCGCGACGTCGTCGGACAGAGCCTAGCGCGATCATCGCGAGCCTCGCCGCGCGACGTTGCGCCGAGCCCCCGCGCCAAGGCTACTTCGAGCGATCCTCCGTGATGCTCGTCTGATCGTCGCCGAGATTGAACGCCGTCTCGATCAGCGCCAGATGACTGAAGGCTTGTGGGAAATTGCCGAGCTGGCGGCGACCGATGGGGTCGTACTCCTCCGAGAGGAGGCCGACGTCGTTGCGCAGCGCGAGCAGCCGCTCGAACAGTCGCTCGGCGTCGCGTATACGCCCCATCCGTGCATGGCAGCTCGAAAGCCAGAAGCTGCATGCGAGAAACGCCCCCTCGGGATCGGAGAGCCCATCGCTCGCGTCCTGGGAGTACCTGAGCACGAGCCCTTCGTGGAGCAACTCCCGCTCAATCGCGCGGACGGTGCCCACCACGCGCGGGTCGCATGCCGGCAGGAACCCTACGAGCGGAATACGCAGCGCGCTCGCGTCGAGCGTCTGGCTGCCATAGGACTGCGTGAAGGTGTTGCGGCCGCTGTCGAAGCCTTTCGCGCACACCTCGGCGTGGATCTCGTCACGGAGCTTGCGCCAGCGGTCGACGGGGCCGTCGAGGCCGATGCGCTCCACGGTCTTCACGGCGCGATCGAAGGCGACCCAACTCATGACCTTCGCATAGGTGAAGTGCTTGGGAGCGCTGCGCATCTCCCACAGCCCCGAGCCGGGCTCTCGCCAGCTCGACGCGAGAAAGTCGAGGAGGGCGCGCTGGATGCGCCACGTCGAGTCTTCGGGCTCCGCATGGACCTTGTACGCTTGATAGGTCGAGTCCATCAGCTCTCCGTAAACGTCGAGCTGGCGTTGCGCGTAGGCGTCGTTGCCGATGCGTACCGGTTTCGAGCCCTGGTAGCCCGGCAGCCAAGGCACGACCCATTCGTCCAAACGACGCTCACCCGCGATCCCGTACATGATCTGGATCTTGGATGGATCGCCCGCGACCGCGCGCATGAGCCAGTCGCGCCAGGCTTTCGCCTCGTCCTCGAAGCCCCCGAGGAGCAGCGCCTCCAGCGTCAATGTGGCGTCGCGTAGCCAGCAATAGCGATAGTCCCAATTGCGCCCGCCGCCGAGCCACTCCGGCAACGACGTCGTCGGAGCGGCCACGATGCCGCCGGTGGGATCGTAGGTGAGCGCTTTGAGCACGAGCAGCGAGCGAACGACGGCATCTCGCCATCGTCCGCGATAGCTGCATCGATGTGACCAATCGCGCCACCAGCGCTCGGTGCTCGCGATCCTCTCCTCGGCATCGAGAGGTGGGGGCGGCGGCTCGTACGATGGATGCCAGGTCAGGACGAAGGGTACGTGTCGCCCCTCGTCGACATCGAAGTCGGCCACCGTCGTCAGGCCTTCGCCACGCATCGGCGCCGGCGTGCGCACGATGAGCGCGTCGGGCCCAGCCACCGCGGAGATCCCACCGGGGATCGAGCGTACCCAAGGCACGATGGATCCGTAGTCGAAGCGAATGACGAGCTCCATCCGCATCGGCACTCGGCCGCTCACGCCTTCGACGACGCGCAGGACGTCGGGCGTCCGCTCGCGCAGCGGCATGGAGTCGACGACGCGCGCGCTCCCGCCGTCCGTCTCGAAGAGGGTCTCGAGCACCAGTGTGTCACCGCGGTAGCGGCGCGTGACGTTGCGAACGGGGACGGCCGGTGCGATGCGAAAGCGGCCGTGCTCCGGTGTGCCGAGCAGGGCTGCGAAGCACGCGCCCGAATCGAAGCGAGGCACGCACAGCCAATCGATGGATCCATCACGCCCGAGGAGCGCCGCAGTCTGCAGATCACCGATCAGCGCATAGTCTTCAAGCCGAGGTTGCACGCGATCTCGTCGTCCTCGTGCTGCGAATGGCCCGGAGCGCACGGCCTCCGAACACCGGAGGTGCGCCTGATCGAGCTGAAGCCCGGGCGGACCACGTCAAGCCTGTCGCCGCCCATGGCCGGGGAAATGCACCCGTTCGCGAGAGATGATGAGCTCTCGCTCGCTTGGCACCCTAACCCTCTTGAGGCCGCGCGCTGACATTCAATACATCAGCAACAACCTCACCGTTCTTTCCATGCGCACCGATGGCTCGCTCGCTCCCGAGGCGGACGTAGGCCTGTTCGTGTGCAACACGCGCATCGTCTCTCGATATCACTACCAGGCCAACGGGCGGCCGCTCCGCCCCGTGGCCCTGTCGCCGGTCGAGCAGAATAGCTGGCTCGGCTACTACCTCGTTTCCTCGGATGACGGTGACGAACATGCCCGGCACACCGTCGAGGTGCGGCTCTCGCGCCACGCTGGAGACGGTCTTCACGAAGACCTCGACGTCACGAGCTTCTCCCAAGAGCACGCCAGCATCGCGCTCACGCTCGATGTCGAAGCCGACTTTGCGGACATTCGTGAGACGAGGGGGCCGCGCCGCCAGCATGGAAAGGTGCATTGGGATTCACGGCACGACGGCGCGCTCGAGCTGCGAGGCGACTATCACGCCGAGCACCCGTACGATCATCAGGGCCAGTCGGGCGTCGCGCGCTTCGATGCCAGCGTGATCGTGCGCGTTCGCTGCGCCGACGCGATTCCATCTCATGAGCACGGTCGAATCCATTGGAAGATCGAGCTCGCCCCCCGCGCTTCCTGGCACTGCTGCGTCGACGTCGTCGCGGTCGTCGGCGGCCGGGAGCTGCCGCTCGTTTACGGTTGTCACGCGTTCTTCGGGACGCACAACGAGCGTGACGTGAAGCGCGGGACCTTTCGTCACCGGGCCGCGTGTTTCTCGATCCCCGGCGCCGCGACGCTCTCGCACACGGTGATGTCCACGCTCGAGCGCGCCAAGAGCGATCTCGGAGCGCTTCGTTTGTACGATCTGGATCACGACGAGCGCACTTGGACGGTCGCCGCCGGCTTGCCGACCTACGTCGGCTTGTTCGGGCGCGACACCCTCGCTGCCGGGACGCAGGCCGCGGTGCTGACCAGCGACATCCTCGCTGGGACCGTCATCGTTCTCCCACGTTGGCAGGGGCGCGAAGTGAATGATTGGCGGGACGAGCAGCCGGGCCGGATGCCACATCAATTGCAGACAGGGCCGCTGTCCCAGCTCCAATTCGATCCCTTCGGCCGATCTTACTCGTCGGTGACCGCGTCGGCGTTCTACCCCGTGGCCGTGTCGGAGCTCTGGCACTGGACCGGGGATCGTGAGCGCATAGGGCCCCTCATCGAGCCGGCGCTCCGTGCGATGCGGTGGATCGACGCCGACGGCGATCTCGACGGCGACCATTTCTACGAGTACCAAACCCGCTCGGAGGACGGGCTTCGTAACCAGGGCTGGAAGGACTCCAGTGACGCGATCGTCCACGCCGACGGCTCCCAAGTGTGCACGCCGATCGCCACCTGCGAGGAGCAGGGATTCGTGTACCTCGCGAAGCTGCGACTGGCGGAGCTGCTCTTCTGCTTTGGCCGGCGCGAAGAAGCGCGCCGGTTGTTCCACGAGGCACGCGAGCTGAAGAGGCGCTTCAACGAGGTCTTCTGGATGCCCGACGCCGGCTACTTCGCGATGGGGCTCGACCGGCACAAGCGACAGATTCGCTCGATGGCCTCGGATCCGGGGCTCTGTCTGGCCACGGGAATCGTGGAAGAGGCCCTCGCGGAGGCGACAGCCACACGTATGCTCGCCGCGGACATGTTCTCGGGCTGGGGGGTGCGGACGCTCTCCTCGGACCACCCGGCCTACGATCCCTACAGCTACCATCGAGGATCGGTTTGGCCGGTCGATCAGGGCGCCTTCGCGCTCGGGCTCGCGCGGTACGGGCTTCACGGCCACGTCGCGCTCCTCGCTCGCAGCCTCTTCGAGACGGCTCGGCTCTTCGAGCACCATCGACTGCCCGAGTGCTTCGCCGGTCACGCGCGGGACCTCGAGCATCCGTTCCCCGCGATGTATCCCAAGGCCGACTGGCCGCAAGCTTGGTCCGCAGCGAGCGTGTTCACGATGCTCCAAGCGCTCTTGGGGATATATCCGTTCGCCCCGCTCGATCTCCTGCTCTTGGATCCAGCGCTGCCGGATTGGCTCCCTGAAATCACGATCTCGAACCTCCATGTCGGCAGCGCCGTCGTCGACATCCGCTTTTGCAGGGATCGGTCCGGCGAGACGCGCTTCGACGTGCTCGAGCGGCGCGGGACCGTGCACATCCTTCGACAGCCGAGCCCTTGGTCCATCATGACGAGCCCACCGGATCGGCTGTGGGACGTGCTCTCGGCCCGAAAGCCATGATGCGAGGGAGCGTGGCACCGTCGTTGCGCCGCATTGCCTCCAAAGGAGCGCGACGACGATGAGCAACTCGAATGCACCGGAGGTGGTGGTGATCACGGGCGCGTCCGCTGGTGTCGGGCGCGCGACCGTGAGGCGGTTCGCCCGCGAGGGGGCTCGCATCGGGTTGATCGCGCGGGGGCGAGACGGTCTCGAGGGCGCGCGCCGCGAGGTCGAGGACGCGGGAGGGACCGCGTTGGTCTTGCCCACGGACGTGGCAGACTTCGCGCAGGTATCGGCCGCGGCCGAGGCCGTCGAGGAGCGCCTGGGGCCGATCGACGCGTGGATCAACGTCGCCATGACATCGGTGTTCTCGCCGGTGAAGCAGATGCGACCGGAGGAATTCGAGCGCGTCACCAAGGTCACCTACCTCGGTTACGTGTACGGCACGCTCGCGGCTCTCGAGCGAATGCGACCGCGCAATCGGGGAACGATCGTGCAAGCGAGCTCCGCGCTCGCGTTCCGCGGCATCCCTTTGCAATCGGCCTATTGCGCGGCCAAGCACGCGATCGTCGGCTTCACCGAGTCGCTCCGCTGCGAGCTGATTCACGATGAATGCGACGTGTATGTCTCGATGGTCCATCTGCCTGCGCTCAACACGCCGCAGTTCTGCTGGTCCAAGTCGCGTATGCCGCGCCGGCCGCAGCCGGTCCCGCCCATCTTCCAGCCGGAGGTGGCGGCCGAGGCGCTCCATTGGGCCGCACATCATCGCCGCCGTGACATCGAGGTTGGCCTTCCGACGGTGAAGGCCATCTTGGGCAACAAGGTCATGCCTGGGTTGCTCGATCGCTATCTCGCGCGCGTCGGGTACACCGCCCAGCAGACCGACGAGCCTGCCGATCCCCATCGTCCCGACAACCTGTGGCAGCCGGTTCCGCGTGATTTCGGCGCTCACGGCCGCTTCGACGATCGCGCGAAGCCTTCGAGCACGCAGCTCTGGCTCGATCTCCATCGCGGGCTCGTCGGCGCTGCGGCGCTGTGCACCGCCGGTCTCGTCGGCCTGGGCGTGCGTCATCTCGCGGCGCAGCGCGCACCCTTTTGGCATCGTGTCTTTTGAACGATGCCATCGACGAGCGGTATCAGCCTCTCGCTCGTGCGCCGTTCGGCCCTTCGCTCCATGACAGGGCTCCTGCCGAGAGGGGCGGCTCCTCGTTCACGCCGCGCGTGGAGCGTTGGCACGTCAATCGCAGCGGTGGGCCGTCGATCTCGCGTTGCGAGCTCGAAGGGGGAAATCATGGCGCAGACCGCGGGCGAATATCTGTTGAAGCGCCTCGTCGCCTGGGGGGTCAAGCGCGTGTACGCGTATCCCGGTGATGGCATCAACGGCATCGTCGGCGCGTTCCGTCGCGTGTCGGACCTCCGCTTCATCCAGGTCAGGCACGAGGAGCTCGCGGCCTTCATGGCCTGCGCGCACGCGAAGTTCACCGGGGAGGTGGGCGTGTGCCTGGCGACCTCGGGTCCGGGCGCGATTCACCTGCTGAACGGGCTCTACGACGCGAAGATGGATCATCAGCCGGTGGTGGCGATCGTCGGCCAGCAAGACCGCGCCGCGCTCGGCGGGCACTATCAGCAAGAGGTCGATCTCATCTCGCTCTTCAAGGACGTGGCGCACGAGTACGTGCACATGGCTTCGTCGCCGGTGCAGCTTCGGCACCTCGTCGACCGCGCCTTCCGCATCGCCAAGGCCGAGCGCACCGTCACGTGCATCATCGTGCCGAAGGACGTCCAGGAGATGGATGCCGTGGAGGCGCCGGCCCACGCGCACGGCACGGTGCACAGCGGGCTCGGCTACTGCACGCCGCGCGTCGTACCGAAGGAGGAAGACCTGCGCCGCGCGGCCGACGCGCTCAACGCCGGCAAGCGCGTGGCCATGTTGATCGGCCAAGGCGCGCTGGGCGCCGCGCCCGAGGTCACGCGCGTGGCCGACATCCTCGGCTGTGGCGTGGCCAAAGCGCTGCTCGGCAAGGCGGCGTTGCCGGACGACCTGCCTTGGGTCACCGGCGCCATCGGCCTGCTCGGCACCAAGCCGAGCTGGGAGATGATGGTCAATTGCGACACGCTGTTCATGATCGGCTCGAACTTCCCCTATTCGGAGTTCCTGCCGGAAGAGGGCCAGGCGCGCGGCGTCCAGATCGACATCGATGGTCGCATGCTCGGCATGCGGTATCCGATGGAGGTCAACCTCATCGGCGACAGCGCCGAGACGCTGCGGGCGCTGATGCCCTATCTCAAGCCCAAGACGGACCGCGCCTGGCGCAAGAAGCTCGAAGAGAGCGTGGCCGATTGGTGGAAGGTGCTCGAAGCGCGGGCGATGAACGACGCCGATCCGCTGAATCCACAGCGCGTGTATTGGGAGCTCTCGCCGCGGTTGCCGGACCGCTGCATCATCACCGCCGACTCGGGATCTTCGGCGAACTGGTTCGCGCGTGATCTCAAGATCCGAGAAGGCATGATGGCCTCGCTCTCGGGCACGCTGGCCACGATGGGCCCGGGGATGCCCTATGCCGTCGCGGCGAAGTTCGCCTTTCCCGATCGCCCCGTCGTCGCCCTGATCGGCGACGGCGCGATGCAGATGAATGGCAACAACGTGCTCATCACCGTGTCCAAGTACTGGCGAGAGTGGAAGGACCCGCGCCTCGTCGTGCTCGTGCTCAACAACCACGACCTCAACCAGGTCACCTGGGAGCTCAGGGCGATGAGCGGAGATCCGAAGTTCATGGCCTCGCAGGAGCTGCCCGATTTCCCGTACGCCGCCTATGCGGAGGCGCTCGGGCTCTATGGCGTGCGCATCAACCGTCCCGAGCAGGTCGGGCCGACGTGGGACGACGTGTTCCGGGCCGATCGGCCGGTGGTGGTGGAAGCGGTCACCGATCCCGAGGTCCCGCCGCTCCCGCCGCACATCCAGTTGAAGCAGGCCAAGGCGCTCACCTCGGCGCTCCTCGCCGGTGATCCGGGCGCGCGCGGCGTCATTCGCCAAGCGTATCGCGACATGATCGAGAGCTGGATTCCACACCGGGGGTGACGATGCCCATCGAGCGGCCGCGTGAATCGATTCCGATCGAGCGGCTCGACGTGGCCGCGTACACGATTCCGACGGATCGCCCGGAGTCGGATGGGACGCTCGCGTGGAGCAAGACGACGCTCGTCGTCGTGCACGCGTCCGCCGGCGGCGCGCGTGGGCTCGGTTATACGTATGCCGACGTGGCCACGGCGCGGCTCATCGGCGACACGCTCGCCGACGTGGTGCGCGGGCGCGACGCCATGGCCGTTCCGGGGGCGTGGGCCGCGATGGTTCGCAGCATTCGCAACCTGGGGCGGCCGGGGATCGCGCAGATGGCGATTGCCGCGGTCGATGCTGCGATATGGGATCTGAAGGCGCGTTTGCTCGGGCTGCCGCTCGCCGTGCTGCTCGGCAAGGCGCGTGATCGGGTGCCGATCTACGGCAGCGGCGGCTTCACGTCGTACACGGAGCGCGAGATCGCGGCGCAGCTCGGCGGCTGGGCCGCAGACGGCATCCCGCGGGTGAAGATGAAGGTCGGGCGCGAGCCCGCCGCGGATCTCGATCGGGTGCGCGCGGCGCGCGCGGCCATCGGCCCGGGCGCCGCGCTGTTCGTCGACGCCAACGGGGCCTATTCACGCAAACAGGCGCTCGCGTTCGCAGAGCGGTTTGCGGGCGAGGGCGTCACTTGGTTCGAGGAGCCGGTGAGCTCGGACGATCTGGCGGGACTGCGGCTCCTCCGCGATCGAGCGCCTGCCGGAGTGGATGTCGCGGCCGGCGAGTATGGATACGACATCGGCTACTTCCGCCGCATGCTCGAGGCCGGCGCGGTCGACGTGCTCCAGGCCGACGCGAGCCGCTGTGGGATCACCGGTTTTCTCGCGGTGGGCGCGCTCTGCGAGGCGCGCTCTCGACCTCTCCGGGCACTGTGCGCCCTCGCTCCACCTGCACGCCGCGTGCGCGGTGCAGCGGCTCGCGCACCTCGAGTACTTCCACGATCACGTCCGCATCGAGCGGATGCTCTTCGATGGAGCGGTGACGCCCGTGGGCGGCACGCTCGCTCCGGACCTCGCGCGTCCGGGCATGGGAATCGAGCTCCGGCGCGCAGACGCCGAGCGCTTCATGGTGTGAGGGCGACATGACACATGTCGAACATCGAGAGACGAGGACGCCCGCGGAGAGCAGGCCGTCTGCACCCGTTCAGCGCGAGCTCGACGAGGGCGTGATTCGCTTTCCGGGAGATCGTCGCGTGCGGCTCGGCGCCGTGGCCAGCCCCGAAGTCGAAGCGCTTGCGGAGGAGCTCAGTCACACGGTCGAAGGCGAAGTTCGCTTCACCGCGGGTGACCGCGCGCTTTATGCGACGGATGGATCGAACTATCGGCAGCTCCCCATCGGCGTCGTCCTCCCGCGCCACAAGGACGACGTCATCGCGGCCGTCGCGGCGTGCCGGAAGCACGGCGCGCCGATCCTCCCACGCGGCTGCGGGACGAGCCTGGCCGGGCAGTCGTGCAACGTCGCCGTCATCCTCGACTGCTCGAAATACCTGCGCGGCGTCCTCGATCTCGATCGAGCAAACAAGCGCGCCCGCGTCCTGCCCGGCACCATCCTGGACACGTTGCGCGACGAAGCGGTGAAAGGCGATCTGACGTTCGCGCCCGATCCCGCGACCCACGCGTACTGCACGCTCGGCGGCATGATCGGCAACAACTCCTGCGGCACCCACTCGGTGCTCGGCGGGCGCACGGCCGACAACGTCCACGCGCTCGAGGTGCTCACGTACGACGGGCTGCGACTCTCCGTGGGCCCGACGAGCGAGGCCGAGCTCGACGCCATCCTCCGCAAAGGCGGCCGGCGCGCGCAAATCTATGCCGCGCTCCGCTCCATCCGCGACGAGTACGCCGCTCTCATCCGCGCGACCTATCCACGCATTCCGCGGCGCGTGTCCGGCTACAACCTCGACGAGCTCTTGCCCGAGAACGGCTTCCACGTGGCCCGCGCGCTGGTCGGCACCGAAGGGACGTGCGTGACGGTGCTCGAGGCCACGCTCCGCCTCGTCGATTGGCCGCGCGCCCGATCCCTCCTCGTGCTCGGTTATCCCGACGTCTACGCCGCCGGCGATCACGTGCCCGAGCTGCTTCGATTCGGGCCGATCGCGCTCGAGGGGATCGATCATCGTCTCATCGAGTTCATCCACAAGAAGGGGCTCCACGAGCGCTACCTTCACTACCTGCCCGAGGGCCGTGGCTTCCTCCTGGTCGAGCTCGGCGGTGACACGAAGGAGGAAGCGGACGCCAAAGCGCACGAGATCATGCGCGCCCTCTCACGCGCTGGGAATCCACCGCACGCCAAGCTGTACGACGACCCCGACCAGGAACAGGCGATCTGGGAGGTGCGCGAATCGGGGCTCGGCGCGACGGCGCGCGTCCCTGGAGAGCCCGACTCGTGGCCCGGGTGGGAAGACTCGGCGGTGCATCCGGACAACCTCGGTGACTATCTCCGCGACCTGCGCGCGCTGTTCGATCGCTACGACTACCATCCTGCGCTCTATGGCCACTTCGGGCAGGCGTGCGTGCATTGCCGCGTGGACTTCGACCTCGTGACAGCCGAGGGTATCCGCCATTTCAAGAGCTTCCTCGACGAAGCCACCGATCTGGTGGTGCGGTATGGCGGCTCGTTCTCCGGAGAGCACGGTGATGGCCAGTCTCGCGCGGAGTTCCTCCCGAAGATGTACGGCAGCGAGATCATCAACGCCTTCCGCCGCTTCAAGGCTGCTTGGGATCCCGAAGGACGAATGAACCCCGGCAAGGTGGTCGATCCGTATCGTGTCGATCAAGACATGCGCCTCGGCGCCGGTTTCCATCCCGCCGAGGTCCAAACGCATTTTCGTTTTCCGGACGACGACGGAAACCTCACGCGCGCGACCATGCGTTGTGTCGGTGTCGGCAAGTGCCGCGCTCACGACGGCGGCACGATGTGCCCGAGCTACATGGTGACGCACGAGGAGGAGCACTCGACGCGCGGTCGGGCGCGGCTCCTCTTCGAGATGCTGGAAGGCAGCGAGCTCTCCGGCTTCCGCGACGAGGAGGTGAAAGAGTCGCTGGATCTTTGTCTCGCCTGCAAGGGATGCAAGAGTGATTGTCCGGTCAACGTCGACATGGCGACGTACAAGGCCGAGTTCCTCTCCCATTACTATGAGCGGCGCCTGCGCCCGCGGGCCGCGTATACGATGGGCCTCATCTACTGGTGGGCGCGCCTCGGACAGCGCGCGCCGGGGCTCGCGAACCTCATCTCCCAGACGCCTTCTCTCGCGAGCGTGGCCAAGAAGCTCGGTGGCATCGCGCCCGAGCGAAGCATCCCTCCCTTCGCGAAGCAGTCGTTCCGCGCGTGGTTCCAAGCCCGGCCGCGGCGCAACGCCGGTGGGCCGCAGGTGCTGCTCTGGCCGGACACGTTCAACAACCACTTCTTTCCGGACACGGCCATCGCGGCGACCGAAGTGCTCGAGTGGGCCGGTTACGAGGTGATCATTCCGGCGCGCGCGCTCTGCTGTGGCCGGCCCCTCTACGACTTCGGCTTCCTGAAGCTGACCAAACGCCTGCTCACCCAAGTGATGAGCGAGCTCCGCGATCCCCTCGCGCGCGGCATTCCCATCGTCGGTCTCGAGCCGAGCTGCGTGTCGGTCTTTCGTGACGAGCTGCACGGCCTCTTTCCGGACGACGCGCTCGCATCGAAGCTGCGGGAACGGACGCACTCGTTCGGCGACTTCCTCGCGCAGGTCGCCGATCATGTCGCGTTGCCGCGGCTCGATCGGCGCGCCGTGGTGCACGGTCACTGTCATCACAAAGCCATTCTCGGGATGGATGGAGAGCGCGACGTGCTCGAGGCGATGGGGCTCGATCACCGGATCCTCGACTCGGGGTGCTGCGGGATGGCGGGCGCGTTCGGCTTCGAGGAGGGCGACAAATACGAAGTCTCGATCCAGTGCGGCGAGCGCGTGTTGCTCCCGAGCGTGCGGTCGGCGCCGCGGGACGCGTTGATCATCTCCGACGGCTTCAGTTGTCGCGAGCAGATCCACCAGACGACCGAGCGGCAGGCGCTGCACCTCGCCGAGGTCGTGCGCATGGGGATCGTGCACGGTCCGAGCGGCCCGGCAGGCGATCCTCCGGAGCGCGCGTGCCTGCCCGCGTCGAGCGACGTACCGATGATGCGCCCGGCTGCGGCCCTCGCGTTCGTCGCGGCGCCGGCAGGTGCGGCGACGCTCTTGGCGGGGGGCCGGTGGCTCACGCGTGAGCGCCGCGGGCAACGCCGGCGCCGGCTGGCAGCGGCAGGGGCCATCGGCGCCGCGCTCGCGGCCATCGGGCTCATCGCGCGCAGCGCCCGACGGCCGTCGCGTATCCCCTGCGGCACCGCTGTGGCCTCCCGCGGTGCGACCACGAAGACATGAGCGATGGAGACCCGAGATGCTGGAACGTGTCCGATCCACCACGTTTGATCTCGAGGCCGTCCGCCACCCTCTCCGCGAACGGCTCCACCCTCACGCCCAACCGAAATCCGCGCGCGCCATCGAAGCGCCGTCCGCGCGCGAGCGAAATGAGCAACGTCTCCGTTCGGCGCGAAGCTTTGCGGTCATCGCGTTGATCGCCGCCGGGCTCGTCGCCGCGCTCATGGTCGTTCGCCGCGAACGACATCGCATCTGGTGAATGCCAGTGTTGCTCGATTCGATACGTCCTTGGGGCGCCGGCCTCGCGTGGCTCAATCGCTCTCTCCATAAGCGATGGTGGAAAGGAGGGCGTTCTCGGCTTGGCGTGAGTCGAGCCGGGTGTGCTGTACCACGATGGGGACATCCGACGCGATGACGCTCGAATAGTCCGTTTCCCTGGGGATCGGCTCGGGGTCGGTCAGGTCGTTGAAGCGGACATGCCTCGTCCGCCGGGCCGGAACGGTGATCCGATAAGGGCCGGCCGGCTCGCGGTCACGGAAGTAAACGACGATGGTGACGTGAGCATCGTCGTCGGAGGCGTTGAGGAGGCACACGGTCTCGTGGCTCGTCATCTGCGGCTCGGGGCCACGGCTCCAGCCCGGAATGTAGCCTTCCGCAATCGCCCAACGCCTGTGTCCGATCGGATTGCTCATGGTCTCTCCTTGGGGCGCGAGGCGTGAACGTCATCTGTCGACGGCGCGCTCGCGCATCGGAGAGAGAGAGCCGCGGTCTCTTTCCGAGGCTCAATCGAACGTAGGCTCGTCTCGTCCGAGCGGGCCGGCGGGGCGTGACCAGGTCGCGTGCTCGCCCGCGATCGTCCCCGGGCAGCGCACGCGTCGCGCAGATCCCCAGCTCGTCGTACAGGCCTCGAAGATGTCCGGGGGCCACCGCGGCGACGGCGCGCTCGGATCTCCGGGAGGTCCGCTCATCAACGCATTGGCCGCTCCGACCAGCGATCCGCGCACGTTGCTCGCGGCGCCCATGGTTGCGAGGCGCGTGAGCGCGCGGCAGACGCCGGCCGCGAGCAGATAGCCAATCCCATGATCGAGCGCCTGCGCGGGCAACGGGGTCGGCCGATCGACGCCGCGCGCGGCCGCGCCGGCGGCGGCGATGCCGGTGCTCATCTGCACGAGGCTGTCGAACCCGCGCCGCTGCTGCCACGGCCCGGCCCAACCGTAGGCATCGAGCGTGGCCAACACGACGCTTGGGTTCCATGCGCGGAGGCGTGCCTCGTCGAGGCCGAGACCTTCGAGCGCGCCGGGCCGGAAGCCGTGCACGATCACGTGCGCGCGCCGGACCAGCGCCTCGAAGCGCTCGCGATCGGCGGGGCGCGTGAGATCGAGCGACGCGCAGCGCTTGCCCGCCGTCGTCTCGGGGAGGAGCGCCGGCACCTCCTCGAAGCCGGGCGGATCGATCCGCAGCACCTCCGCGCCGTGCGCCGCGAGGAAGCGCGTGCACTCGGGCCCAGCGATGACGCGCGTGAGATCGAGCACCCGCACACCGGCGAGCGGATCGGCGGCGCTCGTCGAGAGCGCGGGCAAGCGGACCGGCGCCGCGCCGGCGTCCTCCCACGCGATCGGCGGAGCATCGGCGACGGCGCGCCCCTGTGGGAGCACGTCCCATTCGTCGCGCCGATACATCACGGCCGCACAACCGCCGGCCGCGACGACTGCGCTCTCCAGCACCGCGGCGTCGCAGCGCGCGACCGCGGCTTCGACGGCGCTCCGCTCGGCGGGCACTCGAAGCACGCGGAGCACGGCGGCTCGATGTGATGCGTAGTTGGTGTGCAGGCGAATCCAGCGATCGGCCGCGCGGTAATCACCCGCGATCGGATCCCAAATCGCCGGTCGTTCCCAGTCGATCGGCGTGAACAGCGCCTCACTCAGAAACGACGCAGAGGCATGCACGCTGTCGACCGCGACCGCCGGCACGGGGCCGCCTCGGCGCGCCGCGAGCAGCTCGGCTGCGGCGAGCGTGGTGACGCCGACCGTGGCCGCGGCGAAGCCTGTGACGTCGAAGACCGATGGGAGCACGTGCTCCGGCCCGCTCAGCACGAGCCGATCGAGCAGGGCATCCGTGGGTGCGAGCCGCAGCCAGAGCGCTTCGGCCGTGGAGAAGAAGCGGGGATGGCTCATGCGTCTGAGGGTGGGGATCGACCGCGCGCGCGTCCATCTTGATTGCACAATCAAGCCTGCGCTTCGCCCCGGTCGTTCGAGGCTCCGCGTGCGAGCCAGCGTGTTGCTCTCGCGGGTCGCGTTGCGGTGTCACACCAACGCTGTCGAGCGCCGCATCTCCGCGCGCTGAGCCATGGCCGAGGCTGCACCGCGCGAGCCCCGGCGGTGGTCGTCGACGATGCCGCTCAACCCTCCGGCGCTGCGAGCGGCGCCGGTGCGGGTCGCGGCGTCCACAGCATGACCACGGCGGCGACCACGCAGTAGATGACCGCGGAGCCGTGGACCATCAGCGCGTAAGAGATGCTGACGCGACCGCTGATGCTCGTGACCAGGCAGTCGACGAGCGGCATCACGCTGCTGGCGAGGGTGACGACGCCGAGCGCCACGCGCATCCGCAGCGCGAGCAGGCCCACGAACATCAGGCCGATGCCGAGATCGCGGCCCGCCTTGATGTAGAGAAGGACGGCGTCCCCGACGTCGAAGAGCGGGAGGCCGAAGCCTTGGGCCGCCGCCACCGGCTGCGCGAAGCCACGCACCGCGAGGAACAGCATGAACGCGCCGCCGAGCGCGCCGAGGATGAACGACGGCGAGGTGGTCTTCCAAGACAACGATTGCTCCAAAGGTTCACGCTTCACGGTTCGTCTCCTCCGCTGTGGCCTCGCCACCTTTGCGGTGTTCGGGCCGTTCGATGCGAGAGAAGTTGGTGCCTACCGTCGCCGTGAGCCATGGCTCCCGCTCTCGATGTTTTGTCTGAAACGCTCATGGTGAGAACGCACGGGAAAAGGCTGCTACCGTGTCGATCATGAGCGAAGGCACAGCGCACGACGTGCTGGGAAGGTTGCTGGAGCTGACGCACCTGCGCGGCCGGGTCTACTGCCACTCGTCGGCGCGGGCGCCGTGGGGGCTTCGCTTCGATGCGTCCGCGGACGCGGTCTTCCACTTGGTCACGGCCGGCACGTGCTGGCTCTTCCTCGGCGCGCAGCGCGTCGCGCTCGGGCCGGGTGACGTGATGCTCCTGCCACGCGGCAGCGCGCATGCGCTCGCCGATCACGCGCGCAGCCGGCGGGTGCCGCTCGCGGCGTGGCTCGCGGCGAGCGGCACGCGCGACCATCGCATGCGTCTTGGTGACGGCCAGGGCGCGGAGACACAGGTGCTCTGTGGGGTGTATGCGTTCGACGTGCCCGGCGCTCGTCATCCGGCGCTGCGCGTGCTGCCCGAGCTCGTCCACATCCCCGCGAAGAAGACACGCGCGCGGCCCGAGCTCGCCGAGACCATCGCCGGTCTGACGCGCGAGCACGATCGCGCGGACCTCGGGCAATCCATCGTGGTGTCGCGGCTCCTCGACGTGCTCTTCGTGCAGCTCCTCCGCGCCTGGGTCGACGATCAGCCCACCGGCGGCGCCGGCTGGCTGGGCGCGCTGCGCGATTCGCTCGTCGGCGCGGCGCTCTCGCTCCTTCACGAGGACCTCGCCGCGCCGTGGGAGGTCGCGACGCTGGCGTCGAAGCTCGGGACCTCACGGCCGACGTTGGCGCGCCGCTTCGCCGCCGAGGTGGGCCTCTCTCCGCTGGCCTATCTGACGCAGGCGCGCATGCACGAGGCCGCGCGCCTCGTGCGCGAGACCGATCGATCGCTCGCCGAGATCGCCGAGTCGGTGGGCTATAGCTCGGTGTTCGCGTTCAACCGCGCCTTCCACCGCGAGCACGGAATGCCGCCCGGCGCGTTCCGCAAACAAGGCGGGTCGCGTTCTCGGGGCGATGACGCGGCGGCCAGCGAGTGAAGCGTCGCGCGCGCTCGTGTGTCGGGAGCGATGGTGAATCACGTCGAAGCGCGGAGCGTCGTAGCTCCGCGCCATTCGACGACTGGCCGCCTCAATAGAGGACGCGCGTGCGGATGTTGGTGGGCAGGGCGGCGATGGCGCGGCTCACCTCGGTCGAGACATCATGGTTGAGGTCCATGATGAGATAGCCAATCTGGGCGTCGGTCGAGAGCACCTGGCTATCGATGTTGGCATTGAGATCGGAGACGATCGCGTTCACGTCGCGGAGCACGCCGGGCACGTTGCGGTGCACGTTGAGGATGCGGTGCGCCTCCTTGTACGGGGGCAGCTCCACCTGGGGGAAGTTGACCGCGCCGCGGGTGGCGCCGGTGGTGACGAAGCGCGAGAGCGTCTCCGAGACCTCGCGGCCGATGGCCTCCTGCGCCTCCTCGGTCGAGCCGCCCACGTGCGGCGTGAGGATCACGTTGGCGAGACCTTGGAGCGCGGTGATGAAGCCGTCCGAGTTGCTCTCGGGCTCCTCGGGGTACACGTCGATGGCGGCGCCCGCGAGGTGGCCGCTCTGCAGCGCGGCCGCGAGCGCGGAGATCACCACCACGCTGCCGCGGCTGGCGTTGAGCAGGTACGAGCCCTTGCGCATGCGGGCGAGCTCGGCTTCGCCGATCATCTCGCGGGTCTCCGCCGTGGCGGGGACGTGCAGCGACACGAAGTCCGACTGCTCGAGCAGCGCGCCGAGCGACGGGACCGCGCGGTTGTTGCCCATCGGCAGCTTGCCCACGATGTCGTAGAACACGACCCGCATCCCCAGCGCCTCGGCGAGGACGCCGAGCTGCTGCCCGATGTGACCATAGCCCACGAGGCCCAGCGTCTTGCCGCGCACCTCGTGCGATCCGCTCGAGACCTTGCGCCACGTCCCCGCGTGCACCTCGCGCGTGCGATCGCCGAGCTGGCGGGAGAGCGCGATGATCTCCCCGATCATCAGCTCGGCCACGCTGCGCGTGTTACTGAAGGGCGCGTTGAAGACGGGCACGCCGCGCAGGTTCGCCGCCTTGAGCTCGACCTGGTTGGTCCCGATGCAGAAGCAGCCCACGCTGAGCAGGTCGGTCGCCGCATCGAGCACCCGCTCCGTGACGTGCGTCTTGCTGCGGATGCCGAGCAGGTGCACGCCCGCGATGGCCTTGACCAGCTCGTCTTCCTTGAGCGCGGAGCTCCGCATCTCGACGTCGAAGCCGTGCGCATGGAAGCTCTCGAGCGCGCTCTTGTGCACGTTCTCGAGCAGGAGCACCTTGATGCGCTCCCGAATGGGAGGCGCCGACTTGGCGGTGGGGGCGGTCGTGGTCATGGGCGCGCTTTCCTAGCGCATGCCGGGCCCGGTGGGGGCGAAGTTTTTCGCAACGCGGCACGACCGCCGGGAATGGGGATCCACGCGAGATGCGACCAGGATGGACCTCCCTCCGAGGAGAGCGCTCCACGTGAGCTTCCCTGCGTGGTTCGCGCACGTGGGTCGGAGGACGGCCGAGCTCGTGCCCATCTCGTCACCCGCTCGGCATCGGCGTGCCGCACGAGGGCCGTGGTTGCTTTCGTCAGACGGCAAGATGTCACCCGAGCGCGGTGGAATCGATGGTCCGGGATCGAGGGCCGCGAGGGGCTTCGATCGTGTCTCTCGTCGAACGACTCATCCGCCGAGCGAAGCTGTGCGTAGAGTGGCCCCGACCTCGGATCAGGCCACGCTCACCATGAACCACGCACCTCGCTTTGCTCTCGCGATCCTCGGCGCCGTCACTCTCGGCGGCTGCTCCTATGCGCCCGCGCTCCCCGTTCGCCTGCCCGAGCGGCCGGCTGCGGTGCCCGCCGACGTCGTGCACGAGGACGGCACCTTCGTCGGTGTGCATGAATTGAAGCTCTACGCCCAAGCGTGGCGCCCGCGCGCCGAGCCCAAGGCCGTCGTGGTGCTGGTGCACGGCCTCAAGGATCACAGCGCTCGCTACGCGCCGCTCGCCGCGCATCTCGTGAAGGAGGGCTTCGCCGTTCACGCCTTCGATCTGCGCGGTCACGGCCGCTCCGAGGGCATGCGCGTCGGGCTCGGCGCGTTCGACGACTACCTCGAGGATCTCGATCTCTTCTTGAAGCGCGTCCGCGCGCGCGAGCACGACAAGCCCGTCCTGCTCTTCGGTCACAGCATGGGCGGCGCGATCGTCACGCTCTACACGATCACCCACAAACCCGCGCTCGCCGGCCTCGCGCTGAGCGCTCCCGCGCTCGCGACCGACGTCTCCGGCGCCACCATCGGCGGGACGAAGCTCATCGCCGCGCTCGCACCGAACGCGGGAGTCTTCAACCTGGACCTCCACCAGTTCTCCCGCGATCCCGCCGTCGTCGCCGAGGGCCTCGCGGATCCGCTCGTCTACCAGGGCGCCGCGCCCGCGCAGATGGCCCGCGAGCTCCTCGGCGCCTTCGATCGCCTGAAGGAGCACCTCGGCGAGGTGAACGTGCCCGTGCTCGCGATGCACGGCGAGCTGGACAAGGTGACACCGCCCGCCGGCAGCCGCGCGCTCGTCGAACGCGCCCAATCGAAGGACAAAACACTCAAGCTCTACCCTGGGCTCGTGCACGATCTGCTGCACGAGCCGGAGAAGGAGCAGGTGATCGGCGACCTCGTGAAATGGATGAACGACCACGCCCAAAGCGGGGCCGCACCGGTGAAGTAGCGCTCGTGAGACTTGCACTGGTTCCGCGCCTCTTCGACGCGGAATGGTCGCTTCACCACGCGAGGAGCCATCACCTCGAGGCCCTGGGCCGAGGGAGGCTCCACAGTCTTCGTTCGTGGAAGGAAAGGCGCAGCGCCGCGTTCTCCGCGCTCAACCGAGGAGGCGGGAGAGCATCTGGTAGCTACGCGAGCGGCTGGTGCGCTGCGAGAGCGCGGCCGTCACGCCGATGGCGCCGGCGGTGAACGCGGCGTTGAGGGGCCCGACGATCGAGAAGAAGCGCACGGGGCCCTGTTCTTTGCTCAGAGGCGGCGCGGCCTCCACGGCTCCGAGCGGCGCGTTCTGCTTGCCGCTCTTGCGCTGTTGTCGGTGCATCACCATGCCGGCGACCAGGTTGGCCGCGCCGGTCACCACCGCGCCGCCGACGAGGATGTCCTTGGCCACCACGAGCGCGCGCGTGGTGGGATCAGTCCATGGCCGCGAGAACGCTTTGCGTCCGTTGAGCCACGTCGCCGCCATCGCGCCGAGGGCCACGGCGTCGAGCACGCGGAAGCGGCCCCAAGCGTCGTCGAGCACGCGACCTCGCTCTTCTCTGGACCCGATCGCCTTCGCCGCCGGATCGAGCGCAGCCTTGCCGAACAGCGATCCACCGAACCCGGCGGCCATCCCGAGGTCGTGCAAAATCCACGCGGACGTCGAGAGCTTTGCCATCGATCTCCTCCTGTCGGCCCGGATTCAAGCAAGAACGAGCCCGCCGTCGGCCCGAGGCCGAGCGTCGCGATCGCACGCGTGAGGCGCTCGATTCGGCCCGCTCCCTCGCGGTCGCGGTTGCTCCATCGGCTCCGTTGGTCGAGCTCGTTGGAAGCATGGGAGCCGCGCTCGCGCTCGCGAGCGCGACGTCGTCAGGTGGAGCCGAGGCCGAAGCGCGCGAGCTTTCGCTTCAACGTGTTGCGATCGATCCCGAGCGCGCGCGCCGCCTGCGATCGGTTCCCCTTCACGGTCGCCATCGCCGATCCGATCGCCGCGCGCTCCGCCGCTTCCACCGCTTCGGCGAGCGTCTGCGCTGCGGATCGCCGCGTCGTCGCGGCCTTCGTGCGGCCGCCGGGCGTGCGGATCTCGGGCGCCAGATCCGAGAGGTCCACGCGCTCGTCGCAGAAGACGACCCAGCGCTGCACCTCCGCGCGCAGCTCGCGCACGTTGCCCGGCCAGGGGTAGCTCGACAGCGCCTTCTGCGCCTCGCGGGTCACGGTGAGCTTCTTGCTCGGCCGGCGCGCGGTCGCTTCTTCGAGGAAGGCATCGATCAAGATCTCCACGTCGCCGGCGCGCGCGCGCAGCGGCGGGACCTCGACGGTCGCGCCGCGCAGGCGATAATAGAGATCCTCGCGGAACGAGCCTTCGTCGACCATGGCGGCGACGTCGCGATGCGTGGCGGCCACCACGCGCACGTCGACCGGCACGCGCGACTCGCCGCCCACGCGGCGGAGCGCGCCCTCTTGCAACACGCGGAGGAGGCTCGCTTGCACGCGGGGCGCGAGCTCGCCCACTTCGTCGAGCAGCAGCGTGCCGCCGTGTGCTTGCTCGAACACGCCGCGCCGTCGCGCCGACGCGCCCGTGAAGGCGCCGGCCTCGTGCCCGAACAGCTCGCTCGCCACCACGCCTTCGGCGAACACGCCGCAGTTCTCTGCGACGAACGGGCCCTTCTTGCGTGTGCTCCCTTCATGCAGCGCGCGCGCGACGAGCTCCTTGCCCGTGCCCGTCTCGCCGAGCACGAGCACGGGCACGTCGGTCGCGGCCACGCGGGCCACGAGGGATCGCAGCCGGCGCATCGGCTCGCTCTCCCCGACCAGGATCGATCGCTCGACCTGCACCGCCGCGCGGAGGCGCGCCACCTCGGCCCGCAGCGCGCGAATCTCCGGGAAGCCCTCGATGTCGAGCCGCACCTCGCGAATGGCCCGCGGGTGCGACTTGCCCACGAAGACGGCGGGGATCACTTGCAGCATGCGCGCCGACAGCAGGCCGGCCTGCACCAGCACCACCCAGATGGTCTGCGCCTGCGGCGTGCCCGCCGAGAGCAATACGTCGATGGACCAACCCTCGTCGGCGAACGCGCGCCGAGCCGCAGCCACGAGTGGCCGCATCGCTTGGAAGAGCTGCTTGTAGTCGGAGGGATCGTCGATCTCGAGCGCCCGCACTTCGACCTTCGCGACTTGCTCGCCCATCGATCGCGCGAGCCGCTCGGCCGGCTTCTCGCCCGCGGGGACGGTCAGGATCCAGGCGGCGTCGTAGCGGCTCTCGTCCTGATCGAGGAGGCGCAGCACCGGCCCCCGATCGCTCGCCGGCCGCGCGGCTTGATGCGCCGGCACCGGACCTTCGACGCCCGCATCCGACCACGTGAGCAGCAGCTTCGGCACCGGTGCATCGTACACCAGATCCGATGCATGATGCACCATTCAACATGGTGCACCGTGCACCATGTTTGGATGAATTCACGCGGGAAATGGGCTGGCACGCGGCGAGCAGTGGAGCGGGTCGACCGACGGAGACCCGCCATGACTCACGCACCCGATCGCGCCTGCCTCCCCGCCCATGCCCGCGTCGTCGCCGACGACGACGTGTGGATGGAGAGCGAGGGAATTCACCAGCTCGCCCGTGTCGCCGCCTTTCCGGGCTGCATCCGCGCGGCGGGCATGCCCGACCTCCACGCCGGCCGCGGCATCCCCGTCGGCGCCGTGTTCGCTTTCACGGATCGCGTGCGGCCCGCGCTCGTCGGCGGCGACGCGGGCTGCGGCGTGCGCATGGTGGCGACGACCATCGATCGCGGGAGCGCCGACGCCCTCGAGCGCCGCGTGACGCGCGCGCTCGATGACGATCCGCTCGCCGACTGCGATCGCGCGGCGCTCTTCGAGGCCGTGTGGCGCGGAGGCGTGCGCGGTCTCGCCGATCTCGAAGGTGTCCCCGAAGCCTTGGCGCGGCTCGCTTCGCTGGAGGCGCCCGATGCCCTCGGTCCGAGCGGCGATCCCGATCCGTACCGCGGCGGCTTCGAGGAGCAGCTCGGCTCGGCCGGCGGCGGCAATCACTTCGTGGAGATCACGCGCGTCGGCACCGTGCGCGATGCCGAGGCCGCCGAGGCGATGGGGCTTTCGCGCGGGCGCGTCGCGGTGCTCGCCCACTCGGGATCGCGCGGCCTCGGCGGCGCGATCGCGCGGCGCTGGGGCGACGTCGAGCTCATGGGCGAAGCGCTGGATCGCTACCTCGGTGATCTCGCCGGGGCCTGTCGCTTCGCGCGGGTGAACCGCTTCGTGCTCGCGTATCGCATGCTGCGCGCCCTCGGCGCGGCGAGCGAAGCGGACATCGCGAGCCGCTTCGATCTCACGCACAACGACGTGGTCCGCGAGACCGTCGGCGGCGCGCCCGCCTGGATTCACCGCAAGGGCGCCGCGCCCGCGCGCCTCGGCGAGCCCACGGTGGTGCTCGGAAGCCGCGGCGCGCCGTCGCACGTGCTCGCGCCCACGGGCAGCGAGGAGGGGCTCCGATCGGTGGCCCACGGCGCCGGCCGTCGCATGGGTCGCAGCGAGGCGCGCGCCAAGATCAAGGCTCGCTACGCGCGCGCCGAGCTCTCGCGCACGCCCATCGGCGGCCGCGTGATCTGCGACGATCCCGATCTGCTCTACGAGGAGCACCCCGACGCCTACAAGCCCATCGCGCCCGTGGTGGAGAGCCTCGTCGCGGCCGGCTTGGCCACGCCGGTGGCCGAGCTCCTCCCGGTGCTGACGGTGAAGCGATGAGCCGGCACGTCCTCCAAATCAGCGCCGGAACGGGGCCCATCGAGGTGCGCCGTTTCGTCGAGAAGCTCGCAGCGCGCCTGGAAGCGATCTGCGCGGCGCGCGGCCTCGTCGTGAACGAGGTCGCCGTGCGCGGCGACGAGGCCGCTCCCGCGTCGGTCGAGATCGTGGTCGAGGGTGACGTGCTCGCCGCGCTCGCCGATGAGCTGGGGACGCACGCGCTCCTCGCGCGGAGCGCGGACCGCGGGAAGGACGCACGCAAGCGCTGGTACGCGGGCGTGTCGATCCACGCGTCTCCAGAAACGCCGAGCGATGCGGGGATCGCGGTGGATCCGGCGGATCTCGAGATCACCGCCACCACCTCGCCCGGCCCCGGTGGACAGCACGCGAACCGCACGGCGACCGCGGTGCGCGTGCGCCACCTCCCGAGCGGGATCACCGTGCGCGTCGCCGACGAGCGCTCGCAGCGGGCCAACCTGCGGCGCGCGATCGCCTGCATCGCCGTGCGGCTCGCGGAGGCAAGAGCCCGCCGCGCGGCGGCCGGCGAGGCCGAACGAAGAATGGGTCACTACCGCGTGGAGCGCGGCGCGCCCGTGCGCACCTATCGGCTCGCGCCGCGGGGCGAGCTCCAAGAAATGGTTTGAGGTCAAACGATATGCGCGCAGACATGTTCGAGATCATCATCGAGCGCCCTCGGCTCCGGGTCTGGGGCGGATCGAAGGGGCGCCTCCGCGAGCTCGCGGGCCCGCGGTGCGACGAGTCTCCCACGCGGGTGCCGGTGAGACGCACCGGCAAGATGCTCAACGAGAACCTCGCGCCGCTGCGTCGCTTCCTCGCGAGCCGCGTGGGGCGTCCCTGGAACGACGTGCACCGCGAGATGAGCGCGTTCCTCTGCCTCCAGAGCGCGGTCCAGAAGCACGTGCTCGATCACGTCCGCGAGATGGTCGAGGAGCACGCCGTGATCAGGGACGGAATCCCGCACAGCCCCATCGCCCGCGGCTCGCGTCGAGACAAATATCAGGCGCTCGACGGAACGTGGCGCAATGCCTTCTACGTCTGCCCGCGGACGGGAATCCTTCGCGCGTCGCACCCCTCCAAGTTCCGTCGCGAGAAACGAGACAACCCCGACCGCAAGCCCATCGACGCCTCTCGCGAGGCGTGTCGCTTCGATGGCGTCTGGTACCTCGTGACCTATGCACCGCTGCCGGAGACGCAGGCCGCACGGCAGCGCGTATGGGACGTCGTGGCCAAGGTCTCCGCGGAGGCGGCCGGCATCCTGAACCGGACGCACGGCCGCGCGGACCGCTATGCAGTGGCGAAGAGACAGCTCTCGACGCGGGAGATTCGCGATCTCGTGGGGGGCGAGCCGCGTCGATCGGGAGAGAAGTGATCCTCGATGGTGGCGGCTCGGCGCCGCGCCCGATCATGATGGGGCCGCAAGCGGCCCCATGCCACGGCCGGACGGGCCGGCCTGATCATTGCGGCGGAGGGGTGGGGATGTCGAAGAAGTCCCACGCGGGCGTGTGGTTGTTCTCGCCCTCGGGTTGATTCCAGAGGTAGAGCGCGCCGTGCGTCTCCACCTTGGTGCCGTCGACGACGACGCCGGTGATGTAGAGCTGCGGATTGCCCTTCGGGTTGCGCTTCGAGGAGAAGATCAGCCAGTAGTATTTCTTGGTGCCGACGGTCGTCGCGCCGGGGGCCCACTTGGGCCAGCTGTTGGTGACACCGGGGCTCGTCTTGCCCACGCACGCCGGCGGATCGTTGGCGGTGATGCGCGTCGCCGAGCCGCCCGCGGAGGGGATGACGAAGACCTCGCCGAGCGCCTGATCGTACATGTTGTTGCCGTTCGGGATGCGGTTGAAGGCGAGCACCGCGTCGTCCGGCGAGAAGGCCGGGTAGTACTCTTCGAAGTCGGGATCCGAGGCGCCGAGGATGGGCGCGGCGTCACCGCCTTGGCGATTGTTGTACGGCACCGCGTAGAGGTCGGCGTCGCCCGCGTCGAGGCGGCCGGTGAACTCGGCGTCGGTGGAGACGTAGACCACGGTCTTGCCATCGTGGCTCCAGCTCGGCGCGCCCGCGCCGCGGCTGTCGCCGTTTCGCGCGAGATATCCATACGACTTGCCCATCGCGTTCTCGGCGGCCTCGAGATCGATCCACGCGAGGTTCGATGCGTTGCCGGCGCCGAAGGGCGTGACCATCACGTGATCGCCCGCGGACCAATGCGACTTCGAGTAGGTCTGGATGCCGAGATCGCCGTACTGCGCGAGCGTGGCCGTCGCGCCGGCGCCGAGGAACGCGGGCGCGTCGCCGACGGTCGCGGCCGTCACCGATCCGAGCGCGTTGCCCCACGGGCCCTGCGCCGTGAAGCCCGCGAATTTCCCGTCGGGCGTCGACGTGTGGCAACCGATGCAGGTCACCTCGGCGTTGTTCGCCGACTTCATCTTCACCTGACCGGGCAGGAGCGCGGTGACCACCGTCTCGTCGCCCGCGGAGAAGCCCTTGAGCGCCGACGCACCCGAGGTCGTCCAATACACGATGGCGCCGTCGGCATCGGCGGGCGCGATGTTCATCGGCTCCGACGAGCCCACCGCGACCATGCCCGTGATGGATCCGTTCTCGTAGTGCGCGCCGCGGACCGTCATCGTGATGGGCGACCCCGCGGCGTGCGCGGCCAACGCGGTCCACATCGTCTTCGGCATCGTCCACGAGGTGCTCGCCGTGTACACGACGAGATCGTCGGTCTCGGCCGCGGTGTGGAGGCGCAGCTCGAAGAGGTTCTGCCCCGAGCCCGCGTTCCAGCGGAAGCGCGGGCGCAGCCAGTTGCGCGGGAAGAGCGTGTCCGGCTCGGGCTCGAAGAGGCACGGGCCGCCGCTCGGATCGCCTGATCCTGCCGGGCCGAAGAGCGTGCCCACGTCCGCCGGCACGTCGTCGCCGTCGAGCACCGGATCCTTGGGGAAGTCGGAGAACGGGCCCTGCGGCACGTTGCCGCCGGAGCCGGTGGTGAAGAGGCCGCCTCCCATTCCGCCGCCGCTCCCGGAGGGCTTGCCACCCGAGCCGCTGTTGGAGGACGAGCCGCCGGTGCTGCTCGTCGATTCGGTGCCGTTGCCTCCGCAGGCGACGGCGATCACGGGGGCGGTGCAGAGAGAGACGATAAGAAAGACACGCGGAGAAAGGGGCATCGAGGACCTCCCGTCGGTGGTGGCCCTCAGCCTGAACGGGCGCGGCGGGGTCCGTCAAGCGTGGTGGCGGGGGCGCGGAGATCGTTTGAGGTCAAACGAATTTCACGCGCAGATGGGAAATCGCCCGCGAACCGCAATGCCATGGTCGTCATGCCGTCACCGACGCGTGTCACCGCGGGATCGGGTGCGCACCTCAGACGAGGCGGTGAGCACCGAAGGGCACGCTGTCGGTGCGAACGCGGCCCGGCTCGAGGATCAGGGCTTTCAGAGAGACGCGATGCATGGATGGCGATGCCAACATGGTTCGTCGAAGACGAAGCGTGGGCGCGATGATTGGCAATCTCCGTCGAGGCGAGCGCATCGCAGACAGATGGAGATGATCCATCGATGTGCTCGAGACCTACCTCGGCGCGCGCCGCCGTAGCAGCTCCGACACCAGGGCTCGTGTCGATGCTTTCGGAGCGATGTGCGTGATTCGGAACGACGAAGCGGGCGAGGGCACGACGCTCATGCGCCACGGCCGGACGCTGGTCGGCCACCTCACCTTGCCGGCGCGACGTCACGGTGAGACGACGAGCGCGCGATCGTGCGCCGGCGTAGGCGAGGGCGGAGCGCGACGCCGTGCGATTCGAGCGTCCGGTGTTCGGCGCCGCGGCCGCGACCGAGGCTCATTGCGGCAGAGGCGCGGCCATGCGCGGATCCTCGCTTTCTGGTCGCGTGCGTTGCGGGTACAGTGCCGCTCCGCAACGAACGAAGGAGATCGTATGGCCACGCTCAAGGGCAAGACCCTCTTCATCACCGGCGCCAGCCGCGGTATCGGCCTCGCCATCGCCAAGCGCGCCGCGCGTGACGGCGCCAACATCGCGATCGCCGCCAAGACGACCGAGCCTCACCCCAAGCTGCCGGGCACGATCTACTCGGCGGCGGAGGAGATCGAGAAGGCGGGCGGCAAGGCGCTCCCGTGTATCGTCGACATCCGCGACGAGCAGCAGATCGCCGCCGCGGTGGCCGAGACGGTGGCCAAGTTCGGCGGCATCGACATCCTCATCAACAACGCCAGCGCCATCAGCTTGACCGGCACGACGTCGACGCCGATGAAGCGCTACGATCTCATGCACGGGGTCAACGTGCGCGGCACCTTCGCCTGCTCGCAGGCGTGCATCCCGCACCTCAAGAAGGCCGAGAACCCGCACATCCTCATGAACTCGCCGCCGCTCAGCATGGAGGCGCGCTGGTTCGCGCCGCACCTCGCGTACACGATGGCGAAGTTCGGGATGTCGATGTGCGTGCTCGGCTTGGCCGAGGAGCTCAAGTCCGACGGCATCGCCGTCAACGCCATCTGGCCGCGCACCGCCATCGCGACCTCCGCGGTGCAGAACCTCCTCGGCGGCGACGACGCCATCAAGGGCGCGCGCACGCCCGAAATCATGGCCGACGCCGCCTACGCCATCCTCACCAAGCCGAGCCGCACGTTCACCGGCAACTTCTGCATCGACGACGAAGTGCTGAAGAACGAAGGCGTGACCGACTTCGACCAATACCAGGTCAGCCCCGGCGCGCCGCTCCTCCCCGACTTCTTCATCTAGCCTCTCATGCTCGTCCGAGGAGAAGGCACATGCCCTCTCCTCGGACGCTCATCCAATCTGCCGACAGGCCGATTGCGCGTCGATCTCCTTCGGCCGATCACGCGCACGGGCGGATAGGCATCCTCGTGCTCCGTACATCGGGAGCGAGGATGCCTATCCGCTCGTGAGGTGTTGGGGGGTGACGTGGAGAGGCTGTTAGACCGGGATGACGCCGCGGCGCTTGAAGGGGCGCTCGAGGTGCTTGTTCTTGCTGAGCTCGAGGCCCCAGGCGATGGTGCGGCGGGTGTCGCGGGGGTCGATGACGTCGTCGACGAGGCCCCAGCCGGCGACCTTCATGATGTCGATGTTCTTTTGAATCATCGCCACGATGCCGGCCTTCACCTCGGGGGCGGGGGTGCGTCGCCGAAGAGCTTCTTGGCGGCGATGCCGACCATGCCTTCGGCGCCCATGACGCTGATTTCGCCGCCGGGCCAAGAGACCAGGAGATCGGGCTCGAAGGCGCGGCCGCACATCACGTAATAACCGGCGCCGTAGGCTTTGCGGACGACGACGCTGATCTTCGGCACGGTGACCGCGGCCATGACGTGCAGCATCTTGGCGCCGTGACGGATGATGCCTTCGTGCTCCACCTTCGAGCCGACCATGAAGCCGGGCACGTCTTGGAGGAAGACGAGAGGGATGTTGAAGGCGTCGCAGATCTGCATGAACCGCGCGGCCTTGTCGGCGGCGTCGACGTCGAGGATGCCGCCCAGGTGGTTCGGCTGATTGGCCACGATGCCCACGGAGCGACCGCCGATGCGGGCCAGGCACGTGATCATCGAGCGCGCCCATCGGGGCTTGAGATCCAGGTACTCGCCGTGATCGACGACGGCCTGGATGAGCTTGTACATGTCGTAGGCGCGCCGCGGATTCTCGGGGAGGAGATCGAGGAGCGACTCTTCCCGGCGATCGATGGGATCGGTGACGGGGAGCTCGGGCGGCTGATCTTCGCAGCTCGAAGGGAAGAACGAGAGATACCGCTTCATCAGCTTGATGCAGGCGTCGTCGCTCTCCACCTCGACGTCGCCGACACCGCTCTTGGTCGCGTGGATCTTGGAGCCACCGAGATCCTGCTCGGCGATGTCCTCGCCCGTGACGGCTTTGACGAGCGCGGGGCCGCCGAGGGCCATGGATCCGATGCCCTTCACCATGGGCACGAAGTCGGCGAGGCCGGGAATGTAGGCCGTGCCGGCCGCGCCGGGGCCGACCATGGCCGCCACCTGCGGGACGACACCGCTCATGTGGACCTGCTCGCGGAAGAGGTGCCCCGAGCCGGCGAAGAGCGCGATGCTGTCGGGGTGCTGCGCTCCGGGGTCGATGCGGGCGCCGCCCGAGTCGATGAACCACACCATGGGCATGCGGCCGCGGAGGGCCATTTGCCGGAGGCGGGTGACCTTCTCTTCACCCGTGTGGCCGATGCTGCCGCCCTTCACGGTGAAGTCGTACGAAGCACAGCACACCATGCGGCCATCGACCTTGCCGAAGGCGCAGACGACGCCGTCGGCGGGCGGGCGATCCTTCCCATCGGGGCCGGCGGAGAGGCCCATTTGGGTGCCGTGCATGCCGACTTCGAAGAACACGCCGTCGTCGAAGAAGGCCGCGAGACGCTCGCGGGCCGTCAGCTTGCCGCGAGCGTGCTGCTTCGCGACTTTGTCCTCGCCGCCCATCCGGCGCACCTCTTCACGGCGCGCCTCGAGATCCTTCACCAGCTCACGCATGTTCACGGCAGCACCTCGACTACTTCCCGGTCCAGACCGGCTTTCGCTTTTGCAGGAACGCCATCAAGCCTTCGCGCGCGTCGTCGGTCGCGAGGCACGCGCCGAGCTGTTCACGCAGGAGCGGCAGGGCCGTCTCGAGATCGAGATCGTCCTGCATCGCGAACGCCGAGAGGCCGATCTTGATGGTGATCGGGCTCTTGTCGGCGATGGTGTCGGTGATGCGTTTGACGGCGGCGTCGAGCTCGCCCGCGTCCACGGCCTTGCTCAAGAGGCCGATGGCCGCGGCCTCGTCGGCCTCCATCCGCTCGCCGAAGAGCATCATCTCGAGGAGCTTGCGGCGCGGCACCACGCGCTGGAGCACGGCCATGATCATCATGGGGAAGAGACCCACGTTGACCTCCGGCGTCCCGAGCTTGGCCCCGCGCGCGCCGACGGCGAAATGCGAAGAGGCCACGAGGCCGAGCCCGCCGCCCATCGCATGACCGTTCACCCGCGCCACGATCGGCTTCGGCGATTGGGTCATGGCCAAGAGGAGATCGGCATAATCCCCTTTGTGCGGCAGGGCCTCGGCGCCGGCGCCGCCCGTCATCTGCGCGAAATCACCGCCGGCGCAAAAGGCATCTCCCGCGCCGGTGATGACGACGGCGCGCACGGCGTCGTCGGCCACGGCGTCGGCGAGCGCATGGAGCAGCTCGTTCACCATGGCCGGGCCAATCGCGTTCTTGCGCGCCGGGTTATTGAGCGTGAAGGTCGCCACGGGGCTTTCCGTGGTGACCTTGATCATCGCGAAGGGGCGCTCGATCACGACGGCGCGCCGAGGCCCAGGATCTGCCTCGCCTCCTCGACGGTGGCCGGCCGGCGGCCGACGTCACGGGTCATGCGCACGGCGACCTCCACCAGATCACCGTTGCTCTTCGCCATCTCGCCGTTCGGCAGATAGAGGTGGTCTTCGAGGCCGCAGCGGATGTTGCCGCCGAGGACGAGCGCGGTCGCGAGCATGCGCCATTGACCATGGCTGATGCCGATGACCTCCCACTCCGATCCTGCGGGCATGATCTTCGTTTGGAGCTGGAGCGACTCCACCGTGGCGGGGATGCCGCCGAGCACGTTGACGATGAAGGAGAATTGGAGCGGCCCCTTGAGCACGCCCATGTCGAGGAGCGGCTTGATTCCCTGCGTGTGGCCGCTGTCGAAGCACTCGAGCTCGGGCTTGACCCCGGACTCGTTCATGGCGTTGAGCAGCTTGATGATCTTCGAATAGGTGTTGGGAAACACCATGTCGAAATCGAAGCTCTTCCGCTTGGGCGAGTACTTCGAATAGTTCATCGTGCCCATGTTGAGGGCGGCGATCTCGGGCTTGCTCTCGCGGATGTAGGCGACCTGCTCGCTCACGTCCTCGAGGATGGTGCCCGTCGAGAAGTTGAGGATGACGGGGCAGCGCTTGCGCACTTCCTCTTTGATCTTGGCGAAGACGGCGGGCGAGAAGGTGGGCGAGCCGTCGTCGTTGCGCGCGTGGATGTGCACCGCGGCGGCGCCGGCGTCGTAGGCGCGCTTGGCCTCTTCGGCGATCTCGACAGGCGTGTACGGGATCCCGGGACACTGCTTGCGGGTGGCGAGCACGCCGGAGAGCGCGCACGTGACCACGCAGATGTCCGGATCGCGGGACTCGCCAGAACTCCTCGGCTCCCCGGTGAACGTCTTCTCGCTCGACATGATGGCTCCTCCGGAGGCTGTGCCCCCGACCAGACTGGAAGAGATCTATCCGGCGAGGTGCTTAGTCCGCCTCGCCCGCGCCCTCGCCGTTCTCGATGGCGACCTTGGCGCGCACGTGCCGCTGCAGCTTGTTCATGATGCGGAGCAGATCCTTGAGATCGCTCGGGCTCAGGCTCCCCAGCGCGGCGCGGAAGATCTCCATCGGCTCGACCTGGATTTGCCGCGCCAGCTTCTGCCCTTTGTCGCTGAGCCGGATGTGCACCACGCGCCGATCGGTGGTCGATCGCTCGCGCCGCACGAGGCCCTCGCGCTCCATGCGGTCGATGATGCCGGTCACCGTGCTGTTCTGGGCGCGGATCCGCTCCGACAGAGAGGAGAGCGAGAGGTTCTCGAACGTCTCCAAGAGCTTGATGACCGTGAGCTGTGGCCCGGTGAGCCCAACCTCCTTGGCCATGCCTTTCGTGAGGCGGCGGGACTCCGTGTAGAGGTAGATGATCGTCTCGACGATGGAGTCGATCTCGGGCCTCTGTTCGGGGGCAGCGGGCGTCGACACGATGTTTCGTGTACGAAGTACCTGCCGGGGCGCGGGTTGTCAAGCCGGCCCAGCCTGATCGTCCGGCGCGATGTATGGGCGCGCGCTCAGGGCTCTTCGCCGTTCCGCGTCGCGGTGCGCTCCGCGTTCGGGATCTCCATCGCCTTCGATGGGCGACGCGCATCACGGCGCCCAGACGTTGGCGGCGGACGCGGTGCTGCCCTGAACGTCGGTGATACTCGCGCCATGGGGCGTTCGGGCCGCGGCGCGCGAGAGGCGCGGTAGGCGTTCTCGAAGTCGCGGAGCTCGCTTATCGTCGCCAGCCGCGCTGCATGATCGACATCCCCGCCGAGCTCACTTGCATCGTCTGCGCGCGGATGGCGTGGCTTCTGCGAGCCCTTCAATTGGCGGGCGGATCCGGGGGCGGCGGCGCCATGGCTTTCATGGCTGCGGGCTGCTGCTCCTCGCGTTGGATGGCCTCGCGCCGCTGCACCTCGCGTATGTTCTTTTGCCCTACCCAGACGAGTGCGCCTGCGAACACGAATGTGCCGAGCTGGATCGAATCGCCGCCGTTGAGCATGAGGGTTCTGATCGACGACAGCCCGACGAGGCCGCCGAGGACGCACGACGTGACGCCCCACCCGAGCTTTGGCGTGCCGCGGAGCATGTGGACGATGTTCGTGACGAGAACCGTGAGCAAGGCGATGAGGCTCGCGGTGCCGATGAGGGCGATGACGAGCAGGGTCCCTTCCAGCTCGCGGCTGCATGCGGCGAGCATGACCGCCAGGAGCGCGGCGAAGGCGATGCGACGAGCCAGAGCGGAGCGTGGGGCGGCGTCGAGCATGGCGTCCGCCAGCATACCCGGCAGCGGTGAGCAGCACCAAGCGGATAGGGAAAGTAAACGGGTTCGCGAAGTCAAGACCAATCGCTCCACGCCGTGCGTCCCTCGACCGTCTTGATCGAGTCGCCCTCAACATCGATTTCGCGCGCGGATGCGTGGGTGACTGCTGGTCCACGCGGTGAACCAGGGCCGAGCCGACACGGCAGAGCTCGCCGCGAGTTTCACCTGGCGGGTGAAATTCGCGATAGCAGGCTCATGCACGCGTGAGACACGGAACGCAGCCCGAACCTCGCGCCACCGGAGTGAGCGCGCGCGAAATCCACGCTGAATAGGGTCGGCCAAACCCGACGTTGCTTCGCACCAACGCAGCCCGAATCTCCTCGATCGTCTTCGTCATTGTCGTCTCCTCTCGCGCCCGCGCGAGGAGATCGGCAATCAAGGGCTACGTCACGACGGGGCGGCGCGGGGTGTTACGATAGTGGTGCTGCGCGCGCCGCGCACGTTCGCGGGGCTCGACGAGGAGGCGCGGCTGGGATGAGCGCGCCGCGCGACCGGCCGTTCAGGTGAGCCGCTCCGCCCACGGCTCACAGCGGGAGCATGGCGCGAAAGCACACGCGGTTCTCTATCATCCGCTCGAACGGAGCCGAGCCCCACCCGCTGTCGCACGTAGCCCGGCGGGAGTATCATCCGCAAGGCTATGACCCCTAATTCCCCACTTCACGCAACCTGGATCCATGACCGTCGCCATCCTCTTTGGGAAGAGTACGACCGAATCGATCAGATCCTGCTGATGAGCTGCTTTGTGAGCTTCCCGGGCTGGGCGCTGCTCGAGGAATCCCTGGTCAGGGTCCTCGCCCGAAACCCGGGCGTGGAGATTCGTCTCTATTTGTCGATGGAGGGCATCGGTGCGGCTGGAAACGCGGCGCTCGTTGACGCTATCGTTGCCTTCCTTAATCGACATTCGGACCTCGTCATCGGTTCACGCCCGCGCCTCCAGGTGTGGATCATCCGCGATGACTGCCGCCATCTCTTTCATCCAAAGGGATATGCCGTAAAAGCCGGCAGTCGCTTCCTGACCGTCGTAGGCTCGGCGAACACTACGCGAGCGGCACGCACTGGAAACCATGAGATGGAGGCGGAGTTGAGCGATCCGGCCAGCTTCGTCGATTTTGCACGAGCTGCCGAGGAACTTGAGAAGAGCGGGGCTGCTGTCCGCTTCAACATCCCGAACGCTGAGGAGCTACGACGTTTCGCTGCCGACAAGGAGCGGCGGCGACGTGCGTTCGCCCGCACCATGGCCGCAGCCCGCTCTGCCGGCCGGGGAGAACAGTTCGCCCGCGCGGTCGAAGAGGGGCCTTCATCGGTCGCTCCGATCTCGCTGGGGCCCGCTGAAACCCTGGACCAAATCGGGCGCGCCGTGGCCGCAGGACACCGCATCGTCTATCGTGACGGCGGCCTCCCCAACCATTCGGTATCTCTCCAGCGATTCGTGAGGGCCGGCATCCTTGCCAAACCGACTCGCCGCACGCTCTACGCAGGTATCTCCGTCAGCTCTCAAAGTGGGTCGCCATCCGTCGTCATAAATCTGGCGCCCGACGCCATCGTCGAAAAGATGAGGACCATCAACCTGCGTCAGGGGCATCTACGGCGCCTCTTCTCGATCGGACTGCTCGGCTTCCATTGGTTGCCGTGCGCCTGGAAGGCGACGTTCATGGGCTACTGGGAAGTCTGTAAAACGTCGGTTCGCGAACTGTCCATCGAGGATGTCGACCATCATCTCGACGACATCTCGGGCTGGCTCCAGCGCACCGCTTTCGCCGAGGAGCTGGCCCGCGCTCTCCGAATTGTCCCGAATACAGGTCGGTGGGACCGCGAGTACATCGAAGGCACCCTGCGCGACCCTCACCTCGTGAAACTCGCTAAGGCCGGAGGAGTGCTGCGGAGCGAGACGCACGGCCAGGTTTACGACGCAATTTGCGACTACGTTCGTGGAGAGGTCTTGGACCACCTCGACAAAGACGACGTACGACTCCAGGTCGAGAGCGCCGGGGGACCTCCTCGCGCAGATGATCCGCCGAGGCCCGGCCTTGGTGACGCCCTTGACTTCGTAGCCACAATGAGCGAGTTCTGCGTTCCACGTCGGCGCCTTGACCACTCCCTGCGCGATGATCAGGACCTGATTCCCGACGAGCGAGCGGTGGGCGGCGGGGGCGCCGGCATTCGACGGGTGCTCGCGAAATGGGCCGTTCCGAGCCGCACGCTCGCGGCACGCATCCAAAGTAATATACTGAAGATCCGTCGCTTGCTCATTGGTAGTGCGTCGGTCTCCACGGATGACGCAGACCACCTGCTCATTCATGCATGGCAAGACCTGTGCGAAGTCTTTCCAGAGCGGCAGTTCCCATTGGACTGGTCCGGCAAGATGCCTCCGTGGGCGCCAGACTGGTCCACGGGCCTCACTGTTCAATCGTGAGCATCGTTGCCCACCGCCGTACTTCACGATCCCATGCGTGTCGGGCCCCCAGCGCTGGCGCCGCTCTCCACCCCCGCTGCTCGACCCGGCGAACTTCTTGGGCGCCCCCCCGCCCGCCATCGACCTCGCGACAAGAGAGCGAAAGTTCGGCGGATCTCAGAGGCCATTAACACCGCGCCGACTACGATTCCAGCCGCGCCAACGCCGATGCTCGTGAAACCGACCGCTCGCTCCGTCGACCAGGTTGATACTCCGTCAGGCGGCGGAGACACTGCGGCGTCTCTGCCCCCCGGCGCCGAGGGAGATGGCGATCTCCTTCGCTTCACTGTCCTTGAGGTCGAACTCTCGTGTGACGAGCTCGTTTATCGAGGCCCGCAGGCCGCTTACGTGCCTCGGTTGATGTTCGCTCGTCTACTCGCCTGTTGACTCGTCTCCTGGGCCCTCGGCACGTCGTTCCGTACAAGCCCGATCCCACGCGAGCCAGATCGTTGAGTCTTCAGCCATCTCCGCAGTCCAATGCACGTCGAGTCGCAGTCTCTCGGCTTCCGTGATGCCGTACTCCTGCAAGATCGATTCACGAGCATCCGGGGTCGTGATCAGATCCACGCAGAGCGCCGCGTAGCGCTCGATCGGCAGCGGCACCCATTCCGGGCTCTCGGGCGCCGCGACAGCGGAACCGCTGGGCTCGTCCTCAGGTTCAATGTCCTCTGGAGCCAAGAACGGCAACACCAGCCCCTCGACATCGGCGGCGCACGCGACGCGGGTCACGTCCCGATCACTGCGCGCCGCGGGTTTCGGGGGAAGAGGAACCGAGAGCCTTGGGTGCGCTGGGCCCGGCTCGCCTCCGACAAACGGTAGCGGAGCACGACGCCTGCGGGCCGCGGCTCCCGTCATGTCGCCTCGCTCGTCCCGAGGACTCGCACCAAGATGAGCCGGTGCAGGCTTCACCGTCGGCACCGGGCCCGGCGCCCCCCCGAGAATGGCGCCGGCTTCGGCGCGCAGGGCTGCCTCGTCCGCGAGCCTTCCCGACCAGTGTTGTTGCAGCCGATGGAGGTCGGTCGCACCCATTCCCCGCTCTTCGAGAAACGCGAGCGGCGATTCGGACGCTGCCCACGCGCGCTGGAAGTCGAGCCAAGCTCGCAGCTCGACGTCGAGCGGCGGCAGCGGACGTTTCCACTTACTCCGCGCCGCGCGCATCGCCTCGTCGAGCTGCTCGGTGAGCACGCCGCACGTCTCGACATCATCGAGGAGGTCCTCGTTGAACGCGGCATTGGCCGACTCCCACCGCGCCTCATCGAGGCGAAGGTGGGTGAGGAGCTCCTCGAGCGCGAGCCCATCTCCAAGGCCCGCAAGCACGAAGGCCCATTGGCCAAACGTGACGCCGTGGCGGACGCGAGCGCGCAGTTCTGCGTCGACCTCGTGCGCGGCATCGCGCATGGCTACCTCCACGCTCCCGGCGGCCCTTGACCGTGGCGCGCACCCACACCCGCCGCGAAGGAGGTGAGCGCGGCCTGCACATCGGGGTGCCATGCACCAAGATCGACGTGCGCCTGAAACCCTGTCCGCGCAGCGAGCTCGTCCACGCGCCGAGCGACCTCGAGGCGCGGCAGCGTTCCCGTCGCGAGCTCGGCGAGCACCGTCGACGGATGCCAAGGATTGCCGCGACGATACCGCATGCTCGGGGTGAACTCGGCCTCGGCGATGGCCCGCTTCCACGCCGCGAAGGTCGTCGCCTCGGCGGCGGGCACGAGATCACCAAACAGCGTTCGGAGCGCTTCCACGGCAGCACCGGCGAGCTCGGGTTCGGTGAGGTAGTGCGCGAGGAACGACCAAGTCGTGACGTTGCCGAACCGCGCGATGGCCGAGAGCAACGGCGGGGTCATCGGGGCGCCCGCGAGGAGCAGCTCGAAGACGTCGATGTCGGTGTCTGCGCCCGCCATGACGAGGATCTCTACCGCACGAACGCCGAGCGACGCGGCGAGCGGGCCACCGCCCTGGATCTCGAGGTACGGCGCGCGGATGCCCGCCAGCGTGAGCGCGCGAGCCGCTTCCCAGGCGGCCGTCGTGGCGTCATGGGCGCGCATGGTGGCGAGCAACTCGTCCACGAGTGCGGGCGCCGCTCCCGTACGCGTCACGCTTCGTGCTGCGGAAGCAGCGACCACGGGCTCCCTGGCGCGGAGCGAGGCCTTCGTCGCGACCGGCGACAGCGCTCCTCGCCGCGAGAGGAGGTCGATCCCTACGGCGCGCGCTGCGGCGCTGGACGACGCAAGGAGGTCATGTCCGAGGTCGACCGGCTGCGAAAGCGGCACGAGGGCGAGTGCCTCCGCGGCGTGTGCCCAGCGCTCGTCGTCCTCCTCGTGAATCTGCGACAGCACGTGGAGGATCGGCTCCGTCGCGCCATGCGTTGCGACCGACGCGACCAGGAAGCACGCGGTCCACGTCTTCCACGGGTCGGCGGATTCTGCGGCCTCCTCCCACCACGACACGATGCGGGGGACGCTGTCGCCGTCGAGCGCGAGTATGGCGTCGCGTTGGCGCCGAATCTGCGCTTCGGACGCGTCTGCGGCGCCGAGGGGCGAGGTCGCGCGGTGCCGCGCGTGCATGCTGAGGGCGTCCGCGCAGTGCCCCGCGATGCACGCGTGGAAGCGCTCGATCGAGATCGGTTCACCCACGAGGTCGCCGGCGGCGAGCTCCACGACCTTGCTCACGGGTGCACGCTCACGGCGGCGACGCCGCGCATGCCATCGCGGGAGATGGCCCACGCGAGGAACGGAACGCCCGTGGCCAGATCCATCCCGCTCGTGCGATGACGGGTGACAGCCAGGCCGTAGGCGAGGTTCATCGCGCCCGCGGCATCGCCCACGAGCCCGAGCTCGGCCTCGAAGGACCGCATCTCGTACTCGTGGTGCACACGGCTTGGATGCCGGGCCACGGCAATCTGCCACTCCGCGTAGCGGAGGGTGTCCGTAGAGGCCTGGCCGAAGACGAGCGGTGCCGGCGCCGCCAGCGGCGGGAGCGTGCGGAGCAAGCTCGCCATCGCCTCGCCATCGGCGGGGAGGTCGTTGTCGTCCGTCGCACGCCCCGGCGCCGTTGCCGCATGGTGGATGGTCCCCTGGGTGGCGAGACCAAGCCGCTCCGCACCGGCGCTCGTCGTCACGAGGAGCGCCGCCGCCCCTTCGGCGGGTGGCGGCGAGGTGTTGGCCCACGGGCTCGGCGGGTTCTCGACGTGCTCTGCGAGCGCGTCTTCGCCGACGTACGAGTCGACGGCCACGATCGCGACGGCGGCCACGGCGTCCGCATCGAGGCGAACCTGGGCGTGCTTCAGAGCATCGAATACTCCGGTTGCGCCCGTAAAGGTGGTCACTGCCTTCGCGCCCGCGACGCCGCGCACGCGTGTTTCGAGGCGGGCACGATCCTCCGGTGTTAGCCCTGCGCGCTGCTGCGGCATGCACAGATGCAGCTCGAGCACGGGGGCCGCTCGCGCTGCCCGAAGAGGACGCAGCGCGTCCTCCAGCGCATGTCGCGCCAGCTCGAGCATGCGGTCGCTCATGCTGAGGCGGACATCGATCCACGGGCAATACGCGACGTGGACGGGGTCGCCGCTTGCGCGCACGAACGGCGACGCCCAAAGCGGAGGCCCGCCAGCCCAGAGGAGGCATGCGTTCGCGCGCGGCGTGCAGCCGGCGGGCGAGACCAGTCCAGTTCCGAGGATGGCCAGGTTCATGTGTGCGTCGCCTTTCCGGACTGCTTGGATCCGCGGGTGATCTTGATGAGCGGGGCCTCGATTAGGACGCCACCCGGCGAGGACGAGAGCCGCGAGGCGCCCACCTGGAACGTCACGTGTGCGCCGGAGAGCGTGAGCGTCCCGCCGACCTTGAGCGTGAAGGGACCGCCGGCCTTGAGGGCGTGCGTGCCCGCCGTCGAGCTCGTGAGCGGGCCCGCGATGGTGGTGTTGAGCACGCCCTTCACCGCGCGCTCGAGGGGCCCGTTGCTCCGGATCTGGAGGCAACCCACCGTCTCGCTCGACGCGCCGGCCGTGTTGAAGGTTGCCTTCGCGGTGGAGGTCGTGTGACTCCCGCCGACAAGGAGCGTCGAGGCACCGGCCGTGATCCACGAGATTGGGCCGGGCGTCGTGACCGCGTAGAGGGCGCCGATGCTCTCGAGCATTGCGCCCCGCACCGTGGTGTTCCGGTGCCCAGGACCGGGCCCTGCTGGGCCGCCAGCCCCGCCTCCCGCGCCGCTGGCCCCTCCGCCGCCCTCCTGCGCACCTGGCGCCTCCTTCGGCTCCTCCCAGGGCGCGGGGACGCCGGCGCCCTGCACGGCGGCGAGGACGGCATCGCCGCCGGGAACCATGCCCACCGCCATGCCCAGCAACCCCGTGCCCGCTGCGGCCGCAGCGCCCTTGGCTCCGCCCTGCTTCCCCCCCTCCCACGCGCCCTGGGCGAGCCCCGCTGCGCCCGCAAAGATGCCGCCCGCGGTCCCCAGCGCGCTCGCACCCGCGAGGGCCGCGGAGGTTGCGAGGTTGGCCGCGCCTGACGCGGGGTTGCCAACCTGCTCGAGGAGCGCGCCGCCGATGACGACGGCCTCGCTCCCCACCGACACGGAGAGGTCGCCTTTGACGTAGACCTTCTGCAGGCCGCCTACGGACGCCGACTGCGTATCGGCCGACACGAGATAGTCCTGTCCCACGGACACATGCTCGTCGGCACCGACGGAGCGCGTTTGGTCGCCCTGCACGCCGTGCTGCTCGTTCTTTGCGGTCTGCGCGACCATGTCCGCGCTCACGCGCAGCGACCTGTCGTTTCCGGCGCTGATGGCGAAGTGCTGCCGCCCGGCCCCGTCATCGAACGTGATGCTGTTTTGCTTCCTGCCGCCGGGCGAGCTCGAGCTTGCGAGGCTCGTCATCGTCTTGTTCGCCGGGAGGCTGTGCGGAGGGGGCTGCTTCGCGTTGTAGCTGCGCCCGAGGATGAACGGCCTGTCCGGATCGCCGTCCTCGAAGGCCACGAGGACCTCCCAGCCGACGCGGGGCACGAGCATCGACCCCGGCATGTTCGGTTGCGCGACGCGAACCGGGAGGCTGCTCCGGTGATCGTCCGATCCTTCGCGATCCCAGGGAAACCGCACGGTCACGCGGCCCTGCGCGTCGACGTGCACCTCCTCGCCCGGGGCGCCGGTCACGATCGCCGTGTGAATCCCGGCGATCTGCGGGCGCGGGGTCACGCGAGGGAGTCGATAGGGCACGGCCAGCGGGATCGCGCGCACCGCGAGCTCGTAGTGCGGCGCGGTGCTCGCCCATTGGTGTTGCACCTCGACCACGAGGTGCGCTCCTTCGGGTCGTGCGGTGCCGAGGTCGTCCGCGCTCGCAAGCTCAACGGCCAGGCCGGGGGCGAGCGAGATCGCGGTCGTACGGAAGTCGACGGTGGCCGCCTCGACCCGCAACGCTTCGAGGACGAGCGCGGCGCCCAGGGACGTGTCGTCGCGCATCGTCACGTGGGTCGGCGTGGCGTAGACCTCGGTGCCTTGCTCGAACACGCTTCCCCCGAGGGCGACGCCCTCCAACTTCGCGGCGGGATGCTCCGGGTCGAAAGCGCGCGCGGTGACCTTCCCCGGTCGACGCCTGCGTTCTGCGGTGCACGCGAACGCGGCTAGGGACCGCGATGCGAGCGACGACGCGTCAACGACGGGCAGCGGTGCTTCCAGCGCGACGGGGGCGGCGGAGGAGGTGTCCTCGAGGACGAAGACGTCACCGTCGTCGCGCGCCTCGAACCGGAAGTAGAGCCCCTCTTCCTCGCACAACCGGCGCACGAACGCCGCATCGCTCTCCGCGTACTGGACCACGTAGGTGCGGGCATCGTGGGGCGCCTGGAGCGCCATCTGGATCGCGTCTGAATATCCGCCCTCCGCGAGGACGTGCTCGACGATGGCGGGCACGGAGAGGTGCTGAAAGACGCGCGACCGCCTTCGGTGTTCGAGAAGCGCGAATGGCGAGCGGATGGTCGCGCGGTACTTCCGCGCGTTGTCTGCGAGCGAGGTCGCCATGGCCGCGATACGCGTGACCACGCCGACGATCGTCCGCGAAGCCGAGCCTGCGCCAATTTCAACGGCGCAAGGTCGACGCAGCACAGCGGCTGCGTCGACCGGATCCAGCGAGACGAACGAGAGCTCGAGCGTGACCGCTTCTCCGAGGCGCTCGTACCCCGTCAGGGCCTCGCACACGATGGGCCCTGCGTGTCCGGCGATTCTGCACGTGACATGCGCCATGACGACCTCGACCTCCAGACCAGCGGCACGCGCCCGATCAGGGCAGCTCGACCTTCGCGGCGAGAACCCGCACCACGGCAGCAACGTCGATCACCAGCTGCTCGCCCTCGATCCGCGCGAGACCTGCCCGCTCGAGCGCCAGCGAGGCCTTGCCCACCTTGAGCGCGAGCGTTCCAGTTGCCGAGAGCCGGATGTGCTCCGCCTCGACCTCGAACGTGCCGCTCGAAGCGTCGACGTGGGGCATCGGCTCGGTCTGCAAGGCGCCCAGGATGACCGGGCCGTGTTCTCCATCGGCGAGCATCACCGTGCGGCGCCCGCGCATGCACGCGTCGAGGAGCTTCGCCGACACACCGGGCCCCAGCGTCGCCGTCACCCGTGCGCCACTGAGCAACCGGAGGCGGTAGCGGTCGCCGTCGAGGAGCTCGGGGATTGCGGGATGGATCCCTCCGCCGAGAGATGCCGTGACCGCGTGCTTGCGCGTGCTCTTCTTGGAAGCCTTCATGGTGCCTCGTGCTCGCTCAGCCGTACGCTTCGTCGCCGTGGTCTTCGCTCGCGACCGCGCCGCTGAAGGCACCGTCGATCGTGATTGACCCTGGTGTGATGGTGACCGTCGCCCCGCCGGCCTTGATCGTGATCTTGGCTGTGGCCTTGATCACGACATCGGCGCCCGCGAGCTTCGCGGCGCCGCCCACGAGATACGTGGCGGTCGCCCCGAACTGCTCGCCGCGATCACCGCTCGCGCGAATGGAGCGCGTCGCGAGGGTCTCGCTGAGGGCGCCGGTGACGTTGAGGTTGTACTTGCCGCAGACGATGTTCTTCGCGCCGCCCACCTGCTCGACGCTCGCGCCGAGCACGCTGACGCCTGCGTGGGCGCCAGCCGCTGCCGTCCAGGTACCGCCGATCGCGATCGTCGAGCTCCCCGTCACCGAGCGGTGCTGGTGCTCGATGGCGGCCTCGGCCTTCGCAGCGCCCACCACCCGCGTGAGGGCGCTGCATGCGGTGGTCTGATCGCCGCCGATGGTGAACATCCGCGCGCCGCCGATGACGACGGCCTCGGACGCGGCCCCGATCGACTTGTTGGCGTTGACGTTGACCTCGCGGCTGCCGCCGATCGTGTACGACTGCGCGCTCGTCACGGAGACCTGATGGACCGTGCCGACGATGAGCTTGCGCGATGCGCCGATGGCGTGCGCGTCGGCGCCGACGACCCCGGTCACCTTGTCGTTCTCGGTGCGCTCGTTGTAGTTGGCCGACGCGCTGAACCCCATGCCTTCGGCACCCGCGCTGTCGTCGAGGCGGAGCTCGTTGCCGCTGCCGCCGTTCGGCGTGGTGAGAGAGCCGAAGGCGCTCACCACCTTGCGTGCAGGGAGAGCCTCCGGCGGAGGGGCCGCACCGTTCGCGAGCCGAGCGAGCACGAACGGCGCATCGGCTGACGAGCCCGAGAAGCCGAGGAGGACCTCCCAGCCCGTCCGCGGCAGGAAGAAGCCACCGGACGTCGGAGGCTGGGCGACACGGAGCCAGTGCGAGCTCGTCTCGTCGCGCTCCAGGCGACGATCCCATCGGAGCTTCGCCCGAACGCGGCCGTGCGCCTCGGTGTGGATCTCGGATCCGCTCGGGCCACTGACGGTGGCCGTTTGCACACCAGGCATGCGCGGGGACGTCGGGCGCGGAGGTCGGTAACCGTTCGCCGCGGGCACAGCGCGGAAGCGCGCGAGGTAGCCGTGCTGGTCGAGCGCGTGGGTGACCTCCACGACGAGCCACGGCTGATTGATGTCGTCGCGCGCGCCTTCGCGCAGCGAGAGCACATGCGCGGCGGCGAGGCGGCGGCAGCGCGTCTCCGCCTCGAGGACGAGAGCCTCACGCTGTACCTCTTCGAGCCGAATGCGCGCCACCGTGCGTCCGACCGATGGATCGGCGTAGCCACCGGGGTAAGCGAAGACCTCGAGCCCGCCCCCATGGTCCCCGGCCTCCACGCTTTGGTCGACGGACGGGTGCTCGAAGTCGTAGTCGCGCATCGAGACCTTGTCGCTCACGACGCATGCGCGAAGCCGGATCTTGCGGACGGTGTCTTCGCCATCGAGGCCCGCGTCCTCGGCTACGCGCAACGTGCAGCCCCCCTCAACGTCGTTGTAGGCGGATGGACTGTCGGAGAGGACGAGCACGTCGTCCTCTTCGTTGGGCTTGAGCCACCACGCGATGCCCTCCTCGGCGAGAATGCGCGAGACGAACGCGAGGGATGTCTCGGCGTGTTGAACGCATTGCGCACGCGCCGCGATGTCGCGCGTGAGCCTTCGTTCGACCCGCAGGTGTCGCGTGGCAAGCACCTCCTCGGCAATCGTCACGGCGTCTTTGCCCAAGAAGACGTGGTGGTCGACGACATCGCCGAGCTCTGCAACGTAGGGCACGACGGTGAAGCGGTAGCCATGATGCACGGCGACGACGCGGTCGATGAAGCCGGAGACGAGGCGCTCGTTGTCGTCGCCCGTCGGCAAGCCGAACCGAGCGGGACGCGCGAGGAGCGCGCCGACATCCACAGGCGCAGCGTGGTCCGGAGGCGTGCACGTCACGTCGAACGACCAGGGTGCGTGGATGCGCTCTTCTCCCGCGAGCGCGACGGCGCGCCACGGGGTCTCGAACCCACCGATGAAGAGGTGGAACAGCGTGGCGGGCATCATCGTGCGACCTTTGCTCCCCCCTGGCGCTTGATGGTGCCCTTCACGTCCGTCGTGCCGGTCTTGGCCTTGAGCGCGCCACCGGCGAGCTCGAAGGCACCCGCAAGGAGGCTCCCGCCCGCCTGGATGGTGATGACGGGCGCTTCGATGACCACGTCGCCTCCTGCGGTCAGCTTCGCGCTCCCGCCGACCTTGACGGTCCCGCTGGCGAGCGCCTTGGTGACGTGCGGTCCGCTCGAGCTCTCGGACGTGGCACCGGCGATGACGCTCTTGGGGCCACGCACCGGTTCGGTGTACGCGTCGGCAGCAACGATGTTGCGCACGCCGCCGACGACCTCGGTGCGCACCGCGGCGACCGACTCGCTCGTCCCCAGGCCCGAGGCGAGCACCATCGCGCCGCCGACGCTCTGCACGAACGCGCCCTGCACCGTGGTGTTCGATTGGTTGCACTGGAGGCCATAGAAGCCCCCGACGATCTCCGCGTACGCGCCCCCAGCAACCACGGCGCGGTTTGCAGTCACCGCCACGATCTCCGCGCCGCCGATCGCTTCGGAGCGCCCGCCCTTGATACCGATGGCGTAGTTCGTTCCGACGTTCACCGATTGCGAAGCGCCCACCGAAAGCGATTGGGCACCAAGGACGCTGAGCGTGTAGGCAAGGTCAACGCTGTGGGTCTCGTTGCCGCTCACGGTGGTGCGCGAGCTGCCGCCGACAGAGACGGTCTGATCCTTCGACGCGTGAACGAACATCTCCTGCTTGCCCGCGATGTCGCTCATGCGGATCTCGTTCGTGCTGCCCCCGCCGGGCGACGTAGCCGACTGCAACGTGGTCGTGGCCGCGCCGGCTGGCAGCGCGTACGGCGCGACAGCCGTGGCGTTGTAGACGCGCCCGAGGACGAACGGCCGGTCTGGGTTGCCGTCGATGTAGGTGACGGGGACCTCCCACCCAACGCGCGGAAGCAGCATCGCGCCGTCCATGTTCATCTGGATGCAGCGCGCCCATGCAGACGACCTATCGTCGGTGATGCCTGCGCGGTCCCACGGGAAGCGGAGCTTCACACGCCCAAGATCGTCGACATGAATCTCCTCACCGTGCGGCCCTGTGGTGACCGCGGTCTCGACGCCGGGCACACGGGTGTGTGTGTCGGGGACCGCCGGGCGGAAGGCCTTCGCCTTGGCGGGAACCAGCGTGACGCGGTTGCGGTACGAGACGCCGTTCGCGTCGTTGGGGCTTCCGGCCGTGAGCTCGTGCTCGACGGCGACGACGAGGTACTCGCCATTCATGGCCTCGTCGGCGCAGCCGTCCAGGTGGAAGGTGCGGCCGGGTTGGAGCCGCACGTTCCCGCTGACGGCGGTGGCATGCACATCGAGGCGCTGAAGCTGCTCCAGTCGAACACGCGCGCGCCGCTCGGCGGCTGCGGAGGTGAGGACGCAGGCTGGGAACTCGAAAACCTCGAGCGCGCCTTCCCCCGCGCGCCCCTCGATGAAGACGTCCGGCTGCCGGATGTCGAAGTCGCGCACGTGGGTCGCGTCGGGGCAGACCTCGTGCACCAGCGCGAGCTCGGAGAGCGCGTCACTCGTGCCGGCGAAGCCGCTCGCGTCATCGAAGCGGAGATGCTGGCTCCCGAGCAGGCCATTGTGGGAGCCCGGCGCGTCGCCGAGGACGACGACCGCCCCGTGGTCGTCGTCCCAATCGAACCAGTACGAGATCCCCTCCTCGGCGAGGATCCGCTCGACGAACGCCCATTCGGTCTCCGCGTACTGCGTGCACTGGAGGCGCTGCATGTACGTGCCCCCGAGGCGCCACACGACGCTCGACGCCGGCATTCCCGCATCGCCGACCACCGCGGGAACGATCTCCTGCGTGGTCCTATCGACAAAGACGCGGTAGCCCGCGCGACGGGAGAGGAGCCACTCGCGCGGCGCGAGCTCGACGCTGAAGCGGTGCCCGTCGCGCTCCCCGCCCTCGCAGGCGATCGCCGTGACGATGAGCCCGATCGGGCGCACCGAGCCCGCCTCGTCGCCAAGGAGGAGCGTCGCTGGCGCACGGAGCACGCGGCGCACGTCGAGCGCGGGCTCGGCGAGCAACACCTCGAGCGTCCAATGGGGCAGCGCGCTCACCGCCTCGTGGCCCTGACCGCGCACCACGTGGCAGGGGCCGAGAGCCTCGCAGCGGAGCTCGGGCATGATCGGCCTCACGCGGCCTCCGTGTCGTTGGCCGCGTGCTCGTCGATGCGGATCTCGCGCAGCAAGCTCTTGCCGCGGCCGACCGCGAACGCGTACCGGAGCGTGAGCTGCACCTCGTCCTTGCCCGGCTCGAGGAGCACGGTGTCGACGTGCGGGCGCACGTCGATGCGCCGGCCGTCATGAAGGCGCGCCGCGATCCGCATCGGCACCCGAGGGAGCTCGACCTGCCACACGCCGTCCGGGTGCATGCCGAGCAGGGCGATGCGCTCGCCGGCGACAAGCGGCGCATCGAACTGGAGCGGCTGGGGCGCGACGTTGTTGAAGCGGATGTCGAAGTCCGCCGGGAGAAGCGGCATCCGATGGGTGCGCCACGCGTCATCGAACGTGCCTGCGCAGGCGCATCGCGGCAGCCAATGCGGGCCGACCGCGCCGAAGCCAACGGGCTCGGGCCGATCGGACGCGCCGGTGATGGGAGCGGCGGGGTCTTCGATCTGGGGTGCTGGGCGGTCGAGGAGATCGTTTGGATCATGGGCGACGCCGCGCCCGACGGGATTCCGTCGCTCGACGAGGGCGTGGTCGGAGGACGCGCCGCCGTAGGCGCGCTCCCACACGATGGGCTTGCGCTCGAAGGGCGCGGCCGGTCCGATCGTAATGCCGCGCCCGCCGCGATAGAACACGCGCTCGCCGTGGACGCGCAGGCACACGTTGCGGTCGCGGACACGGACCGCAACATCGACCGCCTCGACCGGGCGCGTGGAGACAGCCTCGCCAACGATCACGAGGTCCGTGCCGCGCTTCGCCGTGCAGATGTCGCTCGGGTAGCGGACGCTGCTCTCACGAGGGGCATCGGGGAAGTACGGGACGTCGCCCGGTCGGATCGACCCCTGCTCGTCGGCGAGTACGAGCCGCCCGGTGGCGCGGCGAAAGAACGTCGCCTTCACCACGGCGATCACGAACTCGCTACCGTCCGGCCCCGTGTAGGGGACGGGGAGCGCAGCGAAGAGTGACGTGTTGGCGAAGCTCATGTTGGCTTGCTGATCCTTCCGAATGCGTACACGTCCACCGCGGAGCCTGCTGCTCCCGTCAACGTGTTGATCTGCCGGCGTCCTATCTGTCGTTGAGGAACGAGAGATCGGTAATGCCCTTCGCCTCTAGGCGTGCACGGAGAATAGGAATCGCCTTGTTGATTATGCGTCCCACGCTACTCACGCTTACGCCTGCCTGCGCAGCAACGTCTTCGATCGGCAACTCCTCGAAGAACCGCAGATGAACCACGGTCGCGAGGTCAGGCCGAAGGCGAGTGACTTCGTCGCGCAAAGCCTTGTTGGCACGCAGCTTATCGATTTCGAGCACGAGTCCGAGGTCGCCTCGCGAGTGCCAGACGTGCCCGCCACCGCCCAGATCGAGCGCCGTTGCGGCGTCTCGCGCGACATTCCCGAACTGCTCGCTCTGCTGTTCCGGAGTGTCTCGCCAGACGTTGCTCGGGTCCTGCATGCCGAGCGCGAACTGCGCTAATGCCTCCGAGCCTGCTGCCGCGATCCGCGAGTCGGCGGTGTCGTTCTCGGCTCGGAGGCCGAGCCGTACCGCCGTCTGTTCAATGAGCGTTCTGAGTGTCGAGTTCACCCGTGACCAGACATAGACTTCCAGTGGAATATCCGGGTTGTTATGGGTGATGACCGCGAGCGTCACAGCCTCCTCCGCAGCGCTCAGCAGATCACTCTCGATCAGTCCAGGAGGCTGCCGGCGCGCGTAGAACATCGCGACGTCCACCCCGATCGGGAAGCAACGGTAGACCTGCTCCACCTGCTCGGGGGTGAGCGCAGGAGGAAGCTCGCCTCGGCGTCGACGCTTGGTGGCCATCGCAACCTCAGCGGGGCTCGTCCTTGGATGCGTTCAGCGCAGCGGCGAGCCCGGCAGGGCTTGCGATCACGCCGTCACCACTGTTGCTGCGGTCGGTCCGGGGCCGGATGCGTGCGAGCATATTCTTCGCGACCGGGTGCGTGAGGAGCAGGCATCGCAGCTCGTCCTCCCACTTCGCCAACACCTCCGGGGGATACTTGCCCTGCAGCCGCGCCATCGCAGCCCGGACGCGCTCCTCCACGAAGCCCTCGGCGGCCGCCAGCTCCGCGACGACGTCTTCGAGATCCACCTCCGGCCCAGCCGCGCCATCGTCGCCGTCCCTGGGCAATGCAGGCCCATCCGTCATTGCTTCCTCCCGGGGCAACCTGGATGGTGCCCCACGGGGACCTCGCGGGTCCCTGTACGAAACACCTTTCGGCGACGGGAAATCGGTCAGAAATCGACGCGCGAATTTTTTCGTGTCGATTTCTGACCGATTTTCGTTTCTGGGAAGGTGTTTCCTACGAGGCCCCGCTTCGGCCCGAACGCCTCGTGAGGAAAGCATGTCCTCGAACGCACCCAAGCGCCTAGGTACCCACATCGACCCATTGTTCGGGACGGGGTACCGCTCTCGTGGGCCGCTGGGCCGGGGTGGCATGGCCGAGGTTGTGCTCGCGGAGCATATCGGCTTGGGCAAGCTCGTGGTCGCCAAAATCCTCCACGAGGACATGGCGAAGGATCCCGAGCTGGGCAGGCGCATGCAGATCGAGGCGCGCAGCGTCGCAGCGCTGACGAGCCCGCACATCGTGCAGGTGACCGACCTGGGCCAGACGGCCACGGGGCGCACCTTCATCGTCATGGAGCGGCTCGTGGGCCGCACGCTGGGCGCCGAGGTGAAGGCGCGAGGGGCGCTCCCCTTCCTCGAAGCAATCGAGTACGTCGTTCAGGTGTGCGATGGGCTCGAGGCCGCGCATGCCATCGGCATCGTTCACCGCGACATCAAGCCCGACAACATCTTTTTGTGCGATGCAACCAAGGACACGCCGCGGACGGTGAAGGTCCTCGACTTCGGGATCGCCAAGGTGCTCGAGGTTGGCGCAGATGTCGGGCGGCCCCTGCTGCCGCAGCTCGTCACGGCGACGGGTCGAACCCTCGGGACTCCACGCATGTTCGCGCCAGAGCAAGCTACGGGAGGCCCGATCGACGCGCGTACCGACGTGTATTCGACCGGCTTGGTCCTTTACACGTTGCTCACCGGAACCCGCCCCTACGCGCACGTCACCGACGAGGTGGACCTGATCATGGCCTGCGTCAGCGAGCCGTTGGGGGCCCCGTCGACGAAGACCGAGAACCCCATCCCGCCGGCTCTCGACGCGGCAGTGAAGCGCGCCGTCGCGAAGCGACCAGCCGAGCGTTTTCAGTCCGCAGCGCACTTCTCGACCGAGCTACGGCGCATCGCCGCGGAGGCCGCGTTTGGGGCGAACGTTGCGACGGTGCCTGCGTCGGTTCCGCGGAGCAACGGCGGGAGTGAGTCCGAGGAGATCGGCGACCGGACGTTGCAGCTCGTCGCCGCTGGCAACCCGACCACGGACGTCGTCCGAGAGCCCCCCGCGCTCGGGATGACGCCCGAGCAGCAGGCCCGCGCAGATGGAGACCCGTTCGCCGTACGTGCGCAGGGGGCGAGCTGGGGCGCCTTCATTGGACTGACCGTGCTCGGCGCGGTTCTCGCTGTGCTCGCGCTGTTGGTGACCCATCAGGGGGGGCCGTGATTCCCAGCGCCCCCGAGTCTCCGGCGGATCGTCTTCTCGCGCAGCCGCAGCCGGTGGCCAACGCGCAGGCTGACGGTTCTATGCGCCTCGTTACGGCGTACAGTGACGCCCATGAGGAGGCCGACGAGGACGGCCATCCCGGGACGGTGGGCATGGACGAGCCGGAGTTCAAGCCGGGCGACATCTGCGGCGATTGGATGATCGAAAGGTTTGTGGCTGCGGGCGGGATGGGTGAGGTCTACAAGGTCCGCGGCACCCTCGGCGGCTTGTTCGGCGCACTCAAACGCATGCGCCGGGAGCTCGTTTCGACGAAGCCGGGCGCAGAGAAGCGGTTCGTCAAGGAAGTGGAGATCCTTGCCGCGCTCGAGTGCCCGTACATCGTCCGCTTGCTGCACGCCGGCAAGCACCAGGGCATGCCTTATCTCGTCACGGAGTGGCTCGAAGGCATGACTCTTCGAGACTTCTTGAACCAACAACGCAAGCCAATCCCACTCGACGAGGCGTTGCACTACGCGATCTGCATCGCAATTGCATTATCTGCGGCTCACGCCTCCAACGTTCTCCATCGCGATCTGAAGCCGGAGAACATCTTCATGCTCGAGCGGGGCACGCTCAAGGTGCTGGATTTTGGGCTGGGAAAGTGGGCCAGCGCTACTCGTACCAGCAGTACATCCGGTCTCGCGGGCATGTGCACCGTTCACTACGCCTCGCCCGAGCAGCTTGCGCGAAAGGGCGTTGACGAACGCACCGATGTATATGCGCTGGCGTTGATCTTCGTGGAGATGGTGACGCTTCGCTGGGCCTTTTCCGACCAGTTCGGTGGGCTGCCCGCTCGCGACATGGCGGTGGCAAACCAACTCTTCGCTGAACCCAACTCGCTACGTGGCGTCCTTCCTCCCAACCAGGCAGAGCTGGCCGCGCTCATCGATGCGGCGCTCAGTAAGGACAAGGAGAGGCGCCCGCGCTCCTCTGAATTCCTCGCGGGCCTTCGTGGCGCACAGCGGGCCCTTCACGGCCGAACGGTCGCGGAGCCCGACGACAACGGAGAGGTCTTTGCCGCGACGGTGCCCAGAGCAAATCAATCACTCACGACTATTGAGACATCGAGTGTTCGTACGATTCATCTGGTCCGCACGGAGACACTGCCGCCGAATTCGCCAGTGGGAGATCCAACCGCTGGGGCGAACCCGGCTCCACCGCTCGTGCGGACCATCAAGATGGCCCGCCCCACGGATGCTGACCTCGATGCGGCCCGGAGGGAGGAATCCACCTCGTCGGTGCGGAGCGCCGATGTGGGAGACACGAGCGGCGAGCGTGCCGCGCTCCTGCCGGACGTGACTGCAACGAGCGTGACCTCGCATAGCGCTGTTTCCGTCACACAAACTCCGAGTCAGCCCCGAGGCACCATGCCGCAAAACCAGCAGACCACGCCGCCGCGTCCCGACGTGCCACGCGCTGAAAGAGAGAGCCTTGAACTTGCCAGCCGACCGACGGTGCCCTGGCAACGCCCGGTTCTCGTGCAGGAGCAAACGTCATCGCTAACCCCCATGCACCAAGGCGTGGCTGCGCCCGCCGCTCCGAGCTCGCGCCGGCTCCACCTCTGGGTCGCGCCGTTGCTCGGGGCAGCGCTGGTTCTTGTCCCGTTCATGGTGATGAGGTCTGTGCGCAGGCACCCTGGCCGGAACATCACGAGTGGACAGGCCGCGGCATTGGGCGGCGCCGCCCCGTCAACCGCAAGCGCTTTGCCCTCGGCGGTCAACGAACCGCCGCCGAGCGTCACCTTGAGCCCCACGTCGGCTGCGGCGGTTCCAGGGAAGAGCATTGCTGCCGCGGACACCGCCACAGCTACCCCTGCCGAATCCGCGTCTCAGATTAGCCCGCTAGGAATCGTGCCGAGCGCTGTCACCACAGCGAGCACCAAGCCGCCAGCCACCGCGCGGGCGTTGCCATCGAAGCCACCCAAGCAGGCAGAGTCGCCGAAGGCGAGTGCGGCTCCTGCGCCCTCAGCGACGCTGACGACACCAGCTCCGGCCGCGAAGCCCGAATCACCCCCAACGAATCCGGGGCGCCTCTTCGGCTCGGACAACTGACGAGGATCACGTCATGAAGAAGACGCGCGGAACTCGACCCGACCTCGACAAGTACCGGCCCGACGAAGCGGCGATCGTTGCGGCGCTGACCGCCCGCACGGACTACGCCAAGAACGTCGATCCAAAGCTGATCGAGCAAATGGGGGAGCTCAACCGGACGAGCTCGAGTCCGGATCTCCCGCGCGCGGCTCCGCCCAGCGTGATGGAGTATGTGCCGCCCACAGTGGTACCGGCGGCGAACGACGACGACACGACCCTTCCGGGCGACGAGCCGAAGGTGAAACTGACGGTGGGCTTGCGGAGCGAGTCGCCGACGCTGCCGTCGCTGAAACGTCTTGAGGGTGAGCCCGAGCTCCCCGGTGTCGTGCAAGGGGTGCGTGCAGGGCCTGGCTCAATGCGCATCCGCACCGCGGTGCTGGCGGTGCTGGCCGTGCTTGCACCGGTGGTGCTCGTGCTCGTGTTCATGCGGCACTCCACCCCCGGCGAACGAGGCGGAGCGCCGTCGGTTCCGACGGTCGTGAAGCCCTCGCCGAGCTCGGCGCCGGCATCGACGGGCGGTGCGGCCTCCGTCTCTTCCAGCACCGCCGCACCGGTGCCCGACACGAGCGCGTCGCCTATCCCGAGCGGCACGCCGGCGCCGAGCGTCTCGTCGAGCGCGGCGCCGAGCGCGCCGTCGCCCACGCCCGCTCCGTCGGGCACTGCGGTAAAGCCGAGACCGCGAGCGACCGCGGACGAGCCTCATGCTGCGTCGCCGCAAACGCCGCCTGCGCCCCTGACTGCCAGCCCCAAGGCGGCGCCGAGCGCGCCTCCGGCGCCCGCGCCCGGCGAGGCGAGGCCGGCTGCTCCGACGCCAGCAGCCCCGTCGTCGTCTGCGCCGGCGCCCTGGTTCACCCCTTGAGAGAAGATGATGAACACCACGATCCGACGTGCAGCCCTGTTGCCTTTGCTTCTCGCGCCCATGCTGGTAGCGGCGTCGGCTGCTGCTCAACCCGCTCCGGCTCCTCGTGCTGCGACCGATACGCGCGCGCCGAGTGACGAAGCCGATGCGCTCTTCAAGAAGGGCATGGCCGCGCTGTCCTCGGGAAACACGCAGCAGGCATATGAGCTCGACCTGGCGGCGTGGAAGCTCAAGCAGACCCACGACATCGCCGGCAACCTGGCGCAAGTCGAGCTCATGCTGGGCAAGAAGCGCGACGCCGCCGAGCACATCGCGTTTGCGCTCGCGCACTTCCCGCCGACGGTTCCGAGCGAGCGGCGGGAGGGCATGAAGAAGGTGCTCGACGGGCTCCGCAAGGATCTCGGCGTGCTGCGGATCCAGGTCAACGTCGCCGACGCGAAGGTAGCGATCGATGGGACGCCGATCGGCGCTGCGCCGCTCGCCAGCGAGGTCTTCGTGGAGCCGGGCGCTCATGTGATCGAGGCGACACTGAAAGGCTACAAGCCAGCGCGGGCATCGGTGGATGCTGCGAGAGGGGCGTCTCAGGACGTCGCGCTCAAGCTCGAGGAGGCTCCGAGTGTCCCTCCACCCACGACACGGAGTGCCATCCCTGGCGCCGTGATCGGCGCAGTCGGCGGCGCAGCCGCCATCGTCGGCATAGGCCTGCTTGTCGGCGCTGGCTCGAAGGCGTCGAGCGCGAGCACGCTCCACGACCAGATCGCAGCAGGAGGGCTTGGTTGCCCGAAGGATTCGCGCTGCGTCGACCTGGCGAACACGTCGCGATCTGCGGACACCCTCCACAACGCAGGCGTCGGTTTCTTGGTCGGCGCTGGCGTCGCGGCCGCGGGGACGCTGGCCTACTTCCTCTGGCCGCGCCCGAAGGCCGAGGCTCCGAAGGCGTCGATGCACATCGTGCCGAATGCCTCCGCAACCGGCGGTGGCGTGATGTTTCTGGGGACGTTTTGAGGTCGATGATGCGTGCTGGAATCCTTCATGGGCTCGTCGGTGTCGTGCTCTTCGCTGGCGCGTTTGCGACGGCCGGGTGCAGCCACTACTACGAGGAATACTACCTGTCCCTCGTGGGGACTGGAGGCGACGCCGGGACCGGAGGCAGCGATGGGGGGCCCCCGCCTTCGTGCTTCCCGAGCAAGAATACCAAGCCGGTCGACAAGAGCTGCGGCGTGTTCGTGTCGAGCGGGAGCGGCGACGACACCAACGGCAAGGGCACGCCCTCCGCGCCGTACAGGACTATCGGCAAGGCGCTCGCCGAGAACAAAGACGCGATCTACGCGTGCGCGGGCGCGACGGCGTACTCCGAGGCGCTCGTGATCGAGAAGGGGGTAACGCTCTTCGGTGCGCTCGACTGCGGGACGTGGGCCTACGACGCGGCGAACAAGACGCAGCTCACGGCTGCGGCCGACGAGGTGCCGCTGAAGCTCACGAACTCGGCGAGCAAGAGCACAGTAGAGGACTTCGAGATCACGGCGGCCGACGCAAAGACCGACGGCGTCTCATCGATCGCCGTGCTGAACGACGGGGTGGAGCTGTATCTCAATCGCTGCACGCTCACCGCCGGCAAGGGCGCCGACGGGAAAGCGGGGGAGACGCCGACGGGCTCCGGCCAGAAAGGCGAGGATGCGCCCGCTTCGACGACAGCACTGGACGGCTGCATGATGAACGTCAATGGCGTCTTCGGCGGCCAACCCGGCGTGTCGATGTGCGGCAACGTCGAAACGAGCGGCGCTCTGGGAGGCGCCGGCACGAACCAGTCCGGAGGTGGTGCTGGTACCGACGCCCTTCCCCAACCCCAACCGAACGCAACTGCTGGGCACGACGGTAAGGCTGGCAAGGCGCAGGACTCGTCTTCGTGTGATCCCGGTCATCCAGGTGCAGACGGGCTTCCCGGCGCAATCCCGGGCGCTGGCGCAAGCGGGATCGGAGACCTCAGCTCCAGCGGCTATCAGGCTCCGCTCGCAACGGCTGGTCAGTCACCGGGAAGCCCCGGCTACGGTGGTGGGGGCGGCGGCGGCGCGAAGAAGTGCGCCAACAACTTCGCCGGTCCAGCGGGTGGCGGCGGCGGTGCGGGTGGCTGTGGAGGGCAGCCCGGCGGCGCGGCCCAATCCGCGGGGAGCAGCTTCGCGCTCGTGTCGCTCAATGCGATGATCACGCTGGACACTGTGACGCTCACCTCGGTGGACGGCGGCCACGGCGGTGCTGGTGGCGACGGGCAGCCCGGCGGCCAGGGAGGCAGCGGCGGGCTCGCCGGCGGCTCGAACGGCGACGGGGCCGTCAAGGCGTGCAACGGCGGTGACGGCGGTCAGGGCGGCCGAGGAAGCTCCGGAGGCGGCGGGCTCGGCGGTCACTCGGCGGGCATCGCGTTCAAGGGGACGCCCCCGATGCAGAAGAACAAGCCTCCCATCATCAAGCACGGGAACGGCGGTTCTGGCGGCATCGGCGGCGACATGGACATGACAAGCCCGGGGATCGTCGGCGGGAACGGGCTCGGGTGCGCGACGCTCGACTTCACCGCGCCCACGAGCCCGACGGCATGCGCAATGTGATGCAGATGCAGCGGTTCTGAGATCGATCGCGCGCCGCTCGGCGCACGCAATGCAGTGGGTTCGAGCGCGTTCGCGCGCTCGTAGGGGACGTCTTTTCTTTCGGCACGGGGACGCGACGACGATGGGCACGACGATCGGCGGCAAAGACATAGCGACGACGGGCAGCGGCCACGTCTCGCCGGGCCCGCCCGCGACGAGCCTGATTCCGCCGACGCCTCCGGCGGGTCTCGTACCGGCGCCGTTCCCCTACGTGGCGTCGTCGAGCTCGGCCACGGGCACCTCCGACCGGCTCACGGTCGGCGGCAAGCCCGTGCTCGTCGAGGGCAGCGCGATGGACGTCGAGCGCCCTGGCAACCAACCCGCAGCGCCGCCCGGCGCGGGCGATGTGCTGACCCACGTGGTCTGCGGCAAGGCCGTGACGACGAGCGGCTCGTCGAAGGTGAAGGCCGGCGGCAAGGGCGTCTGCGCCACCGGCGACTCCACGGTGCTCGGCGTGCCGTCGCCCTGCGGCAAGGTCGCGCAGAGCAACGGTCGGCTCATTGCGGCGGTCGACTACAACGCCTCCGGCGCGGACTACGCGGCGATGGCGGCGGTGGTGGTCACGGTCGGCGAGCCCGTCGCGGTGGTCACCGGCGAGGTCGTCGACGACATGGTGGACCTCGCGCTGCCCGGGCTCATCCCGGTGGAGTGGAAGCGCCTGTACTGCTCGGGGCGGCATCGCGAGACGACACCCCTCGGCCGCGGCGGCTGGACGCACGCGCTGCACCAATGGATCGAGGTGAGCGACGAGCGCGTCACCATGCGCAACGATGACGGGCGCAACGTGCTCTTCGCGCTGCCGACGCTGCGCGAGCCGGTGTTCCACCGCTGCAAGCGCCTGCGGTTGTCGTTGCTGAAGGATGGCAGCTTCGAGGTCTACAGCCTCGATACGCGATTGACCCGCCGCTTCGCGCGGCTCGATGCAGGCGACGCGCGCGCGATGCTGCGTGAGATCCGCAACGCGTGGGGAAACCGGATCGAGCTGGTCTACGACGGCGCGCAGCTCGTGCGCATCATCGACACCGCCGGGCGCGAGCTGCGCCTCTCCCACGACGAGGCTGGGCGCATTGTGCGCGTGGATGCGTGGGCGCAGGGACAGACGCGCCAGACGGTGCGGTACACTTACGACGCGCACGACGGCGATCTCGTCGCGACGGCCGACGCGCTCGGGCACGCGGAGCGATACGCGTACGACGCGTGGCACCGGATGACGGAGAAAACCCTCACCAACGGCGTGCGGTTCTTCTACGAGTATGACCCCGAGACCGGGAGGTGCCGCAAAACGTGGGGCGACAGCGGGCTGCACACGGTGGCGCTCGACGTCGACGTCGCGAAGCGCAGCGCGACCTGCCACGGCAACGAGGAGCCGCGCAAGTACACCTGGAACGAGCAGGGCGCGGTGCTTCGTGAGGAGACCTACGACGGGTCGTGGCTGGTCGAGAAAGAGTACGACGCCGACCTGCACGTGACGGCGGAGAGGAACGCGGCCGGCGAGACGACGGCGCACGCGTACGACGAGCTGGGCAATCGCGTGCAGACGACGGACGCGGCCGGCAACGTCACGCGGTGGCGCTTCGACGGCGACGTGCTGATGGAGCGCATCGGGCCTGACGGGCTCTCCACCAAGTACGAGCACGACATGCGCGGCGTGCTCGTCGAGGTGACCTACCCCTCGGGGGAGACGTTCGCGCTGGAGCACGATGCTCGTGGGCGCGTGGTGGGCGTCCTCGGGCCCGAGGGCCGGCTCTCATCGTTTCTCTATGACGAGCAGCACAACCTCATCGCCGAGACGGACGCACGCGGCGCTACGTGGCGCTACGCGTACGACCCGCTTGGCCGCCCGATCGCGCGCACCGATCCGCTCGGCCGGATGACGCATGTGACGCTCGACGCGCTCGGCCACACTGTAGCGATCTATCACGCCGACGGCACCGAGACACGCGTGGAGTACGATGCCCGCGGCAACGTCACCAAGTGCACGGACGCGCTCGGTCGGGTCACGACGATGCAGTACGCCGGCACCGGCTCACTCGTGAAGCAGACGACACCAGACGGACGGGTGTGGGACTTCGAGTACGACACGATCGAACGGTTGACGCGTATCCAGAACCCGCTGCGCGAGACGTACGAGTTCGAGTACGACCGCGCCGGCCGGATATGCGAAGAGAAGACTTTCGACGAGCGACGGTTTCGCTATCAGTACAACCTCGCTGGCCGGCTCTCGCGCCTTGAGCGCCCCGATGAGACGTGGCGCGCGTTCCATTACGATGCGTTGGGCAACCTCGTGCACGAGACCTCGTCGCACGGCGCACAGGTGTTCGAGCGCGATGACCTCGGACGGCTGCTCCGGGCCACCGTGATCGAACACAATGGTAAGACCGTCGTGAGCATCGAGCGCGACCGGCTCGGTCGCGTCATCGCTGTGCAACAAGGCGGCCGGACGCTGCGGCACGAGCTGGACGCGCGAGGCCGGCACACCGCACGCGTGCTCCCGAATGGCGAGACCACGCGCTACCAGTACGACGTCATGGGCGCGTTGATCGCCGTCGAGCATTGCGGCCAGCGCGTGGAGATTGAGCGTGACGTCCTGGGCCGCGAGACGAAGCGGCGAGTGAACGGCAGCGTGGAGATCGAGAGCCAGTATGACGCGATGGATCGGCTCCTGGAGCAGCGCGCGACTGCGACGACACCCGCGGGCGCAGCAGTGCACGACGTGCTCGTGCAGCGATCGTGGCGGTACGACCGTGCGGGCCGCGTCCTGTCCATCGGCGACAAGCGTTGGGGCAGGACGCTCTATGACTACGACGACGCCGGACAGCTCATCCAGGCGCGGCGCGGGGCGCACCGTGAGGTCTTCGACTACGATCCGACCGGCTCGCTCCAGGCCGTCTTGAAGACGCTGGACGAGCGCGAGATGGCGCCCCCGTGGGACGTGTCGACCGGCAATGTGCTCACCGCGACGAAGGACACGGAGTTCACCAACGATAAGAACGGCCGGCGGCGCACGATGCGCGACCGCGCGACGGGCGCGGTGACCGAGTACCTGTGGGACTGCCGCGATCGGCTGCGCGAGGTACGCCTGCCAGACGGCCGACGCGCGCTCTACATCTACGACGCCTTCGGGCGGCGCGTCCGCAAGGAGATCGTGCCGAGGCAGGTGGTGGCCGACCTGGCGCGTGGGGACGTGCCGGCCACGCACGTGGTCGAGTTCCTGTGGGACGGCGATGCGCTCGCCGCGGAGTACGACAGCGAGCACGGCGTGCGCGTCCACGTGCACGAGGGGCCCCTCGTACCGATGCTCCAGGCTGAGCACGGTGAGGTCTTCGTGGTCGTCTGCGACCACCTCGGCATGCCGAAGGAGCTGCTCGGGCAGGATGGAAAGGTCGCGTGGGCAGCGGCGCACTCGGCGTGGGGGCGAGTAGTCGAAGTGAAGGTTGGTTGCGCGGGGAGGCGCGCGCGGCCGGTCGAGAGCCCTTTCCGACTGCTGGGGCAGTATGCGGATGATGAGACGGGGCTCTGTTACACGCGCTTCCGATACTTCGACCCAGCGACGGGCAGGTGGTGCAGTCCGGATCCGCTGGGGATTTTCGGCGGCCGGAACCTGAACGCGTTCGATGGGAGCCCCAGCAACGATGTAGATCCCCTGGGCCTCGAATGCCGCAGAGACAACTTCTTGAGGAAGGTGCGGGGGAAGGATCTGTCTGGCGCTCCACCGTTCGGGAAGGATGGCCAAGCCGGACACGCTCGCTCGAAACATGGGGTGGATCCAGACGATGCTGCGTCGGTGTTGAATAGCCCGGATAGGATCTTCTCCGGCGTCAACAAGAACGGAAGACCCGTCGATATCTACGTGAAGGGCGGAAATGTAGTAATCACCGAGGCGGGAAACAAGACGTCGGTAATCACGGCCTATGGGTCATTCGCGACCAAGGGCGGATCGTCGCCGGTGGATCCGGAGAAGTGGGCGAATCCAGCCAACTGGGATCCGGGGGCAAGGTACGCGGAGATCCAGGCAAGTGAGCGAGGGCCTCTCAATATTATCTATCCCAATACGGATCATTGGCACCAGGACTGGTACTAGAACATGAGCAACAGGATTCAAGAGCGCCTGTGGAATCCTTCGCTGCTTCGCGCGTGCACGATCGATGAGTGGAATCAGTTGGTCCAGCATCTCGCGGCGCGGCTGAACACATATCTCGGAGTGGATTTCGAAGCTGAACCCGTTACCAGGATTCTCGGCGAGGATGCGATCTGCGTCGAAATCTGGCAAGTGCACCCGGCGGGCGGGGGGCTTCTTGCGCCGCACTACGAAGGGACGTTTGGCATCGACCCGGGGCGTGGACCCGAGCACACCGTTGACCTCACTCTGTTTGTCTTCCTCGGCGATGCTCGCTTCATCGGTGCCGACGGCGACGGCGACTACCTTCAGCTCGCCTTCAGACGAGGGGCAGAGGATCAGGGTAATTGGGAGGTGCTGGGATGGGTCGATGATGAATATGGTGAGTTCGAGACCTATCGTCGGCCGCGCCACCCGTCGAGGAGCGTGACGTCGGGGATCTGATGCGCCGGAGATTCTGAATAAAAGAAGCACTTCCACCGGGCGCGCCGATGATCGTTGTACTCATCCCCGGCCGTTTGAGGGTTGCCCCAATCGTGCCTGTCTAGGAACGATGCTGGTGCCAACATGGACACTCCCATGCACGACGAATCTCGACTCTGGGAACCCGAACGACTGCGCGCTTGCGGGGTGCACGAATGGGGGGAACTTGCCTATTATGTTGCCTCGCGACTGACGGACTTTTTTGGCCAAGAGGTCGAGACCCTGCCGATTGATGAGACCCTCGACGGTCGCGCAGTGAGCATGTCCATTTGCGTGGGGCGCGATAGGGGTGGCCATCTCCTCCCGCATTGGGAGGGAACGCTGAGCATCGTCATCTCCCGCGGAGTGGTTCACGTGACGGCTGTCGTCTTCTTGTTTCTTCGTGACGCGCGCCTCGTGCGACTCGACAAGAAAGGCGACTATTTTGAGCTGACATATGAGCGCAGCGACAGTGGAACGGGGGCTTGGCGAGCGATTGGGTGGAGGGAGGACGAGTACGACGAGAATGCTGGTTACGTAAAATCCGCTTGGACCGATCGAAAGAGCACATAGCCCTATGGGCGGTGGCGCGGGCGCGATGATGATGCCAATGTTGTGGAGCCCGGACGAGTTGCGCGCTTTGGCTCCCGACGAATGGGGTGAGCTTGTAAGACACGTCGTGACGAGCTTGGCTACCCACTTGGGGCTAACGCTGGAGTGCGTCGACGAGGTGTTCGACGGCCCGGCGGTGAGCGTCACTATCTGGACGAAGGCGCCATCGTGTGGCCAGCTCGATGTCCGCTGGGAAGGGACGTTGAGCATCAGCGGCAGAGAAGAGGAGGTGTCAGTCGGAGCGACCCTGTTCCCCTTCATCCGCGGCGCACGGGTCGTACGACGAGACCGCAAGGGTGAGTACATCCGCCTTGCCCTTCATCGCGATTTGACCGGCGGCGCAACCTGGGAGATGAAGTGGTGCGAGGATGAATACGACGAGTTCGAGCAGTACGTTGCGCCGATGTGGTTGAGCCGTGGCGAGCGATAGCGGACGGGTGGCACGTTCTCGGTGGTGGAAGCTCGCTTTGGCTAGTTGACGAGCGACAGGCTCAGCCTGAACTCCAGCGAGCAGGTGGTGGCGCGTTCTCGCGCACGGCTGCGCGCTGGAGGTCACGGAGACTCCTCCGTGGACGAGATGAGCAACAGGATTCAAGAGCGCCTGTGGGATCCTTCACTGCTTCGCGCGTGCACGTTCGATGACTGGAATCAGTTGGCTCAGCTTCGGGCTTCACGCAGGCACGCCATCCTGACAGGCCATCCGTGAACGTCGCCTCCCCGCGAGCCCGCACGCTCGTCCGCCGTTTCGTGCGCGCCGCACAGCTCGGATCCGAGGCCGGCCTCGCGGCCGGACGTGCGCCGCCTGGTCGGCCCCGCGTTCAAGCTGCGGCATCGCCGTCATCGCGCTGGCACGTCGATTGGCAGGTGTCCTGTGGGCGATGTGGCGTGACGGAACGGTCTATGACCCCGTCTCGCTCGCCTGCGAAGGCGCGCGAGGTCACCGACGGCATGCCCAAACTCTCGAGCTCAAGGCTGCAGCTCTACAGCGCGCCGCTGACAAGGCGCGACAGCGCAGCCGCCGCATCACCTCAACCACTCGACGGTCGACGGAGGCGACGACAGGATAAAGCCACCAGAGACCACTTCAGACCGCACCCGCATCGGTGCCCAGCGCCACCAGCGCGTTCAGATGGTGGTGAGCGCGATTCCCCCGCGGACGAGAAGCCCCAGGGCCTCCCACGGTCGAGAAACAGATTGCGCCCCCCACTTCCGCTTTTGGATCTCCATCTGCCGCCGGGTCAAAGGTGGTTCACGCCAGCCCGGCCAACGCGAATAGTCGATTGAAGAACAGCTCGTCGACGTCACGAGGCGAGCGCCGGAGCCACGATGCCGATCCACGACCGCCAGCGCGGACGTCGAGGAGACCTCCATGCCGAAGTCCAACAGCCCCGCCCCGCCCACACCGGCGGCGCAGCGCCGAAGCCCCCGAACGAGAAAGACTGCCGTTGCCCCTTGACCGTCGGGCCGACTCATAGTCGGGAAGATCACAGCACGATGGGCAACGAATGCCTTGAACTCGGCCGGTGCTCCTCATAACGTACGTCCAGGACACTGCAGTCAAGGAGGTCGCTCTTGTCGGATGCAGGTTGGACGGCACTGGAACACTTGGCGGATGCGGTATTCGTCGTCAATGAGGCCGCTGAGCCCGTCCATTTTAATGCCGAAGCCCGCCGGCTACGAGCCACGAGTCCAGTCGGTTCGGCATCTCTCGACGAGATCCTCGTGTTGGACCCACACGGCGCGGCGGCCGTCGCGCAGGGCATCCGCGCGATCATACAGGGCTCGCTCCCGCTCGTGGAGCTTGAGTGCACGGTCCGCGGCGCCGGGCTTCGCTCGATCAGAATCGCCCCCTCGGGCGCAGAGGGGCGGAGGGCCCTCGTCATCTGTCGCGAGCCGACCGCCTCGGCGACCGCGGATCGCGCGGAGGGGGCCTCCAGCGACCGGCTCCGGCATTTGCTGGACGCGACGGCCGAGGCGGTTTGCTTGCACGACGGCCGCGTTGTCGTCGACGCCAATCAGGCGATGTCCAGCGCCTTCGGCTATGCGCCGAGCGAGCTTCGTGGCCTGCGCGTCGACGCCTTCCTCGAGGTCGCGCCGGGGAACGATCTCGCGGCGTACCTCGAATCCAACGACGAACGCCTCTTCGAAGCGACGGCGCGACGCAAGGGCAATGGGACGTTCCTCGCTGACGTCGTGTCAAAGCCCGTCAGCGCAACGGGGCTCCACGGTCTCACGATTCGAGACGTCACCGCTCACCGCGCCATCGCCCAGGCCTTCCACGACAGCGAGGAGCGCTTCCGCCTGATCTCCGAGCTGAGCAGCGAGGGCCTCGTCCTCACCGAGCGCGGCGTCATCTTCCACGCGAACGATGCCATGACGGCGATCTTCGGGTACAGCCGCGAAGAGTTGATGGGGATGCGGGCGAGCGATCTCACCGCTGCAGAAGATCAAGAGATCGCCATCGCCCACATCCGCTCGGGCTCGGAGGAGCCCTACGAGGCGACGGGCATTCGCAAGGATGGCTCCAAGTTCGTCGGCAGCATCACGGGGACCAACGTACCGTATCAAGGGAGGATGGTGCGCGGCAGCCGGATCCGCGACGTCAGCGCGCAGCGGCAAGCGGATGAGGCACGCCGGCAGAACATCATCCACGAAGAGAAGATCCGCACCCAGGCGGAGCGGCTCGCCGAGATGTCGACGCCGCTCATCTCGATCTCCGACGATGTCATCGCCATGCCCCTCATCGGAACGATGGACATGGCCCGAGCCCGGCAGGCGCTGCGGACCCTGCTCGACGGCATCGCCCGGAAAGACGCGCACACGGCCATTATCGACATCACCGGGATCTCGGGCATCGACACCGGCGTCGCCTCGTCGCTCGTGCGCATGGCGCGGGCGGCCCGGCTCCAGGGAACCGAGGTGGTGTTGACGGGCATCAGCCCCCAGGTGGCCGACACGTTGGTGATGCTCGACGTCGAGCTGAGCGGCATCGTCCTCAAGGCCTCGTTTCAGGACGGCATTCGTTACGGGATGAAGCGGGGGCGACATGCGCTGCTGGACCTCGATCTCGAGTTGGATCTCGACTGACGGATCACACGCCCCGCAGCGCGTGCATCACGCGCCGCGGAGGACGGTGTGTCCATGTTCTCGGGCCGCCGAACCACCGTGATGGACCGCGCGCAAGGACGCGCGGGCGGCCCGCGAAGCCACACGAATCAACGACCTACTGTCCTGCAAACGGAGGTAAGGTGTGATGGAGTTGAGTCATGTTTCGCGAGAAGCGATTGAAAATGACACGTTTCTGAGCTTCGGTGCAGATCGGCTGAGAAGGTTGTGCGCAGCCGTCGGGCTGCACGACGAGGAGCGGGCAATCCTCGACGCGTTCGAACGCGTCTCCCACCCCTGGAACCGCTGGCCGATCGGAGCGCGGCCGCGCTGGTATCCATCGATCCTGTCGGATGATCACGCTCCCTTCGAGCTCTCGGCCGCGTTCTCCGCGGGAGAGACGGAGATCCAGTGGTACTGGGAGGCGCAGGGGGAGCCGCCCAGCCTCGAGTCCAACATGACGACCGGCCTCTCCGTCTTGCAGGAGGTGGCCGAGCATTACGATCTGCCACTGACCCGCTGGCAATCCATCAAGGATCTCTTCATCCCCGAGAGGCCTTGTGGGCTCTTCACCATCCTCTTCGGCGTCACCTGGGGGCGGCGGCGGCCACCACGATTCAAGATCTATCTCAATCCGTATGTCCGCGGCTCCAGGGCGATGCCCGCGCTGATGGAAGAGGCCATGGGCCGCCTCGGCTTCGCGAAAGCGTGGGCCACGGATTGCGGGCAGCGGGCGAGGCGAGGGGCGAAGCTCGACGAGCTCATGTACATCTGCCTCGATCTGACGACCGATCCGCTCGCGCGGGTGAAGGTGTATCGGCGGCACTACCAGGCGACCGTCACCCAGATCGCTGCCCTGGCGAGCGTCGCGAAGGACTACCTGCCAGGCGACGCCGAGCGCTTCTACGGCGCGGTGGCGCAACATCCGGGGCCGTTCTTGTCGAAGCCCCCCATCACCTCGCTGACGTTCCGGGAGGGGGACGGCGATCGCCCGTGCTCGGCGACGCTCGAGTTCCCCATCTCCAGCTACGTCAGCGACGACGGCGCGGCGAGCGAGCGTATCGAGCGCTGCTTCACGGCCTACGGGCTCGATCCGTCACAGTACGTGAGGGCGATTCATGCGATCGCGACACGCCCGCTCAATGAGGGCAACGGCATTCACGCCCACATCACCCACCGTCGCGTGGACGGCGCGCCACGATTGACGGCGTACTTCGCGACAGAGGCATACGGCGTCGAGGAGGCTCAATGGGAGACGCAGCCGGCGTCCCTGCGGAGCCCCAATTCGGTTCGCCTCGTGGAGCGGCCTGCCGGGGACGGGCCGGAGCCCGCCCCCGACAGCCATCACTTTCCCCCGCGGACGGCGGCGTGAAACCCCTCGATCGCCTTTTCGACGTCGCTCGGGCCGACGTCCGCGTGCGTCACGAAGCGCATCGCCGTCGGGCCGGCCGGCAAGGCGAGCACGCCGCGATCGCGGAGCGCGGCGGTCGTGCGCGTGGCATCCGGCGTCTCGACGAGCAGGATATTCGTCTCGACGCCGGCCGGATCGACCCCGAGCCCCTCCGCGAGCCGGCGGCAATTCGCGTGATCTTCGGCGAGCCGAGAGCGCTCTTCGGCAAGCGCCACCCGCGCCGCCGCCGCGAGGACGCCTACTTGGCGCATGCCGCCGCCGAAGAGCTTGCGCACCCGGCGCGCCTCGCGGATCAACTCGGCGCTGCCGACCACGCAGCTCCCCGCGGGGGCGCGGAGGCCCTTCGAGAAGGCGACCATCGCCGAGGAGAAGCCGCGGGCCATCTCGCGCTCGGGGAGGCCGGCCGCGACGGACGCGTTCCACAGGCGGGCGCCGTCGAGGTGCACGGGGAGACGTTGCGCGGCGGCCAAAGCGAGGATGCCGTCGATCGCGGCGCGAGGCGTGACGACGCCTCCTGCCATGTTGTGGGTGTTCTCGATGACGATCACGCCGGTGCGCGCCCGGAACGACAGATCCGGTTGGATCTGCGGCAGCACCAAGGCTGCGGAGAGGACGCCGCGCGGGGCTTCGATCGGTCGAGGCATGAGGCCCGAGAGGGACGCGAGAGCCCCCAGCTCGAACGTGAAGATGTGACTCCGACTGTCCGCGATCACCTCCATCCCGGAGCGGGCGTGGACGCGAAGACATATCTGGTTGCCCATCGTCCCGGTCGGGCAGAACAAGGCCGCCTCGAAGCCGAGGATTTCGGCGGTCTCTTCCTCCAGGCGGCGGACCGTCGGATCCTCCTCGAAAACATCGTCGCCCACCTCGGCATCTGCCATCGCCCGGCGCATCGCGGGGGTAGGGCGCGTCACCGTGTCACTGCGGAAGTCGGAGATCGTCATGGCGCAAGCCTACGTGCTCTCTGCTTCAACGCAGTCCGAAATAGGCATCGAGAGATCATCGCTGAACAGCCCTGCGGTCATGGCCGACGGCCAGGCGGGCGGAGGTACATCTGACATGGAGTCCACGAACGAGAGTCGTCACCAGGTGAACGAGTACTATCGGCAGGTCATGGATGGGCACGCGTACATTCGCGAGACCATCGACGCCCTGCTGGAGACGCTGGGCGCACGGATCCGCCGCCTCGAGCGACCGCCGCGCATCCTGGAGCTCGGCTGCCACGCGGGGGTCTCCACCGAGTGGCTCCTCGAGCGCTGGCCCGAGGCGGAGATCGTCGTGCAGGACGAGCGCGAGGACCTCATCGAAATGGCGCGGGAGCGGATCGGCGTGGGGCTCGTCACGTTCCACGCCGGCCCCGTGGAGGCGTTGGCCGAGCCCTTCGATATCGTGATGTCGATTGCCCGCCACCATCACCTCCCGCACGACTACCTCTCGGGCGTGCGCCGCGTCCTCCGGCCGGGGGGCGTCTACCTGCTCGCGGAGGAGCTGTGCCCGGAGTATTGCGCCGGCGAGCACGCCGCGCGGATCTCCCAGGCCGAGGTGCTGCACATCGTCGGCGGCTACGTGCTCACCTCGAACGACGACGTCGCGTCGTACCGCGCCGGTGGATCCCTGCCGTCACACGTGCTCGAGCTGGAGCAGCTCCGCCGGCGGGCGCTGTGGCGGTGGTATCGTTTCGTGGTCGATCACGCCGTGGATCGCGGGTGCTACGACATCGCGGTCGCCGAGCTGCAGAGCACCCACGACGATTTGATCACGGGCTCGGACGCCGAGCACAAATTCAGCCCGCTCATCGTCGAGCGGCAGTTCGCGCTGGCAGGCTTCAATCTGCTGTCGAAGCGGCATATCGGGCCGGCCGAAGATCCGGAGCGTCAGGCCATGCTCGTCTACGAGTACGCCCTTCCGTAACCACTCCCCGGGCGTCGCCGATCAGCTCGCACACGGAGTCCTCGGGAGCTGCTCCGTAACACCCAGCACCGCCCCGTCGTGACGTAGCCCTCGATTGCCGATCTCCTCGCGCATGCGCGAGGAGTCGATGATGGCGAAGACGATCGAGGAGATTCGAGCTGCGCTGGTGCGGAGCAACGTCGGGTTTGGCCGACCTTATCCGCAAGCCACGCGACAAGCGGTGATCGAGCTCGTCGCGCAGCGGCGTCGAGAGGGCGTTGGGCTGTCGAGGGTGGCCAAAGAGCTCGGGGTGAGTGCGACCACGCTGCGCAAGTGGGGGCAGAAGGATCGTGCGGCATCCGCGCGGCGCGCCCAGGCGAAGTTCCGCGAGCCGGTGAAGTTCACCGGCTCCGGCTGCGGTCTTCACCGACTTCGGCCGCGGTTTTCACCGGTGAAGTTCACCGAATTCCAGCGGTTGCTGGTGATCATCAACAATATGCCGCCCGCCAACATCACGCTTAGGGTCGGCAAGCCGTGGGGCATCGTCAGGGGCAGAGGTGATTGCTGGAAGAACGAAGGCGACACGACCGATTGCGTTGTGGAGGACGACTTCGCTCTCTATCCAATGGATACGTTTCCCAAGGACTACTATGCCCGGTTCCAGCTCAAGGACGGCCGGACGTTCGATGTAGGGCCCATTCGGATCGATCTTCTGGCCCCCTGAACTCCTCGGCGGCGAGCGCGGTCAGAAGGGCCAGTGGCAGAGGTTGCCATCGAGCTCCTGAAACGTGGCAGCGTCGCCGTCTTGGGACACGATGAACGCGATTCGATCCGAGTGCCCCGAGGCGAACGACGCGGCCGCGCGGTGGTGAGTACCTCGCTGCTCCAGATGCCATGTCCGATATTGCCGGTCACGGTCGACCGTGTGCACATTATCTAGGCTGGTTCTCGCAGGCAGCTTTGCGCCGAACGCCAACACCTCGAGGGCGTTGCTCATGATGACCGCGCCATCGACCGTGGTGAGACTGACGATCTGGTCCACCACTCGACGCACGCGCTCGGCGGCCTTCACGACGTCCCTGGCTATGCGCGCCTCCTCGAACGTTGGGGGCCTCTCCGTCAGCTCGTTGCCCTGGTAACGAAGCCGCTTGTTGTCACGGTCATTGTCGACGAGCTGAGCCTCGCACATCTCGACGACGGCAGCGCCCAGGGCCAAGGGTGGCAGCAAGCGCTTCGCGACGTGCCGCGCCATCGGCGTTCCGGTGCAGGCTTATCTCACATGGGTGTTCGAGCGCCTCGGCACACACCGTGAGAGCTTCAGCCTCGCGCTCGAGGCACTCACCCCGGCCGCCTTCAAGGTCGCGCGCGGCTGACGGCCGCGACCACCTGGGCCACGGCACATCTCGGCTGCGGCCGCATCCCGGCTTCGCTGATCGGTCACGGCGCGATGGTGCGGCCAGCCAGACCGCTCTGGGCGCCGTAGGTCTTGCGTCTGGATTTGATATGGCATATATATGCCATATGAATGGGCGCGCGCCCGACAGCTACCGCGCACTGGAACATCCGCTCGCGCAGATCGAGGCTGCGTACGAATTCTATGGCTACGTCGACGCGTTCGTGAAGGACGAGTGGGAGCATTTGTTCGTCGACGATCCCCCGTCGGAAGACGATGTCGATGAAGCCGTCTCGCCGTTCGAGATGCTGGGAACATTGATGGGGTTGGGACTCCGCTTCGAGCGGATTGCCCGAGAGGACGAGATCGACGACGGCTATTGGGAGCTCAAGTACGGCGGCTCAGAGCTGGACGTCCTAATCTACGACTGGGCACATCAGGTGATGGATGCTGTGAATCTGGACGCACGGGCGTTCGAGCACGGGCTTTTCCCGACCAACCTCATTTTTATTCCCGACAAGGCGTCCGTTGTCCGGGAAGCCTACGAACTCTACGTCAGCAGCATGGGAGCCGCGCGGAAGGTCGATGAACGCGTCCGCCAGATCGAGCGTCTTTACACGAAGATGGGCAGGAGTTCTGAGCGGCCCAGCCCCGCCAAACGCCGTGGGGACGGGCCCCGGGAGAGCAACCCAGCGGTGGTGGATCGTGCTGCCCTGGAGCTTCGCACCGCGCAGCAGCCGCTGAGCCCCGAAGAAATCGCGCGGCGGATCAAACACAAGAACGTAGCGTCCATCGCCGCTGCGCTCCATCAGGTCGTGATGTATCGAAAGCCCAAGCGCCTCGCAGGCTGGATCGCTCGCGACGACGACGGACGCTACCGATGGACCGCGTAGTCCGGGCGAGCTCCACCGCTCACCGCAACACGACGGAGGATCTATATGAACACGGCTCTCAGGATCGACTTCCGCATGAGCATCCCGATGCCCCTCGACGGCGAGCCCAGCCAGTTCATTGTCGAATACTGCGGGAGAATCCTGGACATGGGCTCCGAAGATGAGCCCGAAGGCCACCGCACCAGGACGGCAGGCCGGATTCGCGCGACGCGAATCCACGTGGGCCTCGCCGAAGAGCACGCGGAGAATCTGTTGGATGTTTTCGACGCGCACAGCCAGGAGATGCTCGAGCTATACGAGGCAATTTTCGATCATGAGACCGACGAAATCTGGGACTCCGTGGCCGAGAAGACGTCGGGGCAGGATGTGCTCTTCGTCAACAGTATCGAGCTGCTTCCGCGGTATCGCGGCAGGCGCCTCGGCCTGCAAGCCCTGCAGCGCACGATGGAGTTCCTCGGTACTGGTTGCGCAGTGACCGTCGTCGAGGCGCACCCAATTGACTACGACCAGGTGCAGGATGAACGCTGGGTCCAGCGCATGCGCCTCAAGCGGTTCAAACGCGACGTCGACGCCGCTGCGAAGAGGCTTCGCCAGTATTGGTCGCGCCTCGGCTTCAAGCGTGCCGGGCGCACCAATTACCTGACGTTCGACATGGCGTATCGCTTCAAGCAAGTCGCGGAGCCCAACGTGGATACGCCGGACGTCCCATTGCATTAGCCGGGGCCGGCAACGCTCGTGCCCCTGCGGCCGAGTGCGCGGACCGCATCGTGCCGAACGTCATACTCCGCAGCCGAGATCGTGCCGCCGAAGTGGCGCGGGTAGCGGTGGGCAAGCTGACGCAGCCTTGGTTCCAACGGGCCCATGCCGGGCATGCCGAGGAACGCTACATCGGACGTTTCCCCCGTGAGGGTCCAGTCCCGAGGGGATCCTACGGCGGACGCGCACCGTAACATGTCTGGTGACAGGAGGGCTCTTTGGAGAAGGTGGCCTGCGATGTTCTCGCTCACGCGGCGCTCGAGCTTGTTGACCTCGCGGGTGTAGAATCGTAGGAAGCCCGGCACCTCGCTACCCTGATTCCAGGTTCCGGCGTGCAAACGCTCAATTGGGCCGTTCCGATAGCATCCCAGTACAACCCAATTCGCCTCCATACGCAGGATCGCTGGCGGGTCCACGTCAGTTCCAGGGATGTCGGCGGGCCAGTCGCCTCGGCTCTCATCGAAGAGGCGCTGGAGGGTCTCCGCTCGAGTGCTGGCCCCGCGCTTCAGCACGTCGCTCAACCATGGCTGCCGCCCGACGCTCCACGGCATCGGCAGCGTGGTGAGCGCGGCACTCACTCTGCGGGCGATACGGCCCGGGTCTGCCGTCTTGGTGGCGAACCATGCCGAGAGCGCGGCGGAGAACTCGATGTTGATCCTGCGCATCTCAGCGTCCCCGATTCGGGAGAGCGACGTGTCGGTCCGGAATGGGGGATAGAACTCGCCGCCTGTGAGGACGTGGAAGTACGAACCATACCGCCAGCAGCACGCCGTGATTGCGTCTGCCTCGTCGAGCTCCGAGCGCGGCGCATCGGAGAGCGAGGCGCCGATATCATCGAGGGCGGCGAAGAGGTGCCGCCACGGCGGGACAGCCGGCACGAGCGCGGCGCCGTGCTGCAACGTCCCATCGTTGTCCCACGCGAACGTGCACCACGCTCCGTAGCCATCGATCCCCGGCATGTCGAGAAGGGGCTGCGAGCGGCCGAGGACGGCAAGGGAGCGCGGTGGCATGGGTGGTCCGTGGTCTCAACGCAGTCGGGCGTCAACATGCCGCTGTGTGCGCCACCCCGAGCGCGTGCTGTCGGTCAGCGCGGCGCCCGCTCGACCACGGGTTTGGTGTCGGTCAACCCACCTCCTCCAGCCAGGTCCAAACCGCGGCCGCGCCGCCCGCTGTTCTCGCCATAGTCCTCCCGCACGCCGAGATGCCGCACCGACTTCACCGTCTTCAACGCATCGGCCTCGACCGGGTTGCACACCCTCGGCCGATCATGGACGACGTAGGACATGAAATGTCCGATTCGTAGCATTGTTGCTCCTGACAGCGATCTGAATCGCCCGGTACAGTGGGCGGCAGGCGATGAAAGCCTGCACTTGCAGGTAGGAGTCTGCGATGTTCTCGAATCACCCCGTCCCGATGATTCTACCTTTGACCGTCGCCCCCGCGCGTAGAGAGCGCCTCCTCGGTGAGACGGGCACGTGGCGCGTATACGCGACCGACTGCTCGCTCAGGGATGCGGTGCAGGGGAACGGCATCGTGCAACCGACAGCGGGGCCGATTTCCACCGTGACGAAGGAAGGGGGCGTGGGCAATGTCATCACCACGCATAGCGCCACGAGCTTCTCCGCAGTGTCGCTCTCCCCGCACCTGTTCCGCCACGGAGGCCAAGTCGTCGCGCTGTACGCGCCCGACGACGCTGATGCGGCAGAGGTCCTCGCCGCGGCCCGAGAGGTCTACGGCGACGTCGCGCCCATGACGCACCCCTAGCAATGAGGAGGGGACGCTCGCCCTTGGCGCTCGCCGACCTGGGACGTGTCTCCATCGATCCCGCTGACCGGCCGCGCCGATGGGGTGATCTACCGGCCGCAGTACATCCGCTGCGGCAAGGCGGAGTGCTGGTGCGTCGACGTCGACCTCGAGGAGGCCGGGCACGGCGCTTACTGGTACGCGTGCTGGAACGACGGTGAGAAGACGCAGAGCCAGTACATCGGCGCGACTTTCCGAGAGATCGAACGCCCATCGGGCCCCGCCGCACGGGCGCTGACCACGGCTGTCGGCTACTACCGAAAGCACTGGGAGGCACTCACCCGCTTCATCGCGGCCCCCGAGGTGCCCATCGACAACTCACCCACGGAGCGCGAGTTCCAGAACCTCGCCAAACTGCGGCTCAACATGCTGTTCGCGGGCAGCACCGAGGGAGCTCACCGCGCATGCGTGCTGCTCGGCATCGTCGCGACGTGCCGCGCGATCAGCGTTCCGGTGCAGGCTTATCTCACATGGGTGTTCGAGCGCCTCGGCACACACCGTGAGAGCTTCAGCCTCGCGCTCGAGGCGCTCACCCATGCCGCCTTCAAGGCCGCGCGCGGCTGACGGCCGCGCTCACCTGGGCCCAAGGCACATCTCGGTTGCGGCCGCATCCCGGCTTCGCTGATCGGTCACCGTGCATCGGACTTGCCGCCGCCCTGTCAGGGGTGCGAGCCCGCGCCGGAGCGCCGGAGCGCCGGCGTTCGTCGCGGCGCCGAACTATCTTCACTGACCCGCGCATTTTTCTGACCGATTTCGGCGCGTCGAAAGGTGTTTGTAGTGGGGCCCGACATGGCCCTGTCGCGGCGGGCGGCGCCCGTTCAGCGACGGATCCCATTTGCGCCCACGATACGCGAAGGACCAAGACCGCGTGCAGCAACCCCACTCCCACATGTCGGTTGACCGAGGGCGCACGACATCGCCCGTCCCTTGGTACGAGCAGCCCGAATTCTGCGCGCTGACCGCGCTCTGGCAGGGGTTCGTCCGGCAGGGCCCTCCTCAGGGTAACGCCCTCGATCCCGAGGCCTGTGCGCGGCTCGTGAGTTTTTGGATGCTCTATGAGCTCGGAAACGTGCTCGTGGACCTCGAGCGTCGTAGTCGGAGGGGCGCGCTGTTCTGGACCACCGTGAGAACCACCGAGACGCGCCCTGGAACCGTGGTGGTGGAGATCATCACCGAGCCGAAGGCGTAGCGCGCATTGCGGATCTGAGGCCAGCGTTCCCTAAAGCGCGTTCGGGATGCTCATACGATGCTGGCGGCGAAGATCTCGCCGTGGGCTCCACCGACACAGCCTGAATAGCTCTGAACCAGCGGGAGGAGACGTGGTGTCTCTTCAAGAGAGGGTGCGACGATGGGCACCACGATCGGCGGCAAAGACATCGCGACGACGGGCAGCGGTCACGTCTCGCCGGGCCCGCCCGCGACCAGCCTGATTCCGCCGACGCCTCCGGCGGGGCTCGTGCCGGCGCCGTTCCCCTACGTGGCGTCGTCGAGCTCTGCGACGGGCACTTCCGACCGGCTCACGGTCGGCGGCAAGCCGGTGCTCGTCGAGGGCAGCTCGATGGACGTCGAGCGCCCTGGTAACCAGCCGGATGGCGCCGCGCACACGTCTTCGAACTACGTCGCCGGTGGCATTAGGCGGCGCGCAACGTGCCGGGGTCGAGTAGTGTTGATGATCGCCACGACCCGCGGGATTTCGGTGCACATCACTGGTGACGAGCGCGGCCAATGCCGGTGAACTTCGCTGGTGAAGGGCGCGCCCCGCGCCGGTGAAGCCCGAGGTCAGGGCTTCTTGGTCCGGCGCAGCTTGGTTCGGGCGGCGCTCAGCTCTTGGCTTTCTTGGGCCGCTAGCTCTCAGCCTCGATCTCAAGCACGTCGGCGCGGTGCGCGAGCCGGTCGACGAGGTGACGACACTCGGCGTCTCCGGGGAAGCAAGCCTTGACATGCGCAGTGGCGCGGTCTGCGCCTCACGCGGCGCCTCCGGAACCTACGACACCGCGCCGAATGCGCCTCCCGATCCGAGCGCAATCGCGCGACTCGTGCACGAGGTCTGCGCGATCGTGGCCGAGCAAGGGAAGGTGCGGCCGCTCTCCACCGCCACCGTCGAGACGTGGAGCGGAGCCTGCACGGAGGATCGTCGTGTCGCCGCGGATCAGAGCTCGCCGGTCGCGATGATCGATCCCGCGCGCGACGCGCTCGGCTCGCGCCGCGAAGATGCGGAGTCGTCGTACTCCTAAAAGCCGAAGGGCCTACGAGCGCACCCCCCAGGCCAGAGCCGCCGCCGACGTCAGCGCGGCGCGCTCGACGTGCTCGATCAAGGTTGCGGACACTTCGTCGTCAAGTTCGGGAGGCACCCCGTGAAGTGCAATCCGCAGTGCGCCCAGCAAAGCGGGCTGCACGTGTCGTCCTGGAAGAGGGGGACGTTCTCGCAAGTCGTGCAGACGTCGACCTCGACGCCGTCTTTGCATCCACACTCGAGGTAGTCCGCCCCGTTAGGCTGTATCAGTTGCCCGCCGTCACCCTGCGGGCACTTGAGTGCCTGGTCGGTGATGCACCCCGCGAACGTCAGGCCGCCGTGCGCGGCGCGGCCCGGGGTGCAGGCGGCAATCTGATCGGTCGCACTCGTGCAGTCGATTGTCGTGCAGAAGCTCGCCTCCAGGCCGTCGGCGCATCCGCACTCGGCGGTCGCCACGGAAGGGCACCGGGGTAGCGGCTTGCAAGCGTGGGGACGGCACCGCGTGGTGCTGGGGAGACGATGCTCGGTCAGCTCGGAGACGCCGCGACGAGCACGCCGCGAGCGAGGCCTGGCTAGGTCGGGGACCGAGCGGGCAGGCTGGTGTACGTGAACGACTCCGCATGGAGTAGCATCCGGCCATCGTGGCGAGCGCCGAGGAAGCCCCTTCCGTCGAGGTCACCCCCCTGATTGGCCGGGAGGATGAACTGCGGATGCTCGCCGAAGCACTCGCGCCTGCGGCGGACGCTCCACGGCCCGTCGCGATTACCGGGCCGGGCGGGATCGGCAAGAGCGCGCTCGTCTCGTCGTTTGCGGAGCGGCACGCCGCGCGCTTTCCGGGCGGCTACGTTCGCCTCTCCTCCGCGCAGTCCACGCCCGACGATCGCGATCTCGTAGCGGCACTCGCCACGCGCCTCGACATCGCGCCGGCGACCGAGAACAAGGAGGAGGCGGTTCGCAAGCGCCTGCTCGATCCGGCCGCGCTCCTGCACATTGAGGACGTCGACAGCCGCGCGATGACCCTCGCGGTCGCGGCCCTCGTGCGCCGCCTGCGTGGTGTAGCGGTGATCGTCGCGGGGCGCTTCGAAGCGCTCGGTGCCGGGCTGGAGGGGATTACCCTCCGACTCGGTCCACTCAAGCCGGAGGCTGCCGTCAGGCTATTGGTTACTGAGGGCGTGGGACTGGAGGTCGGCGAGGAAGCGCGGATCCGAGCCCTCGCGGAGGCGCTCGGCCGCGTTCCGGTGGCGCTCCGGCTCGGCGCGCGCTTGTTGCAAGCGGGTGAGGATCCTGCGCAGCTCGTCGCGAACATCGAGGAGCGGCGCTCGGCTTCCGACGACGGCCCTCCTTCGTCGGGGCGCCGGTTGCGCCAGGCGCTCACGGCCCAGACCGCGCGCGCGATGTCGGTGCTGGAAGCGAGGCTGGGGGATCAGTCCGAGCCTCTGTTGGTCGGCTTTCGGTTCTTCGTGCACGCACCGCCCGGAGGTGTGGGAACGAAGCTCGGCGCCGCGCTTGCCCGGCTCGACGACGTAGACTTCGAGCGCTTGATGCGGGAAGCCGAGGCTCTCGCGCTCGTCGAGAAGATGGGCGCGGCACGTTGGCGGGTTCATCCAACGCTGACCGAGGTGGCGGGGCGTCGCGAGGAGAAGGAAACGGCACTCTCAAGCATCTCCGCGTGGTTCATCGCCCGGATGCAGGATCCGAAAGAGGGGTGGCCCGTGACGCTCCAGGAGAAGGAGGCTCTCACGTGGTGGCTCGGGGTGGTGCCGGAGGGGGAGTGGGGAGCGGTCGTCGAGGCGGGGACGGCGTTCGCGAGGACGAACGGTCCATTTGCGGCCTGGTCGCAGTTTGCGGAGCGAGCGCTGGGAGCAACGAGCGAGGACGCGCGTCGTTCGGGCTTCCTCTGGCTGCTGGCCAACGTGGCGCAGCAAGCGGGTGACTTGGAGCGCGCGTCGGTCGCCGCGGAGGAGATGCGCGAGATCGCGGCGCGGGCCGGAAACGAGCACGACCGAGCGCGCGCCTGGAGCGTCATCGCTGACGTACATACGGCGCGGGGCCATACCCGGGAGGCGGCGCGGATTCTTCTCGATGAGGTCTTGCCAGCGCTCGAGCCCGGGAAGCGCGGCGATGAGCGATTGGTCGTGTCTTTGAAGCTCGCCGATCTGCTTGAGCAGGATAGCCACCTCGACAGTGCTTTCGAGGTGCGCAAGCAGATTGCGGATGTCGCCGCGCGCTCAAAGCATGTACCCCTCTGGTCTAATGCGCTCATCGGAATGGCGCGCATCGCTCGTAGGCGATGGCGCCTCGACGAGGCTCGGCGATTGATCGAAGAGGCGCTGACCATCCTGAAGGATTCCCCCGATCAGCTTGCGCGCACTTCGGTCTATGTCGAGCTTGCCGACACGCTGAGCCTCCAAGGGTACAAATCCGACGCCCTCGATATTTATCGCGGGAAGGCCCTCCCCGTCCTGCGGAGGCTCGAAGACGACGCGGGCGTCGCGCTCGTGCTGAGTCGAGTCGCAAGCGAGCTCGCAGATATCGGGCAGCGCGATGAGGCACTGCGCATCTCGGTAGAAGAGGTGCTGCCCATGCTGCAGCGCATGAGGAATCACCGGGCCATCGCAGCCGAGAAGATGCGGATCGCGGATATCCTGCACGCCAAAGGGGCTCTCGCAGAGGCGATGGAGACGTACAACGAGGCTTTGGCGACGTATCAGGCTCAGGGCGACCGAAGTGGGGTTGCGGCCGCACTCCAAAAACTCGCGAGGTCGCTTCACTCTCTCGGCGGGCCTGAATTTTATGAGCGCGCGCTGAAAACCCAGGTCGCAGCGGTCGAAGTGCACAAGATGCTCGGGGGCGACCACGAGCTCGCCGTGGCCCTCGACAGGCTTGCCGAGATGTATGAGTCAAGAGGTGATGACGAGAAAACGCTGAAATTGTACGAGGAAGACGTCGAACCCCTGCTGCGTAAGACAGAAGCTCGAAAGAGCCTCGCCGCGGTGCAGGCTAAAGTCGCGCGCCTTTTGATCGGCCGAGGCGAGTCGGAACGGGCACTGAAGATTCTGCGGGATGAGGCACGCCCCTTTTCTGCCACGTTGCAGGACGAGCACCAACTCGCGGCGATCGATTCGATTATCGCGGACGCCCTCGCGGCGGAAGGGGACCGAGCATCCGCTCTTCGGATGTATGAGACAGACATTCTCCCGGTCGTGCAACGCCTCGGCACGGTCGACGAAAAGGCGGCGGTACTCATCAAAATCGGCGCGCTGCGAGGTCGTGCCGGGGTCGATGTCGCTCGTGAAGCGGTGAGCCTCGGCCGAGAGTCCGGCGATGCGCGCGAACAGGTCTTGATGCAAGAGACCCTCGCCCGCCTGCTCCTCCGCCGCGACCAACCCGGTGACGCAGAAGAAGCCTTCGACCTCCTCACCCAGACCCTCGCCGAGGCCCGGGGCATCCACTCCCCGCGCGCGCCCGCGCTCCAGCGCCTCCTGCGTCACCCCATCCTGGAACGCGTCACCATCCGAAATTTCAAGAGCATCGAAGAGCTCGTCATCGACTTCACCGCCCCCTCCGAGCTGCCCGGCCGGTGGACCTGCATCGCAGGCATCAACGGCGCCGGCAAGAGCGCCATCCTTCAGGCGATCGCGCTCGTTCTCCTCGGCGACGAGCGCGCCGCTGACGTCGGCGCGGCTTGGCTCGAACGCATGCGCCGCCGCGCCGGCGACCGCGTTCACGACGCCGAGATCCGCGCCACGCTCCGCGTCGGCAAGGAGCGCCGCGACGTCGCCCTCTACCTCGGTGAGCGCGGCCTCGACCGCGAGCGCCTGGAGAACGATCCCGACCACGCCGCGGTGCGCGCCTTCTGGATCGAGCGCGAGAAAGACCACGTGCTCCTCTCGTATGGTCCCGGCCGCAACCTCTCCGAGCACCCCGACAACCGCCACGCCTCCAAGGCCGACGAGGTGCGCCGCCAAATGACGCTCTTCGACCCGCTTACCCAGGTGGCGAGCGTCGAGGCCCTCCTCGAATCGCGCGAGGAGACCAAGACCGTCTGGCTCCTGCTCCGCCGCCTCCTCGCGCTCGTCCTCGAAGGCACCGACCTCGCCCTCGATGCCAACCGCACGGCGATCCGCTTCCTCGTCCGGGGCGCCGTGATCTCGCCCGTCGACCTCCCCGACGGGTTCCGCGCCACCATTGCCCTCCTCGCCGATCTGTGCGCCACCTGGCAGCAGAAGGCACCGGACGAGGCTAAGAGCGGCGACCCCTCCCGCATCCGTGGCATCATCCTCGTAGACGAGATCGATCTCCACCTCCACCCCGGCCTGCAACGCTCGCTCGTCCCCAACCTGAGGCGCGCGCTTCCTGACGTACAGTGGATCGTTACCACCCACTCGCCGCTCATCCTCGGCAGCTTCGATAAGAACGAGATCGTCGCCCTGGAGGCGGACGCGGAGCATGGCGTCCGGCTTCACCCCAAGCTCGATCGGCAGATCCTCGGCTTCACTGTCGACGAGATCTACCGCTGGCTGATGGACGTCAAGCCGCGTAGCGCCGCGCTGGAGACCCACTTCGCGGACGGCCCCGACGCGCACGCCAAGAAGACCTTGATCCTCGCGCAGTCGCCGACCGTGAGCGAGCAGGAGGCGCGCGAGTTGCGCGAATACCGGCAGTCGCTCCCGAAGCACAAGCGCCGGGCGTGACCGCATGATTCGCTTGCGGCGGCCGAACGTGATCCCTCCCACGCTGCGCGCAGGTGGCCCGGGTGGATTGCTCGCCCAAGAGCACGAGCGCCGCCGGCGGGAGAATGTCTCAGCGGATATCGTCTTCGATCCGCATTGGCAGAAGCTCGATGTCCACGGCGCGCTCCTGGCCATGCAGGGGTGGGTCTGCGCCTACTGCCAGACTCGGATTCGCCCAAGAGACAAAAAGTATGTTGACCACTTTCGCCCGAAGAGGGGCGTTTACTGGTGGCTCGCCTACGCGCACGACAATTACTTTTTGACCTGCGGGCAGTGCAACGAAAGGAAAGGCGACCGCTTTCCGATCGAGGCTGGCGGGTGCCGCGTCACCTTCGAGACCCGCGATACGCGCAAAACTGAGCCTCGTCTCCTGATCGATCTCGTCGACGATCCGGTCGACAAGTGGCTCGTGGTCGATGTCGACGAGGACGGAGACCACTATGCAGAGATCGCACCCCGAGAGGAATTCGACCCCTTCTCCAAGGAAGCCTTCCGGGTTTCCGAGACCATCGAGCTCTTTGCGCTGAACGACGACGAAGATCTCTTGCAGGAGCGCGTTCGAGCCCTGGATCGGCTGACTAGGCTCCACCGTGCCGGGAAGCTCGACCAGCTTCGCAAGCGCGCGAGCCGCTATTGCTGTCACTGCCTCACCGTGCGGAGTTTCATCGAAACGTATGCTCCGGACCTGTTCCCGGATGCGACGAGCGAGCTGCAATGGTTCATGGGGAGGCTGTGCCGGCGGCTCCTATCTCTCCTCGATCGACGCGAGCGGCGAGGCCGGAAGTCGGACGCGCTGCTTCGCCGCGCGAGCGAGATCGCGTGGACGCTCGCATATCTATGGAAGGACCCGCCCGTAGGCACCGCCGAGGACGTGGCACGATTTCTGGAGCAGAACGGATGCAAGGAGCGCGTCCAGAGGTACTACGTCAAGCTCGGCGCCGGCGAACCGGCGCCGGAAACCGAAGGGTGCTAAGCCGGCGCCCCGCCCTCTCGCAACACCCCTCGATCCCCCGTATCTTCGGCTTCGGCGTGACGCCCCCGCGCGGCGCAGGTGCCGGACATGGCGAATGGATCGACGTGACCGCTCAGCGACGCCGGGATGACGGTGGCAGCAATTGCGGCCAGCGTCGTGGGCATGCGACGAAAGATTGTGGATGAGCGGGATGCGCGAGCCTGCCTCCGCGCCGCGACGGCGGCCGGCGTCAGCGTTGGGAGTGGGCGCGGGACAATGGTGTAGACGGCCGTTCGCTCCACGCCTGGCACATCTGTTGATGATCACCCCATCCCGCGCCGGATCGGTGAAACCCGCGCCCTCATGATCACCGCCCTTCACCGTTCAGCGCCCGCGACCGTGCCCACCGCGCCGATCTGGCCCGCCCTCGTCCCCACGGCGTAGACGACATCCCCCGCCGAACAGATCGAAGGCCCGAGGGCAGCCACCCTCGAGCAGGTCGCAGAACAGTGCGGCGCTCTTTCGCGTGGTTCCCGTCGTGTGGAGCACGCCGGTGCGGACGTCGAGCGCGCCGGCCAAGTAGAACTTCTCGTTTTTGCCCGGGGTGACGACGCGGCGCTGATGGCCTGGAAGCATCCAGTCGCGGCCGATCTTCGGGTTGGGGTGGATGTCGACCTCGTCGCTGTAGAGCACGGGTTCGAGCGGGCTCGCGCTCGCCTCCAGCGCTCGAATCTCGGCGAGTCGAGCCTCGCGCGCGTCGCGTTTCCACGGGCAGAGGACGACAGGCTTTGGCATCCCGAGCCGCGCACCGAGGCGTGCCAACACGCGTCCCATCGTGCACACCGCGACCTCGGGCCGGCCTTCTTGCTTCATCTGGAGACACAAGAGCTCGCGTGTCCACGTCGGCCTGCGCCAGCCGAAGCTGTCCGGAGTACGCTTGAGGAGTTGCGCGACACGGCGCCGAAAGGCTTCGTCGACCTTGCGTAACCGCCCGATGGACGCCATCCTGACGGCCCTCGCGCCGCGCGTAGCACGCCGGCAGCGTCAGCGCTGGAGCCGAGGTTCGTGCCTGTGCGTGTCGTGGACGCGGCTGCTCGACCGACGTCGACCGACGCTCGGATCGAGATCGCAGTGCCCAACGGCTGCGTCGTCCGCGTGGCGCCGGGCTTCGATCCGGCGACGCTCGCGCAGGTGCTCGCGATCGTGGCCCGAGGCGACGTGTGCTGACGTTGCCGCCGTCGGTGCGGGTGTACATCGCGGCCGAGCCCACCGACCTGCGCAAGAGCTTTGATGGGCTGTCGGCGCTGGTCGCCGGGCGCTTCGGCAAGGACCCGCTCTGCGGACATCTGTTCGTGTTCCGCAATCGGCGGGGCGACCAGATGCGTGTGCTCTTCTGGGACCGCGAAGACGGGCGACGCGCGCGCCGCCGTGGCGCTCGCCTACTTCAAAGCGATCTACCGGGTCGAGGAGGCGTGCAAAAACAAGAGCCTCGGCCCCGAAGAACGCCACGCGCGGCGCACCGAACAGTCGCAGCCCGTCGTCGACGAGCTCTATCGATGGATTCATGCGATCCACCCGGGCCTCGTGCCGAAAACGCCTCTGTACGTGGCGACGTACTACGCCATCGGACAAGAAGCCGCCTGGCGCCGTTGCTTCAGCGAGGGCCGCTTCGAGATCGACAACGGTGAAGTCGAGCGACAGATCCGCCGCGTGGCGGTGGGGAGGAAGAACGATCTCTTCGCCGGCTCAGAGAAGGGCGCTGAGCGAATCGCCGACGCCTACACCGTCTTCGGCTTCTGCCACATGCACGGCGTCAATCCGCTCGTCTGGGCCACCGACGTCCTCGGCAAGCTGCATGTTCTCCACAACTTCACAAGTTACCGGGTCCCTCGGGCCCTGCGGGCCCCACGACGGCGAGATGAACCTTCGGTTCGCAGAGGGATATACAAGGGAGACTCGATCAAGAAGAGCGAGGGATGCACGGCGTCATGGAACAAGGCGCGGACGACGACCTTCAGCCGCGCAAGGCAGCGTGAGTGCCGCCCACTCATTTGGTGAAGAGGTGCGTCATAGCACGAGCCACATGATAAGATCATCGCCGGAGGTTGGGACCACAAAGAAGTTTCGCGTCTTGGCGCAGTTGGCCGTGCGCTGTGCATTGAAGATTGTGAAGGGCTCGGAACTCACGCAGAAGATGTCACCGTCACCCCTGGTGTGCCTGCCTGTGGCAGTCTCGGCAAAAGCTTCTAGATTCAAGGATTTTGCGTTCGCGGTGGTAACGGTCTTGCACAGCGTCGGAAAGATCTGCCACCACCCCTGGGAGACGATGCCCAGCCCTGGAATTAGGGGATTGAAGGCCACAGCGACCCCGAGCACTTCATTCGTGCCATTGCAGAATGTAACAGCTGCCATGGCTGATGGCGCAAACGCGAGTAGCGCACCTGCGGCGAGCAGGCCACATGCCGCTTTCGTGAGAAATGACCGTGCCCTCATGTTGCCCTTCTTTCTAGACCAAACGATGCAGCGGAGCACGGTTTATAGCGTACCGAGCCCACATCATCGTTCCTCCGCAGTTAACGTGTGTGTCCGCCGCCCAAGCGTCAAGTTGCAGTTCTCGCCCACCAACGGATACGTCGTCAAGCTGGCCCCGCACCACGCGAACCGGCGTCGGTGATACCCTAATAGGACGCTTGCGCGGCTCGCAGCCGTCGCACGAGCGCGCGCCGCCCGCCGCCTTGTCCACGATCTCGACCAGTTCCGCGCCGTAGAAGAGCCCCACGCGCATCGTGAGCGGGGTCCGGGCCAGCCTTGCGGTGAAGATCTACGGCGACGATCTCGACCAGCTCCGCGCGCTGGCCAAGCGGGCCGAGGCGGCCATGAAGACGGTCCCGGGTCTCGTCGATCTCGGCGTCGAGCAACAGACCGAAATCCCGCAGCTCATCATCCAGCCGAAGCTGACCGAGCTCGCATCCTTCGGGATGACGTCGGGCGATCTCGCCCGCTTCGTAGAGACGGCCTTCGTCGGTCGCCGCGTCTCCACCGGGTGTTGTTGGCTTCGCTTCAGGCCGCCTGGTCGGAGGGCGTCTCGTGATCGTCCACCGGCGCCGGCGCGGTCCACGCATCGGGGATCAGCTCATCGATGCGCTCGGTGGGCCACCCATCTTGCACCTTGCGGATGACGTCGGTCGCCCACGCGAGCGGATTCTTGCCCTGCATGTGGCAGGAGCCGAGGAGCGTATACGCGTCGGCGATTCGCTCGGCCCCTTTGTCGGAGCCGGCAAAAAGGTAGTTTTTGCGACCGAGCGCGACCCTGCGAATCTGCCGTTCGACTTCCCCATTATCGATCTCGAAGCGGCCGTCCTCGAAGCCGCGTCGCCACGCGGCCTCTTGGTTGAGCGCGTACTGCGTGGCCACGTACAGAGCGGTCTTGGGGACGAGCGTGGGATGGATCTGGCGGATCCACCGATACAGCTCGTCGACGTGCGGAATCGACAGCTCGTCACGGCGCGCCTTGCGCTCGTCGGGGCCGAGTCCCTCGTTCTTGCAGGCTTCCTCGATCCGGTAGATCGCCTTGAAGTAGGCGAGCGCCACGGCGGCGCGAGCATCGCCGGTCTTGGCGGCCTTCTCGAACTTGGCGCGGATGTGCATCCCGCAGCCGAGACGCCGGCTCTCGGGCACGATGGGCTCGCCGCTCTCGTCGTCGCGCAGCATCGCGCCATAACCCGCGTAGCCATCGCCCTGCAGGAAGCCGGTGAAGCGCGCGAGGAGCTTGGCCGGATGATCGGCCTTCCAGTTGGGTGCGTACGCGAAGGCCACGAGTCCGGCGCCCACGAAGGCCCATTGGTGGCCGAGCTTGACGCCACTCGGGTGCTCGCGATCGAGCACGCGCATCCCCGTGTCGTCGGCGCGCACGTAGAAGGCGCCGAGGACACGGGCGCGGATGCGCGCCGCCACCGGAGCGAGGACGTCGAGCGCGAACGCCGCCCAGTCGCCGAGCGTGGAAGGCGAGAGCGAGACGCCGTAGCGCTCGTATTCCTGCGACTGCCGATAGAGCGGCATCGCGTCCTGGAACTTCTTCACCAACAGGTGCGCGAGCAGTCCGGGGCCCGGACGGCCGCGGTCCATGATCTTCTCGCTCGGCGCCGTGCTCACGCCTTCTTCAGGGCAGCGCGGGCACGCGAGCTTCTCGCGCTTTTCTTCGAGGATCTCGAAGCGCGCCGACGTGAACTCGATCACCTCGCTCGTGCGATGACCGATGCACACGCGCTCCGCACCGCAGCTCGGACAGCGCCGTTCCGCGTCGGGGATAGGCACGATCCGCGGGCTTCGGCGCAGGTGCTCGGGCAGCGGCGAACGCCCGCCGCGCCCACGCGGAGGCTTGGGCGGCTCGGGCGGCGTCGGTACGAGCCCGTCTTCGGACGGCGGGATACTCCCAGCTCCGCGGCGCTCGCAGGAGCGTCGTTGCCGAGCGCGGCGAGCAGACTCGAGAGATCCTCGACGCTGACCTTCTGGCTCTTTCGGCCGTACAGCTCGCGCAGCGCGTGGGCGAGTCGCGTCGCGAGCGCATTGTGGGAGTCGCGCATCCGGACGAGGAGCTGGAGCACGAGCTCGATGAGCTCGTCGGTACGCCCCTCGGCGCCGAGCTGCTCGAGCCCGAGCGCCCCTGCCGTGATGTCGAACCGCAGGTCGAGCAGCCCAGCGGTCGCGTCGTCGAGATCGATCGTCCTCGGCCCGCCGGCGCGGAGCCGTGCGTCGAGAAGCTGCGCCGCGCGCTCGATGGCATCACCGGCCGGGCGCGCTCCCGCCACGTCGGCGCGCCCCGTCGCGACCGACACCGCCCAGCTCGCGAGCGCCGCCCGAAGCTCGGGCGCGCATCCCGCGGCCAGCGCCGCTTGATCCGTCGCGGGCCCTGCGGCGCGCACCGTCACGGCGATGGTGCCGTCGGCGAGCGCCGCGATGCGACCATCGCGCGCCTCCACGCTCGACAGCACCGCCGGCATCGCCGGCGAGTCCTGCCCCTCCGCCGCGAGGACCACCGTCTGCGCGGACGCATCTGGGGCCGCGTACGGGGGCGCCTTCGCGAGCACCACGCAAACGATGCGTTGTTCGGTGCGCGTCAGGGCGCCGCGCTCGACCCGCGAGCCCAGGCGCTGCACGGCCTCGATCTCCGTCACCGTATCGATGGCAGCCAGCGTGGCGGCGACGGCTCCGCCGTCGACCGGGCGCGCGTCGGGGTGCTTCTCCAAGAGGCGCGCGATGAGCGCATCGAGCGCCGCCGGCACGTCGAGACCGAGATCGCAGAGGCGCGGCACCTCGTCGAAGATGACCTTGGCCAGCACGGCCATGACGTTGCGGCCATCGAAGACAGGCCGTCCCGTCAGACACTCGTGCAGGATGCAGCCGAGCGCGAAGACGTCGGCGCGCGCATCGGGCTCGCGGACACCACGCGCCTGCTCGGGTGCCATGTAGCCCGGCGTGCCGACCACGGCCCCGCTCAACGTCGCGCGCGCCCCCGCGGTGATGGTGGCGAGACCGAAGTCCACGATCTTGGCGCCGCCGAGCGAGCTGCCCGCCAGCAGGACGTTGGCCGGCTTGAGGTCGCGATGCACGACACCGCGCGCGTGGGCCGCGCCGAGCGCCTTGGCGACGAGGAGGCCGAGCTCGATCGTCTCGGCCACGGAGAGCGGTCCGCGCTGGAGCCGCGCCGCGAGATCCTCGCCCTCGATCCACTCCATCGCCAGATACGGGCGGCCCATGGCGGTGAGCCCCCGCGCCACGTATCGCACGATGCCAGGGTGATCGAGCTGAGACAGCACCATCGCCTCGCGCTCGAAGCGCAACTCGTCCTCGGGGAGCGAGGTACCGAGCAGCACCTTGAGCGCGACCGGCGCGCCGGTCTCCAGATCGTGCGCCCGATGGACCGCCCCCATGCCTCCCGCACCTGCGAGGCGCTCGATGACGAACCGCTGATCGACGAGATCGCCGGGGATCACTTGCCGGAAGGCGATGGTACGTGAGCCGGATGGGTCAGCAATAGGCGCCCTTCCGCGCGAAGCCGACGCGCGGAGCAGCCGTCGCGTCGTGGCGAGGAGTCGCGTGCCCGTGGAGAAGCCTCTCTCATCACACGACGCCCCCATTCGTGTGTGCCCAGTCTTCGGCGTTGCCGCGCATCGGAGTCGGCTCGTGGCAGCGGCTATCCGCTCGGGCGCTGGCTGAGGTCGTGAGCAGCCGCATAGCTGGACCTGGCCGTGGTGAGCAGCTCGAGGGTTCGTCGTGTAGCTCGGATCTCCGCGTCGAGGGCGGCGAGCGTTCCTTCGGAATTGATTCTCATGCATGAGAGATGACCTCCCCGTTGAGCCGAAGTGGCCTATCGGCGGTCAGTTGGCCTTGCTGCGCCACGACCCAACCTTGGCGAGCTGCTCATCAACCTCGACGGGGTACTCATCGAGACGGACGAGCATCCCCCCAACCTCGGCGATGTCCTCGCCAAGCCTGGTCGCATCTTCACTGTACGGCTGGCACGACCAGGCCAAACTCTGCTCGATACGGGCGCGGCGCTCTCGTCGATCCTCGGCGAGCGGAGGTGAAGGGCGGTCGTCGGAACCGTGCTCCGCTCGAAGCGCGCCGAGCTTCACGTGACCGTCCGACGGCTCGGCCGATTGCGGGATCGATGAGGTGATGCGGTCTCCGGACCGGGCGCGGAAACGATGCCGGCGCGTTGGCGATGCGACGCGCGCGGGTATAGTCCGCGCCGATGAAACGCGCGCATGTCGCACACATCATCGCGGTCGCCGCGCTCGCGGCCGCGCAGGGAGCAGGCTGTGCCGTGACGGACCGGCGCGACGCAGCGAGCAGAAGGCCGCGCACCGATCCAGCCACGTCGCCGGTGTGCGTCGCGGCGCACGCGGCGTGCACCTTGCCCGACCCGTTCATGGTGCGTTTCCAGGCCGACGGGCTCTCGGGCCTGGACGGCGCACGCGTGCGTGTCGGGCTATCGCAGCCCCATCGGCCCGACCCGCCCGCGACGGCAACGGCACGGGTGGAAGACGAGCACTTCGAAGCCTGCTTGTGCGTCCCGCGCCCGTGGCAAGGCTATCCCGTGCTCTCCGCCGTGGTGTACGCGAAAGGCAGCACCGGCGAGACGGGCGCCGACGTCGCACGCGCGGTCTCCCGCTATACGTACGTGACCGCGGGCGACGAGGACATGTCGCTCGGGCTGCGCGACAAGCCGACACGCGTTCAAGTCGAGGCCGCTTTGGGCGCGCTCGACCCGCGCATGGCCGAGGTCGTCGTGCGCGGCGTCGACCCGGCGCTCGACGGCCATATCGCATTCGCCGGCATCGTTGCCGCCGAGCGCCCCGTTGCCGCCCAAGTGAAGCCGAACCGCATCGAGCACCGGGACGTGCGATTCGCCTGGAAGATGCCCGGGCGCGCGTGGCCCAGCGAGCAGCTCGCCGTGGTCCTCGACCACAACGACGACCAGCGCTGCGATCCCGGCGACTTCGGCGCGCTCATCACGCTGGAAAACCGCACGGAGGTGCCCGCGGCATCGATCACGTGGCTCACGGGCAAAGCGATCGAGCCGGTGTGCCGCGCGCTGGCCTACGACCAGCGCAACCATTGACCATCTCGCCGCGCCAGACCTCTTGTCCGGGGGCGCGCGAGATCAGATACCGCGGCTCGCCGTGAATGCGATCCAGCCGGCCATCAAGGCCACGAAGTAGACGAGCCCACCGAAGACCACGGCGCGTGATCGCGCGTGCTCGCCACCCTGGTAGCGCCTTCTGTGCGCGGGATCCGCGTACCGGACAGGACGCCTCGATATGGCTCTATCGTGATGAAATCACGATCCTATTCGACAAACGAATCAGGAGCGTGGAAAGGCGATTACGTCAACCCGGGTGGGCGAGATGCCTCTTGACTTCCGGATCCCGTTTGCATGGGCTATCCGCCGGACGGCCGTTCGACCGGATCGGGCTCTCGATCTGCGAGCGTGCTTCGCACACGAAGAAGAGGTCGCGAGGAACGCAAGGGTCGCGCGAGGACGAGCCCTTGCGCCCCGTGCGCCCCTGCGGTCCTCTCCCTTCTTAGGGGTGCCCCATGCTTACACTATGCGAATTCAACGGTTCACGAGACTCCCTCTCCGCACGGACAGGGGGGCTCTCCATAAGGCTTCTCCCGTGCGCAGCCCTCCTGTCCCTCATGGCGTGTGGCTGCGGCGGTCCCGACTCCACGGAGCTCTTCACGACCGAGCACTTCGTGTACTACGCGGAAGAAGGGGTCACGCCTCCGTGCGACGGCACCCGGAGGTACGACAACGACCCCGCCGCTCTCGAAGTCCCGGTAGCGGCCATTCGCGTGGAGGAGGCCCTTGCCACGAACGCAGAAGAGCGCCTGCTCGACGTGCTCGTGCGTCTCTTCGCCGATCTCCCCATTCGGCGGTAGACGCATCATGACGATCTGCATCCGAGCGCCGGTGAACAGCACGTGTCGGAAAGCGGAATTGACCTCCGTCTGCTGCACGATGTTCGTGACGAAGGGCTTGAACGGCGCGCGTGTTCTATTCATGCTCTGCCTGGTCACGCGGCGTCTTCCTCGAGCAGGGGCAGGCGCCGCTTGGTTCCTTGGTTGCGCTCATTGACGAACTCCGGCACGCGCCCGACGGGGCCTGTGTACTGCTCTTCGGGTGGCTCCATCGCGAGGTAGCGTTTGAGCATGGCTCGGTCACGCCGCAGGGCGCGAATGAACTCCGCCATCGCTCCCGGCTTGGGGATCGCGCCGCGGAAGCCTTTGACGGTTCTTCCCCAAAGCCCCTCGATGCCCTTGAGCTTTGGCTGTGCCGCGTCCTCGATCACCACGATACGGTCCGCAAGCACGGGGTGGTCGCGCACGAGGCGAGCGATCTCCCAAGGCTTGCTCGCCGGGCAGAAGTAACACGCCGACTTGGGCGGGATCGGCGCCCCGACGGCGCGCAGCTCCGCAATGATCCGAGGCCGATCCCAACCCCATTCGCGGAGAGGATAAATATACTCGTAGTGCTCGTCGTTCGTCAGGTGGTGTGCACGTCGCGAGTCGCGATAGCCGGCGTCATAGCCGATGGCCTTCACCACCTTGCCGCCGCGCGCCCACAACGCTTGCGCGCGCGGGTCCTTGGCGAGCCACGCCTCCTGCGGTCGGATCTTCCACTCCGAGCTGCACGACTTCTTGCCGAACGCCTGGCCCGGGAGCGACTCGTAGGCGAGGCACTTCTCGCCCAAGGTGGAGAAGGGCATGCCGGTGACTTCCGACACGCCCGGGTTGCGCTGCACCATGATGAACGGCGGGAAACCGATGCTCCGCAACCAGCGTTGTCGCTCCTCGCGGAACGCGATGGTCTCAGGCCATTCGTCGCCGGTTTCTGCGTGAAGGATGATGTCGGGCTGGGCGCCCAGACGGCGCAGCCCTTCCAGCATGCCCGACGAGTCGACGCCCATGCCGTCCGCCACGACGAGGAGCGGCCGGAGCCGGCGACGGATCGCCACGAAGCGGCGTAGCGTCATCGGGGGCGGCGCGGCTGCGGCGAGCTGCTCTGCGAGACCGGCAAACGAGGGGCCGCCCAGGTGCGCGGCCAGTTCGGCGAAGTTGGGCTTCGCGGCGCTCACGGCAACCTCATCCACGCCCCTCGATGTCGAACCACATCAGCGGGGAGTGCGTGACGATTGCCGGGTTGTCGAAGTTGGCCAGATGAAAGAAAGGCCCGCGCTTCGGGTTGTAGCTGAAGCGAACGAGATCGCGCGGGCGCCGCGAAGAATCGTCGGCGTTCCAAGAGTGCAGCGTCCCCACGGCGTACGCGTGGACGGTGCGCTTGCCCCTCGCGAGGATCTTCTCCCACGTTGCTCGTTGAACACGAAGCATCGCGTCCGCGAGCGCGACGTGAGCAACCACTCCGAGAACATGACGCGGGGCACGCGGCTTGCGCACGGACCACCAGTGCGCCGGGCCGCGGCCGTCGTGCAGGTTCCGGTACACCTCGACGTGCTCACCGAGCACGAGGCGTCCGAGGGACGGCGCGGCTGCGGCGAGCTGCGCGGCGAGGGTAGCGAAGTGCGGCGCGATCACGTCGGCCCCCCATGTCGCCTACGAGCGCTCCGCGAGGCAGCGCCCCGTCGGGAACAAGCACCGTCGCGGTCGAGAACGCCATGCTCAGACCGCCCCAACCAGAGCCCGGTGGCCGCGTTGAGCCGGCCTGCATCGTCCCGACTGCGGGCATTGACGCTGCTCACGGCTCGAGGCTATCGCGGCCGCTCGCACCAATACGACACGAGCGGGCCCGCGCTTCACTTCCGCTGGCACGAGCCTCCATCGTCGGCGGGGCTGGCTCAACCGGCTTCCCGGGCCGCGTGGGCGCCGACCGTGAAGGCAACAGCAGCGCGGCGAGGCGGCGAGCGGCGCGGAGGCGCTCGGTCTGCTGGTGCGCGTGCCTGCGCAGAGGCCAGTCGGGGCGGCGCCTGTCGACGAGAGCGAGGAGCAGCCGTCCCTGCGCTCGTGGGCGAGGGCCGCTTGGAGCGCCTCCGGGGAGTCCGGAGTCTTGACAGCCGCGCGATGCGCAGCCGTCTAACGAGCCTCAAGGCGCACGTACCGGACGACCAGACGGGATATTCAGAACGCGCCCAAGGCTGGATGCTTGCGATCGCAGCGCCGCGCTCAATGCTCTCGTCGCGGGCCACACGAGAGGCATAATGAGAAAACGGCGTTCGCTGCATCAGATCTTCAGGCTAGTGGCGGCTGTGCCTCTGTCCGCTATGGGATGCTCCGTCCCGGCAGAGCCCCCGTGGCTGGCTGTATCTTCCCACCGCGACGCAGGCGCCGCGCCGCGGTGCCTCACGAGCCTCGCTTCCCCGTACGTGGGAGCAATGGCCGTCTACGATGACGGTTCGGTGCTCGTGGCACGCGGGCCGGCTGCACTGCTCCCCAGGAACCCAGGGAATGAAACGCTCGCCGTTGTGGACAAGATCGATGCCCACGGAGCGAACCGATGGCGCTGGAGCCCGCCGACGGACGAAGCGCTGGTCTTCACCGACGCAGCCGTCGACGCTAGCGGGAACGCCATCGTCGTCGGTCTGCGTGGCGGTCGATATGCTGACCAGTGGCAATCCCGGGCGCTGCTCGTGCGACTAGATCCAACGGGACACGAGGTGCCGTTCGCGCACTTCGAGGAACGCCGGGAAATCCACCAAGTCGTGCCGCTTCGCTCTGGGGCCCTCGTTTACCTCGCCGAGCGATGGGCGCTCGTCAAGGTCGATGCTGTCGGTCGCGAAATCTGGCGTCGTGCGCTGGATCCTCGGGCAGTAAGTCCGCGTGCCATTGCCGTCGACGCCGCAGAGAACGTGATCGTTGCTGGCTATCTCACGAGCGCCACCGATTTGGGCGGGGGCCCGCTCACCCCTACGCCAGGGGTCGAGGCCCATGACGCCTTTCTGGTCGAGTACGACGCAGCTGGTCGGCATGGGTGGAGCCGGCGTTTCGGGGACGGGCACCAGGGCTTCCGGCGCGTAGCAACGGATCCTGAAGGCAACATCGTCGTTCTCGGCACAAACGACGGCACGGTCGATCTCGGGGGCGGACCCATCACGCGTATCGGCTCGCTCCTGGCGTCGTTCGACCGGCAGGGGGCTTATCGCTGGTCCGTGGCACCGCCCTCCAATGAACACTATTCCGCAGGGGGCTCGGCGTCGACGGATGGGGCGCGATCACCATTGGTGGCACTTTCCACGATACCCTCGACCTCGGCGCAGGTCCCATGGTGAGCGCGGGAGGTGCAGACCTCTTCATCGCTCGCTTCGACGCCGCGGGACACCTCCAGTCCAGTTGGCCCTTCGGCGGACCGGGGAACGAAGGATTGAGCCGCTTCTCCGTGAGCCCGCGGGGCTTCGCCGCTTTGTCCGGAGGATTCACAGCGCCGCTCGACTTCGGCTGCGGCGAACTGTCAGCACCGCGCAGTGGGTGGTCACAGTTCATTGCCGTACTCGCGCCATCGTCTGTTCCTCTACAGCCCTGATACCGGTGGGGAGCGACCTGTCCGCATGATGTACTCGTGCGCCGCGAGCTGAGGTAGACATATCCCTGCGTACGGGTTACGGAGAATACTCGTAGGCGCCGATGTCAATTTGCCCATCCGACGGCCTCAGCGCAGCCTTCAGCGGCGGAAGCGGTGGGAGGCGCGGGGCGAACGGCATGTACGCCGGTGCCATCTGCGGTGGCGGCGAGAAGTCGTATTGGGAATCCGGCATCTGGATGAGAGGGGTCATGGACGTGCCGTGGTCCTTGAGTGCGTTCATGCCGCTGTTGGGAACCAGGTCGCGAAGGTTCAGATTGTTGAACCCAGGATCGCCGCTCGTTGTCGGCAAAATCATGATCGCAACAGCGTGGTCCGACGCATCCGGATTCATCACGGAGGATGGTGGGACGGTGTTGCTACCGACAGCGACGAATTGCTCATACGGCGAGAACTTCCAGTCCGCGTTGTCGTTCCAGAACACGGTAATGGGCGCATTGTCTGTGCTGTAGAACGCGTTGTTGAAGATGGCTAGACTGGAAATGCCTTCCCTTGCAAAGAGTACTCGATGGCTGGTTCCAGCGATTACGAATGTATTGTTCACGAACCGGTACTGGCCCCAGGACGTTCCGCTGCCGTCGCCACCGATCCTGGCAAGCGCGCTCTTGTTCGCGTGCCAAAAGACATTCCCAACCACATCAGAGTTCTCTATGGCGATGTCTTCGTCGGCCGCCTCGGAGCCGATCAGGTCGATTTCATAGAGGACGGCGCCCTCGATCCAGTTGTAGTAAATGTTGTTGCGCCTGGCTCGCGACTTGACCGCGACTCCGCCATTGCCGCCATGCACATAGCATCGCTGCATCAGGAAGACCGAGTTTTTGAGGTCGCTTTTTTCTTCATCGGCCGACATGTAAATCTGATGGTACTGGGCGTTGGCGTCGGTTCCAGAACCGCCGCCGTCGACTTCTACCGATGTGAGGGTTACCGATCCTGTGTTCTCGTCTGCGCCAACGATTCCGTGTCCGGGGCAGCCGTAGATCTTAACATCTTCGATGGTGATATTGTCCGCTTCCAGCCACACGCACGCGCGCGCCTTCCCATCGGGGTCTGTCGGAGCGCTAGGGTTGACGGACGGCAGAGTTGTCACGTCGAAGTTTTGAAACAAGTAGTTGTTGCCCTTAAATGAGACGCTCCTGCTATGACCTCTAATAATGGGCCGGACGCCGCCGCTGTCAGGGACTCCGTTGATCGTGATCACGCCAGTCCCAGCGCACCCATTGGCCGTAAAGACAATGTCTTCGTCATAGGTGTACGGACCATCGACATCGACTCGATCGCCATGCTTGAGACTTGTGACGACGTCGGCAATGTGCTTGTGCATGCGATCAGGGCCGACTTTGTAAACGCTCCCAGGAGAGCCACCGCAGTCATTGGTCACGCCCTGACCTCCGGCTCCACCAGTACCGGTGGACGGCTGACCGCCTCCACAGGCGGCGAGAAGGACGAGAGCGGCGGACGAGAGGAGTATATATCGCATAGGCGCTCACGCACGGTAAGTGGTGCGCCAATAGGGCCTCATCGACCCGCGGTAGCGCACCGTGTTTGTTCTGAGTGGACCAATCTGTCGTGACACTCTTGGGTGGCTCGTCAACCCATATTCGACCTTCACGACGCTTCTGCGTCGCCGGTTCGCGCCCCGGCGTCTGAAGCCTGCGCTTCAAGAAGTAGCGCACGACAGCGAAGGCACATCCTTCCAGCCGGAAGCAATCCAAGACGAGCCGCACCGTACGCTGAGCGTGCTTATCGGGATCGATGCGCCTCGTCCCGGATGTCGCCTGCCGCCGTCTTCAACCGCAGCTCGCCTTGGGTGGACCAGATCGTCGCCGGGGAACGGTGATCTCGGTCAACCTCCACCGTGGCGGTCCTCACCGCTCCACCGCGGATTGGGATGACCAGCGACAGCGTGTGAGCCGCGAGAACGCGAGCGCGAAGATGGCGCAGACCCGACCGTGGGCGAGTTCCTCCGCGAGATGCGTGAAGGCGAAGACACGAATGAGGAATAACCGGCGTTCACGGAAAATGTTGGCTGGCAGGGGCATGGTCATGAAGCCCATGGACTGCGCTACGTCGGGTGCATTCTCTAGCGTGTGCCTTGAGGCAGGCTGAGTACCACCACCGCATACCACGTCTTCTTTTCGGCCATGAGGTTCTCCCTACGGGTGGAGCACCAGGCCGACACCGCCGGGGGTTCCGGGCGCGCCACGTCCAGACGTGGGGCCGCGCTCGTGAAGGCATTGAAAGCGTGCCCGGCGCCGACCAACCCAGCATGCGCTTGCGACGTCCACAGGGCGCTCCGGTCGAGTAATCCGTGGTCGCCAGAGGCGCGCGTGAGGTACAGCGCGGGGAGGCCAAGCTCCCCGAGGTCGACGTTCGGATGGAAGACGGGCTGCCCGTGCTCGTGAACGTCCCGGGAGGCGAGGCGTAGATGCGCCTCGATCCCGGCGATTGGCGATGAAAGCCGGCCGACGCGCCGCGGGCGCCCGCGCTCGTGGTAGCCTCTTCTTGTGACCCACGGCACGACCCTCCACGCGCCCTGTCCGGCCTGCAAAGACAATACGCTCGTGCAGCCCGTGCAGGCGTCGATCCGATGCGCCTCGTGCAACTTCGATTACACAACGCTCGCGCGTGACGACGCCGCCCGCGAGCGGTGGATGCTGGACACCCTGCGCACGGGCCCCATGGGCCAGCTCGCCGTCCTCCACCGCACCGGCTGATTACCGCGCTCCCCGTCCGGGAGTCGAACGCGCTCGTCGTCGACCGCGACCCGCCCTTTGCGAAAGGCAGCCTCATCTCGACCTACGAGCACCGCCGCCCTTTGCAAGAGGCAGCCTCATCTCGACCTACGAGCACCACCGCCCTTTGCAAGAGGCAGCCCTATCTCGACCAACGAGCACCGCCGCCCTTCGTCAAGGGCAACGGTGTTGATGAGCTCACCACAACCGCTCACGACTTGCGTTTCCCCTCGACCACCTGGGAGCGTTTGAGCGGCTCTGCCTACCGCACCATGCCGCCACCGCGATGGTGGGTGCGATCTTCATCAGCCCGAGATGCTTCCTGAGCCTCACCGATGCTCCCAAACGTGTTGAGGTGGGATGCATTGGGTGCGGCGCCAAGGGGCCAATCGCAAAGACCTCTCCGCTCACTTTTTTGCCGAGCCTTTCTGCGCTGCCGCCGCCATGGGCGACGCCGTCGCCGCCGCTGCGGCGGACGCTGCAGCCGCCGGCGCTGCCGCCGCCGCGGCGGACGCCGCGACGAGCAGGGAGCTGTTGCTCGTGAACGGGTTGGGGACCTGGAAGACGCCGTCCGTCCAGGGATCCACCCAGCGCTCCGTGTTGGGCTGGGTGAATTTCGGGTCGAACACGACGCCCGCCGCCTTGAGGACCTGGGCGCAGTTCTGGCAAACCGGCCGATTCGCCGTGATGTGGGTGATCTTGAATTGGCGCACGTCCATCTTCTCTGCGCCGACCGTCATCGACGCGACCTTCCCCTGCTCGAGCGCCCATTGGATGTAGAGGAGCCACATCTCGGCATGGACGTGGTCGGGGGCGCCTTGGTCGAAGAGCATGACGCCCGCCTCCAGGCCGTGCCCCTTCCGCTCCTTCCAGTTCCGCTGCGCCGCACCGTAGTGCTTCCCGTCTTCGCCGATGCCGACGGCGACGGTGTCTCGCGCGGCGGCGTCCCCGCCGAGGTCCGCGATCTTGGTCGCCTTGGCCTTCAACGCCTCCAGATCGGACGAGGCGCTCGCGTCGTAGGTCGTCGTCGCTTTGAGGGCTGCTAGCCTGGCCACGCTCTCCGCGTACGCCGTCTGCTTGAGATGCTGCACGAACTCGGCTTGAAGGCGCTCCTGCTGAGCCTCGTGAGCGGCGAGCTGCGCCGCCTCCGCGACGGTGAGCCGCGTCCTCTTGCCATCGATGCTCTCGTACCCTTGGACCCTCGCCACCTGTTCGGCGATATGGTCTATGACCATGAGGGCACCGCCGTTTCGACCGCACGGGTCGCACGGAGCGGGGCGGCGATCGTCGAGGGTGGCGGAGTAATAACGCTTCCCGCACGACATGCAGAAGTAGCGATAGACCTGGATGACGGGGCCCGCGGAGGACATGCTTTCCACCCTCTCGGGCCGCTGGACCATCGACGCGCCCGCGACCGTATGATGTCGTGTCGTCGATCGCGAGGGAAGCGCCTTCTGGCGCACACGGATCACCCGCGAACCGTGCCAGCTCGTGCCTACCCTCCCACGCGTATGACACGCGTTACACACCGCCGATCGCATCACGGACCCGCGCCATGGCCGCGCCGAGCTCGCGCGGGCTCAGCCTGAGCGCACAGCCGTGAAAGCGGACCTCCCGCGCGGCGAGGTCGATGTATAGGCCGCAGCAGAGCCACCCATCCCACACGACGGGGCCGGCGATTTCGCGCACGTGCGCCACGACGGCATCGAGCTCGAGCGTGCTTCCCAGCTCGTATCTCCCCCACTTCTCGAAGCCCGTGCGCTTCTCGCCGCTCGCTTCGCGCAGCGCATAGCCGGTCCAGCAACCCATGGTAGACGGGCAAGCGAAGCAAACGAGGTTGGGGAGTCAAGCCAGACCCAAAGCCGTGATCAGCGTCATTCGCCGTGGGGGGCAACGGTGCAGCAGGTCTCGCGGTGTTGCATGCGACACGGAGCCACACGGGCGCAAGCCGGACAGTCGAAGTGCTGCATCGAGAAGAGCCGGGCTTCGGGCAGAGGGAGGACGTGGCGTGGGGCTTGCTGGGCACACGCGCGACAGGCACCCACAGGAGGCCTCTTATGATCGTCTTGAATATGATTCGACCGTTTGCTCGTCTCGGCGCGCTCGCCTTCCTGGTCTCCACGGTCGGTTGCCTTGCGCAGCCGGAGGCGGAGGACGGAGCCGTGGAGAACGAGAGCGTCGCCGAAGGCTCACAGGCCATTCACGGGAGCGGCGACCCGTTGATCCTGCAAGACACGCCGCAGGGCGCACGGAGGTACGAGAAGCTCGCCGAGGGCTGGCTCCGGTGGAGCATGGCTTTGCCGATCTCGACCGGGCCGATCAGCGACACGACCGGAGAGAGCTGCGACATGGGACAGTCCGGTCATGTCTGGTACCTGGCGGGCACCTTCGGTGGGCCGGTGGTCCGGGAGTGCCATATCCCCAAGAACAAGGAGCTGTATCTGCCGCTCATCAACTTCTGGGCGATCCCGCCGACGGAATACGTCGACGCTCCCGAGGAGCTGGCAGAGTTCGTGGCCTTCGCCGAGGAGTGGTTCCCGGCGAACCGAGCGGCGGTCTGCTCACTGACGCTGCGCCTCGACGGCGAGGACCTGCTCGAGGATACAGCGGAGATCGATCAGGAGCTGTGGGTCGATGTCCTCGATCCGTTCAAGGTCAGGCTCAACGACGACAACTACAGCGGTGGGCCGGGTGGCAAGAGGCCCGCTGCGCTCATCGCCGGGCACTTCGCGCGGCTCGAGCCGCTCTCACCCGGTCACCACACGCTCGAATTCGGAGGTGCCCAGTGCGAAAACGGTGAGACCGTGTTCGAGACTTCGGCGGTGTACGATCTGCACGTGAGCCACTGAAGATGTGACCGCGCTGGCACGCTCGTATTGGTCGCGCCGGCGCGCTCTTTGAATGTCACGTCACCCCGGACCTGCTCGCGCGGGCTACTTCTTCACACCGCCCTTGGGGCGCGCGTCGGGGGTCAGCTCGGTGTTGCGCCAGTAGTATTCGCTCTTCTTCTCGCTCGAATCCGCGAAGCCGACCACTTGCATCTCCCCCTCGATGGCGGCGGTGCCCTCGGGCACGTGCTCTTTCTTCAGGCAGGAGAAGGTGATGACAGCCTTCTCGGCGGGCTTCATCACGCCGCTGAAGAGGTTGCCGGTGCACGACCTGAAAGGGAGGGCCTTGCCGGCGCCGTCCTTCACTTCGAGCTGCTTGCCGGACTTGTCGTAGAAATAGGCCACCATCTTCCCGTACAGGATGACCGATGGCGACTTGTTGACGACGCGGAAGGACGGCCCTTCATCGGGCAGCTTCCCGGTCCAGGTCACCTCCATCATCCGCGCGGTCCCCTTGGCGTCGCAGGGCTTGTTGAAGGAGCCGTCGCCGCTGGAGCCCGCAGGGCAGTCGTGCACCGGACCGCTGGCGCTGGCGGTCGGAGGAGGCGCGGCCGCCGAAGCGGGCGTCGAGGCCGCGGGCGGCGCAGGCGTCGAGGCGGCGGGGGGAGCCGCGCTCGACGCGGCCGGAGGGCTCTTCTCCGCGTCACAGGCACAGAGAGAAGCGGCGAGGAGGGCGATCATCGAAGCGGCCGGGAGAGACATCGCGGTCGGCATGGCGGGCTCACGGGTGTTGGGCGCACGATCGCGCAGCAACGGCCACCGTATCGCGCGTCCCTCTGAGCAATCAAGCGAAGGCCCTGGCAGCGCACGAGGTGAGCGCGGCGCGACGATCGACGCTACGCCTTCGGCTCCTCCGTCCCCGTCTTCGCGGGGCGCGGCCGCACGAAGTGACACGCATAAGCCTTCTCGCTTTCGGCCTCTCCACTCTTCGAGAAGCGGAGACGCCCGCGTGCGCCCTTTCCCTTGCGCGAGTATTTGCCCGGCGTCGGGGTGAGGCCGAGCTCGAGCGCGTGCTCGCGGAGCAGCCGCAGGATGCGGCTCACGCGAGCCAGGCCGGCCGTCATTCCGCGCTCCAGATAGGGGAGCTCACCCCTGCGCCATTGGTCGAGCTGTTCAGGGGTGATCACCTCCAGGCCGACGAGCACGTCGATGGGGGTGACCTCACCCTGGTAGCGCCTTCTGTGCGCGGGATCCGCGTACCGGACAGGACGCCTCGATATGGCTCTATCGTGATGAAATCACGATCCTACTCGACAAACGAATCCGGACCGTGGAAGGGCGATGACGTCAACCCGGCGTGGGCGAGATGCCTCTTGACTTCCGGATCCCGTTTGCATCGGCTATTCGCCCTGGGTTGTTATGCGGAGCGGGCCATGGGGAAGTTCCCCCAGAACCAAGCGCTCCCGGCCTTCAAGACCAAGATGGGTGAGATCACCTCGACCCTCGACAAGGCCAATCAAGCCTACGAGGCGGCGAAGCTCACCATCGTTCAGGCCCGCGTCGACGTGAAGTTCGCCGACTACTTCGGTGATGGCGAGATCAAGCTGCTCCTTCGCCGCGCCGAGCTGGCCGATGGCAGAGTGGGTGGCGCCATTTACAAAGCCATTGCGCCGGAGGGGCAGTCGCCGCTCATCAAGCCGTTTGGGCAAAAGCAGGTCGACATCTTGATTGACATCGAGGGCATCCTCCATGCGCTCTCCGCCAACTGGCCTGCTGCCGCGCAGGAGGAAGCGGTCGTGAAAGGGCTCCGCGTCAACTACGAGGCTGCCCTCAAGAGCCGCACGGATGCCTGGCAGAATGCCCGCAACCTGCGCGCCGCGCGGAACCTTGCGAAGCTTGCGTTCGTGAAGGGATACACCGAGATCTCGCTCGGCGTGAAAGCACTCTTCCTCGACGACAAGAAGGTGGTCGACCTCCTCTTCGACGACGTGGAGAGCGACGTCGAGAAAGACCTCGGCGACGAAGAAGAGCCCGACGCGCCCCAAGACCCCACGCCGGCCTGAGCTTCCCGGCTCGGCCCATCCCCACTCGCAAACACCTCCGAGCCCAGCGGGCTCGCACTTCCCATCTCACGCAGATCGGCCCCTGAGCCCCGAGCACACGTGAGCACCGTTTGCTGCGTGTGCTCGGAGGCGGCGTGGCTCAGTGCTTTATTACTTCAGGGAGGGCGTCGCGTACGACGCCGAGCCGCCCTTCGCGAAGGTCTCGTCGAGATGAGTCTTGTCGCTCACGCTGTGATGCGTCGCATCGTAGACCATTTGGAGGCGCGTAAAGCCGGCCCCCTTGCAGTGGAGAATGCCCTCGGCGGGTGACTCCTTCGTGAAGGATCCCTTCGTGCCGAGCAGGTCGTCGCAGGAAGCCTTGACCTCGTTGACAGTGCAGCTCGTGCCCATGCCGTCGTGCGCGGGCATGATGCACGTGCCGCGGCTCTCGCCGCAGCCCGGGCCAACGGCGAGTAGGAGGGACGATACGAGGAGCCATGTAGCGGTTCGCATCGGGGCAGCATCGCCTCGACCGGATGGCAGAGGCAAGCACGAGCACGGATCCCACGCCGGCCTGAGCTTCCCTGCTCGGGCCCCCTCCATTCGCAAACATCTCCGAGCCCAGCAGGCTCGCGCCTCCCACCGAATCAGCGCTGACGGGTGCTCGTTTGCTTCGGCTCCCCGGGCGATAAATGCCGCCGGGGCGTCGGGCAACGTACCGGGGCTATGGACAGGATGAGCGCGCGCTCTCGCGAAGCGTTGGTGCAAGGAGCCGGGCTGGCGTTCGCCTTCCTTGCTTGGGCCGCAGGTTGCCACCCTGGTAGCGCCTTCTGTGCGCGGGATCCGCGTACCTGACAGGACGCCTCGACATGGCTCTATCGTGATGAAATCACGATCCTACTCGACCAACGAATCAGGAGCGTGGAAGGGATGTTCTGTCCACTGCGAGCCCGATCGAGAGCACACACACGCGGGGCTCGAGAGCGCGAAGCTCGTGGGCGTCGATCCTGCGGAGTATTTGCGGCGCGCCGTTGCGGCCGCGTTCGCGGGCGAAGACGTGCCGCTACCGCACGAGTTCGCGGCGACGAGCTGACAGCGGCTGCCCCGCTCCGTTGCGGCCGGCGATCACGGAACGAGGTGGGTGTCACGACGGGGGACGGCGGGGACTTACGGATGTCCTGTGAGGACGACTGACCGTCCTTGACATCGCTGAGAGCCCCGGGCTCTTCTGCACGGTGGTGCGCGACGAGCCAGAAGCGGATGGCATGCACGGGGGCGGAGCACGCCGTCGCCGTCGCGAGGCCACGCCGGGAGCCGCGCGGCGGACCGGGATCGGCGTCATCCTGGCCTGGCTCGCCGCCTCGACCGTGGCGCTCGCCGACAAGCCCGCTAAGCCTCCTCCGAAGGGCCAGGAGGCTCGTCCTCCGTCGAGGCGAGGTGGCGCGCAGACGCGGGGACGCAATCCGAAGCCGAGCCCCACCGCAGCGGTCTCCGCGAAGCCGATCGAGCCGCCCCACCGACCATCGCCGTTCGACGACTCCACCTCGAACACCCCGCGCGCCATCGGGCCTCAAGGCGTCTCCGCCATGAAGACGTCGCGATCGGGCGCGAAGTCGCATCCCGAAGAACCGCTCTTGCCCCCGGCGGCCCAGGTTCAGAGCAACCCGCCCGTGGCGATCCCTGTCCAGCAAGGATCCGGTGCCCAGCAGGAGGCCCAGGAGTCGAGCACGCACGCCGTCGATGTCGACGACCGCTCGTTTGCCGACGTGGTAGCGCTCGTCGGCGAGCGCGGCTTCAAGTGCTCCGGGATCGTGGTCCGGGCCGACTTCGTGCTCTCGGCGCGCCATTGCCTCCCGGTCGACGAGGTGCGGGTGGGCGCGAAGGTGAGCCAGCCCCTCCAGGTGCGGAAGGTCCTGGGGAGCTTCGTTCCTGATGATGCCCAGTTGGACGTCGCGCTCCTCCGCGTCGAGCCGCTCGCCGGGATCGCCCCGCGGCCGAGGCGCGCGCAGGGCCAGAATGCGGTGCCGACGGGCCGCCTCCGGGTCATCGGGTTCGGCAGCAACGAGGAGAGCGGCCGGAAGGGCGCGGGCACCAAGCGCTTCGGCGACGTCATGACCCTCGGCTGGGGTTGCGACGCCGAGCGGCAGAGGCGAGGGCAATGCGCTCCCGGTCGCGATCTCGTCGTCGTGAGCCCTGGCACCGTCGACACCTGCAACGGCGACAGCGGCGGGCCCATCCTCGAGCCGCAAGGCGATCACTACCGCCTCGTCGGCATCACGTCCCACGCGCTCGGGGGGTGCAGCACGCGTGCAGCGCGGGCGGCGTGTACACCCGTCTCGACGTCACGGATGCCTGGATACAATCGGTCCTCCACGCGGAGAAACACAAATGAAGGTGCGGAGTTTGGGGACATATGCTTTGGCCCTGGTCGCGTGGATGGTCGGTTGGGCGATCGTCTTCGTCTGTTCGACAGCAGAAGCGGCGCCGCCGAAGGAGGCCCACATTTCGCTCGACCATCCTGCTAGCAGGCTCGTGCTGAAGAAGATCCCGGTCGCCCTGGCCATCAGCCAGGAGCCCATGACACGCACTCAGTGCGTGCTGGAAGATCTCACCGACAAGAAGCGCTCTCCCGTGCACGTGGAGTGGGATCCCTCGAACATTCGAGGGCTTGAGCGGCACGTCGACCTCCCGACGATGGCCGACCCGCTCGCCGACGTGCTCAAGGAGTGGAAGCTCAGCTGCACCGCGGAGCCGCTCCTCCTGACGGCGGGGAGCACGATGTACATGCTTCGCTTCAGGCCTTTCCGCGACAACGACGCCGCGACGCACCCTGGCTGCGCCGCGCCGCAGTCGGCCGGAGAGGTCGTCCTCGTTCCGGCCACCATCACGAGCTCGCCGAAGGACCAGCCGGTGGCGGCCGATCCGGTCGAGTGCATCACGATCACGTTCAAGGGAGCGTCCTCGAGAAAGCCCAGCCGCTTGATGACCATCGCGTCCGCACCGCAGCCCCCTGGGGGCAGGTCCCTCGACTCCGCCTCTGGGATCGCCACGGAGCTGGTCACAATCCTGACGGAGGTCGCCGCCGACAAGGCCAAGGCCGGCGCGTTCAACCTGGTGGCCGAGGAGGTCCGACATGCCGTGTGCGAAGACCTCATCGTCACCGACTCGCTGGCGAGAAATCCCTCGCTCCAGAAGGGGCAACCTCTCCTCCCCAGGACCTGCGAAGCGCTCAAGAAGCTGAGGCTCGCCGACCTGAGCTCAAGCGCGACGGTGCTGGCGCCGGAGCTCTTCGATGATCTGCTCCGCCTCGCTCTCCTGGACGTCAAGGGCAGGACGAAGCTCGACCCCGCGGCCGTCGCGCAGCTCGTGTCCGAAGCGCTGCGCGGCTATCACGCACCGGATCGAGCCGCGCAGCAGATCTTCCAGGGGCTCGCGAACCGGGAGATCATCTGGGATGGCGCGAACCAGGCTGAAATGGATCTGCAGATCGTGTTCGCCACCGTGCAGGCTTGCACGGAAAAGGAAGGAGGGTGCAAGGCGGCGGACGTGGAGCAGATGCTCCGGCATGCAGGAGAGCTGTTCATCACCGAGGAGGGGCAGGAGATCAAGCCGGAGTGGTTCGACAGGGCCTTCACGCTCGCTCCGCTCGTCCTGAAGGGGCTCGAGGTCGTCCAGCCCAGGTCCGACGCTACCCCGAAGTCGATCGCCGTCGTCACCATCGACCTGTTCTTCGAGATGGAGAACAGGCTCCAGGGCTGCAACGATTCCAAGAAGGTGTGCGACAACGATTCCAAGAAGGTGTGCGACGAGCTCGACGACTTGCGAGGCATGAGCGTGGGCATCCTGAACGGCGAGTCGCACCGGGCCCTCGTCTCGGGCGCCAAGCTCGTGGAGGCGATGCTGGAGAAGGATCTCGAGGCCAGGAACGGCCGTGCGGTCAAGCTCATCATGAACGTCATGGGCACCCTGACGGCGTATGCGTCGACGTACGCGAGCAATCCCAAGGACGACGCCGAGAAGCTCAAGGCGCTCCACCAGGCGCGGAAGGAGGCCATCGAGGGGCTCGTCACGGCCCTGACCGACCGCCGGGGCCGCGGCGGTGCCGTCATCGTGTCGCTGGGCGTCGATCCGGGCGTCATCGGCGGCGTCCACTGGCAGCAGACCGCAGACAATTACAAGACGCTGCACGGGTCGATCCCGGTCGTCACCCTGCCCATGGGGCTCGCGGTGGAAAAACTGCCCGCGTCCCAGGAGCACATCGGCTGCGGCGGTCACTTTCAGCTCTCGGTGCTCGATCTCGCGCAGTTCCTGTCGGTAAACAATGACGGGACCGTGTCGAAGCCCACGTGGGCGAGCGCGTTCATGGCCGGTGTGGAGGCGAAGGTGCTCATCGGAAAGCCCAGTGGCGCGATCGGCATCGGCGCGGATGTCCGGTACTCGCCGGGCCTCTTCGCGACGTCGAACGACCTGACCAAGAGCGGGGGCGACTTCCGGCTGGGCCTCTCGGTGTCCTATTACGTGCCGTTCATCGACTTCAACTGAGCCCGGAGCGTCGATCGATGCATCTTCGCCAATTCACCCTCGTAGGCTCCCTCGTTCCCCTCGTCGCATGTCTCGGCCTCGTGCCGGCGGGCTGCGGCGGGGGCGGGTTCGTGCTGGGCCCCCAGCGAAACGCGCGCGGAGAGGTCGTGTTCCGGAACACGTCCAACGCCAAGATCGAGTTCGCTCCAACGGAGATCGCCAGTCTCTCCTACCAGGATGGAGATCCGGTCAGACTGAAGGAATGCTACTATTTGAATGGGACGGCCGCGCCGCCAACCACGACAGCCAACAAGTGCGCGAAGTCCGACAAGGATGGCCTCGTCGTCGCCGTGCTGGTGGAAGCCACAGAAGATGAGCCCGTCGCCGCGAGCATCTGCACCGGATCCAAGTGTGCCCCGACCGACGCGTCCACCGTGCTGCGCATCCGCATCGAGCCTCCCGTTGCAAACGAAGCATCGGTCTCGATGAAGTGGGATCCACTGAGCGAGGACGACTACCTTCTCATGACTACGGCTACCAGCGGCACGCAGGCCACGCCCGGCGTCAAACAGATCCTTACGCTCGACAAGGAAAGCACCGACGAGGGGGCTCCTCTGACGGGCGATCACCGCAGGATGGTGCAAACGGGGTTCGCCCTAGCGAACGCCGTCCTCGCGACCCAATGCTTCAAGCAAGGCGTGTCCAATGCCCGGTTCACCAGCCGGGCCAGGGGGTCGAGACCTGGACTCTACAACCCGGACGCCAATACCCTCCCCAGCAATGCCAAGATTCTAGAGGTGCTGGAGGGCGACATGCCCTCGATCAAGATCCACCTCTTCAAGGGCAACAATTGGGAAAACAAAGTCTACCGGACCGTGGGCAGGGACGTCGCCCCCTATGATCCCACGGTCGAGATGAACACGTACTTCGTCCATTCAGCGCGGATGGTCGCGGACAACCTGCTGCACGAAGCCGCGCACGTGAGAGGGTATCACCACAAGAACGCCCATGAATGGACGTCGGTGCCCTACATGATGAACACGATCTTCGAAATCTGCACCCGGTCGCTCTACGGGCCCGGGACCATCGACGTGAAGCAGTAGCGTCGCCCGGGCTACTCCCGCCAGAGGAAGGTCCTGCAGCGTGCTGCTCGCGTTCGCGAGCGCGTCGCCCGCCGGCGCGACCAACGAAGGCGCTTTGGCCGGAGGCGTCGTGAAAGGATACTTGATGGCATCGGTGCGCCTCGGATCCGGTCAAGCTCGTGGTCCAGCCGATCGAGCCGGGCATCGTTCACGGTCGGCTTGTGCGCCTCCCTGACCTCGATGCGGATCGCCTCGCTCGGGGCTACGGGGCTCGCTCAGGTTCGTGCTGCACAGGTCCAGACCGCTCAGATCCGCGTAGCCCAGCTTTGCGTTGCTCAGATCAGCGCTGTGCAGCGTCGCGCGGCTTAGTACTACAGTTGCAATTCACCCCGAACCACCCGCCTCATCCACGCGTTCCTGCTGAAGGTGGTGGGTCGGGACCGGCTGGACGGCAACCAAGCTCGACGCATAGCGTTCCGTAGAATCGCGTGGTTCGGCCCGCCCGACCGACGAAAAACTGCAACTGTAGTATTAGAGCCTATCCCAGTAGGGATGGGATGGAGATGCGCGACAAAAGATCGTGGACGTCCTGGAGGATCGGACGAGCATCGTTGACGTGACCGCCGCTGGGCACCAGCGGCGCGTTCATGAAGAAGGCGCGGAGCAGGGACGATGGGTGGAGGTTGCCGGACGCGCTCTGGGCGGAGATGGAGCCGCTCTTGCCGCCTCGAAAGCGTCATCCGCTCGGGTGCCACAACCCACGCGTCCAGGATCGTAAGGCGACCTCCAAGACGTCGAGCAGCAGACCCGGGGGCGACGACCTCACCTAGCGCCGACTTCCGCCACCACTGGCAACGGGCCACGCGCTCGGTAGCGCTGCGTGCCGTAATCCAGCTCGGTGTTGCGCTGCTTGAGGCCCAGCTCGGGAGGCGGAGGCCCCTGCAGCACCGGGTCATAGCCAGGCAACTGGCTCTTTGGGCCGCGGCCGCCGTAGGCAGTGCTCGAGCAATAGACCAGTTGGGGGCTGGCCGTCCTCAGCGCGGCGGCATCCAATCCGCGCGCGCGAAGTGAGCCCGGTCGAAAGCTCTCCACGACCACGTCGACACCGCGGGCCATGCGGCGAACGAGCTCTTGCCCGTCGGCGCTGTCCAGATCGATGGCGATGCCGCGCTTGTTGCGGTTGGCCGAGAGGAACGTCGCGCTGCGCCCGTTCCAGGCCGGAGGCTTCCACTCGCGTGTGTCGTCGCCGACCCCAGGGCGCTCGACCTTGATGACGTCCGCGCCGAGGTCGGCCAGCAGCATGGGGCAGAACGGCCCTGCCAGGTTGCGAGTCAGGTCGAGCACCCGGACGCCGGCCAGGGCCCGCGCCAACCGCGGGGTGCCGCGGTCAGCCATTGCTGCCTTGCGGCTCCACGCGCTTCGAAGCGACGGGCTGTGCGACCTGCAAGGAAGCCGCGATGTCGGCCATCAGTTGTGGATGGGTCGGCCGCCAGCCCAGGCGCTCCTGCGTGGCTTCGCTTGAACAGGGATTGTCTGCGCTCGCAGCGGGGGCGAGCCAAGCGAAGTGCTTGGGAGCCTCTTCAGGCGACATCGCTCGGACCGGAACGCCGAGATGCTGCCCGATGGCCTCTGCGACGTCGCGGAGCCGGAGGTGCCCTTCCGCGACCCCATGGTAGCGGGCGCGATCTTCACGCTTCTCGAGAGCGAGCCGGAACAAGCGGGCGGCGTCGAGCCGGTGCACCGCACCCCAGCGGTGGTCCCCGAGACCGACGTACGCAGACACCTTCTTCTTGCGCGCGGTCTGGATCAAGAGACTGACGAGGCCGAGCTTGTGCTCGTCGTGCACCGCGGGCGGCAACCGAATGACGGAGACCTTCACGCCGCGTGACGCGAGCGCGAGAGCGACCTCCTCGGATGCGCCACGCAAGGCGTTCACGGAGTTCGGATCGGGAGCGTCCGTTTCGACCGCCACGCGTCCGGGGGCCATGGCCAAGGTACCAAAGGGGACGACGAGCGATCGCTCGGCGCCGCGGAGGGAGGTCCCGAGCGCCTCGATCGCCCGGCGGTCGACTTCGACGGCCGCGGCCATGAACCGTCGGAACATGCCGGCCGGTCCCCCGCCGAACATGACCCGCAGCCGAATCCCCAGGCTCGCGTGCCCGAAGGAATGGAAGAAGGCGGTATGGACGACGCCGTCCGCGCCCTCCGCGCCACGTCGCAGACTATCCAAGTCCTCGATCGTGCCGCGCAGGGCCGACGCTCCAGCCCTCGCGAGCTGCTTCTCGCCTTCTTCCGAACGGACGAGACCCGTGACCTGGTGACCGGCCTGGACGAGCTCACGAACGACGGCCGACCCGATGAAGCCCGTCGCGCCAGTAACAAAAACGCGCATAGCAGCCTCCTGACGACAGAATGTGTCATGACTTGTAGCGCCTGATGGCAGATTCTGCAATCACAAAGACAGTTTGTGCCATCGCTCGCGGATCGACTACACTCACGCGGGATGGGTCGCTGGGAACCGAACGCGCGTGAACGGCTCGTGGAAGCAGCCATGACGCTCTTCGAGGAGCGCGGCTACGACCGCACGACCGTCAGCGACATCGTCGCGCGAGCCAAGCTCGGCGACCGCACGTTCTTCCGGTACTTCAGCGACAAGCGCGAGGTTCTTTTTTCAGGCTCGGACGCGTTGGAGAAGCTCATCATCGACGCTGTCGCGAGGGTTCCGAAGACGGCCGCGCCGCTCGATGTCGTCCTCGCGGCGATCGACGCAACGTCCCCGATGTTCGAGGCCGGTCGCGCCTTCGCTCGCAGGCGACTGGCGCTCATTGCTTCGCATCCCGAGCTGTACGAGCGTGAGCTCGCCAAGTCCACCAAGCTCGCATCGACGATCTCCACGTGCCTTCGCGATCGGGGAGTGTCCCAAGGTACGGCAGGCCTTCTCGCCATGACGGGGATGGTGCTCTTCCAGAACGCGCTCGAGCGCTGGGTCAACGACGCCAAGAATCGCGACCTCGGGCACCATGTACGAAAGGCGTTCGCCGAGCTGCGCGCGCATACCGCACGAACCGGATCTGCGACGCGGCGCCCCAGGCCTTGAAGCGATGAGGATAGGAACCGTCAGCGAGACGACGCCGTCCCGCTCACCCTGGTAGCGCCTTCTGTGCGCGGGATCCGCGTACCACCCTGGTAGCGCCTTCTGTGCGCGGGATCCGCGTACCGGACAGGACGCCTCGATATGGCTCTATCGTGATGAAATCACGACCCTACTCGACAAACGAATCAGGAGCGTCGAAGGGCGATTACGTCAACCCGGGTGGGCGAGATGCCTCTTGACGTCCGGATCCCGTTTGCATCGGCTATCCGCCCACAGCAGGGCTATCCCCAGCGGGGCTATCCGCAGCAGGGGTATTCCGGGCAGCAGCCCTGGCAGTAGGGGCACGCGCACCAGCAGGGGTATCCGATGCAGGGCGCCTCGGCGATGGCGCACACGGGGTGCGAGATGTGCGGGAGGGACGCGCCCGTCAAGCAGGTGACGTTCATGCAGAACGTCGGCCTCCTGGTGACGCGCTTCCCAAAGACGGTGCAGGGCCAGCTCTGCAAGCGCTGCATCTCGAGCTGCTTCTGGCGGATGACCACCATCTCGTTCTTCTTCGGGTGGTGGGGCGTCATCTCGTTCTTCTACACGCTCGTCTCCATCCCGGTGAACATCGTCAATTACCTCGGCGCGCTCAGCCTGCCCGATCAGTAGCGGTGACCCGCCCGCGCGGCGGACGGGAGCGTCACCCGTCGCTCCAGGTGCCGCCGCTCTGCGCGCAGTACCCCTTCAGCGCGTCGGGGGGGACGTCGCCGCCCTCGTAGAAGTATTGCTTGTAGGCGTTGCCGCTCTGGGGCGTCGCGCAGATCCCGATCAGACCCTCGCGCGGGCACGCGCTCAGCATGGTGCTGCCGCCCGGACAGCCGAGCTTGTCGGAGAGCAGCTCCATGCAGACGTGCGACCCGCCCGCGGGCTGGTCGCAGGCGACCCCCTCGAACGGAACCCCGCCGGCCCCTCCGACGCCGGCGCCGCCCGAGCCGCCGGCGCTGCCGGTGCTGCCCGGGCCGCCTCCGGCTCCGCCGCTGCCGGTCGAGCTGGGGCCGCTCGAACAGGCCAGGATCTGTGCACCGAGGATGGTCAGGACCGCCATCGTTCGAATCGAAATCATGGTTCCTCCTCGTGTCCGCGTGGACGGGGCCCAAGCTCGGTCGCGCGCCGCGACCGCAGGGGCCTCGTCACAGCACCGGCAGGTCATCCGTTGGGTGGGGCCCGGGCAGACGCGCCATCACGGCCAGCAGGAAACCGTCGCCGTGGGCCGCGACCGCGCGGGTGAACGCGGGGGCTCTCCGGAGCAACCCATCCCGTCTGCAGCTCGGTCGGGGAGCGACGTCCCTCCGCCGGCGAATACGGACCCGTGAGCGACCCGTGACGAGCCTGCGCGCGCTCTGAACGAGCATCGGGCATGCTTCGATATCGCGCGTAAGAGAGCCGGAGAGCCAGGTCGCAATATCGCTGCTGGTCCTCGCTCCACGCGGAGCGTGCAGTACCGTTTTTTGAATGCACGCGCCGCGCGATCATGGAGGCGGGAAGGTTCCGCACCCCGGCGAAGTGCTCAGTGGCCCGGCGGTTCGTGGAAGCACAACGAATCTCCCGATCCGGTGCAATCACGCCAGTCCGATGCGGTCACGCGCACGCGGGCAGAGGGGCTCTCTTTCTCGCGCGTGTCGAGGGCGATCCCTGCGGGACTGGCCCCCTCCGCCAGCGTTCGTCCGGCGCCGGAGAGAGAGCCGGCGACGCGCACCTCGACGGAGGCCAGGTCGGCATCGGAGACGGGCTTCGAGAAGACGTATTCGATGGCGGGGCTCGCCGTGCGATCCTCGCCGTCGGCGCAGCGCCGGTGGAGCGCGGACCAGACGCACCCGGGGAGCGCCACGCCCTTTTCTCCTGCGATGGAGAGCGATCGCGCCGCGCTGCCGAGCGTCACCGGCTCGCTGAACGTGATCACGATGGAGCTCTGCGGCTTGCGCGGATCCGCGCCGTGCATGAGGCGGGTGACGTGAGGCGCGCTCCCCGTGAAGAAGGGGACGGCGATGGTGGCTGTCCCCGGTCGATCGTATGGCACGGCCTGCACGAGGTCTGCCACCTCCTCGGCGAGGAGATCGGATGTTCCCATCACCATCTCTCCGCCCGACGACAGCCGCAGCGTGTACCAGCGATCGGCCGCGAGGCTGCCATCCACCGTGACGGCGACCGAGAGCTCGGTCACGGGTACGCCGGCGACGCGCTTGCGTGCGTCGATCTCGGCGGCGACGGGGACCGCGTCCCCGGCGTCGTCGACCAGCGCGACGTGCCTCGCCACGAGCGCGGCGATCCCCGCGTGATCCTCTGGGCACTCACCATGACCGCCGCACCGGATCGTGAAGAGGAGACGTGGATTGAGGTCGATGCTCGTCGCGCGCCGTGCGATGGAGGTCAGTCGAGCCCGAGGACGCATGTCCTCTCCGCCGCCCCCCGGGGAGGCGTGATCGGTGGTGGGGCTCAACGTGCTTTCCGTGGGAGATGCCGTGACGACGTTCGTTTGCCGATCGCAGCCGGCCAGGATGGCGATGCACGACGCAATGAAAGGAAAAGGAATACGATTCATGATGATTTCCTCACTCCTGAGGTGACCGAAGGAGCAGCTCTCGCGCCCGGTGATTCCACGGTCGGTATCCATGGCTCGGGGGCGCGCCGCTCCGCCGGTCACGGCCTTCAGTTGAACGTCACGAGCGCGTTCAGGTTGGGGTTGTTCCAGATCGGCGTCGGGTCCGCGGTCTCGCCGAAGAAGTCGAAATCCATCCCGGAGAACGGGAACGTGCCGTTGTCGTAGAGGGTCCTCCAGTTGCTGTCCGCGTCGCAGGAGCCGGAGAGCTGCCCGTCCTCACAATGGGCGATGCTGCAAAAGCCGGTCGCCTTGGCGTTGTTGGCCATGGTGCTGTGGCCGCAGTAGCGCGGCGTCACCGGGCCGGCCGGGGGCTTCTTGTACTCGTCCGAGAGGTCGAAGCACGAGTGGCCCGACTCGTGCGCGAAGAGCCAACCCATGCTCGCGCCGCTCCTCCAGTTGGCGCCGTGCGCGTCGATGTAACCGCAATCGGGATCCCACACGAAGTAGGCCGGGGTGCCTTGAGAGGTCGACCCGTTGTCATCGAACACGCACACATCGCAGTCGGTCCCGCAGCTCCCCACGTTCTGAACGATGGTGAAGTGGGACCGGAACAGGTTCCCGTTGGTGAACCCGAACAAGGTGGTGCTCCCGGTGGTGAGGAAGGCCTTCAGCTTGTCGATGTCGGCCGCGCCGAGGGTGCTGTTCTTCACGCACACCTTGTTGTCCGGATAATCGTTGTGCACGTAGGCGTGGAGGACGAAGTGCCCAGCGCCCCGGTACGAGTGGACACCGATGTTGAACGTGCGCGCCGACGGGGACGCGGGGATCCGGAGCGCCTCGCTCGCGAGGTTCGAGAAGCCACGGAATTCGAAGTGGTTGTCGTCCGGCAGCGCTTGGCCGGTGTTCGCGTAGAGGTCGAAATCGACGTCGGGCGTCGTCGTGTCGAGCGTGAGGATCACGGGGCGGTTCGCCGGCACGTCGACCTGGAAATAGAGCACGTCGTGCGTGTCGAGCAGGAGACCATCATGCCGCTCGTTCGGGTTGATGTGGGCGACGTGGGTGATGGCCGGAGACTGGGTGCCTGAGCACGTGGCCGCGATCGCCGCGAAGCTCGGAGGCGCGAAGTTCGCCACCGAGAGATCCGACGTCCAGCTCACCAAAAGCTCCCCGGGGAACTGACTGCCTGGCTCGTTCGGAAACCAGAGATCCGCCGCGGGGGTGATGGCGTTCGTGAAGGGGTTGAGGATGCCCGTGTAGACGTAGGTGTGGAACGGGCTCGACAGCTCCTGCACGTCCAGGTGATCGGGGCCCTTCTCGGTGTCGAAGAACCCGAAGTACGGCTTGAGCGCCACCACGTTGGTGTTCACGTGGAGCGACCACGCCGATCGGGTGTTCACGTTGTAGAGGGTCATGTCCGTCGGCCCGGCCGCGGGATCGGTGGACTTCTTGGTGAACTCCTGCGCTCCGAGGTTCACCGGGATCGGCGGGTCGAAGCCGAACATGTTGCACCCCGCCTGCTCGAAGCGCGCGAAGCTCGTGCTCGTGCAGAGCCCGAGCGCGACCCCGGCGGCCGCGGCCACCCACGCGGCCCCTCCGGCGAGCCGGCGGGGAGCACGAGAGCAGGTGAAGGTAGAAGGAAGATGTGGTTTCGAGCGTTGCTGTCTGGTGTGGTTGCCCATGGCGAGCACCCATCGCAACCCACGTGCCGCGTCCGAGCCCGAGCTTTGGAGCCGAGATCCGTTTGCCGCCCGCGTGCACCGTGTGTGCGGAGTGCGTGCGAGCACACTCCATGGGAGCACCGAGCCTCGCGAACAGGCAATCTGCCCGGCGAGGCAAATCCGAGATCGGATGCGCGTCCGTGGAGGTGTGGATGGGAGGATGACCGCCTTTTTACAGCCCAGCGGTGGTGTGCGATTTCGGGGACGTAGCCCGTGCGTCTCGGGCCCGCGGCGCGCTACCATGGCTCATGGCCGACCTTGCCCCGAGCAGCATGGAAGGGCGATTACGTCAACCCGGGTGGGCGAGATGCCTCTTGACTTCCGGATCCCGTTTGCATCGGCTATCCGCCCCGATGGGCATCGCCTGAGCGTTCGGGGTTCGACTTCACGAAGGCGCCCGGCGCGCATGCTTTGCGCGCACGCTGGACGCGCCCATCGGTGATCGGGGCGCGCTGTGCTGAACGAGCGTCGGCGAGCCAGCGCGGCCCGCGGGGACGACGACGGCGCGCGTGAAGGGGTCATGAAGCACACCGAAACGATGTTGCTCCACGAGCCCGTCGCGGTCGTAAGGTCGCTCCTGTTCCCGTTCGCTGCCGTCGCGCTCGTCGCCTGCGGAGCTCCGTCGCCCCTCGCGCCGCATCCGATCACGATCGCGGTCGAGCCGCCCGCGCCCACCGCGAGCGCGGCACCGGCCGAAGAGCCACCGCTTCGCCCCAAGAGCGCAGCCGAGCTCGCGGCCCTCGAGCAGCTCGCGCGAGAGGCCGACACGCTCTACTTCGCGGACCGTTTCGATGAGGCACGCCGTCGGTTCGAACGGCTCTGGGAGCAGCACCACCCGAACCCGCTCGCGCTGGTGATGGCGGGGCACGCAGCGAGGCACGCGCACGACGAGGCCGGCGCGGAGGCGTTGTTCGAGCGCGCGCGCGGCGAAGCGCGCAAGGATGGCGCGATCGATTGCTCGCGCGGCGGCGGCTTCGGGCTGGGCCGCTTCGACGGCCCCAACGCCGCGTGGGCCCTCGACGACGACGCTTGGCTCCGGCTCGACGTGCGCGACCGCCGCGTGCTCTATGGTTTCTGCGGCGACGCGACGCGCGATCCGGCCAGCAAGGCGCACGCGCCGGTGACGTGGATGCCGCCCCTCCTCGGCGCGCGCTTCCAGCACCCGGAGCCGAGGCGGCCTGGAGAGGCGAGCGTGGGCACCGCCGTCGAGATCTTCGATCTCGTCTACGGCGGCGTGCTCGGCACCGTACCGCACACCGTCGAGCACTCGGATTTCAACGAGGAGCACCACGGATCGCTGGCGTTCTCGGGCGACCGCGCGCTCCTCGCCTCGGGCGCGAACGGGCCGGACCGGGAGCTGCGCCTCTGGCGCGTCGCGGATCGCACGCTCTTGCGCGCGCTGCCGCTCTCGCACCCCGAAGGCCTGGCGCTCTCGCCCGACGGCTCGCGCCTCGCCGTCGCCTCGTGCGCAGACATCACCGTTTGGGACACGACGACCGGCAAACGGATCTCCAAGGTGGATTATCGCTACATCAGCTGTCGCTATGGGTCCGGCATCGGAAGCTCGGTGTTCGGGATGGCGTTCTCGCCCGACGACAGCCTTCTCGCGGTCTCGCTCCTGCCGATGGGGACGCTGCAAAGGCCCGCCCCCGCCTCGGAGGGCGGCGAGCAGGTGGCCGTCTTCCGCACGCGCGATGGGCGGCGCGTGAGCCGCTGGGAAGGAGAGATCTTCGGCCTTCGCTTCTCGCCCGATGGAACGCGGCTCGCGGGTTACACGCGTGTGGGTGAGTCCCTCGTGCTCCACGACGTGAAGGGCGGCACGCGGGCAGCGCTCGAAGGCGCGGGCAGTCCGGTGGCATTCTCGCCGGATGGCAGCGTGTTGATCACGGGCCATGGCCTTTTGAGCTTGGCCAATGCTGCAAAGCCCACGTCGATCATGGACGACAGCGCGCCGAGCGATCTGGAGCAGCTCGGCCCGTACTGGATTCCCGGGCACACGAGCCGTTGATCGAGGCCTTCCGGCGCGAGGAAGCGTACCCACGTCATCGAGGTGGCTTCGAGTCGCGGTGCGCTTCGCGCGTGAAGGAGCGCCGGCGCGTATCGATGCTCACCGGAGAGCCGTGACGGGATCGCCTCTCCAGCGCACGCGTGAGGGGCTTCCGCCGCGCGACGCGCACCGGGGGCACGATTGACTGTGGAGAGGGCGGCGACTACGGTCGCGCGGCGTGCAGGGGAGCGCTTCCGGCGAGGCGATGGGACAGGAGGCGCCCCGCGGAGAGGCCGCGCGCGGCGGGCGCCACAAGATCGCGCCGCTCACGGGCGTTCGTGCGGTGGCCGCCACGTGGGTGGTCTTGTTCCACCTCCACTACTTCGTGAGCTCGGCGTTTCCGACGTTCCCCGAGGTCGTCGAGCGCTTCGCCGCGGCGGGCTACCTGGGCGTGGATCTGTTCTTTCTCCTGAGCGGGTTCGTCCTCTCGTACCAGTACCTCGACGCCTTCCGCGCCCTGTCGCTCCGCCCCTATGCGCGCTTCCTCGCGCTGCGTTTGGCGCGCATCTATCCGGTCCACCTGTTCACGCTGATGCTCGCGCTCGGCATCCTCGTCGTCGGGCGCGCCCGCGGCCTGGCGCCGGCCGATCCCGCGACGCACTCGGCGGGCGCGTTCGTGGCCAACGTGCTGCTCGTGCACGCTTGGGGGGTCGTCGATCAGCTCACGTGGAACGTCCCCTCGTGGTCGATCAGCTGCGAATGGCTCGCCTACCTGGCGTTCCCGATCCTCGCCTTGCGCCTCCGCCGGATCCGGAGCCGGCTCGCGGCGGCGGCGCTCGTGATCTTCGGGCTCGGGTTCGCCGTGGTCGGGCTGCGGCTCTATGGGGTGCCGTCGCTCGACGCCAACGTGCACGGCGGCCCGGTGCGCATCGCGGGCGAGTTCGTGGCCGGGTGTGCGCTCTTCCTGTTCCATCGCGAGGTGCAAGGCAGCGCAGCCGGAGCGCGCACCGCAGCGTTCGCCACAGCCTTCGCCGTCCTCGGGATCGTCGCGCTCATCATGGTGCGCCGTGCGGATCCCTTCGCGCTGATCTTCTTCGCCGTCCTCATCGTGGCGCTCGCGCTCTCGCCGCACGGCCTCGCGAAGCCGCTCTCGGCACCGCTCGTGATCTTCTTCGGCGAGGCCTCGTATTCGCTCTACATGACGCACGTGATCGTCCTGCGCGTGCTCAAGGTGGTCTTCCCCATGAGCCGGTTCGCCGAGCGATCGCTCGCGGTCCGCGCCGGCGTGCTCGGCGGGTACCTCGCGCTCATCTTCGCGGCGGCGGCGCTGACGTACGTCGCCGTCGAGCGGCCCGCGCGCGAATGGCTGCGGCGCCGCATCGACGGGCGGTGAGCGAGGCGCCGAGGCGCCGACGACGATCCGGTACGATGCCACCATGGGTCTCGACGCGAGCGTGATGTGCACCTGTTGGCGCGAACGTCGGTGCAGCCGGCCCCCGCACGCGGAGCACGTGCGCGTCGACGAGGAGGGGTACCTGTCGCTCGAGCTCCCGTGGGAAGACCACGCCGCGGAGCACCAAGCCTTCTGGGAATGGCTGGGCTCCGCCTGCGAGCACCAGAACATGAACGCCGCCTCCGAGCGGGTCTCGAATTGGAGCGGTGTCCGCGCGTTCCAGACCGCGCTCCGCGAGGTCGGCGAGGGACACTTTCCCGTGCTCCTCGCCGAGATCCCCGACGCCAACGGTGGGCTGATGAAGCCCGCGGCCTGCGCGGCCGGCCTGCGCGAGCTCGCCCGCTTCACCGAGCTCGTCCGATCGACACGAAGCACGTTCCTCGTCGATGACGAGACCGGCACGGAGCTCTACCGGTACATCCCGCAGTACCACGGAGTGTTCCAGCTCAGCCGAGAGCACGGGGACGTCGGCGTGGATCCGGAGGGCCTCTTCGTGGCCCGGCATGCCGAAGATGGCGTGGGGGAGATCGTCTTTCGCGCCATGCGCGCCGAGCAGATCGTGATCGCGCGCAATGACCTCGGAGACGCGGAGCTCGTGCGGCTCCGCTGCCTCGACAGTGGGCAGGAGTCGCCGCCGATTGCTTCCATCACGGGGAGGCAGATCCCATGGCCCGACGGCCGCATGGAGGACGACGGCGGGCGCTGCCGTTTCGCCTGCCCGCAGCGCTTGGGGGTGATCCGCCGCGGCCTCACGGTGGCGGACTTCGACTTCATCCTCGGCGCGTTGCGGCGCCTGTTCGAGGCCTCGTCGGTGACAGGCAATCCCGTGCGCTGGTCGTGACGGAGGTCCTTACGGATGGGCGAATCTGCGCGCTCCTCGTCCATTCCAGACCGGAATACGGCACCTCAGGCCCCGCCGATTGCGCAGCGCAGACCTTCCCGGACCGTCCGGGAGCTTCCCGGACGGTCCTCACCCTGGTAGCGCCTTCTGTGCGCGGGATCCGCGTACCACCCTGGTAGCGCCTTCTGTGCGCGGGATCCGCGTACCACCCTGGTAGCGCCTTCTGTGCGCGGGATCCGCGTACCGGACAGGACGCCTCGATATGGCTCCATCGTGATGAAATCACGATCCTACTCGACAAACGAATCAGGAGCGTGGAAGGGCGATTACGTCAACCCGGGTGGCGAGAGGCCTCTTGACTTCCGGATCCCGTTTGCATCGGCTATCCGCCGGTCGTCCCCACGACACAAACTCAACCTTCAGGTCGAGGACACTTCGACAACACCGCGGTCACTGCCCGGTGTTCTTTCCTTCACGTCGCCGCGCGAGCTCAGGTGCCCTCGGTCTGAATGATGCCGTTGATCAGCACATTGATTCCCCACCTGAACCGCTGCAGGGACGGGCTTGCGGACGCCACGTTCCCATGATGCGTACTCGCTTGCCATAGGCAACCCGATGGGAGATAGGGGGCGCGTGTCCGCCTTCGATCCTGCCGCTCTTCGCGCCTCGTACGCGCAGTACTCGGCGCTCGAACACGCTCGCCAGCTCGCGAACGAACCGCTGAACCTGTTCTTCTGGGACAGCGCGCTCGCAGAAGTCGCGTGCTCGTACATGATCGGCATCGGCGCCGAATCGACACCACAAGAGTTGCTCTCGCTGACCCGGCGGGTGCTCTCCGAAGCCGACTCCTCGGGCGCGATCGACGAAGAGGCGGACGCCGACGAGGAGGGCCTGTTCCGCGCGGCATCGGCGATGAGCACACTCGCGCTCGCAGAATGGATCGCAACCGGTGAGCACCAGCGTGCGCTGTTCGACCGCGCGTATGCGTTCAGCTCGAGGTACTTCGCCCGTTCACGGAAGCAGAAGCCGTCCCTCAAGTACGGGGTCTTCTCGGTGGTGACCGCAGCGGTTGCAGCCGAGCGCTTCGACGATGCGAAGCGATTCCTCGAATCGACGGTCCCCGACAAGAAGCTCGATCCCGCGAAGAGCAGGACCGTCGCCGAGCTCGCGCTCGCACTCGCGACGGTCCCCGCACCCCACACCGACGCGGCCGAGCGGTTTCTCCGCAGCAACCTCGCAGAGCGGCTCGAGCACGGCGGATACATCGACGCTGCCATGCAGCTCTATCTCGCGAGCGTCGCGAAGCTCCCGGGCTCGGCGCGCGAGCTGCTCGAGCGTGCCACGCAGTACGTCAGCTATCTCGCCGCAGCCGAGGCGAAGCGGGAGGGCGCGAAGGCGAAACCCCAGACCCGGAAGGCGCCGAAGTCGAAGCGCCCCGTGCCGCCGCCGGCACCTTCGCACCCGCGGCCCGCGCGGATCATTCCGTCGAGCGCAGGATTCGAAGACGCGGTCGCCCGCGTCGCGGCGGGACGCGGAAACAGCGACCACATCTGGCAGGAAACGCCGGATGGCTGGGCGGTGCAGATGCGCGGCTTCGCATCCCGCGACCGAGAGCTCATCTCGCGTCGCGACAGGCTCGTGGAGATCTTCGAATCCCGAACCGTGCCCGAAGCGCACACGTATCCGTCGCTCCAACGCGCGTCGTTGGACGGTGCGACCCTCTCCGAATGCGCCCGGGCGAGCGGGCCCCTTCCACTCGAAGTCGCGTTCGCCCCCGCGGTCGACAACTGGGTCGACGGCCGCATGGTCCCGACGCCACCGAAGCTCTCTCGCAAGATCTGGAAGGACGCGCTCGCAGTCGGAGCGCTCGTCAACCTTCGCGCGATCAGCATCGATGCGCGCGAGTCCGCGAAGGAGCAGCTGGCGCGGGGTGACGAGCCTTATGCGATCACGCCCTCGTGGTTCTGGACCACGGCGCTCGCGGCGCAACTCGAAGCACTCGAAGTGATCGCAGATCCGCACGACCTCGGGACGAGTCTCTCGCTCTTCGACAGCAACCCGCGTTTGCGCGAGCTCGTCGTGTGGTTCGAGACCCGCTGGATCTTCACCGCTTGCTTCTGGTTCGAGCGCGCCGACGACGGCATGCACCTGCTGGTTCAAAGCGCGCGTTCACCGGTCACCGAGGAGTGGCGATCGCTGCTCGCCACCGTGCTTCCCCGCGCGACGGCCACGCGGTTGCGTCGCGTGGAGGTGACCGTGAAGAATCCTTCGGGCGCCGATGAGAGCGCGATCCGCGAGATGTTCGCGCCGCATGCGAACGTGGATGCCGTTCATATCGGCGCGGCGCTGCGCGAGCTTTGAAGCGTTGACCCGGCTGGCCGAGGAGCCAGCATGGAGAGCCACTGGGGACATCGGGCCCCACCCTGGTAGCGCCTTCTGTGCGCGGGATCCGCGTACCGGACAGGACGCCTCGATATGGCTCTATCGTGATGAAATCACGATCCTACTCGACAAACGAATCAGGAGCGTGGAAGGGCGATTACGTCAATCCGGGTGGGCGAGAGGCCTCTTGACTTCCGGATCCCGTTTGCATCGGCTATCCGCACAAGCGCTCTCTTCGCTCGAGGACGGGTTGAAATCAGGGAGGCGATCCTCGGCTCCAGAGCCTGCAACGAATTCAATGGCTACCGCAATTGATGATCGCGGCGGCACAATGCATCTTCAGGCAGAGGTCGCAATCCGAATCCATGGGCTGGTGCACGCAAAGGCTGAATGCGCACGCGTCGGCGCAGAGGGAGGCCCCGCAACCGCAGCCGAAAAGGTCCTGGTAGAGCGGGGGGATCTTTTCGCTGTCGCAGAGGAGCACGCCTTGGGTGAGCGCCTCGGCGCAGCTGCCGACGCACCCTCCGCTGCTGCTGGTGCTACCGATGCCAGTCGTCGTGGTCGTGGCGCTGCCGCCGCCGGCGCCTCCCGACATGCCGACCACTTCCTCGCCGCCGCAAGCGCCCAGCGCGATTATCAGGCTCGTGCACAGCCCGAGAAAGAAAGCTCCGAATTCATGCATACGTGCTCGATATCATGAATCCGTGTCGGTGTGGCGCTCCCGGAGACGCGAAGACCTGCTCTGCGATGACGGCTTGGTCGTGCACGAGGACGTGAGAGGCACGCCGGCGGAGATGTCGAGTCAGGCCCCCCAGCCCGCGGCGGAGGAGCGCGCGCCGATCCTCCCCCAACCGACGGCCCAGCGCCCACGTGGCGGGTGGGGGGAAGGAGGGGTTGCGAAAGTCGTAGTCGCGGATCAGGTGCGCGCCGGGGCGGACCTCGTGCGCGAGGCGGAGCTGGGTCGCGAACTCCATCTCCGCCTCCTCGTTGGGGCTGTCCACGAAGGGCAGCGGGGGGCCGGCGTGGAGCGCGTCGGAGAGGAGGAGCTGCGATCCGCCGCCGTCGTCCGGGAAGCAGAAGGCGATGCCCGCCTCCTCCAGGAGCCGGCAGAGGAAGGTGTAGTCGCTCTCGCCGTACTGAACCTTGAATTCCAGCTTGGGGTAGCTGTCCCGCTGGATCTCCCACGCGTGCGGGACCTCCCACTCGCCGAGGATCTGATCGACGATGTCGGGGATCGACTTGTGCTGGAAGACGCGGTGATTCTGCCGGTGCGAGAGCAGCCAGATGGTGGGCGCGATCCGCAGGTGATACGTCGACAGGCCCGTGGGCTCGGCCTGCACCTGCTCGATGAAGCTGACCACGCCGTTCCAGCGGCGCGTGGGCCGGAGGGCGTAGGCGAGGCCGCTCTGCACCGAGAAGGATCCGGGCTTGCCGATGAGCGACTCCAGATCGAGGTACGGGCTCGGCGATCGCGCCCAGACCGAGACCGTGAACGGCCCCGATGCGCTCCTCCACGGAGAAGCGACGGACCGAGAGGGACTCTTCGGGCCGCGACCATACCGGCCGGCCGTCCGCGTCGGAAGGTCCGCCGCGCGCACGAAACGTGCTCCGATGAGATCCGATATCAACCTGGACAGATGCTCTGGAGCGTTGTGGTCGCGGGCGTGCAGCTCAGCAGGTCGGGGTTGACCTGATCCAGTTCAGCCCGTTGCAGACCGCGGAGGCGTCGTAGGGGATGCAGGTGCAGCTCCCGATGTCGATGTCCTGCCCCGTTGCCCAGCAGCCGCAAAACTGCGACCCCGCGCCCTGTCCTGCGCAGTAGCCGTCGAAACAGGTCTTCATCATCCTCCGCATCAGCCAGGACACCCGCGCCCAGGAAGCGGAGCTCGCGGTCGCAGAGGGACGAGGAGGTAGGCCGGCTAGGCCGCCATCGCGCACAGCGCAGCCAGGCGGAACAGCATGATCAAGATCGCGTGACGCATGTCGTGAGCTTCCTTCGACGTGCAAGTCACCATGAACCCGCGTTGGCGGCGCTCGCTCCAGCGGGAACGGTGACGTCGCCAAAGAGGCGTGCCAGATGGAGATCGGTGCCCTCCTCGCCGGCAATCTTCCGCACGCGGCCGATCTCTCTCGCGATGTCCCCGAGGCTTCCCTGGACCTCGGCCCAATGGGGGAGCCCGTTGGTGACGAGCTCGTGTCGGAGCAGTGCGAGCATTCGGCGCGCCGTCTCGCGCGTCACGATCACGGGCTGGCGCGCGAGGTGCTCTACCAGGACACGCGGATCGCTGGTCCCGACGATCGCGTCGCGGATGCTCTGGAGGTAGAGCGGATCGGTCAGTGGATCCGCGGGATCGACCTGGGTGAGGTAGGGGTTGCGGTCGAGCTGCCACCCAGACCGCATCGGCTTCTCGCCGCTGGCGAGCTTGAGGTAGCGCACGAGACGAGCGGCTGCCTCGACGCTCGTGTGCCTTGCCACGAAGAGCAGGCCCGGATCGATGCGGAACGCGCGCAGCCAGGCGTCTGCCTGTTCGGGCGTGGGAGCGATCCTGCCCCTCGTCCTTGCGATGAAGTCCTCGAGCCGGAACGCCGTCGAGCCGAGCGCGGAGATGATGGCGTTGATCCCAGGGATCGCGGTCTCGCTCTCCGTGTAGCCGGCTTCACCGACGCCGCCGCCGAAACCGGAGAAGGCGCCAGCGATGCTCTGCACCGCGGAGGTCACGCTACTGACCCCCTTTCCCACGGCGGAGATCACCTGCGGCACAGCGGAGACGATCTGGCCAACCTGCGAGGGAAGCATCGACGCAGTGCGCGCGGGAGCAGAACGACCTGGCGACCGCGGGCGCACCGAGCGACGCGGCGGCGGCATGCGCGGCCCACCGCGGGCCTTCTGCGGCCCTCGAATGCGCTTCGCGGCCCTCCGGTCCGCCC